>NZ_AVBG01000002.1 GCF_000770675.1 Pontibacillus chungwhensis BH030062
GTAAAAGTTCAATGAGCAGAAAGTGTAAAAATCAACTTGACGTTTACAACCTCTTATTTTCATTGATATTGAAGGAATGCACTAAATTAACTTACGAATTCGCACTATATTTCTTATTGCAATTCTTCAGCATTCTTTCGTGGTTCGAAAATTATCATAAAGAATTATCGAGAAAACTACTGCCACTATAAAATAGAATAGTATTGAAGGGAAATTGAAAGCTGAAAGTCAGGTTTATTGGTTTACCCCTCATATGATCATTACATTTCATTTGGTTCACATCTACAGCGAAGGAGACATGAGCATAAGAGAGCGACTTTCAAATTTACACTCTTTTTTATATTATAACTAATATTTATACTTTAACACTCACACCTTCTTCCATAGATATTCCAGCGCTCTCTATAAATAATTGAAGCAAGTGTCTCGCTTCAGGTTCTCCCCCACAATATAAGGGGGAAATTGCTACAGTAATTAGGTCCCATTTACAAGCGTTCATCAGCTGTTCCAAAATACCCTTAACTTTATTATCCCGCATTAAGCTCGGTTCAAATAGATCGTCTGATTCGTTAAAGTAATCGAGATCAATATTCAGTATCTTGGAATTATTTTGCGCAAGCTGATTGAATTCTCCTAAATCGAACTCATCAAAAGTGTAGACCCTCTTTACTTTTTCAATTTTTTCCTTAGGTATGTATTGAAAAAAATCATCCTTTCTTGCTCCTTCATATTCCTCCTCTGCTAAAAGCCAATTGACTAAACTCTCCTGCTTATGAGGTGATATTATATACATTGAACCAAGAGTCCCCCTAACAAAAGAGGGCCATATAAAGTTATCAATTGAAATTTTGCCGCTATAATCAGCCGACCTACGTTCTTCTTTTGATGCTATGAGGGAGATTAAATCTTCTTTGGTTTGAGCATCTTTCAAGCCATTAACATCAATTCTATCAGGTACGTCATCTAAATGATTATCAAAATGAAGTAAAGCGCTATCACCATTAACATTTCCTTTTAACCTCTCGAATTCCCATGCAAAAAAAGCCCATGAGTGGTCATCCATTATATAAATACTTTTATCTTTAAAATAGATAACCCCATCTAAATCATCACCTAAAACTTTCATCATTTCACACCTTTTTCCAAGATTCGACACTGTTTTCCCGTTAATACCTTGATGTGTGCGATCATTGTTGTAGGTCTCGCCCATGCCTTAGCGTATTTTAAAAAGTCACGAATATGTGCCTTAGCTCTTTGAAGTGCTAGTTCACCGTGGCCACTAAGACTGTGTATGTTCTTGATATTACTTTAGAAAATAAGATTCTTCCCCCAACTGCCATCTTTTAGCTATTTCATTACCATTAATGACGTTTAAATAATCTATTTCGGTTTCTTGCAGATCATTATTTGGTTCAATCATAACTTCTCCCAATGCAATTCTAATATTACCCTCTTCATAAAGATAGTCGCATCCAAATAGACACAACGGAAATACGATATGAGGATCAGTTCGTTCTGATTCAGAACAATCTTTTCTTTTTTTCTTATGTGCAGCCACTAATGATCTCACAGAGAATTTCCTTCCACAAATTGCACATGTTTCAGTATTTTTATTCTTAAAAAGCATGTTCCTTAAAATTTGCTGCTCCTGTCTTACCATTTCATTATATGGCTTATCTGTTTTTCCATTTAGTTCTTTTAATTTATCTTTATACAAACTATATTCAATCATTTTATCGTTAGTTGATGATTCATTAAAGTTACTAACTAGAATGAATTGATAATTTCCTCTACCTTTGCTCTCATCAATATAGATAAAGGGGGAACTAAATAAAACTTTATCATAATATGCCTTAGTATATTCTTTACGCTCTAAATAAGATCTCACTTCAGTATATGTAATAGTATTTCGACCAATATTCTTGTAAAAATCGAGTATGTCCTTTTCAATTAGGTCTAATTTCTTTGGTTCTAAATCTAGAAAGGCATTACCACCTTGTATGCTCATATATGTTGAATTATGTATATAAATTTCAATAATTTCTTTTGATGGTGGTTCTAGTGTGAGTGTTCTTTTTGATATATATTTGTAAATTAGTTCAACTAAAATGTAAATAGGTATGTTTTTTGTAATATTACAAGTCTTTCCCAACATATTTTTAATTACATTACTTCGGTTCTCAAACAAATAAAAATATTGATTTTCATTTGATTGATTGACCCAGGAGTATTCGGAATGCGATATAAGTTTTTTTATAATAGGCAAATAACTTCCATTTAAATTTTCATTTTCAAAAACATCATACAAATTACAAATCCCATGCATTCCAGGGTAAGTTTTTATTCGTTGGTACATCTCTAGTAATAATTTTTGCTCACCTTCATGTGTTAATAGAAGTTGTTTACCCTCTTCAATATCTGTATTAGTTGGCTTTCTTAAATCTACATTATACAATTCAAATTCCTTACAAAGGTTAAAAGTATGAAGTAGTTGTAATAAACCTACTATTTTAGTTTCTTTTGACAACAAACTAGACTCTACTAAACTTTCCATTAGTTCATCAACAAAAATAACTCCTTTCTTTTTAATAAAGTTAGCAATTTGAGATAATTCCGCCATATCTTCAAGGCTCACTTTATCTCTAAACTTACCATTAATAATCTGACGAACTCTTTCTCTTGAACTAATTCCAAATTTATCTGCAACTGATTGATATGTAGGTAGCAACTGTGAACCTAAACCATAATATGTTTGGACAATGTTGATGTCTCTTTCCATATTGGGTCCAGTTCGATTTTTTTCTTTAATAATCCATTTAACTTTATCTGCTAGTAGCAAGTTTACTCTCCCCCGATAATGTCTATTAAATTCTTAAATCAGATAAAACGATTATATTTCGCCATATTATTTCTAAATTTATTCAATTAATGAATATTGGTACATCAAGATTTTATTGTAGTAAATTTTTTTACTCAATAGTATTAGGATAAGGCTTCTTTCTATTCCAATCAGAAATACTCGTAAAAATTAATCTTAGTGTATCTTTAATAAATTTATAAGAAGAAGTTACCAGTCATGACCATACCACTACCTCCTCCCTAAAATTCACATTCCTTCTTCTCTTCAAAATCACCACTTATAATCTAGATAAATTCTGCTTACTTTTACATCTTGGATAATTAGTGCAACCATAAAACTCACCATAAGGCCCACTCCGCACTACCATATAGCCCTTACAATTTGAACATATTACTTGATCATTTATCACTCTGACATCATTAATTGTATGATCGCAATTAGGATAGTTACTGCAACCAATAAACTGTCTCTTATGCATGACATTTTCTCGAGTTACGAGATAACCCTGGACACACTTAGGACATTTAGGGTTTTTTGTTAAAGTTACTCTATCGCTCACCAACTCTTGTCCAACCTTCTGCTTATCTATCAACTCTTTCACAAAAATTGATTCATTAGCTTCTGGAGCTAAAATAAACGTTTTGTTCCTGGTTCTAGTAAGAGCTACATAAAATAATCTGCGTTCTTCAGCGAAATTGTATTGATCTTGATCTGTTAGTACTAAGGACAATAAAGGGTCATCCAATATGCGATTCGGGAAACCTAATAAATCATTTTTGCCGTTTAAAATAATTACATTATCTGCTTCTAACCCTTTAGATTTGTGTACCGTTAAAAAGAACATAGCTAATTTAGGATACTTACTATAAGTTAGTTTATTATCCCTTGTAACTCTAAAACCTGAGTATTGATTTAAGAACTTGATATCATCATTTGTTCTTCCAAGTAGCATAATTTCAGTATCTTCACCATAATGTTCAACTATTTGTTCTATAACTTTAATAACAGCATCTACTTGGTCAGTTCCTTTATCTTTTGAATATTGGCCATTATATTTAATTACCTTTAGAGGAGTTTGTTCACTTTTAGATGACTTTAAGTTCTTTCTTATCTGCTGGTTGTTTTGCATTATGAACTTACCAGCAACGTCAATAAGCTCTTGAGAGTTACGATATGTATTTTCGATTTTTAACATTTCACTAAACCCAAAGTATTGCTTAAAGCTTGTAAACAGACTTAAATCAGAACCTGCAAAGCGGAATATCGATTGCCAGTCATCTCCAACAGCCATTACTTTAGCATTAGTTATCTTCTTGATAGAATCTATTAGGTTAAACCGACTCACAGATATGTCTTGATACTCATCGATGATGATGTATTTATACGGGAACATTATTCCAAATGAGTTCACAAAATCTGTAGCTTCATTAATCATATCGTTAAAATCTATCTGATTTTGTTCTTTTAAAACACTCTGGTAATATTCATAAACGGGTTTTACAATATCAATAAATAAATTTGTCCTATGATATGTAAAACTGTGATCTTTAGGAGCTAGTTTCTTTAATTCATCAAATTTCTCATAATTAAAGCCGTTAGATTTAAGTTAATGAATGTAGATACAAAATACACGAATTCAGTGAAATGATTGGAATTTTCGGTATCGTAAATTCGATTGAAAATATCAATGAAATCTACTTCTTGAAACTTCACATCAGCTTTCAACAATTTTTGACGTAACGTATCTAAAAGGGCTCCCTCTTTTGTTAAATATGAAAACGTCTCAATTAATGTTGTTCCGTTCTGAGCGTGTACTTGTCTCTTCCATTGAACACCTTCCAAATACTCTTGCTAATAATAATCGTTCAGCCATGGAGCGCGATTTTCCTCATTTAATCCAAAATGTTCAATGTAAATATCAAAATCAGGGAGATAAAAATCTGGTTTGTATTGCCTTCTATTAGAATTAGCGGTGTTGTGTTTATAAGGTTCTTCATACTTATATGTGATACCATTTAAGAATAGAAAGTTTGCGATCATAACTTCTTCAAGACTTTTAACTTTTTCGCCACTTAAAGTCTTTTTATATCCTTTAAGCCTACGTGAACTTTCATCAATAAAATTGTCTTGTTCATATTTACTTTTAAGTGTTTCAAAGTCTACTTGTTTATAGTGGTCATAGCACTCACCCAAGTTTTGAAATTCACCCATGTCTTTAGGTACATTGATATAGTAACCAAAATACTCAATAATTCTCTTTAACTGCTCTGGGTTATCATATAGGTTACTTTCAAAATATTGATTTATTATTTTTCTAGGCTCATCTTGAACATCTGGTTTATTATTTGTAAACTTACCTATAATGTTCATACCTAACTTATGGAAAGTACTAGCTACGACATTGATATTAAGCCTCTTACTAATTCTCTCTTCCATTTCACCTGCAGCTTTTTTTGTAAAGGTAACCAACAAAATCTCTTCTGGTTTTATGCCTTTCTTTTCTACTAGATATTTTACTTTTCCTGAGATTGTTAATGTTTTTCCCGCACCTGCACCAGCGACTACTAAATTGTGGTCTTCATCAACAACAACGGCTTTTCTTTGTTGTTGATCTAAAGATTTACCATCTACATTGCTGAATAATCCTTTATTTACTATTAATTGCTCTTTAACATATTCTTTATTCCATATACTCACGAGTGAGGATAAATTAGAATATAATTTTAAGAACTTCTCAACATCGCTATTTAAATACTTAGTATCCTTGAAGAAGTTAAAAATGTTTTCAAATTGATCGTTAATATTCTGCATTGATGAATTAGTGAAATAATCTTGTCTAAGACGTGCTATCTCATTATGAAAACTTTCCACATCGTCATAATATGGCTTCAAAGCCTGGTTAATATATTTAACTTTTTCTATTAAACTTTCCAACTCATCATTGTATTTGTTGCTTAATTCTATGTATGTATTCTTTAAATAAATAATATTATTTGGAATATTCTCCACTGATAAATTTTTAGCCACTTGTTGAGCCTTAGTATGAAATGCAAAACAATCCCTATGCTCTATGTAATTTATTGTAGAGCTATGTTCTTCCTTTACCCCTTCTATGTAGTCCTTTGAAATCATAATTTTTGTGTCTTGTATTTCTGCTTGTCTTTCTTTTAATTCATTTATCTTCTTTTCCAAATCTTTTAAGTTTCGTTTTATTTGAGGTGAATATATTAAAAATCTAAACAGTACATATAGCTTTTCAAGCACATTAATCCCTCCTTTCTATAGTAGTTCAAAAATTCCAACTATTTCTATTTTACCACTTATAGTAGATGGATTCTATCTCAGCTATATTCTATTTATTACTTTAGCCTTAGTCATTTAAATTAATATATATGATACCTTGATGCATACTTTGGGTTAAAGTATAATCCAAAAAAAAAGCAAATTCCTTTTCGGAAAATGCTCTTTCCTCTTTAACTAACGCACCTAGTAGTCTTTATAAAATGTCATGGTAATTCAAGTAATCTTGAACAAACATCCTCTAATCACTTTTTCTTTTAAACCCCACTGCTTCCTTAGTGAAGAATAGCGCAAAGTTAAAACAATCGCACCTGTCAGTGAAAAAATTTAATTCTCAACATAAAAATTCAAATGATATAAGCCTTTTTCTATAGGTGTCCATGTAAAAACACCGTTTCACAAGTTGCTATAAATCATCCAAAAAATATATTTTTGTCTCCAGGATCTAGAAGCTTACTCTCCAACCATCCCATCTCCATCATTATCACGCATATAGTGATATAACCAATGATCACTCATTATCGGCATACTAAAACCAGCTGCTTTTGCTTCTTTAATGGTCACTTGTCCGTTACCATTAGTATCAATAGTAGAAATATCACGTTCTGTGTTTGAACTCGTTGAATCATAAGACTCACTTTCTGTTAAACCGAGTGATTCGTTTACTTCATCAGGATTTACATTTTCAAATGTATCAACGATTTCGTTACCCATTAAAGTATAAGTATACTTATAGCTTGAGGGTATCTGTGTTTCCGTATTAGGATATGTGATGATGGCTTCAAAATTCGTGGCTCCACCAGCTTTTCGAATGGAGTCTTCCATGTAGGCTTGATCTCCATGTCGGTTGAGCGTACTTTCTTGTGGGGTAATATTATAAGCATTCGATACCCCTCCAAGAGAATCAGCAATAACATGCCCTTCATCTAAAACGTCACTTTCCACACCAGGAACCTTCGCCTCATCAGAATAGTACCGGCCTGACGATAATACAGGTTCCTTATTGTCATCTTGTAAAATGATTTCATCTGCAACGACACGTACTAGTTGCCCATGCTCATTCGTAAAAGCCCAATATTCACGGTCGCCATAACCAATATCAACAACAACTTTGGATTCGCGATGCCCAGATAAATCACCACCATCAACTTCAATAAGTTTGTATCCTGAAAAAAGATCATCATTTGTTTCGGTTGGCGTTTCATTTACTGATGATTCATCAGCACTCGCAGTGGTGGAATCTTCTTTCTCTTCTTGTTCTTCTTGTTCTTCGTTTTTATCTGCATTAACCGTAACTGCTTCTTGTGAACTTGTTTCTTTATCTGCAGTGAATGTATCTTCTACTTCAGTACAACCAACCATAAAGATGACCGTTAAAAATAAAACAAAATACCTCATTTTCATTTTAGGACTCTCCTATAATAGTTTCATATTGTTCATTCTAAAAAACTCGGGATGTTAAAATAGGTTTACTTAAGGGTAGTTCCAATTACTTTACGAACTTCAGCATTATCAACCTCATCCCCTTTTTTCTTAGATAGGTGAAGAACTGAATTATCATAATCATTAATTACATTTTACCACATAATGTTATAAATCCTTTGATTTTAGCATGTTAAAAACAAGTGAACTAGCACCTTAATTCGTGCGATAACAATAACTGTTATAGGTGGAATATTTGATATAAATAGGACGGCACACGTTAGACCTATCTAATATGTGCCGTCCTATTTCATCGATTTTAACTAATGCTCCGTTAGTTATATTACCCCCATTGTGTTTTGTACTTCACAACCTAATAAATGTCCTTAAACATAAGCTTTTCAATTTAGAGGAATTAAGATAGAAGGGGCGAATAAAATCAAAAATAAGCATTTATTTTTTAAGTTCAATATAGTCTAAATACTTATTTTGTTGTAAATTATTTAACGTTCTCAAAGATAATATAAAAATCTTTTAGAAATTACTGAGGATACATCCACACTTAAAATGAACGGTACAGTAATCAAGCCATGAAACACGTAGGTGAAAATTAAAAAATTCATTATTTTAGGAGGATATTATGAACTCAACTCTCATTTTTATGGGTATTGCGACTATTGTTGTACTTATTACAATTTTCATTCTAAAGAATGGTGAACGTAATGATAAGAAAGATTATAAAACTCTTGAAGAAAACGAGTCTTTAAAAGATAAAGAAGAAACTAAAATTGAGGTCATGAATACCGAAACAAATTTCCCAGAATCTGAAGAAAATGTAATAGCAAAATTATTATTAGCAATAGGTATTATACAGATTGTTGCGGGATTTATTTGTGGAATTGTCTTTAGTCAAGGAGAAGCTGAAGGCGCATTCGACCATGAAACACAGTTTAATTTTACAATCTTCTTCACATGGTTTTTAAGTACATTAGTATCTGGAGTGTTGATTATTGGATTTTCAGAGGTCGTACGATTATTACATGATATAAATAAAAAAACAGGCAGCTATACAAAATTAGAGTAGGATTAATTTAATAAACTTTCATTATCTATAACTTCTTCAAACCAATGACTTAAATGCCAAACATGGTGTTTAATGTACGATGTTGTATGATACCTCTAGCGCTAATATCCAATAACCGAGGAAAAAAAGCAAGAAAAAGAGACCAAATCATACGTGATTTGGTCTGCTAATTAGGTTGCTATTTCGAATATTTCCCCACAAAAACAAACTACTTTGACTTAGACCTGTTTTCTAATTTATATAATATACAGCTCTAATATATCCACGAACATAATATTAATGCTTTCTTTTGAACGAATAGCTCTACCAACTAACTTCCCGGCCGTCGTATCAATATCTAACACTTTAATTTTATCAGAAGTATAATTAGTTCCATTGTGAAATTTTACTTCAACAGTTAGATCATCTTTAAAGGCTAACCTCAACTTTAAGTCAATCTCCGCAGCTTGATCTTCGGCAAGTAACCCTTTCTCTACACGCTCATCCTCTTTCCATACTTTTTTTAACATCTCTACATGCTCTGGAAGCATTAACGAAGTCCATTTAATGGTCCCTCTATCTCGTAATCGGTCGTCAGTCATGGTTATCCCACCTTCTTCCGGATAGGACCAATGGAAAGAATACTGCTACGGTTAAACTTCCTTACCTTTTTTCGATTATAACAATAAGCTAAGATATACGCCTCTCCTGCATTCAGGATCCTTATATTCCTCTGAGAAAGTTGGCCATCTTTTGATAAGTAAATCATTTCAAGTGTCTCTCGATTTTGTTTTGCGTTTTCTAGCATTCCATCCATGGTCATCCCTCCTTACACAATTATACGAACATTTGTTCTCATTATAACCATAATTGCTTAAAATTAAAATACAGTTTTTCAATTTCTGCACAATTCCAATATATTGAAGGGGATTTAAATATTAAAGAAGAAACATTTCGGTAAGGAGGGATACTGACCAGTGAAACAATATTATAATCATTACTTGCAAGCAGATGAAAAAAGATTTATAGAAGAAGTGGCTGTAGCAGCCATAAAGGAGGATTATACAAAGAAGCATTTTCTCATTGAAGAAAGAGGTGTGATACGGTATAAATCTTTTGTTTCTCCTGACAGCAATCCGGTCAAAGATATTCAGTACGATAACGGATCACCAGTAAAACAAATCTGTTCTGTTGATTCAATGATGTTAGAATACATACACAAGCTCTGTGGCAACGATGAACTAGCTCTTCAAAGAGCTAAGGCACATTTAGGTGACTTTTTAAAATACGCTAAAGCTTGGGCGAGATTAGCATACAAGGAGGCTGTTTCTGAGGATTATAAAGAGCTACAAACAGATCTCCACAGCATATTTGAAAGGGCTGAGAAAAATCCTTCTTATGAAGAACATTTCATGGACGCTGATATCCGTAACCTCTCCTTTCGTCTGAAACAACAGTTAGGTATAAAGATGCCTTGAACAATTTAATAATCTCTTCCACCAAATTTAAGATGAAGGGTTCGGTTAAAAGGGACTTTTACTAAATAATGTAAAACGGACTTTGATTCAGAAGGAAGAGTATATATAATGTAGATTCTTTCAGACAATATTTTATAAATTAAACGATTAATGTATAGCTATTTAGTTCTGCAGTAACGCTAATGTATTCAGTCAAAGGGCTAAAAATAAAATGTTGATCAAATTCTCTTCATAAAAAGAAACGGGCTTTGTCATATCACCATTAGCCTCTGCATAAATAATAACAAAGGCAAGATAAGATATAGGCCTTTGATAAAATTAAAAACTAAATAGAGCCAGGTTGATGCTCTACTGTTTGGAGCCCCTCACCTTGGGCTTCCTTTCGGTAGGGCATCTTTGTTTTCCTGGACCGAAAGGAAGCAGAGAATGGTAAAAAATAAGAAAAAGTTAAATGGAGAGATGGTCAAATATTATCGTGAGTGTTCAAGCGATGCGTATTGGATTTATGTTGCACACTTTGACACGCACTGCAAGGATCCAGATATCCCAATGTTAGAGAAAAAGCACCAGCAGCTAAAACGTAAACATTGCTCTGAATTTAATATGACCAAAGAAGATTATGTCAAGATGATGTTATGTACTCGCGAACTGGTTAAAGTATTGGGTCTTAAGGAGTTCCTAAGTAGTTGGGATAAATTTAAATCCCCGACTGAAGTGGTTGTTTATTATGCTGCAACATTCATTTGGAATCCCCTTCTTATTTCTGTCAATTTAAAGGAGGTAAATGGATTTTATGAAGTGGATTTAACCCTAAAGGACTTTGAAGGTAATATCGTACTTTTGATTGACGTTCAGGGGAAAGTTCACAATGAACCTTCAAACCAGATTAACGACCGCCAAAAGAAGCAACACTACTATGACTTAGGAATTTGCTTTTTGCAAGTACGAGGGGTGGATGTAAAGAATTATTTTACAGAACATATTGAGTTGTTCTCGAAAAAGATTGAAGAAGTATACTCAGTAGGTAATGTTAAATATCTTAAATCCTATATGAATACTTCTTTTCATCAAAATAATGATACACCAGAAGAGAAATCTCAATAGAATTATCTAAAAACGCCCAGTTTAGCGGGCGTTTTTTTAATAATAAAAACACCTCATGAGCTCCTATCATCTCCACTATCTTATCTCAACTATCCTCATTCTCCATTGAAGAATTAAAAACATACTAATTTCTTGCAAAATCTCCTGCTTTATCTTATTATGCTTACTAAAAATTAGGAGTTACAAAATGAATTTCATACAAAGTTTTCTAAGCATATTAGCATTTCTCTTACAATTCGTAAAGCTTCACTTCAAGAGTTCACATGAACTTCGATTAGAAAATATTGCACTCAAAAGCCAGCTGTCCATTTATCACCATCATTATCAAAAGAGTCAGCTACCAAAGCCAAGACCAAACCAATCCTTCAGGCAGTTATGGGTTATTCTTTCGAAGATACATAGTGGTTGGAAAAATCACCTCATCCTTGTGAATCCCGAAACTGTGATTAAATGGCATCGTACAGCCTTTAAACGGTTTTGAAAACGTAAATCACAAAAACTCGGTCGGCCTACATTATCAAACGAATGGATTTCGACAATCAAAAGAGTACATAAAGAAAACCCCTTACATTCGCCGGAAAAGATTCATGACCAACTGGCGCTTTTGGGATTGGAAAATGTCCCAGCTCCTAACACCATCGCTAAGTACCTTCCTAATATCCGTAATACCCCAACCAATAAACAGCTCGATTCTTGGAAAACATTTATACATAACCATCTTTCAGAGACATGGGCTATGGACTTTGTAACTGTTCCTACCATCAAGATGGAGATCTTATATGTGTTTGTCATCATTCACCATAAGACTCGGAAAATTATTCAGTTCGGGGTTACAAAGAATCCTAATTCATCGTGGGTGAAACAACAATTACGCAATGCAACACCATATGGCCAAAAGCCTAAGTACCTTATTCATGATAATGATCCTGTTTTCCGGTCCAGAGAAATTCAAGATTTTTTAAAGATCACCGGTATTCGATCGAAGCCGACTTCTTATCGTTCTCCATGGCAAAATGCTTATGTAGAAAGAGTAAATGGTACGTTGAGAAGAGAAGTGCTGGATTATCTAATTCCACTACATGATACACATTTAGAAAAGAAACTAGCGGAATATATTCTTTACTACAACAATGATCGCACACATCAAGGTATCAACAGGAAGACACCTAATCTCTGTCCAACCTATTTGCCAATTAGTGTAGAAAATAGCAAATTAAAAGAGACTCCTGTATTTGGTGGCTTATACCATACCTACAAAAGAGTCTCCTAGTTCCATATAATATCCGAACGATCTTAGCCTTTTTGAAATATCACTTTGAAAAGGTTTATTTTGTATGCCATCTTTCCGAACCCAACTCATTCTCCCCATCAGCTATCTACATATTTTCTTTCAAACAATACTATCAATCTACAATTTCAGACAATAATGATAGATTTGAACCTCATTTTTTGTCGGATTTAATTTTTGAAGCCGACAGGGGTCCTCTTCATTCACTACTTCCATCATGATTCACATTTAATTCATTTTATTGTTAAATGTTTTCCTGTTCCAAAATTAAGCCACTTCTTAATATTAAAGTTGCAAGACTAGCCAACTTCACCAAGGTATCTACGGACTAACTTTTATTCCGGGACCACTAGACCTTCTGGGAAACGTTAACGACATCAAATTAAAGATGACTCACGTTCTCAGTGTTTAATATCATACTTAAAAGATAATCGCTTAAAAAATCAAACCTTACTCAAAACAACTAAACGTTTGAAGGCGACAATCAAAAGAAGCAAACCATCTATATACAATAGATGATTTGCTTTTTACAATGAGAAATTACCTTTTTCACTGGTCCCAAACTGATTGGACTATATGCTAGAAGACCTCATCAACACCTAACCATACTCCTATAGTATAATTTTCACCTTTAATTTTGTAATTTAAGATAACTCTTCGGTCTGAAAGTGGTGTGGTAATTCTTAATCCAGGGATAGTAGCATTATTTTGTTCAACCTCTGCTGCGTCTCTCATCGTAACCTTGCCATTATTAATATCTACATAAGCAATTGGCTTCTTTTCAGTTGATTCACTAAATGTCCCTGTGTCACTATTAAATGTGAGGTTCAATGTTTCTAATAAATACCCACCATATCCACTTGCGCTTCCTTCATTAATCTGTGTTACAGCATTCTTTACTGCTAGTTGTTCTAGAAATTGACGATCTGAAATATTAGGATGGCTTTTATAGTCTTCATATGCAACTTGAGCATCTTCACTAGAAACTGAATCCAAAAATACACTAACAGTTTGATCACTAAGGGAAGAAGTTACATCCTCAGCGAAACCAATTTGATATGATGAATTAGGTTTTAACAAGAAATCCACGTTGTTTTCTATCCACCCTTGGCGAACTGAATCCTCTACCACTATTCCATCATCCCATGTGTCATTAGATTCATAATTTCTCACTTGCATAGCATTAAGCAAAGATGTTTGTAATTGTAATCCCGTATAGCTATTCTCGCCTTATTCCTCAAAAGGATTTTTAACGAGTATTCACCAAGCAAGCGACTTTCACCGCACTCGGCGATCCGTCAATGGTCTTACCCTTAACGATTTTTATTATCTTACATATAGTAATGAATAGAAGTCCTGCCATTATTAAATGACAGGACTTAACATTATTAAGGGACTCTAAGAGTACACCACTGACTGGATTCCTTCGCTCCGACTGATTTTCTCCTCTTCGCACGTTACCGTACAAATTCAAACGGTCAGCCATCTACACTACTATGAATCCGCTGCGACCTTCCTAGCCTCTATGGTTCTAACCAACCTCATCTAGTAAGACTTCAAACGTTCCACTACACCCATCCCTTTTTTTGATGACCTTAGGCTCCCACTATTCCATAACAGAACTTTTCGTTTAACAGCTTGAATTGTACCGAAAAGCTTATAATTATTAAAAATCATAAGGAAAGTCCTAAACCCCTAGCCCAGTTTTACATAGGACTTGCTAGCTGTAATGGGATCAACATGGATTCGTCTCCTAGCCATAGCCACCTTTTAAAGAGTCCCGCCTCATATCTTGAGTACGACTTCACCTGACTTCACCCCTTTGACCGGTTAGAGTCTCATTGGATGCAGGAGGATTAGACACATAACTTGGAAGCTGTTGTTATGATCAGGAATCTCACCTAATAAATGGATGTTCCAGTTAAAGAAAAAACCCCAAGGATATAACTTTTGTAAAGCCATCCTTGAGGTCAATATCTCTACTTATTTCGTTCATAGATTCATGAACTTATAAAGTAACGTTTCGTTTAGTTTTATTAAGGAGTAGTTGTTTCATCAAAAGTTAGAGTATCAGTTAAACCATCAACGGTTACTGTTACTGTGTACTCACCATCAGCAATGCTGTCAGCTAATGCAATACTTTGGTTATCCACACCATTCTCAAAATCTACAACTAGATTTCCTTCAGAATCAGCATTTACAATTGCATTCGCAACTGAAGAACCATCTTCATCTACTACCTCGAAGTTAACTAGCTTATCGTCATCATAGCCATCAAGTGTATTCACTCCATCTGATACAGTTAAAGTAAATTCGTCATTAGCATCATCAAAAGCTACATCAAGAGTAGAAGCAGTTCCTTCTTCAATAGTGATAACATCAGCTTCAGTAATAGTTACCCCAGCAATTTTTACTGATACATCTCCGCTAGTTACAGCAGTACGAGCAGGAACACTTATTGTAGCTACCCCATCTTCAACTGTTACATTACGGTAGTAAGTATCACCATCAACATTAATTGTTGATGCGTAAGTACCGTCATCTTTAGTTACTAAAGTACCGTTCGCATCTTGAAGTGTAACAGTCATTTCAATTGTATCACCTGACACGTATTCAGCAGGATCATTATTGAAAACTAATGTAGACTCACCTGCATTAATGTTACCAGAAGTCACTTCAAGTGGAACTTCTACTTGGTAAGATTCTTCACCAATGTCGAATTGAACATCAGCAGTTGTTGATTGAACTTCTGAAAGATCAAATGATTTACCAGAAAGTTCTAAAACTCCACCACTGAATGCCGCTGTGTAAGTTTTTGTTTCTCCGTCTATAGTTACATCAACGCTTAGGTCTTCCGTAGCGTAATCAGAGTCATTATCACCATCAACTTCAAGAGCTTGTACTTTAATCGTAGGTGCAGCAGTATTGGAAGCTTCTACCGTTGTAGGCTCATCACCGAAAGCAGCAAAACTACCAAACTGATCATTCACACTAGAAATGATTGCTTGAATATCACTAGCTTGGTTCTTATCATCAACTTCTTCAGCTTCAATTTCAGCTCTATAGTTAGCAAGTTCAGAATCAAGTACTGTTTCAAGATCAAGCTCATCTGTAAAGACTGCTTCAGAAGCTAGACCTGCAACTAGCTGATCTTTAGTTATTCCCTCATACTTTTCAACTAAACTGTTTTCAAGCTCATCTAAGCTTTCAAGTGCAGCTTTCAGATCAGCATTTGTAGATGCTTCATTTACAGCGATTTTAGCGTCTTCTAGTTCAAGAATATCAAGGGCATATTCCTTTGGTCCGATTTCGCCTTCTGCTGCATCTTCAGCAAACGCAGTTACAAGTGTACGAGCATCTTCAACTGAATCACTATCAAGTGTCATTTCTGCACCTTGAACTACAGCTAGAAGTTGCGTCTGGTTAACTGCATCAATGTTATCTTGAATAGCTGCTACAGTGTTTGCATCAACACTACCATCATAATTACCAATCCAATCAGCGTTTACACGGTCAAAACCAGCTTCTAATGCTGCTAGAAGTTCAATTTGATTGTCTGTATCTTTAACATTGTAAACAACCTGTACGTTATCAATACGTTCCTGAAGAGCAGGTTTTATTAGCTCACCATCTTCGTCAGTTGCATTAGCAGGTACAAGGTCGATTGCATCTTGAGCAGTTTCAATTTCAGTTGCAGTTTGAGCAAGGTCTCCTTCAAATGCTTCAGCAGTTTCTACTGCACTTACAGCACTAGTTACAAGATTTTCTTCTGCAGGATCAATTACTAACGTTTGAACTTCTTCAACAGAAGTAACGTCATTTGTCAGTGCTACAGCATTAGAAACATATGCATTAAAGAATGTTTCCAAATCAACATTTGTTAAAAGTTCGTTTTCTACTGCATACTCAAATGCATCATTAAGCGCCAATTGATTGATTTCATTTGAATTAGTTGCCGATGCTGGTGCTGCTTCAACAAATGCATCTAAGAAGTTAACTTCATTAATAGCAGTTTGAATACCTTCTACTGAATCAGCTGTACCAATTGCTGTATCATACTCTACAAGTAGATCAGTATCAACACCATCAAAGAATGCAAGTGCATTGTTTAACTGAACCTGATTCGTTGCAGCGTTTACTGCATCTACAACAGCTTCTAGTGTTTCAGCATTAGCTTCAGTTTGAGCATCTACACGAGTTTGAAGTTCAGCTTGTACTTCTTCATCAGCTACAAGAGCAATTGCTTCTTCAGCAGATGTTTGAGCATCTGTTGCTGTAGCTACATCAGCGAATGTTTCGATTGAAGTATCTTCAAAAGCTACTACCGCTTCAGTTGCATTTGTTACAGAAGCATCATAGCTTACAGTGAAGTCTTGAACTTCTGTTTCGTTACCTGCTGCGTCCATTGCTTTAACAGAGATTGTGTTTTCGCCCTCTGTAAGTTCAACAGTGTAAGTACCGTCTTCGTTCATATCAACTTCTTCGTCACCGAACATAACTACTGGAGTTACTTCTTCGTCTACGTTGTCTGTAGCATCAACAGAGAATGTTAGAGAAGAACCGAATACAGTGGAGTCAGTTGTAAGACCGTCTACTGTTACAACTGGTGCTTCAGTATCAGGAGCTACATAAGCTTCAGAAAGTTCTACATCTGTGTACTCTTCACCGTCGTAAGAGAATGATACTGTAGTTGCACCGTCAAGAAGAGCTTCTTCAAGAGTTACTTCAGTAGTCTCACCGTTAGACCAAGTAACTTCTAGAGTCGTAGCGTCAATCGCACTTACAGAGTCAACAGTAATTGCTTCAGCTACTTCTACTGTTACAACTTCTTCTTCAGATACGTTGCCTGCTGCATCTGTTGCTGTGTAAGTAACTGTGTATGTACCAGCTACTGTTGTGTCAATTTCTTCTACTGTATTACCTTCAGAATCAGTGATAACAGAAGTTACTTCTACTTCCTCATCAACGTTATCTGTAGCTGTTACAGTTGGAAGAGTTAGTTCTCCACCATTTTCAAGAGAAATAGTAGACTCACCGTCAAGTGTTAGAACTGGTGCTTCTTTATCTCCAGGTACTGGAACAAGTGCTGTTTCGTCAAGAATTAATTCTGCAAGAATTTCGAACGTATCTTTATCGTCTGTTGTGATAACAGCTTTAGCTAGTGCCTCATAGCTAACAAATGTATTTTCATCAACACCTACAGATACGATTTCACCTTCTTGTAGTAGGTTGTATACATCGCCACTACCTTTGATAGACTGCTTAGCAAGATCTTCGTATGTTACAACCGTTACAGTGCCGTCTACTTCGATTGCTACATACTCTACAGTTACCTCTGCTGCGTCTACTGTTACTGCTGGTACCGCTGCTGCTGCTGGAACTGCTACTGCTGCTGCTAAAGCCGCTGATGTCATAACTTTAATTTGGCTCTTCTTCATAGTTAAAATTCCTCCTTGGAATATTTATCTCTTTAGTAAATGTCTGTCACTACAGGTACGACTGCTTCGCCTGTATAAGGAACACCTTCAGGATCGAATCCCGTGATTTCCTCGTAATTTGAAACGTCACTAGATGGAACAGTACTTTCAGGGTCCTGAGAAAGTTCCTCTAGGATAGTAAGAGGATCCTTAGACGTCGTAATGACCTGTTTAGCGAATTTCGTATAATCAACATACGTGCCATCCCCTAAACCAATAGACTGGATAACCGGATCCTGCTCAGATACGAACTTGTACATACCGCCACTTTTAGTAATAAGTGCTCTCGAGAAATCATTATAAGACTTATAAAGGTCTTGACCATCATAAGAGAATGATAGATTCTCAATAGAAACTTCTGCTGCATCTACTGTTGTCGCGTGTACAGGGGTGATTGCAATCGTCGCGGCAATGGCTGATATTGACATCCATTTCGTTGATTGTTTCATGTTCTTCACCCTCTTAGTTAGAAACTGTAGCGGCCATTAATTCTTCCATTGTGTAGCCAGAAACCTGGAAGTTTGCAAATGCGTCAAGCTCTTCATCATATGTTAACTCTACAGAATCTTCACCGATCATAAGAGTCACTGTATCTTCACTTGTTACACCTTCAGCTTGAAGTTCATCAAGACCGATTTCTACTGCGAATACACCTGGTAGAGTAGAGCTAGCCGTACCGTTTAGGTCAGCAACTGTCTTAACTTCTGGAGTTTCAAATTCTACAGTTCCTGCATTTAGTTCTGCTAGAGTGTAACCGGAAACCTGGAAGTCTGCGAATGAATCTAATTCCTCATCATAAGCAAGTTCTATAGTTTCTTCCCCAACTGTTAGCGTCACCATTGAATCTTTAGTAGCACCTTCAAGGCCACTTACTGGAACAGATACAGAGTAAACTCCTGGTAGAGTAGATTCTGCAGAACCAACTTCTGCTAATGTAAGGTCTGGAGTAGGTTCAGGCTCTCCACCGTTAGCAAATTCCCAAGCTTTATAAAGCATTTTAGCGAAGTCACCGCGTTTGATTGGGTCACCAACACCAAAGCTTCCATCTTCATATCCATCAACGATACCAGCTGCTGCTACAGAGTTGATAAATGGATATAATTTAGTGTCCATAAGGTCCGTGAAATCTGCATTCGGAACATCTTTTTGTGGAATATCAAATGCTTCTGAAATGATTTTAGCCATTTGCTCACGAGTAAGATTTTCAGCATAACCGAAGTCAGTCTCAGAATGACCGTCAAATACTTCTTCGTTTACTAGTGCCTGAATTTCACCTTTTAGACGATCGTTTACATCTGTGAATGTAAAGCTTGAAAGATCATCTACTTCTTTAAGACCAAGTGCATTGAAGATCATTTCAGCTGCTTGGCTACGTGGTACGTACTCATCACGCTTGAATTCACCATCTTCGAAACCGTTGATAACGCCTTCTTGGTAAAGTGCGTTGATGTATTCGTAATGAGGCGTGTCTACTGTTACATCAGTGAATGCTTCAGCGGCTGTAGTAGCTTCTGCTGCGCCTGCAGATGCTGGTGCCACTGCTGCTCCAACTAGAGCTGCAGATGCTGATGCAACGACGAACTTGCGATAAGACTTTGGTTGAAATGCCATGTAAAATTTTCCTCCCTTAAATTATGTACAAAAAGTACATGGTTATATCTAAGACTAGGAGACTATAAATCTACCAGCCCTTTTTCAAAAAATAACTGCAAACGTTACACTAATATGGAATTAGTAGATAAGTTTGCCTAAAATGGAAATACTCACATTAGTCATTCTAACAAAACTGCGACTTTTTTCAACTAATAAATGAAATAATTGTATGTATTTTTACGAAAATGTTAAAAGACTAAGGAATTTGTCATAAAAAAGAGGGAAGTGTCGAAACTTCCCTCTTAATTTTTGCAAGTTTTCTTGCAATTACGTTATTTAGTATATCATGTAATTTTTTACCCTGACAAGTATTTTTTCCCGGTATTTCCAATGTAGGTTTTCCCCACAACTTTACCAGCTTATGCACGACTATGTTTCGAATGCACATAATTAAAGACAAGTCCTGAAATTAACCAGAATAAGACATTCACCTGCGGAATAAAGATAAGGTTGTTGGCAATGTTCTGGCCGGCAAAGGTGCCTGCGCCTACAAATAGTCCAACTAGCATGAGCTTCTTCAACAGATCTTCGCGGTGTATTATATATTGCTTCACCATAAAGATGTAATAGTACACATAGATGGCCAGGAAGCTTAGGAGTCCGATCGTTCCTGTTTCTGAAGCGACTTTCAGATACGAGTTATGAACAGAGTACTGATCGTGTCCGATATAAAGCTGAGGATACTTCGTTACATATTCTTTATAGCGCACGTCGTAGTTCCCGATCCCTACACCGAGGACAGGGTTGTCCTTATACATATAGTAACCCGTTTTCCAAAGGGTTGTTCTTGAGACAACGGCTTTGTTTGTGAAGGATTTGTTCTTCTCATCCTTCTCATTTAGCTTGCCGCTATCGTCATCTTCCACTCCATCACCATCGCGATCTACACCACCACCTGGCGACGTTGTGTCTTCAGGGAAGAACGATTGAACAACAAACATGGCCGATTTCGTTCGGTCTTGCACATCCGGAAGATTATAGACAACGATAGCTAGGACGATGCTTGCGACGATCATGTGGATCGTGAATAGTTTCTTGTAGAATCGCTTCGGTACAAGGAGTGACGTCAAGATAATCGCAAGCGCCATAATGAGCCAAGCTGAACGTGTATAGGTGAAGATTTGGTTGATGACATAAATTCCGAATAGAGCAAAGAACATCAGCTGCCACTTTCGCTCTTTGAAATACGCGACACCTACGAGCAGGAGTCCTGGAATGACGAAGTTAATAAAGCCTGCGTAGTAGTTCGGGTTCCCCATCGTTGCCATGACGCGCCCGTAAGCTTCTTCAAGTGCGTACACGCCAGCTGTATTTAGGTTGATGGCGAAGACATACGTTAAGATGCCCCATATTCCAACGAGCGCAAGGACGATGGAGAACGTGATTCCGATCGTCTTGAATTCGCTCCGTGAGAAGTTTACCTTCGTGACGATATAGAATAGGACTGCATAGGATAGGTAACGAACCATCTCTTTAATACCCGGGAATAAGGATTCTGCCTGGGTTAAGGAAATGACCTGGATTAAGAAGAATAAGCCGAATAAGACCATAAATGTTTTCATAGAGAGGTCGTCGTGTAGTTTGATTCGCTTTGTATACCATTCATACGCCGCAACAACCGTCAGGACCGGGATTAACACAACTTCAGCAGAGATTGGTAAGGGTCCTGCGTACACTTTTAATGGGACAAGTGGCATGATGATCAGGTGCAAGAGCACCAGGTAAAACGTTATTGAATGTTTCTGTGCCATGTGGTGGTACACTCCTCTTTATATTTTGCAAATCGTACGTAAGCGAGGAAACAAAGAAAGAGAAGGCTTCATCCAGATCGTACAGACGAAACCCTTCTCTAAAGTTTCACGCTTCTAGAAATGTTTTATACCTATTTTCCGTTGCCTCAGCAAGTTGTTCTAAGGAAAAGTTGCTAGCGGCATACTCGTGGAACTGGCGACCCATTGGGGCAAGTTCTCCTGTTTCTTTCTTATTGATCGCTTTTGTGAAGGCGCTCTTCAGAGCCTCCGAATCTTTAATCGGAACAACCCAGCCATAGTCGCTCACCATATGCTGGACGCCACCGACATCTGTCGCAATAACAGGTGTGTCTTCGCGTCCCGCTTCCAGTAAAGCGAGTGGAAAGCTTTCACTATACGAAGCAAGAAGCCCAACGTCAGAGATCTGGTAGAGATCCGGCACATCGCTTCTGAAGCCAAGGAAGTGGACCTGGTCCTCGATCTCTAGTTCCTTCACGCGACTCTTCAAAGACTCCTCTTCGGGTCCTCCACCAACCAAGAGTAATTGGAAAGAGGGATCTTGTAAAGACTTTACAGCTTCAAACACTTCTTCGTGTCCTTTAATCGGATGAAGACGAGCCACCATAGCGGCGACGAAGTCTGATCCGTTCAGGTTCAAATCTTTACGGGAGAGGTTCCCTTTTGCATAAGACCCTTTAGAGAAATCGATCCCGTTATAAACGGTGGTGATTTTGTCACCTTGGATCCCTAAAGAGATCAGATCTTCTTTAAATCGCTCTGAAACGGCAAAAAAATGATCAATCCGGCTAATCGCCCACAGATTGATTTTCGTAAAGATCTTCCCTTTTATGCCACCCTTTAAGAAGTCGAGCTTCGGATCACTATGAATCGTTGTGATCCATGGAATATTGGTTGATCGTTTGACCAAGGCTCCATAAAGGTTCGCTCTTGGTCCATGCGTATGTAATAGGTCATACCCACCATCTTTAAGGAACCGCTTCAGCTTACTGATCACGCGCACGTCATAGCGCGAGCTCTGGTCAAGAAGATGAACGTCGATTCCTTTCTCAAGCGCTTCTTCGTATAGAGCTCCTTTTTGCATAACCAAAAGGGAAACGTCTTGTTTATTAAATTGGGAGAGTAATGTGAGGAGGTGGTTCTTCGACCCGCCTGTTTCCCCACCGGAGATTAAGTGAACAACTCTCATGATGACGAAGTGCCTCCTTTACTTTCCTGATAGACACGTTGTTTGAAACTTAAGTTTTTGAAAAGGGCTAGTAGTAAGGTTGCCGCTTTATTCACTTGCTTGAAATACTCGGAGTAGGCATATTGGCCATACACCGCGTCGAATCGTTTCGTAAATGTTTCTTGGTCAAGTTCTAAGAACGTCTCGACGACTTCAACATTAGGCTGTTCGACGAGCCGGGATTTGTAGCGGGCTAGTGCGAGAAAACCATCAAAGTCGATGGTCTGAGATTTGAATATATCGACCGCTCCTGTCTTCACATCAAAGCTCTTTGTGATATCCACGACGCAGTTGATTTCTTCTTTTGGAAGCGCAGTGTTGATTTCATACAAGCGTACTTTAGGACTTTGAGGTACTTGCTCAAGCGTATCACGAAGCAGGTGGCCTGTTTCAATATGATCGCTGTGGCAATCCACAAAAACGGGAGCGTAGACAACATCCGGTTGCACTTCTTCGATCACTTGTTTCAGACGAGCTTGTAAGCTGCTTGTGCTAGCTAGCGCGCCGTCTGGTTCGTCGAAGAAACGAATGTCCTGGATACCAAGAAGCTCCTGTACGTTGTAGGCTTCCTTACGGCGACGCTCGATGAGTTCAGACTGATCTAAATCAGAGACACTACCGGCTCCGTTCGTTAAGAAGATTACAGTTGTTTCGGCACCGCTTCTAATATGCTGATGGATGGTACCCCCGGCACCAATCGTTTCATCATCAACGTGTGGAGCCAACAACAATACGCGCTCCTCTTTAAGGGGAGCACACTCGAGCTGACCTTTATAATAACGTTCCAATACAAGATCTGTAATCGGATGGATGATCGGTGAGATCGATTGTAGTATCTTTCGCTTCATAAATGTAATCTCCTTTAACCTAGAACGAGTCTATATCTCCCGGGGTAATGTACCACGCTTCATCATTGTGAAGGTGGGCCGTATCATGAGCGATGTCCTTTCCAACAAGGGGCATCGGACTGTCTTTATGGATGAAACCGTGTTTCTCAAGTGCCTTGGCAGAAGAGGTTGCTTTTAAAGACCACGTCTGAATGACATCTACCTCTTTCAGTCGCTGGGCCGCTTCTTTTAGAAGGATGTCCCAATCCTCTTCCTCACGTGCTAGCCAATCAATGATAAATCCATTGGTGTAGTCCGGTTTCTGTTCAATCGAGTACGTGAGGTACCCTCTTAGCGTTTCTTCTTTGTAATAGGCAAATGTTTTGTACGTTTTCTCTGGATGCTTGGTATAGCGCCAGTTTAAGTACTCGGCATTGCGGATGAGATGGGCCTTTGCCTGGTGCTTGGTATCTTCAGCGAGTTGGTCAAACGCTTGATCAAATTCTGAGACGTCCTCTATCGTTCCGCCATGCGGCTTTAGTTTACGAGTCTGCCATTTCGATATCGGTGCATCAAGCATTTTGAATAGCTTGAGTGGTGTCAGCTTACTAGATAAAAGGGCGACAGGACGCTGCATAAGGACATAACGCGGCATATCTGTGAGATGAGTTGCGCCGGTATAGCGGAGGAACAGTTCCTTCGCTTTTTCAGCTGGGAAGCCGTAAAGGAAATCGATTCCTTGCTCGGTCGCTTCTTCTAATAGCTTTTCATTTAGTTTCTTATAGATCCCTTTACCTCGAGCGTCAGGGTCTACCATCGTATCCACACGAAGACCAACTGTTCTTTGTTTCCCATCGATCCAAGCGTCAGCGATCCAAAGGGAAATATGGCCTAAGACCTCCCCTTCTTCTTCAAAGAGAAGAATCCACGGATTGTGAGCGTTAGGGTGTTGCAGAAACTTCCATTCCCATTCTTCGTTTGAGCGCTCTTTGTGAAAAACTTTCGTAAATAAAGCCTGGATTTTGGGCTCATCTCCTGGCTGGTACGTTCTGATTGGCATAAGTGTCATCCTTTTTATAAAGTGCAAAGAGGCCTGACCGCTTGCCAAGCCTCGCGATTTATTTCTTCGTTACGATCTTAAAGAGGAATTTCGGCAACGCAAGCTGGCGTTTGAAACGCTTCGGATCTGTCGCTAAACGGTAAAACCATTCCATGCCTACTTTACGAAACGGAGCTGGCGCGCGTTTCACATGACCTGCGAAAACGTCGAAACTTCCACCAACCCCCTGGAACACTTTAACCGGAAGTCGGTCTTTGTTCTCGCGAATCCATAGTTCTTGTTTCGGGGAACCAAGGGCGATGAACATGACGTCAGCTTTTGATCCTTGAATCTTCTCGATTAATGCTTCTTGGTCTTGTACATAGCCATTATCGTAACCGGCCACCTGCATGGCTGGGTATTTGGCTTGAATGTTTTCAATCGCTTTTGAGACCACTTCTTCCTTCGCTCCATAAAAGAAAACACGATACCCTTGATCGGCTGAGAGCTTCAGCAGATGATCCATCATATCCACACCCGTCACACGGGAGCGAACTTGTCCTCCTTTTAAACGGGAGGCGAGTAATACGCCTACCCCATCTGGAATCTGGAAAGTTGAACCGTTAATGAGATCACGAAGGGTCGCATCTTCCTGCGCCTTCATGATCTTCTCCGGATTAACCGCAATAATGGTGGATTGTTCTCCTGCCTGAACGCGTGTCTTCAGTTGATCTGTAATCTCGTCGTATGACAATGGGGAGACTTCAACTCCCATGTATTGTTCATTCTTCATTAATGATCCCTCTTAGTCTATTGGCTTTAGTCCGGTTAGGTGTCCAATTTGGTAAAGCGTCATGTCTTGGTGATCAGGTACGCAGTTACGAGTATCTAAGACAACCGGTGTCTTCATGAATTGTGCGAACAAGCTTGGATCCATTTCTTTAAACTGACGGTGGTCCGCTAATACGAGCGCAACGTCTGCATCCTGCAGGGCTTCTTCCACGCTGTGTAGCGGGATGTCTGTCATGTCTTGCTTCACAAATGGATCATGTGCTGCTACGTTAAAGCCTTTTTTATGACTTTGTAGGCTTCTTGTAATCGTTACAGCCGGGCTTTCGCGAACATCGTCTACGTTCGCTTTATAAGATAGGCCGAATACCGCGATCTTTGGATTTTGGACATTCTCGGTTAACGTTTCGATCTTCTCTACAACGAAAGAAGGCATCGAGTCATTAATCTGACGAGATGTTTGCATGAGTGGCGTTTCTTCTTGCGCTTTCTCAATAATGAAGTACGGATCAACTGCGATACAGTGTCCCCCTACGCCTGGTCCTGGTTGCAGGATATTTACACGTGGGTGCATGTTTGCAAAGTTAATCACTTCGTGTGCGTTCACGTCTAATTTATCGGATACTTTCGCAAGTTCATTGGCTAGGGCAATGTTCACATCACGGAACGTATTCTCCATTAGCTTCGACATCTCAGCTGTAACGGCTGTTGTTTCGTGGATGTCTCCCTGAACAACTAAGCGGTAGACGTCAGCTGCTTTCTTCGCGCCTTCTGGCGTCAGTCCGCCGACTACGCGTGTATTATGGATCAGTTCTTCCATGATCTTACCTGGAATCACACGCTCTGGGCAGTGGGATACGTATAGATCATTCTCTTCTAAGTTCCAGCCAGCATCGCGCAGAACAGGAGCAACAACGTCATCGATCGTACGCGGTGGAATCGTTGATTCCACAATAATTGTGTTGCCTTTCTCAAGAACAGGCAGGATGCTTTCTGTTGCCTTCGCCACATAGTCCGTATTGGCTGTCTTGTCTTCGTGGACAGGGGTTGGCACAGCAATGATAAAGACATCTGCTTTTTGAACTTCAGTTGAGGCTGTTAACTTCCCGGACTCAACCGCTTCCTTCACGACTTCTGGTAAGCCTGGTTCTTCTATGTGAATCTTTCCTTCGTTTAATGTATCTACTACTTTCTTATTTACGTCAATGCCTACTACATCGTAGCCAGCTTTTGCGAACACAGCTGACGTCGGAAGCCCAATGTAGCCTAGGCCGATTACACAAATTTTAGTCATAACGGTCTCTTCTTTCTCCTTTGTTATTTGTTTAGAGTATAGCAAACAATGCCAACCTTTGCGAATAGTTATTTGCGTCTGAATCTTGAATGATTATTTCATTTTCTGACAAAAGGTGCTACTATGAAAATTGAGTTTCTAAAGCAGAAAAGGAATGGAAATGAACTTATGAAAATTGTGATTTCCGGTTTTTATGGATTAGGTAATACAGGAGATGAAGCCATCCTTGATGCTATGATTGACAACTTACGATCATCGCTCGATGACCCTTACCTCACTGTTTTCTCCCTTTCCCCTGACGAAACCGCAACTAAACATTCAGTAACAAGTATTTACAGAGGCTGGCGCCATGATTTTAAGAAAAAGGTTCGTGCCCTTCGTGAAGCTGACCTTCTATTAAGTGGCGGTGGTGGCCTCCTTCAAGATACATATCCTACTCGTATTATTTTCGGACCTCTTCCATATTATTTACTTATCGTGTTATTAGCCAAGCTCTGTGGCACTAAAGTGATGTTTTTCTCTCAAGGGGTTGGTCCTGTCACAAGTAAATACGGTAAGCTTCTTATGAAAACGTTCGGTAACCTGGCCGATTTTATTACGGTAAGAGATGACTATTCCAAGAACTACCTTCATAAGCTTGGCGTTACGCGTCCTGAGACGGTTGTTACATCTGATATTGTATTTGCTTATCAAGGACATAATGACCGCTCGTGCATCGAGTCTCTTCCTATAGAAGAGAACCAGTCGATCGTCGGCATTAGCGTTCGTCCCTGGTTCGGGGAAACGTCTTACCAGAAAGAAATGGCTGTCTTGCTCGATCGTTTGATCAAGGAGCGAGGCATTACGCCTGTGTTCATTCCTATGGAAGGAGAACACGATGCAGCTGTATCCCGCGCCATTCAAGAGCAGATGGAGCATGGTGAACAAACGTATATACTAGGAACGGACTTCACACCGAATCAGTATCTACAGTTTATGAAAGAATGTAGGGCGGTGATTGGGATGCGATTGCATTCGTTGATCTTTGCAACGCTTGCTTCTGTTCCGTATGCCGGAATTAGTTACGATAAAAAGGTTGAGAGCCTGACGAAACGGACAGGCATGTGGGAATATTCCACGACACTTGATGATTTCACAGCTGAAGACCTCTATCCGAATGTGCTTCAGCTCTTAGATGATCGTGAGCGATTAGTTGCCGAGTTAGAGGTTGAGCGTCAATCGTTACGGGATGCAGCGCTTGAGAACCTGGCATTAATGAAGAAACATTTCGTGTAGATTGGTTCCTCTCTAAAGCTTAGGCATTTTCTTTTGCTCGTGTATGGCTTACAATAACACTAGGCCAAAACTTTACATAATTGATAGTTTATAAGAAATAGATATTGAACGGTTCAAAAGGTAAAGGGCACTTCTTTACCTTTTTACACTTTGTACATAGACCAACACGTGATTTCGTTGACTCGGAGGAACATTATGCGTATTCTACTCGCAACAGTATTCAATTACCCCCACACAGGGGGGCTATCGACCCATATGACAACTTTACAATCAGGGCTTCAAGCTTTAGGACATGACGTGGAGACGCTGTCCTTTAGCGATCTGCCTTATTATAAGCAACAACTCTTCGCAAAAGGGCCTAGTTTCTTTATGAACCGGATGTCTCCTGGGAAGGGTATTTTACTTGGGCATAAATTGCGCCAGAACATGCTGAAGGAAATGATTAAGAAAAAGCATGAGCAGAAACCCTATGATCTCGTGAACGCCCAGGATATATACGCCACGTTCGCATCCCTTGAGGCCGGCTTAAATACCGTTACGACGGTACATGGATACATGACCTTTGAAGCCATTAGCCGCGGATCGATTAAGTCCGAGAGCGAAGAAGCGAAAGTCCTACAGTTGAAGGAAACAGAAGCCTATCAGAAAACGCGACAGGTCATCACGGTAGACTACCGCATCCGCAACTATGTCCGTGACCTTGCTGGTGTAGAAGGGATCCGCGTCCACAATTTCATCGATGTCGATCAATTCCTTCCACAAACGGATCGTAAGCAAGAACTCCGTAATAAGTTCGGCTTCAAGGAAGAGGATAAGCTTATCTTTATCCCTCGCCGTTTAACGAAGAAAAACGGGGTCATTTACCCTGCGAAGTCTCTATCTCTCATTCAGCAAACGTTCCCTACTGCTAAAATCATTTATGCCGGGAGCGGTGAAGAAGAACAAGCAGTCAGGGACGCGGCTAAAGCCGGCGGTACAGAAAGCGATGTGCACTTCCTAGGTGACATTCCTCATGAAGTTATGAAAGACTATTACGCCATGAGCGACATCACCATCATCCCATCTGTCCACTCAGCCGGCGTTGAAGAAGCCACATCCATCTCAGCCCTCGAAGCCATGGGCAGCGGCGTACCCGTCATCGCCTCTAAAGTAGGCGGACTAAAAGAAATTATCGAACACGGCGAAAACGGCCTACTCGTACCCGAAAAAGACACCGAAGCCCTCGCCGATGCAGTGATTACCTTACTATCTAATCAGACGTTCGGAGACCGTATCGCGTTACAAGCTCGGCTAAAAATCGAACAAGAATATTCTCACGTATCAGCCGCCACATCCTACTCAAGCATTTACGAAAAGATATTGCAGTACGCTTAGTAGATAGATGTTTTTTATCTTTGAGGGTTTTAGGTAATTGAAGGTTTTATCCTTTGATCAATTACGCCCCCTTTTATTGAAGGATTCGTTCTCCTTATTCGATTGGGGGAGGGCAGATGGGCGAGACTCCTATGGAAAAACGAATGAGCGAGACCCCACAGCGAAGCGAGGAGGCTCGATTGTTCGTCCATGGAAAGCGAGTCCATCTGCCCTCCCCCTCTCTCTTATACCGTAACGAATCCAGCTCTTAAGTAAATAACAAGTATATGAAGAAAGAAGAAGGTATTCAACATGTCTGGATTAAAGAAAACCGCAATCTGGATTACGATGCTATCACTATTGTTGAAATTACTAGGGTTTGTAAGGGAGAGCATGATGGCCAGAGAATTTGGTGTAAGCGAAAGCACCGACGGCTTCTTGCTTTCCTTTACTTTTGTCACGCTGATTTTAGCGCTGATCGCAAACGGATTTAATTCCGTTTTCCTCCCCCATTACGTGAAGCATCGTAAGGCAGATGTAGAGAAAGCTGAACGAAATGCTAACAGCATATTAAACTATACGACGATCTTTTTCCTAATCGGATCGGTGGCAGCGTATTTCCTTGCTCCTTATATCGTTCCGTTCTTATATGGAGACAGATCAGAGTTAACGTTAGAGATTACGATTGAACTGACGCAAGTGTTCTTTATCTTTATGGTCGTAATCGCCTTAAGCGGTGTGCTCGAGTCTTATTTACAGGCACGACGCATTTTCGTTCCGACACAGATTTCGAAAATTATGGGAACACTCATGGCTACGCTCTTCTTGGTCTTCTTCGCCGATCAGTGGGGCATTTACAGCATGGCTTACGGGTTTGTATTTGGTACATTCCTTGGTGTTGTGATTCAGTTTGTATCCTTGAAGCGAGGCGGGTTCAAATGGATGCCGAGCTTGAAGTTTGATGATGAGTTTGGGCGCAATTTCTTAATCTTGCTCGCTCCCGCCCTCCTTCACTCATCCGTCGGTCACATTAACGTGTTCGTGAACAAAATGTTCGCCGCACGTATTGATACAGGAGCAACGACGTATTTAAACAACGCATCGCTTCTGATGAGTATCCCCAGTACGATCTTTACAACAACGATTGTTGCAATTATTTTCACATTGTTATCCGAACAAGCTCAGCAGAAAGAAAAGTTCAAAAACACCCTTTATATGGGGTACCAAATCGGGATGATGACGCTATTACCGATTGCTGTAGGAACATTCCTCGTTGGTAAAGCTGCCATCTCCTTTATTTATGAAGGTGGTAAGTTCACCCCTGAAGATACAGCGAATACGTATTACGTGCTGCAACTTTACATTCCGATCATCCTGACGCAAGGTCTCCTTGTTATTGGGGTGAAGGGATTATACGCCCAGGAGAAGACGAAGAAGTTACTTAGCATCAGCTCAACGACGATTATCTTAAACGCTGTGCTCAACTACGTCTTCATCCAGCCAATGGGCTACCCAGGACTTGCGTTATCAAGCTCAGTCGTTGCCGTATATTACGTATCAGCCGTTACTTATGCTGTGTATCAGGATTATGATAAGAGCGAATTGATGAAGGTTCCTGCGCTGTTCTTCAAAGTGCTGATTCCAACGATCATCATGGCGATTCCGATTTACTTGATTCAAACATTTACAGATATCGAGTCGCTTTATGCCCTATGGGAACTTCTTATTCTCATTCCAGTGGGCGTTGTCTTTTACGTAGTTGGTCTTTATATCTTCTACCGCGAAGGCTTCGGCCAGCTCATGCGCCTAGTGCGCGATCGCAAGAGTATGAAACAAGGCTAATATGCACTATGCACCTCCCGCTTATGCGGGAGGTGTTTTTGTGTCTGGATGGGCTGTTGCTTTAGTTGAGTGGATGGGGCGTCTGGATTAACGGCCCGGAAGCTTTCATACGGCGGAGGTTATAGCCACATATCCACCATCTATGGCATGTTTCCGTTTCCCCTTATATGGCAAAGGTGGTTCGGGAAATTGCGAGACTCCTGCGGCAGGAGGAGCCTAGGGGAGACCCCGGAAAGCGCGTAGCGATTGAGGAGGCTTCCCAGCTCGCCGCGGAAAGCGAGTGATTTCCCGAACCACCTTACACTCAATTACAGCAAACGGAAACATTCTCCCAGCTTCCAGAAATGAAAAGGACAGGCCTGTGCGGCCTGTCCTTTTTGGTTACGATTCGGTTTTTGCTGCTTTCTTGTTGCCTCTACTAAAGAGACGAACAATGCGTTGTGAGAGGTCGTCGAAATACGTGTAGACAACTGGAATGAGTAGGAGTGTAAAGAAGCTTGAGACGGTGAGTCCGAATATGATCGTAATCGCCATCGGTTGCTGTGCTTCTGCTCCTTGTCCTAGTCCTAAGGCTAGTGGAATCATTCCGAGTACAGTTGTGAGTGTGGTCATTAAGATCGGACGGAGGCGACTTGGTCCTGCTTCTAATATGGCTTCATAACGGTCGACGCCTTTTCGTCTGACGATGTTAATGTAATCCACGAGCACAATCGCGTTGTTTACGACGATCCCGGCGAGCATGATGACCCCAATTATGGCTGGTACACTAATTGGTTTATCTGTAATGTACAGCCCGCCTAGTACTCCGATAATGGTCGCTGGCATGGAGAACATAATGACAAATGGGTACAGGAAGTTCTCAAATTGAATGGCCATAACGGCGTATACTAGGAAGATCGAGAAGATCAGGGCTAATGCAAGGTCTCCGAATGAGTCGGCCATATCTTCTGCCTGACCGCCAATGGAATAGGAATAGCCTTCAGGGAAGTTAATGCGATCGAGCTCGGATCGGATATCTTCTGTAATGCTTCCAAGGTCTCGATTCACTACCTCACTTGAGACGTTGACTTGCTTTTGTTGATTTTCTCGTAGCAATGTTGCTGGTCCTTGAACTTGCTCAAGTTCGGCCACTGTTGCTAACGGAATCATTTCGCCTGAACCGGTTTGTATTTTCATGGACTCTAAGTCACTAATACTGCGGCGTTCTTCTTCAGGAAGAATGATGCGGACATCTACTTCGTCACCCGCTTCACGGAACCTCGTGGCTGTTTGACCACTAAAGCCAAGCTGTACCTGGCTCATAACCTGTTGATAGGAAAGGCCGTACTGAGCTGCTTTATCCCGGTCCACATTGACCTGGATTTCAGGGCGTCCTTCTGATGCTGAGGATTCCGGATTGTGGACCCCTTCCACCTGATCGATCGTCCAGACGATTTGATCAGCCAGCTCTCGTAGTACTTCATATTCTTCACCGTTCAGCTGAATCTGTACAGGTGATCCGCCACCTAATCCTGCTGACATTTCACTAACGGTAATCTCAGCTCCGACAATATCGGAGAGGTCTTCATCAATTTGCTGCATCACGGTCGACGTTGTTCTCTCTCGCTCTTCTGGCGGGATGAGCTGAATGGTATAAGAGGCTTCGTTTGAAGTGGATGAAAATCCTTCAAACCCTCCTCCACCGATGCTTAAGTAATTGGAGGAGATAATCTCTTCATATGGCTCTAATTTTTCATCAATTTGTTTTGTAATCGATTCGGTTCCTTGTAACGATGTGCCTGACGGTGCTTCAACCGTTACCTCGATCTGACCTTGATCAGAAGGAGGGATGAACTCTGTTCCAAGCTGCGGCACAAGGAACGCGCTACCTACAATGGCAAGGATGGTTACTATAACCGTGATCAGGCGATGCCTTAGCACACCTCTTAACATAGAGCGATAGCCATTGTTGATTTTATCCAAGAACCGGTCGAACCAGTAGCGTCGGCCGTTGTCTTTCATAGCCTTCGTTAATAGTTTCGATGACAGCATTGGAATGAGCGTAATCGAAACGATGAGTGAAGCGATCAGAGAAAACGACACGGTTAACGCGAGCGGCGTAAATAGTTCTGATGCAATTCCTTCAACGAATACGATTGGCAAGAATACCACAAGTGTTGTCGTTGTGGATGCAATAACAGCTGGGGCTAGTTCTGATGCTCCTTCTTTGGCCGCTTCTTTTAACGAATAGCCTTGCTGCCTGTAGGCGACTATATTTTCTAAAATAACGATCGAACTGTCGACCATCATTCCGATCCCTAAGGCGAGCCCTCCCATCGTTAAGACGTTCAACGTGTTGCCTGTAAAGTACATGAGCGTGAACGTGGATATAATCGCAATCGGAATCGATATCCCAATAACAATCGTTGCGCGCACGCTTTTCAGGAATAAAAGCAAAATAAACACGGAGAATATGCCACCGAGAATAATGTTTTGTACAACAGATCGGATCGATTGTTTAATGAAGGTGGACGTGTCAAAGACAATGTCCATGCTTACATCGCTCGGTAAGTCCTCCTCAACATCATCCATTGCTGCTGCCACATTGTTGGCCACTTCAACCGTATTCCCGTCTGACTTCTTTAAGACAGACAGCACAACAGAGGGCTGTCCATTTACACGGGAAATGGTTGTGACATCTTTGAAGGTATCTTCAACGGTCGTCACGTCTTGCAGTTCGAGTTGAGCTCCTGTTGGCGATGTGATAATCGTTTCTCTTACGTCTTCAATCGACTCAAACTCGCCTTGGATTCGTACTTGGAGGTCCTGATCGCCCTTTTCAAGTACGCCGGCTGAGGTCGATTGGTTGGCAGCGTTAATGGCTTGAACGAGCGTCTGGCTGTTTAAACCATATTGGGCCATTTGAGCGCGATCGATTTGGACTTGAACCTCACGCGTGCGGCCTCCTTCAATGCTGACAGAACCGACGCCTCCTTGCCGTTCAAAGTACGGGACAATGTTGTCTTCTGCAATCCCTTGGAGACTTGAGGCATCTTTACCGGATAGCCCAACCCACATGACTGGAATCTGCTGCGGGTCAAAGCGCAGAATGCTCGGGTCCCCTGCATCTTCTGGAAGTATGCTCTTAATCTGATCGACCTTCTCCCTGACGTCTAAAAGGGCATTATCTAAATTCGTTCCGTTCTCAAACATCAGGATAACAAGCGATGAGCCTGGCTGTGACTGAGACTGAACGGTATTAATTCCTTCTATTGAACTGACGGACGATTCGACGGGTCGGCTAATGAGCTTCTCCACTTCCTGAGGAGCGGCGTCTGGGTAGCTGGTCGAAACGACTGCGATTGGAAGATCGATTTCTGGATAAAGGTCGATCGTCAAGTTTCTAAGGGATACAAACCCTAGAGCGACAATCGCCACGACGATCATAAAGACGCCAACAGGCCGTTTGACGGAGGTTTCGACGAGTTTCACTAGTCTACCTCCTTCATGATGCGGATCTTGTTGTCATCGGACAGAGTGAGCTGCCCTTTTGTAACGACTTGATCTCCTTCCGATACGTCGCCTTTGATTGCTGTTAAATCAGACTGAGCTCGTACGACTTCAACAGCTACTTTCTTGGCGCGTTCTTCTTCAATGACATAAACAAACGTTTCGGTATTCTCCTCCACAACAGCAGAAGTTGGAACAAGGATATGATCAGATACGGTCATCTCTGGCAGCTGTAGCTTCGCCATCATGCCAGGTTTGATGTTCCCGTCTGCATTCGTAACCGTTGCCTCAACTGGATACAAACCGGTGTCGTTTGTGACAGAAGAAATATAGGATACTTTAGAGGTCACTTCTTTCTCTAGTGAACTCACATAAGCAGGAATCTCTTGTTCTTTTTCAAAAAGGGAAAGTTCTTTTGCTGTAACGGATACTTGCAGGTTAATCGGACTAATGGATACGATCGTGGCAAATGGCTGTTGGCCTGATACCATGTCCCCTACCTCACCGTTAACAGAAGTGACTTCGCCAGAGACGGTGGCTACAATTGCTGCGTTATTCAGTTGGCCTCTTGTTTGTTCAAGCTGCGCTTGGGCTTGTTGAACTTGTAATTGTGCTTGTTCGACGCCGACTTCCGCACTTTCTAGTTGAGATTCTGCTTGTGTCACTCCAGCTTCCGCTTGGCGTACTGCTTGTTCGGCGCTTTCTTTCGCTATTCCTGACAGCCCTTCTTGTTGTTCTTTCGCATCTTCTAGCTGGTCACGCGCATTCCCAAGGGCTTCTTCAGCTGTATTGCGCTGATTGCGGGCAGACTCAAGCTGCTTCTCTGCTGATTGAACTGAGATTTCTTGGATGCGAATTTGATCATTTACGTTTGATGCGCTAACTCGGCCAATAACATCTCCTCGTTGCACGGTGTCCCCTTTTGAGACGTTTACTTCGACTAGTTCACCCGTCGACTTCGGCAAAATTGGAGCGTTCTTACTCGGTACCGCTCGTCCAAATACTTCTCGCTCAACGACGAGGTCTCCCTTACTTACGGGTGCCACCTCAACAGGTGTGACTTGCTCTACTTGTGACTCCGTGTCTTCAGCTGAATCGTCTGAGCATGCTCCCATTACGAGTGTAAGTACAGCAAACGCCCCGGCTAATACTTTCTTATTCATTATTCTCGTACTCCCCTCTGTTGTCTCTTACAATAAGGAAATGTTCAGGTGATCCGCGATCTCCTGGCAGTCTTGCTCCATTTCCGGCAGGTCTTTAAAGTGGGCAAGCATGCCCTGGATTACGACTCTTTCAGGCTTCTGTTTATTTACTTCTGTCTCTATGATTTCAAGTGCGTGTATTAGTTCGTCGATGCGTGTTTTATGTAGAGATAAGGCGGCTACTTTTTCTTTCATGTCGCTCAGCTGGTCTTCGATCGTTTGTTCTTGTGAAGGAGTATTGAACCCCATCGATATCGATTCCACTTGATCTCTTGAAATTTGCGGAGCATCCTCTTCTTCCATCATGCCATTTACAGCATCATCAACGCGTCTTACGATGAAGTGCGCCAAACGCTCTGAATCTAGCGGCAAGTTGTCGATAACGAGCCATTTGAAGTAACTCTGCATCATGCCTTCTAACAGAATCGATGCGTCTACAATCTTAGGCAAAAGGGCATCGCCATAAATATTAAGAAGGTTTTCATTGCTCCACCTGAACGTTTGCTTACGCATTTCCATCATAAAACTGTTGGCTTCTGACTTAATATCGACGTTGTCTCGCATGTGCATAATGATGAATTCTTTATTATCTTGAAATGCTTCAATGTACACTTGAATCTGGCGGGCTAGCGATTCCTTAGGCGGGAGATCTAGCTTTCGCATCTCAGCAATCCGCTCTACGAGATCGTTATAGTAATAGTGGTGAATTTGTAAGGTAAGGTCTTCTTTTGATGAGAAGTGTAAGTAAAAAGCTCCTTTTGAGACCCCACTTTGATCGGCGATTTCTTGTATGGATGTCGAATGAAAGCCCTTCGTTGCGAATAGCTTCATTCCGGTTTCAATGATGCGTTGTTTCTTTTCATTCATGTGCTTCATCCTCTCTGCCTCTAGCATACCATCCTGCGTCGGGGTAAGATAGAGGATTGGACATGACTGGTCAGTCACGCCATGGATACTATACTATATTCGGGGTGGTTTTACAATACCTTCCACCGTTCGAGCACGCTTTGTGATGGTCTTTTTTAGTATGTGCGGGAATGTTTGAGAGAATTCGTTTTTGCTGTAGATTGAGATACGTTTCCGTTAGCTTTTATAGAGTGTAAGGTGGTCCTGGAAATCACTCGCTTTCCGCGGGCGAGCTGTCGAGCTTCCTCGTTCGCTGCGCTCTCTGCGGGATCTCGTCGACCTCTTTCTCCCGCAGGAGTCTCGCAATTTCCAGGACCACCTTTGCCAAATAGGGAGAAACGGAAACGTGCCATATCTGGTGTGTTGATCCTAAAGGCATTCATAATGCGCGGCCCGTACACCCTTTAACGCCAGGGCAGGCTTGGGGACTGCGAGACTCCCGCGGGATGAGGAGCCTAGGTAAGACCCCGGACTGAGCGATAGCGAGGGAGGAGGCTTACCAGCTCCCCGCAGGAAAGCGAGTGGTCCCCAAGCCTGCCCTAGCACTTTTATGGTACGGACCAATTCAGCCAAAAAAAGAAAAGCCTGCTAGGTGCAGGCTTTTCTAGGATTTTAGATATAAGGGACGGGAGAAGGTGGCGATGGCGAGGCCGGTTAGTTGCATTTGGCGCTTGATGGAGTAGCCTGATGTGGCAATGTCCATGATCGACTCATCTGTGAAGACAACCTTACTCCCTCCTTCTCCTTTATTCTCTTCGTATTGCTTAACGTGGTAGAACGAGATCCAGCCACAGTACATATTTCTGGGGGACATTGTTGGAAACATAAATGTCCCTTCACTCGGGTTTACAGGTATCGGAAGCTTACTTTTTGTCTGTAGTATCTTCTCCATCGCTAACTGTCTTCCAACAAACGTGGATCCGCCTGTTAAACAGGACTCGGATATAATCTGTTTAGGCGTTTTTGTACAATAGATCACACGGTTTGGTTCAAGGATTTTAGATAGGCGCGTTGGATGGAGATTAGAGAAGACACCCATTGTATTCGCATTAATTATATAATCCTCTCTTATTTCTTCCCCCATTACTTCCTCCTTATAGAATATTTTTACATTTATGTGATTATATTATACCGGAATAAGGCTTTAATTTTTAGAATTTTTTGTTCAATTTAAGAAAAATTTTACAAACCTAGTATTTTGGAATCATTTTTCAGTCGTTTCTGGCACTTATCTGATATAATTTAAACACCATTTATTGGGAGGGATTGCTGACATGGGGGAGATGCGTCCTGCCATTGGTACATACGGTGTGAAGCGCCAGGCTAATCTTTCATTGATGGACCGAGCGTTAACACGTATGGAGACAAAAGGCTCTGAGGAAGTGAAGATGATGGAGGAATCGCTTCGCGAGCCCGAACACCCAACCCTCGGCGCCGTTATTGACACAAAAGCGTAGGTGCCCGTTTAGCAACGTATAGACTGGACTGAGCCTAAGTAGAGATCAAGGAAACACGACGAGCGTAAGCGAGTCGATGTTGACTGATCGACCGGAGGTGAGGGAAGTCTACTAGTTGCTGGGCGCAGGAGCTTGACGTATCCTCACTGAATAAGGTGAGTTTACAAACGGAAAAACCACTACCTATGAGGTAGTGGTTTTTTATTATTCGTTCATATCTTCATCTGTGTTGTTAGTGTCGCCTTCTTTATCACCTTGCTGCATGTTTTCATCTTCTTTTTCCATGTTTTCTTCTTCGTTTTGGTTCTCTTCTTCATTCATGTTTTCATCATTTTCCATTTCGTCTTTGTTCTTCTCTTCTTCCATTTGCTCTTCATCTTGCTGTTGTTCTTCTTGTTGCTGCTGTTCCTCTTCAGGCGTTTCCTCTTCAGTATCACCACAAGCCGCCATTAGCGAAAGCGCCAGCGCCGAAGCACCTAATTTAAATAACCAACTCTTTTTCATGTTCATTCCTCCTAAGTATAGTGGACGCTCCTCGTCAGCATGCATCTGATAGGAGGTCCGTTGTACTATTTGTTAGAATGAGCGTATTTTGGAAAAGTATGCATCGATTTTTACACTTTTTGGGTTTTATTTTTAAGTTTGTTGAGAGAATGTTTCCCTCTGCTTTAGATGAGCGTAAGGTGGTTCGGGAAATCACTCGCTTTCCGCGGCGAGCTGGGGAGCCTCCTCAATCGCTACGCGCTTTCCGGGGTCTCCCCTAGGCTCCTATTGCCGCAGGAGTCTCGCAATTTCCCGAACCACCTTTGCCATATGGACAAGAAACGGAAACATGCCATATAAACTAAGGGGAAGAAGCTTTATGCTCACCAGCCTATACTGGGCGGCCGTTTGCACAAAACATTGCAAGGGGTGGCTGGGGAACGGGGAGACTCCTACGGGAGAAAGGGGGCGACGAGACCCCGGAGCGAACGGAGTGAGTGAGGAGGCTCGACAGCTCGCCCGTGGAAAGCGAGTCGTTCCCCAGCCACCCCAACCACTCAATAAGAGTAACGGCCCAGCGATGCACAAAACGCCCCAGAGTTTAAACTCTGGGGCGTTTTGGGGTTAGTCTTCTTTATCGCCTAGGGCGAACATGATTTCAGCTTCACACACCGTTTCACCTTCGATGGTTTTGGCTGTGGCTTTTCCTTTGCCGATGCTTGCTTTAGCGCGGATGATTTCCACTTCTAGCACAAGCGTGTCTCCAGGGCGGACTTGGCGTTTGAAACGGCATTTGTCGATGCCTGTGAAGAAAGCAAGGCGACCTTGGTTTTCTTCTTTTTTCAGCATTGCCACTGCGCCTACTTGAGCAAGGGCTTCTACAATCAAAACGCCTGGCATGACGTTATAGCTTGGGAAGTGGCCTTGGAAGAAGGGTTCATTGGCTGTTACGTTCTTTTTCCCGACGGCGCGCTTGCCTTCTTCTAGTTCTGTAATTTGATCAACTAGAAGGAAAGGATAGCGGTGCGGGATGATGTCTTTAATTTGTTCGATATCTAGCATAGATAGGAAGCCTCCTATTCAGTTTTCGTTACGATATCTATAATATGTTGCCACGTTTCAAGTTTCAAGACGTTTGTTGGAGTTCCATCTCCTATTACACCGTATCCAATCATTGCGCCACCAACTAGAGCAGCTGCACTAATGACCAGAACGACAATAATTCGCAACCAGATTGGAAAGATACGACGACGATAGCGTTTTTTAGACTTCTTCTCTTTGTCCTGCTTTTTTACTTTATCGGTCTCTTTTGAGGCTTGGCTTTTCGTCTTCTTCTCTTGCTTCTGTTGTTCTAGTTCGCGTCGTTCACCGCGACTGGTTGGCTCTGTTTGTTTCTTTTCTGGCATACCTACAGACTCCTTATCCATTCGTTTGGCGCTACTACGCGTTTAACGTAACTGGTTCACAAGTCCCATCATTTGGTCGCCCATGGCGATGGAACGACTGTTAAACTGATAAGCGCGTTGCATCGTAAGCATATCTGTCATTTGCTTTGACATGTCTACGTTCGATGTTTCAAGTGCTCCCTGTTTTGTATTTATGTTCTCAGGGGCGACTGCTGCGACGATTTCATCTACTGTTATATCTTCTATTCCCTCTTGTGGGATCCGAAACACATTTTGACCAGCGGCTTCTAATAAACGGGGGCGTTCTGCATTTACAATCGCTAAACGACCCACTTCATTTTGCTCACCGTTTTGAGTTAGGAAAATGGAACCGTCTTTTCGTATAGTCATTTCATCAAACGTATCGTCCATCACAATGGGTCCATCTTCACCAAGAACAGGATTCCCATTTGACGTCACAAGCATGACTTCTCCATCGTTTACTGGAGAGAATGCGAATGAACCGTCACGAGTATAACGGGTCTCCGCTTGTCCGTTAACGGTTACTTCAACTTGGAATAGATGCTTCTCATCTTGTAGAGCTACATCTAACGCTCTGCCCGTTTCTTTAATAGAACCTTGCGACAGATTAATATCCGTATGAGCCAGTTTAGCACCTGAACCCATGCGCAGTCCATCGGGTGTTAAACGATTCGGATTTTCACCTTCGTCTTCAATGTTGTCGATCTGTTGATAGAGAAGGGAGGCAAACTCGGAGTTTCTTGTTTTGTAACCTGGTGTTTCCATGTTGGCTAAGTTGTTCCCGATTAAATCAAGCTTTTGCTGAAGTTGCCCCATCGTGACAGCCGCTTGCATTGACGATCTTAGCATTTCTTGAGATCCCCCTAACGAACTCTCGCAATTTCATTTACAGCCTTGTCCATGCTTTGGTCATAGGCTTTCAGTACTTTCTGATTCGTTTCGAATAGACGGTAAGAATTCATCATCTCCACCATCGTTTGAGAGGTATCCACGTTGGACCGCTCCAGGAAGTTTTGTTGAATAGAGAAGGTAACGCCATTTGTTGTTCGTGCATTTTGAACAACCTGACCCTCTTCTCCTTCAAATCGGAATAAGTTGCCGCCATCTTTGACCATTTGGTTCATGTCTTCCGTATATGTAATACCGAGTGGTGTAGCTTGTCCACCCGCTTCTAGCACGCCATCTTCAGTAACATTGAAATCCATACCGCCAGTCTGGATTCTGTTACTGTTAGAATCGAGCACGTAGTTTCCCGACTGAGTAGTCAGGAAGCCTTGTCCATCCACGGTGAAATTCCCGTTCCGAGTGTAGCGCTGTTCACCGTCTGCACCTTGCACGGTAAAGAATAGCGCCCCGGTCTCATCCGGGAGGTTCCCGTTTACAAGCGCCATGTCGGAGAGGATTCCTGTTTCTCTAATATCGCCCTGAGCAAAATTCGGAATCTCTTCTTGAACGTAAACGCCAGTGTTCATACTTCCGATATCCTGGTTCATAGGGAGGTTGAGACCACCAGATTGCGTGGGGATCTCTTTGCTGCCCATCTTTTGCATTAATAGTTCTGGGAAAGCACGCATCGTTGACTGATCCGCCTTGTATCCAGGTGTTGTCGAGTTGGCTAGATTATTGGAGAGCGCTTCTTGCTGACGCTGCTGGGCGATCATGCCAGAAGCTGCTGAGTAGAATCCTCTTAACACGAGCCTTGTCCTCCTTTAGGTTTAGACAATGTTGTTTTTCGGTAATTTATCGATGTTCTCAAGCATAATTCCTGTGCCTTTAGCTACACAGTTCATTGGCTCTTCTGCCACAAGAACAGGAACTTTAAGTTCTTCAGCTAGCAGTTGGTCAAGTCCGTGAAGTAAAGCTCCACCGCCTGTTAGAATAACACCACGGTCGATAATATCCGCAGATAGTTCAGGAGGAGTACGTTCTAGCACTTGTTTAGCTGATTGAACGATGACTGTAACCGATTCTTTCAGCGCTCCTTCGATTTCTTCTGAGTACACTGTAATCGTGCGTGGCAGACCTGAAACCATATCACGGCCACGAATGTCGATCTGTTCTTTACGTGAACCAGAGAAGACCGTTGCGATATTCACCTTGATATCTTCTGCTGTACGTTCACCAATGAGGAGCTTGTAGTTTCGCTTGATGTATTGAAGGATCTCATGATCAAATTTATCTCCGGCCATTTTAATAGATGAGGCGGTGACAATGTCGCCCATAGATAGAACTGCGATATCCGTGGTCCCACCGCCGATATCTACTACCATATTACCGCTTGGTTGGAAGATGTCCATGCCGGCCCCAATTGCAGCGACTTTAGGCTCTTCTTCAAGAAGAACACGCTTTCCGCCACTCTTTTCAGCCGCTTCTTTGATGGCTTTTTGCTCAACTTTCGTTATGTTTGTCGGGCAGCAAATGAGCATACGAGGCTTAGACAAGAACCCTCGTACGTTAATCTTATTTATAAAGTGCTTAAGCATTGCTTCTGTTACGTCAAAATCAGCAATAACCCCATCTTTCAAGGGGCGAATTGCTTCTATATTCCCAGGAGTACGCCCTACCATACGACGGGCTTCATCCCCGACTTCTAACACTCTGCCACTGTTGCGATCCATCGCTACAACGGATGGTTCATTAAGTACGATACCTTTACCTTTTACGTGAATGAGTACGTTTGCCGTACCCAAGTCTATTCCGATATCTCTTGCAAACATGAGATATTGATCCTCCCTGCTCTTCTGATACTTCCGAAAACAGATTTCTTCTAATGATATATTTTATCACAAATTTCCACATTTTTAGTCATTATTAGAGAAAAAAGTTTCCATACCAAAAGAAATAGGACTTTGGGAGGACCACACTTTTATCCGGCCGTATTTGCCGGTTCTTCCTGACTTGATTGCGTTTTATACTTCTTCTTCGTCGCTTCCCCTCCACGAAGGTGACGAATTGCTTTATGATAATCCAAAATCCCCTTTACCTCGCTAGCTAATTCAGGATTAATCTCTGGCAACCGCTCCGTCAAATCTTTGTGTACAGTACTCTTAGACACTCCAAATTCCTTCGCAATGACTCGGACGGTTTTCTTCGTCTCCACGATATATTTCCCAATCTTGATTGTTCGCTCTTTGATGTAATCGTGCACACCACTCGCCTCCTGATGATTGGATGTCAAAGGTGTGAAATGAGACAAGGCACTAGGTTATAAGTATATGTTTAGTATGCAGCTTCTAAGATGCAGGCTCTTCTATGTCCATTAAGATAAACCTCTAAAGACTCTCACCCCAAACCTTTCTATAACTCGGTTTGTAACAGAATATGTTTCACAAAAACCCTTTATGCTTAAAACATCACAACGGACAAGGACTTTAGCCACATTTCTTTCATAAACCACCTAAAACCACCCCTTTAAAGCATAAAAGGGTGTCAGACACGCTTTTGTGCGGTAATGCAATGACGGGTGTCTGGCACCCTTTCACTCGTTAAAGCCATAAAGACATAACGAAACCGAACATCGGCGGCGTTACCGTCGATGTTCGGTTTCTGAGTTGGGCTATTGTACAATCTCCATATTCAGAGCACTCATTGCTCTGAGTGGGAGTCTTGCGAAGAAGTAGTGACTCTGTTCATTTACAAACCTAAAATATGATTCTAATAGTATAGACTTGTCCTCTTTCGCAAGCCCCAGGTAATACAGCTGAAAAGGGGTAGGCTCTTGAATACGTTCTAAAATACTTATAGCTTTATCTTTCTCACCTCGAGCGATGGCCAGATGAGCTATTTCTGAGGAATCTAGTGTAGAGATCCCTTCAACCCTTCCATTTTCAGCTGATATGAATGGAATATTGTTATTCTCTAATGCAAATTTGAGTGCACTAATATTATATTTTTCTGCAACCGCTTGCGCTTCGGCAATGTGATAAAATGCGGCGTCATATCCTTCAAAGAGGTAAGTAAGAGACAGGGATGAATGAACCTTCCCTATTCTTGCCGGGGAAAGGTCTTCTTGCAGAATTTTAAAGGCATATTTACGAGCGATGATTAACTCGTTATTCCTCCAGTGATAACGGAATAACAGATATTTATGACGTACATCCAGATAATCTTTCAAAAGAGAAGGCTCTAATTCACTCAATTTGTCTTTAAAGCGATCTATGTATACAGCAAACATACTAAAACGATGAGAATCAAAATAAAGGATCGATTGAATTAAATCTACATAACACTCTTGTTCCCCCGTTACCAACACAACAGACTTTAATTGGTCAAAAGCTTCGGAAACGCTTGTGTTCTGTAATTTATAATTGAGGTAAACATCATACAACTGCCCCCATGATTGATCCATGATATCCGTAGAATGCTTATTTTCTTGGATTAACCATTTCAGCTCAGTAATCAGGTCGTTAACGAACAAAAATTCCATCCCATGCTGGCGAGCTTCGGGAGTTTTTCGTTCCAAACAGATTTCTTTAAGGATATGTAGTGCAGAATCTCTACCATGAATCTTATACAACGTATTCTTTAGCATATGTAAGGAAACATTTTGTGAAGACAAACCGTTGATCATCTCTTTAGCAGCCATTGATATCACCCCTTCATTCTGTACAAATTGCGACACCCTCAAACAAGGTCAAACTAAAATTACCAAATTTTCAATTTAATTTATACCCTTTCTACAAAACAAGTACTAAATCGACAAAACCTCCATTTCAAGCACCGCTTTTAGGTTACCTTCACCCCTCTGCTGCACTAGAGCGTGCCTGACACCCTTTAGCGCTCTGCTGCATCAATGCGTGTCTGGCACCCTTTAGTGCTCTGTTGAATCAGCGCGTGTCTGGCACCCTTTAGTGCTCTGTTGCATCAGCGCGTGTCTGGCACCCTTTAGTACGCTGCTGTATCAGCGCGTGCCTGGCACCCTTTAGTACGCTGCTGCATCAGTGCGTGCCTGGCACCCTTTAGTGTGGTAATGCAAAAAAACCACCATGGAATGGTGGTTTTTTGTGTTCTTTATGCGTTTGTCATAGAAATTGAGGATTCTTCGTCGTCTTGGTTTGGTTGTTCTGTTTCAGGTTGTTTGTCTTCTTCAGTGTCAGTGGATTCTCCATCCTCTTGACCTTCAGAACCGTCTTCCGTTTGACCTGGGTCTTCGACTTGTTCTAGGTCCTCACCTTGCTCTTGGCTTTCGCCGCCTTCAACTTCAGAACCTTCTTCTTGATCCGCTTCAGCATCAGCGTCCGTTTTGTCGCTATCTTTAAGTTTGCTTAGTGGTTGGAAGAAGTAATCTTCTGGGTTAAGAGCTTGGGCGCCATTACGTACTTCAAAGTGTACGTGTAAGCCACTTGCCTGACCTGCCAGACTACGTCCAGATGTTCCAATAACATCGTCTTGATTTACTTTGGCTCCTACTTCTACAAGCACATCACCAAGACTCATGTAACGCGTTTTAATGTCATCTTCGTGAGTGATTTCGATGTATTTGCCATATAGCGCATCTTCTTTTACTTCCGTTACAGTTCCAGTTGCAGAAGCTACTACATCAAAAGATTCGCCATCTTCTCTTGCAATGTCAATTCCGTTGCTTTGGTAAAATTTGTTGTTGAATTGAATGATGGCCTGTTCTTTCTCTTCGCTGCTGCTGTCATGATCGTAGAACTTTGTTTTGATGACAGCTTGGTCCTGATTTAGAACCGGCATATTTAAGTTCTCTTTCAGATCCATTACTGGTACGGAATTGTCATCCTCGTAAGAGTACTCAATGCCACCTTCTTGTTGGCCTTCTTCAGGTTGTACATTATCAACACCTGTGTTCATACTTTGGAAAACAAGTACACCTGTCAAAATCAAAGCTGCAGCAACTAGATAAACACTTGGGAAAAACCATTTTTTGCGGAAAACACGCTTCCAATTGTTTTTTGAAACGTTTTTGTTTTCTTCCTCTCTCATTTCATCATCACCTCAGGAATCATTCTGATCAGAAAGAGGAAGAACTATACATTTTTCATAAAAAATTTTTTAAACTTATTTTTCGACAAACTAAAAATCTTATACGCTTTTTTTATTTGGATGCCATTTTAGGCAAATAAGAATCCACTTCTTCTATGGCTACGCCTTTATAAAAGTGGGTTACAATCTCTTTATATGACTTGCCTTCTTGCGCCATACCGTTCGCTCCAAATTGGCTCATGCCTACACCATGACCATAGCCTTTCGTCGTAAAAACGAAGTGGCCGTCTTTATGTTCAACAGTGAAATCAGAGGATTGAAGGTCAAGTGATTCTCTAATCTCTCTGCCAGTCAGGGTTTTGTCACCAATCGTTGCTTTTGAGATACGATTACTGTCTGTCTTCTCAACGTTTGCTAAGACAGGCTTGGAAGGGTCGATCGTTACGGCTAACAGCTGCTCCATCTGCGCTTCTGAGAACACCTTCTGATCTAGATACTTCGGCGATGTTTCATCCCACGGACTTGCGACACTCCGTAAATAAGGGATTTCATTTTGCCAGTAATCTTCCGAGTTTTCCGTTTTCCCGTTAGAAGTTGAGAAGAATGCTGCAAAAATGGGATCCCCTTCAAATGTTAAGATCTCGCCTGTCGTTTCTCCGACGGCTTGACGAATCTTAGACATCTTCCAGTCGTAGTCCCCTCCCCATACTTGGCGCAGTTCTGCATCATTCTTATAGACTTGATGCTGGACGGTGTCTGTGACGTCCGCTCCGCCCTGCAGCTTCTCTCCGCCTTCCACAAGGTATCGTACAATATACGTTCGTGCCGCCAGGGCTTGTGCCTTCAATGCTTCAAGTTCAAAGTCTGCTGGCATTTCAGAGGCTACTACTCGCGAAACATACAATTCGAGCGGTACCTCTTCAACTTGATTGGCTTGATTGCGAAGGACCGATACGACGAAGGCCGGGTTATCCTCCAAATTGTACTCGTCTACTACTTCTGTCGACGCAGTTTGGTCTGTGGCTACTTCCATAGGTTCATGTTGGATAAATGGTAAGACAATTAACGTCGGGAGTACGAGGATCATAAGAATTAATACACTTATGAATAAAAAACTCGGCCCCTTCCACATCTTCATAAGAAGCCCCCTTTTCTAGTTACTCTACTATCTAATCTATACAGATTTTGCCTTTAGTAGAACAACACCTATAAAAAAAGCTACAAATTTATGTGATGAATTGAACTACAGTTGAATAAGAAGAAGAGATAATAGCGGTTTGAAAAGTTCATGAGGAGTGACAGCCGCCTTGCGTGTAGGGACGCCAAATTGTATTCAGCAAAGCTAGATTGCATTTGAGAGCCCTGAGACAACCCAACCATACCTTAGAGCCAAGCACAATAAAAAAGACTACCTCAACATGTGAGGTAGTCTCTTAAAGACTTGATATCTAATTAAGAAGATAACGATGATTTAACGTCAGTTTCTGGATGCTCTTCTTCTTCATCAATTTCGTCATCAATGCGTTCAACATCTGCACCAAGTGCTGCTAATTTGCCTTCAAAGTCGACATAGCCGCGGTCTAAGTGCTTCAAGTCGGTGACGCGTGTGTGACCGTCCGCTACTAAACCAGCTACGATAAGAGCAGCGGCTGCGCGAAGATCTGTAGCAGATACTTCGGCACCTTGCAGGGATGAAGGGCCTTCTACAATAACAGAACGGCCTTCAATCTTCAGGTTCGCGTTCATGCGACGGAATTCTTCTACGTGCATGAAACGGTTCTCAAAGACAGTTTCTGTAATGACACTTGTGCCTTCTGCTTGCAGCATAAGGGCCATCATTTGTGACTGCATATCTGTCGGGAAGCCTGGATGCGGCATTGTCTTAAGGTCAACGGCTTTTAACTTCTCAGGTCCAATAACACGCAGACCTTCGTCTTCCTCTTCGATAATGACACCCATTTCTTCCATTTTGGCCACAAGGGACCTTAGATGCTCTTGTTCAGCACCTTTTACGAGTACGTTACCTTTCGTAATCGCAGCAGCAACCATAAATGTTCCTGCTTCAATACGGTCAGGAATAATGTTGTGCTCCGCGCCTACAAGCTTATCAACACCTGTAATGCGGATCGTTTCTGTACCTGCACCGATGACTTTTGCTCCCATCTTATTCAGGTAGTTAGCTAAATCAACGATTTCTGGCTCTTTGGCGCAGTTTTCAAGAACGGTTTTGCCTTCTGCTAAAGCAGCGGCCATCATCACGTTCTCCGTTGCACCAACACTAGGAACATCAAAGTAAATACGAGCGCCTTGTAGGCGGCCTTCGGTATACGCTTCAATGAAGCCGTTTCCGACATTTACTTTCGCTCCCATAGCTTCGAACCCTTTCAGGTGCTGATCAATTGGTCGAGAACCAATTGCACACCCTCCTGGTAGTGCTACTTTTGCATGCCCATAGCGTGCTAATAATGGGCCTAATACAAGGACAGAAGCTCTCATCTTGCGAACATACTCAAACGGCGCTTCTGTTGTCAGCTCTTTTGATGCATCAATTGTAACAGTGTTGTTTTCTACATTTACGTCAGCATTCATATATCGTAAAACTTCACTAATTGTATGAACATCAGCAAGAGCGGGTACGTCTTTTAAGATGCTTTTTCCTTCACTAGCGATTAAACCTGCTGCGATGACAGGCAGAACAGCATTCTTTGCACCTTCAACTTTTACAGTGCCTGTTAACTTGCTGCCACCGCGGACGATGATTTTTTCCAAGGTCATTCCCCTCCGCGTCCATTTTCTCTATATTAATATTCACTCGTTATTATCGGCGTTCCAAATATGAGGGTTGTCTTTGCGCCCATTCCTTGCCGAAGGGCATACTGAACATTCATCGCCCCATTGTCCGAGTAAGGAAGCGCCTGATTCCATTCATTTGTAAATCCGGTTACTGAAATAAAACCTGGTTCTGTTATTGTTTGTAATTTCTTGATTTCTAGTCTTGTACTAAATTTTTCAAGCAGTAAAACACCATTCATTTTATCATTATTATCCGCTTTCACACAAGTAAAAGTTGTGGTATTTTCTTGAAAATAGGCAGTTTTAGTCTGATTTAGTCGACGTGTCACAAATTGCTCTATTTCTTCGTCCCATGTTTGGCCGGTCATTTTATAAATGATCTCCGCATACGGGGCTGCCTCTTTAGATACAATCACTATAAACTCTTCGGATTTAATCATTGTTTTTTGATGGTTCTTTGCGACTATTTTTCTTGCAGTTTCCGTCTCTTCTTTTGAAATGGTTAAATTAGGTTCTGTTTCTTTAAGTTGCTTCATAAGCGTAGGAAGGTTTTTCTCCTGAATTCGTTCCTTCATGACAATTTCCCATTGTGTCATAGAAAGCCCTTCTTCAGAAAGGAATGTGGATATATCATGAAGTGGTTGCAATGGCGACTGGGGTCTCCCCCCAGCACTTATTTGAAAAACGTATGAGTTCAGTGTAACTGCCAATAAAATTACAATAAAAAATGGTTTCGTTTTGTTTAGCATTTCTACCTCTCCCCCTGGAAAAAATCATATTCCCAGTATCAACAGGAGAGGGGGCAAACATACTTGAAACCCTTCGACAGTTCTCGAGAGAAAAACTGCCTCATGTGGCAGTTCTTCTTATAATAAAAACTTTAAATTCTGAGACCATTGCAAGTAATCTAAGAAGAAGTTACTTACAGCTGTTCCAATCGTAATCGTAAGAAACATAAGAAGCACTCGCGCTTCGAATATCCTTCCCTTCTTGATTATGCCATCTAAGTTAATTGCTTGTAAGAGACGCCAAGTAATCAAAATAAAAACAATATGGGAAATCATGTTCGTAAGCGATTGATATCCTACTAAATCCATCTGTCGTCACACCTTTCAAGACCATTCAATGCTTTGTCATTTAAACTGTGACATTCGCACTGATAATTGTCAATCCGGGGGCGCGACTAGGTATACCATTCCTCTTTCTGAAGCCCACTAAACCTATTAGGCTAGAGAAAAGTTAATTCCCTTTTTTTACCATCGGGTGTTATGTTAATATTTTGAAGTTTATGGGATTTATTCTATATGAAGCTCTGACCACTTTAGTGGGAGTGGGGGCCTTTACGTTTTAGAGTGCTTGGGGTGTCTGGGGAACGACTCGCTTTCCGCGGGCGAGCTGTCGAGCCTCCTCGGGAAGACCACCCTGCGGGGTCTCGTCGACCTCTTTCTCCCGCAGGAGTCTCCCCGTTCCCCAGACACCCCTGGCTATAATGTACACACGGCCCCGCAGCTAAAGGCCAATAAAGGTTCCATACACCTCTCTCGTTTCCGTTACTTCCTAAATGGTAAAGGTGGTTCAGGAAATTACCAGCTTGCTGCAAAAGTTGAAGCCTCCCTATTAAAGCCCTAAGACCCTCACATCAATACACAAAATCGAGCGCCCCCACGTCGTGTGGTGCTGCGGAATGCCAGTGATTATATTGAATCACCTTTGCCAAATAGAGAGAAGGAAATGTGCCATGCATGGTGGGCTTCAGAGCACTTATAATACGCGGTCCGTTCACCTTATTAACGTCAGGGCTTGCTGTGGGACGACCAGACTCCCGCGGGGTGAGGAGCCTAGGTAAGACCCCGGACTGAGCGCCAGCGAAGGAGGAGGCTTACCAGCCCCCCGCAGGAAAGCGAGTTGTCCCACAGCAAGCCCTAGCCCCTACCTGGCAACGGACCCTCCCTATTGAGGATTAAAGGAACACAAAAAAAGTCTTAAGCTAACATCTTGTCAGCTTAAGACTTTTCTATAAGATCTAATCGGTTGAGGGCACGTTTTAGTGCTAACTCGGCTCGGACTAGATCGACGTCATCTTGTTTGGAGTTTTTACGGCGTTCAGCACGTTCTTTCGCTTTGCGAGCACGTTCTGGGTCAATGTCAGAAGGAGTTTCTGCTGATTGGGCAAGGATAGTTACCTTATCAGAACGAACCTCTACAAAACCTCCGCTTACGGCAATCATCTCAGAGGATTTGTTACCTTTCAGGCGTACTGCACTGATTGCTAATGGTGCAACTAGTGGTATGTGCCCTGGCATAATCCCTAACTCGCCACTTTCCGCCTTACAACTTACCATCTCAAATGAATCTTCTAAAACCGGGCCATCAGGAGTGACAACACTCACAGTTAGTGTGTTCAAGATTACCCCCCCTTTGGGCTGGAATGAAGCGGCATTTGTTGGTAACAGAATGCCGCTTTTTTATTATTGTTCCATTGATTTTGCTTTTTCAACTACATCTTCAATGCGTCCAACTAGGCGGAATGCGTCCTCTGGAAGGTCATCGTACTTACCTTCTAGGATCTCTTTGAATCCTTTAACAGTCTCAGCAACTGGCACGTAAGAACCTTTCTGACCTGTGAACTGCTCAGCAACGTGGAAGTTCTGAGACAAGAAGAACTGAATACGACGCGCGCGAGATACAGTCATCTTATCTTCATCAGATAATTCGTCCATACCAAGGATCGCGATAATATCCTGAAGCTCTTTATAACGCTGTAATGTACTTTGAACTTGACGCGCTACTTCATAATGCTCTTCACCAACAACAGCTGGGTCAAGGGCACGAGATGTTGAAGCAAGTGGGTCTACGGCTGGGTAGATACCTTGCTCAGAAAGCTTACGCTCAAGGTTTGTTGTCGCATCTAAGTGTGCGAACGTAGTGGCTGGCGCCGGGTCCGTGTAGTCATCGGCAGGTACGTAGATCGCCTGAATAGAGGTTACGGAACCTTTTTCAGTTGATGTGATACGTTCCTGAAGTTGACCCATCTCTGTTGCTAGAGTTGGCTGGTAACCTACGGCTGAAGGCATACGACCAAGGAGAGCGGATACCTCAAGACCACCTTGTGTAAAGCGGAAGATGTTATCGATGAAGAATAGAACGTCCTGACCTTGCTCATCACGGAAGTACTCCGCCATTGTAAGACCAGAAAGCGCAACACGCATACGTGCACCAGGTGGTTCGTTCATCTGACCGAATACCATGGCTGTCTTCTTGATAACTCCTGAATCTGTCATTTCGTAGTAAAGGTCGTTCCCTTCACGAGTACGCTCTCCAACACCTGCGAATACGGAAATACCACCGTGCTCCTGAGCGATGTTGTTGATTAACTCCTGAATTAATACGGTTTTACCTACACCGGCACCACCGAATAGACCGATCTTACCACCCTTGATGTAAGGAGCTAGTAAGTCTACAACTTTAATTCCTGTTTCAAGAATTTCTGTCTCTGTAGATAGTTGTTCAAATGTTGGTGCCGCGCGGTGAATTGGGTCACGACGAATCCCTTCTTGAAGTGGTTCGTCTAAATCAATTTTGTCACCTAATACGTTAAAGACACGTCCAAGTGTAACGTCACCTACTGGAACGGAGATTGGCGCACCTGTATCAACGACTCCTAGTCCACGAGTCAGACCTTCTGTAGAAGCCATCGCTACTGTACGAACCGCATTATCTCCAAGGTGAAGTGCTACTTCTAGCGTAAGGTCTACGCTACTTTCGGATTCATCTTTTGCTTCGTGATGGACCGTTAAGGCGTTATAGATCTCAGGCAAATGGCCATCTTCGAACTGAACGTCTACAACGGGTCCCATTACCTGTGTAATGCGTCCTTTACTCATGATTTCCCTCCTAACTTACTTTCACGTTCATCCAGGGCTCGCCTACTCTAAGGCTGCAGCTCCACCGACAATTTCGGTGATCTCCTGGGTGATGGATGCCTGACGTGCACGGTTGTAGGATAACGTAAGATCTCCGATAAGATCGTCCGCATTATCTGTTGCAGCTTTCATGGCTGTCATACGAGCAGCATGTTCACTGGCTTTACCGTCTAACAAGGCTCCGAAGATTAAACTTTCAGCGTATTGAGGAAGAAGTGACTTCAAGATTTGATCCTGGTCTGGCTCATACTCATATGAACTTAGCTTCTTACCTTCTGTTGAGATATCTGTTAATGGAAGTAATTTCGTTTCCGTTACTTCCTGCGTAATTGCACTTACATAATGGTTGTAGTAAATATACAATTCATCAATAACACCGTCGGTATAAAGCTGGACTGCTTCGCTTGCAACATCTTTAATGTCAGCAAAAGCTGGCTGGTCCGCTACTCCTGTGATCTCACGCTCAATCGGCATATCGCGTTTTGAGAAGAAATCACGTCCAACACGTCCCATTGGAATAACTGTATATTCATCCTTTGAGCTATGTGTATCTTGGATCTTTTGATACACCTTACGAAGCACGCTACTGTTGTAAGCTCCTGCAAGACCACGGTCTGATGTAATCACAAGGTAACCTGTTTTCTTGACAGGCCGTGTGTTTAACATCGGGTGACTCACATCACCACCACCATTTGCAATTGAAGCCACAACTTCTTGAATCTTATCCATATATGGATTGAACGACTTTGCGTTTTGCTCAGCCCGATTCAATTTAGAAGCTGAAACCATCTCCATCGCTTTTGTGATCTGCTTCGTTTTCTTCGTAGAACTGATCCGATTCTTTATATCTCTAAGGGATGCCACGCTGTTTCACCACCCTTTCTTCAAAGGTTGCTTATCTGATCTTTAAAGCAGCCTAATAGGCCACTTTAAAGACCGGTTATAATATTATTCAGAAACGACGAATGTCTTTTTAAAGCCTTCGATCGCGCTGTTGAAGTCTTCTTTTTCAGGAAGTTTTCCTGTTGTGCGGATATGCTCATAAAGTTCTGGATTGTTCTTGCCAATCCAAGTTTGAAGTTCATCTTCAAAACGCTGGATGTTGTCTACTGGGATATCATCAAGATAGCCATTAACAAGTGCGTAAATAATGGCAACCTGCTTCTCAACAACAAGTGGTTTATGAAGACCCTGCTTCAGCACTTCTACTGTACGCTCACCACGGTTCAGTTTCGCTTGTGTTGCTTTATCAAGGTCAGAACCGAACTGCGCGAATGCTTCCAGCTCACGGAACGATGCAAGATCCAGACGAAGGGTACCTGCAACTTTCTTCATCGCTTTAATCTGGGCAGAACCACCAACTCGGGATACGGACTGACCAGCGTTAATGGCTGGGCGTACACCTGAGAAGAACAAGTCAGATTGCAAGAAGATCTGTCCATCTGTGATGGAAATTACGTTTGTAGGGATATAAGCTGAGATATCGCCTGCTTGTGTTTCGATAAATGGAAGGGCTGTTAATGAACCGCCACCTTTTGCGTCACTAAGCTTCGCTGCACGCTCAAGTAAACGAGAGTGAAGGTAGAAAACATCACCAGGGAATGCTTCACGGCCTGGAGGACGACGAAGTAGCAAGGAAAGTTCACGGTATGCAGCCGCTTGTTTAGAAAGGTCATCATATACAACAAGAACGTTCTTGCCGTTGTACATGAATTCTTCACCCATAGATACACCCGCATATGGAGCAAGGTAAAGAAGCGGAGCTGGCTGAGAAGCACTTGCTGTTACAACGATTGTGTAATCTAGCGCTCCGTGCTTGCGAAGTGTTTCAACCGTACCACGTACTGTTGATTCCTTCTGGCCAATCGCTACATAAATACAGATCATATCCTGATCTTTTTGGTTAATAATGGAGTCAACGGCAACCGTTGTTTTACCCGTCTGACGGTCTCCGATAATTAACTCACGCTGACCACGACCGATTGGTACAAGAGCGTCAATCGCTTTAATACCTGTTTGAAGTGGTTCGTCAACGGATTTACGATCCATTACACCTGGTGCTGGAGATTCGATTGGACGAGTTTTGCTTGTTTCAACTGGTCCTCTTCCGTCTACAGGTTGTCCAAGTGGGTTCACAACACGTCCTAGTAGTTCCTCCCCTACCGGTACCTGCATGATACGTCCAGTACGACGAACTTCGTCACCTTCACGAATTTCTGTGAATTCACCAAGGATAACGATACCGACGTTGTTTTCCTCAAGGTTCTGGGCCATACCCATAACGCCGTTTGCGAATTCAACGAGCTCACCAGACATGACGTTATCAAGGCCATGGGCACGAGCAATACCGTCACCAACCTGGATGACTGTACCTACATCGTTGACTTCAATTTCAGAATCATAATTTTCAATTTGCTGCTTAATCAGCGCACTGATCTCTTCAGCTTTGATGCTCATGCAATTTCACCCCTATCATCATTTGTTCGCAGAAACCAATTTCCGCTCAATTCGCTCTAACTTTCCGCTCACACTTCCGTCATAGATCCGGTTCCCGATACGTAGCTTAATGCCACCAAGTAAGGAAGGATCAATCACGTTGTGAATGCGTAGAGACTGTTTGTTAAGTTTTTTAGAGAAAACATCCTGAACCATCTTCTCTTCATCTGGACCCAACGCTCGAACTGAATAGACTTCTGCTTCTGCAATCCCGCGCGCTTCGTTGTTTCGCTCAATAAACGCATCAACCATAGCCGGAATCATTTGCTCACGGTGACGATCGATTGTCATTTCAAGCGTGTTCGTCACTTCTTCGGAGTACCCTTGAAACACTTCGCTAAGAAGCTGTTTCTTCTTATCCTTTTTAATACGCGGATGCTTCAGGAAAGAATATAGTTGCTTATTGTTACGAAAAACTTCTCGAATCGTACGAAGTTCTTCTTCAAAAGTTTCGAGTTTCGATTTTTCTTGTCCGAGTTGAAAAAGAGCCACTGCATAACGCTTTGCCACTACTTCGTTACTCATCGCCCTTCTCCTACTTCTTTAACGTACTCATTGATCAATTTCTCTTGGTCTTGCTCAGATAATTCTTTCTCAATTACCTTGCTTGCAATACGTACGGACAAGGAAGCCACTTGGTCTTGAAGGGCTTGAATCGCTTTTTCTTTCTCAGTCTCAATTTCTTGACGAGCTGATTCTTTAATACGCTCACCCTCAGTGCGGGCAGCTGTAATAATATCTTGTTCCTGCTCTTTGGCAGTTTGCTTAGCATCTTCGATAATTTGATGTGCTTCTTGACGCGTCTTCTTAAGCTCTTCTTGAGCTTCACTCGACATACGCTCAGCATCTTGGCGGTTCTTCTCAGCCGTATCAATTTCATTGGAAATGTGATCTTGGCGTTCTTTCATAACGTTCATTAAAGGTCCCCAAGCAAAAATGCGAAGAAGGACTAAAAGGATAATGAACGTGAAAAGAAGCGTGGCCATATCTCCCCATGCAACGCCGGTAGCTTCTGCCTCAGCGCCTAGAATTAAAAATCCAGTTAATGACTGCACACCATTCACTCCTTTCACACTTATCTGTAACAGGCATTACATTAGAAAAACTCAGCTTTTCACTCCCCATAAGGGTGAAAAGTCGGAGTTTTCTATGTATCTTATATTCTATTCAATTCTTTAAAGGTATAAGGAATGGCGAAGACAATCCTGGTCGTACTCCGCCATTTGATTCAAAATCTATTAGCTTCCCATTACGATAAATGCGATAACAACGCCGATGATTGGAATTGCCTCTACTAGTGCAACACCGATGAACATTGTTGTTTGAAGGGCACTACGTAGTTCTGGTTGACGAGCAATCCCCTCTACTGTGCGACTTACGATTAAACCGTTACCAATACTAGCACCAAATGCTGATAGACCTACTGCGATTGCAGCTGCTAAAGCTCCCATTTAAAAATTCCTCCTCTAAAGTATTAGATAATGCATTACTTAAAATTTTATAAATTAATGGTCATGACTCACTTTGTGAGACATATAAACCATTGTTAACATAACAAAAATAAAGGCCTGAATTGCGCCGACGAACACACTGAATCCTTGCCAAGCAAGCATCGGAATCAGTCCGCCAAAGAACCCTCCTATACCAGAGGTCATCAATCCTGCAAGTAATCCTAACAAGATTTCCCCAGCAAAAATATTACCAAATAGACGGAGTCCAAGTGTTAAGGTGTTAGCAAACTCCTCAATAATCTTTAGTGGAAATAAGAAAGGCATCGGACGGAGAAAATCTTTCCCGTACTCTTTTACCCCTTTCATCTTAATTCCGTAGTAGTGTGAAAGAACAACTACCATTGTTGCGAGTGTAAGTGCTAATCCAGGATCCGCCGTTGGTGATTTCCAATAAATTGTGTGATCAACACTAATCATTGTCACAACCCCAAGCACGTTTGACACAAAGATGAACAGTAGCAATGTTAATCCCAAAGGCAAAAATTGCTTCCCTGTCTTCCAGTCCATGTTGCTCCCAATGATCCCCTTCACGAAATCAATAATCCATTCCATAAAGTTCTGCATCCCTGTTGGCTTCCGTTTTAAGCTGGACGTTGCTGACACAGCCAAAATGAAAACAATAACAGCGCTGACAATAATCATTAGCACGTTGGACATGTTGAAATCCAGCCAGGATATGCCAAGTACATCTGTAACCATAGGTTGTTTGTGATCCAAATTCTTCACCTCTCTTCCTCGGGCTAATCTTGTGTATCTCTAAATCTAGAGATTAAAAATTCTATCATAATAACAACGTACGTTGTCATTAATCCAATAACGACTGCAATTAAGTGGAAATGTTGTGAATATTGAAGTGCAATAAGAATGGCTAGACCTGCAGCAGCAAACCTTGAAAAGGTTCCTAAAGTCCGAACAGTTCGGTTCTCTGAAGCAGCTTGTCCCATATGATCAATCTTACGCTGCATTAGCCAGAGGTTAAAAAAGCTAATAACAGATCCAAGGAGCAAGCTCAAAAAAATGACCTGGTAGTCCGTAAACCCAGCACCGAGTACAATCAATGCGAGAAGGTATAACATCCATTTTCTTTGGCGGGTAATCATCTGTTGGAATTGTTGTGGCATGTTTAATCTTCTCCCGTGTATTTTCGCACTAAATAGATCGTGCCATATGTACCTGCGGCTAGTCCGGTGAAAAGACCTAGGATTAAAAAGAGTGGTGATGTGGTAAACTGGTTATCAAGCCAACGTCCAAAAAAAATTCCTACTAATGTGCATCCGGATAGTTGGGATAAGATCCCACTTGTTAATGCCATTGCTTTAAATGGATTATCGTTCGAGGCCATGAAAACAGCTCCCACCAAGTTTTCATAGATTTCTTAAAAATTTTGTCGATTTATGAAAACCTTATCATTCCGCTTAAATTAGCATACAATAGGGGTTTTCTATTGTCAATCCGTTTGTGAAGAAAAGTCATCGCTGTAAAAATATGTGAGAACGCATTCTTAATATCACAAATTCATTATTTCACAAGTGCACCCGTATTGTACACAAATCCCTTGAGGAAATCAAAAGTATTTTTTGGTTATTAAACGCTTACTCACTTGCGTATTTTGAAATAGGGTAATTTGTGAAGTTTTTGTGAATTTTTTAATAGAGGCTGTTCTAAAAGTTATGTTACAAACTTTTAGAACAGCCTCTTTTTATCGGACTTATGTCCACCTGTTAAATCACGTCAGAATCAGGCGAATTATGTTGTAAAATCTTACTTAGTTCTTTTGGTAAAAGGTACGCTTATTGGTACGGTATGTTTAATTGGCATTAGGCCGATTCTGCTGGATTTGAGCTGTTGTGTGATTTAAAGTCGCGCCCAACTGGATTCAGGCTGTTCCGACGCGATTTTGGGCCTTGCCTGGCTGTATTCGGGCCGTTGTGGCGCGATCTCAGGCCGTGCTCTGATGCTTTCAGGCCTTGTTTGCATGCTTTTTAAGCCGTGCTCAACCATATTCAGGCCGTTCTGTCAGGGTCACCGCCTCCCTAATTGAAGCGCAACTTCCCCTCCCCTCTTTTTAAGGAAAGGTTTGGCCAATTGTAATCGGTGTTTCGAATGACTGTGTTACTCCGTCTTTTTTAACTGTTACAACGGCAAGATAGGTTCCTTCTTGTCCGACTTCTTTTTCACTAAGCGTTCCTTCTACCACGCCTCGTTCAACTTCTTCCTCTGTAAATAGCGGTCTAATGTAGCGGAGCGTTTCTGGGTCATACAAGTCCACTTCTAGTACGTCTGCTGCTAATGGGAGATAGAGTTTGTACTGATACTCCTCATCTGAGAACGGCTTAAGCGAGAACTCTAGTCCCATGGCGCGCGGGAACTTTGCTTCTTTTGTTAAGGCTAAATAGGGGAGTTGATAGGTTTTGTGATTATCTTTCAACTCTAGCCATCCTTGAACAAATGACTGTTCCGTTTGTAAATGACGCTGGTGGATGGCTAATGATATGGGGACGGTTTTCTTTTCACCAGGTTGCAGTGTGAAACTTAACGGCAACTGGAAACGCACGCCTCGCTCTTGTTTCGGAATCGTAAATCGGTAATCTTGTGGTTCGTCACTAGCATTTTCCACTGTCATTGTGGTCTTCCGTGTTTCTGTGTCATCGAGTATTCGGCCGAACGCTAAACGACCATTGTACAGAATCGATGAAGGCTTTATGGCTTCTAGTGGTTCAATGCGACCCATCCCTTGTGATATCGGCTGAACGTTCTCTCCGTTCTCTTCTTTTAAGACAGTAGCAGTCGAAAGGAGGGCTGCTTTTAGTTTTTCCGGGCCCCATTCTGGGTGCGCTTCTTTAAGTAATGCTAATGCACCGGCGACATGAGGAGATGCCATACTCGTTCCTTGAAGGTCACGATACCCCCCAGGCACGGTGCTTGTAATGGCAACTCCCGGCGCGACGATGTCAGGCTTAATGTCCCAATTCCATGTCACAGGTCCTTTTGAACTAAAACTTGCCATTGTATCCTGATGCGTTTGGTACTTCGTTTCGAGCCAGTTATTCGTATCTGCAATTTGTTTCTTCAGCCATTTGCCTTGTTGCTGTGTTAGAGAAGCGACAGGGATGGTAACTTCTCCTTCGATCGCCCCTTGTAGTTTTCCGTCTTCATTGTTATAGATGAGAACTGCTACGGCTCCGGCTTTTTGAGCCATCATGGCTTTTTCCGTAAACGTGATGTCACCACGCTCAAGCAAGGCAATTCTGCCACGAAGATTGGTTGAGATTTGCTTACCGAGACCGGCCGAAGCAACGGAGTACGTTTTTCTAAGATCCCATGGAACTGAGCCCATCATGGGTGAAACGGGTATCGCTTTACGAGAAAGAGAATCATACAGGTAAGGGATTTGAATAGGTGGCGTCGAAGCTCCGACTGCAATGGACTTAACTGCTGTCGCAGGTGAACCAACCGTCCATTCGGCAGGGCCTGAATTGCCGTTTGAAATGACCATGGCCACACCCATTTCTACAGCTTGGTTGACGGCAATACTTGTCGGCCAGTCAGGACCGTTTACAGAACTGCCCAGGGAGAGGTTGATAATATCCATTCCGTCTTCTACAGCCTGCTCGATCGCCGCAATGACTTGAACAGATGAACCAATCCCACCCGGACCAAGGGCGCGATACCCATAAAGTTCAGCATCTGGGGCCATCCCTTTAAGCTTTCCATCAGCTGCAATAATACCTGCAACGTGTGATCCATGAAGGGTCGGCTCCCCTTGCGTTTCTAGTGTTTCCATCGGATCTTCGTCTAGATCTACAACATCATAGCCACCCTTGTAATTCTTCTTCAGGTCAGGATGTGTGTAATCAATGCCAGTATCAATCACCCCAACTTTAACCCCTTTACCGGTATAAGGGGTTGATCGGAATGGATCCTTATCTTCTAAAACGAAAGGAACACTTTCATTAATATGTACCTGATACGTTTGCTCAGGGAAAGAATGTTCAACGAAATCCAATTTTTCCACCCGTTCTAGATTTCGGACCGTTCCTTTAAGAGCTAACCCTTGAAGAAGTGTATCGTATACATGAATGACTTCAACACGAGGGTGGTACTTCTCAATATACTCTTTCCACTTGTGCGCATCATCTTCAACCTCTATAATAATCGACTCCAGCTCGCGCTGAGCTAGCGTGACCTGATTTGGGATATTCATAAAAAGAAGTCCCATTAGCATGAACCCCACAAAAAACTTCCTCACAAAACCACCACCCTTTTACTCTATCTTCTGAAAGAACCCTCCCCTTCATACATACAAAAAACACTTTTGTGCTGTGCAGTAGTGCTGGGTGCCTGACACCCTTTAGCGCTGTGCTGTGACGCCGGGTGTCTGGCACGCTTTAGTGCTGTGCTGTGATGCTGGGTGTCTGGCACGCTTTAGTGCTGTGCTGTGATAACGGGTGTCTGGCACGCTTTAGGTGGGTAAAGAAAAAAAGCAAGGGGCGCGGGGCCTCTTGCTTTTTTGGTTAGTCGTCTTTGGTTGTGAATGGTTGTGGTTTTTCTTCTTGGTAGTTGAAGAAGTAGCGCATGGCTTCTGCGATACGGGCGGATGCTTGGCCGTCTCCGTATGGGTTGCTGGCTTTGGCCATGGCTTCGTATGCTGTATCGTCTGAGAGCAATTCGTTTGCCATGGAGAAGATGTTTTCTTCATCTGTTCCGGCAAGCTTTAATGTTCCAGCTTTAATTCCTTCAGGGCGCTCGGTTGTGTCACGAAGGACAAGAACCGGTACACCAAGAGAAGGCGCTTCTTCTTGAACGCCGCCACTGTCTGTCATGATCAGATGAGATCTTGACGCGAAGTTGTGGAAGTCAATAACGTCTAGTGGTTCAATTAAATGAATACGGTCATCGCTGCCTAAGATTTCGTTGGCTGCTTCTTGAACCGCCGGGTTTAAGTGAACCGGGTAAACGACTTCAACATCTTCATGTGTATCAACTAAACGCTTGATGGCTTTGAACATGCCGCGCATTTTGTCACCTAAGTTTTCACGACGGTGAGCGGTCACGAGGACAAGACGCTTATCTTTCGTCTTCTCTAAGATCTCGTGTGCATAATCATCTTTAACGGTTGTTTTCAGCGCATCAATTGCTGTGTTTCCTGTAACAAACAAGCTGTCTTCAGATTTATTTTCATCCAATAGATTCTGCTTGGATTGATTCGTTGGTGTGAAATGAAGATCGGCCATAACGCCTGTTAGCTGACGATTCATTTCTTCTGGGAATGGAGAGTATTTATTCCACGTGCGCAGGCCTGCTTCTACGTGTCCGACTGGAATCTGGTTGTAGTAAGCGGCAAGGCTTGCTGCAAATGTTGTTGTTGTATCACCATGCACAAGCACCACATCTGGCTTCGTTTCCTTCATAACGTTGTCTAAACCTTCAAGCGCACGCGTTGTAATCTCTGCTAGAGTCTGACGCGATTTCATAATGTTTAGATCGTAATCAGGGGCAATACCGAAAATGCTCATCACTTGGTCAAGCATTTCACGATGCTGGGCTGTCACGGTTACAATTGGTTCAAATTGGTCTGAACGTTTTTTAAGTTCCAAAACAAGAGGCGCCATTTTAATCGCTTCTGGTCTTGTCCCAAAAATCGTCATCACCTTAATTCGTTGGCTCATGTCGTTCACTCCAAACAAAACTTATTTCGTTCCGAACAGACGGTCTCCTGCGTCTCCTAAACCTGGTACGATGTAACCTTTTTCGTTCAGTTTCTCGTCCATTGCTGCAAGATAGATGTCTACATCAGGGTGTGCTGCATGAATTTCTTCTACACCTTCAGGCGCGCCTACTAGACACATCAGGCGAATTTGTTTAGCGCCACGCTTCTTAAGAGAGTGGATGGCTTCGATCGCTGAACCACCTGTAGCAAGCATTGGGTCTACAACGATCATTTCACGTTCTTGAACGTCGCTTGGAAGCTTCACGTAATATTCAACTGGCTTCAGTGTTTCCGGATCACGATAAAGTCCTACGTGTCCTACCTTTGCCGCTGGAATAAGGTCTAAAATACCGTCTACCATTCCTAGTCCTGCGCGGAGAATTGGGATGATAGCAATCTTCTTACCTGAAATCACTTGAGATGTTGCTTCTGAAACGGGTGTTTGAATCGTTACTTCTTCTAATGGTAAATCGCGTGTAATTTCAAACGCCATTAAAGCTGCTACTTCATCTACAAGTTCACGGAATTCCTTTGTTCCTGTTTCTGTCTTCCGTATGTACGTTAGTTTGTGCTGAATAAGAGGATGATCAAATACATATACCTTACCCATGAGCCGATCTCTCCTTTAATTGAATAGTTTGCATCCTTAAAATTGTACTGAATTATGGGATGCGTTTCAAGGTGAATCATACAATCTCTCGACAAAATATTCTAAAAGTCATTTGGCATTTGTGACGGTTTTGTGAATTTTTTCTTCTATTATATAGGCGATACATGTTCCTTCTTAGTTTACCACAAGGTTTACTGTTTCATGAGCGGAAAGGTTCCTCTATAATTTTGTAATAGAAAGGAGAGAAATTCATGTCGATCACCCAAGCTAATCCTCAAGATGCAGAGGCTATTTTAAATTTACAAAGAAAAGCATATATTCAAGAGGCTGAACGGTATAACGACTATTCCATACAACCTCTTACTCAAACGCTTGATCAAGTAAAGGCAGATTTCGACCATGCTTATATTCTAAAGTACGTACATAACGATCAAGTAATTGGTTCCGCTCGCGCAAAGAAAGATGGAGGGACGTGTCACATTGGTAAAGTCATGGTTCACCCTGATTACCAAAAGCGGGGCATCGGCCGTGAGCTTATGTACGCGATTGAACGTCAGTTTCCAGGCTACACTTTTGAACTATTCACCGGGAGTAAAAGCTATGAGAACATTGCGTTCTATGAAAAGCTTGGCTATTTAGGTTATAAAAAAGAAAAACTCCCACGAGAAGAAACCGTCTTTCTATTTATGAGAAAGTAGTTCGTTCTTCTAACTCTCAAGCTAAAAAAACACTTCAACTCTAGATGAATTGAAGTGTTCCTCATTCTATTCTTCTGTTTTGTTCAATAGTTTCTGCGCAAGTCCTGATAGGTTGTCGGTTGTGCCATGGATATCTTGGATGGCATCGACAATCTGATCGAGGTCTTCTTTATTTCGATTGAACATGTCTACGTACTGGTTCATTTCCATCTTCACAGTAGCCAACCCGTTCGTTACTTGCTTCATATCTGTTTGAGACTGTTTCGTAGAGGCGTTCATCTCTTGCATGGAAGTCTGAAGCGTTTGAATGTTTTCGTTACTTTCATTTGTGATCGTATTAATCTGATTACTCATTTGCTTCGAGTTCTCGGCTAATTTACGCACTTCTTCAGCTACGACAGCAAATCCTTTCCCACTCTCTCCAGCACGAGCTGCTTCAATTGAAGCATTTAAAGCAAGGAGATTAGTCTGGTCAGCAATGCCCTCTATTTGGTTTGTGATTGACGTGATCTGTTGGGAGAGATCGTCGAGCTTCTCCATTGTTGCCATGCTATTGTTAAACTGCTCCAAGACAGTTTGGAACGAAGCTAGCATTTCATTGACTTTATTATCATTCATTTCCGTTAATGAGATCAGGTTCTGACTACTCTTCTGTGTATTCTCCGTGTCTTTGCGAATGCGATCCGCTTTCTCAGAGGTTTCGTTCATCGATGCATCTGTCTGCTCCACAGAGGCAGCTACCTCCTGGCTGATTGCAACGAGTTCCCTGCGCAGAAGTTCATTTCGTTCGTTCGCTTCGTTCGCTTCTACCGCTTTTACAGCCAGGTAATGGTCTACGACGAGTTGACTGTCTAGGTTCATAATGTTGGTTACGGCTACTAGGATATCTGACAGTTTATGAGGCTGATCCTGATAGGACTCAACCACTTTTGGAATAAGCAGATTGCTCAGTGCCGAATAGGTCGCTAAGAACCACGCCACCGGAAGCTCGACCCCACCATGAGTACGTCCGATCCGCTTTCTCATGTTCAAATACGCTTCATCAATGTTTCCGGAAAACGCACTGTCAAAATACTCAACGAATACTTGCTTTAGCTTATCGTGAGAACTATGATTCGTAGCAATCGCATTCAGCCGAGGGTGGGCATACAAATGCTCCAACACCTTATCTAAAAGCTGATCACTGAGTGCTAATACACTTGGTTTTACTTCCTTCAGCGTCGCAAGTTGTTTATCTGTTAAACTCATATAGCTTAAACGCCCAGTTAAATCTTGATCATCTACTTTTACGGGCTCGCCCATTTCTGAATAGGTATGAACCGCTTCAAACCTTGGAAGTTGTCTCTTTTTTGTAAAAATACTCATCGTGATTCCCCCTTCATTCCTTCTTCTTATATCGGATCTAGTTAGGGGAATCTTAATCATCGTTGCACATTTGGTTTGGTGCAACTGCGCATGGGACTTTTTGTGAAAGTGGGTTGAGGTTTTTGGTGATGAGTACTTTGATTTTTGGTAATTCGGTAAGCTCTTTCGTAACTTCGATCTCGCTTTAGTAAGTTCTTCTTCTGGTTTAATAACTCCTCTTGAGGTTTTGGTAACTTCTATTAGATTTTTCGTAACTTCATTCTACCTTTTCGTAATTTCTAGGACCCCTTTAGGAAATTCTCCTTCGCTTTAGTAACTTCTATTACCTCTTTAGGAACTGCACCCTCTCTTTATAAAGTCCCTCCTGGTTTACACACTCTCAATAGCCCGCTGATCCTGTGACTCCAATAAACTTTATGTAGAGATACTAAAAACGCCTCTTCCAAAAAAGGAAGAGGCGGTTCAGTCATTTAAACGTATAGCTCAAAGCGGGATGTTAAGGCAAGCACGCGGTCGCGGGCTTCGGCCAGTTTGCCTTCGTCTTCGTGGTTGTTCAGGGTGAAGGCGATGATGGATGCGATCTCATCCATTTCTTCTTCTCCGAAGCCACGGGACGTAACGGCTGCTGTTCCGATACGGATGCCACTTGTAACGAATGGGCTCTCAGGATCGAACGGGATCGTGTTTTTGTTTACTGTGATGCCGATGTCATCAAGAGCTTGTTCAGCGACTTTACCAGTTAGGTTTAATGGACGCAGGTCTAGTAGAAGCAAGTGGTTGTCTGTTCCACCTGATACGAGACGGACGCCTTCTTTTTGCAAGGACTCGCCGAGGCGCTTGGCATTGTTGATAATCTTCTCGGAGTAGTCCTTGAAATCATCTTGAAGCGCTTCTTGGAAGCTAACAGCTTTAGCTGCGATCACGTGCATGAGCGGGCCACCTTGCATGCCCGGGAATAAAGATTTGTCGATTTTCTTAGCGTACTCTTCTTTACAAAGCACCATACCACCGCGTGGGCCGCGAAGGGTTTTGTGCGTTGTTGTTGTAACGAAATCTGCATATGGAACCGGGTTTGGGTGGTGGCCTGTTGCCACTAGTCCGGCTACGTGCGCCATATCCACAAGCAGGTATGCTCCTACTTCGTCTGCGATTTCACGGAATTTCTTAAAGTCGATGGAGCGAGGGTACGCAGAAGCACCGGCTACGATTAGTTTTGGTTGTACTTCGCGCGCTTTTTCACGTACCGCTTCGTAGTCGATTTGCTCTGTTTCTTGGTCAACCCCGTAGTCCACAAAGTTGTACAGTTTTCCGCTGAAGTTTACAGGGCTGCCGTGTGTTAAATGGCCGCCGTGGTTTAGGTTCATACCAAGAACTGTATCGCCTGGCTCTAGCACAGCAAAATAAACAGTCATGTTAGCCTGAGCGCCAGAGTGTGGCTGAACATTGGCATGATCTGCTCCGAACAATTTCTTCGCGCGGTCGCGAGCAAGATTCTCGGCGATGTCTACGTGTTCACAGCCACCGTAGTAGCGTTTACCCGGATAACCTTCTGCATATTTGTTCGTTAATACAGACCCTTGGGCTTCCATAACAGCTTCAGAAACAAAGTTTTCTGATGCAATCAGTTCGATTTTCTCCTGCTGACGCGTTTTTTCGAGTTGAATGGCCTCCATAATCTCTGGATCAACTTGTTTTACGTGCTTCATGTGTACGTCCCCCTTTAAATTCGTTTCGCCCTTCCTAATCACAAGTTACGGACGATTGTTGTTCTATTGTGTAAACTGCCCGGTTGCCACCAATTAACTTCGGACGTGATCTCACAGATGTTACGTGAGCCTCTCCGATCTTCTTTTGCTTAAACCTGACAGGTACAGCCACTTTCTTAATGTGCATGCCAATGAATGTGTCTCCAATGTCGATGCCGGCGTTGGCTGTGATCTCCTCAACCACGACCGGATCATTCAGGTGGTGATATGCATGTGTTGCCATCGAACCACCTGCTGAGCGGACCGGTATGACAGACACTTCTTCTAAGCGGTGCTCGCGCATGACGGCTCGTTCTAGAACGAGCGCTCGATTGAGATGCTCACAGCACTGAAAGGCTATGTGAATCCCGCTTTCTTCTTTGAGTCGCATGAGTTCTTCAAATAGATCCTCAGCAATACGGGCGCTTCCGCTTGTTCCGATATGTTCTCCTGCGACTTCGCTTGTGGAACACCCCACAACGAACAAGTCGCCCTTGTTTAAGTATGAACTCTCGATCCACTCATCGACAATATGCTTTATGTCCTCTTTAACAGTTGTAGCCATGGAAGAATCACTCCCTTTAGTAGGATATCAGAGGCACAAAAAGGAGAAGTAAAAACACGTATGCTTTTCTTCCCCCTTTTCTCACTTATGCTTCGTATTCACTAATTTTAGAGACGCGGTTTGCGTGGCGTCCCCCTTCAAATTCCGCACTTAACCAAGTCTTTGCAATCTCGCGCGCAAGGCCTGGCCCAATGACACGCTCTCCCATTGCAAGCACGTTAGAATCATTGTGTTCACGAGTTACTTTAGCGGTGAATAAGTCATGAACAAGCGCACAGCGCACGCCTTTTACTTTGTTAGCGGAAATGGACATACCAATGCCTGTTCCGCAAATTAAAATGGCACGATCAAATTCGCCATTGGCTACGCGCTCAGCTGCCGGGATTCCGTAGTCTGGATAGTCGACGGAACCTTCACAGTCACAGCCGATGTCTTCAAATTCAATGTTCATTTCTTCTAATAGATTCGTTACTTCTTTACGAATGTTCACGCCTCCGTGATCTGATGCTACGATTACTTTCATGATGATCATCCCTTCTCAATATCTGTAATTCGAAATCGGTGGATTTGTTGTCTTAATCCATCCGCTTGTTCGCCCAGTGCATGAGCGATTTGGTCAATTGATTCTATAAGCTCCGCCTGATGCTGTACGGTGGAGCTGGCTTGAAGCGTTCCGGCTGAGGTTTCTTCTGCTATGGCTGAGACTTCCTGAGATTGAATGGCTGTCGATTGGAGCGATGCGAGCTGTTGATCAACAAGAGCAGAAATCTCTTGAACCGCTAGTGCTACTTCATTTACAGACGTAGACATATCCGCGATCGTCTTGTTTGTTTCCTCGCCCCTGTTTGCTTCCTGGCGCGCGAATTGAACTTGATCGTTAATTTTATGAACCACGTGGGAAACGTCTTTTTGCATCGTTTGAATGAGGTCTGATATCCCTTTGACTGCTTTGCCGCTCTCATCAGCAAGTTTCCTTACTTCTTCTGCTACAACAGCAAAACCTTTCCCATGTTCTCCTGCTCGTGCCGCTTCGATTGAGGCGTTTAATGCAAGTAAATTCGTCTGCTCCGCGAGATTTCCAACAAGGGATATAATGTCCTCTACTTTCTTCGCGTTCGTCTCCATACGTTCAACCGCTTCTAATGACAGTTCTTGTTCCTCTGCAATCGACTGAATGCCTTCAACAAGAGAATACACGACCTTCTCGCTATCATTCAATGTCGTAATCATGTGAGTGGACATATCTTGAGAGAGCTTGGCCTTATGCTGTACCTTGGTTGCAAGTTCTGTTGTTTCTTCAATCGCTTCGGCGGTTTGCTGAATTGCGACAGAAGAGTTCTCAGAGCCTTCAGAGATTTCATCAATCGTCTCCGAAATGAGCCGAGCTTGGTTCGTCGCTTGCTCGGTGGCCTCTTTTATGGCTGTGACAGACTTGTTCGTTTCGCCAAAATTGTGATCGATATTATGTACCATGCCTCTCAAATTGGTCATCATCGTTCCAAAAGCCGTACCAAGGGAGCGGATTTCATCGTCTGATTTAGATACAGCGACTTCGTCCGTGATATCCCCAAGAGCTGCTTTGGCTGCGGTCTGTTCCAATTTAAGGAGAGGCTTTGTGATAAATCCTGCTGCCACATAAGCAAGGATGCCTGACCAGAGAATGCCTAAAGCGAACGTAATCAACGTAAAAGGAACGACAGAAATGCCGATTGTATCCTTGATCCGATCATAGAGTCCATAGATAAACCACGCACTCGTTGAATACGTAATCACCGCAAGCGTTGTAATGAACACAACGAGCTTTAACCGAAGACTAAACCGATATTTCTTTTTCTCCTCCAAACCAGCCATCCCCTTACAAATCCTTTGTCCTACTTATTGTCTAATTTTTCGATAAGAAGTTCAACATGTTTTTCAATTTCTGTAAGCGTTTTTTCGTACGTATCTATGTCGCCTCCGAATGGATCGGAGATGTCTGAATTCGGGAGGTTGGCTTCGATTTCACGAATAAGCGAAATCTCTTCATTTAAGTGTGTGATAAGGGCTTGTTCAAGCTCTTGTGGCGAGTTATATTTTTCACGATTTTTTTGTAAAAAGACGGCCTTTTTATCTTCTAACGTAGAATAGGCTTCTTTCAATTGCTGCCATTGATTGTGATCATTCTGTAGAACATATTCCTTTAACGTGAACACGTTATCTTCATAGCGTGGATATTCCATCACGACGCTTTGCTTGTGCTGAGCTGTCATCGTCAGAACGATATTTGCCCATCTCATCAAGTCTTCAGAAAGAGGCTGCGATTCATGATTCAACGCAATTCCTTTCTTCTTCAACACCTCTTCGGTACCTTTAGAAGCTTTCGAGCCCTTGTGAGCAAAGATCCCAGCAGATCTCACTTCAATGTCTTCATGCTTTTCTCTTAACAATGCCTCTGCCATCGGACTTCTGCACGTATTCCCTGTGCACACAAACAAAATATGCTTCATTCTCAAACCTCCACTACTTGTGCTAATCTTACCTGCATTATAACATATCCATCCGGTTCTCGTCGGTGAGAGAGATCATATAAAAACACTCCTTTGCTCTTGTAGAGGAAAGGAGTGTATGGATGTTAAAAAGGCTTAAAACGATGAATAATCTCTCCGTTTTTATTTCGGTATTCAAATATATTGGTAAGTCCCTCTCCACGAGAAGGATTCTCTACCCTTCTAACAGTAAGGGCCGCCCCGTCATAAAAAGGAAATGCATACTCGGAACGCCCTTCAAAATCAATTTTCCATTCTCCTTTTGTATTAATATAACCGGATTTTTCACCTGTAAAGGCATAAGCCAATCCATCCACATACCAGCCAATTTGTTCAAACTCGGCATCAACCACCATGTGCCCCCCTTTGTTAATGACCCCACATTTCTCATCCAGGCAAACCGTAGCGAAGCCTTCGTGGAATGGATAAGCACGCCTAAATTGAGGCTCAATTTTCATGTTGCCTTCTTTATCAACAAAGCCAAATTCCCCATCTACTTCCACAGGAGCTAGTCCTTCAGAGAAGGCATATCCTTTATCAAATGTTCTGTCCATCACTTGCTCTCCATTGGTATTGATATATTGGTATTCCCTACCTTTAACGACAAGAGCAATGCCATCGTTGAAATGATAAGCTTCATCATAAACGGGATCAATTAGCATGTCACCATTTTTATCAATATAGCCCCATTGGTTATCTTGGTAAACAGGAGCGAAGCCATCTTTAAAATCTTTAGCAGAAGGATATTGAGCCGGTATGACTAGCTCTCCTTCATAATTAATAAACCCTGCAGCCCCATTCTTGACTACAAGAGCACGTTCGTCATAAAAGGCACGGGCTTGTTCGTAGGTCGGTTCAATAGCCCACTCCCCACTTTTATGAATGAATCCATATTGCTGCGTTTCACCTGCGTCCCCCTGCATAATGGGATAAAGGTCTTCTGTAAAGTGATACCCTTTTACTATGTGATGGGGCCCCCTACCATTTATACCTGACTCTTCTTGAATATTAAATACGGGATAGAAACTATCATGATCGGTTTCAAGAACCATCTCACCTACCCCGTTAATAAAGCCTAACTTCATCTTGTTATTCACTGTAAAATAAAGCGTGTCCTTTGAAGTAATCTGGCTATAAATGAAAAATGCAGCGCTCATAAGAACAAGGAGAATCCCGGCTATGAGCCATTTTATTTTAGGACGCTTGAAACTTTTTCGTTCTGTTTTCTCCGAGAATAAAAACGGGTCCTCTGACTCCGCTTCTTGCTGAACAGGGACAGTCGGAACACTCTCAGTCGTTGTTTCGCTTGTTGGTTCTGGACTTGTTTCTTCCTGCCTTTTCTTAGGTGTTTCATATGTATGTTGTTGCGGTTCAAAATCGAACATCGATTCTTCGTTTTTATCTTGTATGTATTCATGGTGCTCTTTACACTTCTCGCACGTCTCCCCTTTTTCTATAGGGGTCCCACAGTTCTTACACTCCTCCACCACATCACCTCCACAATTTTCCTATATCTATTGTAGCAGGAAGTGGGGTGTTTTTTCGATTAAAAAGCCGCCCGAAACTAGTTCGGACGGCTTAGTGCATTATACTGCGCAGCGGTTTGGACCAACTTCCATTTCACGTCGCTCGTCTGCGTCTGGTTGTTTTTTACCCATGTTCGTTTTACGAATTTCTTCGTGACTATTCGGCTGAGGAGGAAGATTATCCGTTACGAGATGACGGAATTCACTTTCGTCCTCTACTTGGAGACGATCATTTTTCTTATAAAGGTCTTCGAGCTTAGCTTGAACGGTACCTTGTTCGTTGATCTCCTCCATCTTACCAAAGTGAGCCGGCAACACGGTAAGGTCTTGTGATACCTCTTTATAGCGGTTATAAAGCGTTTGGCGAAGGTCTTCTACCCAGTCCTCTGCTTTCCCTGCAAGGTCTGGACGCCCGATGGATTGAACGAACAAAATGTCTCCCGTTAACAGGTATTCCTGATCGACGATGAAGCTTGTACTTCCGATTGTGTGGCCTGGGGAATAGAATGCTGCAATCGTTACACCCCCAACGGAGATTTCCTTGCCATCTTCTAAAGCGCTGTAGGAGAACTCAACTCCGACATCGTCTTGTTTAGGGAACCAGTAAGTCGCACCGTTTTGATCAGCTAACTCCTTACCACCTGAGATGTGGTCAGCGTGTAAGTGTGTGTCGAGCACATGTTTGATCGTGACATTTTGCTTTTTAGCGAATTCTTCATAGTGACCTGTCATGCGGTTTGCATCGACTACAGCAGCTTCCCCATTTGCAATAATCATATAGGATAAGCAACCTTTTCCGAGGCGAAGGAATTGATACAGTTCACCTTTTCCGTTTAGGTCACCAATTTTGACAGGTTCGAGGTGTTCACTCCAAGAAGTCATACCTCCTTCAAGGTACGTTACTTCCTCAAGGCCTGCTTCTTTTAGAAGGTCAACTGCTTTTTGTGAAGAAATGCCTCGCGCACAGACTACGTAAACAGGCTGATCATTTGGAAGCTTCTCTTTCACATCGCCCGGGTCGCTCTCAAGCTGTTTAAAAGGGATATTCAGACTTCGAACATTGCGGCCTTCAACGGCCCATCCTTCGTAATCTTCTTCTTTACGAATGTCTAATAGAAACACTTCTTCATTGTTCAAGATCTTCTTAGCTAATACATCAACTGTTAATGGTTGTAGTGCCATTTAAACCCCTCCTGTTCATAATTAGAAAAGAATGTCCCACCAGATTTTGATGGCTGTACCGATAATGAGTACGGCAAGAATCGTTTGTAGCACTTTCGTATTGGCTTTCTTCCCGGCTTCTGCTCCAAGTTGAGATGTGATGATGCTTGCGATACCAATTGCCAATGCAGGCATAATCGGGATATCACCAGAGAACAATTTGCCCGTCACGGCACCGATGGATGAGATAAATGTAATCGCCAATGAGGAAGCGATCGTCATCCGGGTCGGTATGTGAAGGATGCTCAGCATAATTGGGACGAGCAAAAATGCCCCACCTGCTCCGACGATTCCGGCTCCAATTCCGACCAGAAAGGCGGATATAGAGGCGATCCATTTGTTGAAATCTGGGTGATCGCTCTCCTCTTCCTCTTCGGGAGTCGGAATGAACATCATCGCCACGGCTATGAGGGCGAGGACGCCGTAAACAATATTGACGACTTTTTCAGATAAGTAAGAGGCACCAAATCCTCCTAATAAGCTACCGAGGAGAACGCTGATTCCCATGTAGAGAATTAACTTCTTGTGAAGGTAGTTCCCTTTTCTGTACCCCCATACGCCTCCAAATGAAGCCACGAATACCTGAACAGCCACTATGCCAGCCGCTGCATGAGCGCTAAACCCTGCAAAACCGAGGAGTGGCGGGATATAAAGCACCATCGGATAGTTGACAATAGCACCGCCAATGCCGACTAAACCAGACACGAAAGAACCGACAAGTCCAATAACAAATACCGTGATCAATAATGACCATTCCATACAACTAGCACCTCTTTACCTGCCACAGCTTCTCTCTTAGTCTGCAATCCAGATGCACTTTTTATCCTTAAAATTACTCTCCCAATACCTATACCACCACATGTACTCACAAAACCTAAAAAATACCCCGCACCGCTTTAAAGCAGTGAAGGGTGTCTGGCACGCTTCTTTGCTTTAGAGCAGCGCAGGGTGTCTGGCACGCTGTGGGTCTTTACTGTGATAAAGATACCTGTGTTTTAGAGGATGAGTTGGAGGCCGAATGCGCAAAGAATGCTGCCTCCGAACATTTCAGAGTATGTACCGAGGAGGCCTTGTACTTTCTTACCTAATAAGAGTCCGCCCCATGTCAGTACGGTGCTTGCAAGACCAAACAGGATTAACGTAACGAGCGTCCTGGCCCCGGACATACCAAGGCTTAGCCCGACTGAGAAACTGTCTAAACTAACGCTTAAGGAGAATATAATGAGGCCAAAGCCTACAGGTGTGAAGGCAGGAGTTTCGTCTTTGTTGAAGGAAGAATAAAACATCTGAGCACCTAATATGAGAAGCAAAACGCCACCGGCCACTGTGGCTACTGAACCTAGTTGAGCAGATAAGAATCGCCCGAGCACCATTCCACCAAAAGGCATAATCACGTGAAAGATACCTACTGTGAGTCCAATGGTCCCTATTTTACGAAGGCGAAGCGGGATCATCCCCATGCCAAGTCCTATTGAAAAAGCATCCATTCCTAGCGCAATCGCCATCATGGCAAGGGTGATCATTTCCCCCAAAATTGATACCGAATCCATATAAAAACTCCCCCTCGGGACATGCTAGTTAAGCATATGCGAGTGAGGAGGAGTTTAGAAGAAGCTATTTATCTTGAGTAATCACTTGCGTCGCTGCTTTCTTGAGTCGGTTCATGACAGCGTAGCCCATTCCGTATTCAGGGAAACTCTCACATAGAATGACATCAATCGTATCGGTTGAAAACGAACGAAGAGCTCCATATAAGTGGACAGCGACTTCATTTAAATGGTCACGCGAACCGCAGATTTGAATTTCATCTGCTTGTATATGACCTGCGTGTTCTTGGCTTACAATTACCCCAACACGCTTATCGTTTTGCTGTAGTTGATCAATCTGACGCTGCAGAAAAGCAAGGTCGCCTTCTACTAGCCAAAGAGGGGCTTCCGGGGCATAGTGGGTATATTTCATCCCTGGTGACTTCGGCTTTTCCTCTTGATTGATTAAAGCTGGATCAAAATCCGTCGGCCCTACAACCTCCTCAAGGTCCTCTTTCGTAATTCCACCTGGTCTTAAAATCACCGGTCGATCACCTGTACAGTCCACAACAGTCGACTCAACGCCAACACCTGTAGGGCCACCATCTACAATGCCAGCTACACGACCATTTAAATCTTTATAAACGTGCTCAGCTGAAGTTGGACTCGGGCGACCTGAGCGGTTTGCACTCGGAGCCGCGAGCGGCAGGCGACAAGTCTGCAGCAAGGCGCGCGCTACTGGGTGATCCGGAATTCGCACACCAACTGAGGATAAACCAGCCGTTACATTAGAGGCACACGAACCGTTACTTTCCAAAATAAGGGTCAACGGGCCTGGCGTGAAGGCATCGATTAACTTGTGAGCCATTTGCGGAATACGTGTTACCACTTCTTCAATCTGCTCTTTATTAGCCACGTGGACAATTAGAGGGTTGTCCGCGGGACGGCCTTTCGCAGCGAAAATTCCTTGCACCGCTTGTTCATTCAGCGCATTCGCTCCAAGTCCATAAACGGTTTCTGTTGGAAAAGCCACTGCTTCATTATCTCGTAATAGTGCCGCTGCTTCTTCTATTTGTAATGAATCGACGTTACTAGGGTCGATTGTCCAAAATTTCGTTTCGGTTGTACTCAATTGTCGAGCATCCTTTCTTGTTTGCCAACATTATTCTCTTATTATGAGCTTTCTTATCCCTTTTCCGCAAGTCCTCAACATATTCTTATGAGTAAGATCTAGATTAAACGGGTAGAGTGTAATTGTGAAGCAAACAAATGTATGGAGGGATTATTCATGAAAGTACTTTATACAGCAGAAGCAACAGCAAAAGGCGGCCGCGAAGGTTCGGTCTCCACGTCAGATAACAAAGTTGAACATAACCTGTCTACCCCTGAAGGTCTTGGCGGCCCGGGTGGCGAAGGTACGAACCCTGAGCAACTATTTGCTTGTGGTTATTCCGCATGCTTCGATGGTGCGTTAAACCTTGTTGCGTACCAATCTGGTGAAGATATTGAATCCAAGGTAACGGCTAAAGTTGACATTGGTAAAGGCAATGACGGCTTAGGTCTTGGCGTGCAAATCCACGTTGAGATTAGCGGTGTGGATCAAGCGAAAGCAGAAGAGCTTGTGAATAAAGCACACGATGTATGCCCTTATTCAAAAGCGACACGCGGAAATATTGAAGTATCTCTAGAAACGAAGGCTGTGTAAAGCAGGCTTAATCGAACGCAGGAAGAGGCTATCCTTTTTGGATAGCCTCTTTTTATATAGCAAATGTGAATAAAAGGGGGGTTCATCCACATATTTGCACAAGTTATTAACAACATTTATCCACAAGTGTGAATAACTAAACAGCTTTTGATGTATAACACCACCAGTTCCCTGTTTGGGCTGGTCGATCTTCATCTTTTACGGGGACGTCGGATGAGTCGATCTGTTGGTATTGATACGTTTCAAGTAAAGGCTCGAGTGTCTTTTGGTGGCTGAACACAAAGAGCTTATCAAGCCCTTGTTCTTCTACGTGCTGCTGTAGCACTTCAAAAAGCGTCAGGACAAGTTCTGGTCGTACACCAGACTGGAAATAGAGTGATCTTAGCCAAATGGAGCCTTCGTCAACAGGAACCAGGGCTACAAACCCTTGCTGCTCTCCATTCAACGTTACGATATGACCATGTTCCATTAGTCTTTCCCGGTCGGTAAGTTCCTCCATTTTATCCCCAAAGAAGTCTTCCATTGTGGATGGTTTATAATCTTTTATATGAGTTAGTTCAATCATTTCAATTCCCTCCCTAGCGTTCTTAATACCATCTATATGAAGTACTAGAGAGGATATGATAGATTTCTATAAAAAGTTAAACCATTCAGTCAAGAAGAACTTCACTTCCACTTCTTCTCGCTCAGCTTCTGCATCTGATTCTACTTCATTCTCTTCGATCTCTCCTGTATCGCTAGACTCTTCTGCTTGGGCTGGTTGTTGTGACTGCTCAGGTTGATCCGTTGTCTCCGCAGCTACTGATGTTCCGTTGTTGAAATCAAGGAAGCAAAGAGGAGGAAATAGAACACACCACCAATTCGCGCCATCTCCCTTTCCGAGCGAAATCAGAATAGCTTCATACTCACCAGCAGGGTATAGATACGTCCCGTATAGTTTAGCTGGGAATTTCACTTGTTTTCCATAATCCACAGTATAAGTTTGCTTAACGCCCTCTTCTTTCAACACGTTATCCACAATTTCTTCTAATTCCCCTAAACGACTTTGGATCAGCTCACGAGCTGCTTCAATAGACGTTAACTCTTCTACCCATACAGTGATTTCAGCGTTCACAGCATCTCTTACTTTACGCTTAATCGCCTGATCTTTATCACCGTCACTATTTGCTAGAATACGTAAACGAATCGCTTGATCTGGAATGACTTGAATATCCGTCCCACGGTCTGGTGCTTCATTATACCCTTCAAGCGTGTAAGGAAATAACACTGCACCAAGAACCACCAACAACACAACGCCAATTGCCTTCTTCACGTTCACTTTCTTCAACATATTCATATCCCCCGTCCCCTTTTCGTTTTGCTTCGTCCTTTTCTCTTACAAACAGTATGAACAACGGACTCAAACCCTATACCCACAAATCTACTAAAAATAAAAACTATTACTTTATCAAACTAAAGGGTGTCTGGCACGCTTTAGTACTGTGCTAGAGTGAAGGGTGTCTGGCACGCTTTGGCACAGTGCTGGGGTGAAGGGTGTCTGGCACGCTGTTGTGCTTTAAAGCGGAGGTGGATATAGAAAAAGCCTGGCTCGGTTAGAGCCAGGCTAGGATGATTCGGTCTTTTTGATTGATGTCTTGTAGGACATGAATTGTTGCATCCGGGAAGGTTTCTGTAATGATAGTCGAGACGGCTTCTCCTTGGTTATGGCCGATTTCAAAAGCAAGAAGAGCTTCTTCTGCTTTCACGTGTGGCACTTGACTCACAATGGTGCGATAAGCGGCTAAGCCGTTATCTTCTGCGAACAGCGCTAATTCAGGGTCGTGGTTAACGACTACATCTGACAGGGATGAGCGATCTGCCTCTGGAATGTAAGGCGGGTTGGAGACGATTACATCCATTTTGTCCCCTGATTCCATAATAGGCTCAAGAAAGCTTCCTTCACAGAAACCTATATCAGCTTTATGTGTGGCTGCGTTTTGCTTTGCAACGTGCAATGCATCGGGGGACAGATCGACAGCTCTCATTTCTACATTTGTTAGCTCAAGCGCTAATGTAATGGCGATAATTCCACTGCCTGTCCCTACGTCCACCATGTTCAAGTTGCGTTCATGCCAACCTTCTCTTCTCAATTGCTTGGTAACAGCGACAATCAGTTCTTCTGTTTCAGGGCGCGGGATTAAGACGTGATGATTCACTTTAAAATCACGGCCGTAAAACTCCTCGATTCCAATCAAATGCTGAACAGGAACACCTTTTTCAGCATGAATATGGATGTCTCGCTGAAATTGATTAAAAATCTCTTCTTCTACAACATCCTTCGCGTTAGCTAAAAGCTGAGCGCGAACGCACTCTAAATAATGCATCAGTAACAAGTCTGCTACATTTGTTTCTCGATTGTATTCCGTTAAAAAAGAGGAAGCCCATCGACGGGCTTCCCAAATAGTGTGTTTCGCCATTTTATTCTCCGATCGAAGCAAGCGCTTTTGTCTGTTCTTCTAAAATAAGCGCTTCTGTGATCTCATTTAAGTTTCCTTCGAGAATCTTATCAAGCTTCTGAATCGTTAAACCGATGCGGTGGTCCGTCACGCGGTTTTGCGGGAAGTTGTACGTACGAATACGCTCTGAGCGGTCACCAGAACCAACTGCGGATTTACGGTTTTCATCGTATTTCGCTTGTTCTTCCTGTTGGAACTTCTCATAAATACGAGCACGCAAAATCTTCATCGCTTTTTCTTTGTTCTTAATCTGGGATTTTTCATCCTGACAAGAAGCAACGATTCCAGTTGGTTCGTGCGTTAGACGAACAGCAGACATAGTGGTGTTTACACTCTGTCCTCCTGGTCCACTTGATGCGAACGTATCAACGCGGATCTCTTTTTCATTAATATCTACTTCAACTTCTTCTGCTTCTGGCAAGCAGGCAACAGTCGCTGTAGATGTGTGAATTCGACCACCAGATTCCGTTTGAGGAACACGCTGTACACGGTGTGCACCGTTCTCAAATTTTAGCTTAGAGAAGGCACCACTACCGTTGATCATAAAGATAATCTCTTTATAACCACCTACTTCACTTTCGTGAGCTTCAATGACTTCTGTCTTCCAACCATGTGCTTCCGCATAACGAGAGTACATGCGGTATAAGTCGCCAGCGAATAAAGCGGCTTCGTCTCCACCTGCTGCACCGCGGACTTCCATGATCACGTTCTTATCGTCATTTGGATCCTTAGGAATAAGAAGGATTTTCAGGCGCTCTTCCATCTTCTCTTTCTCTTCGGAGAGCTCAGAAATCTCTTCTTTCGTCATTTCTTTCATTTCTTCATCAAGATCTTCTTCTAACATGGCTTTAGCTTCATCAAGCTGCTCTGAAGTATCTTTGTATTCACGGTAAACTTGAACCGTTTCTTCAAGTCCCGCTTGCTCTTTAGAGTATTCACGTAGTTTGTTTGAATCGCTCACGATTTCCGGGTCGCTAAGCAATTCGTTTAGTTTTTCATACCGATCTTCTAAGGTTTGAAGTCTATCTAACACTTGCATCCACCTCTTTTTTGTCCATAACATTCTAATTATAGTATAGGCGATAATGGGAGTCAAAAGAAGTCATAAACGCACATTTTTTTAATCATTGCCTATTCGCCTTCATCTAACTATGTAAAAAGATCAGCCATAATACAGCTGACCTTCTATAATCCGCTTTATGACTCTAAAGCACTACACGGTGTCTGACACCCTTTAGCACACTAAAGTTAATCAACGATCTTGACGCGAATGTTGTAACGAGGGAGTGCGCGCTGAATGGCGGTTTTGATTTTCTTAGCTTTCACCATTCGTTCGTCGTTGCTCTTGATATCCTCTTCAACTGTAACTCGAACACGGACAACATCTTTATTGAACGTAACACGCCGAACCGTTACACCTTCTAGTGTATCTACTGCTTCAAAAACTTTTTCCTTATCTTTCTTAAGTCCCCAAGTTTCGCCTACTTGGTTGATCTGCATTGGATTGTCGGATTGTAAATTACGGGAGCGTTTGGGCTCGTGTTCCATTAATGAGTCCGTATTCTTTGCAAAGAATTGAACATCACGCACTTCATCTGTTCCTTGTGGGTTTGAGGCGCAAGCACTTAACAACGTTGCTGCGGCCAAACCTACTGACACTAAAGCTGCTCTCATGGAGAAACCTCCTTCTCGGCTTGTTTCTCTTAGCTTCTCCATAAGCAAAAGGACTATGATACATCTTCTGTAGGTAAATCGAGGAAAAAGAGGTAACTGTTCTTTATTAACGCACTGAAGGGTGTCAGACATCCTGCGCTGCTCTACCGCACGAAAGCGTGCCTGACACCCTGCACTGCTCTACTACGCGAAAGGGTGTCTGGCACGCTGTTTTGCTTTATAGCGCTAAAGCTAAAAAAGCCCTCTCCCGCTGAGCAGGAAAGGGCTTTTGGTTATGATTTTTGGGTTTGGGTCGCTTTTACGACGTGCCTGGGTTTGTTGGGTACTTCATGGTGATGACGGCAACGAGGTTCATATGATTCGGAAGCTCCGACTAGAATAATCGGTTCGTCATATGAAGCTGGACGTCCATCAATTAAGCGCTGCGTCCGAGTTGCGGGGGAGCCACATACTGGACAGATCGCTGATAATTTTGTAACGGATTCACTGACTGCCATAAAGGTTGGCATACATCCAAACGGTTCTCCACGAAAATCTAGATCCAAACCGGCTACGATGACGCGATGTCCTCGATCAGCAAGAGTTTGAGCAACCTCAACCACATGCTCATCAAAGAACTGCACTTCATCTATACCTACAACATCTACATTTTCATCCACAACATCAAGAATATCCGTTGAATGTTCCAGTGGTCGAGCTAAGACAGACGTTCCATTGTGACTTACGATGGAATCCTCTGCATAACGGTTATCAATCGCTGGTTTAAATACTTTTACGGAAAGGTTTCCGTATGTAGCACGGCGGACGCGGCGGATTAGCTCTTCTGATTTCCCTGAAAACATACTCCCACAAATCACTTCAATCCACCCGCTGTGTTTCATCACATGCACAAGCCGGTCTCTCCCTTCTCTTCCTCGTTCCTTTTTTATCTTGTACCAATTTCATGTGTACTATTAAAACTCTATGGTCAAAAGGGGGAAATCGCCTATAATTTGGTCGAATATTCACCCTTACAGCTATTCATGGCATAAAAAAACAGGCAAAAGGTTAGACAATTTGCCTGTTTTTTATCTCCAAAAACTAAGCGACGAATCGCAACTTAGCCAAGGTTGTATTTTTTCTTAAAGCGATCTACACGGCCACCAGCTTTGTCAGCTTTTTGCTTACCTGTGTAGAATGGGTGTGAAGCTGAGCTAATTTCCACACGGATTAGTGGGTAAGTGTTGCCATCTTCCCATTCAACTGTTTCATCGGAATGTAACGTTGAACCCGTTAGGAATTTGTAGTCAGAGCTCGTATCTAAGAATACGACCTTACGGTAATTCGGATGAATTCCTTCCTTCATGCTTTTCCACTCCTTTTTGCCCTGAATCCTTTGGAAACAGAGTTATTCCAAGAGCTTTTAATTGGCCGGATCGACCCAGCCGAACTTAAACTCACATAAAGAGATTATAACAGTAGCCCTTGGTAAATGCAACAGCCATTCAAATACTTAAAACGGCTACTCTTTTTCTTTAAAATAGCTAAAAATCCTAGTTGGAACGACGTGAGCTCGTCTTCCCTTTCATTTCTTCATCCATGAGTTGGAAGAATTCGTCGTTGTTCTTAGAAGATTTCAAGCGACGTAAGAAACGGTCGACGAAATCGTGTTGGTCACCCATCGTTTTCCGGATTGCCCAGATCTTCTCAAGGTGTGACTTCGGCAATAGAAGTTCTTCTTTACGAGTACCTGAACGTTTGATGTCGATTGCAGGGAAGATACGACGTTCTGCAAGGGAACGATCCAGGTGAAGTTCCATATTACCAGTACCTTTGAACTCTTCATAAATGACATCATCCATGCGAGATCCTGTATCGACAAGGGCTGTTGCTAAGATTGTTAAGCTACCACCCTCTTCAATGTTACGAGCCGCACCGAAGAAGCGTTTCGGACGGTGGAACGCAGCTGGGTCAATACCCCCAGAAAGTGTACGACCGCTTGGCGGGATGACTAAGTTATACGCACGAGCAAGACGCGTAATACTATCCATTAAGATAATAACGTCTTTCTTATGCTCTACAAGTCGCATCGCGCGCTCTAAAACAAGCTCCGATACTTTGATATGGTTTTCTGGCACTTCGTCGAATGTTGAACTTACAACATCTACGTCAGCCTGAACAGAACGCTCAATATCCGTTACTTCTTCAGGACGCTCATCCACAAGAAGAATAATTAATTTTGAATCAGGATGATTTTTAGAAATGCTGTTTGCAATTTGCTTTAAAAGCATTGTCTTACCGGCTTTTGGTGGTGCCACAACAAGACCACGCTGTCCAAAACCAACCGGTGTCATTAGATCAATGATTCTAGTTGATAGCTTTTTGGTCTCAGTTTCAAGTCCCATCATGCGATCCGGGTATAATGGCGTCAGGGCCGGGAAGTGTACACGCTCTTTCGCCGAATCTGGGTCTTCTCCGTTCACCGCATCAACGTGAAGGAGGCCGTAGTAACGTTCATTTTCCTTTGGTGGACGTACTTTACCAGATACTTTATCGCCATTTCTAAGATCAAAGCGACGGATTTGTGATGCTGAAATATAAATATCTTCTGCACTTGGAGAATAATTAATTGGACGCAAGAAACCAAAACCTTCAGAAGGAATAATTTCTAGAATTCCGTCCATGAATAGGAAGCCATCTTTTTCAGCTTGCGCCTTTAAGATCGCAAAGATTAATTCTCGTTTCGTTAGCTTCGCATAATAAGAGACTTTGTATTCACGTGCTAAGGAGTATAATTCCTTAAGATTCAATGTCTCTAGATGCGAAATGGATAGTGAAACGGACACAATATCACCACACCTACGTTTATTTATTTTTATAATCTATGAAAGGAAACAGTTCGAATATAGCTTCTGTAATGGGTAATAAATGGATCATTTTAATTGAAGGAAGACTTTAGAAGCTAGAATAGAAGTTTGCCAACGGGGTTTAAAAAACGAATAATTTATGGATGCTTTTTAAACAACTATCATTTTAACCCTAATCCATCTGTTTATTCAACTCTAGATTAAAAAAAATGACTGCACCCTTTAAAGGAGCAAAATGATCTTGATGTAAGAGGATCTAAAGAAGGGATCGTGAATAGGTAAGCGACTACTCATACTTGATGAAGCAGTCGCTTGTTCTATCATCATTTACTGGTTTGATTTATGGCTTAATCACTAGATTTGGTTTCTTCTTCAGAGAATGATCACCGTCAATGAAGCGAACCGTACCAGATTTCGCTCGCATAACAATCGTTTGAGTGGTTGCGTGTACACCTTTGAACTGCACACCTCTGAGCAACTCCCCATCTGTTACGCCTGTTGCGGCGAATATGGCGTCGTCTCCACCACAAAAGTCATCCATATGTAACACTTTGTGAATGTTATCGATACCCATCTTCATACAACGTTCTTCTTGTTCTGTGTTCTCCGGGAGTAATTTCCCTTGAATCTCTCCACCTAAACATTTTAGTGCGGCTGCTGCTAAAACGCCTTCAGGTGCTCCTCCGCTTCCGAACAAAATATCAACGCCTGTATGATCGAATGCTGTATTGATTGCAGCTGCTACGTCTCCATCCGAAATAAGCTTGATGCGCGCGCCTGCTTGTCTAATCTCTTCAATCAGACCTTCATGTCGCTTACGATTTAGCACAATTGCCACAACATCTTCGACATCTTTGTTCTTCGCTTTTGCGACAGCTTTCAAATTCTCTTCTACGGAAGCATTTATATCAACAGATCCTACTGCTTCCGGCCCTACGGCTAGCTTTTCCATATACATATCTGGTGCGTGAAGAAGTTTACTATGATCCGCAACGGCGAGAACGGATAGAGCATTCCACGTTCCTTGAGCAACAATGTTCGTTCCTTCTAGAGGATCGACCGCTACATCCACTCGTGGTCCGTATCCATTTCCGAGTTTCTCTCCAATATAAAGCATCGGAGCCTCGTCCATTTCCCCTTCGCCGATTACGACAGTACCTTTCATGGGAATCGTATCAAAAACGTCACGCATGGCACTTGTAGCAGCGTCATCCGCTTCGTCTTTCTTTCCTCTTCCCATCCAACGAGCTGATGCTAGTGCAGCAGCCTCCGTTACGCGTACTAATTCCATTGTTAAACTTCTTTCCATGGTAATTCCTCCCCTTGTTTGTAAACGTGAGCGGCGAAGAAGCTCCCTCCCACAAGAGCTTCTCCTTCACGTTTATGCGATGGTTATTTCCCACATCTCCATGGAACACACTTTATGAATTTTGAAATTGTTCGATTTCGGCTTCAGTCATTTTTTCACGCCAGATCACAGCGCCAAGATCAGATAGCTTCTCAACTAAATTCTCATAACCTCGGTCAATGTGCTCAAGACCTGTAATTTCTGTTACGCCGTTCGCCATTAAACCAGCTGCGACTAAAGCTGCACCTGCTCGTAAGTCACTAGCTTTTACCTTTGCCCCTTGAAGAGTAATTGGTCCATTCACAATGGCCGAACTCCCTTCGACTTTAATGTCTGCGTTCATACGGCGCAGTTCATCAATGTGTTTAAATCGTGCTTGATAAATCGTATCGGTTACAACGCCTGTCCCAGTTGCCTGTGTTAAAAGAGACGTAAACGGCTGCTGGAGATCCGTCGGAAAACCAGGATAGACAAGCGTCTTAATATCCACACTTTTCAGAGGGTTCGAACGCCTGACAAGAAGCTGGTCATCACGCGCTTCAACCACTATGCCCATTTCTCTTAACTTGGCAATTAAGGACTCCAAGTGAAGCGGTATGACATTATCAATAATGACTTCTTCACCTTTAGCAGCGGCCATAATTGTATAAGTACCTGCTTCGATTCGGTCCGGAATAATTGTATGCTGGCAACCATTTAAATGGTCGACGCCTTCAATACGAATAACGTCTGTGCCTGCGCCTTTAATCTTTGCACCCATGCTCGTTAGAAGGGTCGCTACATCTATAATTTCCGGCTCTTTTGCCGCGTTTTCAATAACGGTTTGTCCTTTTGCCTTTACAGCAGCAAGCATGATGTTTATGGTAGCTCCTACACTTACCACATCGAGGTAAATGCGCGCCCCACGTAATTCATCCGCTCTCAGGTAAATCGCACCCTGCTCATTTGTCACTTGAGCTCCGAGTGCTTCAAATCCTTTAATATGCTGATCAATGGGACGAGGACCTAAATGACATCCCCCAGGTAAACCAATAACAGCTTTCTTAAAGCGACCTAGCATCGCCCCCATAAAGTAGTAAGAAGCACGAAGCTTCTTCACCCGTCCGTTTGGCAGGGGCATAGAGATCATGTCTGAAGGATCAATATAGATATCTTGGCCACGCTTAGAAACGCGTCCTCCGATTTCTTGCAGCAAGTGGCTTAGAGTGTCAACATCAGATATATTCGGTAACCCCTCAATGGTAACAGGTGATTCAGCTAATATAGCTGCAGGTAATAAAGCTACTGCACTATTTTTTGCACCACTGACACGTACCTGACCCTTGAGCGAGTGACCTCCTTCAACAAGTAATTTTTCCATGACGGACTCCCTTCTTTCAGTAAAGCCTAAATTTTAATAGGCTTATTTTGCACAATATTTCCAAGTTCATGCACGATTTATTTATTCCAATCGTTCTTGAACTTTTCAATACCTTGATCAGTTAATGGATGTTTTACTAACTGATTAATGACTTTCAATGGAATGGTGGCAATATGCGCCCCATGTAAAGCGGCTTCTGTTACGTGCATTGGATGACGCACAGAGGCAGCGATAATTTCTGAATCAATGCTGTGACGGTCGAAAATCTCGGCGATTTGCGCGATTAAGTCCATGCCGTTTTGACCAATATCATCCAGGCGACCTAAGAATGGTGATACGTATGTGGCACCCGCACGCGCAGCTAGAAGCGCTTGATTGGCATTAAAGATCAGCGTGACGTTTGTTTTGACGCCCTTTTCTGATAATTTTTTAACAGCTTTTAACCCTTCAAGCGTCATGGGAACCTTAATGGTAATATTCTTTGCGATCTTTACTAATTCCTCTGCCTCACGCAACATTCCTTCTGCATCTTCAGCCATCACTTCTGCGCTAACAGAACCTTCTACTTCGTCTGTGATCTCTTTTAAACGGTCATGAAACGAAACGTTTTTCTCTTTGGCAACTAGTGAAGGATTTGTTGTAACTCCTGCTAAGATTCCTAATGCGTTTGCCTCACGGATTTCTTCAATGTTTGCTGTATCAATAAAAAATTTCATGTCGATTTCCTCCCCTAATGATGTGTGCATTGTTTTTTCTCCCTGTCCACGCGCCATTTCGTGAACGGGATCTTTCTTTTAGCTCAAATGAACTAGTACTTTCGATCAATAAAACGTTTTCATTGTATATAAAAGGAAACCGCCGATTTACACGGCGGTTACTCTTTTGTTTACTATGCCTTCTGAGAAGAACCGAATTCGCGCATTTTGCCGATTACAGTTGCTTTAATCGCATCGCGACCAGGGCCCATGTATTTACGAGGGTCGTAAAGGTCTGGCTTTTCAGCAAGAACTTCGCGAATCGCTTTACCTTGGGATACTTGGTTCTCAGTGTTTACGTTAATTTTTGCAGTACCGAAGGAGATTGCTTTTTTGATGTCATCAGTTGGGATTCCAGTACCACCGTGAAGAACTAGAGGCTTGTCTACAAGACCCATGATTTCTTCCATACGGTCGAAGCCTAGGTTTGGTTCGCCTTTGTAAGGGCCGTGAACAGAACCTAGTGCTGGAGCGAATACGTCAACGTTTGTTTCATCAACAAGTTGTTTACACTCAGATGGAATTGCATAAGCTGCTTCAGCATCGTCAACGATGATGTCATCTTCTTGACCACCAACACGGCCAAGTTCTGCTTCAACAGATACTCCGTGGATGTGAGCTAATTCTACAACTTTTTTCGTAACAGCGATGTTTTCTTCTAGTGGATCATGAGAAGCATCGATCATTACGGATGTGAAACCAGCGTGGATCGCTTCCGCACACTTTTCGAAGCTAGAACCGTGGTCTAAGTGAATCGCAACTGGAACGGTTGTACCGTAAGATTCCATAAGTGCTTCTACCATTGATACAACAACTTTGAAGCCACCCATGTAACGTGCTGCGCCTTCAGATACACCTAAGATTACTGGAGATTTCTCTTCTTCAGCAGCCTGAAGAATCGCTTGAGCGTACTCCAAGTTGTTTAGGTTAAATTGGCCAACACCATAACGGTTTTCTTTAGCCGTTTCTAACATTTCTTTCATTGATACTAGCGGCATGGACTAGTCCTCCTTTATATACTTTCACAGAATCTCAACGTATAGTGTATACACTGACATACGTTCCGATTCTCTGATATAGGAATTTAACACCTTTTCCATGTATAGCATACCAAGTCCGTACCACTGGTGCAACAACACAATCAATCGTTAGCGCTTACATATAAAAATTTCCTTGCAACACTGTTTTATTGCAAAATATTCAAAATAATCTCTCTAATCTTTTGTACATCAAAAGGCTTTCCAACAACTGATTTTACAAGAGAATGAGTGTGAGCCCCCTGCAGATCATCCTCTGCTAAACCGCTCATAAGTATAGCTGGAACTTGATAGTCCTCTGACTGTAATTCATTTAGTACTTCAAGACCATCTTTAATCGGTAATTTATAGTCCAGTAACATAAGATCTGGGTGCTGTTCTTTGACGAAATCGACTGCTTCTTGCCCAGTTTTCGCTTCAATTACGTTATATTCTAGTGTTTTAATGACTTCTCTTAATAGCATGCGTATTCCAGGTTGGTCATCAACCACCAATACGGTTTTCGTCATAGTTCCCCTCCATCCGAATCAATCATCCATATTTGTGTTATGTATGGTCTCTACGTTATGTAAATTCGCCTATAAGATGGTTAATTCCTGCTTCTTTTCTAGAAAACCCTTATATTCCCTTATCAGCTATTATTTTACCCGGGGCGAAAAACTCGGTACAATATGACCGAGTTCAAGCAAAAGGAGGGCATGCCGGTGCTTAAGATGTTAGCTACTCAAATTACCGGCCTTTTCAGAGGTATTCATGAAAAGGAAGAATTTCAAATAGAAGATGTCGCACGTTCCCTCTCGCAAGCTATTGTTGGAGATGGAGCCATTTATGTGAAGGGCTTTGGAGAAATGGAAGCCATTGAGTCAGAGGTGCGCTCAGGTCCTGAGCCATTACCGAAGCAATATGTGTACGAACCATCTGTTCAGTTAAGTCACTTAGACCGTGTAATTGTTGCTTCTCGATTCGCAGATGATGAAGCGGCTCTCTCCTTTATTCAAAAGGTTCAAAATGAGGGTGCAGAAGTGATCCTTATTGCAGCAGCGACGAAGGAAGATAACCCAGCCAAGGACCAGGCGGATTTCTTTATCGACACGAAAGCAAACGGACCACTTCTCCCATTTGAAATGGAACGCGTCGGATTTCCGAGCACCATCGCAATGCTGTACGTCCATCACGCCCTCTTCGTCACCGTCAAAGAAATCACTGACGAGTACGACATCGACTAAGAGTGCTTTACCGTAATGAAGGGTGTCTGACACCGTTTAGTGCTCTACCGCAGTGCAGGGTGTCTGGCACCGTTTAGTGCTCTACCGCAGTGCAGGGTGTCTGGCACCGTTTAGCGCTTTACTGCAGTGCAGGGTGTCTGGCACCGTTTAGCGCTCTACCGCAGTGCAGGGTGTCTGACCCCATTTAGTGCTTTACCGCAGTGCAGGGTGTCTGACACCCTCTGTTCTTTTACTGTGTTAAAGCTGGTGCTATTGAAAAAGCCTGCCAGACCCCTGGCAGGCTTTTTTGCTTATTTCTGACAAGCTCCGATGAAGCCGTGGAATAGGCTTTGTGGGTTTGTCGGGCGTGATTTGAATTCTGGGTGGAACTGAGATGCGACGAACCAAGGGTGATCTTGAAGTTCAATGATCTCAACAAGGCGGCCGTCTGGGCTTGTCCCAGAGAATAGGAAGCCTTGGTTTTCCATTTCTTCACGGTATTGATTGTTGAATTCGTAGCGATGACGGTGACGCTCATAAATGACTTCTTCGCCGTATGCTTCTTTTGTACGTGTTCCTGCCGTTAATTTCGCAGGGTATACGCCTAAACGAAGCGTTCCACCCATATCTTCTACGTCCTTTTGTTCAGGAAGAAGGTCAATGATCGGGTGAGCCGTTGTTGGGTCGATTTCAGCAGAGTGTGCACTTGTGTAACCAAGTACGTTACGGGCAAATTCTACTGTTGCTAGTTGCATACCTAAGCAGATGCCAAGGAATGGTACTTTCTTTTCACGAGCGTAGCGGATCGCTTCGATTTTTCCTTCAATGCCGCGGTCACCGAATCCGCCTGGCACTAAAATACCGTCAGCGTGAGAAAGTTTTTCCTCAACGTTTGAAGGTGTAACTTCTTCAGAGTTTACCCAGTCGATTTTAATATCGCTATCAAATGCATATCCTGCGTGTTTTAGTGCTTCAACAACTGAAATATATGCATCTGGCAGTTCCACATACTTACCAACTAGCGCAATTGTCGTTTCTGCTTTTAAGTTCTTCACGCGATCTACAAGTCCGTTCCACTCTGTCATATCCGCTTCGCCGCATTTTAATCCGAAGTGATCACATGTGATTTGGTCAAGACGCTGTTGTTGAAGCATAAGTGGTACATCGTAAAGTGTCTCTGCATCTCCAGCTTCAATAACGGAGTTCTCATTAATATCGCAGAATAGCGCTATTTTGTTTTTCATATCCTGGCTGATTGCGCTCTCTGTACGAAGAACAATCACGTCTGGCTGAATTCCAAGTGAACGCAGTTCTTTTACAGAGTGTTGCGTTGGCTTTGTTTTCATTTCTCCTGCCGCTTTAATGTATGGCACAAGCGTACAGTGTAGGTACATCACGTTTTCTTTGCCGATGTCACTCTTGATCTGGCGAATGGCTTCTAAGAATGGAAGAGACTCAATGTCCCCTACTGTTCCGCCGATCTCTGTAATGACTACGTCTGCATTTGTTTCTTTACCAGCACGGAAAACGCGCTCTTTAATTTCGTTTGTGATGTGAGGAATAACCTGCACCGTTCCTCCTAAGTAATCACCACGACGCTCTTTCTTGATGACAGTAGAATAGATTTTACCTGTTGTAACGTTGCTGTATTGGCTAAGGTTAATATCGATAAAACGCTCATAGTGACCAAGGTCTAAGTCCGTTTCAGCTCCGTCTTCTGTTACGAATACTTCACCGTGCTGATAAGGGCTCATCGTCCCTGGGTCTACGTTAATGTATGGGTCAAACTTTTGAATCGTTACCTTCATTCCACGGTTCTTCAATAAACGACCAAGTGATGCTGCTGTAATCCCTTTACCAAGTGAAGAAACAACCCCACCTGTTACAAAGATATATTTCGTTTCTGCCATTTCGTCATCCCTCTTCCTTTATTTAATCCTTAGGAGGTCTTCGATACTTATATGCTACACATTTCATTATCTTTTTATAAAATAGAAAAGCGCTCCCGTTAAATCTAACGGGAGCGCTTATTAATTCCGATCTCTTTTAGAGAGCCCAAATAAAATAATACTGACTCAGGGTAAGAAAGTCAAGAACGCTTATAAATCTTTGTTCTCTTCTTCTTCCTCTTCCTCATCATCATCTTCTTCATCGTCATCATAGAGATTCTTTTCTTCATCATCATCGTAACTTGGATCCGTATCTTCGTCTTCTGCTAAGTCGTAGTCTCCATCTAAGCCACTATTCTCTTCACCGTCTTCGTCGAGGTCAAGTTCTTCGTCATCAAGGTCAAGATCGTCTTCAATCTCTTCCTCTTCGATGTCTTCCTCTTCTTCAACAGGAGCTGCTGCTTTTTTCTTCTTAGGAGCAGCTTTCTTTTTCTTCTTAACTGGAGCTTGAATCTCTTCTTCTGCTTGTTCTACTGGGTACCAACGTTTTAGTCCCCACATGTTAGAACCAATGGTAAGGAAACGGCCATCTGTATTTAAATCCGTATAGAATTGTGCAATACGGTCCGTTTTCTCTTGTTTTGAAAGTCCTTTAATCTCGCTAATTTTATTAAATAGGTCTTGAAAATCTAGCGCTTGCTTTTCGTCAAGTAGGATCTCATGCGCGATTTCTAGCATAGACATTTCAGCAATTTCGTCGTGGCTATAGTTTTTAAAGCTCACGTACAGCACTCCCTTTATATCAAATATTTACTCATCATAACATAATAGTATAAATTCTACGTTGCTCGCTTTCAACCATATCATACATTATAAACAATTGAATATTGTTTATGCTAGAGTTTCGCTGAGTTTTTTCACAAGAACCCACTCACCCTCTTTAACACACTACAGCACAGCAGGGTGTCAGACACCCTTCACTTCACTACTGCACTACAGCGTGCTTGGCACGCTTTACTTCGCTAATGCGCGATAGCGTGAGAAAGGGGAACCGGATAGGTTCCCCTTTTTGTTACATGTTGCGTCGGTATTGGCCACCGACTTCGTATAGGGCGTTGGTGATTTGGCCGAGACTTGCGACTCTTACGGTATTCATGAGCTCTTCGAAGATGTTGCCACCGCTTGCGGCGACTTCCTTCAATTGCTTCAGTGCTTCTTCTGTAACCCCTTGATGTTTTCCTTGGAATTCCCGCAGAGACGTAATCTGATGCATCTTCTCTTCTTTCGCTGCTCGGGCAAGCTGCATGGAGTTAATGTCATCCTCTGATGATGGATTCGGGTTCAGATACGTATTCACCCCAACAATCGGTAACTCCCCACTATGTTTCTTTCCTTCATAGTAGAGCGATTCTTCTTGAATCTTACCACGCTGATACTGACGCTCCATCGCACCAAGTACTCCGCCACGATCGTTTATCCGTTCAAACTCTTGCATAACCGCTTCTTCGACTAAATCCGTTAGTTCTTCCACAACGAATGATCCTTGCAAGGAATTCTCGTTCTTCGTCAGGCCAAATTCTTTATTAATGATCATCTGAATCGCCATTGCCCGGCGAACCGATTCCTCAGTCGGAGTCGTAATGGCTTCATCATAAGAATTCGTATGAAGCGAGTTACAGTTATCCTGAATAGCGATCAATGCCTGAAGCGTTGTACGGATATCGTTAAAGTCAATCTCTTGCGCGTGCAAGGAGCGACCTGATGTTTGAATATGATATTTCAGCTTCTGACTTCGTTCATTCGCTCCGTATTTATCTCGCATCACAATGGCCCAAATGCGACGGGCCACACGACCAATCACGGTGTATTCCGGATCAAGTCCATTTGAGAAGAAGAAGGATAGATTCGGAGCAAACTTGTTAATATCCATGCCGCGGCTTAAGTAATACTCCACGTACGTAAATCCATTAGCAAGCGTAAAGGCAAGTTGCGTAATTGGATTCGCTCCGGCTTCTGCAATATGGTATCCAGATATAGAAACAGAATAGTAGTTTCGCACTTCGTGATCGATAAAGTACTGCTGAATGTCCCCCATCATACGGAGGGCAAATTCTGTCGAGAAGATGCACGTATTCTGCCCCTGGTCTTCTTTTAAAATATCTGCCTGAACCGTCCCTCGGACTACAGATAGCGTTTCCTCTCTGATTCGCTCACGTTCTTCAACGGATGGCTGTCGACCTTCGCGCTCCTTAAACAGCTCAAGCTGCTGATCGATCGCTGTATTAAAGAACATGGCCAGAATAATCGGAGCAGGTCCGTTAATGGTCATGGACACAGAAGTTGTCGGCTGACATAAATCAAACCCATCATACAGCTTCTTCATATCCTCAAGCGTACAAATGGAAACGCCACTCTCGCCGACCTTGCCGTAAATATCTGGACGCTCATCCGGGTCTTCCCCGTACAGCGTCACCGAGTCAAAAGCTGTGCTTAAACGCTTAGCTGGCTCGCCTTCTGACAAGTAGTGGAAGCGGCGATTTGTGCGCTCTGGTGTGCCTTCTCCAGCAAACTGACGAGTAGGATCCTCCCCTTTTCGCTTAAATGGAAACACTCCGGCTGTAAACGGAAAAGCGCCTGGTACGTTTTCCTTCAGCATCCACAATAGACGATCGCCCCAGTCCTGATAATGAGGGAGCGCGACTTTCGGAATCTTTAGTCCTGACAACGTTTCCGTATTTAAATCCATCGTAATTTCCTTATCTCGGACTTTAAAAGTCATCTTATCCTGAGCATAGCGTTCCTTCGTCTCATCCCAATTTTCTAGCATCTTCTTGAAATCTGGTTCGAGCTTTTTCTCATAGAAGTCTGCCATTTCATCCACTTGTTCTCTTAAGTCTTCATTCTCTAAGACACTTACGGCACCTTTTAGCTGATACCACTTCCTGGCCACTTCACTTTGTTTATGAGCCTCTTCATGGTACCCCCTAACAGATTGCACAATATCGCGTAAGTATTGGCGTCGTTCTGGTGGGATAATCAGATTTTGCTTCTCCACATCTGTTACCCTTTCAAAAGATGTGCTTTCCTGCCAATGATGCGTTTCATTCAGCTTATCAACCACCGCAGCAAATAGTGTGTTCGTGCCTGGGTCATTAAACTGACTCGCAATCGTTCCATATACAGGAAATGCTGATGGGTCCTGGTGGAACAAACCGTGACTTCGCTCATATTGCTTACGGACTTGCCTTAACGCATCAGCGGATCCTTTTTGTTCAAATTTATTAATAACAATAAAATCAGCAAAATCAATCATATCGATTTTCTCAAGCTGAGACGGCGCACCGAACTCCGCTGTCATGACGTACATAGAGAGATCCGTCACATCCGTAATCGCCGCATCGCCCTGACCAATACCGCTTGTTTCAACAATAATTAAGTCAAAACCAGCCACTTTTACCACATCAATCGCTTCTTTAATGGATTTCGACAGTTCACTTCTAGAGTCACGGGTTGCCAGGGAACGCATATAAACTCTGTCTGAGAAGATCGCATTCATACGTATGCGGTCCCCTAACAGCGCCCCGCCCGTCTTTTTCTTAGTTGGGTCAACGGATAGAATCGCTACCTTTTTATCGGGAATCTCATTTAAGAAACGACGAATCAGCTCATCCGTCAGAGAACTCTTCCCCGCTCCTCCTGTTCCTGTAATTCCAAGAATCGGCGCCTGTGAAGGTTTCTCAGCCAATAATTGCTCAACAGCTGAAGCCACTTCCTCATTTTCGTGATCGGTGTTCTCCACATACGTAATAAAACGAGCAATGGCCTGAGGACTTCCATTTTTTAAACTCGCAAGTCCCTCGTCTAATTCAAGCGGTGTAACAAAGTCACATTCTTCTAGCATTCTGTTAATCATGCCTTGAAGGCCGTATTGACGCCCATCTTCCGGTGAAAAAATCCTCGAAACACCGTATTCATGGAGTTCTTTAATCTCACGCGGGATAATAACCCCGCCCCCGCCTCCGTAAACGCGGATATGACCGGCACCTTTTTCCTGAAGTAAATCCACCATATATTTAAAATACTCAACGTGACCACCCTGGTATGATGAGATGGCAATCCCTTGTGCATCTTCATGAATGGCCGCATTTACCACTTCTTCTACTGAACGGTTATGCCCGAGGTGAATCACCTCAGCCCCGCTTGCCTGAAGAATCCGGCGCATAATATTAATGGACGCGTCGTGACCATCGAACAAACTAGAAGCCGTTACAAAACGAACGGCGTTCTTAGGCTGATAGATTTGTGCTTGTTCCATTTCGTTTCCCTCCTACTTAGATAGGCTCTGACAGTGATAATCCTTGAAATAAAAAATGCATCTGTCGCTCTGTGTATGATTGCAGGGTAAATTCCTTCTGGAGCACCCAGCGCCTGAATCCCCACATCTGTCCCTGAACGAAGATGTTATTGGCCAAAAGCTTGCGGTCTTTCTCATGAATCGGTTCCGGAAGGCAGTTCTCAATCACACATTCAATCATATGGAGCATGTCACGCTCCTTTTCGAGGACGTAATCTTGTGCATCCTTCGGAAGAGACTTTACTTCCTGATACATCACAACAACCTCATCCTGCATGTCATCCATGAGTTGAAAATAAGATCGGATCGCGCGCTCAAGACTGTCCATCCCCGTTTCATTCATATCAATGACAGCTTCCATTCGTTCTTTAACATGTTCATAGATGAAGTCACAGACGAGGAACAATACATCTTCCTTCGTTCGGATGTATTCATAAAGCGTTCCGATGCTGAAGCCGGACGCTTTTGCCAGTTCTCGTGTTGTTGTCTTATGAAAGCCTTTCTCTTTAAATAAGGCAACGGCACCTTTGATCATCTGATCTCGCCGCTTCTTAATCAATCGTTCATCTTTAATTGATGATGGCACCTTTTTCGTCACGAACTCCCCATCCTTCCCCGCTGCTTCTTCCATTCTTCAAGCCAGGCACTTGCCTGTTCATACGGATCAAGATTGTCTTCTTTTAATTGTTCCTGCTTTGCCTCATCCGCTTCCACGAACGCCTGAACGTCTTTCCAAAGTTCCTCTCGCATCAGGTCATAGACCTCAAGCTCAAGCTGGTCCTTCCGCTTTTTCCTGCCCGCTTCAGTTTCGTCTAAATAGGTACGATGCTGAACGAACTCTTGCCAAAGAGCGTCAATCCCCTTGTTCTCCGTAGAAATCGTCTCAATAATCGGATTCACCCATTCGGTTTGTCCTGAAATCATCAACAGTTCTTCAAGCTGCACCTTCAGCTTGCGGACACCAGGAAGGTCGGCTTTATTCAACACGAATAGATCCGCTATTTCCATAATGCCTGCTTTAAAAATCTGCAAAACGTCTCCGCTATTCGGTGTCAGTACAACAGCCGTTGTATCGACCACTTTCATAATATCGAGTTCCGACTGGCCCACTCCTACCGTTTCAACGAGGACGACATCGAATCCGTAAGCGTCACAAATCCGAATAGAATCCTTGGTTGCTCTTGATAAGCCACCAAGACTACCGCGCGTTGCCATACTCCGAATAAAGATCCCTGGGTCTGTGAAGTGCTGTTGCATGCGGATTCGGTCTCCAAGGAGTGCCCCTCCACTAAACGGACTTGTTGGGTCAACAGCAATCACCGCTACCGTTAACCCAAGCTCCCGTAAATGCGCAAGCAGTCGATTAACGAGCGAGCTCTTCCCCGCACCAGGTGAGCCTGTAATGCCAATATAATGAGCTTGTTTCTTTATCGAAAATACATCACTAAGGAGGGTCAATTTGTCAGGATGATTGTTTTCTACTAACGTAATCGCCCTCGCCATCGCCCTAATATCCCCTGCCTGAATGCGTTCAGCTAGCTCGTGCATCGAACCTTCCTTTCTATTCTTTCGTCAACATCCGTCCAATAACGAGACGCTGAATCTCGTTCGTGCCTTCATAGATTTGTGTGATCTTCGCGTCACGCATGTAGCGCTCGACCGGATAATCTTTCGTATACCCATAGCCTCCGTAAACTTGCACCGCTTCAACGGTTATGCGCATGGCCGCATCCCCTGCAAATAGTTTCGACATCGCGGATGCTTTCCCGTAAGGCTTTCCTTCTGACTCAAGCCATGCCGCCTGATAGGTAAGAAGTCTTGCTGCTTCTACTTCTGTTGCCATATCAGCTAGTTTAAAAGAAATCCCCTGGTTTTGAGCAATCGGTTTACCGAACTGTTCTCGTTCCTTCGCGTAACCAACGGATGCATCAAGTGCTCCTTGAGCAATTCCAAGCGCTTGCGCGGCAATCCCATTACGCCCGCCATCAAGCGTTGTCATCGCAATCTTGAACCCTTCCCCTTCATCTCCGAGCATATTTTTCGCCGGAACTTTACACTCTTCAAAAATTAACTCTGTTGTAGGCGAGGAACGAATGCCCAACTTTTTCTCCTTCTTACCGAAAGTGAATCCAGGCGTTCCCTTCTCGACGATAAAAGCACTAATGCCTCTATGTTTCGCGTCTACATCCGTTTTAGCGAACACGATGTACGTGTCAGCGACACCACCGTTTGTAATCCATACCTTGCTTCCGTTTAACACGTAGTGGTCTCCGTCTTTCTTCGCTGTTGTACGCATGGACGCCACATCAGACCCTGCCCCTGGTTCAGAGAGGGCATAGGCGCCAAGCTTCTCTCCTCGCGCTAGTTCGGCTAAGTATGTTTTCTTCTGTTCTTCGTTTCCGTATTTATATAGCGGCCAGCTTGCAAGGGAAATGTGAGCAGAGAGCGTTACCCCTGTTGAAGCACAGACGCGAGAGAGTTCTTCCACAGCAATCACATAGCTGACGTAATCCGATCCGATCCCTCCGTATTCTTCTGACCAAGGAATCCCCGTTAGTCCAAGCTCAGCCATCTTATCGAAAATCTCACGGTCGAAACGTTCTTCTTCATCTCTCTCCGCTGCTGTTGGTTCCACTTCGTTCTTTGCAAAGTCACGTACCATTTTACGAAGCATTTCTTGTTCTTCTGTTAATTGAAAATTCATCCTCGTTCCCCTCCGTTACTTAGCTAGTAAATGTTTGCTAATGACCATACGCTGAATCTCGTTTGTACCTTCGTAAATCTCACATACTTTTGCATCGCGGAATAAGCGCTCTGCGTCGTAATCTTCTGTGTATCCATATCCCCCATGAATCTGTACAGCTTCAATGCTTGCTTCCATTGCTGCACTTGAAGCGTAGCGTTTCGCCATAGAGGCCTCTTTGCCACAAGCAATGCCTTCGGACCTGAGAGATGCGGCATGGTAGGTTAATAGTCTGGAAGCTTCAAGGGACGTTGCCATATCCGCCAATTTAAACGAAACACCTTGTTGCTGTGCGATCGGTTTGCCAAATTGCTCGCGCTCTTTTGCGTAGGCAACAGATTGCTCAACCGCTGCTTCTAAAATGCCAAGAGATTGAGCTGCAATGCCAATTCGCCCGACATCAAGGTTTGCCATGGCAATCTTAAATCCTTCCCCTTCTTCCCCTAAAAGCTGGCCTGCCGCAATACGGCATTGGTCGAAATTAAGCTGCACCGTACCAGATCCGTGCATGCCCATTTTCTTCTCTTTCTTTCCTACTTCAAATCCAGGCGTCCCTCGCTCGACGATGAAAGCCGAAATTCCTTTTGATCCGGCTTCTGGATCAGTTCTTGCGAATACGATAAACGTGTTGGCATCCGTGCCGTTTGTAATAAACACTTTCGAGCCGTTCAGCACGTAGTGATCGCCATCTTTCTTGGCTCGTGTGCGAAGTCCGCCTGCATCAGAACCTGCGCCTGGTTCTGTTAAAGCGAATGCGCCGATGTATTCTCCACTAGCAAGCTTCGGAATATAGGTTTTCTTTTGCTCTTCTGTTCCGAAATAAAGAATTGGATTTGTGCCGACTGATGTGTGCACAGACAATATGACCCCAACAGAACCACTCACGCGAGACAGCTCATGGATCGCAATAATATAAGACGTAAAATCCATTCCGGCACCGCCATACTGCTCTGGGATCGGAACTCCCATCAACCCGAGTTCCCCCATTTTCTCAATGAGCTCTGTCGGGAAACGATCTTCTCGTTCCATTCGCTCCACAGCAGGAGCCACTTCACGTTCGGCAAAGTCACGGACCATTTTGCGCATCATCTCTTGTTCTTCTGTAAATTGCAGGTTCATGATTTAACCTCCTAGCTGTACTGGTAAAATCCTCGTCCGGACTTCTTACCAAGCCATCCTGCCTTCACATACTGACGGAGCAGCGGACATGGTCGGTACTTGCTGTCACCAAATCCTTCATGAAGGACTTCCATAATGTATAAGCACGTATCAAGACCGATAAAGTCAGCAAGCGTAAGCGGCCCCATCGGATGATTCATACCGAGCTTCATCACTTCATCGACTGCCTCAGGTGTTGCCACGCCTTCATAAACTGTATAAATCGCTTCGTTAATCATCGGCATCAACACGCGATTCGAGACAAAGCCCGGAAAGTCATTCACCTCTACAGGCGTTTTGCTTAATTGCTTTGTAATCGTCTCAATTGCTTCATAGGTTTCATCACTTGTTTGCAGGGCTCGAATAATTTCAACAAGCTTCATCACCGGGACAGGATTCATAAAGTGCATCCCAATAACTTGAGATGGCCGCTCCGTCACTGCGGCGATTTCAGTAATCGGTAAAGAAGATGTGTTAGAAGCTAAGATGGCATGAGATGGTGCATGTTTATCTAGTGTTTGAAACACGTTCGTTTTCACGTCCATATTCTCTACTACCGCTTCGATCACAAGGTCACAGTCATAGCTGTCTTCTAGCTTTGTTGTTGTTTGCAGACGCTCTAATGTTGCCGCCTTTTCCCCCTCAGATATCCGTTCTTTCTCAACAGCGCGGGAGAGCCGCTTTTCAATCCCGCTTTTCCCTTTCTGAAGGGCGTCTTCAGAAAGGTCGTTCAACTTCACTTGAAACCCGGCCTGCGCAAAGACCTGGGCAATGCCAGCTCCCATTTGTCCGGCTCCAATGACCATCATTGTTTTCACATTCATGTGTCGTGTCCTCCCCTGTGTTACTGTTTCGGTACTTCAATCATGATGGCATCGCCTTGGCCGCCACCGCTACAAATCGCCGCAATGCCTGTTCCGCCTCCACGACGTTTCAACTCATACATAAGGGTTAAAATAATGCGTGCTCCACTCGCGCCAATCGGGTGACCTAAAGCTACAGCACCACCATTTACGTTCACTTTCTCTTCATCTAGTCCAGCGATCTTCCCACTCGCAAGGGACACAGCAGCAAATGCTTCATTCACTTCAAAAAGATCAATCTCATCAATGGACTTACCTGTTTTCTCCAAAATAGCGTTGATGACGCGTCCCGGTGTTTCTGGGAAGTCTTGCGCTTCAACAGCCACTTCTGCGTGACCCATTACCGTAGCAAGAGGCGTGTATCCGTTCTCTTTGGCATACTCATCTGACATAAGAAGCATGGCCCCTGCACCGTCATTCACACCAGGTGCGTTTCCTGCTGTGATCGTTCCGGTCGGATCAAATACCGGACGTAATTTCGCTAGAGCTTCAACGGAGGTGTCTTTACGAGGCGCTTCATCCTGATCGACAACAACCGGATCGCCTTTACGCTGTGGGACTTCAACTTTAGTAATTTCTTCAGCCAATTTGCCCTCTTCCATTGCTTTAACAGCTCTTTGATGAGAGCGATAAGCCCATTCATCCTGCGCTTCACGACTCACCTCATACTTCGTTGCTGTATTGTTGCCGTAGTTCCCCATATGAACGCCCTCAAATGAACACGTCAAACCGTCATGCACCATCATATCTTTCACTTGCTGGTCGCCCATTCGGAAGCCCCAACGTGCTTTTGGCAGGAAATATGGTGCATTCGACATGCTTTCCATACCTCCGGCCACAATGACCTGTTCATCCCCTAAGCGAATGAGCTGATCTCCAAGCGTTACAGAGCGCATACCAGATGCACATACCTTATTAATGGTTTCAGTCTTTACTTCCCACGGAATGCCAGCGTGACGAGCAGCCTGACGAGAAGGGATCTGCCCTTGCCCACCTTGAAGAACGGTTCCCATAATGACTTCGCCCACGTCTTCTGGTTTAAAATTCGCTCGCTCTAGTGTCGCTTTAATCGCCGTACCACCAAGCTGTGAGGCTGTTAAAGAACTAATCGATCCTCCCAATTTCCCAAAAGGTGTTCTTGCTCCTGCTACAATCACTGTCTTCGCCATACTTTATTCCTCCCTCTTTTTGATAACGCTTTCAAAAATCCCAACAACTTTTCTTCTTTCGACAACGTTTCTCCACCCTGATTGAACGCTCGTTCAACAAACAAGCATAAAAGAACTAATCAGGATTTAAGTTAAAGTGACTCTGACGCTCATTGAACCACTAACCAAGGCTTTCTTTAACAGAATGAGGAGGCGTCCAGTTCAGTGGACGCCACACATTCTTTATAGTCACTCTATTTCGACAATTAAGCCGTTTGTTCCTCTTTTTCTGAACCGAAAATGGAACGAGCTAAGATTTCTGCCACATCTTCTGTTGATACATCTTCTTCTACTTCTTTCGCTTTTGTTCCGTCACTAAGCATCGTTAAGCAGAACGGACAACCACTAGAGATCGTCGTTGGTTCTACTTTCAGCGCCTGCTCTGTTCGCGCTACGTTCACGCGGTTTCCGGTTTTCTCTTCTGACCACATTAAGCCTCCACCAGCTCCGCAACACATTCCGTTTTGGCGATTTCGCTGCATTTCAACGACCTCAACTCCTGGGATTTGCTTCAGGATATCGCGAGGTGGTTCGTACACTTCGTTATAACGGCCAAGGTAACAAGAATCATGATACGTGATCTTTTCTTTTACTTCGTGACTCGGCTGTAAGCGACCATCTTTCACAAGCTCTGCTAATAGCTCTGTATGATGATATACTTCCGCTTCGAAACCAAAGTCCGGATACTCATTCTTGAATACGTTATACGCGTGTGGGTCGATCGTGACGATCTTCTTCACTTCCGCTTTCTCAAATTCTTTAATGTTCTTCTCAGCAAGGTCCTGGAATAAGAACTCGTTTCCTAAACGGCGTGCTGTGTCCCCTGAGTTTCGCTCTTTGTTACCGAGTATGGCGAACTTCACACCCGCTTCATTTAACAAGCGAGCGAATGACATCGCAATCTTCTGTGAACGGTTGTCGTAAGAACCCATTGAACTTACCCAGAACAGATACTCAAATTCTTCTCCGTCTTTTTGAAGTTCCTTAACCGTTGGAATACGAACAGATTCGTTCTCTTTCTTCCAATTCTCACGCTCTTTCTTAGAAAGACCCCAAGGGTTCCCCTGGCGCTCAATGTTCATCATCGCACGCTGAGCATCTTGGTCCATCTTCCCTTCCGTTAGAACAAGGTAACGACGAAGGTCGATAATCTTATCAACGTGTTCATTCATAACCGGGCACTGATCTTCACAGTTACGGCACGTCGTACAAGCCCAGATCTCTTCTTCTGTAATGACGTCCCCGATTAAGCTTGATGTTTCAACATTTTCCAAGCTTGCCGCTGTTTCATTCTGAGAAGCTTTCGCCATTTGAGCCAACTGATTCCCATCTGTGTTCGAGAATGCATAAGTCGGTACCCAAGGTGACTGACCTGTTACGGCAGCTCCTTTTTCTGTTAGGTGATCACGTAGTTTAATGATTAAATCCATAGGGCTCAGCATCTTCCCTGTCCCTGTTGCAGGACAAGCATTTGTACAGCGGCCACACTCTACACAAGCATATAGATCAATCATTTGCAGATAAGTAAAGTCTTCAATCTTGCCCGCCCCAAAGGTAACTTCTTCTTCATCTTCCCCTTCGATGTCGAAGTCGATCTTTTCAAGCTTTCCTGCACGTTTGTCTTTTGCCATAAATACGTTTACAGGTCCTGCGAGTAGGTGAGCGTGCTTCGATTGTGGTACGTAAACAAGGAATGTAAGTAAAATTAATAAGTGAATCCACCAGGAGATAAAGAATATGGCTGCGGCTGCCGTTTCGCCGATCCAGCTAAATAAGAAAGCAATGCCTGAAGCGACTGGCTCTGACCATGTTAGCTCTTCCCCGTGCCAAATAATCTCCATGCCGTTACCAAGTAAAACAGAAACCATTAATGTTCCGATAAAGATTAGAACTAGCCCAGCTTTCAAGCCACGTTTCAGACGAACGAGCTTCTCAATGTAACGACGATAAAACGCCCACACCACCGCTGTAATAATGGTTAAGGTCACAAGTTCCTGGAAGAATGTAAAGCCAGGATAGAGCGGGCCAAGCGGTAAATGACCTTCTTCACTAAGACCTTTGATAATAAAGTCAATAGCACCAAATTGAACTAAAATAAACCCATAAAACATCATGACGTGAATAGCGCCTGATTTCTTATCTTTTAATAACTTCTTCTGTCCGAACACGTAGACCATAATATCCTTCAGACGTTCTTTTAACTGCAGGTCAAAATCCATTTTCTTCCCAAGTTGAATGTAGGCAATGCGCGTTCTAACAACTCGTACAAACAAATACAAACCGTAAGCGGTTACAATTAAAAACATAATCCAATTTAACAACAGTAAATCCATTCACTGCGCCCCCTTTGTTTATATGCGTATCTTCTTCCCCTGACCCCTTTTTAACAACAAAATAAGAAAACAACAAAAATATTCTGACTTCTATATCTTTATATTACAGAATGAATGAACATTCAGTCAACATCTTTCCTTCTTATTTATGTTCAATTTTATATAATTCAGGGAAAGATAGAAGTATGCTTATTTATTTGAAAGCCTTGAAAGGAGCTTATCTCCGTTTATGATCTTTATATATATTATTGTAGCTATTTTTTTATTAATTGGTTTACTATTATTGGATTTCTCATTGGGGAAGAAAAATCACAGAAAAAACGTACGCTTTCTCGATTTTGAAAGTACAACAGGCGATTATCAAATCTACACATCCGGCGACCCCTTGTTTGAAGATCTCTTTCAAGACTTAAGACACGCTAAGAAGAAGATTGATATGATGTTCTTTATCATTAAGACCGATGAAATCAGCCGGGAACTATTGGAGATTCTAAAGCAAAAGGCAGAAGAAGGTCTTCAAGTTCGACTACTACTTGATCGAATTGGCAGCTACCGCATTAATTCCAAAGTCATTAAGGAATTAAACCAATCAGGAGTCGAGTTTGCCTTTAGTGAAAAGCCAAAATTCCCTTATTTCTTCTACCGCTCACAACGGCGTAACCACCGTAAGATTACAATTATTGATGGTGATGTAGGGTACATAGGAGGCTTTAATGTAGGACGGGAATACTTAGGTAAGGATGCTGAACTTGGCAAGTGGCGAGATTATCACCTTCGATTACTAGGGGATATTGTCCAGCACCTTCAGTCTACCTTCTTCGATGATTGGTACCTAGCGACGGGGCATCATGATGAAGAGCCGGTCCCTACTGAAACGGAGGGGGAGAAATGGATCGAAATTGCTGCAACAGATGGGGTGCAGCTTGAAGATGTTTTTGAAAGCTTAATCTGTCAGGCAAAAGAGGAAATATTCATCGGTACACCTTATTTCATACCGAGTGAACGTTTGTTTAAATGCCTGACTGATGCTCTAGAGCGCGGGGTCAATGTAAAAGTAATCGTGCCTATGAAGGCCGATCACCCGCTTGTTAAAGAAGCAGGTCTTCCTTATATGATGCGCCTCATCGATGCAGGTGGCGAGGTGTATATGTTTGATCAGGGTTTCTATCACGCCAAAGTGGTTATTGTGGATCAACAATTATGTGATATTGGAACAGCTAACTTTGACCGCAGAAGCCTATTCTTAAATAAAGAAGTAAACACGATTATTCATAACCCCCGTTTTGTGATGGACCTGCGCTTGGCCTTTTTAAGAGACGTACAAGACAGCCAGCCGCTTAATGATCATCTGATCCAGCTCTTTACCATTCGAACTAAAATCAAAATAGGAATTGCCCGTTTTTTCCGCCCCCTACTATAAGAAAGGATGACCTTCATGCGCATACGCTTTGGATTTGTTTCCCACACGTTGTCTCTGTGGGAGGCAGTTCCTGCTAAGACTTTAACATTTAAACGCTATTCCGCCATGACAGAAGATGAGCGCAAGGATAAACTTTTAGAGGTGACAGCTAAAAATTTATACCATACGAAGCGCGCCCTCTGGTTTAGCAGAGCAGCTGAAATCCCGCTTTACCGATTCTCCTCATCCATCGTGCCCTTGGCTACTCATCCTGAAGTAGCATGGGATTTCGTCACCCCTTTTAAAAAAGATTGGAAAGAGATTGGTGATCTTGTAAGAGCTGGCGGTCAGCGAATTAGTTTTCACCCGAATCAATTTACGGTTTTCACAAGTGACAAGCCCCATATTACAGAAAATGCAGTAACCGACATGGTGTACCACTATAAGATGCTCGAAGCGATGGGCCTTGAAAAGGAAGGGTTCATCAACATCCATATTGGCGGAGCCTACGGGGATAAAACGTCTGCTTTAGACCGGTTTCACAAAAACATATATCAGATGCCTGATGAAGTCCGTAAACGGATGACAATTGAAAATGATGATAAAACGTATACGACCTCTGAAACGCTCGAAGCTGCTGAGCAAGCTGGACTTCCTGTTATGTTTGATTATCACCATGAAATGGCGAACCCTGGCACGGAGGATTACGAATCTCTTCTCCCTCGTTTGTTTCAGACCTGGTCAGGTACTGGCTATCCACCTAAAGTGCACATATCTTCACCTAAATCAACAGAAAAGTACCGAGCTCATGCAGACTTCGTTGATCCAGAATATGCGCTTCCGTTTTTAAAAGCATGCAAGAAAGAAACCGATGTTCTTGATGTGATGATTGAAGCAAAAGAAAAAGATCGAGCCCTCCTCCAGATTGTAGAAGATTTGAGCGCGATCCGCGGTGTGAAACGTGTGCGTGGTGGTGAAATTGAGTTTTAATTATTTGAACCAGGATTCAATTAATGGACTTACTTGCTCGTAAGCTTTAAAGCCCAGGTAAATGCCTACAATGCCCGTTACACCCGCTAAGGCCGGCGGTGCTGGAATGGGGAGTTTAAAAAGAGCAAATATGAAGCCAACTAAAAATCCTGTAAAAATGGAAAGAAGGATTACTTTCATAACGACGTGCCCCTTTGTTGTTAGAAGTTGGTTTTAGTATAGTCTTTTTTTATATTTGTTATCAAGGTGGTTCTCTATTAAAAGCTCTGTTATAGCCGAGACACTTTATTTGATTTTAGGCCGTTCGCGTTTAATGAGAGCTAGGGGTGTCTGGGGAACGACTCGCTTTCCGCAGGCGAGCTGTCGAGCCTCCTCACTCACCCCGTTCGCTCCGGGGTCTCGTCGACCTCTTTCTCCTGCAGGAGTCTCCCCGCTCCCCAGACACCCATTGCCAAAAGTGGTTGAACGGCCCCCCGCTCGAGCGTTGCTGATGCTTACTTGAAGCTACATGTCGCTTGTTTACGTATCTCTCACTATGGAAAAGGTGGGCCCAAGAACTGCGAGACTCCCGTGGGAAAAAGAGCCAGTCTAGTTCCCACAGGAAAGCGAGTGGTTTCCAGGCCCACCTTACACTCAATTAAAGCAAACGGAAACATTCTCTCAGCCTCGAGCCTTCATAAGGGGCTTATATGGATTAAATGAAATTCAATAATAAACACTAAAAGAGCCATATTAAAAAAAGGGATCTTCTCCATGAAGATCCCTTTTTTCTATACACTTACATTCTTTCTGGAGCGGATACTCCAATTAGTTTCAGTGCGTTTTCAATTGTTTGACGAGTCGCTTCCATGAGTGCCATACGTGCTTGTGTGCGTTCTACTTGCTCTGTATCTAACACTTTCTCTGCGTTGTAGAAGCTGTGTAAGTCAGATGCTAAGTCGAACACATACTGCGTCACGCGGTGAGGCATGCGCTTCTCAGCAGAATCAGCCACTAGTTGTGGGAAGTCGCCAAGACGCTTCAATAGCGCTTCTTCTTTTTCTGAAGAAAGATGCGTGCCATCGATTTCTTGTGTGAATTCGAAGCCTTTCTCTTTCGCAGAACGAAGCATGCTGCAAATACGTGCGTGCGCGTATTGAACGTAGTAAACCGGGTTGTCGTTTGATTCAGACTTCGCTAAGTCCATATCAAAGTCAAGGTGAGAGTCACTAGAACGCATGCTGAAGAAGTAACGCATTGCGTCAATTCCGACTTCATCCATAAGTTCACGTAGTGTAACAGCTTTCCCTGTACGCTTACTCATTTTCACTTTTTCACCGTCTTGGAATAGGTTCACCATTTGGATGATTTCCACTTCAAGCGTACCTTCATCATTACCAAGCGCTTGTATTGCTGCTTTCATACGTGGAATATACCCATGGTGGTCTGCTCCCCAAATGTTAATAAGCGTTTCGTAGCCACGCTCTAATTTGTTTTGGTGGTAAGCGATGTCTGGCGTCAGGTACGTGTAGCTGCCGTCATTTTTAATAAGAACGCGGTCTTTATCGTCACCAAAGTCTGTCGTGCGGAACCACGTTGCTCCGTCTTGTTCGTAAACGTAGCCTTTTTCCTTTAGTGTCTCAACGGCTTGTTGGACTTTTCCGGAATCGTATAGAGATGTTTCAGAGAACCACTCATCGAACGGAACGCGGTACATCGCTAAGTCGTCTTCGATTTTCTTCAGTTCATATTTCAACCCGTATTCGCGGAAGAACTTCAGGCGCTCTTCTTCTGATGTGTGCTTCCACTTGTCGCCATATTCCTCTACAAGGCTGTTACCAAGCTCGATGATGTCTTTTCCGTTGTACCCGTCTTCAGGCATTGGGAAGTCTTCACCAAGCGCCTGCATGTAGCGCGCTTCCATGGATGTAGCCAGGTTGTTGATCTGGTTACCGGCATCGTTAATATAGTATTCACGAGTCACATTGTAACCTGCTTTGTCTAAGATGTTGCAAAGCGCATCCCCTACAGAGGCACCACGCGCGTGGCCAAGGTGAAGGTCACCTGTCGGGTTTGCTGATACAAACTCAACTTGAATCTTGTGGCCGTTTCCAACCTGACTAGAACCATAGCTTTCGCCTGCTTTCAGGATGGTTGGGACAAGGTCTGTCAGGTACTGATTGTTCATAAAGAAGTTAATGAAACCAGGACCTGCAATCTCCATTTGTTTAATGGATGCTTTCGATTGGTCAAAATTCGCTACAATATCTTCTGCGATTTGACGGGGCGCTTTACGCGCAACACGAGCTAGCTGCATTGCCATGTTCGTCGCATAGTCACCGTGGCTCTTGTCTTTTGGCGTTTCTAAAACGACAGGGGGTAATTCACTTTCACTTGCTAATTCGGCTTTCAATACGGCTTGAATAATTTCCTGTTTTAACTTTTGTTCCGTTTGTTCAACAATATTCATGATTGGCCCTCCTCTTTAAATCGTAAGGATAAACGATGACGTTGTTTCTGTTGTCCGTTCACTTCTAAGTCGTAATTTATTTTCAGCATGCCCTTCAAGACGTCATTAGATTCTTGGAAGGATATCGTTTTCGTTGTGGTCTGCAGGTGAAATTTTCCGTACTGGTGGTGATAGACACTTTCGGTACTTTGTTTCTCACGGAATACCTGATTCATTCGTATAGGACCCGTCCGACGAATGATGACTTTGTCCGGATGAATCGTTACAAGGTTATCCACTTTCGCTTCATCCTCTGTCTTTTCCGTGAAACGAATAATGTGAGTATCCCCTTTCTGAACATAATCTCCGGGCTCGTCTACAACAATATTCTGCTTCTGATCTTCATCTTTAATCTCTGTCTCTAGTCGAACACGTACAAGAGTACGATCCTCCGCCATCATACGTCACCTCTTCTTTCTAACCAGTCGTCAATCCCGATCTTCTTAACTTAACCATTATAAGAATTCCAGACGAAAAACTCAATAGATGATTACTAGAAAAGCGCAGGCGACTGTTCAGCCCCGTACGGATAAGCGAGCTACTGTAGGTCTGCGCAGCAGACTGGAGGTAGATTGCTTATCGCGCTAGGGGCTAGGAGCCGGAGCTAGATCCAGAAAAGCGCAGGGGGCGGAGTCTGGACACTCTTGTTGTGAATCTCGACACTTTTGGCGCGCATTTAGACACTTTTGTCTTTTGTCCGGACACTCTTGGCGCTTGTTCTGACTCTTTCGGCTCTTGTCCGGACACTCTTGGCGCTCGTTCCGACTCTTTCGGCTCTTGTCCGGACGCTCTGGGCGCTTGTTCTGACTCTTTTGCCTCTTGTCCTGACGCTCTCGACGTGTTCCGACTCTTTCGGCTCTTGTCCGGACACTCTTAGCGCTCGTTCCGACTCTTTCGGCTCTTGTCCGGACACTCTTGGCGCTCGTTCTGACTCTTTCGGCTCTTGTCCTGACGCTCTTGGCGCTTGTTCTGACTCTTTTGCCTCTTGTCCGGACTCTTCAACCTCTCATCCAGACACTATCGCCGCTCGTCCGGACTCTTCCGCCTCTCATCCAGACACTCCTCCCCTCATCCGGACACTATCCACCCACGTTCCGACACTTTCCCCCAGCGTCTCGACGCTCTCCCCACAAGAAAACTGTTCAATAAAAAAAGACCCGGCATAAGCGAGTCTTCCATACTAGGGTATTCTTTTCTTTATAGCTTCTTAAGTTCACTTAACGGAATTCTAGCAAATAGATAATGTCCCTGTCTGATAAAGGCTTGATGAGATTTTGTAAGAAGTTCTTTATCTTTCTTTGCTTTACCTAAGTAATAATTCTGAAAAGGACTTCGGTCTTGAATCGGTTCGAGTATGTTAATAGCGGTTTGAATATCACCTTTTGCGATGGCCAAGTGAGCTTGTTCAGATGGATCATTCGTTGTAATTCCTTCATAAATTCCATTTAATGCTGAAACGAAAGGGATGTTATGGTTTTTTATACTTTCAAGATAACGCATGTCGCCAGATTCTTCAGCAATACGCAACGATTCATTCACATGATACATGGCTTGTTGATAGCTATCGAGTGCATAACTAATAGCTAGGAGGTTATGAACAAAGGACTTCTTTCTTTGATTAAAGGTCTTATTTAATAACCTGAATGCATATTTACGACCTAACAGCAGTTCATTCTTAGAAAAATGGTACACGAAAAAGGCTTCATCCAATCGTTCCTCATAACAAAGGAACAAAAAGGAATCACGGATCTGTGACATCTCCTCTGCAATAGCCTCTACATCGTTCCCCACCTTGCCATATTGGTTTAAATCTACGTGAGCATACAATTTTAAGAAGAGCATAATAACATGAATTTCTTTACTGAGGGGTTTGATTCGATTGAGCTCCATCAGTATTTCATTAGGGTCGTTGTAATGGGTTTTTCGCTCTAATACGATCTTATAAATCTTTCCCCATTGCTGATTCAAAGGATTTGAACTGGCCTCGTTTATTTTAATGAGCCTCGCACAATCCTCGTGAGACCCTATAATATACAGAAATTCTAACCCTTTGCGCTGGTTTTCTTCACTATGTGACGTTAAACAAAAATGCGTCATGTATTCTAGCACTTCTGCTCTATCATACTGACGCGACAGGATCTTATATACAGCAAAAATCGGCGCCTCTTCCGGCTTCTGAAAAGGGCTAATAATGGCTTCAATATTTATACTCTCATCCACATCTCCACTTCCTTTATCGGCGTCTACCTTAGCTGTTACCGTTCGAATGTTTGCACAAAAACCATTTTTTCACATATCGAACAGACTATCAAGAAAAAAGCGCGCTTTATCACTGCATAGGATAACAGCGTGCCAGACACCCTTTATTACGGTGAAGTGAAGCAGGGTGTCTGGCACGCTTTAGTTGGGTGAAGTTATGAGGGCGAAAAATCCCCTTCTCTGTTTAGGGGAAGGGGATTTGGGTTTATTTGGTCCATCCTAGGAGGATTTCGCGAATCATTTTGCTTGCTGTGATTTGGGTTTGTTCAGATGGGTCGTAGGCTGGCGCGACTTCTACAAGATCTGCGCCGATTACATTAATGTCTGAACCTGCAATCATGTGAATGGCTTCTAGCAGCTCTTTCGAAGAGATGCCTCCAGCTTCTGCAGTTCCTGTTCCTGGTGCATGCGCCGGGTCAAGTACGTCGATATCAATTGTTACATATACGTTTCGGCCTGCGAGGGTTGGGATGATCTTTTTTAAAGGTTCCACAACATCGAACTTCGACATGTGCATGCCGCTTTCTTTTGCATATTGGAATTCTTCACGCATTCCTGAGCGAATGCCAAATGAATACACATTCTCAGGACCTATCAGATTACAAATCTTTCGGACAGGAGTGGAGTGAGATAGAGTTTCTCCTTCGTACTCTTCGCGAAGGTCCGCATGGGCATCAATGTGGATCAAGGCCATATCGTTGTACTTTTTGTGAACGGCTTGAATGATGGGCCATGTTACAAGGTGCTCCCCTCCCAGGCCGAGTGGGAATTTCCCTTGATCGAGAATCTTTGTCACATAATCCTGAATCATATCCAGGCTACGTTGCGGGTTCCCAAATGGCAACGGAATGTCGCCAGCATCAAAGTACGTAACCTCTTCAAGATGCTTGTCGACGTACGGGCTATATTCTTCTAAACCAAGCGATGCTTCACGGATTCGGTTTGGTCCGAAGCGAGAGCCTGGACGAAAGCTAACCGTCCAGTCCATTGGCATGCCATATAAAATAACGTCTGACTCGTCCGCTGTTGGTCGGCTCATTATAAATACTTTACCTGAATAGGCTTCGTCAAAGCGCATTGTATCTCCCCTTTATTTAGTTAAGTCTTGGACGAACTTCGGAAGCACAAATGCCGCTTTGTGAAGCTCTTTTGTATAATAATTAGTATCGATTTCGTGGAAGCGCTCTTCACTCACTTCTAACGGGTCGTACGTTTTACTTCCTATTGTAAACGTCCATAATCCGCTTGGGTACGTTGGAATATTAGCCGTGTATAGACGAGTGACTGGGAAGATTTCACGAACATCCCCCATAACCTGCTGGATTAAGTCAGCTTTAAACCAAGGGTTGTCCGTTTGCGCAACAAAGATCCCGTCTTCTTTTAATGCATTTGAAATGCCTGAGTAGAATCCTTTCGTGAACAAGTTCACCGCGGGTCCAACTGGCTCTGTTGAATCTACCATAATCACGTCATATGCTCCCTCGCTTTTCGCAATGTGCATAAACCCGTCATCCACTTTCACATCTACACGGGGATCATCAAGTGCGCCTGCGATTGACGGAAGGTACTGTTTAGAGTACTCAATTACTTTTCCATCGATCTCTACAAGTGTGGCTTTCTCGACACTTGGGTGCTTCAAGACTTCGCGAATCACTCCGCCGTCGCCTCCACCTACAACCAAAACATGCTTAGGATTTGGGTGGGTAAATAACGGTACGTGTGCCACCATTTCGTGATAGACGAACTCATCTCGTTCTGTTGTCATTACCATATCATCCAGGGTCAGCATGTTGCCCCACTCTTTTGTCTCTAGCATTGCTAGATCTTGAAATTCCGTCTTTTCTGTATGGTGCGTTTTATTAATCTTCGCTGTGATGCCGAAGTTTTCTGTTTGCTTCTCTGTATACCAAATACTCATGTATTCATACTCCCTTCGCGAATCGCGGTGTCTTTTTTTATAAAAGTTCAATTATGAGAATGTCCTTAACATTATACCATTCGATGCGGTTTCCATTTGTACCTTCTTCATTGTTATCTTGCACGGATGAAAACCTTTCAAACAATCAAATTATAGAGAAGCCCGGGAAAAAATCAAGTCTTTTTTTCTTGTCTTTCCTCCCAATGTTTAAAACCCTCTCCGCTAACCCATACTGATTGTACTAATAGATCGTCTATTTATAAGGGGAGATCGTTCCATGAAACTACGAATACCTCACATTTTATATGAAAATAAACCATTGAAGTGGATTAGTTTAACGACTGCATCCCTTATTACGCTTTTTATTACAAGTTTAATAGGGGTTCTTTTGTATTGCTATATCGCGGGACCTCCATTATTAAAAAATGATCAGAATACGATTGTTTACGCCCAGGATAATAGGGTGATTGGAGAAGAACATGGCGGTGAGAATCGCTATTGGGTAGAGCTTAAGGATATGAGCCCTGCTTTTATTGCAGCCACCCTCTTAACCGAAGATAAGCGTTTTTACGATCACTTTGGATTTGACGTGAAGCGAATCGCAGCGGCTGTCATTCAGGATATAAAAGCTATGGCGAAGGTTCAAGGGGCCAGCACAATTACACAGCAATATGCCAGGAATTTGTACTTATCACACGAAAAAACGTGGACCCGTAAGATTAAAGAAGCTCTTTACGCAGCTCGTTTAGAAATGTTTTATGAGAAAGATAAGATCTTAGAAGGTTATTTAAACACGATCTACTACGGTCACGGGGCATACGGGATCGAGGCGGCTAGTCGGTACTATTTCGACAAACACGCTGATGAAATCACTCTAGCCGAGGCCGCTCTTCTCACATCTATTCCAAAGGGGCCTTCCTACTATTCTCCATATGCAAATCTCGAGAATGCGAAAGCAAGGCAGTCTTTAATTTTACATCATATGAAAGAGAACAATGTGATTACAGAAGATCAATATGTGACGGCTTCCCAACAAACCATCAAGCTAGCGCCTCAATCCGAGAAGGTTGTCGCTCAAGTGGCTCCTTATTTCCAAGATCGCGTCATGCAGGAGGCGACCAGAATACTTGATCTAGACGCTGAGTCCATTCGGTCTGGGGGATATCATATTTACACAAGCTTGAAAGTTCCAATGCAGGAAGAATTAGAAAAGACGGTTGAAGAAAAAATAGATCCAAAATCAGATATCCAAATCGGTGCCGTCAGTATTAATCCAGAAACAGGCGGAATTCTTGCGATGGTCGGGGGACGCTCTTATACAGACAGCCCTTACAACCGAGCCGTTCAAGCCAAGCGAATGCCTGGGTCTACGTTTAAACCATTCCTTTACTATGCAGCACTTGAAAACGGCTATACACCTGCAACAACATTGCTGAGTAAACCGACGTATTTTGAACTAGAGGATGGGACCGTTTACGAGCCTAGTAACTATAACGGCTACTATGCCTATGAACCCATTACGTTAGCTCAGGCCATTGCCCTTTCAGATAACGTATATGCTGTTAAAACGAATGTGTTTCTTGGTGAAGAGACACTCGTCGAGACAGCAGAACGAATGGGAATCTCGAGTGACCTCCCAGCTGTTCCGTCCCTCGCACTTGGTACCGCTTCTGTATCTGTGCAAGAAATGGTTGGGGCATACAGTTTATTCGCCAATGGCGGCGTTGAAGTCAAGCCACATACCATTGAAAAGATCACGGACTCCTATGGACATGTTGTTTATGAACGCAAGGAAGGAAAAGAAAAGCAAGTCATCGACCGGGATAAAGCGTTTGTGTTAGCTCATCTGATGACAGGGATGTTTGATGAATCGCTGAATGATTATATGACCGTAACCGGTTCTTCCATTGCCAATCAGTTAACTCGTACGTATGCAGGAAAATCGGGGACGACCAACACAGATAGTTGGATGATTGGATTCAGTCCTCAAGTAGCAACAGGTATTTGGACAGGCTACGATGATAACGAACCTATCGAAAAGATCGTTGATCACGAGTACGCCAAAGATATATGGGCTGCGTATATGGAGTCGGTGCACGAAGATCGTCCGTACAAGACCTTCTCGCCTACAGATGATGTAGTCGGTGTGTATATTGATCCAGACAGTGGTCAGTTAGCTACCCCGTATTGCCCGCATCAACGTCTCGCTTATTTTGAGAAAGGGTCTGAGCCTACAACGTATTGTGATCACCACTTCCCAGGGGACGCCCCTGAAGGAAGCTTACCAAATCCGCCAGACTCTGAAGAAGAGAAAGAAAAGAAGAGTTGGCTCTATGATTTATTCTTTTAATATAGAAAAAGGTCGGCTGTGTGGGCCGACCTTTTTCTGTGTCCTAATAAACATGTGTGGTATCCATGTGATTCATATTTTACAAATTTCTATCAAAATACTCAAGATTTTCAATCATTATTCAACTTCTATTCACAAATTTTTACTGTTCAGCCGGAAGAGAAGCCTTTAATTCATCAGCAGAATTAGCCCACATATCCGCATTGTGAGAACGTAAGAAGTCTCCTAGTAGTTTCTTCGATGGATCGTCCATGTTCTCAACGATAATCTTACCTTTTAGCGATTTATCCATATTGTTCACATGTTCCGGAAGCGACTTATAGCCGCGACGTGTCTCATGATCAATGACCATTTCACAGCCGGTTACACCAGCATAATAAGGGCCGTTCTCGTTATGAGCAACGGTTACCCAAACAATCCAGAACGTCTTCCCGTTAGGAGCGATCTCACGGTCTGGCTTAAACTTGATTCTTCTCTCAAGCTTACTACGTGCGTGCATAGCACCCATATCAATGTAGGCTTCTCCCTCATTTGGATCAATCATAACAGGCGACATGTTCTCTAAACTTACCGAACCAACACCATAACCGCCATGACCATCCGTTGAGTCATCCTTTAATATCGTAAACTGATTCTTCTTCTTGTTATTAGACTGATCATTTGAACTCATCGCGTGATCCTCCTTCTTACACGAAATCATTTATTCCCTTATTCTAACACAACCACCCACTCCCCATCACCTCCCACAACCAAAGCAACACACTAAAGCGTTAAAGGGTGTCTGGCACGCGTCACTTCACTAGAGCACTAAAGGGTGTCTGGCACCCTTTAGTACTCTAGTGCATAAAAAAAGACCCTTGCGGTGGCAAGGGTTTGATTAGTTAAGAAGTCGGTCGATGAAGCTCCAGGCTTGTTGGAGTTCGTCGTCAGTATAATTCATCTTTTTCTTTACGGCTCTGACTTTTTCTTCACATTCATCGCGCGAGAGTTGATCAAAGTAAAGCATCGTTGAGACAAGCTCTAAAAAACGCGAGCTTTCTTCATTCATGTTGTGGATGTGTTCAGTCATGTCCTTAAATGGCATGTCCTCGTAGTGAGTTAAAAATTCTTCTCCGCCTTCTGTTAAGCTGTAACGATACTGATGGTAGTTGCTCTTCTTCTCATGTGTTTCATTAAGAAAGCCAAGGTTACACAACTCCTCCACGCGTAGCGTAAGTTCCTCGGAATACGGTCCGTAGAAATGGAACTCATAGCGCTCTTCGAACGGATACCCTGCCTTCTTTAAAATATAAATCATTTTCTGTAGTCGTTTACGGCCGACAACTTCTTCACATTGTGAAAAAAACCGAACCAGCTTGGCGTGATTATTTAACACAACGGCTCATCTCCTATCCGTACAAGATTTCCAAAATACGTTTCTTCGTTTTACTCCGATTGGATAACCCTTCAATAAGATCTTTAGGGAAATATAGCTTGTGATCTGTACGTTTCTTTCCTGAAATGGATTCTACGATGTCTGACTGTCTTGACAACTCTTTTAATTCTCCGTTCGGTCGCAATAAGTGAATCGGTAAACGTTCGCCTTCTTCCCCAGGACGATAAAAGTCATAAGGAAGGTCCGACGAGGAGTCTACTACGAGATAGTAGTCAGGATCAATACCTGCTTTTTGGAAAAGCTTATGCAATTCCATCCACTCACTCATTTGCTGGTTTGGATTGAATTCAACGTATTTGAATAAATGACGATCCACAAAGCGTTTACACAGATCGCTTAAAACCGGGTCTATCTCATCTTTCCAAATTTGGAAGTAATACATGACAACATTTTCATCTAACTTTAAATAATCCTGAAGGTCCACTTCACCTGCAAAAAAGGACGTGAAGTGATACGGTTCAAGATAGAACGAGTATTGATTCTCATACAATTCTTTCGCTCTATGTAAAATCTTCGTGAGGATAACTTCCGCACTTCTTGTTACTGGGTGGAAGTATACTTGCCAATACATCTGATAGCGGCTCATTATATAATCTTCGACAGCGTGCATGCCACTTTCCTTCACAACGACCTGATCTTCCATCGGTCGCATCACACGAAGTATACGCTCCATATCAAAGTGACCGTAGCTTACGCCAGTAAAATAAGCATCTCTCTGAAGGTAATCCATCCGATCAGCATCAATCTGACTCGAAATTAAACTAACAACAAGCTTATTCTCATACGTTTTGTTGATGACTTCTGCTACTTTATGGGGAAAATTGTCATCTACTCTTCTTAATATGGCATTTACCCCAGTGTCTCCAAGGATAATCTTTCTTGTAAAATCTTCATGATCAAGCTTAAATACTTTCTCAAAGCTATGGGAAAATGGGCCATGACCCAAATCATGGAGGAGCGCTGCAGCCAGACATAGTAAGCGTTCATCTTCATTCCAATTTGGTCGGTTTTCAAAATTATTAATGATACGGCGAACGATTTCATAAACCCCTAGTGAATGATTAAAGCGACTATGTTCAGCCCCGTGGAAGGTTGTATAGGACGTCCCGAGTTGCTTTACTCGTCGAAGGCGCTGGAATTCCGGAGTCCCAATCAGGTCCCAGATGACGCGATCTCGAACGTGTACATACCGATGAACAGGGTCTTTAAATACTTTTTCTTCGTTTAATTTTTCGTCTTTATACGCCATAACATTCTGCCCTTCCTATTCCCGACAATATTTGTTCTATTATATACGATAATTTCCAATTCTTAAAGCATTCTGGCGATCTTTTGTCCTCTACCCATTCTAGATGCTAGCTCCACCATGAACAACCCCGCAATATGTCGAATCGGCATATTTATGAGGAGAGGCCGTTACGTTTGTTGAGTGCGTGGGGTGTCTGGGGAACGACTCGCTTTCCGCGGGCGAGCTGTCGAGCCTCCTCGGGAAAACCACCCTGCGGGGTCTCGTCGACCTCTTTCTCCCGCAGGAGTCTCCCCGTTCCCCAGACACCCCTGGCTACAGTTATGCGAACGGCCCTGCATCTTCAGGGTGGTGAGAGTGCAAAATTCCACATACGGCATGTTTCCGTTACACTCATATATGGTAGAGGTGGTTCGGGAAATTGCGAGACTCCTGCGGCAATAGGAGCCTAGGGGAGACCCCGCAGAGAGCGCTAGCGAACGAGGAGGCTTCCCAGCTCGCCGCGGAAAGCGAGTGATTTCCCGAACCACCTACGCTCAGGTCATAGCTAACGGAAACATTCTCTCGATGACTGTCCTATTCTTGATGATGCATGTGGGTGGATTTTTGGTATAATAGGTCTGTTAGTTTAGCACGTAAAGGAGACCGATCATGCAAGAGATTCATGAACTACTACAAACCAACTCCTATCGATTTATAGATCAAAGTGAGCTCGGGCCGACTTTTTCTGCGCTTCAGTCGTTTGCAACAGATGATGCGTTAGCGATGAGTGTTGGTCAGGGGCGTTCGCCGGTGACGGCTCGTTTGTGGGTGCATCACCAAACGGTTGTGTTGGGGATTCCTGATGCTCGCCTTCCTTCCATTGACGAAGGATTGAGCTTCTTAAGTGAAAGAGGGTACCAAGCGATTGTGAGAAATTCTGGCGGTTTAGCTGTTGCACTTGATGCAGGGGTTCTTAACCTATCCTTTATTTTCCCAGATGCGAAGCAGGTTGATATTCACGACGGTTATGAAGCTATGGTTTCGTTTATTCAGAAGCTATTTGAAGAAGAGGGATTTCCGATTGAAGCTTTTGAAATTAAAGGCTCTTACTGCCCTGGTACGTATGATTTAAGTATTAATGGTAAGAAATTTGCTGGCATCTCTCAAAGACGTGTCAAAAACGGCAGCGCTGTCCAGATTTATTTATGTGTAGAAGGAAGCGGTTCTGATCGGGCAGAACTGATTCGTCAGTTTTATGAAATTGGCATAAGCGATCAAGAGACCACATTTGATTACCCTACTATTGAACCTGAAACGATGGCTTCTTTATCCGAATTATTTGGGAAAGAGCTTACCGTTCAGGATGTACGAAATCGAATTCTGTACCTTCTCTATAACTTAAGCGGACACGTGGATACAAGTCCGTTAGATGATACTGAGATGGGCTGGTTTGATAAACGGTTTGATCAAATGGTTGCCCGTAACGAGAAAGCACTGCGCTCCCTTAAATAAGGGCTCGCAGTGCTTTTCTGTTTCAAATTTGGGGGATTGGTGCGTTTCCGTTCCAAGGTAGAGTGAAAGGTGGTCCTGGAAAACACTCGCTTTCCTGTGGCCCCACACGATGTGGGGTCGTTCGACGTTGTCACAGGACGTGACGGTCTTAGTTGAACTTCTTCTTTTATATCCCGATCTTCCTCGTTCGCTACGCTCTCTGCGGGATCTCGGAAGCCCGTTTTTCCACGGGAGTCTCGCATTTTCCAGGACCACCTTTGCCAAACGAGAAAAACGGAAACAACCTATATGAAGCGGGAGCGCTCTATCATTCTGGGTCATATATTTATGAGGTGGGCTGGCTGGAGTACTTTTACCGTAACGAACCTTCCTAAACAAATAAAAAAAGGAAGCCAATTTGACTTCCTTCTTTAGTAATGAATATTAAATTATAGAGACTGTGCTGCTGTGATCAGGGAAAGCTTGTACACATCATCAGCGCTACAGCCGCGGGATAGGTCGTTTACGGGTTGGTTTAGCCCTTGAAGAACTGGGCCAACTGCGTCGAATCCGCCCATGCGTTGTGCGATTTTGTAACCGATGTTTCCTGCTTCTAGGCTTGGGAATACGAATACATTCGCGTCTCCGTTAAGCTCAGAACCTGGTGCTTTCTTCTCTGCTACAGATGGAACGAATGCAGCGTCGAATTGGAATTCTCCATCAAGTGCAAGCTCAGGGTTTTGTTCTTTTGCGATCTTCACAGCTTCTGTCACTTTTTCCGTTTCTGGAGATTGGGCAGAACCTTTTGTTGAGAAGCTAAGCATTGCAACACGTGGGTCGATATCGAACAGTTTCGCTGTGTCCGCACTTGCTAGAGCGATCTCTGCTAGGTCCTGGCTGTCAGGTGAGATATTGATTGCACAATCTGCGAAAGCGTACTTCTCTTCGTCTTTTACCATAATGAAGATACCAGATGTTTTCTTGATGCCTGGTTTTGTTTTAATAATCTGGAGAGCTGGGCGTACTGTGTCTGCAGTTGAATGAGCCGCGCCACTTACTAGGCCGTCTGCTTCTCCCATGTAAACAAGCATTGTACCGAAGTAATTTTCATCTTTAAGAATTTCGCGCGCTTTCTCTTCTGTCGCTTTTCCTTTACGACGTTCAACGAAGCTCGCTACCATTGCGTCAAATTCACTATAATTATTTGGATCTAAAATGTCAGCACTTCCAAGATCCAAGTTTAAATCTGAAGCCTTCTGTTTCAATTCATCAGGGTTACCTACTAGTACAGGTGTAACAGCACCTTCTTGAGCGAGCTTAGATGCCGCTTCTAAAATACGCTCATCAGAACCCTCTGGAAGCACGATACGCTTCGTTGTATTTGATAATTTATCTCGTAAAGTGTCGAACAGGTTACTCATAATGTTATCCCTCCAAGTTCATATCTGTACTATATGATAAATCTTTTTGTGTGCAATTGAAAGAAAAGAGGAAACCATATTAAAATTTCTTTATTTTCAGACGAATACACTCTTTCACCCAATCCCTCACACCTGCTATCTTCAGCGTTTCCATATTGTAAAGAAGTTATGTTATAGTAAAAAACGGAAGAAAAAATCATGAACTCATTTATATAAAGGAGAGAGTGTCCATGCCAGAAGCAGTTGAAACCTTAGACGGTTGGTATTGTTTACATGACCTTCGTTCTATTGATTGGACGTCTTGGAAGCACGCATCAAGCGACGAGCGAGAGTCTGCTATCCATGAATTCCACCAACTTTTAGAGAAGTGGAACCAAACGGAACAGAATAAAGAAGGAAGTCACGCTCTTTACACCGTTGTGGGCCAAAAAGCTGATTTCATCTTAATGATCTTACGCCCAACAATGGAAGAATTAAATGCGATTGAAACGGAATTTAATAAAACAAAACTAGCCGAATATACAGTTCCTTCTTATTCTTACGTATCCGTCGTGGAACTATCCACTTATATGGCACGAGGAAAAGACCCTGAAACCGACCCTGAAATCCAAGCACGCTTGAAGCCAATTCTTCCAAAATGGGAGTACATTTGCTTCTATCCAATGGACAAGCGTCGTGAAGGCGACGACAACTGGTACATGCTTCCTATGGAAGACCGCGGAAAACTTATGTATTCTCACGGCATGATTGGTCGGAAGTATGCAGGAAAAGTCCGCCAAATCATAACGGGTTCAGTCGGTTTCGACGATTGGGAATGGGGCGTAACCTTATTTGCCCACGATGTTCTTCAATTTAAAAAACTTGTATATGAAATGCGCTTTGACGAAGTAAGCGCTCGTTACGGAGAGTTCGGTTCCTTCTATGTAGGAAATCTCCTGAAACAAGACGAGATCGAATCGTTCTTAGCCGTTTAGTAACCTTCTCCTCAAACGATCCTGAAAAGTGTTCAATAACACTTTTCAGGATCGTTTTTTATTTACACTAGAATGCCCGGAGGCGTGAGGCCAATCCAGCTCAAGAAACTCGCTCCTATAGCCACATACGACTCTCTCCGACCCCCATTCTTTTGTTCATATCTATCTTCTTCATTACATAAACATGTTTCTAAGAGGATTGTGAGATTTTCAGATCACAAGAAACAAATCCTCACGTCTAGTCATACGCTTACTTCATATGCTTTTGAAACAAGTAAGTTTACGACCGTTGTTCCTCACAGGCGACCCGAAAAAGTGAACAGGAACGACAGATTGGTGTGTAAACGTCAGGGGGATTTGAAGCAATTCATAAAATCTTTTCTACCAACGGGGGTCGTGTGAATGATATTAATCACTGAAAGGAGTGCAGGCTTACATGGCTAATCAAAAGCAAGGCGGTTATTATGGTTCAGGTCAAGGGGGGCAAGGCTCGTATGGAGGCTACCCTATGCAAGGGATGCAAGGAGGACAGCCGATGATGTACCCCTATTACCAAAATCAGATGGGTATGGGACAAATGCCTCAACAGCCAGGCGGGCAAAGTGGTCAGCAGCTCCCCCCTTCACAAAATGGTGGGAACTTGCCACTTGAAGAGGAATCCTATATCGAGAACATTCTACGATTAAATAAAGGCAAGCAAGCAACCGTATATATGACTTTTGAGAACAATGACAACTGGAACGCCAAAATCTTTAAAGGAATCATAGAAGCAGCTGGGCGCGACCATATCATTATAAGTGATCCAGAAACCGGCATGCGATACTTACTGCTAATGGTCTATCTTGACTACATTACATTCCCGGAAGAAATCAACTACGCCTACCCATTCGGCGGAAATTCGAGTAACAGACCAAGGTAAAAAGCGAAGGTGGAATATAGCCCTGACCCTATTAGCAACGTTGCACGAATTCGTCTCGTTTAGGACATTGCACACAAAAACGGCTGACCCTGCATAGGGTCAGCCGCATTTTCTACTAAACGAAAAAGGAGCGTTTACTATGAAACATCCGTCTCAAAAGTTCGCCCAGCTTCAATATTTGATGCTTGCCTTAGCCATTTTTATAGGCATCATTTCTCTTATGAAAGATGGGTGGTCCATTTTAACCTTGTTGATGTTTTACACGCTTGCCTTTAGTTTTGTATTTGAAGGAATGGCCCATTTCGCTCAAAGAAATACAGCCGTATTCATTGAGCAAGCTTTACGGGCAGCCATCATTTTACTATTCTCAACAATCCTCTATTTTTAAATGTAGCGGATAACAGCGTAACCAAGAATGACCCAGCCGACTAAGAAGGCAACGCCTCCGAATGGTGTAATCATGGCGAATAATTTAATGGAGGATACACTATAAATGTACAAACTACCGGAAAACAATAGAATCCCTATAAAGAAAGCCCATCCAGCAGAAGCAATATTTCCGGTAACTTTGGTAAATAAGAGACCAACGACTAACAATGCCATCGTATGGAACATTTGATAGTTAACTGCCTTCTCCCATGTCTTAATCATTTTCTCCGAAATCCGACCCTCAAGGCCATGAGCTCCAAAGGCCCCTAGCGCTACTGCAAGAAATCCGTTAATGACACCTAAAAGTAAAAAAACTTTCATGTTCCTCTCCCCCTATTTCCTATTAAAAATCAAATAACGAGCTCCCGTTCGCCTCTTCATGATCTATTTCTGGTTCTGGTTTCGGCGCAGCCTTTGGTGACTCCACCGTTCTTTGTGGTTGTACGTATGGTTGCGGGGGTGCTTGTGTGTAAGAAGCAGTCCCTTGTTCATCTAATATTAAATCACTAAGCAGCTTAACCGCTCGAACATGTTCTTTAACTTTCTCTGGATTTCGTTGTCCAAGGCTTGCTTCCTGAACCTCTTTCATCATTTTCTGTAAAATTTGATCATATGAAACGGACATACCGTTGCCTCCTTGCACGTTCTATTTCTAGTTATTATGTGCTTGTTTCTCTCAAAAAGTATAACACGGATTCCTTTTATTCTCTCTACCTGTCACAAATTCTCCAACGTACCTCTAATAAAATCTAGGCTCGAAACTCAGAGAATGTTTCCGTTAATGATAGTGTGGTGTAAGGTGGGCCTGGAAACCACTCGCTTTCCTGTGGGGAGCTGGTGAGCCTCCTCAGCCGGCACGCCGGCTTCCGGGGTCTCACCTAGGCTCTTCTGCCCACGGGAGTCTCGCAGTTTCCCATAGCCGTCAAGCTAATGGATGACTCTCTCAATAGAAGCATCATTATAAGATCTTGTTCAAAAATTTTACAGTTTTATTTATGAATATAAATCCTGCGTCAATAACCTAAAAAAACTGGTCATAAAGCTACTTGTACGGGATACCTAAAACATCAAACGGACTTACGTGGCTTTTCCTGTGATCTTTCTTCCCATGCTTCCTGGCGTTTTCATATAGAATTTCTAAGATAGTTATCAGATTTTCTTTGCCCGTTTGAACGGCTGTAATCAGGTGAGGAAGTGCTTCTTTAGCCAAATCAATACATTTGTATTCACTAGCCTCTAGTTGATAATCTCTATACAGATATAACCGACATTGAAACGCCAACATAGACGAAAGAAGAATTTCGATTAACGTTCCATATAAGTGGCATTCAAAACGCTCTTGCTTCATCTTCCGGACCTCATCCACCTCAAATAATGACTTCCATGTTTTAAATAAGATTTCAATTTGCCATCTCAGGGTATACAAAGGATAGAGGTCTTGAGCCTCTAAATTTTCTTGTGTTATATTGGTCACAAGAATTTGGATATTGTTTCTTTCTTGGGCAGAAAGGGTCTGGTGGCCTTTCTGCCTTTTTAATTTCAGAGCCCTGTCCCGGCTTTTACGCTGGTCCGCGGTAAGTTTTTGCGCCACTACGCGCGCCATAACAGAACTGCGCTTATCACCACCGACTTTTATGAAGCCATAATCCACGATTTCCCCCGGCTCTTCATCTTTTAAGTCTTCTTCAGGCTTAATTTGAGTCCATCCTTCATTTGGATTCCCTGTCCAAAACTTGGTTTGACTTGGTACTCGAGTAATTAAAGAAGCTTCACTCTTGAAAATTTCATTAATAATACTTGCCGAATAAAACCCTAAATCCCTTAAAATTAAATCTCCCAATCTCTCCGATTTAATAAGTTCACGAGCCGCGTCTTTATCGCTTCTGGTTTCTGGATCAACTGAATGGTACAAGAATTTTCCTTCGAGATACTCATATTCCAACTGCACTTTTACACCATTGCCTTGAATTCCGGGATAATCTTCATAGTCTTTTGGAAGACGGAAAGATGTCGCATCCATAATTCGAATACGCGAGAATAAGGCATGCTTTTCGATAAGAGATGGAATGCCTTCTTGTTGATCAGATAGCTGGTGGTACATCTTTTTTAAGAAAGAAACGGCTTTTGCGTTAAACCGTTCATTCAGCGCTTGTTTGGAAATGGACGTTTTGAATTGATAGCCAATCGCACTACATAAGTTCGGTAAACTATTCTTTCCGATTGAGTTTTTAAGAAGCGTACAAAGAACTAAAAAGGCCTCGGGTTTTAGCTTTCCTGTACGTTGCTGAAAACCGGTTTCTTGGGCTACTCCCTTAACGAATTCTGGATTGAAAGTATTAAATATGACTTTAGCCATGGTTTTAATCTGTTTGTTAAGCATCATAAAATCATCCTTCCATAGAAATTTCTTCATGGAAGGATAACGTTTAGATGAGGGATTACGAAATCGTTCAGCTTAGCTTGACGGCTATGCGCAGTTTCCAGGCCCACCTTTGCCATATTAGGATGAACGGAAACACGTCATATAAGGGGAAACAAGATTACTTGATGTGATCGCAGGGCCGTTAACCTATATAACGCCAGGGCTTGCTCCAGGACTGCTAGACTGCTGGGAGAAAGCGCGTTGTACCCGGGCAAGCCCAAGCACTATAAACGTAACGGACCCTCATGATGAGATATTTTGTCATATTTCCGGGGAAATACGGGAGTGTTGGCATGAGAGGTCGAATTTATTTTTTGAATCGATCGCTCTTCTATGAGCTAGTGTTCTACCTCCCTAAGTCACAACCCCTCCCCACAAAAAAGAAACCGCTCGGCTTCGAACGGTTCCTCCATTTCTTACGTTTTCACTAACCTTACTAATTCGATGCCTTCTTCTGTCATGACAGAGTCACCTTCATAGTGAAATCCATATTTCTCATATAATTCAATGGCGGGGGTGTTACTTCTCCCAGTCATGACCTCTAATGGTAGTGGCACTTCTTCAAGTAAATGTTCAAGCAATCTAGAAGCGATTCCTTGTTGCAAATAATCAGGATGGACTGCTAGCCTGGCTAGGACATTCACTTCACGTAATTCTTCACAGCCGATAACTCCTAAGAGTCTATTCTCTTCTCGATAACCGAAAAACATCTCATTCGTATTCTCGATTTGCTCGGCTGTGTCTGCCATCGGAGGCAGCTTCTTAACTCCAAGAAGCCTCGCCTCAATGGGATAACTCCTTTTCTGCAGCTCAATAATCTCTTTCGCTACATCAGGGAGGTTGTTCTGTAAACGTTCGATCACTTCATCACCTCATTACAGGATCCCGACAGACGATAAGAAGATAATCGCAATACAAACGGGCGCTACAAATTTTACTAGAAAACGCCAAATGTGTCGAATAGGACCTGCAGAAGCCATATCTGTTGCCTCAAAAGCCTCCGCCTTTGACCAGTGCCAACCAACGAATAACGCGATGATTAAGCCACCAAGCGGCAGGAAGACATCCGAAGCCACAAACTCCATTGAGCCCATAATATCTCGATCACCGATAAGTGTAACGTCAGACCATCTCCCCATACCAAGAGACGCTGCAACTCCGAGGAGATACATAAGCGCACCAAGAACGGCACTGGAGAACGTACGTCCCCAACCAAACTTTCGCATAAAGTAAGCGACAGGAACTTCCAAGATTGAAATAGATGATGATAAAGCCGCTAAACAAAGGAGGAAGAAGAAGACAAGGCCCACAACCCCACCAAACGGCATCTGTTCAAATACACTTGGAAGCGTAATAAAGACGAGGTTCGGCCCAGATTCAGGTGATATATTAAATGCAAACACGGCCGGGAAGATCACAACGCCCGCGATAATGGCAAAGAATGTATCCATTAAACCGATTCCTACGGTTGCTGAGGGCAGCGACTCATCTTTTGACAAGTAACTTCCGTACGTCAACATTCCTCCCATACCAAGACTTAAGGAGAAGAACGCTTGACCTAACGCAGCTAAATAGACGGAAGGGTCTTCAAGAATGGACCAGTTAGGCTGGAATAAGAATTTCAAACCCTCACCAGCACCTTCTAGTGTAACGCTATAAACAGCTAGCAAGACCAACAACACCGCTAGCGTCGGCATAAAGATTTTACTAGCGCGTTCGATTCCATCCTTCACTCCTGTTAATACAACAAGAATCGTGATGGCCATAAACAAACCATGCCAAAACAATGGAGATATAGGATTCGTTATAAAAGTACCAAAGGCTGCCTCATAGCCGCCACTAGGCGCTGTAAAGAATGAAGTATTTAGATAATTCCAAAAATAATAAAGAGACCAACCCGCTACCACGCTATAAAAGCCTAGTATGAGAAACGAACAAATTAAACCCATATACCCTTGAATAAACCAAGGCTTTTTAGGTGCTAATTTTTGATAGGAACCAACCACATCACTTTGGGCCTGTCTTCCGATACTAAATTCAGACAATAGAACCGGAATCCCGATCAGCAGCACAAATGCTAAATATAATAAAAGAAAGGCACCTCCCCCATTCTCACCTGCTACATAAGAAAAGCGCCATATATTACCCAGTCCGACCGCCGATCCCATGGCAGCTAGCATAAACCCTAGTTTGGACTGCCATTTCTCTCTTGCCATAAACAAAGAACTCCCTTCACTCATTTTCTCTCTCTTTTTCTCTGAAATACGGAAAACTATATCACAAATCTCAAGGATTAGCGATATACTTTCAGACATTTCAAATCATTTACATTTTACAGACGAATATCAAAGCTCGAATTTGAAGACTGGTGCGATGAGGATTGGACAGCTTTCTTTTGAAAAGCTCTACACGGGGAGCCGGTCGTCTTCTCTACAAGAATAGAGGGGATTTCTTTCGTCTTGAACCCGTACGCTTTACACCCCCTCGGAAAAGCGGGGTTCCATGTCGTATAAAAATGCCTACACTGAAAACAGTTCACTTTGTTCTTCACCTATTTTCCCCTTTCCTGAAATCACTATACTGCCCACAACTTCTCCTTGTGATAAAATGGTGAAAATCCCAATCAGAGAGGAGAGAAGCTATGGGGCGTTGGTTTAGCAATGAAGTCCATCAGCCGTTTGAGCCACTGATGACAAGTCATATTATCATTCTTAGCCTTTTCTTCGCAGGCCTCCTAACACTCATATTGAGTTACCGTCTATTCAAACGCTCCACGCGTTACACGACATTTATTAGATGGACATTATTTACCATATTACTACTTTCAGAACTTACTTATCAGATATTTGCTATTTCAAATGATATTTGGAGCACAAGAGAATTCGTACCATTGCATTTGTGCGGAGTGGCCTCCATATTAGCTATGATTGCTCTTATAACAAGGAACAAAGCCCTCATACAATTTAATTTCTTTATAGGCATTATACCAGCGTTTCTGGCTCTTCTCACACCAGAACTACCAAATGCTTTTCCTCATTATCGCTTTCTGAAATTTTTCTCTCATCACATGGCGATCTCTTGGGCAAGCTTGTTCTTAATCCTAACATCAAATGTTACCATTACATTCCGCTCGCTATTAGGAACCTTCGGAGTGCTAAACCTGTACGCTATTGTTATATTCTTTGTTAATAGAGAGATTGGATCGAATTATCTATTCCTTTCAAGCGCCCCGACAGCGGAGACACCGTTGGACTTATTAGGATCAGGGGTTTGGTATTATATTAATTTAGAGCTACTCACTTTTTCCGTTTTTCTTCTATTATATTGTGTTTATCGCGTGACCCAATCTAGGAAGAATCCTTTTAAAGAAGCTCTTGCTGAATGAGAGAATGTATCCGTTAGCCTGATTGAGCGCAGGGTGGTCCGGGAAATCACTCGCTTTCCGCGGCGAGCTGGGGAGCCTCTTCAATCGCTACGCGCTTTCCGGGGTCTCCCCTAGATTGAAAAGTGCAGGCGTGGTGCCTAGGACCGTACGGATAAGACAGCTTTTTGAAAAAGGCGACTAGCCTTTGTAAAAAAGATGACTTATCACGCTAGGTCCTCCACGCCGGAACTAGACTGGCTCATCTGCCCACGGGAGTCTCGCAGCTTCCAGGCCCTCCTTTTCCGTTTTGAGAGACGGAAACATACTACATAAAGAAGACAAAGAGCTGCCTCATTAATCTATAGTAGAAGGACTATGTAACAAAAATGGTGTAATACCCAAATAAAACCGCCTGGGAGGAGGATCCCAGGCGGTTTTTTGATGTGTGTTTATTAACTTGTTTGCTGCTGTTTTTGTGGTGTTCTAGAAAAGACTTCTGGATATCCGTAGCTTCCGTGCTCACTCATATCAAGACCAAGAAGTTCTTCTTCTTTTGATACACGCATGCCGCCCAATGCTTTTTGAATAATTTTAAGGAAGACAAAGGAGACAACGAAGGCATATAGCCCACTAGCTCCTACACCTAAAGCCTGAACACCTAATTGTTCAAACCCTCCACCATATAATAGTCCTGCTCGACCGCCATTGGCAGCGGCAAGTTCTGGAGTGGCGAAGAAACCAGTTGAAAGAGTTCCCCAAATACCAGCTACGCCGTGTACAGATAGAGCGAAGATTGGATCGTCAATCTGCTTCTTCTCAAAGAAGGACATGCTATAGTGTACAATTACACCCGCAATAAGACCGATGACAACAGCCGCCCAAGGAGCTACAAAGGCACAAGATGCGGTAATAGCAACAAGACCAGCAAGTGCACCGTTAAGCATCGTTGTAATTTGCGCTTTCTTCGTGACGATCATTGTAATAAACATTGCAGCAACCGCCCCTGCCGCTGCAGCTAATTGAGTATTTAGTGCAACATATCCAAAGAATGCCCCATCAACCGATACCGTACTACCTGCATTGAAACCGAACCAACCGACCCATAAAAGGAGTACAGCGAGTGAAGTATAGACCTGGTTGTGACCTTCGATTTCATTCACGCTTCCGTCTTTATTGTACTTCCCACTTCGAGGCTTCAAGATCATCGTGGCTGCAAGAGCTGCCATCGCACCTGTTAGGTGAACAACGGTAGATCCTGCGAAATCCTGCTTACCGTGTTCAGATAACCAGCCTCCTCCCCAGATCCAATGCGCTACAACTGGATAAATAAAAACAGAGAATAATACAGCGAACCAAATATAAGATGATAGCTTTGCACGTTCTGCAAATCCTCCGAATGCAATCGTTAAAGCAATTCCTGCAAATGCTAGCTGGAATACGAAGAAGACTGTTTCAGCTAAATCTCCCCCGGCATCAATCGTTCCACCATAAAAGAAGTTCGATAGGCCTACAAATGCGTTGCCTTCCCCAAAGATCATTCCATATCCAACTGCCCAAAAGACCAAAGATGAAATTCCGAATGTAAAAATCGTTTTTCCAGCAATATGGCCAGCGTTTTTCATACGGGTTGAACCTGCTTCTAAAAGAATAAAACCACCAATCATTAAAATGACCAAAACAGCAGATACCATCGTCCATAAACTGTTCATCATACCTAATTCACTCACTGTAACTCCTCCTTAACATTTTATGTTAGGTTTCCTAACATTATCTTGTATATAATATTACAAGTTTTCAGATAATTGTCAACAATTTAAACAAAAAAATAAGAAACGCTCGATATAACCGCAGTTAGTTAAGCGTTTCCATTGTTGATTTTATTGGATTTGATCGGTAAGCGAAAATTTGAAAAAATAGGCGCATCCGGGTGCTCCCCTTTTACGATAAAGTCCCTAATCAGGTCTGCTGCAATGGTGCAATACATCGTCCCATTACCTCCGTAGTTTAAAGCGAAGAAGCTACGAGGGAACTCAGGTTGTGGGCCAATAATCGGAAAACCATCATGAGTACTTCCAAAAACCGCTCCCCAATAATAGTCAACATGAGTCCCTTCTAAATCAGGAAAGAGAGAAAGAAGTGACCTTAGAAGTTGATCGCGTTTCGATACGAGTTGACGCTCCCTCTTGTCTTTCGTTACATAAGCTTCGTCCAACCCACCTATTATGATGCGATTGTCTTTTGTGGTCCGGGCATATAAGTATGGCCGAGCTGTTTCCCAAATTAAACAGCGATCTTTCCAACCCGGAAAGTGAGTTACAGGTTCTGTCGCAATAGCAAAAGTGGTCTCCAATATTGCGTTCCGGTTACGCTTCATTTGCTGAGCTTCATAGCCCGTCGCATAGACAACAAACTTGGTGCGAATCGTATAATCCCCTTTCACAAGGAGTGTAACCTCTTCCTCTTCTTCATGGTGATCTACCACCTCTGTCTCTTCAAAGACTCGAAGACCTTTCTTAGCACTTGCCTCCATGAGACCTACAGTTAACTTAAAAGGATTCACTTCAGCATCACCTTTCGAATATATAGCCCCAGGTTTAGAGAAGGAAAAGGAACGTTCTAAATCTGAGCGTTCCAAATAGTCCACACAGAAACCATATTTATCTAACGTTTTGTATTCTGTTTGAAGTAAAGAGAGATCCTGCTCAGAAGAAGCATAGTATAAACTATCGCGCCTTATAAATTCTGGATCTATTGTACATTCTCGAGCTAAAGCCTCGACTTTGTCTATCCCCGCCAAGCAAAGTTGGTAGTAGCGAAGCCCATGTTCCTCTCCATAGGTTTCAATACAAGACGTCAGGGGCTTATCATTCGAAAACTGAAGGAGCCCTGTATTAGCCGATGTAGAACCATGGCCCACCTTCCGCTTCTCTACAACAATCGTATCAATACCAGCTTCAACAAGTTCCCGGGATATGATCGCACCAGAAACACCACCTCCAACTACAACCACATCACAAGTCATATTCTCGGTGATCCTTGGGTATGATTTCGCTTGTTTTAACGTATCCATCCACAATAATGACCCGGATTTTAAATTCATTTCCTTAGCCTCCAAGTTGTTATAAGAAAAATGGTAGAGCTAAATACAGAACCGCTGCTACCCCTGCCGCCATGGCCGCTGGCTTAAACTTGAACTTCGCATAGCGCACAGCGTTTAAGTTCAAAATGCCTGCTGTTGTGTTGGTATTGTCACTAAGAGGGGAAGAAAAAGCTCCGAATGTACCACTTGCAAACACGGCTCCGATTACGATTGGCAATGAACTCCCACTGACAGTAGCAATCGAAACTCCTACAGGCATTAAAATCCCCCACGTTCCCCAAGAAGAACCGATAAAATAAGACAGCGCGCATCCAATCAGGAAGACGAGCACTGCAACGAAAGAAGCCGGTATCCATTGAAGAGACTGAGAGATGGTTTGAGCGAAGTTAAGGGCTTCTGATCCTTTACTTAGCCCCCAGACCATAGCTAACAAGAGGATTACGCTCATCATCTCATTCCCACCTGTGACAAGCTCATTCATTTGCTTCCTTAGAGGATAGGACCTTATTTTCAAATAAATAATGAACCAGGCAATGGAGATTACTACGGCTAACACCATTGCATCTAACACACTGGCATTTATTAAAGCTTCAAACCCTTCAGCTCCTTCCTTTTTTACACCGAGCATGTACATGAAGAAAAATGTAAAGATAATAACACTAACTAACGGAAGGATTAGATGCCAATAGTTAGAAGGAAGGTCTTTTGATACAGATGGATGACAATCTTCCCACTGATCATCGTCCTCTTTTCCCTGTTGTTCGGAAGCTTTATTTTCTGCATCTGTAGCTTGCTTTTTGCTCTTATGAAAGAAGCTTAAGTAAAACCCAATAAGAATCATAGAAATGGCGAAGAAATTATAGGGAATACTTCTTAAGAAATACATGTACGGATCCCCTTCTATCCCGTTTTGGTCCATTGATAAACCAATAACAGAAGACATGTAGCCCACAAAAGCCGTTGCTACAGGCACAAGAACGACAAAAGGGGAGGCCGTTGTTTCAATAACAAATCCGAGTTCTTGTTTTGTCATCGGTAATTTCTTCACCATTGCCTTCATAACTGGAGCAATGGTTACGATACGAAAGCTCGGAGCACTGAACGTTCCAAGCGCCGACAACCATGTAAGGGCGAAAGCGCCTTTACGACCTGAAATTTTTTCTGTTGCCGTTTGCACAAATCCCTTAATGCCACCTGAGATTCGGACTAACCCTATCAGTCCAGAAAAAGCATAGAGAAAGATAATAATCTTTAAATTGTTCGGATCAGACAAGCCTTTAATAACAAATTCCAGCGCCTGCGTCATACCACCTAACCAATCAGGGGTAACGAGGTAGCCAGCAACGACAACCCCAAAGAATAAACTTGGGATGACTTGTTTTGTAGCAATTGCTGTTATGACTACGACAATAAAAGGAATAATTGAAAACCAGTTCATACGCTTCTCCTCATTTCTAGAATTGCTGTTCATAGCATGTGAGAAAGACGTTATTTTATGCTTGAATTCACTAGCGATCGACTGAACCACAAAAAAACCTTCAAAAACGTTAACGTCCTTGAAGGTTTATTTAAGGAATATAGTTAAAATTCTCACTATTGTTTCACGTGTAACTTTTCGACAAAATCCTTGATGTGTAAGCATTTCTTAACTTATTCTGCATATAAAAATACCCATTTATACCTTGTGTAACCATTGTTGCTAGAATAGATATGGTCCGTACACAAATGTAATAATGAATACCCAAATGACATCAACGAAGTGCCAGTAGTAGGTGAATATTTTTTGCTTTTGCCCGTAAATTGCATTGGGTATGCGTGGGTAGTGATAGCAGAGTAAGGCCATCCATCCTATTCCAAATAAAACATGGGCAGCGTGGAGGCCTACCAGGATGTAAAAGGAAGATAAGAATAGGTTTTCCGTCAGTGTGTAGCCTTCTGAAGCGTATTTATAAAATTCGTGTATTTCAAATCCCATGAAAGCCGTGGCTAAGATCAGTGTCGATATTAACCCAATCCAAACTCCTTTTTCTTTCCCCTTTTCAAATGCTTTCTCCGCGTAGTGAATGGTTGCACTGCTACTAAGGAGACATATAGATGTGATCACCACCGTTCGAAGTTCAAATGTTTCACTTGGAGTCGGGTTTATAGCAGAGGGTGTGAACAGAAAGTAGGTAGCAAACAATGTAGCAAACATAATGAGTTCACCGATTAAATATAGGGCAAACCCTAACTGTTTGTCACCGAATCGATCACTCTTATATGTTGTCATGATCCTCCCCCTCTCTCGCCATTTTGGTGTGTTCATCTGTTAATGTGCGAAGTGCAAAAAATGCTAGCACCATAATACCTAATACGATTTGGAGCCACGTTACGTGATAGATGAATGACAATGAGAATAGCATGATCAGACCAGAGAAGCCCACAGGTTGCCAGGATGTAACATCAATTGGGGCTGATCTGGATGTGTTTGCGACCGGTAGCTTGCCACCTCGGTTTCGCTTCGCTTCCCAGAGCGGATCGATTGTTGTCACCTGTGGCATTGGGTCAAACGGATGCTCTGGAGCAGGAGATGGTACACTCCACTCAAGCGTCCGTCCATTCCAAGGGTCATTTCCGCATCTGTCCGGATTTTTAAAGCTTTTATAGATATTCCAGACGAAGAACAAGGTACCAATCCCCATCATAAAAGCTCCAATTGTACTAATGAAATTAAAGATAAAGATATTGTCTTCAGCTGTATACGTATACACTCTTCGAGGCATTCCATTCAGTCCGGCAAAATGCTGTGGGAAGAAGGTGATATGAAAGCCAATTAAGAATAACCAGAAATGAGCTTTTCCCAGTCCGTCCTTCAACTTAAATCCAAACATTTTTGGGAACCAATAATAAATTCCAGCAAAAGCTCCAAGAACAGTACCCCCAACCATGGTGTAATGAAAATGAGCTACGACAAAGTAAGTATCATGAAACTGAAAGTCTGCTGCAGCCACCGCTAGCATAACCCCAGTGACACCACCTATGACGAACGTAGGTATGAAACCGGCCGCAAAGAGCATGGGTGTCCCTAAATGAATAACACCTTTTCGCATTGTAAAGAGCCAGTTAAAGATCTTGATGCCTGTAGGCACAGCAATGAGCATTGTTGTAATCGCAAAAACGGTATTCACTACCGGACCAAGCCCCACCGTGAACATATGGTGCACCCATACCATGAAACCAAGTAACCCGATGATGACGATTGCGACAACCATAGACGTATAGCCAAACACTCGCTTCTTTGAGAATGTAGAAATAACATCAGAGAATATTCCAAATGCGGGTATAACGATGATATATACCTCCGGATGACCAAAAATCCAGAATAAATGTTGCCAATATATCGGCGAACCTGCCTCTCCTGAGAAAAAGGAGGTGCCAAATAATCGGTCAAACATTAAGATATAAAGCGCAATTGTTAGTACTGGGAAAGCAATAAGAATTAGAAATGCTGTTACAAGAGTCGACCATGCGAATAGGGGCATTCGGGTCATCTTCATGCCTGGTGCACGGTGACGGACAATCGTCACAATCATATTGATTGCAGCTAAAATCGTCCCAACCCCTGACACCTGTAAGCCGAATATGTAGTAATCATTCCCCGCTTCTGGTGTGAATTCAGCAGTAGATAAAGGGGCATAGGCTGTCCAACCAGCGTTTGGCGAAGCTGTCATGAAGAAGCTCATGTTAACTAGGATCGCCCCAGCCAGAAACAGCCAAAAACTTAGCGCATTCATATAAGGAAAGGCCATATCCTGGGCTCCAATTTGGAGAGGAACAGCTACGTTCATGAGTCCAATCAAAAGAGGCATCGCTACAAAAAAGATCATGATCGTTCCATGAGTAGTGAATGCCTCATTGAATTTATCCCCTTGAAACACCCAGAAATCATTTTCAGGCACAGCCAGTTGTGTACGGATAATCAATGCTTCTATTCCTGCTCTTAAGAAGAAAAGCGTCGCCGAAAGCAAATAAAGTACACCGATCTTTCGGTGGTGAGTGGTTGTCACATAATCTTTAATCACAGACCATTTATTCGCTCGATTTACTAAATATAACACTCCTAAACCGGTGCCTATGAGTGCTATATACGCTAATAAAACGTCCGTCGCTATAAAGAACGTCCGATTGAAAAGCTCAAATGTCATCTAACCCACCCTTTACTCAATTTTCTCCTTCATTTCCTGTAACCACTGTTCGTACTCTGATTCTTCCATAACGGTTGTCGTAAACCTCATCTTCGTATGTTCACGTCCACAAAACTCCGCACATTTCCCTTGATAAGTTCCGGTTTCTTCAGGAGTTACAATCATTCGCCTTGTCTTCCCTGGTATGAGATCCTTCTTCCCTCCAAGCTTTGGTATCCAAAAGGAATGAATAATATCTTCTGAGCGCAGGGTAAACTCTACAGGTCGGTCTACAGGCAAACGAAGATTATTTACTGTTTCTACTCCATTTTGATAGGAGAAGGTCCAACTAAACTGTTGGCCTGTCACTTCAATTTGGACTGCATTAGCTGGCGTGGACTCTACTTGAGCTGACTGCTCAAAGGTTATGGATACTGTCGGAACAGCCAAAATAGCTAACAAAATAAAAGGGATGACGGTCCATGTAATTTCGAGCCACGGACTCCCCTTTTCGTCAGCAGGTATGTAATCTTTGTTTTGATCATTTTCACGGTATTTCGATAAAAACCAAACAAACAGTATGATAACGATTGCAAATACAATCATCATTAGAGCAAAACTAAACTGGATAAGAAAAGATTGATCACGCGCTGTTTCACTCTTAGGATCCAACACTCTTAAATTGCACCCTGTTAAAAAGATGAATAATGAAGCCACTAGCCATTTGATTTTCTTCATAGATTCCCCTCACTTTTAGAACAGATGGTGATTTCTTACTCTATAACCCTCTCCTTACTCAATCAAACTAAAGATTACATAAATGTATAAAACTTCCTGAAATTTAAAAGGCATCATAGATTTACTTCTTTTCCTTTAATGATTATAATGATTTTTAGAAAATGGAACTTAAATGGAGGATTGAAGTACTATGACTCAATCAAATTACTACTCTTTCTTTCAAGCACAATTGCAAGCTCACTCATCTTCAGTTGCTTCCGATATTCTACATTTACTAGAAAAACATTACCCAAAAGAATATGGCGGATTAGAAGATAAGGAACATGAAGAACTGATCACTTTTTTAAACAAACTCGTTAACATGATTGGAGAGAACATCGTTGAGAAGGGGGATTCTATTCAACGTGCGACAGATCTCGGGGAAAGGATCGGTGAAAAGGTCAGCCAACGTGATGGTGTCTTATCTGACTATATCTCGAAGCTAAGCCTATACAAAGAGGCCATCTGGACTTTTGTAGAGAACCAGACGCGTGGGAGAAACGAATCTTTCAAACAGCTAATGGAGATTGTGAATCGCATTGATTTGTTATTTAATTACATTGTGCATGGATTTACACTGGCTTTTTCTAAGGCCGAACAACGAAAAGTAAATGATTATGAAGAAAAATATTTGAAGTTATCGACCCCTATTGTGCCGATTATGGATCATGTGGCCATATTACCTATCATTGGAGAAATCGATGAGAAGCGCGCCAATGTGATCATTGAGGAAACATTAAGGGAGTCGAATGAGCTTGATATTGATTGGCTTGTTATTGACTTGTCAGGAGTTTACAAAGTGGATGACCTTTTCATGAGTCACTTAGAAAAATTACTCACTTCTCTTGAGATCTTGGGTCTTAAGCCGATCTTAACCGGCATGCGTCCGGACTTGAGCATGCGGGCCGTTCAAATGGGGCTTGTATCTAAAACAAAAGAAGATGTTACTACAAAGGCTACGTTAAAACAAGCCGTGTCTATGCTTTACAATCAAACTACAAAACTTTCTTAAAACATAAACAACCATCCCTTTTGACTCCGATGTCTTAATGGGATGGTTGTATTCATGTATTAAACCATTTAACTAAACCCTAGCTCTTTCATAATTCGATATACTTTCTTGTGATTGACCTTGTGGCCTCTGTTTTCTAGCTCTTTTTGAATACGTCGATATCCATAACAGCCTTCATATTCATAGTAAATAGAAGAGGTGAGCTCTTTTAACTCAAAGTCAGGATCAGGCTCATTCATCTTCGACCTTGTATAATAATACGTGCTACGTGACAACCCCGCCACCTTTATTAAGCGATTTATTGGAAACTGATATTCGCAATTTAGCTCATGAACAACTTGTGCTCTTTCTCTTTTCGATAAGATTGAGTTATCTGAACCCATACTTCTAATTTTCTGTAAGTATGCTCCCTCTATATCTGCATCAATCTCCTGAGGCGTTTTATTAAGTTTTTCATTTTTTGGTGCCACCATCATACCTTCTTTCAACTATTTTTAATTACATAATAGTTTATCTAAAAAACTTTATTTTTTAAAAGTGTACCTATCTAATAAACTACAAAAAGCCCAACCAAAATTGGATGAGCTTTTTGTCTTCATACCATAATCCTTCAGTTAAAGTTTCTTTATTCTTCACCTGTATCAGTTGATGATTCATGCAGTTGCTCTAACTTCTGTACACGTTCCTCAAGTGCATGGTATTCTTCTTTCGTCACGAAGCCAAGATCACGAATTTGCTCACGAAAGTAGGCTTCTGTTTGAGCATTCCACTTTTCGTTTTGTGCTTCACCTTTTTCACGAAATTCACGAATGGCTTCTTTAGCTTCTGTTGGACTCATTTGCCCTTTTTCCACCATCTCGTTATACACTTTTTCCACTTTCTCTTTTCCATTTAAAGCGGCACCAATCCCGATTAAAAACCCTTTGCGTAGTAAATCACTCACCCTTATTCCTCCTATCTTTTGTCGTAATCTTAATGGTTCTAAAATGGACACTTGCTACTAATATAAAGGCAGCAAGGCCCGTTGCTCCTGTTATAAAACCGATATACATGTACAGGGATGCAAGGTTCTCTAAGCTATATAAAGCAAACCCTCCTCCACCTATAAACAAGAAGAAGGATAGGAACGCATAAAAGAAGTAGTAATGATGAAACATCTGCCTCTGTTGCTTCCTTTCTTCAAAAGCTCGTTGCCTTGGTGCATCTGTTAAGTATTCGTTTAAGCTTTTTGGTAAGGAAAGAAGGGGCTTGGCTGTATCTTTTATTACTTCCTTATACAGGCTTGCGTCTGATTCTCCACCAGACACCCACTGCTTAATAACAGGTTTTCCCCACTTCATTAAATCGATATCCGGATATACTGTCGTTAAAACTCCAATCACGATGGATGCTGCTCTACCGAGAAACGCGTAGTCTGCTGGCATTTGTATAGGTTGTTCTTTCACAAACTCTTGGAGGTCCTTCATAATTTGATTTAACGCTTCCTGATCAAATTTCTCAAAGTCACCCTGCAAATACATATCAGCTGTTTCTTTTAAGAGTCGTTTCACCTTCTGACGATTTGCATATGGGAGTAAGAAATCCATATCTTCTAAGGCACCGATGACCTTATCGTAATCATCCATGATAAACCCTTGTATAATCATCCGAATGTAACTAGCATCTTCTTTACTAATTTCACCAACCATACCGAAATCAATCATAACAATGGTGCCATCAGAACGTACCATTAAGTTTCCTGAGTGAGGGTCCGCATGAAACATGCCATCAGAGACGAGTTGCTCGACAAACAAATCAAATACTCGCTTCGCCAAATCTTCACGCTTTAAATTGTTTTCCTGTATGAATGATTCGTCTGTAATCTTTACTCCTTCAATCCATTCCATCACAAGAACACGTCTGGTTGATAGATCTTCATGATAATCAGGGACATAAACTCCTTTAAATCCAGAGAAACGCTTTTTAAAGTATAGGGAATGCTTTAATTCTTCGGTGAAATCGAGCTCTTTCCCCATAACGTATACGAGTTCACGGTATAATGCGCCAAGATCCGCTTTCTTTCCAATGGAGGTTAAGCGGCCGAGTAACCAGAATACGATCCGAAGTGCCTTAAAGTCGGTATGGAAGATCTTCTCCACACGGTATCGTTGGATCTTCACAGCCACATCCTGACCATTATGGAGCTTACCTTTATAAACTTCACCAATGGAAGCTGATGCTACGGGTTCATCTCCGATTTCCTGGAGGTGCTTGGAAACGTCCCCTCCCCATTCTCGCTCCAATATTGCTTTCGATTTTTCAAACGGAACGGGCTCAACCCTGTCGACCAGCCCTTCTAATTCTTTCAAAAACACTGGAGGGAGTAGATCGGCACGTGTACTTAAGAATTGCCCAAATTTAATAAGCAACCCCTCAAGCATTAGCGCCTTCTTTCTATATTCTTTTGCTTGTTTCACCAGAAGTTCTTGCCATTTATTCCTTGTTCGTTCGTCCCAAATACGATGAAAACGTTGGAACCAAAAGATCTGCCAGAAAAATTTTATAGCCATTGCTACGATAATAGTAATTCGATAAAGTGCATTATACCTCAACTGCAACCCTTCCCCCTCTCATCTCTCTATTGTATTTGTACCCTTTTTCAGCACTCACAACCCTCATGTTTGGGGTATTGTATGTATTTTGGTATGGTGAAAAGAGACCATGGGAAGGATGTTCCCTATATGAGCCGGATCCAAAACCTAAAGAAACGTCAGGAGGTCACTATGGAAATTCAAATTCTGCAAGACGACCAGCTCACCGCTGTAAGCGAGTGGCTAGCTCAATGTAACGAACAGGACATTCACTATATTGCCTGGTTGGAATCAGAACCGAGTGCGATTGAAGAACAAATAGGAGCGTTACTCCCATTTAACGAGCCCCATGCTTGGGTCGCTTTGGAGGAAGGAAATATAAAAGGCTTTATAGGACTAGAGCCGTTTGAAGGGGAACAGGTAGGGAGATTACTCGGCCCATTCGCCTATGGAAAAGATGCCTCAAACGTGATGGAAGCGCTTTGGGAAAAGGCGCTCGTAGAATGGAAAAACATATACTCGGAGCTAAAAGTCGCTTTCTTTGAGGAAAACCAAGACGTTCTTCATTTTTGTGAATCAAATGGTTTTCATCTTTATAACCGGGAGAAAAACTTGATTCTCCCTAAACAAGCTCACCTACCCACTCCCCTTAGTGAACATGTAGTCCCTTACGAAGGGTCCTTTAATAAATTGCAGCAGTTGCACCCAGATGCAGCCTATTTCAACGCATCAGAGATGACTCATTTAATCCAAGACCCGCATTTTTCATTATGGTGCTATAAAGAAAAAGACACCGTAAAAGGGTATATCTTCTTTGAACGAATTGAAGGTATGGACGAGGGTGAAATTTGCTTTCTTCAGGTTGAAGATAGCGAACAAGGTCAAGGCATTGGTTCAGCCTTAATCCGTTATGCTTGCCATCAAGCTTTCCTAGAGCAAGGTTTATCTTTTGTAACCGTTCCTGTACGGTCTACGAACCCTCAAGCCGAGAAGTTATACAAAGAGCTTGGTTTTCAGGAACACACAACGATTGTTGCGTACACTAAAACGATTAACCAAGGATGAAAAAGATTAAATTTTCCAATTTTACAAAAAATATTTCAAAACGTCTTGATTTTGTTGCGAAATCGCTTACAATTATATTAAAATCGTTAAAAAACTAGATTTGTAGGTGACATAATGAGTACGTCTATTAAACAGGCCACAATTGAACAGTTTATGAAAGTTCGCTTACAGAATCGCAACCATGATTACTTACATCCATCCTATCTGATGGAACGCCAACTTCTTGTCGCTGTCTCACAAGGGGATCCTAACAAAGCCCATCAACTCTTACATTCCATAAACGAAGAACGAGCGATTATATCGCCGAATCCAACCCTGCGTTCCGTTAAAAATGTCCTCGTTAGTTCTTGCACCCTATTTACACGCACGATTATTCATAGTGGTGTTCAACCAGAAGATGCGTTCTTGTTGAGCGATCAGTACTTGGAACAGATTGAAAAGATTAACGATGTTGATGAACTCTTTCAGCTAGAAAGAGACATGCTGACGAAGTTTATTGAGCGCCTCAACAAAGAAGAGACTCTTCCGTACAGTAAAGTGGTTAATCAAGCCATTGCTTTTATTCATGACCACATTTTAGATGATCTTACACTCGATTCAATTGCTCAGAATAGTTTAGTTAGTCCAAGTTATTTGTCTCACTTGTTTAAGAAAGAAGTAAGCGTATCTGTCGTTCAGTACATCAATCAAAAACGAATTGAGGAATCCAAATACTTCCTTCTTCACACTACTACTCCTATTTCCGATATTGCTACCCTCTTTCAATTCTGTAACCAAAGCTACTACACCTCCTTGTTTAAGAAGTATACAAACGTCACGCCAAAAGAATTTAGAGAATCCCATTCTAAAGTGGGGCACGAAACCGCTTTATCTTAAAAGAAGTATGTATGTGAATAGGGCCCGGCAGCCAATGCTCCGGGTCCTTTTTCAGTACTAAAGTCAGGACTCACCTAAGATGCGCCCTTCTATAAAACACTCTTTTACACGTTATGGTTCGTGTTAGAAGAGGTAGAGTGTAAAATGAACACAAGAGAACTAGCAGGGAGTGAACGTAATGAATCCATTAATTCAGCAATCACTAGAAGCCATTGGAGACACGTCTTCTATTCAAGAAACAACATCAATATCTGGCGGTGACATTAACCAGGCCTTTTATGTTCGCACAAAAGAAGAAGAATACTTCGTAAAAACAAACAAAGACGTTCCTGAACATTTCTTTCGCGTAGAAGCAAAGGGGCTTTCGTTCATTCGTGATACGAAAGCAATCCGTGTACCAGAGGTGTATTACTATGGTGAACCAGCAGGAAATGAGCAAGTTGCGCTCGTGATGGAGTGGCTAAAAGGGGAACCAACTGGTGATACGGAAGAGCGGTTAGGACGCGGGATCGCCAACATGCATAAAACTTACGGAGAGAAGTTCGGCTTTGAAGAAGATACTTTTATTGGGGCTCTACCACAACCAAATCGCCTTGTAGGGGACTGGACAACATACTACCACGACTATCGCCTTGTTCCTCAATTTAATATAGCTGCAGAAAGAGGACAGTTGCCACTAGAAAGAAAGCAACGGTTAAAAAAGCTAATGGAACGCTTGCCTCAGTGGCTCACCCATGAAGTGAAACCTTCTTTACTGCACGGAGATCTATGGGGCGGAAACTGGATGGCTGGGCCAAATGGAGAACCTTGTTTAATCGACCCTTCTGTTTTTTACGGTGACCATGCCTTTGAATTAGCGTTTACTGAAGTATTTGGAGGTTATTCAGAAGCATTCTACCGAGCGTATCAGGAAGAAATGCCTTTGTCTGAGAATTATGAGGATATCAAGCCTCTCTATCAGTTGTACTACTTGCTCGCTCATTTGAACTTGTTCGGTGAGGCCTATGCCGGTAGCGTGGATCGTATCTTGAAGCGTTATGTGGGGTAATTATCCATATAAGGCCGCTTATATGGAAGACTCGAAGCTGAGAAAGTTTCCGTTAATTTTAGTTGAGTCTAAGGTGGGCCTGGAAACCACTCGCTTTCCTGTGGGGAGCTGGTGAGCCTCCTCAACCGGCAAAGCCGGTCTCCGGGGTCTCACCTAGACTCTTCTGCCCACGGGAGTCTCGCAGTTTCCAGGCCCACCTTTTCCAAGTATGAGTAAACGGAAACGCGTTATATGTGAGGTTCAAGGGGCTTGAAAATATCTATAATAATATAAGTACGTGGTCCGTTTATCCAATTAACGTCAGGACTTGCTGGGGAACGACGAGACTCCCGCGGGGAAAGGAGCATAGGGGAGACCCCGGAAAGCGCGTAGCGATTGAGGAGGCTTCCCAGCTCCCCGCAGGAAAGCGAGTTGTTCCCCAGCAAGTCCTAGCCCCTATACTGTAACGGGCCAACCATAAGCGCATCACCTTCGAACTTTGATTAGCCCAAAAAGCGCAGCTGGGATAGCTAGCTGCGCTTTTTTATTTGGATGGGATATATTTGGCTTCTTTTTGTAAGGAAGAGAGAAAGGCGTGGAGGTCTTTGGAGAGTTTTCTCGCTTCTTCATGGGAAATTTTATGGAAGTTGATCTTTCCACCTGGTGGAAGCTGGGCGATTTTCCATAGGTCAGCTCGAATGATATTACCGATGGTGACATAGCCTCCTGTTGTTTGACTGTCAGCCATTAAGATGACAGGAGTTCCACTTGAAGGAACTTGTACGGTTCCGAATGTGACTGCCTCGGAGATAATGTCTCCTGTATCTTGAAAGGTCATTGCTTCTCCGTCTAGTTGAATGCCCATACGGTCTCCTGCAGAGACTGTATACGTTGTGTTAAAGAACGCTTCTATACTTTCTTTTTTTATATAGGATTCGTGTTGGCTTACAACCATCCGTACATCAATGTCTTTATCGTAGGATGGGCGCTTGTCGTGACTCAGACCTATCTTTTTACGATCGATTTGGTTTGAATGGCTATATAGTTGGTCCCCTGATTGAATATGACGCCCCATTTGCCCTCGTTCATAAACCGATTGACTTCCTAAGATTGAATCAGAATCTAATCCTCCTTGAACCGCTATGTAAGCTCTGATTCCTTCTACAGGTCCTTTAAATGTAAGGGTGTCTCCTTTTCTCCAAATAAATGTGGACCACAGAGGAGCTCTTCGTCCGTTCAACTTTGCATCTAAGTCTGCTCCTGTTATGGCAACAAGATGATCATGAGATGCTTGGAGGGTTGTGCCTCCCATGGTCACTTCCAAGCAAGCAGCTCCCAAATCGTTTCCGACTAATCCATTCCCAATTTGAAGGGCAACCTTATCCATCGCCCCTGATATCGGTACACCGTAATGTTGATACCCAAAGCGTCCCAGGTCCTGAATGCTTGTTAAAATCCCTGCTTTTTCTATTGAACATAATAGGTAGGACACGTTTAGGATCCCCCCACTTTTTGTACGCTAACATTGTGATGTTCTAACACGCTTTTAATGTGTTCTGCATGATGATAAGCTGAATCTCCATCTCCATGAAAACAAATCGTTTGGGCCTCTAACGGAATTTGCTTTCCATCAAGAGATGTTGTGCAGCCGTTTTGAACAATGGAGAGGACTTGTTTCTCGATTTCCTCTAAACTCGAGATCACAGATCCTTCCATTGAGCGCGGGGCAAGGTATCCCTCTGATGTATAGGCCCGATCGGCGAATGCTTCTTGAGCCACCTTCAGCCCCATGTCTTGGCCTGCTCGTACGAGTTCACTATTACTAAGACCATATAGGATGAGACTCGAATCAAAATCCCGCACAGCCTTTGCGATTGAGCTTGCCATCTCATAATCTTTGGCTGCCATGTTGTATAAAGCGCCATGCGGTTTCACATTCTGAAGTTCCACATTTTTCACTTTGCACACTCCAGCGATCGCACCCAGTTGATACGTAATCAAATTATAAATCTCTTTCGTACTCATATTAAATTCACGGCGACCAAAACCAAATAGATCAGGAAAGCCCGGATGCGCGCCAACAGCTACTCCTTCTGACTTAGCTCTTTCGATTGTATCTGCTATAACATTGTAATCACCTGCGTGGAATCCACAAGCCACGTTTGCGGACGTGATTACTTTCATTAATTGCTCATCTTCCCCTACTTGAAAGGCGCCGTAACTTTCTCCAAGGTCTGCATTAATATCTAGTTGCGTCATTATTACGCCTCCTTGTCTACGATTTCAATGGTGTAAGATCCATTCTTAATCCGTTGCTTAATTTCTTCATATTCCTTATGTTGAACAGGGCGAAAACGAATATAGTCACCCATTTCAATCAAAAAGGGCTCTTCTCTAGTAAAGTCAACAATTGGGATTGGCGTTTGACCAATAATATTCCAACCACCTGGAGCCCCAATAGGATAGACCCCTGTCTGGCTTCCCGCAATGCCTACAGACCCAGCTTCAACCCGACCACGAGGCTTCTCTAGACGAGGAGTAGCAATACGCTCATCCATCCCTCCAAGGTAAGGAAAACCAGGCAAAAAGCCAATCATATACGTGAGGTAATCTCTCGAAGAATGAAGGTTAATGACATCTTCTTGTGAAAAGTTATTGGCTGAAGCGACTTTTGGCAAGTCCTCTCCTACCTCTCCGCCGTAATATACAGGGAGGGTGACTACTCTTGAAGAGGGTGTTTCATCCCTTGCATCTGCAGAAGCCCATATGCTCTCTAGTTTCTCTTTCATTTGATTGAAAGAAGTTAGTGTCTCATTAAAATAAACCGTCAATACTGTATAACTTGGTACAATATCTGTGATGGATTCTACTGTATGCCGCTTAACAGATTGGTAAAGCTTGAGAATTCGTTCATGTATTTCTTGTGAAATATGATTTGGAAAAACGATCTTAATCCCGTTTTCTCCAAACGGTACGTACTGTATATCTCTCATTATTATCACCTGCTATTCTATACTCTCGATACATGTTCTAACACCTTGAAGCAAATCACGATGGGACCAACTCGGGATCCGTTTATGCTTGATAGCTAATTCGTGAGAAGCAGGTATATGAATAAATCCTGCCTGGGTATTCAAATTGTGAGATTGTATATAAAACAAGGCTTGATACATGACATTATTACACAAATATGTACCTGCTGTATTTGATATATCAGCCGGTAGTTCTTGTTGTGTTAATCGGTCTACCATTTTACGAATAGGCAAAGTAGAGAAGATTGCATCAGGGCCATTCTTTTCGATCCACTCATCACGTGGTGTTCTTCCTGAATTATCAGCATCCCCATCATTACAGTTAATAGCGATACGTTCTGGTGTGATCTTGTATCGACCACCTGCTAGACCAAGAGAAATTACGGCATCTGGTTCAACTTCCTGAATATGATGAACAAGTTGTTCTCCAGATTGATTAAACTCTACCGTTAAAATCTTCCCCACTATTTGATATCCATTGATTTCTTGCCCGTCAAGCTCCTCGACGATCTTCATCGTTGGATTAACCGGAAAGTCTAAAAACGGTTCAAAACCGGTTAAAAGAAGTTTCTTCATCGCTGTCATTCCTCCTCAAGTATGGAATAATCCACTCCTAAACCCTATTCCATACGCCCATATAAAAATCCTGCCACCCTAACCCGATGACAGGAAATCCTTTATCTCACTACCAAAACAGCGCGTGCCAGACACCCTTTAGCTAGCTAAAGGGTGTCTGGCACGCTTTACTCTATTAGAGAGCTGATGTTACTTGGCTTGGTTTGATTTGTTGGTATCCATAAAGAATGTGGTTAAGGTCATTAGTGCAAGGAAAATGAGTACGACGCTGAAGCCGCCTGTTTTGCCAAACATTTCTGATGCAATTCCGACGATATAACCTGCAATACCACCGCCAATTCCGGCTGCGATATAGATTAAACCAAGAGCTGATCCTCCTGCTTTTGAAATAGATGTACCAAAGGCTGTACCGGTCGGGAATAGCGTGGAGAAGAAGAACCCTGCACCAGCGAATAACCAAGGAAAGCTGTTTGCGAATAGGAAGCTGATCCCAATCATAACAACAGAACCTAGTGAGAATACGATTAGAATAATGCGTTCATTTAGCCAATTCGTTAGATAAGCTACCCCTAAACGTCCGATCATAAAGAATACAGAGAATAAGGACAGGATTCCTGCCACCATTGCTTCCTTATCAGCCGTTGACATTCCTCCTAAATCAAGACTTTTAAGATATGATGGGAAGAAGTTCATGAAGGAAACCTCTGCTGACACTTCAAGCATTAAGAAGACCATTAAGAACACAAACTGTGCGTCTTTCAGCATAGGAATGAATGCTTTAATATCAATCTTCTCAGCACGGCCATCCGGGAAGTTAGTAGATGTTACATAGATAATAACTGCGATTAAACTGGCTGCAATTCCGATATAGAAATATCTCCATGAAGCGAATTGGAACATGAAGTTTAAGAACTGTGGAAATACAACCATACCTAGACCATAAACACCCATGGCTAAGTTAAACATTCGATTTTGCTTATCTGGATAAGCGGATGGAATAATTGCATTTGATGCGACTCCAAGCGAGCCAAGTCCAAAACCGACAATCATATAGAAACCTAAGAAGAACGTAATATTAGGAGCAATTCCTGTTCCAAGGAACCCAATACCCATGACGATTGAACCGATAATCGTCATAATTCTTAAGCCCTTTTTATCGGTATAATAACCAATTAGTAAACTTGCTAATGTAAATCCAAGCTGAAATATAAATACGACAAGACCAAATTGACTCATATCCAGACCAAGATCTTTCTCCACTTGGTCTAAAACGATCCCCTTTGTATTTGTTACACCACCAGATATAAACTGGGTAAACATTAATATGACCAGGGCGTGTATGCTTTTTCCTTTTGTTGACATCGTTCAGGCCCTCCAACTATTTTGGTATAGTTTTAGTAAGTGATTCTGATGGAGTGATTCCCACCACACTTCTATCTAAAACTCCAAAAAATAATGACAACGTTTACCTATAAGAAAAAATTTATCTCACGATTTTCTTTAACATAATAAAGGGTGTCAGACACGCATCTACTCTTCACCGCGGTGAAGCGCGAATGCGTGTCTGACACCCTTTATACTTATACAGCACAAAAGCGCCTCTTGGGCGCTTTTGTGCGTTTATGTGTAGGCTCTTCCTTTGCCTGAGTCACTTATTTCAACAAGGTCTTCTGGGTAGGGCTGAAAATAGGTTTGTCCTAATAAGTAATCATCCTGAAAGCGGATTACCCATGATTTTAGTATACCTAGCACCGTGCTAAGCGGTATTTTTTCATCATAATACTTATCCAATTCATCAAGAAAGTATTGCTTTTCTCCTCTTGTCAGCTCGTTTTTGAAATACCCCGAAATATGCTGACATACGTTTACATTTGACTTTCGACTTGGAGCCCTTCTTAACATCCAACCTAATTTTTCTTCATAAGCATCCAGAACTTCTTCAATCGATAATTGATCATGATTGGCTACAATTCGCCCCATGTCTTTTAATGTCTTTTGGTTGTAAGACATAAATAAGTATTTGTTTTCAGAATGAAAAGCGACCAGGTCCTTCATAGATGGTGTTTGCTTCATTTCACGAAAGCTTGCTAAAGTAAAAAGTTTCGTAAAGAAATGCTCCCTGATTCGGAAATTCTTCAGTCGTCCTTCTTCTTCAATCGCTAAAGCTTCGTGTTCATTTAGCACTTCTTGAGCGAAGAGACCTTTTGTCTTTCCGACTACTGGAGACTTTTCTAACTTGTCATAAACTTTTACATCCTGAATCCCACACGTAGGTGATCGGTTCTTAAGTAAAAAGCCATCCACATCCGGTAAAGAACTAAGAAACCCTTTAGCGAAATGAGTCATAGCATCTGTTAAATCATCCCCGCTTGAAGGTTGCATTAGACGCTCTTCCTCCCCTTCTCGAACAATCCGAATAACGTCACGTGGAACACCTAGCCCGATTTCCATCTCAGGGCATACAGGTATAAATGTTACATATGGCATTAATCGTTGAACCACTTTGTCCGGAATGAGTTCGCCATTGTATCGCACATGATCGAACTCTAAGCATTTACTTACGACAAGTTTAGGTGTTGCAAAAGTCCGCATATCAAAATCCCTCATTTTTAGAAATAGTGTAGGTTCATTGTAGAGTCCATTCCCGTTCTATTCGAATTTCAATAGTTTCTATTGTTTCCTGGAACCGATTATTTCATGACTTCTCTTTTAGACCGATGTTATTTTATAATGAATTCGTAATCGCTTTCTGAAATAAGTTTCCGTCTGCTTTAATGGAGCTTAAGGTGGGCCTGGAAATCACTCTTTTGGCAACAGACCCATCCTGAACAAGTGTCTCAATTTCGATTCGTTCAAGATTACCACCCTAATTTTGAACGAACTTGTTATAAAATTAACAATAGTAAACATGAACAGAGCCTAATGGTTGCATTGTTTCTATGACGTATAACTATTCACTTCCATAAATTTTTATTAGCATTTCATCCTTGTATGTATTAAAATGAATTTTGTTGCATTTTTATGTCGGATATACTGTGTACCTGGAGGATTAGAACCATGAACTCTAAAAATAAATTTCCGTTCAAACCAATGAATCATTTTCTATTTATTATTCCATCTCTTATCGGAATTCTTTTATTTATGACGCCAATAAAATTTGAAGATAGTATCACGATCCCAATTGCACATTTTGCATCTAATCTTCAAACAGCATTGCAAGGTCAGTTACCTGCGATCATGACGTTTATTATTACCATTACAGCCATTCTGACGCTCATCGCGAAGCTAACAAATGGACAGGCTGTAAAGAAATCACCGTTCTTTACTGGACTTTTATTCGTCCCTTGGTCTTGGACGATCATCCGTGTAGTCGGGGCTGTCTTTGCCATTATGACCTTTTACAAGTTAGGTCCAGAAGAAGTTTATTCAAGCGCTACCGGAGGGCTTCTGCTTGGTGGAGAGGGTAGTTTGTTACACATCTTATTTACTGTCTTCCTATTTGCAGGAATGTTCTTGCCACTGCTTTTAAATTTTGGACTGCTTGAATTCTTCGGTATCTTATTAACCAAAATCATGCGTCCCCTTTTCACGCTTCCAGGTCGCTCTTCCATCGACTCCTTAGCTTCTTGGCTTGGAGATGGGACCATCGGGGTTCTGTTAACGAGCAAGCAGTACGAAGAAGGGCATTATACAAAGCGTGAGGCTGCTGTTGTAGGGACAACATTCTCAGTCGTTTCAATCACATTCACCTTAGTTGTAATCGATCAGGTAAAGTTGGGTCATATGTTTGCTCCATTCTACGGAACGGTTCTTTTAGCAGGTGTCATTGCAGCAATCATCATGCCCCGCATACCACCTTTATCAAGAAAAGAAGATTCTTATGTTAATGGTGAGGAAAAGAAACCTGAACCCGGAACGCCAAAAGGCTATAACGCTCTTACATGGGGATATTACAAGGCAGTCGAACGTACAAAGCAGGCGCCTAGCCTTCCTCAGTTTATCAAACAAGGTTGTCAAAATATTTTAGACATGTGGATGGGTGTTGCACCAATTATCATGGCAATCGGAACCGTGACACTCATCATTGCAGAACACACACCGTTCTTCTCATGGATCGGAATGCCGTTCATTCCTTTATTAGAACTGTTGCAAATACCAGAAGCAGCAGCAGCGTCTGAAACCATTCTAGTTGGTTTTGCTGACATGTTCCTTCCAGCTCTGCTCGGAAGCTCAATCGAAAGTGAAATGACCCGCTTCATTATCGCTGCTCTTTCTGTTACCCAGCTTATTTATATGTCAGAAGTCGGTGGAGTTGTATTAGGATCTAAGATTCCAATTGACTTTAAAGAGCTATTCATTCTCTTCATTGAACGTACTCTCATTACACTGCCTGTCATTACACTTGTAGCTCATTGGATATTCTAAGAATGTTTTATAAAAACCCCCGAAAAGTTTCATAACTTTTCGGGGGTTTTTAATTATATCTTGGCTCTGTTAAAGCTTAATATTGTTATTCTTTATAACAAGCTTGTTCAAGAATAGGGCATGATTATTGAAGACTCGAAGCTGAGACATTTAGTCAGTATAGGTCCTTTGCAATAAAAGAGCTTGGGCAGGGGAAAGGACCTGCTTATTATAGTTACTCCTCAGCCCCCCATCCCACAAATATAGCGCGTTTCCGTCTCTCCTCATTTGGCAAAGGTGGGCCTGGAAATTGCGAGACTCCTGCGGGAGAAAGAGGTCGACGAGACCCCGCAGGGTGGTTTCCCCGAGGAGGCTCGACAGCTCGCCCGCGGAAAGCGAGTGATTTCCAGGCCCACCTTAGGCTCCATTAAAGCTGACGGAAACCTCTCTCCATCTATCTCAAAACATCTCTATTTCAGTTTCAAGTCTTCCATATAAGAAGGCTTATACCCCGAGCCTAACTATTAAACATAACAAAAGGCAGGGGATGACTCCCCTGCCTTCCTTTATAAAACGTATCCCCCTGAGAGGCAAAGCCTTCATTAGGTTACGGTTTACACATTATTGACCAAGCTTTTGAACAACCTTGCGAGCAGCGGCTAAGCTTGATTGTGGGTTTTGTCCAGTTACAAGATTTCCATCTGCTTCAACATGTTCCGTGTAGTTTGGTTCAGCCATGAAAGTAGCACCGAGCTCTGTCAGTCGGGTCTCTAGAAGGAATGGTACTTTTCCGTCTAGTCCTTGGTCCTTCTCTTCGGCGTTAGTGAAGGCTGTCAGGCGCATCCCATCGATATATGACTTCCCGCTATGATCCGTTACGCCTACAAAAGCGGCAGGACCGTGGCATACGGAACCAATTACTTTGTTTTGTTCAAAGAAAGGTTGCAGAGCTTTCTTAATAGCTTCGTTGTCCGGGAAATCTACCATTGTACCGTGTCCACCTGGCAAGAATACCCCTGAGTAGTCTTCAGGGTTCACATCGCTAAGGACTGCAGTATCTTTTAGAGGTTCCATTACCCCTTCCCATTCATCCGGCTCCTCGCCAGAAATACTGTTCGGATCAATCGGAATTTCGCCACCTGCCACACTTGCTACGGTAACGTCATATCCTGCTTGTGTAAATTCCATATAAGGTTCAGCAAACTCTGAAAGCCATAAGCCTGTTTGATGATCATCGTCTAGCACTCCTGCATTCGTTACGATCATTAACATTTTATTTGCCACTTTTTACACACTCCTTTTATCCAACACGCTTTTATCTTCGTCTCTACTACTTTATTTACACCAAATAAACGTTTCTAAACGTCATGTTGCATATCCTATACATGTTTAAGAAGATGCCATTTGGGAAGTTAAAACGTAATCACCCAGCTACCATATCTTACACCTCTTTCTATAACAAAAGAAAAGGAGAGTTGAACAGTTGAAACAAAAACGTCCGTATTCTGTTCACCGAAGGCATTTAATCATATTTTTTCAGACCCAAGAATGGGTGAAAAATTGGCGTGGAGCCAGGAAACCGAGTATCCAGACCCTTTCCCTTTTCACTGGATATTCTGAAGAAAGCATCATCGAGTCTATGGAATTCGGGCATCCTTCTTTGATTGAGAGAGGGCCAGAATTCCGGCACTACGTAAAAAGTACAACAAGTGTGTAATAGGTATGGGCTGGGTAACTGTCTGTATCCCTTTTAAGGAAGTCCTTATGTGACAGGCAGGCATGGAAAAGAGGCGCCTCTTAATAGAGACGCCTCTTTTTTAATCCATTTATTTATATAAGCAGCATATTCCCTATGATGAAGAACCTGAGTGTACCTTTGCAGGGTACTTCCTTACCTTCCAGCCTATTGAGCTCCATTGAATAATTGGGGAAACAAAGGATACGACAGGTCTAGAAACGAAGAGCCCCATTAATAAAAGGGAAAACGTTGCTAAATAAACTAAATCAAAAGGGGAATAAACGGAAATTAGATCGTGCTCACGAATGACTTGAACGACGAAGCCATGCAATAAATAGACATAAAGAGTATAGGCTCCATACTTTGTCCATGTGTACGTTTTTGTTGGGATCCAGGATAGTACACTGAACGCCATTAGTATGCTTACTATATAACTTCCGAATCGCATGAGACCTCCCCACTCTGGCATTCCAAGGGTTACATAAGATTTTGAGCCAAAGAACCACTCAGTTTCATATGTTGGTCCAAATATAATGGCTAACGCTACAGAAAGCATGATTCCAAGAGCTAGCACTTTGGTTCTTGTTTCACGAAGCCAATTTAATTCGTCTGAGCCAATCCAATGACCAATAAGGAAAAACGGGAAGAACACGAAAGTTCTCGATAGGCTGAACGAATGATCAATCCCACTCATATATCCCACTAACACTCCGATTTGAATAGAGATAAATATGGCTACGTGCTTAGGTAGTCGCCTGTACCAATAAAGCATAATATGCCAGCAAAACAGACTAACTAAGAACCAAAGCGCCCATTGTGGCTCAAACGGAGGCTTCCACCATCCTGACTTTCCAATTAGAGCATAATAGATTGTATAAATAGCTTGAAAACTTAAATATGGAAGCAGGAGTTTTTTAAATAATTTTCCCACATACGCTTTGCTCATCGTGGCTTGAGCGAAATAACCTGAAACAATAATAAATGCAGGCATGTGAAATGTGTAAACCCACTGGTAAAGAACACTATATATTGAATGTTGATCCTTATACGGCTGAATGACGTGGCCAAATACAACAAGGAACATTAAAATCCATTTCGCATTGTCGAAATAGGCTTCCCTTTTCAAAGTAACCCCCTCCTTCAGAACGGTTACTATAGACATTCGTAAAAGGTGGGGGTTTTAAGGAGGATGTTACCAAATTGTAAAATGCGTAAAATGGAAATGTAATGTTTATTATTAAGAGGTTTTTTTTGAAGTTGACTTCTGCTCGTTCCCTGTTTTAGCAGACTTCTTCTTCGTTGTTTTCTTTTTCGTCTTTTTCTGATTCTTATCAAGAGACTTTTCTAGTGCTTCCATTAGATCTGTGACGTTATCAGGTGTTGGCTTTGGTTCAGCAGTAGATATGTCTTCATTATTTTTCTTCGCTTCTATAAGGTCTAATAAAGCTTGGCGATAATCGTCTTTATACTGTTCAGGATCAAATTCACTTGTTAGCTGTTCTACGAGGGTTTTAGCCGTTTCTAATTCCTTTTTCCCTAATTCAGTTTCTTCCGGGACATTCGGAACTTCCTTCACATCCCTTACCTCATCCGGATAGTGGATGGTCTCCATCACCAATGTGTTCTCATACACTCTTACCATAGCTAACTGTTCCTTAGAACGGATGATGATCTTAGCTACCCCGATTTTTTCCGTATCTAAAAGGGTTTGTCTCAGAAGTGAATAGGCCTTTGTTCCACCTTCGTCAGGAGAAAGGTAATAACTCTTTTCAAAATAGATGGGATCAATGTCGGATAGTTTTACGAAGTCCATAATTTCAACAGCCTTATCTGTCTGTTCTTTCTTTAACTCCTCTAGTTCTTCATCATCCAATACAACAAACTTATTCTTTGCATATTCATACGCCTTCACAATCTCTTCTTTCTCAACTTCTCTTTCACAAACTGGACACGTACGTTCATATTCAATAGGTGATTTACACTCTTCATGGAGCTGACGTAGGCTAATATCTTTGTTCTCTGTTGCGGAGTGTAATTTAACCGGGATGTTCACAAGTCCAAAGCTAATGGTCCCTTTCCACATTGTATGCACGTCTTCACTCTCCTTTTTCTTTTAGCGTTTGCTAATGGGGTGGGTTTTATGTTGAGTGTGAGTAAATCATGTTGTCTTACGTACACTAAAGTGAAAGGGGCCGTTACGTTTGTTGGGTGGTTGGGGTGTGTCTTTGGAACGACTCGCTTTCCGCGGGCGAGCTGTCGAGCCTCCTCCCTCACTCCGTTCAGTCCGGGGTCTCGTCTACCTCTTTCTCCCGCAGGAGTCTCCCCGTTCCCAAGACACCCCTGGCTAAATTTTATTAAACGGCCCCACAGCATAAATGAGGGAGGAGTGAAGAACCCTTGCCGCGCAAAGCGAGTGATTTACCGCACCGCCTTACGCTCGTTTCAAGCTAACAGAAACATCATCTCAGTTCGTGTACACTGCCCTGTTCTTGAATGAATATATTCCAAAAAACATTTAAAAAAGGGAGGTTCTTATTTTGCAGCCAATGCTTCCAACGCTTTTAGAAGACATACCTACAGGAGAGGATTGGGTTTATGAGGTGAAATATGATGGGTTCAGAGCTTTGCTTCATTGGGCGGAGGATGGTGTGAGGTTGATGAGCCGAAATGGGAATGATTTGTCTGATCGTTTTCCTGAGATTATTAGTGAGCTTTCCAAGCAGACATCTTCTGTTAAAAAGGACCTTCCGCTTTTATTAGATGGAGAGATTTGTATACTGAATACACCTTTTCAAAGTCACTTCCCTTTGTTGCAGAAGCGAAATCGGATGAGGAGTGAGCAGTCTATTGTGCAAGCGGCTGAGGAGCGCCCTGCGACTTTCTTAGCATTTGACCTCCTCAAGGAAAAAGAGGAATCCTATACGAACTCTCCTTATCATAAAAGACGAGATAGGCTTCTTAAGTGGGAGCATTGTGTACATGTTGTGGACAGTTATTCGGACGCTCGAGAGGTGCAAGATCTTGTCTTTTTACATAGGGGAGAGGGATTAGTCGCTAAGAATAAAAAGAGCTTGTACAAACCTGGTGAAAGAAGTGAAGATTGGATCAAAATTAAAAATTGGAGAACCATTCAAGCTTTCTTAACAACCTACAAGCCTGAGAACGGGTATTTCACTGCTGCTGTGTATAACGGGGATAACATTGTGGATGTAGGATCTGTAAAGCATGGTCTGTCCACAGAGGATCAACAAACTCTTCAAACTTTCTTTACAAATAAAGGTGATAAAACCGCGGGTGTTTATACGCTTGAGCCGAGCATCTGTGTAGGGATCAACTGTCTCCATGCGCAGAAGAATGATCTACGCGAGCCCATGTTTTCTTCATTTTTACTTGAGTTATCCCCAGAAGAATGTACAAGGGAGCAAATCGAGTGGGATTTAGCCCTTTTTCCACATGTGGACTATTCAAATACAGAGAAAATACTGTGGAAAGACTCCCATTTTCAAAAAAGACATCTCCTCTTGTATTTAAGGCAGATTGCTCCTTACATGCTTCCATTTTTAAAAGATAAGAAGTTAACGGTCATTCGATTTCCTGATGGGATTAATCAGGAGTCTTTCTTTCAAAAACACTTGCCAGATTATGCGCCAGACTATGTAAATCGTATAGAAGGATCTAAGGAAACGTACATGGTTTGTAACGATTTGAATTCTCTACTCTGGCACGGGAACCAAGGAGCCATTGAATATCACATCCCATTTGAGACTGTACAAGCATCAGCCCCAGATGAGATTGTATTTGACCTTGATCCTCCTGACAGAGAATCCTTCTCTCTGGCTATAAAGGCTGCCAACCTTCTTAAAATCATCTTTGACCGATTGAACCTTGAAGCTTATGTGAAGACAAGTGGCGGGAAAGGGATGCAAATTCATATTCCAATCCAAGCAGGAAGTTTAACGTATGAAGAAACCCGCTTATTCACTGAACATGTCGCACAATTACTCATTAACCAGGAGCCAGACCTTTTTACAACAGAGCGATTAAAGAAAAAGCGAGGGAACCGACTTTACATTGATTACGTCCAACACGCAGAAGGAAAGACCATCGTCGCCCCCTATTCACCACGTGGCCGTGAAGGCGCAAGCGTAGCAACACCTCTCTACTGGTCAGAAGTGAATGAATCATTAGATCCAGCTGATTTTCATATTGGAAATGTTTTAGAACGCGTGGAAACTAGAGGGTGCCCATTTGCCTCCTACCAGGAAGCACGTGAAACGCAGGATTTACAGTTGGTTAAAGAACTAATCGAGGAAGATTAACCTGCTTTTGTTAAGGGTAGGTCTGTTAGCGTATGGGAAGGCTAGGGAAGGCTTGGGGACAACTCGCTTTCCTGCGGGAAAGCGAGTAGTTTCCAGGACCACCTTACGCTCCATTAAAGCTGAGGGAAACGTCTCTATCTAACTCATAAAAAAGACCTCGTTTTGGAAGGAACGAGGTCTTTCTACTTTTATTCACTTACGGCTACTTCACTGCGGTTTCTGGTCATTGAAAATACGGCTGTGGCTAGAGCGATTACGATGAAGATACCGCCCACTGTTGCGTTGTATTCTACTGATGATTGTTCAATGACAATACTTCCAATTGACGATCCAAGGGCAATACCCAGGTGAAGCGCTGAGTTGTTTAAGCTTTGCTGAATGTCTGATGATTCAGGGGCTGATTCGATCAGATAACTTTGTTGAGCTGGTGTTACGGCCCAGCTGAGCATACTCCAGATGACCATTACGATTAAGAAGAGTGGGAACGAGAATGTTGTATAAGGAATTAAGAAAATCGAAACCGCAAATACGGCAATAATCCCTAATACAGAAGGTTTCGTACCAAATCGATCAGCTAACATACCACCTATGCCCCCACCTAGTACGGCTGCTACACCGAATATAAGGTACACGATACTAACCCATGTTCCATTCAGACCCATTGTTGTTTTTAAGAAAGGGGTTAAATATCCGTATAACGTCAAATGACCGGCCAGGAACAGAAAAGAGGTCATTTGGGCAAATAGGATCTTGTTATCTTTTAACGTCTTCAGTTGCTCTTTCATCGGAATAGAAGGTTTAGGTGCAATACGTTCCATAAAGAAATAAACCCCGGCCATCGAAAGCAATGTTAAGCCTGTAATAAGGATAAAAGGAGCACGCCATCCAAACGCATTCCCAAGCATTAGTCCAAAAGGAACTCCTAATACGAGCGAACCGCTGATTCCCATAAATACAATCCCAATCGCTCTTGCTCGGTATGCTTCACTTACAATGTTAGATGCAAGCGTCACACAAAGAACGACAAGCAATGCACCACTAGCAGCTGAAACCATTCTAGCTGCCATCAAAATCGAATAAGACGGTGCAAATACAGCAATTAAATTCCCTATCAAGAAGACAACGAGTGTCCATAAGGTCAGTTTCTTCCGTTCAATTTTAGCAGTTAAAGCTAATAGGACAGGGCCAGCAATCGCAAATACAACTGAAAAAATCGAGATCAAAAGACCTGCTTTCCCTACTGAAACACCAAGATCTCCTGCTACTAAATCTAAAATACCACCTATAATAAGTTCGACCATGCCCACGACAAAGGCGACGATCGTTAACAAATAGACACGCTTATCCATAATGTCTCGTCCTCTCCGTTTAAGTTACCACCATAATGGTAACTTTAAAATGGTGAAAGCACAAGACCTAAATCTCCCCACCTATGAGTTAAAATTTTGCAGAAAGAAAAGACCGACTTATACCACAGCTTCTCATGTGAAACGAAATCTCGCGCTTGGTATGCTAAGATAGAACTAACGACTAGAACGTAAGGAGCTAATGAATCATGCTTCAACCATTTGGATTTACACAGTATGAAAGCAAAGTATATGAGGCACTTATTTCTGTGAATGAGCCATTGGACGCAACAGGGATTGTAAAGCGTTCAGGCATTCCGCGCTCGAAGGTATATGAAGTGCTTCAACGAATGAGTGAAAAAGGAATGATTTTGGAGTCAACTGTTGATAAGAAAAGACAATATACTGCCTTACCCATTGAATCCACAATCGACAAACTAAAATCTGACTTTGAAGCCAACGTCGAGCATTTAAGAAATGTTCCTATAACAGAGGCGCCCTCAGATGATCGAGTATGGACATTGAAGGATGATCAATCCATTCAAGCTGTTCAAAAAGAAATGATTCAAGGGGCAAAGGATTCCATTATCATTTCAGGCTGGGCAGATGATTTACGTGTTCACCTCCCTATTCTTGAACAGTTTGACCGAAATGGTGGACAGGTTGAAATCCATACGATTGGTGAATTGGATACAAGCATCGCTAATGTATCGATCCTGGTACCAAACTCCATGCATCAAACATTAGAAAGAAGTCGTACTCTCATTATCGATAACCAGGAAATGATTTTTGCTGGTATTGAACAAAACGCATGGCAAGCCATACAGACTCAATCTCGTCCTCTTGTGACCTTCTTCAAAGAATTTTTCTATCATGATGTTGCTTTAACAGAGATCACTAAAAAATATAGTGATACCATCCTAGAGGATCCTTCTATTCGAGAATTACTGTTAAAGTTGCGCTATTAACCTAAAAATCCCGTCCACTATAGTGGACGGGGTTTTTGTTTGTACATGCGTAAAGCCATTCTTCTCCTAAACAACCCAACCGCGTGCGTACATGGCATCACCTAACCGCTTCACTGCTAAGTAGAACGCAGCATGGCGCATGCTTTTATCAATTTCTTCCTTCATGTCGTACACTTCCTGAAAGGCAGTAGACATGTCTTTCTCTAAGCGTTCATTAACGACTTCTTTTGCCCAATGGTCGTGCATATCGTTTTGCATCCATTCAAACGCAGATACCATAACGCCTCCTGCGTTACATAGAATATCAGGGATAACAAACACGCCATTTTTGGCTAAAATATCGTCCCCTTTTTCCGTAGTTGGGCCATTTGCTGCTTCGGCCACAATTTTCGCTTTAATCTTTGGCGCTGTTTCTTCTGTAATCTGGTCCTCAAGCGCTGCAGGAATGAAAATATCACAATCTATATCAAAGATTTCTTTCGGGTCCTTCTCTTCTGCGTACCCTTTTAGAGACTGGTTGTCTTCCATATATTCAAGCATGTCAGGGATATCAAGTCCATTTTCGTCATAAACAAGCGTATCCACGTCAGCTACGGCGGTAACCTTCATGCCCTTTTCTGAAAGAGATTTCGCTGTAACGGAACCAACATTGCCGAAACCTTGAATGGCGACTTTTGCCTGATCAGCGTCCATATCTAATTTCTTCAAGGCTTCTAATATATTAATAACCACGCCTTTTCCGGTTGCTTCTACACGCCCTTCAGAACCTCCTATCACCGGAGGTTTCCCTGTAATAAATCCAGGTATATTACGTCCTCTTAATTTAAAGAATTCATCCATCATCCAGCCCATGACACGTCCATTTGTATTTACATCAGGGGCCGGGATGTCTTTCTGTGGACCTATTACAGGTTCAATCTGCTGGATGTATTGGCGGCTTAGTTGTTGAAGCTCGCGTTTAGAGAGTGTGCTGGGATCAATTTGAACGCCACCTTTTGCTCCCCCAAAAGGAAGTTTTAGAATAGCAGTTTTCATTGTCATCCACATGGAAAGGGCCACAACTTCTTCCTCGCTTACATTCTCGTGAAAGCGAATGCCACCCTTACCTGGCCCAAGTAGATCGCTATGAACAGAGCGAAAGCCTGTGTAGGTTTCTACAGTACCGTCATCCTTCTCAAGGGGAATCGATACTTTAATGCAGTGCTTCGGTTCTTTCAAGATTTGGTAGACGGAAGAGGATAAATCCAGCTCTTCTACTACCTCGTTGATCTGTTTGTTTAACCAATCTAATGTACTCACAGAGGTCACTCCTTCGTCTTAGTCTATAAGACCTCTTCCCAAAGGAGAGTCCCCCAAAACCAAATTATGGTGTTCTTCTTAAGAAATTAAGAAAACGCTTCACGAAATTCCCCCTCGGTGCTGGCTTCTGTTGGGATTTATGTTCTTGTAAAAAAATTTCTTCATGATCGACGGCATGCTCGTAAGTAAGGACTGCTCCCAAATCTGAATCTGCCTCTTTGTTATTAACAACTGTATACTCCAGCCCATATTTCAAAGCTAAGTCACGATAATTCTTATAGTATCGTGAACTGATTTTGCCGTTTATGAGAAGATGTGCACCTTTGTTGTTTGCTATCTTCGCTTCCATCTCTTGTATACCTTTTTTATTCATCACCTGACCTTTAGTAAGGGCGAAAACCACTCGTTCCCGAATGGTTCCTAAGAAACGCTTCCTCTCAGACGGCTTCGTTTCAGGTGTGCCATAGATTCCATTTTGCAGGTAATCTTCTACTTGTTTATCACTCATGTTCCTCATCCTTTGTTTCTGTTCTGGTATTTAGATTCCCCGAATATTTGGGAACCATGTGAGTCCTTTCACTATGTAAGTTAAGAGTATGCTTCCGTTTGCTTAATTGAGCTTAAGGTGGCTCGGGAAATCACTCGCTTTCCGCGGCGAGCTGGGAAGCCTCCTCGTTCGCTAACGCTCTCTGTGGGGTCTCCCCTAAGCTCCTACTGCCGCAGGAGTCTCGCAATTTCCCGAACCACCATTGCCATATTAGTAGTAACGGAAGCATGTCATATCGTACTGCCCTGAAACGAACCTAGAATAAAAATAACATTAAACTTTAACAGAGCCTAAGAAAAAGAAGAAAAGCCCAAACACAAGGCTTGGGCTTTTTCGTTCATTCTTTATTCAAAATCGATGGCCCAGTTTCCGTTTCGGAAGATTGGCTCGGTTGTGCCATCTTCATAGACACCGTCGATATCCATGTCGGATGAACCCATCATAAAGTCTTCGTGTACCATGCTTTCGTTCACACCATGTTTGGCTTTCTCGTCTTCGGTCATGTTAGATCCGCCTTCTACGTTGGTAGGGTAGGCGCCGCCTAGAGCTAAGTGACATGAAGCATTCTCATCATATAACGTGTTGAAGAAGATCAGACCTGACTGGGATATTGGAGAGTGGTGTGGGACTAATGCTACTTCTCCTAAACGACGGGCTCCTTCGTCTGTATCCAGGAGTAGTTTTAACGTTTCTTCTCCCTCTTCTGCCTTAAAGTCTACAACTTTTCCGTTATCAAATGTAAGTGTGAAGTTTTCAATTAGATTACCTGCATAATTTAATGGTTTCGTGCTCGTGACGGTACCATTGATACCTTCTTTATGCGGCATTGTAAATACTTCTTCAGTAGGCATATTTGGATTAAACTTCACTCCGTCCTGAGATTTTGTATCTCCTCCATGCCAAATGTGGTTATCAACGAGCTGTACTGATAAATCTGTGCCAGGAGCTTTGTATACAAGCTTTTTGTACTGCTTTTCATTTAAATAAGCACGAGCTTTGCGTAATGTAGCGTTATGCTCTTCCCAAGCTGCGATTGGGTCTTCCTGGTCGATTCTTGTAATCTTAAAGATTTGATCCCACAACTGATCCATTGCTTCTTCTTGAGTGGCATTAGGATAAACCTTCTTCGCCCAGTTTACAGTAGGAACAGATACTATGGACCACGTAATTTTATCGTTCATTACATACTGCTGGTATTCTTTCATTGCCTGTCCGCCAGCTTTATTGGCTGCAGCAACACGAGCTGGGTCGATGTCTTTTAACAGATCAGGGTTAGGAGCATAAATCGAAAGAACAGAAGCACCGTCTTTTGCATAACTCATTACTTCATCTACTTTCCATCCTGGTACATTCTCTAATACTTCCATTGGAGCATTCTTCATCTTCAAGTACGTTAGGTCCTCATCAGACCAACGAACGTGCACATCCTTCGCTCCTGCTTCATACGCTCGCTTTGCTACAATACGAACAAACTCAGCATTTTCTACGCTGGAGTTAATGACTAGAGCTTGTCCTTCTTGTAAGTTAACACCCGTATGTATCGCAAGATCAGCATATTTTTGCAACTGTTGTTCTGTTGGCTTCATCGTAACATTCCCTCCATCAATCGCTTTTTTCTTATTATTTCATATTTTCAAAACCTTGCCTAGTAAAGGGGACTTAGGCAAGGTTTTATCGTTCATTAGGAATCCTTTTGTTTTTCAAAAACTTCAATCGCCCGTTTACGCATCGTTTTATGATCGACGCTTGGTTCAGGATAATCTTCACCTATTTTGCAATTGTATTGCTCCTGCTCTTCTGCTGACATCTTAGAAGGCTCATGGATATACTTCTTAGGTACATCTTTTAGTTGAGGAAGATAGGATTTGATGAATTCTCCTTCTGGGTCAAAACGTTCAGACTGCCGGGTTGGATTAAATACGCGAAAGTACGGCACAGCATCTGTGCCTGTAGATGCCGCCCATTGCCATCCCCCGATGTTTGAAGAAGCGTCATAATCAATAAGGCGTTCTTCAAAATACTGTTCTCCTTTTCGCCAATCAACGAGGTAATCTTTCGTCAAAAAGGAAGCTACAACCATACGCAGACGATTGTGCATCCATCCGATTGTATTTAACTGACGCATGGCTGCATCAACGATTGGGTAACCTGTCTGACCCTCTTTCCATTTTTCAAAGTAATCTTCATCCTGATTCCAATCGATGCCTTGATACTGCTCACTTACTTCCTCATGCTTACTGTTTGGATACATGTAGTGAATCATATTATAGAAATCACGCCAGGCAATTTCAGAGATGTACGTTTCTAATCCTTTTGACTCCCCACCATTCTCCTTTTTCACTTCCATCGCTTTATGATAGACCGTACGGGGAGAAAGTACACCATTCTTTAAATATGGCGAAACCATACTCGTAGCATTCTTCGCAGGGAAGTCACGATTTTCTTCATATTGGTGCACCTTATTGTGGAGAAAATGGGCCAGTCGCTGAATGGCTGAGCGCTCTCCTATATGCTTCCATTCTTTCGTGCACTTTGAAAGCAAATCTCGGAAAGCTTCCTCCCCTTCCTGAAATTGATCTGTGAAATCGGCCCCTAACTCTGAAAGCTTCTTCTTATCAACAGAAAACACTGCAGGCTTGTCTAAAGAGGACCACATTCGGTAATAAGGCGTAAATACTTTGTAATGGCCCCCATCCTTTTTGTGAACTTCTTCAGCCCCGTGAATATGAGCATCTACAAAGCTTTCAACTTGTATGTCTTGAGCTTCCAGCCACTTATTAACCGACTGATCGCGCTCTCGGCCAAAACCGACTTCATCTTTATTATAAAATACGGATTGAACCGTAAAGTCTTGATCAAGCAATTGCTGAAAGGCTTCTTCTGCTTTCCCTGTAATAAAATGAACCGGGAACTGATAATCAGCGGCTTGATGAACAAGATCTTCTAGACTCCTGAAGAAATAATCATGACGAATCGTAAACTCATCGTTTAGAGACGGATGAATATGAAACAGCCCAATCACTTTAGCCCCTGACTGCTCAGCGTCTTTCAGTGCATAATATAACGCCTTATGATCACTCAAACGTAAATCCTGCCGAAACCATACTACATTTACCTTATTCATAAGGCACCTCCTATACCAAACTATACCCTCATCCTAACCAACTCACATCCCCCACATAAACTCTCAATGCGTCCCCCGGCACAACAACATAGCCATTACCCGTTAAAGCAACAAAGCGTGCCAGACACCCTGCTGTTCGCTAAAGCGATAAAGGGTGTCTGGCACGCTGTATGACTCTATTGTGGTAAAGTGTTGGATTGGATGAGTTGTTGAAAGATGGTGGTGGCTTTGGTGTGCATGGGTTTTTGGCGTAATAAAATGGAGAAGCTTCGCTTCAGGGTTGCTTCTGGTATATCAATCATAGCAAGGCTATCCATCGCAATCTCTTTTCGTATGGTCCATAAGGATAAGAAAGTGACACCAAGTCCTGCTTCTACAGATTCCTTAATAATTTGAGTGCTGCCAAACTCCATGCGCTCTATTGGTGATATGGAGAGATTATGAAACATTCGTTCCGTTGCTTCACGCGTTCCTGAACCCCTTTCCCTCGTAATCCATATAGCTTGTTCTATATCACTCAACGTTACATGTTTCTTCTTCGCCAAAGGATGATTGATCGAGGCTACGATTTTCATTTCATCCTCAGCAAATGGATGAGCATGAATAGAAGGTTCATCCACATCGCCTTCTACAATTCCAATATCAAGCTCCATATTTGCTACTTGCTTTGCGACATCCTGTGTATTCCCAATATGGATCCTTGGGTGAATAGAAGGATACTCTTTCCGCATTTTTGCAATAATACGAGGGAGTACATATTCGCCAAACGTGTAGCTTGCTCCAATGGAGAGCTCACCTTTTGGTTCATTAAACAACTCATGAATTAAATGATGCATCGTTTCTTGGTGACCGATCATTTGCTTAGCGTGTTCATAAACGATCTCCCCTGCTTTTGTCGGTACTATTCTTTTATAATTACGGTCCAATAACTGTACACCCATCTTAGACTCAAGGGACTTAATGTACTGACTTACTGCAGGTTGTGTCATATATAAAGATTCAGCCGCTTTAGAGAAACCTTTTTGCTCCACTACAGTAATAAATACTTTAAATGTGTCATTCACCTTTACCACCTCTTTACTATAAGCATTTACTTATAATCTATATTAACATGATTTATTTAACTTATACCCATAAGGAGCGTAACATAAATGAACGGAGGTGCACGTTATGTATACATTCTTATCCCGATATCCTTTCTTCGGTGGGATCGGATTTACTTTTATATTAGCTGCTATGGGCATTCTTCTTGCAGAGCTTCCTGGGTTTCAGTATATAGGAGCTTTAGCCACATCCATTCTATTAGCCATTGTGTTTCGCCAAGCATTTGGTTATCCAACTGCCCTTCAGCCTGGTCTACAATTCTCAACGAAGAAATTGCTTCGGGTTGCCATTATATTATTTGGCCTAAAGCTCAACATAGATGTTGTGTTAAATGAAGGTCTAGGCTTACTAGCCAAAGGAGCTGGCACGATTATTGTAGCCATTGTCGTAACGATGGTTTTATCAAGATGGCTTAAAGCAAACTGGATGATTTCTATGTTACTTGCAGTGGGTACCGGGGTGTGTGGAGCTGCAGCGATTGCGGCAGTATCCCCCATTTTAAAATCAAAGGAAGAAGATACCGCTTTGAGCGTTGGAATTATTGCTCTTGTAGGAACAGTATTTGGTATTGCCTACACGATTGTCGGGCCTTTTCTTCCAATTACACCTGAACAATACGGTATTTGGTCAGGCTTAAGTTTACATGAAATTGCACACGTGGCTCTGGCTGCTGAACCAGCTGGTGAAGATTCACTTGGTATGGCCTTGCTAGCTAAGTTGGGGCGGGTTCTACTCCTGATTCCTCTTTCTTTCATCCTTGTATTTTGGATGCGTCGTAAGCACCATGATGATACTCAGGCACAGGTCAACTTCCCTTGGTTCCTAATTGGTTTTATCATTATGAGTGTAGTTGGAACGTACGTGTTGGGAGAAGTTATTCCAACTTCCGACTCTTTCTTGACGGGTGTGTCAAACATCACTACATTCTTATTAGCAATGGCGATGAGTGGCTTAGGACTAAATGTTAGTATAGCTAGTATTAAATCAAAGGCGATGCGACCCCTGGTGGCTATGCTCATTACGTCAGTACTCTTATCCTTCATGACTTATTTAACATTATAAAATGAAACCGGGACATTCGCCCTTCCTCTTTTGATGAAAACGCATATGGTATGAAAGAGTACTATAATTCAAATTAAAGAGGTGGAACACATGTCTCATAATTATGGCGGAGGATTCGCCTTAGTCGTTGTGTTATTTATTCTTCTTATCATCATCGGTGCCGGCGCATTTAGTGGCGGATACGGATACTAATAATGAAAAAAGCGGGCGCTCCTTACCAAAAGGGGCGTCCGCTTTCCTTATGATCCATCTCCACCGCCAGCTACTACAGCTGAACTACTTGCCAAAACAGCAACCATAGCCGCCTGCTGAGCTTGCACAATTGCTTCTATCGCTGTATATAAATTCGTCTCCGATACATTTGTATCTTCTGTAATTTCACTAACAACTATATTCGTCGTGATTTTTACGTTCATATCCGGATACCATTTAAATAATTTCTCTTTATCAAGCTTACTAGAAAGCTGCTTTACAGTGCTTACATGCGTTGCCCCATTTTCTATTAAAGAAAGCATACCCATTTCCGGATAATACGCTTGCTTTCCTTTCAAGCGAAAATCTACAAAGGTTGATTTGACCTTTTGTACACGCTCCACCAGAACCTTTTCTGACTCCTCTGAAGGGAGGGCAAGGATATGACTTAGAAATTGCAGTTGATTCCCTTTCGTAAACCCATTCTCATTTAAATGAGCATAAAAGGCCTCCACATAATTAATTAAGGCGTCTTCTTCTTTATCTACCTCTCCTAACAGAACAGAAAGCGGGTAATCCATGTTCGTTGTAAGAAATGGATGTTCGACGCGCATTCCCTTATAGATCGACCTTGCACGCTGAACGAGCGGAAGATTAAGTTCTTTATGCTTTAAAAAATGAACCATAGCTGCAATATATGTGAATACCCCACGTTGGAATCTCTGATCAACGAAAGCCTCATACACTTCTAAATATTTATGAAACATTTCTTTAGGCGTATCAAAATGAATATCAAGCATCGCGGCTGTTGTAAATCGAGTTTGTGATTTTAAAGTCGAAAACAACCCCACTTCATCTTTAATATACTCACTAATATCTAAAAACCGGTCCATATCAAACTCTTTCTCATTCACGATGTACATGGAAGCAATCATCATATAGGTTTGATTGTTCGAAACAGACCACTTTAGCTTGCTCTTCAACTGGCTTACGATCTCTATGTATCTTTCCATTTTGCGCTCTAAACGTTGCTGTTCCATTCAAACACGCTCCTTATCGTTCGGTTACTACTATAATGTACGAGCGTATTCTGAATTTTGTTTCAATAAATATAAAAAGGAGGCCTATTGGCCCCCTTTTTCCATTCGACTTATTGTTCAAAAGCCTTATTTAATGTTGCCATTTCAATGGCTGCGGTTGCAGCTTCCCATCCTTTGTTACCTGCCTTAGTACCTGCACGTTCAATGGCTTGCTCGATGTTTTCTGTTGTAATAACACCAAAAATTACCGGTACTCCTGTTTGCATAGAGGCCTGGGAAACACCTTTAGCGGCTTCTCCGCACACATAATCGAAGTGAGGAGTGGAACCACGAATAACAGCACCAAGCGTAATTACAGCGTCATATTTGCCCGTATCAGCCATGCGCTTTGCGATCATTGGAATCTCGTAAGCTCCTGGCACATACGCTACATCCACGTCACTCTCTGCCACACCATGACGCTTCAGGGCATCTTGAGCCCCTTCGTTTAGTTTACTTGTGATAAAGTCGTTGAATCGACCAACAACAATCCCAACTTTTAATCCCGTCCCTACTAAATGTCCTTCAAATGTTTGTCCCATGTACGATTCCTCCTCGAATTAATAGTGAAATAAGTGACCCAATTTAGATTGCTTTGTGCTTAAATAGCGCTCATTTTCTAGGCGTTGATCCATTTGAATGGGAACGCGGTCAACGACTTCTAAACCATAACCTTTTAACCCTGTGATTTTCTTAGGGTTGTTCGTGAGTAGATTTAATTTGGTAATGCCAAGATCTTTTAAGATTTGTGCTCCAATTCCGTAATCACGAAGGTCAGCAGCAAATCCTAATTTTTCATTTGCCTCAACCGTATCTAGGCCTTGCTCTTGTAGCTTATAAGCATGCATTTTATTGAGGAGTCCAATCCCTCGGCCTTCCTGACGCATGTATAGCAATACACCTTGGCCAGCTTCATCAATTTGCTTTAAAGCAGCATGTAACTGTGGACCACAGTCACATCGGTAAGAACCAAATACATCTCCAGTGAGGCACTCTGAATGCACACGAACAAGAGTAGGTTCACCTGGCTTAATATCGCCTTTTACAAGAGCGACGTGTTCTTTTCCGTCAATCTCATTCGAATATCCAACAGCTCTAAACTCACCGTATTCCGTTGGGAGGTTAATTTCAACTTCTCGTTGGACGAGCTTATCTTCACGATTTCGATATTGAATAAGGTCTTGAATCGTAACCATCTTTAAGTTATGCTCATCGGCCATCTGACGGAGATCTGGTACTCGCGCCATTTCGCCGTCGTCTTTAATAATTTCACAAATCACACCAGCGGGCTGGCCCCCTGCCAATTTAGCCAAATCTACCGCCGCTTCTGTATGACCCGCTCGGCGAAGAACACCACCTTCTTTAGCAAGAAGAGGGAAGACGTGACCTGGACGCTTGAAATCTTGAGACTTTGCTTCTTTGTTTAAAAGCTGTTGAACCGTAACAGAACGCTCTGCGGCTGAGATCCCGGTTGAAGTTGTTTTATGGTCAATGCTTACTGTAAAAGCTGTTCCATGTGGATCGGTGTTTCGTTCAACCATTGGGAAAAGCTCTAAACGCTCAGCTAGTTCTTCTGTTACAGGAGTACACACAAGCCCTTTCCCATATGTGATCATAAAGTTGATCACTTCAGGTGTTGCATGTTCAGCGAGCGCAATCAGATCGCCTTCGTTCTCACGATCTTCGTCGTCACAAACAATGACGACTTTTCCTTGTTTCAAATCGTTTAGCGCATCTTGTATTGAATCGAACATATTCGTTCACTCCATTTTTTATGGATTATTTAAATCCGTTTTCTGCTAGAAACCCTTCTGTAATCGACGAGGATTTCGCTTGTTGCTGTTGCTTGGATAAGAAATTAACAACGTATTTGCCAAGCATATCAATCTCAATATTTACACGGTCCCCTTCGCCTTTATCACCAAGAACGGTGTGCTCTACTGTGTGAGGAATAAGGGAGATGGTAATGGTCTGCCCTTCTACACCAAATACCGTTAAACTTGTGCCATCTACGGCAACTGAGCCTTTATAAACAAAATAGTCCATTAAATCTTCCGGAAGCTCAATCGTATAATAAATAGCATTGGAGTCTTGTTTCTTACTCGTAATTGTTCCTACACCATCTACGTGCCCTGAAACCATATGACCGCCAAAACGTCCATCTGCTTTCATTGAGCGTTCCAGGTTTACCTTGCTTCCTGTTTTGATTTCACGTAAATTTGTTGCATGAAATGTCTCAGGCATTACATCAAACCGCGCTTCTTGGGAAGTAAACTCTGTTACCGTTAAGCATACGCCGTTAACGGATATGCTATCCCCGAGATGGACATCTTCTAAAACGGTTTGAGCCGTTACCGTGATTTCCATTGCTTCTTGTCCTTGTTTGATTCCTTTTACAGAACCCATTTCTTCTATAATTCCAGTAAACATCGTTTCACCTCTAACAGTTAGGTTTAGATACGATTTTCAAGTCGTTGCCAAGATGAACAACTTCTTTCATTTGAAGGTTTAGAGCTTCTTTGAGGGCATGGATTCCTTGACCACCAACAGGCGTCGGGGCATCTTGACCTCCGATCATTTTAGGAGCGATATAAGTAATGACCTGCTGTACAGAACCTGCTCTCAAGAATGCATCATTCACTGTCGCTCCTCCTTCTACATAAATGGAGGTAATCCCCTTTTCTCCAAGCAGATGGAGAGCCTCTTCTACGTTTACATGTGAATTAGCTACAGTGAGGACTTCCACATGTGGAAATGCTTTATATTTTTCGATTTGTTCTTTCGTAACTTTATTCCCTGCTACTAACCAAGTTGGGGCATCGGGGTTTTGAATGAGGGGTGTTTCAACAGGAGTGCGCAAATGCGTATCCAGTACAATGCGAATAGGATTTTTTCCTCCATCAGGTAAACGCGTCGTTAGCCGCGGCTGGTCTTGAATGACCGTGTTCACACCGACTAAAATGGCATCGTGTTTATGACGATCCTGATGAACATCAGCCCTTGCCTCTTCACCAGTTATCCACTGGCTTTCACCCGTAACCGTTGCAATCTTCCCGTCTAGTGACATTGCATTTTTAAGAGTCACGTAAGGTGTTTTTGTTGAAATATAGTGGTAAAAGACTTCATTCAGATCATCTGCTTGTTCTTTTAATACATTGATGATGACCTCAATGCCTGCTTTCTTCAGCTTCTCTACACCCCGTCCGGCTACCTGAGGATTCGGATCAAGAGTAGCAATGACAGCTCGTTTAACCCCTGCTTCCACAATACGGTCTGCACAGGGTGGCGTTTTGCCGTGGTGACTGCAAGGCTCGAGCGTGACATAAATGGTCGCTCCCTCAGCATCACTTCCTGCCATGTTCAATGCATGGACTTCAGCGTGCGCATGCCCTGCTTTTAGGTGAGCACCCATACCGATCACTTCTCCATTCTTAACCACAACAGCTCCAACGGCTGGATTTGGTGAAGTCTGGCCCTGGGTAGCCTGAGCCATTTCAATGGCTGTTCTCATATACATCTTATCCTGGTTCACATTGCCACCTCCTGTCTCATTCCATATAAAAAACCCTGAGGAAGATACACTTACCCCAGGGTCTAAATTGAGTGTTAAAAAACGGACATACGTCCAGAATTTTCTGACTACTGCTGGTTTTTACTTTGCACCAGTAAAGTCTACTCTTATTCCTTCTCCCATCCGGACTTTTACCGTCGGCTCTGGTTTCTCACCAAATCAACCGCAAGAGCATGCTCTGCGGGTCGCGGGCTAGCAAGACGAATCTTGATCACCGCCGGTTGGGATTTGCACCCGACCCCGAAGGAACTATTCGATTGTCAAAATCCATTGTACACTTACACTATAATTTATTTTACAATCTCACGCAACGAAAAAACACTCCTCCGTGCGCTTTATCACACTAACGTACCAAGGCGTGCCAGACACGCTTTCATACTGTAAAGTCTTACAGGGTGCCTGGCACGCTTCACTATGCTAAAGTTATTGAATCGAGAGAGTTGGTTCAAGCGAAATCTTCACATTGCCCTGTACCGCTCTTGAGATCATGCAGCTTGCTTCAGCCTTTTCGACTAGCTTCTTTAGCTTCTCAAACTGAGCCTCTGTGGCCCCTTCTTTTAGAGAAACTACTGGGCGGTGAATGATTTCTTCGTACGAAATGACCCCTTTCGTTACATCCACAATTCCTTCTGAAGTCATGCTCATCTCATGAAGTGGGAGTTCAGCGCGTTCAATCATCGCGCCAAGTGTGATGATATAACACGTTGCCGCCGCTCCAAGAAGCATTTCATCAGGATTCGTCCCCACTCCTGGTCCATCCATCTCTGGCGGAATTGAAATTTCGGTTTTCAATCGATCTGTCTCTATTTGACCAACAGTATTGCGCCCACCGGGCCATTCTGCTGTGAGTTGAAAAGAATGCTTTGGCATGGTGTTGCCTCCTTTAAGAGTAAAACCTATCTATCTCCAACGTACCACACCTCACTCTCAAAACAAAGCCACCCGCTTCACCACAGTAATGCACTGCAGGGTGCCAGACACCCTGCAGTCCTCTAAAGCATTGAGGCGTGCCAGACACCCTGCATGTCTCTAAAGCAGTAACGCGTGTCTGGCACGCTTTAGCCTACTAATGTAAGACAGTGTGAGGGGGGTGCTGTATAATGGGTGTAAAGTTTCGTGAGAGGGTGTATGGATATGGAGCGGTATGATGTGATTGTTGTTGGCGCAGGGTTTGGAGGATTAACGTCAGCTGCAAGGCTTGCTAAAAAGGGATATTCGGTTGCTGTGCTTGAAGCCTCTAGTGAGCTTGGAGGTTGTGCTGGCAAATTCGATCGCCATGGGTACCGCTTCGGGGCTGGTGCTACTGTTGGGATGGGGTTTGAAGAAGGTGGTGTACTAAAACGGCTGTTTGAAGAGCTTGAAATGGAGTTACCTCCTATGACCTCCCTTGAAACGATCATGAACATTTATACACCAGATGATACGATTCATTACTATCAGAAAACAGACCAATGGTATCAAGAGGTCGATCGAGTATTCCCTACTAACAGCCAACAAGTGAAACGTTTTTATGAAGAAGTCTTTAGAATCGGCTCTCGCATTGACCAGCTCCTCTTAGATCTGCCGGTATTCCCACCAAACCGTTGGAAAGACTGGCCAAAGCTTCTTAAATACGTGAACCCTAATTCAATCGCACTCACTCCATACATGACTCAAACGGTAATGGATCGGCTTAAATCATATAACCTTCATCAAGATGAGGCATTTATGTCCTTCTTGAATGGACAGTTGATGGACAGTGTTCAAACGACTGCGGACCAGTGTCCTGCCTTTCTTGGATATGCAGCCCTACAAACGTTTCATAAAGGTGCTTTTTCAGTAAAAGGAGGACTTGCCACTATAGCTGAGAAGTTGGCGGAATCCATCAAGGCGAATGGCGGAGAGGTTGTACTCAGAAGACCAGCCCTCCATATTACTCCAAAAGATGGACGCTGGGTTGTCAAAAGCCGCAGAGAACGCCAATACGAAGCCTCTAAAGTCGTACTGAATAACTCTCTTCATAACTTTCACCAACTGTTCGACCAAGAAGTTCATAAGCAATCCGCAATCCAAAAAGACAACCTCACCTCTTCCTGGGGAGCGTTTATGCTTTATATAGGAGTAGAAGACGCCTTTTCAGAGGACGTGTTATATCACCAAATCATTCAAGATAAAGCGAAACCACTTTCAGAAGGAAACCAGTTTCTTCTCTCCTTGTCTGGTAAGGGTGACACCCAAATGGCTCCTCCTAATAAAAGAGCAATCACGATCTCTACTCACACAGAGGTCGCGCAGTGGTGGAAGCGGGATGACTATGAAGATTTAAAAGATAAGTATACCGAACGAATACTAAATGGCATTGAAAAACATTTCCCCGACTTTAGATCAACCATTGATGTCTTAATGCCAGGGACACCGGTTACATTCGAACGGTTTGTTAAACGAGATAAAGGTCGTGTGGGGGGATACATCCCAAATGGAAGGTTCAGTTGGTTGCATCATCAATCTGTTTATACGGGCCTTGATGGTGTTTATGCCTGCGGGGATACTGTTTTCCCAGGGGCAGGCACGCTTGGAACCTCACTGTCTGGGTGGATGGTAGCTGAAGAAATTCAAAAAGGCTAACACTTGTAGGAAAAACAAGTGTTAGCCCTCTTTTCTTGTATCTAAGGATAACCAGTTCACGAGAACTAGGAGAATACATAGAACTGAAAAACTATAATAAATAAATCCTGGCATTTCTTTCATCATAACAGCAATTACAGGAGGACCAGCAGCTACACCAACAAAGCGAATGCTACTATAGATTGAGGTAATCGTTCCTCTTTCCTCCTTAGGGACACCTTCTGTAATATAAGCATCCATACAAGGTAAAGCAGTTCCGATCCCCGCCCCCGCCACTGATAAAATAACTAAAAACAGAGCTAATCCTGTGTTGTCGTTGATGAATAAGAAACTTAGTGCAGCGATGCTATTACCCGCTACAATCAACCACTTCATCATGACTTTATTTTCCCCAATTTTACATCCTGACGTGTAGGATGCGATGCAGAGGAATAGGAGAGGAACGGCTAAGTATAAACCTTTTGCATAACCCAGCTTCTTAAAATCATCTTCCAATACATTAGAGAAATGAAACAAAAAACCAAATAATATAAACATGAGCACGCCGCCCGTTACAAAAACGGAAAAGATCCAGTGCATATTTTCCATAATTAAATCTTTCGTATTCTTTATAAACTTACGCAGTGTTAACTCCACTTCTTTTTCCTCTTCTTTTGGCACCTTAACAAGGAAGATCACCAATAGTATGGAGACCAAAGACAGAATGGGTATAAACAAAAATGGAAGGTACCACACAACAACAGCTAAAAAAGCTCCCAACACAGGGCTAAGCACTTTTCCAAATGTGTTTGCCGTTTCAATGATCCCGAGTCCTTTACTTATTTCTTTTTGGTCCTTGAACATGTCTCCAACTGTCGGGATGACGACAGGAAACGCACCAGATGCTCCAATACCTTGTATAAACCTGCCTACTAAGATCAGCCAATACGGATTTGGTAACGACCATGCCGCAAATGTTGCAATCCCCCCTCCTATCGCTACGGTGATAAGACTCGGAATAATAACTTTTTTCCTCCCCCATTTATCAGAAAAATATCCGAACACAGGAATGAGCGGAATTGCAATAACTGAATAAATCGTGATTACTAAGCTAGACTGAAACGAAGTAATATTCATCTCTCGTTCCATGAGAGGCAGAACAGGAATTAACATGGAATTTCCAAGGGTCATCATAAGTGGAATCGATGCCAGAGCCAGTAAGTCCCACCGTTTGTCCTTCATACACATTACTCCTACTATTAAGAAATTGTTCTTACAGCTAATTTGTGTAATAGACATTAGGTTCAATACCCATCATTTATTGGAAGTTCATACTTCGATATAACGCTATTCACAAGGCGAACAGACAAAGAGATGATACAATGGAGAAAAAGGAGAGGATTTGCTTGAAACAATTATCACACGATGCATTTAAAAGAGCTCGTAACTGGATCTTGATGAAGGGGCGACCTCTTGAGCAGGCGCTTTTCGCATACGAATTTGAAAACGGAACAGCGGATGAGGTCTTAAACGCTTTGCACGCCTATCAAAATGTGGACGGAGGCTTTGGGCAAGGACTTGAACCAGATATCCAGCTTAAGGATTCATCTCCTATCGCCACTTCTGTTGCCCTGCAACACTTAGTTCGATTTGCAGATGAACCTAAAGCAGACACGATGATCCGTGAAGCAATCAGATATTTAGAATATTCGTTCCTAGAAGAAAGACAGGGATGGCTAGCCGTACCGATGAAGAGTAACGACTATCCTCATGCTTTTTGGTGGACTGTTCACGAAAACGGTATGTCTTGGATTGATGAAAATTGGGGGAACCCGAGCGCGGAATTGATTGGGTACTTATATTTATTCGAAGAGTACGTAACGGCCTTACATATTCCAAAACTCATCGACCAGGCCATGCAACATTTCCTACAATTAGAATCGTTTAAATCAGAGCACGAGATCTACTGTTACTTAAGACTATTCGCCATGATTCCGTCGCAGCGTACAGAGAAAGTAGAACGACAATTAACAAAAGCCGTACAATCTCTTGTTAAGTTAGATAGGGAGAATTGGGAAAAATATGTACCTTTCCCACTTAAATTCATTCCATCACCGGATTCGCCTAGCTTTGGGATTCCTGAATTTAAAATTGAAGACAATTTAGATTTCTTTGTAGAAAAGATCGAAGAACATGGGAAGCTCACTCCAACATGGGAGTGGAATGACTATCCTGAGGCATGGGAGAAAGCTAAACAAGACTGGAGCTGTATTCTTACAGAAGGCACCCTTAGTGCTCTGAAACGTTTTGAACGACTTTCAAACGAATAAGGTTTCCGTTTATGATTCTCTTGAAGATAACAGCCCCAAATCAACACTAGTTTTTTGAAAAGAAGTGACAAAACCCGGTTTCGCCTTCGTGGCGAGACCGGGTTTTGTTTTATTGTGTAATAATCATGCTTGGGGCTTCCGTAAGGTATTCCATAAGATTGTCTACATCCGCTTGAACCTTTTGCCACTGTTCGGAAGAGAGTGCTTGTTGCAATATTTCCTGATTATCAAATTCAATCTCTACGACTAAATAAACATCTTCCTTTACGTTAACGGTTTGGCTAACAGAATGAATAACGATATCCTTTACACCCTCTACAGAATTAACTAAAGGCAGGTGGACTTCTTCGTGTTGATCTTTAAATTTCTGTTTATCCGTTGGTTGTGGGTACATGACCAAAATTTTTGCCATCGTTTTATCCCTCCTGCCATCTTACATTCCCAATTAACCTAACCCACAAACGACCCGGAAACTATATTGGGACCATCCCCAAATCCATGCATAATTTCCAATAGGGCACGGCATAACTAAAACAGATATGAAACGAATGAAGAGGTGAGTAGTGGTGGATACAGTTATGCTTGCACGTGCTTTATTTGGCACGTCGATGGGCTTTCACATTATTTATGCCACCATCGGGGTTGGCGTTCCCCTGATGATCATTGTGGCTGAAATCATGTATGTTATAACCAAAGATGAAGACTACAAAATTATGTCGAAACGATGGACGAAGGGCTTTGCCATCCTCTTAGCCGTTTCCATTGCATCAGGTACGATTGTCGGGGTTTTAATTTCGCTATTATTCCCTGGTTTTATGCAAATTGTTGGCCAGGTTATTGCTCTGCCTTTCCAAATTGAAATCTTTGCCTTCTTAATTGAAGCTGTGTTTATGTCTATTTACCTTTATGCAGCGGATCGTCTGCCAACATGGCTACGTTTAATTAGTATTACTTCCGTTGCGATTGGCGCTGCTGCGTCAGCTATTTTAATTACAGATGCGCACGCGTGGATGAACACACCAACTGGATTTGAAATGAATGCCAATGGAGAAGTGATCAACGTTGATCCTTGGAGAGCCTTTTTCAACCCAAGCTTTGTCGTGACCGCTATCCACGTCACGGTTTCTGCTTATATGACGGTTGCCTTCTTGGTTGGATCTATTGCTGCAGCTCGTCTTTTAAAGAGCAACATTTCAGACCAGGAACGCCATTATCATAAGAAAAGCATTACACTTGCGATTTATATCGGCGCAATCATGTCCCTTTCTACTGCAATTAATGGACATGAAACAGCCCAAATGCTTCATGAATACAACCCTAGAAAATTAGCGGCGGCTGAGGGGTTATTTGAAACTACAACACACGCCCCCCTCTCTGTTGGAGGCTGGACGTCGCGTGAAGATCAGGAAGTAAAGTATGCGATCGAGATTCCTTACGCCTTAAGCTTCCTCGCCGGAGATCGATTCGACACCGAAGTGAAAGGACTTAATGAGTATCCTGAAGAACTGTGGCCCCCTCTATTCGTCCATACGTTATTTAACGTCATGGTCGGGATTGGTACCATGCTAATCGGCCTATCCTTCCTGGCAATCTTCTGGAGATGGATTTTAAAAAAAGAGCTCCCTGGATGGATGCTTGCGCTATTTGTAGGCGGAGGACCACTAGCGATTATTGGCATTGAGGCTGGGTGGTGTTTCAGCTGTATTGGCAGACAGCCATACACGATTGTCAACGTCTTAAAGACTAGTGACGCAGCCACACAAGCTAACAATGTCGGAATCCTTTTCGCTTTATTCGTAATCTTATATGCGATTCTCCTTGTCGTTACTGTAGCTGTAATGGTCTCCTATTTTAAGCGTCATCCTGTTGAAACAGAACTTGTCGAGAAAGGGGTATAAGAAATGGAAGAATCCTTACTTGCAGTCGCCATTCTTTGGAGCATTCTTTTCCTTTACTCCATAACGGGATCCATGGACTTTGGAGCTGGTTTTTGGGGGATGGTTTATGGAAAGAAGAAAGATTCCACGGCTTCTAAAATCGCCAACCGCTTCCTATCCCCGACATGGGAAGTAACCAATGTATTTCTCGTCTTATTTGTTGTTACTCTGGTTGCTTTCTTCCCCTTTGCAGCCGGAATGTTAGCAACTGTTCTTTTGCTTCCAGTTGGTTTGGGACTTATTTTACTGACCATTCGTACGACGTTTATGGTCTTCGAAGGAAAAACAGAGCGATTTAAAGACCTTTTACGTATTACATCTGGAGTCACAGGAGTGTTACTTCCTTCTTTACTTGTAAGTATCTTGCCGATTACACTCGGAGGATTTATTGCTTTTGAAGAAGGGTATCCTCAGCTCTTATACGGAAAGCTCTTATCAAGCGTAACGGTATATATGCATATTGCCTTTGGACTCAGTACAGCCTTGTTTCTGTCAGCGTTATTTCTTGCCGATTACGCAAGTGAGGCAGGAGATGCCTCGGCCTATCAAACGTACAGACGGCACGCCATTTGGCTTGGTCCTTTGTCATTAATCATTGCTGTTTTAACCATCTTCACCATGCCACCAGAAGCATCCTGGATCGTTGAGAATTTCCGCGATAACCTTTATGGCTTCGGCATGTCTGTTACACTATTTTTAATCGGGTACGTGTTACTGTTTGTGAGGCGACCAAATGGGCAACTTGGATATTCACGCTTAGCTGTCGTATTCGTGGTGCTTCAATATGGGTTTGCTATTTATGCATATGGATCTGCCCACTTGCCTTATATGGTATATCCACACCTAACCATTGAGGAAGGATTCACAAATCCAACGATGTTTAATCAGCTACTGATCGCCTATATCATCGGCCTTTGCATTCTGGTTCCTGCTTTCATTCTCCACTGGAAGTTGTTCCTGAAAGATAAACGATATTTAAAGCAAGATTAGCTAAAAAGCAGTACTAGTGCAGGTGGCCACACCTGAACTAGTACTGCTTTTACATTGGTTATTCTGTTTCTACTTTTCTTCTCCCAGCCATTAAAATATAGAAAAGCGGTCCTAACAACGGAATAAACCCTAAGGGCCAGTAGCTTCTTAATGAGTGATCATTTTGATAATACGCATGATGGGAGATACCGAGTAGAGAAAGGAGCGTCAGCATTATAAAATCAATGGTCATTGTATGTACAAAACGCGATTCCCAAAAGGCTTGTTGATAGTCTGTAAAGTTTCCATAAACTAGTCCATATAGCAGTAATAATATAGTTATAATCAAAAGGGTTAATGCAAAAGACGGATTGGTTACAATGTGATAAAGCCTTTGTGATGTTCGATTCGTTCGATTTCGCTTCTCGTAGTGAAATATGAAATATGGAAATAGAGCAAAAGCTCCTAAAGCGAATGAACCAAGTACAAACGGCCACGCTGGTATGGTTGCTTTGTCTTTTGAGAGTAGAAGAATCCCAAACACCATAGGCCAGACTCCTAACAGACTAAATACGGCTACTAGTAGCGGGTCAGGTGAGTCCATTGTAATGATTTGCTTGAGATAGTTCATCCCCCCGTCTTTTATAGGGGCTAAGAAAAAGGCATAAACAATAAAAAGAAGCCAGATCGCTAACATAATTGATTTTAGTTGCCTCATTAGCCTTCAGCCTCCCAGTCTTTCTTAAACCGTTCGACTTTCCCTTCAAGATCTTTCATCATTTGTAAAAGACGATCCAAATCTTCGGCTTCTGCATCCGTTGAGTCTATCGCTTCAACGACTTGAGACAATATTTGGAATCGGTTTGTTAAATATTGAAGCTGTGATGCTTTATCTTGTACTGATTTGCCCATAGAATCCCTCCTCCCTATTCTTTTCTCTAATCGCGATCAGAGTAAACCTTTTACTAAAGCTTAGCCCCAACTAATATCCCTGATCTTATTCATTTAAAGTTTATTACATATTTGAACAATGTGGAATAGTTCCACTAATTCCATAAAGCAAGCATAGTTTACGCATGAGACGAACTTACAAAAGGAAAAGAGAAGTTCTAAAACGAACTTCTCTTTTAAAGCGCCTATGAATGTTGAGTTGAGGATCCCTCTTTTTCAGAACTTGATAAGAACCATCCACCTACTGCAATTAGAACCAACACGCTATAGAATATGGACTTCCACAGTACAGAGTGGGCAAAATCATGCGAAAGAACGTGTAAGGATGGATGAGCTAGGACGGTCACGACAAGCTTTACACCAACCCAACCAACAATGATGAAGGCAGCTGTTTCTAACCCCGGCTTACGCTTCAGTAAGTCTACAAACTTGTTCGCTGCAAATCGCATAATGATAATCCCGATTATTCCACCTGCTAAGACAACAAGAAACTTACCACCATCAAGACTGCCGATAACCGGAAGAGGTGTTTCAGGTAAGGAAACCGCAAGAGCAACAGCTGCTAATATAGAATCGACCGCGAAGGCCATATCTGCTAACTCTACTTTGAAAACCGTCATCCAAAAACCACTCTTCTTTCCTTCTGGTTCCTCAGCGCCCTCATCTAACTTCTTCCGCTTCACCTTCTGTTTCCACAGATGATTGATCGAGATGAAGATTAAGTACGCTGCTCCAATCGCTTGAACTTGCCATACATCAATAAGAAACGAAATAATAAATAACGACCCAGTTCGTAAAATAAATGCTCCTGCTAACCCGTAAAATAATGCCTTCTTTCGCTGCTCTTCAGGTAAATGCTTTACCATTACTGCTAGCACAAGAGCATTATCCGCTGCCAAAATGCCCTCTAATAGTACTAATACAAGCAACACCCATCCATACTCAAATAACAACTGAAGTTCCATGTCTTTTCTCCTTTATCTAACAGTATAAAAAATAGCCTTTACCACATGTGGTAAAGGCCATCAAAAAAGACCTTTACACAGGATTGTGTAAAGGTCTTGCTAACAACGTGAACGTTGCCAATAAAGCCGGAGATCTCTCTCGCAATGACGACTTTATTGTACAGCTACTCCCCTTTAGGAAGGAAACGACTATTTAATTACCTTTATCATAATCTGTCCTCGCAGATTTGTCAATAAAATAATAGTCTTCACTTGTTGTTTGTTAGCATACACCTTTACAATCAGCTATGATGGTTCACTCGTCGTGTAAAGAAAAGCCCAATCATAACGTTTACACCTTACTTATTTGTACTACGCATCCATTACCCCTTAAAAAAAAGAGTTCATTATAAATATCAGTTTTCCCGACTCAGAAGCAGGTATCCTAAAAACAGACATAAAAAAAGACGCCTGTTTTCTACACAAGAAAACAGGCGTCTTAACTATTATTTTACTGAGCCTTCAATGACACCTTCCATTTTAGAAACCATTGCTTCTTTTAATTCATCCAACCGTTCCAAGCTTGTTTCGTAAGCATCTGTTTTCACCCCGAAGTAACACTTGATCTTCGGTTCTGTTCCAGATGGGCGTAAACAACACCATGCATCTTCTTCTAAAACGTATTTTACTACATTCTCCTGAGGTAGTTGAATCGTTTCAGATTCGCTTCCGTCTAAAAATGTACGGGTTTGATCTGAATAATCTTCCACAGCGATTACACGATATGAACCGAACTGAGTGGGTTGGTCTTGACGGAAACGGTCCATAATCTGCTGGATCTTCTCTGTGCCCTCTTTCCCTTTTAACGTAAGAGAATGCAAGCCTTCTAAGTAATAGCCGTGCTGCTCATATAGCCCTGTTAGTGCTTCATAAAGTGTCTTACCTTGCCCACGCCAGTGTGCAGCTAACTCACTTGCTGTAATCGCTGCTTGAACCGCATCTTTATCGCGAACATACTCGTCCACTAAGTACCCATAACTTTCTTCAAAACCATACAAGAACGTTCCGGTTCCGTTTTCGTTAAAGGATTCAATTTGTTCTGCAATAAATTTAAAGCCTGTTAATGTTTCGATCATACGAGCATTATAATGCTCAGCAACTTTACGGCCCATTTCGGTCGTAACAATCGTCTTAATAACCGTAGCATCTTCAGGGAGAGGCTTCGTCTCTGAAAGGAGGTAGTCAATCGTTAATGTCCCGAGTTGATTACCCGTTAGCACTACATACTCCCCTTCTTCATTCTGAACGGCTACTCCTAAACGGTCGGCATCTGGGTCTGTAGCAATCAGAAGGTCTGCCCCTTTTTCTTTTCCTAGTTCAATGGCTTTAGCAAAGGCTTGGTGTTCTTCAGGATTTGGAGAAGAGACTGTAGAGAATTCTGGGTCTGGTTTAGCTTGCTCTTCAACAACATGTACGTTCTTAAAACCAGCTTGCTCTAGTCCATCTAACACAGGTTGATACGCTGTTCCATGAAGAGGAGTGAAGACGATTGAAATATCCGATTGTTCTTTTATCATTTGTGGATTGCGAATAATTCCAAGCAAGCGTTCCGTGTATGCTTTGTCTACATCTTCTCCAATCCAAGTAAGCAAGTCGGATTGTTCGATCTCATCCTGCTCTCGTACCTGAACAGTCAATTCGCTCTCCACGTCATTGACGTACGATACTAATTTATTTGCTTCATTAGGAGGCATTTGTGCCCCTTGATCATTATATACTTTAAATCCATTATATTCTGGTGGGTTGTGACTAGCCGTAATCATAATTCCCGCTGCTGTTTGAAGGTGACGAACAGCAAAAGAAAGATAAGGAGTAGGACGAAGCGACTCATATACATACGCTTTAATACCATGGGCTCCTAAAACTCTAGCCGCTTCAATACTAAATTCTTTTGACTTATAGCGAGAATCATATGCGATCGCTACTCCCTTTTCACGAGCTCCCTCGACATGGTCAAGCATGTATAAAGCAAGTCCTTCTACAGCTTTTCGGATGGTATATGTGTTCATTCGGTTCGTACCAGGACCTAGCAGACCTCGCATTCCACCTGTTCCAAACTCAAGCGTTTTATAGAAAGCATCTTCTAGTTCTGAAGAATTTTCTTCTAGCTCCTCAAGCTTCGTTTTGAGATCTGTTTCTAAATCCTCATATTGCTTCCACTGTTCAAATGTTGTTTTCCAAGTCACATGGATTCCCCCTCATGGTTTTAATGTCTTACGAATGTAGGATTCAAATATCATATCTAAAAGGAGTGTTAACGTTGATCTTGTCGTTATGTCAAAGCCTGCATATGAGGTCTTAGGCACCCTGGCATTCAGGGATTGGGAAGTAAGCTGTGCTAGTGAGCTAGAATTTGCATTGGTAATAGCCACAGAATGGATCCGACGAGCATTCAACTGTTCGATCAAATCAAGCAGTAGCTCCACTTCACCACTCGAAGAGATACATAACACTAAATCATCTTCTTCAATCCAGCTTGGCAAAAGATGAATCATATGTAGCTCGTACAAATACGTACTTGTCTTATTCATCTGCATAAGTTTCTTACTTACGTACTCTCCAAGCGGTTTTGTTAACCCAATGGCCACGACCACAATTCTTACAGCATTCTTCATAGCATCAGTGACTTCTTCAATTGCTTTAGCATCAATTGAACCTAACGCGTGTTCTAAAACATACTTATATTGGTCTACTATATTATCAGCTCTTCGAACAGAAGAAGAATGATGATCTCTGAGTACATACTTTAGCTCAGCAAATCCGTTCAAACCAAGATGGTGGCACATCCTTACAACCGTAGTCGTACTTACATTGTTTTCTTCCGCCATTTCTGTCAAAGACATACGCTTTGCATTTGGTAAGTGGGATTCAATATAGGCTAGAACGTGACGCTCAGCATGTGTAAGCAAATGTACTTTGTCTGTAAATAAATCAACTGGTGTCTTCATATTCTGGCTCCTCTGCGGACATTCGTGTTAAATTATAACATAATTCAGATAAGTAATGGCGGGTATCTTGGTGACAGATCACGACAAAAAAGCTAAGACATCGATGTTTCCTTATACCATTATGTATGGCTATACTGCTCATAGATCTCTAATAAATTCTGAGCCCACTCAATAGCTTGACGATACTCCGTAAACAAGTCCCCTTGGTCTACACTGAGTAAAAGACAAAGATCACCAATGCCTTCCCAGTCCGCGACCTCAATCGATTTACATAATTGCAGTGCATGTCCATAACGATTAGTACCTTCAGTAAGAGCATCCTTAATGTCACTGTGCAAGGGCAAATCCTCTATGCTTTCCTCCATCGGTCGCTGCAAGAATACATCAATAAACGATAGCATCCCTGTTAAGAAAAAACTAGAAGACTCACGATCCTCTCCTACTAAAAAGGAAACCCTCTCACATAACCTTGCCCGTATGTAACATAACTTCATTATTTCATAAGGAGCAGAATCGGCTTTGGCCCCCATCTCCTTCAGCATTAGTACATAGGACCACTTTTTCACCTCATCAAATCCCAGTAGCATAATGGCTTGGACTATTGATTTTATAGGCTCAATACGTCGGTACGCTACCGAGTTTATTAATTTCAATAATTTATAAGATAGAGAAAGATCATTCTCTATTTTTTTAGCCACATTTGTCACATCTGGTTGAGGACGAGCTAGTTCTTTCATTAACTCAATATGTTGAAAGGGTTGGAAGGATGTATCATAAGACGTCATAATGACCGGTTTGCTAAAAAAGTATCCTTGATAGTATTCAAACCCTAATGATCTGCATTGTATAAATTCTTCATATGTCTCTACCTTTTCCGCTAAAAGTTCAAGCGTATAGGGAGCTACTTGTTCTTTAAGTGCCTTTATTTCTTCTGAAGAATACTGACGAATATCAACTTTCACTATATCTGCATAGCGGAGTAAATCTTCTGTGTATGGATTATGCATTTGGAAAACATAATCATCCAGAGCAATTTGATACCCTTTACTCTTCAACATTCTGCACGTGTTAACAAGTTCTTTTGTCAGCGGAATGTTTTCTAGTAATTCAATGACAAGTTGATGCTGAGGAAAGCAAAAAGCGAGTTCACTTTTTAATAGATTCTCAGTAAAATTCACAAAACACTTCTTCTGACCAGATATGTGTTTAAACCCCATATTATAGAAACTATTCATAACAACCTCAGCAGTGGCCCGATCCCCATCAATCCCAGCAAAGCTTTGATCATGCTTAGAACCTCTGTATAAGAGTTCATAAGCCATTACATTACATTCATTATTAAATATAGGCTGTCGCGCTACATATACTTCCACAGAAGCACCCTCTTCTTCCATACTATACACTCAAATATATCCCATAATTTACAAAATAGGAACCATATAAAAAGAATTGCTTTCATTTTAGCAAGAAGAGCTGAAACTGAGATAACACCAGGTAAGGATGGGTCCGTTAGCGTATGTAAGGCTAGGGCTTGCTGTGGGACAACTCGCTTTCCTGCGGGGAGCTGGCAAGCCTCCTCGTTCGCTATCGCTCTCTGCGGGGTCTTGCCTAGGCTCCTTATCCCGCGGGAGTCTCGCAGTCCCACAGCAAGCCCTAATGTTAATTGGGTGAACGGACCGCTTATTGTAAGTTCTCCCCCCACCCTCACATCCCATATATGGCTCGTTTCCGTCTTTGCACATTTGGCAAAGGTGGGCCTGGAAATTGCGAGACTCCTGCGGGAGAGAGAGGTAGACGAGACCCCGCAGGGTGGTTTTCCCGAGGAGGCTCGTCAGCTCGCCCGCGGAAAGCGAGTGATTTCCAGGCCCACCTTAAGCTCCATTAAGCTGACGGAAACGTCTCTATTCAGTATCAAAAGGATTTATACGAATACGTAAATGCAAAAAAGGGAATTTCCATTTTGTATCGAACATTCTATAATTAGGATAAGACTCAAAATAAGAAAGTAGTGGTCACGAATGTACCATAAGAAGTGGTTTCAAACCTTAGTGGGAATCATTTTGGTTTGTTTGCTTTTTTGGATTTTAAAGCACATTGAATATGTATACCAACCCATCTTTACATATTTAGGGGCAATCGCCTTCCCCCTTATTACAGCAGGGGTTCTTTATTATATTTCAAGACCCATTGTTCACCTTCTAGAAAGGTACCGGGTACATAGAATCTTGGCGATTTTTTGCGTGTTTATTTTATTCGTCATTACTGTCTATTTAATTGTGACGTTTATCGCTCCAATTGCACAAGAACAATTTACACGCTTTGTTGATAATTTACCTGCCATGATTCGTGAGGTAGAAAGCATTATTAACTATTGGCAAAGTAACCAGGAAATTATTCCAGACCAGTTCTCTGCAGCGATTACAGATGCTCAAAATGAACTATTCTCGAGAGCGCAGGAAATCACCGGAGCTCTTACAACCTTTGTAATAGGAATGGTCACATCCCTTGTACAATTCTTATTCTTACTCATCCTTGTTCCGTTTTTCCTTTTTTACATGTTGAAAGATGGAGAGAAACTTCAGCCTTTCCTGGCAAAATTCTTCAAGGATAAGCGGGCGGCCAGTTTGACTCGCTTGTTTAAGCGAATTGATCACACCCTTTCCTCCTTCATTCAAGGACAGTTAACGGTGAGTTTCTGCGTGGGTGTATTGCTATTTATCGGGTATACCATCATTGGACTCCACTATTCATTATCACTAGCGTTATTCGGGATGGCTACAAACGTCATTCCATTTGCAGGTCCATATTTAGCGGTCATACCGGCAATATTAGCTGCCTTTTTCCAAGATCCATTCATGATTTGGTATGTGATTATTATTATGGTTGTAGCTCAGCAAATCGAAGGGAATTTAATCTCACCAAATGTTATGGGGAAAGCCCTGAGTATTCACCCGCTTACGATTATCACCCTCATATTAGCTGCCGGAAGCATAGCAGGATTCCTTGGCCTATTATTCGTGATCCCGTTTTACGCTGTTGTTAAAACGATTATTGGTCACTTTTATGAAGAGGCCTTTGATGGCAGAGAAATTTAAAACCCACCGAATATGAGCTTATTGAAAAACCCTAACACCTTCAAAATGGTGTTAGGGTTTTTTATGAGCTCTTTTCATTTGCCTTTGTTAAAATAGAAATATTTACACATACTACTGACCGAGGAAAGAAGGGGTTAAATGACGAATCAGCCTGAGAAGTTATGGAACTCATCGTTTATCTTTTTAATTCTAGCCAATTGGTTTACTTTTATGAGCTTTCAAATGCTCATCCCGACTTTACCTCCTTATATGGAAGAGCTTGGCGGTTCAAAGTTTCAAGTTGGTCTTGTGACAACACTCTTCTCCATTGGAGCAATCCTTAGCAGACCGTTTATTGGACATTTATTGCAGACGCAATCAAGAAAACGACTCGTTCTTTTAGGGTCCGTTTCCTTATTAGTTATTACGTTACTCTATTCCTTCACTACAGCAGTACTTATCTTCTTGGCCTTCCGGTTTATTCACGGTTTAGCCTGGGGGTGGTCGTCTACGACAAACGGAACAGCCGCTGTTGATTTAGTACCTAAGAAACGTATTGGGGAAGGCATGGGGTATTTCGGGCTGAGTGTCACAATTGGTATGATTATAGCCCCGAGTCTTGGTATTTATCTCTATCAAAATTTTTCATTCTCGGTACTTATCTATACTTCTGTTAGTTTAGGGACGATTGCGTTTGTTTTATTTTCACTAACGAAGTTCAGAACTCCAGACAATATTAAAAACAAAACGCTTAAAGATGAACCCTTTACATTTTGGGGATCAATGATAGAGAAACGAAGCTGGTACCCAGCCATGATCTCGTTCTTTAATACCTTTGGATACGGATCTATTGTTACGTTTATTGTTATATTTGGTCAGGAGCAAGGGATTGAACAAATCTATTTGTTTTACCTTTTTAATGCGGCTTTAGCTACAATTATGCGTCCCATTACTGGTAAATGGTTTGATCGTAAAGGACCTTGGCTACTTATTATGGCTTGTTCTGTTCTGGCCTTCGCTGGCATGTGGACGATTGCCCTTGCAGACAATTTCTATTACATTATTGCAGCAGGAATCCTGTTTGGTGCTGGGTTTGGTTCTATGATGCCCGCCTTTCAAGCCTGGGTTATTTCTAAAACCACACAAGAGCGAAGCGGCATCGCAAATGGCATGTACTATTCAACAATTGACCTTGGAATCGGCTTAAGCGCCCTTCTTCTTGGAGCAATCTCAAATTACGTTGAAACAGCCACCCTTTTTAAAATCTCTAGTGCTTCTTTTGTCATTGTATTGATTTTAACCTTTTTAGATTACCAGAAGAATAAAGATGTGGAATGGGAAAGTGAACAAACGTAAACACTTTCCTTTCAGCTACTTTTTATCTTTTATTTCTAAATTTTTTAACAATTAAGAAATTGACAGGTTGCTTTGGTGTTGTTACGATAACATCAGATTTTGTAGATTGTTGTGACGATTCTTAAAAATTTGTCGAAACTTTCATGTTACCTGTTGCATCCCGCAACATATATGTAGTACACTTTGTAATGTTTTTGCCGTTACCTTAAGCAAAATGCTTACTTCTACAAATTGGTCTAAATTTTCGAAAAATTTTGTCATATGGAAACTGTAACGGTTTTCTTACTCGTTGGACGTCTCAACGAGATCACGATCGACACCTACATGAGAGGAGAACCATATATGACGAAAAAAGATACCGTAACCATAGGTTTTATGCTCTTTGCTCTTTTCTTTGGTGCAGGGAATCTCATTTATCCCCCGCAGCTTGGTACAGAAGCCGGATCTTCTTACTGGTCCGCCATCGCAGGATTTATTATTACAGGCGTAGGCCTTCCGATATTAGCAGTTACAGCCATTGCATTTGTAAATGATGATGCAAAAGCTCTAGGAAGTCGCGTACATCCATGGTTTGGATTATTGTTTACTTCCTTGATTTATTTAGCAATAGGTCCGTTCTTCGCAATCCCTCGTGCCGCTAACGTGGCTTTTGAAACTGGGATTAAGCCGGTAATCGGCACTGCAGGACAAGGATCTTCTGCATTACTGATTTTCTCGATTATATTCTTTGCTTTAGTATTCTGGATTAGTTTAAATCCATCTAAGATTGTAGACCGGATTGGTCAATGGTTAACACCAATTCTTCTAATCGCTATGGTCGCTTTAAGTATTGCAAGCTTCCTTACGTTTGATGCTCCTATGCAACAGCCAACAGGAGATTACAGCACAACTCCATTCTTTAGCGGGTTCTTGAATGGGTACCTGACTATGGATGCTATTGCTGGGCTTGCTTTTGGAATTATTGTCGTCACCGCGTTGAAAGAACGTGGCGTAACGGATCGTAAGACAACGATCAAACAAACCATTAAAGCTGGTAGTGTAACAGCCATTGGTTTAATTGTCGTTTATGGATCCATCGGTTGGATGGGAGCTAAGATGGCTTCTATGGGCTCCTATAATAACGGTGGTGAAATCTTAGCAGATGGAGCTAACATTCTATTTGGCTCGTTTGGTGGTTTGTTACTAGGTACCATCGTGGCTCTAGCTTGTTTTACAACGTGTATCGGTCTAACTGTTGCTTGCTCTCAGTTCTTCTCAAATACGTTTAAGAGTGTTAAATACACGCACGTAGCCATTGTATTTACTTTAATTAGTTTTGGGTTCACAAACATGGGGCTAAGCCAGATTATTGCGTACTCTGTACCCGCTTTGGTATTCATTTATCCGCTGGCAATCGTATTAATCGCCCTGTCCTTCTTCCACAGACTATTTAACGGCTCAAAACATGTTTATCGTGGTGCCCTTATCCTAACAAGTGTGATCGCCATTTATGATGGACTTAAAGCCTTCTTAGGAGCAGAAAAAGTTAAAGCATTTACAAACGCTCTAGACTTCCTACCTCTCTTCGCTGAAGGTTTAGGTTGGGTTGTACCAGCAGCTGTAGGTGCCCTTATAGGAGGCATCATTGAAATCTTCGCGGTCTCTGCTAAAAAAAAACGTAACGTAACGATACAAGACGCAAGCTATAAAGCTTCTTCTTAAAAAGGAAGAGCCCCAATTCCGCTACTGGAGTTGAGGCTCTTTTTTATTGTTCATGGTCTATATCTGTGTTTGTGAGTGCCCATATCTGTTGTTTATGGTACTGAAGCAGCTTATAAAAATGATCAAATAACGGCTGATCCAGATGTTGATATTGTCTTGCCAGCTGTTCAAATATAATAGCCTGCCTTGAATGAAAATCAAGATCCTGCATAGCCTCTCCTCCTCATCCTTTCTATATCCATTTATCATATGTATATATGAGCTTATCTAATACCACTTTTCTATATGAGCGGGATGGAATCTTTCCCCTTTCCCACAAACGGCACTTCGTAAAATGAAGCAAAAAAAGAGCATGGAATAGATTCGCCATTCCATGCTCTTCACTATAGTTGTGCCTATAGACTGATTTAATTTTTAACGTCGCCTTCATTTTGTTGTTCACTTAGCTTACTTTGAATTCGCTTGAATTCTTTACTTGGTGGCATAAGACTAACTAAAACATCTCCATTCTCGCCCTTCGGCTGAGACTTGTGAGTGTAGAAGAGAATCTTGCCAGATGGCTTAAGAATATAGAGGAGCAACGTCTCAGGATGAAGTTCCTCTTTATATTTAGCATAGGTATATTGCTCAGTGATATTCGTTTTCCTAAATACAAAGCCACCGTCAATCTTTTCATTAAGACGTTCCCACGTAGCTCTTTGGTTAAAGAGCAAACGGCCTCCAATCGTGTTCCCCATATCCTCAAGGTCATCCCCACGACTGTTATGAAGCGTTAATTGGAATAAGTTACTGCGTCCAATCTCAGGTACAAATGTATTACAAACAAGTGCGTTATAAGAATCTAATTCAGACGCGGCAACCATATATTCATATGGCGTCATATCAAGATGGTATTCGGTTTGCTCTGAAAGAATTTCTTCTTTCATAAACGGAATTCCTTCTTTCCTTGCCGTAACAAGGCGATGCCATGAAGAGTCTGTAATTAATACAGGCACCTTCAGATCTTGAAGAGATTTCGCAAGTCCAGTAGTAAAGCTTGATGCGCCAACAATAAGCACTCCAGGCTTTCCATCTATAGATAAGTCTAACTTCTTCGCTAGCCAACCTATTGAAAAACCGTGAGCACAAACAGTCGCAAATACTAAAGCGAACGTGAGAGATGTCAGGATTTGAGCATCCTCGAATCCAGCTTCTAAAAGAACGTTTGCGAAGTAACCCGCCACAGTTAGAGCGACGATACCTCTTGGTGCAATCCAACCAACAAGAGCTCGTTCACCAAATGAAAGATCTGTCCCAATGGTTGAAAGCCAAATAGATATAGGTCGAACCACAAACAACATCAGTAGGACAAATGCAATAATTTGAATATTGAAGATTTCCATTAACGTTTCAACCGTTAGTGATGCTGTTAACATTACAAATATAGCCGATACGAGAAGAACGGAAATGTTCTCCTTGAAATTCCTCATATCTTCTATTGAAGAGATGTGCATATTAGCTAGTGTCATCCCCATAGCCGTTACAGCTAATAAACCTGTTTCGTGAGCTATTTCGTCTGCTATCGTAAAACAGAAGATGACGACAGTGAACATCACTGGGGACTTCAGAAACTCAGGCACGTGCCCATGTTCAAACATCCATCCTAATCCTTTTCCGAGCACATAACCAATAACACCAGCAAATGCGGAGGCTGCGAAGAACATGAGTAACGCGTTTCCGGTTACGTCATCTGCCATAAGGAAATCAATAATTTCAAAGGCAAATACAGCTAGCAAAGCTCCAAATGGGTCTACAATAATTCCTTCCCATTTCAGGATCGCTGCTGGACGAGGTTTTAATTTTGCCTGCCTCAGAAGTGGCAAAATTACCGTTGGCCCCGTCACGATAAAGAGGCCACCAATAACAAAGGCAACAGCCCAGGAAAGACCTGCGACATAGTGAGCTGCTAATGAGCCTAACAACCAAGCCAAGAAAGCTCCAATCGTTACAATTCGAAAAACAGGCCTTTGGAGTCCTTTTACTTCTCGGAAATCAAGGCTTAAGCTGCCCTCAAACAGAATGATTGCAACTGCTATTGAGACAATCGGCTTAAATAATTCCCCAAAGTCTTCTGCTGGCTGGAGCACTCCAAATACCGGGCCCACTAACAGTCCAACGATAGACATAACCACAATAGCAGGAATTCGGAATCTCCAACCTACCCACTGTGAACCGACGCCAAGGGCGCCTATTAGCATAAAGTCAAATAAAATCGAGTGAAACATAGGTTCGCTCCTTTATGATCTTGTTGATGTATGTGTATGGATTTCATTATCTTTCCCATTCTTTCATACGGACGATTCAAAAAACACAGATATAAAAATATTCTATACGCGCATCGCCCATCTGTAAATGATTTGGTTTGTAAAATTATTATGACAAAAATGAAACAAAAGCGTAAGTGCCCGTCTAGCAACGTATAGACTGGACTGAAACGGAGTGAGATCAAGGAAACACGAAGAGCTTGCGATTCGATGTTGACTGATCGACTGGAGGTGAGGGAAGTCTACTAGTTGCTGGGCGCTGGAGCTAGATGAATAAAAGCGTAAGTGCCTGTGTAGCAAGGTATAGACTGGACTGAAACGGAGTGAGATCAAGGAAACACGTTATAAATATTGAAAAGAGTTAATGGAAGCTTCTAGTCCGAAGAAACGATTTTTCCGAGATTACATAAACCAAAAAAACCCGTTTTCTTTTGATCATTTTGTTCAAAAGAAAACGGGAGTAGCCTTGTTACTATTTAACAAGCAGAAGGCTTCATTTGTATAATAATTTTGCCTTTCGCATGATGAGATTCACTTAGTTCATGTGCGTCCTGTAACCCTTCCTTACTAAAAGGATATTTATGACCGACAATTGATTTTACTTTCCCTTCAGAAATCAAATGAGCGATTTGTTGAAGTTGCTCGCCTTTAGGATTTAAAAAGACGTGTTCTGCTTCTACTCCGTACTCTTTGGCTTGATCTTCATCCGGTACATCTGTAATGGAGACTAATTTACCACCTTTTCGTAACACTTGATAACTTTGTTCTTGAATCTCCCCTCCAAGGGTATCAAGCACGACATCAAATTCATCTAACACGTCGTAGAAGTTTTCTTCCTTATAATTAATGAAGTGATCAGCTCCTAAGGCTTTTACTAGTTCTCCATTTTTTTCACTTGCGGTGGTAGCTACATAAGCACCGGCCCACTTAGCAAGTTGTATGGCATAACTTCCTACACCGCCTGAACCAGCATGAATCAGGACTTTATCTCCCTCTTCAACGTTGGCTGCATCAAATAAACACTGCCATGCTGTTAAACCTGCTAACGGAACTGCAGCAGCGTCTTCAAAGCTAAGACGCTCAGGCATATGTGCTAAAAGATCTTGTTCAACAGCTACATATTCTGCATAAGTACCATTTGGCGTCGTAGCCGGCCGCGCAAACACTCGATCGCCAACTTGATATCCTTCAACATGATCACCGACTTCTTTAATGGTACCGGCTACATCCCAGCCTAAAATAATCGGGAAGTTCCAATCTAACATTTCTTTCAAGTATCCTTCACGAACTTTCCAATCGATTGGATTAATAGAAGTTGAATGAATCTCAATTAAGACTTGTTCTTGATTTATTTCAGGTGTAGGCACCTCTTTTTCAGTTAATTGGTCTTTTCCACCGTATTGTTCAATAACAACTGCTTTCATGATGAGTGATGCTCCTTTCAAGAATATCTGTTGTACTGTACCCGGAAATTCACAGATGTACGCATGGAAGAGAGAATTAAAAGGTCACCAAGCTTACACCACTTGCCCTGGTGGAGTCGATTGAGGGTGATACAGCGCTCGGCTTGAGCCGGTTTTCGGTTAACTTGAGCCATTATCCTCGTATTTGAGCCCATATAACTTAACTTAAGCCGTTTTGGCTCATCTTGAGTCGTTATTTTTTGTACTTGAGCCGTTCTGAAGAAATTTTGAGCCGGTATTGAATGTACTTGAGCCGCTTTCCCCCATCTTGAGCCGCTTTCCCCCATCTTGAGCCGTTCCGCCAGATCTTGCGCCGCCACTCCCCATCTTGAGCCGCTCCGCCAGAACTCCAGCCGCCACTGCCCATCTTGCGCCGCTCCGCCAGAACTCCAGCCGCCACTGCCCATCTTGCGCCGCTCCGCCAGAACTCCAGCCGCCACTCCCCATCTTGAGCCATTCTCGCAGACTTGAGCCGCCGCCCCAGGCCTTCACCTCAAAAAAAAGATCGCCCGAGGGCGATCTTTTTCCAAAACTTAGCGAAGTTTTTCATCTTGAAATAGTTCTTTTGCAACCTTAGGTGCTAACCAAAGGATCGGGAAGAGGAAGATGGATACTGGTACCGCTGTTACTACAATGAACGATTGTAGTGCGTTAATACCGCCATCTCCACCGCCACCGATGAAGAGTAGGATTGCTGCAATCGCACCCATTAGGATAGACCAGAATACACGCAAGGATACTTTCGGGTCTCCTTCACCGGAAACGGCCATTGCGATTGTATACGACATTGAATCTCCTGTTGTAATAACGAAGATAATCGTTAGTAATAAGAATAACGGAGAGATAATGCTTGCAAGTGGCAGCTGTTCTGTAATAGCTATCATTGCAGCTGGCATTCCGCCTTCACTTAACTGTTTTGAAACGGATCCTGCTACGTCCATTTCGTAAAAGATTCCAGCGCCTCCGACAACTGTAAACCAGAACGTTGTTACAAGTGGTGCAATGACACCAACAGCTAGAATAATCTCACGAATTGTACGTCCTCTTGAGATACGACTTACAAGAATCGCCATCATTGGCGCATACCCGATAAACCAACCCCAGAAGAATACTGTCCAGCTACCTAACCAACCAGTATCTGCTCGGAAGGTACTCATCGTGATAAAGTTCTCTGCATAGAAACCGAAGGACGAGATAAATTTATCGATGATAAATCCACCAGGCCCAAAAATGACTACGAATAATATAAGTCCAATTGCTAAGCGAACGTTAAAGCTACTAAGTGCTTGAATACCTTTATGAATTCCTGTAATGGCTGAGATCGTTGCCACAACCACTAGACCAATGATAATGGCAAGTTGAGTTGTGTACGTATCCGGAATGCCGAATAGTGCTTCAAGTCCATAGCTTGCTTGCAGACCTAGGAAACCGATTGGACCAATTGTTCCGGCTGCCACGGCAATAATAGCTGCAGCATCAATAATTGTACCAATAACGCTAGTACGAAGCTTTTCACCGAATAACGGGTAAAGAAGCGTTCTTGGCTTCATTGGCATACCTTTATGGTAATACCCATACATCATCACAATGGCACTTAATGTACCAAGGATGGCCCACGCTAAGAAGCCCCAGTGCATGAAGCTTTGAGCCAATGCTGGCATAATCGCTTCAGGTGTCATGGCTTCAATGCCACTGTTTATTGGTGGTACTGTCATAAAGTGATACATAGGTTCAGCAGCGGCCCAGAATACGCCCCCACCAGCTAATAAAGTAGCCATAATAATGGATAACCACTTAAATGTATTCATTTCAGGTTTCTCCATATTCCCTAGCTTCACTTGACCATATTTAGAAAAAGCTACATAAAGTGCAATAATAAAGTTCAATAACATTAAGACTTGCCAGAAAGCACCGAAGTACTTAACAGACCAAGCAAATCCTTCGTTTACAAATGTTTTCACAAAATCCAGATTAATAATTCCGGCAATAACAAATGCGACTAGTAATCCGCCACTAATACCAAAGACGGGCCAGTCTATCTTGGAGGTTTTTTCCTCTTGTTTACTCATTTAGGGTACATTCTCCTTTGAATTTTTTTACCTTGCAAACACAATGACATACTATCTCATACATAAATAGGTCATGTAAAGGAGGAAACTCAGTTCATTCTGAAGAATAGTATTTGCAAGGCATTCCCCTCCTATACACAAATTGACGATTCATCTTTCTCTCCCCGTCACCCTTAATCTCAAAACGGATTCTCTTCATATCCCATTTTTTTACGTAAATTTATGGAACATTTCCTTTTTCTTCTGAATCGCTGCTCCCTACCCTGCTTTCATCTATTTCCGCAACTTCTTTCTCATGGTAAGATGGTACAAGATTATTTCGCATTCGTTTAGTACACCTATAAAGGACGGTTGTCTTATGATGAAAAACGCACATCGCGTTTTAGAACAGTACTTCGGCTTCTCATCATTTCGTTTTGGACAGGAGCCATTAATTGGGCATGCTTTAGATAAGAAGAATGCTCTTGGCATTATGCCTACTGGCGGCGGAAAGTCGCTTTGTTATCAAATTCCCGGCCTTCTTCTGGACGGAACTGCTGTTATTATCTCCCCTCTTATATCTCTAATGAAAGACCAGGTTGATTCCTTAAACTCTCATGGTATTGCATCTACTTATATCAACAGCTCCCTCTCGTATGAAGAGCAGTCCCAGCGAATGTTTGACGTACAGCGAGGTCGATATCAGTTTGTTTATGTAGCTCCAGAGCGGTTTGATTCTGAAGGATTTATCAGTTCTCTGCGTCGCACGAAGTTATCCCTTATCGCCTTTGATGAGGCGCACTGTATCTCACAGTGGGGTCACGACTTCAGACCAAGTTATCGCTCTGTGGTCGGACAGTTACAAAAGCTTGGAAACCTCCCTGTTGTGATGGGTCTTACCGCTACAGCAACTGAGGAAGTAACCAAAGATATACAGCACCTCCTTTCTATTGAAGATGACCATGTCGTAAATACAGGTTTTTCAAGAGACAACTTAAATTTTCAAATTGTAAAAGGAAAAGAGAAACACGATTTCATACAGGATTATATTAAAACCCGTCCTAAGGAATCGGGTATTATTTATGCAGCCACAAGAAAAGATATTGATCGCCTTCACCAATGGCTGAGTCGAGAAGGTGTGAAAGTTGCCAAATATCACGCCGGGTTATCTGAACAAGAGCGTAAATCTGCTCAAAATCAATTCATCAAGGATGAAGTAACCGTCATGGTTGCTACAAACGCCTTTGGCATGGGTATTGATAAATCGAACGTCCGTTACGTTATTCACTATGCCCTCCCAATGAATATTGAATCTTACTATCAAGAAGCAGGTCGTGCCGGTCGTGACGGGGAGCGAAGTGACTGTATCTTGCTCTTCTCCGCCCGAGACATTCAGCTTCAGAAGTTTCTTATCGAGCAATCGTTAATGGAGGAAGAAAAGAAAACAGAGGAATACCAAAAACTTCAGCAGATGGTGAACTACTGCCACACAGATAAATGTCTACAAGAATACATGCTGACTTATTTTAAAGACCCCTTCAGGCATGAACCATGCGGAATGTGTAGCAATTGCTTACACACAGGAGAGATAAAAGACATTACAAGAGAATCTCAAATTATCTTATCTTGTGTGAAACGAATGAATGAGCGCTACGGCTCAGGAATGGTGGCTAAAGTAGTTAAGGGATCTAAAAGTCAAAAGGTGATGGAGACTCGATTTCATAAGCTGTCTACTTACGGACTCCTTTCTGATCTGAAAGAGAAGGATATCATGCAGATGATTCAATTCCTTGTGGCAGAAGGCTATCTAGCTGTTGAAGATGGAAAGTTCCCCCTCCTTCGCCTTACTCAGGAATCATTAGCTATTCTTAAAGGGGAAGAAACTGTTCAAATGATTATCGAGAACGCATCAAAAGCTCATCAAGAATTAGATGTAAACGAAGATCTATTTGAAAACTTGCGTATGTTAAGAAAACGACTTGCGGAAGAACACAAAATCCCTCCTTATGTTGTCTTCTCTGATGCTACGTTGAAGGAATTGTGCCAAGCGAAACCTAAAACAAAGAGCGAGATGTTACAGGTTAAAGGTGTGGGTGAGAAGAAATTCGAGCAATACGGAGTGCTTTTCCTTGAAGCTCTGCAGGAGGAAACTCATCAGTATTCATAAACGGTTCAGTATAACGGTTTTTATTGGTTTGAGAGAAAGAAAGGCCGCACTCTTACCCTAGCTTCTCAGCTACGACCCTTATCCAATCCCACCCTATTCTTGAACAAGCTTTTTATAAAGAATAACAACATTAAACTTCAACAGAGCCAAGAAATTAAAAAACTCCGATTCTGCTAGAGAATCGGAGTGCGGATGGGGTTATGCCTGTTCTGCTACTTCTTGGACAAAGTCGTGAATTTCTTTTCTAGAATAATGCTCTGGGACTCCTGGTTTTTCGTATAAGTAGTTTGTAATACGTTCCACGTCTTGAGTGTAGGCTTCCATAAATCCGCGAATTAACATGGCCAGGTAAGGTGTTGATGGTCTTGTTATCGTCATCTCGCTTAATGGTTTTGGGTTAGTAAAAGTGAAGATCGGATACCCTTCTTCGTCACCTGCGTGAAGAAGATTGCCGTAATATGACCCTTCATCAATAACAAGAGAACCTTTCTTCTTCACTTCTTCAATATCTACCGTCATATCCTCAACACCATTTTCCTGACGAACAACGTCCTCGAACTGCTCCTCAGTAATCAAGTACATTCTGCCCCATGTTTCAGTGTGTTCATCTTTAACAGTATCAATAAACGCACCCGCCCCATCCCAGCGGTCTGACCATCCTGAGAAATAGAGCTTATACGGTAAGCTGACTGGACTGTTCTTAACCGGAAGTGTGCAATCTCGACTCCCTACCTCTCTTCTATTCGAACCAGGAGGCTGGCCCCCTTCAATATAACAACGAAAACGATCCTCAAATAGATTCGAGCCGAAACTGGCATACCATACGTAGTTTATTTGTTTACTCATTAAACCTTTCCCCTTTTTCTGCGATAACTGCAATTAGTTTGTTATAGATACTCCGATTATTCTAACAATTCTTCATCTTTAAAAAAAGGCTCTTCTTCTACACTTTATTGTGTTTGGGGTCCGTTACGTTTATAAGTGCAAGGGCAGGCTTGGGGACAACTCGCTTTCCTGCGGGGAGCTGGGAAGCCTCCTCAGCCGGCAAGCCGTCTTCCGGGGTCTCCCCTAGGCTCCTCTTCCCGCGGGAGTCTCGCAGTCCCCAAGCCTGCCCTGACGATGTATAATAAACGCCCCCACTTTATGTAGTTCCTCTCAATCCCCACCTCCTATATATAGCGCGTTTCCGTTGCTCTCCATTTGGCAAAGGTGGGCCTGGAGAAATTGCGAGACTCCTGCGGGAGAAAGAGGTCGACGAGACCCCGCAGGGTGGGTTTCCCGAGGAGGCTAAAAAAGAAAGGGGAAGGTCGACTAAGGCCGTCACGTCCTGTGACAACGTCGAACGACCCCACGTCGTGTGGGGCCGCGGAAAGCGAGTGATTTCCAGGCCCACCTTACGCTCCATTGAGGCTGACGGAAACGTCTCTCCATTTATCGCATAGCAAAACCACCTCAACTTCAAGTCTTCCACATAAGGGGGCGAGCTTATGTAGAACGAATAAAAGCGCTTAGAGTTGATCAACTCTAAGCGCAATTGTCTTGCTTATCTTCGGTCCCAAGGGAAGTCTGTGCCAAATTTATTTGCAAATTCTTTCGATACACTGCGACGTGCTTTACGCTGTGTAGCGCGATCTGCTGCACCGTCGTGTAGCCACTTCTCTTGTTCCGTTTCCGGGTAAACCTGAGGTACTTGAGAAGGGGTATTAGTTTCATCAACAGCGACCATCGTTAAGAATGACGTCGCACATACTTTGCGCTCACCTGATAAAAGCTCTTCTTTCACAGCTTTTACGAACACTTCCATAGATGTGTTTTTCGTCCATGTTACAAAAGCTTCTAAACAAATGGCGTCGCCTGCATTCACAGGGTATAAGAAATCAACCGAATCTGTTGAAGCGGTCACAACATTACAGCGAGCATGACGGGTAGCTGCGATTGCAGCCACGTCATCGATATAAGCCATTAATTGACCACCAAACAGCGTTCCGTGATTGTTCGTATCTGTAGGTAATACGTGAGAATTTTTGACTACTAATGATTCAATACAAGGTTTTTTATCCATATCTACTGCCTCCTCTAAATCTCCATTCATAGTATACCAACAATATTTCCTTCTATGTTTACGTGTTTTAAAAAGGGAAAGAAGATAACTTATATGAGAACGTTCCCTCAAGGACTCATCTTCACACTCCTTTTTCGTTATAAAGCGCTTCCAATTATCGAAAAAGGGATACGTAGCAAAAGCTTCCCTAACCAAAAAACGCTTAGAGCATTTAACTCTAAGCGTGGTACTTTAGCTATTCATGTAATCTTTATTAGGTGTGGATGTTACTCAAGCGGTTTTGCATCATAACTCGATCCCGTCCAGTCTGTGAGGTCCGAAATGGTCTGCCACAATTTTGGATAGAATTCATATTTCACCCCGCGTTCAAGCGCTTGAGCAGGAATTCCTTTTAAGCTTTGCGTATTTAATCCAATCATGCGACGTACGAGTTGGATATGAGAATGCCTGAAGGTTTGAAAGTTCTCATCAAATCGGATAAGCGCTTGCAAGAGGTCAAATAATGCCCGGTGTTCATGCGGGTCTTTATGGATATCAAGTGGTGAAAGGCCTCTCTTGGTTAACAGTTTCTCACAAGGTTCCCAAAGTGTTGGACCTAAACGAAGCACTTCATTAAAGCCCGGTGAATCCTGACCACTCCCCTGTCCTAGAGCTAAACGAATGGTGTGGTAATCTTTTGGACTAATGACTTTTACCATGTCAAATACATTCGGGAGGTGATCGAGATGCATATTCACTCGTCTTAGCTGGCTAGTCGCTTCTTCAATTTCATTGTGCTTCATATGAGCATCTGCTAAGTGTATATACTGAATCATCAATTTAAAGTGGAGTTCTGCAATTTGATGAATCATTTGGAATGTTAATTCATCATGACAAGCTAATTCATCTTCTGACTTCTGAAGACTTAACAATTCTTCTGTGCGAATGTACTTCTCATAATCTGTTACCACTTTCCCCTTTGAATCACTCATACATGTATCCCCTCTCTTCATTTAGAAAGATCATAATGTTTATTAAGCGATGACACCTCGTTTATTCTCGTATTGTTCATAAAGCTTTTGTTCCATAATATCCTTCAACACTTGCATCGTCTCCCAAACTTCTACATACGAAGTATAAAATGCAATTGGCGCTAATCGAATGACGTTTGGGGAACGAAAATCAGGGATCACCCCTTTATCTTTTAAAGCCTTACAAATACGCGCTGCTTCTTTATGTTCAAGACATACATGCCCACCACGTCTGTCGTCTTCTAGAGGATTTCCAATTCTAAACCCATATCCTTGTAGTTCACGCTGGAGTAAGTCCATCATGTATTGCGTAGATTTTAAAGATTTTCGACGAATCGCTTCAATGCCCGCTTCATTAAATAGCTCAAGAGAACCGATGAGAGGAGCAACGCTTAATAAATGCGGGGTCCCGATTTGATAAGCTCCTGCTGTCTGAGCTGGCTGAAAGGTGTGATCCATATCGAATTGCTTATCTTTATCAGAGCCGAACCACCCACTTAACCCAGGTGTTTCGTTCAAATGGCGCTCATGCACGAACAAACCGCCCACTCCTCCTGGACCGCTGTTTACGTACTTGTAGTGACACCAATATGCGAAATCCACTCCCCATTCATGAAAGTGATGGGGAACAACACCAACAGAATGACACCCATCAAAGCCAATCAAGATCCCTCTTTTATGTGCTTCTTCTGTTAAGCGCTTAATATCCAGGAGCTGACCACTTCTATACAGGACTGTTGGCAAGACGATGAGAGCAATATCATCTGTCATCGCTTCGATGACATCATCTTCTTTAATTTCTCGTCCGTCACGACTTTTCACTTGAACGAGGTGTTCGTCAGGGTCATATCCTTTTAACTCAAGCTGACTCTTAAGTGCATATATGTCAGACGGGAAATTCAATTCATCTGCCAGTATTTTTGTACGACCGTCTTCTGGTTTATAAAAAGTTGCAACAAGCTGATGCAAGTTTACTGTCGTAGAGCCTGTCACAATGACTTCTTCCTTCTTCCCTCCAACAAGATCAGCTGATTGTTCGCCAAGCTGTTCAGAAAGGTAATACCAAGGGTGTTCTCCTCCTGTCCACCCGTCTATGCCTAGTTGTTTCCATGAATCTAGTATACGAAATACGGACGTTTCAGCACGCTTTGATAATAGACCAAGAGAATTTCCGTCCATATAAAGCGTGCCATCTTGTATGTAAAATTCATCGCGAAAATGTGATAAAGGATCCTGCTGATCTAAGCTTTTTGCATATTCCTTTGACGTATCCATGTAACCATCTCCCTTTCCCCTCTATAATAAGCCTAATCGATTTGTGAAAACGCTGTCAATTAAGCTATTCAATCTATTTGGATGCTTGGCCACTTTATTTTAAGAGTATAGTGCTTCTGCTTGTAAGTAAAATCTAAATGTCCGTGCCTTTTTTGAACGATTGATTGTATAGAGGTAGCTCCAAAACCACGTTCTCCGGTTTTTGTTGTGGTAGAAGGAACCCTATAAAGCTTATCTAATACATCATCGGGGACGGGTGTTGTGTCATTACGTATGATCAATATATAAAAAGCACTTTTCTTTTGTAATTTAACCATTACATGCCCCGCTTCGCCCTCTTCCTCTTTGTAACGTTCCGCTGCCTCTAACGCATTTGATAAAGCGTTCCCTAGAAGCACAACGATTTCTTCTTGAGGCATTGGAAGTGTGGAAACAGGGACTTCAAATTCATATATGAGTTCAATATTCGCTTTCTCAGCCTCACGACTATGCCAGTGCAACAAGCCTGCTATCGCGCTCTTTTCACCAGATAGTGATGCACTGAACCTTTCAAATTCCCCAACAAGTCGCCCCATATATTGAGTTGCTTCCTGATACTCACCTTGTTCTAACATATACTGTAAGCTTGTAATATGCTTCAAGTAATCATGACGTTCGCGCCGCAAATCAAGAAGCACCTGATCTGTCTGCTCCACTGTTGTATGTTTTGTTCTTAGCTTATCATACCAATCCAGGTGACTCTTCTTCCAAGCAAAGCGGCAGTACTCTATAACCCATAAGCTTACAAATGACACCAAAAGCTCATACCAAGGCGAAGAAAAGCGGTATGAGAGTAATAGGATGACAGAAAGCATGGTGAGCCCCCACGTCCCATTAGGCTCTCTCTTCTCTATATAAATACGAAACCAGCGAGGCTTTTGGTAAGAGACATATAGAATAGCCGCCAAAAGAATAAGTGGGGCGAGCCATATGTACTGGAATTGTTGAAAGAATGCTGTCATATGAACCATCGCTAAACAAATAGCGAGCAGGCTGTTTGTAGATATCTTCACGCATTTCACACCTAAAAATAATAGTTTTGTATATAGTCTAATTGATCCTTTGTAATCATTGCCTTTTCACCTGTCCCATCAAACGAAACCGTATATGAATTCTTGGCATACAAAGAGAAGTTCGTCACGTAATGAATATTGATGATAAAAGATCGATGAGAACGAATAAAATCTCTTTCTCTTAGTTCCCCTTCTAAATCCCCTAGCGTTTGGTAGGTCAGGACCTTTTGACTCTTCGTATGAATCGTTGAAGAGCGCCCAGTCCGTTCTATAAATATAATCTCTTTTTTTGGCAAAATATGAATCTCGGACTTTTGCTTGATAAAGAGACGTCCCTTCATCTCTGTAGAGCGCGTCTTCTGAATATAACGTTCTAAAGACTGCACTAACCGATCCTTCCTATACGGTTTCATGATGTAATCATGAACGTTCAACTCAAACGCATGTACGGCATATACACTATTGGCCGTTACAAAAATCACATCAATATCAAGAGCGTGTGTATGAATTAAGTCTGCAAGCTCGTACCCAGATAATTCTGGCATCTCTATATCTGCAATAAGCAAGTCAATCGTTTCTTTCTTTACCTGAAGATACGCTTCTTCAGCCGATGTAACAGAGAATACGATTTCCGTGCCGTCCACTTGTTCAACAATGCTATGTATTTTTTCTAAATCGATCGCCCGATCATCTACTATGCCAATACGTATCATGTGGATGTTCTCCTTTAAGAAAATAACAACTTAATTGTAACATCTTCCCATACCATATAGAACGTTTCACGACTGAAAACGGCACTTTCACGACATGATGACAGAAAAGGTCCTCTCTATCTTTTATGATAGGTATAACGATTAATGACGAGGAGGACGATTATGATTGAAATGAACGATGTAACGAAAAAGTTTACGACAAAGAAATCGAGCGTCACCGCTTTAAACCATGTCTCTTTCACGGTACCAGCCGGCAAAGTCGTTGGGTTGTTAGGTGAGAACGGAGCAGGAAAAACGACATTACTGCGCTGCATCGCTACGTTATTCTCCCCTACTACTGGAACGATTACTGTGGATGGTTTCTCTACAGCTACAGAACCCAATCAGGTTAAACGAAGAATCGGAGTTTTGTTCGGAGGCGAGACAGGTCTTTACGACAGACTAACAGCACGTGAGAATCTCAAATACTTCGCTAATTTGTATGGGTTATCTAAACATGAAACAAAAGTGGCTATAGAGGAGCTGGCGGTGAAGTTTGGGATGCGTGAATACCTCGATCGCCGTGTAGGAGCGTTTTCAAAAGGAATGCGACAAAAAGTAGCCATATCAAGGACCCTCATACACAATCCAGATATCATTCTTCTCGATGAACCAACGACAGGACTTGATATTACGTCTTCCAATGTGTTTAGGCAAATGATCCTTCAACTCAAGCAACAAGGGAAGACCATCCTGTTCTCAAGTCATATCATGGAAGAAGTTCAAGCCCTATGTGATTCTGTGGCCATGATTCATAAAGGACAACTCGTTTATCAAGGAAAGCTTGAATCCTTATATAACGAGGAAGATACAGAAGATCTTAATTTTATATTCATGTCTAAACTAGCGCGAGGTGAAACAGCATGATCTGGAATATGTATGTAAAAGAGATGAAAGATGTGTTTCGAGATCGACGCACGCTCCTGATGGTTGTTTTCCTCCCCCTCATTCTACTAAGCGGGCTTGTATTCTTTTACGAGAGCTTAATGAGCGATGACAAAGAAGAAACCTATACAGTAGCCATTCCACATGAATTAAGTGAAGAAGGAAAGGTATTCTTTAGTGATATGTCTAATGTGGAGTTGGAGGTTTTTGCGCAACCTAAGGATATCGTGGACGAAGGGGAAGCAAGTGTCGCCCTACTAGCTGAGGATGGGTTCTTTACATCGCTTGGAGAAGAAGAAATGTCAGGAGTCACGTTATATGGCGACTCCATGAGCCAAAACGTCTCATATGTAATGAACATGATTGAATCGAAATTCGCTCAAGTGGAACAAAGTATTGTAAATTCCAGACTAGAGGAAAAGAATATCGACGAATCTATATTAGAAGCTTTTACCGTAGAGCGCGTTGAACCTAGCTATAATGATGAGAATGGGGACTCACTGGCTTTAATCTCGATGCTTCTCCCCATGGTCTTCTCCATTGCCATTGCTTCAGGTTCTACTTCTGCGGCGATGGATCTTTTTGCAGGTGAGAAAGAGAGGAAGACAATGGAGTCTTTACTTATGACGCCAGTCGATCGCAATAAAATACTGATTTCTAAATGGCTAACAATCTCAACAATTGGAGCCATGACGGGCATCCTTGCCGTCGTCCTCATTATAATAGAAACGCTTTTCTTTACAGAGAAGATGAAGGAAGCCTTCTCGGTTAATGAAGGTATGACTATTGTAATCATCACCACACTAGCCATGACCCTTCTTTTTGCCTTGTTCATAGCAGCCCTTCTCATGCTTATAAGTATTGTGGCTAAAACGATTAAAGAATCCCAAAGCTACAGCACACCAGTATCATTGTTAACCATCGCACCAATGTTCTTCATTACAAGCATGGGGGTAAAAGAATTCACGTTCATGGACTTCATCTTGCCGTTCATGAACCTATACGCCATCTTAAAACAACTCCTGTACGGCATCATCGACATCACAAACATCGCCCTAACCCTAGGAAGCACCGCAATCTATATCCTCATCCTATTCGCTATAGCGAGGGTGCTATTTATGAAGGATCGGTGGGTGTTATAAGAAAAGCGCAGGCGGGGTGGTCAGGTGAATTAGGAGGCTCGACTAAAACCGCCACGTCCTGTGGCAACGTCGAACGACCCCACTTCGTGTGGGGCCGGATAAGCAAGCTGCTGCAAGTCTGCGTAGCAGACTGGAAGTAGATTGCTTATCTCGCTAGGCCCTCCCCGCCGGAGCTAGATCTAGAAAAGCGCAGGGGGCTCGCCCAGGGGCGTACGGATAAGCAAAATGCCGGAAGTGGCGATTAGCCACTGCAGGTAGTTTGCTTATCTCGCTAGCCCCTAGCCCCCGGAGCTAGATCGAAGAAAAGCGCAGGCGATAAAAAAGCATGGATTTTCATATCGAAAATCCATGCTTTTCCGTTTATTGCTTCGATTCTTCAATAATTGTCGACAGTTCTTCCCATCGTTCCATCGCTTGCTCAATTTTTTCTTCAAGCTTTTGCATTTCATTCATCAATTCTTGTGCCCGAACCGCGTCACTACCGGTTTCGGTAATTTCATTTTGAACTTCTTCATAACGAAGCTCTAATTGTTCAATACGATCTTCAATGCTATTCCATTCTTGCTGTTCATGATACGAAAGCTTGCGGCGTTTCTGACGCTGATGCGGAGAGGCTTTCTTTTCCTCTTTTGCCTTTTGACGTTCCACCGCTAATGCTTCGCCTTCTTCTTGTTTACGAATATCAAGATATTCTGTATAGTTCCCTTGAAATCTTCGAATTCGTGTATCTTCAAAGGCGATTAAATGATCGACCACTCGATCAAGGAAGTACCGATCGTGGGATACCGTGATGACTACGCCAGGGAACGCATCAAGATATTCCTCAAGTATGGTCAACGTTTGAGTATCAAGATCATTTGTAGGCTCATCTAGTAGCAAGACGTTTGGTTCTTGCATCAACACGCGTAAGAGATACAAACGACGTCGCTCTCCACCTGAGAGCTTAGATATATATGTCCACTGCATATAGCGAGGGAACATAAAACGCTCAAGCATCTGTTCAGCCGTAATCGTATCCCCTTCAATGGTTTGAACGACTTCTGCCTCTTCCTTGATATACTCAACTACGCGTAGAGATTCATCCATTTCCTGATGATCCTGTGTGTAATAGCCGACTTTGACGGTTTGCCCCGTCGAGATCACGCCGGTGTCTGGTGTGATCTTTCCAGCAATCATATTCAGCAATGTTGTCTTCCCGCTGCCGTTTGGCCCAATAATACCAAGACGCTCTCCTGGTACCACCAGGTAACTAAAATCACCGACAACGGTACGGCCTTCATAGGATTTAGTAACACCTTCAAGTTCAAACACATCATTCCCTAACCTGGTTGAACCGATGGCAATATCGACCTCTCCATCTGCTCGTTCAAGCTTTTGATCACGAAGGGCTTCTGCACGGTCTTTCCTAGCTTTTTGCTTTGTACCGCGCGCTTTAGGACCACGTCGCAACCACTCAAGTTCCCTACGAAGCGTGTTTTGGCGTTTCTGTTCATTTGCTCTTTCTTGTTCTTCGCGCTCTGCCTTCTTTTCTAAAAACACTTCATAGTTTCCGTCGTAAATATAAAGGTTTCCTTTATCCAATTCGTAAATACGATTCGTTACACGATTCAAGAAATAACGATCGTGTGTAACAACTAAAAGAGACCCTTTATATTGACCCAAGAAACTTTCCATCCATTCAATTGTTTCATTGTCCAGATGGTTGGTCGGCTCATCGAGAATAAGTAAATCAGCTGGTTGAATAAGCGCTTTGGCAATGGCTACGCGCTTCTTCTGTCCACCTGATAAGGCACTAACAGATTGATCAAAGTTACGAATACCAAGCTTTGTTAGAATGGTTTTCGCAACCGTGTTCGCCTCCCATGCATCATGCTCGTCCATTTTTTGCTGTGCTTTGTAGAGGTGTTCTTGCTTCCTTTCATTCGTAGGTTCCCCTTCCAACTCACGCAACGCTTGTTCATAGTGACGCATCGTTTTCATAATTGTGGATTCACCGTAGTAAATTTGCTCAAGCACGGTAAGATCGTGATTTAGCTGTGGTTCCTGAGGCAAGTACTCGATATGAAAGTCATTGGCATGATCCATAGTCCCTTTTTCAGCAGAGTCTACGCCAGCCAACACTTTTAAAAGCGTTGATTTACCCGTTCCGTTCACACCAATTAATCCTATACGCTCTCGCTCTCCGATCGTAAAGGATATTTCGTTAAAGAGATCTTTGTCTCCATACGTCTTATATAAATTTTCCACTGATAAAATGCTCATATGTAGCCCTTCCTTTATCTAGACGTTTCCGATTAATAAACCTTTTTGACACGGCCTACTTGTCCGTCTTCAAGCCTTACTTTAATACCATGAGGATGAGAACTTGATTTAGTCAATAAATCCTTCACGATTCCATGTGTTAGCTTTCCTGTACGTTGGTCTTGCTTTAATACGATATCAACTTCTTTACCTGGTTGAATGTCTTTTCGATTCTGTCCGTTCATCATTTGCAACTCCCATATCTTTTTAGTACTACCTATTATAAAGGATTTTAGGGATAAAAAACACAAAGAGCCATTCAGATACTTAGGTAAGCACTTTTCTTTAGAACTAATCACGATGGTGGTATAACTATACTCACGGTTTAACGTTCCCGATACTCGCATAAATAAATGAGAGTAACTAAAACTAAGATGCATGTAATTCAAGGAGGTTACTATATGAGTAATAAAAAAGTTCTAATGGTCGTAACAAACCATACAAAAATCACTGATGATCATAAAACAGGCTTATGGCTTGAAGAATATGCTGTTCCTTATAATGCCTTTAAAGAAGCTGGATACGACGTGAAAGTAACAAGCATCCAGGGCGGCGAAGTTCCTCTAGACCCTAACAGCATTCCGGAAGAAGAAGTGAGCGAATGGGCAGAAGCACAAGAACAACTAAAAGATACAGCACAACTATCAAAAGAGGATGCAAACGGCTTTATCGGAATCTTCCTTCCAGGGGGTCATGGCACGATGTTTGACTTCCCACAAAACGAAACTCTTCAATATGTCTTACAACAACACGCTGAACAAGGCAATGTAATTGGTTCTGTGTGTCACGGTCCAAGCGGACTTGTCAATGCTACTTACGAAAATGGACAACCGATTGTAAAAGGTAAGAAAGTCACTGGTTTCACAGATTCTGAAGAAATCGGCATGAATTTAGATCAGCATATGCCATTCATGCTTGAAACAGAATTGCGTAACAAAGGTGCTAATTTCTCTAAAGGAGAAGATTGGTCCGTTCACGCTGTACGTGATGGGAACCTTGTTACTGGTCAAAACCCAATGTCTAGTGAAAGTGCTGCAGAGAAAATGGTTGAAGCACTAAACGAACACTCCTAAGCCTATTGCCTATAAAAAAGCGCAGCTCTATGTAAGAGCTGCGCTTTTTATGAATTAAATTTCTTTTACTTTGTATACTTCACGTGTTGCTACTAAATCCGCCGTATTTTCCCGATACGTTTTGTAATGATCTGATTCAATATGGTGGTTTAAAGCATCCATGTTCTTATATTGCTCATGTAACACAAGCGTCTCATCTTCAATCGACTTATGAAGATCATATTGCAAACAGCCTTCTTCTTGCCTTGAAGCTTGTTGAGCTTTCTTTAACTCCTGCAACAATTGTTCTTCCGCACCTTCTTTAGGTGTAAAAATGGCGGTAATTGAAATCTTATCCATAGTCATCACTCTCTTTCTTTTCTAACGTGCCCTAAACCTATCACACACTATTCACGTTTCCTATAGATTCGCTTGGCTAGCGGAAGATGGGAAGACAATCCGGAATACCGCACCACCTTGGTCCTTGTTACTCACGTGGATTGTACCTTGACTTCGTTCTACAATGGCTCTTGAAATAGCGAGACCTAGCCCAGTCTCTCCTTCTTTTCCTTTAACAAATCGATGGAACAGTTGTGGGAGCAGCTCCTCAGGAACCCCGTCTCCATCATCTTCAATTTCTAAGACCAGTTGCCCATTTGCTTCATACGCACGTAAGTTTACCTCTGATGCTGCGTGTCTAATTCCATTCCCTACAATATTAATCAGTGCCTGAAGCATCTTTTCTTCGTCAACGTAGAGCTGTCTATCTTCCTTAACTGTAACGTTCAACGAGACCCCTTTTTCTGAAGCAAGGAAATACATTCGTTCCTTTGTGTCTTCAAAGAGTTTTGGGACAGATGTATAAACTGGGTTATAAATTCCATCTTCACTATCGAGTTTGGCTAAAAGGATTATTTCATTAACAATTTTCTTTAACCGGTCACTTTCTTTAACTATCAGATCTAAACTACGGTCTGCCGCTTCCCCTTCAAAAACCCCGTCTTTCACTCCTTCTGCATACCCTTGAATGGTCATAAGAGGTGTTTTCAATTCATGAGAAGCATTTTGGAAGAAGTGCTTCTGAGAGCGAATGTATTGATCCAATTCTTTAGCCATATCCATGACGCTCTGTTCGACTTCTCCAATTTCACCACTTGCGTTGACTGGCTTAATTTCATTGAATTGACGATTCTCAATCTTTTTTACTTCCCTCTTCAATCGACTTAGAGGAGTAACAAGTCGCTTCGTTAATAAGTAACTAAATAATATAGCTATGGCAATTCCAATTACGAAGACTATCATCATGCGTACAGCAAAGATAGACTGAATAGCTTGCAGCTCTTCTACAGGAGTAGCTAAGATTAGCAAGTATTCTTGTCCTTGGAAACGATAGCCGAGCTTTGACACTACATAGTTTTCCCCGTTCATTTTACGAAGACCCTTTTGCTCGTCTTTTGTCTCAAATTCAGATGCCCAACTCCTAGCCGTTGTTTCTGGAAGGTTCGTTGCCAGCGGAGAGTTTTGATCAGGATCCATAATCAAGATCTTATAGTCGTTACTTTCGATTAGTCGACTCAGCTTGCCTCTTCCGGATGGGTCTTCATACAAAAAATTTAAAATTAAGTTCCCGTTGGTTTGGAGCTCATCCTGCTGGTCTTGAATAAGGATATCAAGCAATAAAGAATAGATGAAAAAGGCCGTAACAGACATAATAATAATCAACAGCGCCGTAAAGGCAGCATTTAATTGATATAGCAGCTTCATCGTTTACGCCTCGCGTTCCCGCAAGCGGTACCCATAACCCCAAACGGTTTCAATAGGCACATCACTGAACTTTTTACGAAGCCGTTTCACTAAATCATCAACAGCGCGATCACTTCCAAAGTAATCGTCACCCCATACTTTATGAAGAAGTTCCTCACGGGAAAAGGCTCGATTCGTTTGAGAAACTAGTATTTGTAGTAAGCTGAATTCTTTAGCGGTCACCTCTACTTCTTCACCCTGCCAAAACACCCTCCGTTCTTCAATAGAAAGAGTGAGATCCCCGTTCTTTAATGAAGGCTCGCTTTCCTCTGCCTGACTATCTTTATCATGATACTTCTCCCATCGCTTTACCATTCGATTCACACGTGCCACAAGTTCACGAGGGCTGAATGGTTTCGTTAAGTAGTCATCACTTCCAAGCTCTAAACCAAGCACCTTATCAACTTCTTCGTCTCTGGCTGAAATGATAATGATTGGAATATCTGATTCTTGGCGAATTCGGCTACAAAAGTCATATCCATTCATCCCGGGAAGCATAATATCCAGCACCCACAGATCAGGAGGCGATTCCTGCCACAAGTCCCAGGCCTTCTCGGCTGTATCTACACTGTTGGTCTTATATCCTTCCTTGTGTAAATAGGCTTCCACAATTTCCCGGATATGAGGGTCATCTTCGACAATTCCAATGATAGCGTCCTTCATTCCCATTCCTCCTTCAGTCTACTCTTTCCCTTTATTGTGCCACATTAGAGAAGTGGAGGCGACTGGGGAGTGCGTTAGGCTTCTTTAAAAAGGTTAACCTTATTTGTAATATTGCTATTTAGCCCAAGAGACGTAGGGGCGTTGGATGTTGGTTATTGATGTGGCGGTTTTAGGGGATCTTCCTCTTTTTCTGGGCGGCTTGTCCTTTACTTTTCGTGGGGTCTAAGCGGCGGCCCTCCGCTTTTCTTTGTGTCCAGCTGCGGCGGGGAGGGCCTAGCGCGATAAGCAATCTACTTTCAGTCTGCTATGCAGACTTACAGTAGCTTGCTTATCCGTACGGCCCTGGGCACCCCGCCTCCGCTTTTCTTTGTCTTACATACTTTTTACACATTTGTTCCGAAGATTTGCCAAAGGTGTTGGTTAGAATATGAAGTACAAGATATTTAAAGAAATCATTTTACAATATAGAAAGGTGGTTACTTGCATGAGTGAGCAGTTTAATAATGAGCAGGTTGAGAGGCGTAAGGGTGATCAGCGTAGTTATTATGGTTGGTTAATTCAATTTGCTTCTACTGCTTTTATTGTGACGGTTTTACTTGTAGGTGGGGCTTTTTCTTTGTTTAAGTTGAACGTGTTGCCACTAGAGTCGAATGTTGCAGCGCAGGATTCTGCTAAGAGTACCGAGGAGAGTATTTCTATTGAGGAGTCTAAGTCTGAGGGGGATACTTCAGATGTCGTCCAGGCGGTGAGTAAAGCCTCTGATGCTGTGGTTGGTGTAACGAAGTATGAACAGTCCCAATTGTTTGCTGAGAATAATAAAGCTGGTACTGGTTCTGGGGTTATTTATAAGAAAGAGAACGGTGAAGCGTATGTGGTAACGAATCATCACGTTATAGAGAATGCACAGTCTATTGATGTGACATTAAGTGATGGTGAGAAGGTGGAAGCTAAGCTTTTAGGAAGTGATTCTTTAACAGATTTAGCTGTACTGAAGATCGACGCTGAACATGTAAAGCAAGTTGCTGAATTTGGTTCTTCTAGTAATCTACAGGTTGGGGAAACAGCGATTGCGATCGGTAACCCACTGGGCCTAGAATTTGCAGGTTCTGTGACAAAAGGAATTATTAGTGGTCTTGAGCGTACGATGCCAGTTGATTTGAACAAAGACGGACGCGCTGATTATCAGACAGAGGTTCTTCAAACCGATGCAGCGATCAACCCTGGTAACAGTGGCGGGGCATTGATTAACAGTGCTGGCCAAGTTATTGGGATTAACTCTATGAAGATTGCTCAGCAGGAGGTAGAAGGTTTAGGCTTTGCGATTCCTTCTGAAACGGCGAAGCCAATTATCGAAGATTTAGAGAAGAACGGTGAAGTATCTCGCCCATTCATTGGTGTATCTACAATGGACCTTTCATCTGTATCCGCTTATCACATCGAGAATACGTTAAAGCTTCCTAGTGATATTAAGGGCGGCGTACTTGTAGCGGATGTTGAACAAGGTTCCCCTGCGGCTCAGGCTAACTTACAACAATATGATGTGATTGTCGGCGCCGATGGTGAAGAGATTTCAAATCTAGTTGATTTACGCAAATATATGTATGAAGAGAAAGATGTTGGCGATTCTATGGAACTTTCCTTCTATCGTGATGGAGCGAAACAGTCGGTCACAATTACCTTATCTAAATAATAAAGGGGTTTTACGATGATGAAAAAGAAAGTACTCACATTTTGTGTAGCTGCGCTGGGAGCTTTCACGCTCTCGGCCTGCAGCAATGCTTCAGCCGACGGTGATGTAGTTGCTGAAACAGCAAACGGAGACATTACTAAAGACGAATTTTACAATAAACTTGTCGACCAATACGGCGACGCAGTATTAAAGGAAATGCTTTATGATACTGTTCTTTCAGAAGAGTACCCTGTTTCTGAGGAGGAAGTTCAAGCTGAGATTGATAAAGTGAAAGAGTCTTACGGTGATCAGTTTGAATCTGCTCTACAGCAAAATGGATTTAAAGATGAAGCTCAATTTAAAGACTTTCTAAAAACGCAACTGCAAAAAGAGAAAGCCACTACTCAAGGGGTAGAAGTTACCGATGAGGAAGTGAAAGAATACTACGAGAATATGAAACAAGAAGTACAAGCTCAGCATATTTTGGTGGAAGATGAAGAAACGGCCAATGAAGTAATCGAGAAGCTAAATAATGGCGGAGATTTCGCTAACCTCGCAAAAGAATATTCCACCGATTCTTCTTCAGCTGAAAATGGTGGCAAACTTGATTATTTCTCAACAGGTGACATGGTCTATCCATTTGAACAAGCTGCCTATAATCTTGAAGTCGGAAACATTAGTAAGCCTGTTCAATCCGATTATGGCTACCACATTATTAAAGTAACGGATAAGCGTGAGAAAGAAGACAACTCTTCTCTTGGTACGTTTGATGAGATGAAAGATCAATTAAAAACGGAGCTTCTAAACAGACAAGCAAATCCAGAAGAGCTATCAGACATTATGAATAACGCTGAAATTAACATTAACAACAAAGACCTTAAAGAGAAGATCTCATTCTAAAACCAATAAAAGGGGAAGCTTGCCCTCCCCCTTTTCACATAGATTCAATAGAGCGACTGGTTTATCATAAATAGATTCTAGAACGCCCCCCCCCTTTGAGGCTGCTTATTCAATACTAAGCAGCCTCTTATTATGCTTTAAAGCAAAAAAGCGTGCCAGACACCCTTTATCCTACTAAAGAGTTTCTGGCACGTGTGATTATTCCCAAAGGCTGATGCCTTCTTTGTTTTTAATTTGGTCTTTGGAGAACTTCGTTTTATGTTCTTTTTTCCGATCGCTACGGTAATCAAGGAGAACTTCCTTGGCAACCCCAGAGAGTCGGACAATTGCATATAAGTTGATAAGCGCCATAATTCCCATTGTGATGTCTGCTAGAAGCCATACAAGGTCAAGCTTGGCCATGGCCCCAAAGAAGACCATCGCTAGAGCTGCAAGGCGATACCAGAAGATTCGTTTTGGACTGTTCTTAATAAATTGCATGTTTGTCTCGCCGTAATAATAGTTTCCAATAATCGAGCTAAAGGCAAAGAACAAGATGGCAATAGCAACGAATGTATTCGCCCAGGAACCAATATGAGTTTCAAATGCCTGTTGAGTAATTTGAATACCTACTGCATTTTCTTGATTCATGTAAGAAGCTGGATCTCCTGAAGATATAATAATAAAGGCTGTAGCTGAACAAATTAGAATCGTATCAACAAATACGCCAAGCGTTTGAATAAGTCCCTGTTTGGCTGGGTGAGATACCTCTGCAGCAGCTGCTGCGTTTGGTGCACTACCCATACCGGCTTCGTTCGAGAATAAACCACGCTTAATACCATTTAGAATGGCAGCACCAAAGGCACCCCCTGCGACTTCTTCAATACCAAATGCGTTCTTGAAAATAAGGACGAACATATCTGGTATAGCACCAATATTTGTGATTAACACATACCCTGCTAAAATCAAATATAAAATAGCCATAACTGGAATAAAGATCTGTGTAACTTTTGCAATTCGTTGAATACCGCCGAAAATAACAGCAGCTGCCCCTATTACCAGAACAGCACCTATTAGCACTTTATTTACTGAGAATGACTCTTCAAATGCTAAACGAATCGTATTTGACTGCACGGCACTAAATACAAGACCATACGTAAATGTAATAATAATGGCAAAAGCAACACCAAGTTTTCGGTTATTTAGCCCTTTCTCCATATAATAAGCCGGGCCACCGCGATAACCTTCTTCATCTTTTACTTTGTAAACTTGAGCAAGAGTACTTTCTACAAAGCTAGTAGCAGATCCTAATAAAGCGATGATCCACATCCAAAAAACAGCACCAGGTCCACCAACAGATACCGCTAAGGCTACACCACCTAAGTTCCCGGTACCAACACGAGAAGCTGTACTGATCGTGAAAGATTGAAAGGCAGATGTTCCACGACCATCATTTTTTATTGACTCTTTCTCAAACAAAACACGAAACATCTCACCGAACAAGCGAAACTGAATAAAGCGCGTGATGACTGTGAAATAGAGTCCAACCCCAAGTAAGACAGCAATTAAAATATAGCCCCACAAGGCCGTGCTGATGTTACCTAAAAAATCCATTAACATAGGTTTTCACTCCAAATTAAGTATTTCTGTAAAGTTCTTTCGGTTTATTCTATCTTTTCATTATACTGAGCAAGCTCTTCAGAAGAAATAGTTTAAAAAGAATTGAGCACTTCTTCTTTATTCCATATAATCACCACCCTATTTACAGCTGTATTTCCTTTTGTTTACAATTTGAAACACCAAAAATTGTTAGCGCTTTCATTTTAGACTCTAAACTGAAAGGGACCGTTATGTTTGATGAGTGGTCCCGCGATTACTCCAAGTAATTTTGTTTCTTCTCACATGGCTTGTTTCCGGTCACCCTAATAAGGGAAAGGTGGGCGTGGACACCACGCCCGCACTCTTCAATCTAGGTGAGATCCCGGTTTTACCGGGTAAAGAGGCTCACCAGCTCCCTACAGGAAAGCGAGCGGTTTCCACGTCCACCTTACACTTAATTAAAGCAAACGGAAACATTTTCTCAACTCCGACAAATCCTGCCCTATCCTTGATGAATCCATAAAAAAAGACTTGGAACCCAAGTCTTATAGCTGTTTTACCAAGCTACTTACATGTCGTCCGGCGGCTATTCCGGAGCGAAATGCACTTTCAAATCGAGTACGGCTTGCTTCGTCCTCTTCATGTAAGAACGTATCCCCCGCTATATATAAAGGAAGTGCTTCATGTAAGTTCAAAAATGGTTTATGAATAATGTTTGTTGATTGAGCATACCGCCACCTCTTCACCTGGGCTGAACGGATGCTGCTTATAGAAACATGATCCTTTATTTTTTCTTTCATCTGATGAATGATTTCACTTTCATCTTGTTCAAAATGTTCCTTACTCCACTCTCCATCCATGTACATGCTTATAATCCGCTTTTTTGATATCCCCTTCTTAAAGTGGTCGACGATTCTTTCTACTCCAAGTGGGAGGTTTTCATCCTTGTGTCCTGATGGGGGTAGAGAGGTATTTGATGTGATTTCGAATAATCCCACGAAAGAAGGATCGACGTTTATTTGTTTGACTTGATTGAAGGCATTAGAATTCACAGACACCGTACTTTCTTCAAGTAAAGCAATCGTTTGAGGCAGAGGGGAGGTGATAATAAGAGCTCCAGTTGTACACGTTTCACCAGCCTCTGAAGTAAGCTTGAACCCACCGATGGATTCTTTTATTGAGGTTATACGTGTTTCGAGCACGGGATCGAGACCTTCTGCGAGTCTTTTGGCTAATGTGTTCATCCCGTCTATGCTTGTATATCTAGGATAAGTATCACCAAACCAATGTTTGACCCACCCTTTTTCTAACCAGTCATCAACATACTGTTGAAGTTCGTTCGAGCGTACAGTAAAGAATTGAGCCCCATGATCAGCTTTGCCGCCTTCTATCCTTCGTGTAGCCAGGCGACCTCCAACACTTCTTCCTTTATCAGTAAGCTGAACATCCTCTACACCTCTCTCCATCAATGTTCTAGCGGCCATAATACCTGATAGTCCTGCACCTATGATTGTTACTTGAGCATCTCTCATGTGAACCCTCCAATATCTCTTCTACTGCCCTTATACCCCATTTTATGAGTTATTATGAACCACTTCACACATATCGGCCCATCGGATAAATCTTCTGGTATCTGTTTATGTTAATCCTTAAAGGAGGTGAAGCAAATTGGCTAAAAGACGTAGTCAGCCTACCAATGTAAATGATGTGAAATCCAAAAACGCAAATTCGGGGATGAGTTACAAAGAAGTTGAAGAATACCTCGCCCAAACGACAGGTGGCCAAAATACGAAGCAATACAGCAACACAAACCCTGCCACAGTCCGAAGAAAATTAGAGTCAAAAAACTCAGAAAGCAACCCTTATTAAATTAACCTTTCACCGCTTTAAAGCAACTAGACGTGCCAGACACCCTTTACTTGTCTAAAGCGTGTCTGGCACCCTTCATTTGTTTAAAGCAAAAAAGCGCCCTTGAGGGGCGCTTTTTAGGTGGTTGTGGATGGTTGTGCTGTTTCATATAGCTCTGTGTCTTCTCCGTCTTTTGGCTTGAAGAAGAGTTCACGATCTTTATAAAGGAAGAATATAGAGAGAACAAACGCCAGCAAATCTGAAAGAGGAAATGCGAGCCAAACGCCTATTACACCCAGGTTAAATAGATTAGGCAATAGAAGCACAAGCGGAATGAGGAACATAACTTGACGGGCAACAGATAGGATAAAGGCAGGCTTTGCCATACCAAGAGCCTGATAAAGCCCTCCACTGACCACTTGAGCTCCAATTAAAATGGCTAGAGCGAAAATAATTCGTATCGATAATGCTCCTGATTCAATTACAGCCGGATCCCCTGTAAAGATCTTCATTAACATTTCAGGGAACGCCATCATGACTACAAAGACAATGAGGGAGATCCCTGTAGAAACCTTTAAACCGATCCATATAATTTCCCTGAGACGCCCGAATTGTTTAGCTCCATAGTTATAGCCAATAATCGGTTGCATGCCTTGAAGAACTCCGATCATAGGCATAATGGCAAGCATCGTAACCTTTTGGACAATTCCAAAGACCCCTACCTCAAATGAGCCACCGTAACGAATCAGCATAACATTAATGGCAATCATCATCGCACTTCCGCCCACTTGGCGAATAAAGGCCGGAAAACCGATTACTAGGACTTCTTTCATTAAATCAAATCGTGCTTTAAAGTATTCTATTCCAACATCAAGCGAGCTCTTCCCTGAGGTGAAATAGCGGAGCACGACAAGCGTTACCGAAGCTTGAGAAATAACCGTTGCAATAGAAGCCCCCCGAACCCCCATGTCTAATCCAAAAATAAATATCGGATCGAGAATTGTATTTAAAACAGCTGGAATAATCATCGTAATCATCGCAAACCTTGAATTTCCTTCTGAGCGAATAATATTGTTAGACGCAAAAGCAAATCCAAAAAAGATCGACCCAAGCATTATGGGGAATAGGTACTCTTTGGCATACGGCATGATATCTGGTGTTGCTCCGAATAAAGCAAGCAATGGTTCCATGAACGTAAACGCGCCAACAAACGAAATAATACTTACAACAGAGATCATGATTACGAGGTTGCCAAGCACTTCGTTCGCATCTTCTTTCCTGTCTTCACCGAGGCGTCTAGATATAACAGAAGCGCCGCCAATTCCAACAGCAGCTGCAATGGCCATGATGATCATCATGATCGGAAAACTAATACTTACCCCTGCAATACCGTTAATCCCTACTCCACGCGCTATAAACAACGTATCAACAACGTTATATAGCGCCATAACAAACATACCGATCATGGCGGGTACTGACAAATTAAGAAGCAGCTTCGGAATTGGCTCCGTGCCAAGACGTTGACTTTGCTGTTTCATCCCCCATTCCTCCTTTAAGCTACTCTGAACTAAATGACTCTACATTTTGTTTCATCTTCTTAAGCCAGGAAATGATGACTTGTTGTTCTTCCATTGTAAAACCTTCTCCGAGCTGCTTTTCAATCCCATCAATTAAACTCCATAATTGACCTTCTATTTCACTGCCTTTGTCTGTTAAAGAAATAAGCTTTGTGCGACGGTCTTCCGGACTTTGACGCTTATGAATTAACTCTTTCTTTAACAACGAGTCCACTAAACCATTCATTGAAGACCCTTTGATATATAGCCGTTTCTGCATGTCTCCTTGTGCTTGTTCCCCGTGTTCAGATAAGAAGTACAAGACCTTTGATTGAGCCATAGTAAGGTCATGCTCCCTGAGCTTTTGATTATATTGGTTTTGTATAAAATGTGAGACAACATTAATGTGATAACCAAGTAAATTCTCAATATCTCGTTTCATTACTTAGCCTCCTAAGTATTTTCTAATTATATTTCGAGACTCGAAATTTGTAAAGGCTTTTGCAAGATAAAAATCCCACATTTATACAATTGGCACTCTCACCTTTATTGAGAACCAGATTAATCAAATATTTGTTATCTCCACGGCCCTTTTCATATAAAAAAAGAGCTACCCAAAGGCAGCTCTTATTCACTCATTTTATTCACTTTATCCGTACAAGCTTCCATTCCGGCCAGGAGAACGCCCCTTAACCCTTCATCTTCTAAACGAGCAACCGCTTCTATTGTAGAACCACCAGGTGAACAGACTTCATCTTTCAATTCTCCAGGGTGTTTTCCTGTTTCTTGTACCATTTTAGCAGCACCAAGAACGGCTTGTGATGCCATTCGATATGACTGCTCACGGGTTAATCCTTGACGAACCCCGCCGTCTGCCATGGCTTCAATAATCATATATACATAAGCTGGTGAGGAGCCACTAATAGAAGGAACAGCTTTCATCTGACCCTCGTTTAAAATCTCCACCTCTCCAAAGCTTTCTAAAAGTTGAACAACAATAGAGAGTTCTTCTTGCGTTACTTGTTTGTTAGGGGAGATGGCTGTCATTCCTGCTTGAACAAGAGATGGCGTATTTGGCATCGCCTGAATGACCTTTACTTCTCGGCCAAACGCTTCTTCAATATCACTTGAAGAGATTCCAGGAGCAATGGTAATGACAATCGCTTCCTCTTTCACAGAATGGCGCACTTCATGAATAACAGCCTCGTATGAGTACGGCTTCACAGCAAGTATAAGAATATCTGCCACTTCTGCAATTGCTCGGTTATCGTTGTTCGTTTGAATTCCGAACATCTCAAAGACATGATCAAGGGTAGCGGGAGTGAGCGCGCTTGCAATAATCTGATCTTTAGGGATCACTTCTGACCCAACCATACCGCCAATCATCGCCTGAGCCATCTTACCGGAACCAATAAATCCAACTGTTTGCTGCATTACTGTTCACGTCCTTTTATTTCGTTCATAACTACATATTCAGTATTTAAGCGTAACAAGCTCTTCACAAAAAAGCAACGCGGCTGTTTTGTACGCTTGTGGTTAAATAAGGCGATCAACGACCAGTAATTGCCTATTAAAGTTCTCATAAAACAGCAAATCAACTCACTTTAATTACCATCCAATCTACGAAAGCCCAGCTCTTCCTTACTGCGCTAAGAAACCTCTTGCTTCAAGAGCATCAATGGCTTCTTGAAGGTGAGCTTCATTTTTGGAGGTAATCGTGTGCATATGGATTCCTCCGGTTAACTCCAACAAATAAGAAGCTTTTTTTGAAGCTACTTTTTGTACGAAATCTTCTACTTCTTTTCGGTTGGAGATTCTAAGGGTAGCTGTCAAATCACCATACACAGGATGCTCAACCGAAACATCTTTAATCACAACACCGTGGTCAACAAGAATGTTTAGCTCTTCTTTCGTTTCTTCAGGTGAGTGCACGCACGCTACCGTTCTTTCAAACACTTCACTTGGTGCGTCTTTCATGTACAGATACCCTTGGCTCGTGGCAATAATCGGTTCGTTTTTCGCTTTTAAAAGGGAAATATCACCGACAATGACCTGACGACTTACATTGGCACGCTTTGCCAATTCTCCTCCTTTAATAGGAGTCCCTGTCTCTCTCAATATATCTAATAGAAGGTGTCTTCTTTCTTCGCCTAAAATCTTTCGTTGTTCGCTCATCTGCTTACTCCTTCTTTTCACTTTGACGTTATTGTACCACAGCAGCCGTTCTCTCTTCGATGACACAACGCAACCACCCGGCTAACTCCCTCACGTCTTCAGTAGTATGATCACGCCCAAATGAGATACGAATAAAAGTTTTTGCCTCTTCTTCTGTTTTGCCCATAGATAATAGAGTCAAAGAGGGCTCTTGTACCCCAACCTGACAAGCACTACCCGTTGAAAAATGGAATCCATTCCTGTTGCCTTCTAACATGAGCCATTGGCCTTCTACATGGTGGATCAGCATGCCTACTATAGGCACTCCTACATTAGATCTAACGAAATCCAATCGATCTGATACGCTTGAAAGCTCCTCCATGAAGAGACGCTTCCACTCTTCAATCCTGTTCTGCTTCTCAGAAAGATTCTTAACACTTTTCTCTGCCGCTACGGCAAACGCTGCAATACCTGGTACGTTTAGTGTACCGGCACGCATACCAGACTCATGAACACCGTTTGGTAAAAAAGGACGGTACGTATGTGCCGTTGATAAGTAAAGGCCTCCTACCCCTTTTGGTCCAAATACTTTGTGGCTTGAAATTGTAAGACTATCTACATAAGGAGTTATCTGTTGCACATCAATCTTTCCGAATGACTGGACACAGTCACTATGAAGGAAAGTCCCTGACTCCAGACAAATGCGAGAGATCTCTCTTAAAGGTTGAATAGTGCCAATTTCACTATTCACATGGTGAACGGAAACAAGTGCCGTATCGGGTGTAATAAGGGATTTTAAGACTTCTAAATCAACAACCCCCGACTCTTTAAGAGGGAGCTTTGTAACCCTATAGCCTTCCGCTTCATATTTCATGGCTGTGTTTCTGACAGAGGAATGCTCTCCTTCTGATAGAATGATATGCTTTCCTGGATGTGCTGACAAAAGCGCTTGGAAGGCTAAGAAATTCCCTTCGCTTCCTCCGCTTGTAAAATATAATCCTTTTGCTTCTCCCCTTATTAGATGAGCCAGCGTTTCTCGGCAGTGCTCCAAAAGCTGGCTCGCTTTTGTCCCTTCATCGTGCAAACTTGTGCTATTTGCGAAATACTCTCTCGAAGCTCTCATGTAAGTCTCAAGAGCTTCTTCATCGATTGGACAAGATGCCGCATAGTCAAAATAGCGCTTCAATGTTCTCACCCTTCCCAAAATCCGTATAAAACTCTTGTCATTAGTTTAAATCTGTGTAAATATAAGTGTCAAGACACCTGTTAAAACAGGAGGGACTCAAACGATGAAATATGCTGATGTATTAATTATTGGCAGCGGAATTGCTGCCCTACAACTAGCTACATATTTGAGCAGGGATATGAATGTGATTGTTCTCACAAAGTCGTCCATTGGTGAAGGAAACTCCCCTTATGCCCAAGGTGGAATCGCCGCTTCCCTAGCACCTGAAGACTCGCCGTTTCTTCATTATACAGACACCTTAGAAGCTGGGCGGTTTATCAATCGAACAGATGCTGTTTTAAAACTTACGAAAGAGGCACCAGAAATCATAAGAGATTTAGTAGATCGAGGTTGTGACTTTGATGTGGATCAAAACGACAACCTTCTACTCGGCATGGAAGGCTCTCACAGTCATAAGCGGATCGTGCATGGTGGAGGTGATCAAACAGGAAAAGCCATTGTGGATTGCCTGCGCCAGCATGTTGGCGATCATATCAACATAAAGGAAGATACGTTGGCCTACTCCCTTCTTCTTGATCAGGACGGAGCTTGCTGTGGTGCAAAAGGACGCGGTTCAGACGGAACGACGCATACATTTCTTGCCTCCCATACCGTTCTTGCAACAGGGGGATGCGGTCAGCTTTATTCTTTCACATCAAACGCAGCTTCTGCGACAGGAGACGGCCTGGCACTTGCTTATCAAGCAGGAGCAAAACTTACAGACATGGAGTTTGTTCAATTTCACCCCACCCTCCTTTACAAGGATGAAGAGACAAAAGGTCTTGTCTCAGAAGCCGTGCGAGGCGAAGGAGGGCTCTTAATCAACGAATCCGGGGAAAAGATTATGGAAAATGTCCACCCTTTGAAGGACTTAGCGCCACGCCACATTGTGGCCCAGACGATATACAAGCAAATTGAGAATGGGCATAATGTGTATGTCGATATTAGCGGCATCCCTCAATTTTCTGAGCGTTTTCCTGCGGTGACTAGTCTCTGTGATAAACATGGGATACAAATCGAGGACGGAAAAATTCCTGTGGCTCCTGGCTGTCATTTTTTAATGGGCGGTATTTGTACCGATGAAGTAGGTGCTACATCTGTTGAAGGTTTATACGCCATTGGAGAAGTGGCTTGTACAGGAGTACACGGAGCTAATCGTTTGGCTAGCAATTCGTTGTTGGAAGGACTGGTATACGGGAAACGGTTAGCCTTCCATTTATCGAATACTCCACTCTCCCCCATCCGAAAACCAGTAATAAAAACACCACAACCAGTATTACCTGTTGATCTACCTTCCATTGCAGACATTCAGCAACGGATGATGCGAGGAGCAGGTATTGTTCGAACGAAAGAAACGTTACTAGATTTATTGCAGTGGCTTGAGGAATTCCGATTTGAGGTCCATCTCGAGCACACTGTAGATTCCTGCAACAAGGAACAAATCACTCGATTGTTTATGCTTACTACAGCTTGGCTTATTACCACCGCGGCGCTTCAACGAGAAGAGAGTCGTGGTGGTCATTATCGAAGTGACTTTCCATTTGAGAAAAAAGCTTGGGAATCAATCCATATCGATCATCACATGCAAATAAGAAAGGGTGACCCAGATGAATACAGTAAAGCTACGGCCATTACTTGAACAATTTTTCATAGAGGATATCGGGGACGGAGATTTGACGAGCGATACACTCTTTGGGAGCCATTCTACTGGTGAAGTGCAATTTACATCGAAAGGGAACGGCGTATTTTGTGGGCAGTCTATTGTTCTAGAAGGCTATCAAATAATCGATCCATCTATTGAGGTTACTATTCATTGTAAGGATGGAGAGCGGATTCATGAGGGGCAGACCTTAGCTACGGCACGCGGCAATATGGCGGCTTTATTAAAAGGCGAGCGTGTTATCTTGAATCTTATTCAGCGTATGAGTGGAATCGCAACCCTTACTACACTAGCTGTCGATACGTTAAATAGCCCTCACACTCGTATATGCGACACACGCAAAACGACACCTGGACTTAGAATGCTAGAGAAATATGCAGTTCGAACAGGCGGCGGCTTCAACCACCGGAACGGCTTGTATGATGCTGTCATGATTAAGGATAATCATATTGCGTTTGCAGGTTCGATAACGGCAGCTGTAAAGCAAATCAGGCAACAACTCGGTCATATGATTAAGATCGAAGTCGAGGCTGAAACAGAGGATCAAGTAAGAGAAGCCATTAAGGCTCAAGTAGATTGCATCATGCTAGATAACCAGACCCCTGATTCGGTGAGAGAATTACAAAGGCTCATTCCATCTACCATCACAACCGAAGCTTCAGGAGGCATTACATTAGACAATCTGGCTAATTACCGGTCTACGGGGGTTAATTACATTTCGCTAGGCTTTTTGACACATTCTGTTTCTTCATTAGATATAAGCGTAAATGCAATCACTCATAAGGAGGCATTAGCATGAATATTTTTGAAGCGGTAGAAAAAAAGCACCCGCTACTACCAGATACGTATAAACAGATGACAAGAGAAGAGCTTGAGAACCGTGTTCGCGATGTGAAAAAGCGAATGGGAGACCGACTTTATTTACCGGGGCACCATTACCAAAAAGATGAAGTGATCCAATTTGCAGATGCGCGTGGAGATTCACTTAAATTGGCTCAACTTTCAGCTGATAATAAAGATGCAGAAGCGATCGTTTTTTGTGGAGTTCACTTCATGGCAGAAACGGCAGATATTTTAACGGAGTCGAATCAACATGTATATCTGCCTGATATGCGGGCTGGCTGCTCAATGGCGGATATGGCTAATCTCAACCAAACAGAAAAGGCTTGGAGTAAGCTTCGCGATTTGTTTAAAGATACTATCTTACCTCTTACCTACGTGAATTCTACAGCTGCTATTAAAGCGTTTGTTGGGAAATATGGCGGAGCTACGGTCACTTCCTCTAATGCACAATCTATGGTGGAATGGGCATTCACTCAAAAGGAACGCATCCTCTTTCTACCTGATCAACATTTAGGCAGAAATACCGCCTTTGACTTAGGAATCCCGCTTGAACAAATGGCAGTATGGGATCCGATTACAGAACAACTACTATATGAAGGACAGTTAGAAGACGTTCTCGTCATATTATGGAAAGGCCATTGTTCCGTTCACGAGAACTTTACCGTTCAAAACATAGAACACCTAAGAGAAACAAAGCCAGATATGAAGATCATTGTTCACCCAGAGTGTAGACGCGAAGTTGTGGCAAGATCGGATGATGCAGGGTCCACAAACCATATTATCCAAACCATTGAAGCCTCTCCATCCGGAAGTTCCTGGGCTATTGGTACAGAGATGAATTTGGTGAACAGGATTATTCAGGAGCATCCTGACAAGAACATTATTTCCCTTAATCCAAATATGTGTCCGTGCCTAACGATGAACCGAATTGACCTCCCCCACCTTGCATGGTGCCTAGAGGCAATTGAATCAGGTGAACCTCATAACCTGATCAAGGTAGACCGTGATATCGCAGAGTATGCCAAGGATGCATTAGATCGTATGTTGAGTCGCGCTTAAGACAAAGAGGGTAGCCTTCAGAAAGGCTACCCTCTTATTTATCCTAATACGTTACGCGTTAGGAAAATGATATTTAACACAACGAGTGCTGCTGTAATACTCTGTTCTGTTTTCGACCCTGTTTTAAATGTTAAAAAGAACCGATAATAGCGTTTACTAAATGGATAGAGAATCGGTATGCCCATTTTCGTTAAGAAATCGCCAAATAAATGTGATACAATCCCCGTCAAAAATCCAGCTAAGTAAAACAACGGAATGTCTAAGTAAAGATGGAGCATATAGCTATAGGAAGCCATTAAGGCTATAAACGCAATCGAATGGGTAAACTTACGGTGCCCTGAAAATACGAACAGCAACGGAGATAAAATCATCAGTAAAAACTGAACGGCTTGATTCAAGCCTGGCGTTAAGATCTCCACTCCAACAAGGCAAACAACTAGCATAAACCCCCATCTTTCAAACGGTCCACCGAGCTTAGACTTTGGTGTATCAATATCTGGAATTAACGATCCGATTACAACAGCTGCAAAGAACAGAACTGTTGCAAACATCTTATTAGGGATTACGTCAAACATATTATATAACGTAATCGCACCGATCCCCCAAGTAATCCCCATTACCTGGTGACTAGACGCAACCACATGCATCCACCCTCTCTGATGTACTCTCTTTTCGCTGAACACCTGGTTACGAAATCCAATGTTACGCAATTTTAGAAAATAGCGCAAGACCAAACATTACCAGAAATACACTTTAACGCAATAAAGGGTGTCTGGCACGCGTCGTCGCTTTAACGTAAAGACGCGTGCCAGACACCCTTCACCGCTTTACCACGTTAAAAAAGGACCTTTATTGAAGGTCCTTTTCAATCATTTATATGGTTTTGGATTGGCTAACTTGGTTAAGAGCTTGGTAAAGGTCTTCCCAAATATCTTCCCATGATTCAAGGCCGACTGAAAGTCTGACTAGAGAGTTGGTAATGCCCATCTTTTCTCTAATCTCTTCTGGTACGACAGCATGTGTCATAGTCGCAGGGTGTTGAATAAGAGATTCGGCATCTCCTAAACTAACAGCTTTTTTTATAAAAGTAAGGTGATTTAAGAATGCTTGGGCTTCTTCTTTCCCCCCTTTTATTTCAAAGGAAATGAGTCCTCCTCCTTGTTTCATTTGCTTCTTCATAATGTCATAGTCTTCGTGTTGAGCGTCACCAGGATAATAGACACTACTCACTAAGGAATGATCCTTTAAACGAGCAACAACTTTCTCGGTATTTGCACAATGACGGTCCATACGTACAGGAAGGGTCTTCAACCCTCTTAATAACAACCATGCATCGAATGGAGAAATGATGCCCCCAATATCTTTTTGAGTCGTCATGGCCAATTGTTGAATGATGTCTTGCTTACCAATTAGAAGCCCAGCAACGACATCGCCATGCCCACCAATATATTTCGTAGCGCTATGAAGAACAAGGTCACACCCAAGCTCAAGCGGCTTCTGCAAGTAAGGCGTGGCAAACGTGTTATCGACTACAACTGGGATGCCTTTATCCTTTGCCACCTTAGCCACCATCTCTAAATCAATTAATTCCATCGTAGGATTAATTGGCGTTTCGACGTAAATGCAACTCGTTTCCGGACGGATTAAATTTCGGATTTCTTCTTCCGTATCCATTGTAGAAAAAGAAGTTGTAATATTGTATTTGTCTTCCATCATGGATAATAAGCCAAATGTACATCCATACACCCCACGAGAACAAAGGATATGATCGTTAGCCTTTGTTAGACCGATTAAAACAGCCGAGACAGCCGCCATTCCCGAACCAAATGCAAGTCCCGCTTCTCCCCCTTCAAGCTGAGCAATCCGGTCCTCTAGTGCCCTTACAGTCGGGTTGCCTAACCTCGAGTAGACATAACCATCCTCTGTGCCAGCGAACCGATTTTCCCCTTGCTCTGCACTATCGAATGTAAATGTCGACGTTTGAAACAGCGGTGTCGTTAAGCTTCCTAAAAAGTCTTTTGAGTCATAACCTCCATGGATCACTTTCGTTTCAAAACCGTGTTCTTTCTTCCCCATCATGGTGTCCCCCTTTTTGCCTCTAAAGCCTTCTATTCACATCATATGAGATGTTGACAGAAAATGAAAGCGTTTTCTTTTTATTTTAAAATGGTTTTGTCTCTGTTCATCCATATAATAAAAAGGTTATGAGGAAGTCTCTGTACTACTTCCCACCATAAGAAGAACTCGATTTGAAGATCCCGACTCTTATAGTCGGGAAAGACCGGCCAAGCGTCTAGACGCGCGACCGAAGTATCAGGACGCACCACCGATGTGTCGGGACGAACAGGCCATGTGTCCGGACGTGCGACCAAAGTGGCGGGACGCGCGACCGAAGCATCAGGACGAACCACCGATGTGACGGGACGCTCAGGCCATGCGTCCAGACGAGCGAGCTAAGTGTCGGGACGTGCGACCGAAGCATCAGGACGAACCACCGATGTGACGGGACGAACAGGCCATGCGTCCGGACGAGCGACCGAAGCATCGGGACGAACCACCAAAGTGACGGGACGAACAGGCCATGCGTCCAGACGAGCGAGCTAAGTGGCGGGACTAGCGATCAAAGCATCAGGACGCACCACCGATGTGTCGGGACGAACAGGCCATGTGTCCGGACTAGCGACCAAAGTGTAGGGACTCGCGACCGAAGCATCAGGACGAACCACCAAAGTGACGGGACGCTCACGCCATGCGTCCAGACGAGCGAGCTAAGTGTCGGGACGAGCGATCAAAGCATCAGGACGCACCACCAAAGTGACGGGACGCTCACGCCATGCGTCCAGACGAGCGAGCTAAGTGTCGGGACTAGCGATCAAAGCATCAGAACATCCCAAAACAAAAAGCGCAAACTGCCTCAAATAAGTCACCTTGCTAGGATTTGTCGCCTAGGGCAAGACTGATTCCGATGATTCCTAGCAATACTCCTTTTGCAACATTCAAACGTCTGCCTATTTGAGGGACTTTTGATATCCAGTTTCCTACCTTCTCAGCAAAGAAACTGATTGTGGTGAAGATAATGAAGGCTTGGATTAGAAATAGTACTCCTAGCCCGACCATTTGATAAGGAACCTCCCAAGCTCCTTTTGAATGGTCAATAAATTGAGGAAATAAAGCAAGGAAGAAGAGAGAAACTTTTGGGTTTAGGACGTTCATAAGCACACCTCTTTTATAAAGCTTCTTATACTCAAGTGATTGCTTAGATTCAACCTCAAGATCCCCTCCTTCTTCTGTGAATGCTTGCCATGCTAAATACAACAAATAAACTGCTCCAGCATATTTAACGATCATGAACAGAAGCGCAGACTGATAGACAAGAGCTGTGATTCCAATAGCGGCTGCTAATGTGTGTACTAGTATCCCTGTACATAATCCAAATGTTGTTGCAATGCCTGCTTTTTTATTTTGAGACATGCTTTGGGCTAATACAAATAAATTATCAGGGCCAGGCATCAACGTAAGCATAACAGCAGCTCCTAGAAACGATAGTAAAAGATAAATACTCAAGTGAAACACCTACTTTCTTCTTTTGAATAGTATGTATGTAGGTTCTATATTAGCGGGTCAAAGATCATTTTGGAATATTTTTCTGCTACAGAGAGGAGAACAACATGGCTTATCAATGGGGTGTGGATTCTACACAGGAGGCCACAAAAGAATTATATGACTGTGTACTAAAGAAATACGGAAAGCCCAAATACTGGGGACGCTACCTATCAACGGTCCCGGAGGTTTCGGAAGGATTAACTGTCTTAGAAATTGAACGATTGCATAGTAGCGGCACGAAAGTTATGGCCATTTATAATAATTTCACGGAGGCCACAGGGTACAGGAAAGGAAAAGTCATTGCTCAGAACGCTGTTTTTCATGCCAGGCGTTTAAACTTCCCTAAAGGAAAAGTTCTGTTTGCGAACGTTGAAAAGTCCTTTAAAGTTGATGAGTCGTGGATTCGAGGGTACGTGGAGGGAATGTACTCTTCTGGGTATCAACCTGGATTTTCTTGCGATCCTACGAACGGTAAATTTAATGAAGCTTTTTGTAAAGCAGCCTCAAAGGATAACAAAGTGTCTGCACAGTCCGTCCTTTGCAGTGTAGAGCCGGTAACCGGAGTTACAAGAGCACGTAAAGCACCGAAATATACACCTGCTAAACTTTCTTGCAAATCAAATGTATGGGGTTGGCAATATGGTCGTGACGCTGAAGCTTGCCCTATTAACACAAATCTCATAAATGACCGTCTTCTCAATTTATTGTGGTAAAACGAAATGAGGCTAAGGACCAATCGTTAAATGGTTTCTTAGCCTGTTATTCGTACACCTTGCACATAAAAAATAGGAAGCTTGCCTTTAAATTGTGTAAAAATTTAAATTATTAACCTTTATTTGCTAAGTAAATATTGCTATGATAATAGTACTAGTTTCTACATAATACGATAGGAAGCTTTGAAACCAATCTGTATTTGGGCGCTTATGGTTGGTCGAGCTAGTAGCGCAACCGGCCGCATTGATTTTATTCAATGGGGTTTTTTTAGCTTCAAAAGTCTTGGCATGAACATGTATTGATATTCGTGATTTCGTTTCACCTTAATAATAGATTAATAGAACGCGATCCATCACAACCATTTGAATACGGGGGATTTTATGAATATTTTTGAACTTTTACAGAAAAACCGTTTATTTCACAATTATCAGCCCCTTCATCACCTGGCCGATGATGCTATTTATGGATATGAAGCTCTGTTACGCTCTACTATTCAATCCAATCCTGAAACACTTTTTAAAATTGCTATGCAATCTAACATTCTCTACAAACTTGATACCATGTCGATTGAGAAAGCTTTCACGCATTATTCTAATCAACTAAACGATCAAAAACTATTTCTAAATATGTTCATGTCTACCCTTCTTCACCCCAATTTCATTCGATTTATGCATTCCATTCTAGAGGTCCCTTCGTCTCCTGCTCCATCTATCGTTTTAGAGATGAATGAAGCGAAGGAAGAGGAAGCTATGTGGGAGTCTCCCCTCCTTCCTATTCGTATTAAAATGTTACGGGAAATGGGGATCCAATTTGCGATCGATGATTTTGGACAAGGGGCTACGTCATTAAAAAAAGCAGTTGAAATAGAACCAGAGTACTTGAAGCTTGATCGTTATTTTGCTACGGAATTAGCTACAAGTGATAAGAAGCAAAAACTAGTCTCCCTTTTCACTGAATATTTTAAAGAGGATACAACGGTCGTATTAGAAGGAATTGAGACAGAAGATGACCTTAACTTAGCTAAAGAAATCGGAATTGATATAGCGCAAGGGTACTTTATCGGGAAGCCTCAGGCTCTTGTGGTCGGTTCATAACTCCAAACGACCCAAAAGACCACTGATTTGTCTTCCTGATCAGTGGTCTTTTTAGTTACATACGAATTTGTTTTTTAATATGTTGCGATTTACATTGAACAAAGTCAATTTTATCGTCCTTGCTGCAGTCTTCTTCGTATACTTCACCTCCCTCCTCGGCATAGTAATGAATAGAACAAATGCCAAGGAGGAGCATGATGACACGTAAACAAAATGCCCGTTTAGCTAATGAAGAAACCCTATGGATGAAGCAAACGGATTTGCCTGAATTTGAATCGCTTAAAGAAGATATTCAAGTGGATGTCGGAATTGTTGGAGCAGGCATTACTGGCGTTACCCTTGCTTACTTGCTTTCTAAAGAGGGAATGAGCGTAGCTTTACTAGATGCTGATCGAATTTTACACGGAACGACAGGCCATACCACTGCTAAAGTTTCTGCGCAACATGACCTCATTTATGATGAGCTCATTCACCACTTTGGAGTGGAACAAGCAAGGAAGTATTACCGCGCTAATCAGGAAGCACTAGAATTTATTCAGGACTTGGTAGAGAAGGAAGAGATCAAGTGCCAATTCACAACAGAAGATGCTTATATATACGGAATTAGCGAGGCAAACAATCAAAAGATTGAACAAGAAGCGAAAGCCTATGAAACGCTACGTATAGAAGGGGAGATCATTGATCGCCTTCCAATTGATCTCTCTATAAAGAAGGGAATTGTCATGCGTAATCAAGCGCAATTCAATCCCCTCTCCTACTTACAACACTTAGTTAGAGATATGATGAAAGAAAATGTTCATATCTTTGAACAGACTGTAGCAACGGATGTAGAAGAAGGGACCGATCCTAAAATTGTTACAAAAAACGGCGCAAAGGTAACTTGTAAATCGATCGTTTCAGCTTCACACTTTCCTTTTTACGACGGTAAAGGCTTCTTTTTTAGTCGTATGTACGCTGAGCGTTCTTATATTGTAGCAGCTAAAACGGATCAATCTTTAGAGGGAATGTATTTAAGCGCAGATCAACCAAAGCGCTCTATACGAACGACCTCCTTTAAAGGCCAAAATTATGTATTATTAGGTGGAGAAAGTCACAAAACGGGTCAGAGCGATTCTTCAAAACAACATTTCGAAGCTTTAGAGAATTTCGGAAGAAGGCATTTCAATCTATCTGGAACGGTACAGCAGTGGGGAGCGCAAGACTTAATCACAATGGATAAAGTTCCATATATCGGCCATTTAACTTCCCGTCATTCTAATATCTTTGTCGCCACTGGGTATCGAAAATGGGGAATGACAAGCGGGACTGCCGCTGCCCTGTTGCTTAAAGATCTGATTCAAGAGAAAAAGAATCCATATGAGGATCTGTTTACCCCTACACGGTTTTATGCTGATCCTAGTATAAAGCACTTCTTAACCCAGAATACGAATGTGGCTTCACAATTTCTAAAAGGTAAAGTCAGTTTTAATACAAACTCTGTAGATGATCTACATCCTGGAGAGGGATCAACGATCATTCATAATGCTCAAAAAGCCGGTGCTTATAAAGACGAATCCGGAAACGTACATGTTGTCGATACCACATGTACACACCTCGGATGTGAAGTTGAGTGGAATGCAGAAGAAAAGTCGTGGGATTGCCCATGTCATGGCTCACGCTTCTCCTATGATGGAACGGTCCTAGAAGGTCCCGCTGACAAGCCACTAAAAAGATTAGATGAGTAATACAATCGGCCTTGCACATAAGAGTCTTAAGACAAAGCCTCTGTGGACTTTGTTCCATATAAGCCCCTTATGTGGAAGACTCTAAGCTGAGGAAATGCTTCCGTTTGCTGTAATTGAGAGTAAGGTGGTTCGGGAAATCACTCGGCTTTCCGCGGCGAGCTGGGAAGCCTCCTCGTTCGCTACGCTCTCTGTGGGGTCTCCCCTAGGCTCCTACTGCCGCAGGAGTCTCGCAATTTCCCGACCACCTTTTCCATATATAGGGTAACGGAAGCTACGCTACATAAGGGGTGAAGTGTTGAAGCCCCCCCCTTACTCGAGCTAAGGGGACGTTATACAACTTCTGATAAGGGGTGTCTGGGGAACGGGGAGACTCCTGCGGGAGAAAGAGGTCGACGAGACCCCACAGAGAGCGCAAGCGAACGAGGAGGCTCGACAGCTCGCCCGCGGAAAGCGAGTCGTTCCCCAGACACCCCTATCTCTCAATAAACGTAACGGTCCCCCACACAATAGAGTGTCTCAGCTTAGAGTCTTCTACAATCCTGACCTATTCTTGAACAGGCTTGTTATAAAGAATAACAACATTAAACTTTAACAGAACCACACAAAAAAGAAGCTGCCATATGGCAGCTTCTTTTTTACGAGATAACGGTAGAGCTTAGAATGAGCGCTCTTCTTCGATCTCATGATATTTATCAAGAATGTACAACTTACTTGGTTTGTGTTCTTGGGCCATTTCTTCTGCTTTCTCAATAGCCTTATCTTTCTTTTCATACTTGTCGGTAGGAGCTACGTCCTCCACTTTTACATACCATTCTGTTGCGTCTTTGTTGGGTGCTACTGTGTATTCTCTCATGTATTATCGCTCCTTTTTTTGTGTTGGGTTATACCTATATGTTCCCAACCTTGAAGCGTATAAAACATATATCCGAATAACTAGGTATACTTTAGAAAATCCGTTATGCAGTAGCCCATTTACCTACGGTTTTGAGAGCTGATTGTTCCGGGAAGTACTCAATGAAATAACGATAAAACAGCGCTTCTTGTTTACTGCGAATATCAACTGGAGCTGTTTCGTTCATACGAGCTAACTCTGCATCAGAGATCGTTTCATTGGCATAGGCTTCAAGCAAATCTAATGCACCACTACCAGCTGAGAATTCTTCCTTTTTCCTCCACAATACTTGGTCCGGCAATACTCCATCAAATGATTCTCTCAAAATGGTTTTCTCCATTTGTTCTTCCGTATGAAGCTTTTGTTCAGATGGAATTTGTAAAGCCGTTTCAATTAATTCTAAATCCAGGAACGGAACACGGAGTTCAATGGAGTGTGCCATGCTCATTCTGTCCCCACGTTGTAAATTAATATTATGAAGGGTATTGATGATTCGAATAATCTCTTCATTCAGGGATTCAGTCGTTTGGAATTGCTTCATATACTCATAGCCCGCAAAAATCTCGTCAGCTCCCTCTCCTGAGAGAATAACCTTAACATGCTCGGAGGCAAGCTTTGAAACAAAGTAATTCGGGATGGCACTTCTTACTAAAGAAGGTTCATATGATTCCAAAGCATATATGACATGAGGGATGGCCTCTATTAATTCTTCTTGTGTATATATGTATTCATAATGATCAGAACCTATTGCTTCAGCTACATCACGAGCACGCTCGATATCTTCACTTCCAGCAGAGCCGACGCAAAAGGATTTTACCGTTTTTCCCTGTTCTTTAGCCTTCTTTGCAGCAATCGCTGATATTAAGCTGCTATCCAATCCACCACTTAATAGCACGCCAACCTCCACATCTGCTAAAAGCCTTTTCTCTATTGCTTGTTCAAGCTTTTCTCTGATTACTGTAGTCATTTCACGACGTGTTGTTTGTGCGGGTTGGTCTGGATGTTTGATCTGTCTATATCTCACAAATCCGGTTTCTGGCGTATAATAAGTTCCAGGAGGAAATTCCTGCACGTCATCAGTAATAAGATATAATGTTTTTAATTCTGAAGAGAACACATAATTCCCTTCATCATCTCGCCCGTAATATAAAGGCTTAATTCCTAATGTATCTCTTGCGGCAACGAATGTATCAGTGAGCTCATCAACTATGACGAATGCAAACATACCATCAAGCTTTGCTATACTCTTTACCCCTTCTGTTTCAATTAATTTTAACGCAACTTCACTATCAGAATGGGTTAAAAATGAGGTATGCTGTTCTAATTCACCTTTCAATTCTAGATAATTATAAATTTCACCATTACACACTATCCATTTTGACTGCTCTTCGTTAGATATGGGCTGAATACCATCTTCTAAACCAATAATAGATAAGCGCTGGTGTCCTATATGGAAACCTTCTAAAGGAACTTGTTTTCCTTCGTCTGGTCCTCTATGTTTCATACTCTCTAGAATTTCTTTCATCTTATTCGTTTCTACATGTCCTGTTGTGGCGAATATGCCGCACATATTATTGGGTCACCTCTACTGTTTTATTTTGGATATGACGTTTATTATATAAGCTCTTCTAACAAGAACCAAATACTGGACAATCCCTCATTTTTGTATTTTTAGGATAATTCCAACGAATCTTTCCTATTTTTTTAATGAGTTACGATTAGATCGACTTATTTGGTTGTATATAAAGAGATATACCCTTTTTTTATGTGAATGTGCTAGTTAACCGCAAATTTTTTCAAATTGATTCGAAAAGGTATGTAAAAAGATGAATCATTTCTCATATAATATAGGTAATATATAGCCGATTTACACTATATAGAATGGGGAATGCGTGTTATGATACGGTACAATTGATAATTGTCAGGTGTGATCGACATGAAACGAATTGCATTAACAGTTTTATTCTTATTCATTTTCCTTATCATTCTCTTCTATTGGGTTGGTAACGAATCAAAAGTTAGTGATTCCTCTCTTAATGGTGAAAAGCCTCAAGAGTTCCTTACTCAGGAAGCGGAAGGCGAAAATTCAGAGGAAGAGAAAACCATCACTGAGGAACTTAAAGAAGCGGTTTCTACCGTTTTAGAAGGTGCGAAGGAAATCTTTGTGGAAGATAACATAAATATCGTGGCCATCGGAGATTCACTTACTCAAGGTGTAGGTGATTCCTCAGGAAATGGTGGTTACGTAGGGATTATTGAAGAAACACTGCAAGAAAACAATCAGGATTTTCAGATTAAGAACTTCGGTAAGCGAGGTAATCGTACAGATCAGTTACTAGACCGACTAAAAGAAGAGGAGATCTCCTCCTCCCTTCAAGAAGCCGATGTGATCGTCATTACAATCGGGGCAAATGATATTATGAAAGTTGTCAAAAACAACTTCACCTCTCTTGGTTATGAAGATTTCGAGAGTGAACTTCCTCAATACGAGGATCGATTATCTTCTATTTTTCAAACGATACGTTCTCAAAATAAGGATGCCCATATTTATCTTGTAGGTTTGTTTAATCCGTTCGAACAGTATTTCAGCGATATCCCTGAGCTCGACCAAATTGTTTACGATTGGAATCGTATCAGTAAAGATGTTGTCGACCGATATGCGAATGTGAACTACATTCCAATTAAAGATTTGTTTAGTGGTTCTACTGAAGACCTTTATTACGAAGATAACTTTCATCCAAATTTAAGAGGATACAGACTAATGGCTGAACGGATCCTCTCTCATTTAAAGGACGAGATTGTGCGCCAGAATGGAGAAGAAATTTAAAGACATCAGTTAGATTGGAGATGTCATATGTTTGAAGCAATGAAAATCAACAATAAGTGGAAGTGGCTATTTTTTATCTTAGCGATCATTAATGCTGGAGTCATTCTATGGCTTCTATTACTTGTTTATTTACCAACCTCATCTGTATCAGTTCCAAAGTCCATGCCTTTTAGCGATAAGCGGGCTGAATTTACAGTGATGTCAAGTAAGGACAATTTGAATCAAATCATTAATAGTTATTTGGCGGAAATATCAGATAAACAATCGATTGATTATACAGTCTCTCTAGAAGATGATGTGGAGTTAACAGGAACGATTGTGGCTTTTGATAAAGAATTGCCTTTAACAATGAAATTTGATCCCATTGTACAAAAAAACGGAGATCTGATCCTTCAGCAGAAGTCCATTACACTCGGCCGTCTACACCTGCCAAACAAAAAGGTTTTAGATTATATAAAAGATAACTACCCAATGCCTGAGTGGATTATTGTAAACCCAGATGAAGAAAATGTTTATGTGGCCGTTACCCAGATTAATCCAGGATATGAACTAGGCCTCCGTGCATCTACATTCAATTTAAAAAAAGACCAGCTTGCTTTTGAACTAACGGTTCCACATGAAACATTTGGATTTAGCCAGAGCTCATGGTTGAAAAAACTAATTAAGTAATAGAATTGTGAGCGGTTTTACCTCAAATGAATAGGAATGAGCTTAACCCAAGCTCAATGTATAGTAAAAAAAGGCTGCCTAGATGGCAGCCTTTTTTACGTTTATGAACCCGTTTTAGCGGATTGATTTGAACTTGATGAAGAAGATGTCTCTTTCTTCATCGCATGGTAATCTTCTGTTATAGCTTTATAAAACGAGTAAGCCATCATAATCATAATCATCGAAAATGGAAAGGCCGCTGAGATTAAGGCATTCTGCAAGCCTTGTAGCCCACCTGTGTAGAGTAAAATAGCAGCAGTCGCAGATTGAGCAATTCCCCAGCTAAACTTAACTGTTTTCGGAGGATTTAAAGACCCCTTCGTGCTTTGCATACCAAGTACAAATGTAGCTGAGTCGGCTGAAGTGACAAAGAAAGTTCCAATTAAACATAAAGCAATAATGGATGTAATCGTTCCTAATGGATATTCCATCAATGTTCCAAACAAGGCTTGCTCAGTTGCTAACCCAGCAATATCTGCTGCACCTGTTTGTTCAAGGTTAATGGCTGACATACCAAACGTTGCAAACCATAGAAAACTAACAAGGGAAGGAACGACAAGTACGCCGATTAGAAATTCTCGAATCGTACGTCCTTTCGAAACTCGGGCGATAAAGATTCCTACAAACGGAGACCAAGCAATCCACCATGCCCAATAGAAAACCGTCCAGTCTTGAATCCAAGTGTGTTCCGCATCATTATTGGGTGAAAGTCTAAAGCTCATATTCCCCACGTCTTTAATATAGGAGCCAATGGTATCTGTAAAGACATTCATAATGTTTAACGTAGGTCCTACAACAAGGACAAATCCAAATAATAAGAGAGCTAGCACTAAATTTGTGTTACTTAAATATTTAATTCCTTTACTAAGCCCTGTATATGCAGAGATCATAAACAACACTGTAACGACACCAATAATAACAAGCTGTACCCAGAATTCATCTGGTGTATTTAATAAGAAATTAAGACCTCCATTAATCTGGGCGGCACCAAATCCTAGTGTTGTCGCCACGCCTACAACCGTAGCAAATATCGCAATAACATCGATTAATTTTCCGATTGGCCCTTTTGCCTTTTCTCCTAAGATAGGTGTTAATGTAGCACTTACAAGACCTGGTGCACCACGGCGGAATTTAAAATAGGCCAACGTCATAGCTACAGTTGCATATATAGCCCAAGCGTGAACTCCCCAGTGAAAGTAAACAAACTTCAGGGATTCATTTAAGGCCTCCGGTGTTCCTGTTTCGGCTGTAGGTGCATTTTTTATATAGTGTGATATAGGTTCTGCCACGCCCCAGAAGACAAGTCCGATTCCCATTCCTGCACTAAACAACATGGCAAACCATGTCGGCATACTATACTCAGGCTCATCATCTGGTTTTCCTAGCTTCATTTTTCCGTAAGGACTAATAATCATAAAGATACAAAATAGTACAAAGAGCGCTACAACAATTAAATAGTACCAACCAAAATGAATGGATAAATAATCTCTAATTGATAATGTAACTGCTTTTAGATTATCAGGGACAATAACCCCCCAGGTAACTGCTGCGGCTACTATAGCAATCGTAATCCAAAATACTGGTGAGACTTTTTGTGTTAGTGGTTTACTCAAATGATTACTCCTCTCCTAATTATTTCATCTTGGTGTTATGTAGATGAGTCGATGGGAAGTTTTGGTGTCCTATTCCTTTACCCCCTTAGTTACTGAGTAAACAAGTTGTTTATTTTTAATAATATTTTGAACAAACCGAAGAACGGAACATCCTTTACAAAAAGCCTCTTGAAGCCAAAAAAAATTACATTCATGAAACCACACCACTCCCTCATATAATTGGGTAGAAGAGGTGATGTCCTTTGAAGGAAAAACAATCTCAGGTTAACTGGGAAAAGTTTTCGAAAACCATCGACCAAGTGTTAGGTCAGGATTTTTGGGACGACATGCATCATGTCATACCAAAGCGAGGTCCAGCCTATGATTTGTACGATGCAGAAAGTCATCTTGTTGTCATCGCGGACCTACCAGGCCTTGCCTCGTCAGAGCACCTAACCTTGAAACAAAACGGAACGAATCTAATACTAGAGGGCCATGTCCCAACAGCCTACCAAGCCTCAGAACAGCAAACATTGCATAAAGAACGGTTTCAAGGCCACTACAAGCGAACCATACGAATTCCATTTCATTTCACACCAGATGAAGTGACTTCCTCCTACAAGAACGGATTGCTAGAGATCCGAATCCAAAAGAATAAAGATGAAAATACCATTCCTATTCAAATGCCAAAAGTAGACGAATAGCACCTCCACTATTAGTGAGGACATTCAATATAGTACGAAATGAAGGAGGAATACCTATGGCATGGTTGCATACAATCCTCACGATGAGATTTGTTCTGATCGGACTATTTTCACTGACCGCTACAAGTTTGTTAGCCTTTCAATCCATTGAGATTGCAGAAGCCTTCATGGAATTATTTGCAGATTTATTTAACCGGAAAAAATAACGTTCATAAAAAAAGGAGGACATTCTTATATAAGAATGTCCTCCTTTTTCAATCACCCATTAGAGTTGCACCTATTATTCTTCCACCTCCCCCTCCAAATCTTGGTATAATACAGTCATAGCTATTTATTAGAAAGCAGGTGGAGTAATCATGAATATAATCGTATTTGGTGCTTCAGGTGGAACAGGCAAAGAAGTAATTAAACTGGCACTCGAGGAAGGACACCGTGTCACGGCTTTTGCCAGAACCCCTTCGAAACTCTCGATTCAACACCCTCATCTTCATATCATTAAAGGAAATGGCTTAGATCGTGAATTCGTCATTCAAGCCATGAAAGGGCATGATGCTGTTATATCTACACTAGGGACAGATGGTTTGAAAAAGACCACTACTTTGTCTGAGATGACGTCTAATATAGTAGATGGCATGAATGAAAATGGAATCGAACGAATCGCTTATACAGCGTCTGCTGGAATAGAAGATGAAATACCAGGATTCACAGGATTTATGGCTTCAAAGATCTTAAAAAATGTATTAGCCGACCATAAACGATCAGTTGAATTATTAAAACAAAGCGGTAAAGCATGGACCGTTGCCAGACCTTTACGCTTAGACGATGGAACACGTACAGGGGAATACCGAACGGAATCAACAGGCGTACCAATCGGCGGAAAACGTATATCCCGGTCAGACGTAGCCCATTTTCTGTTGGAATCTGTAGTGAAACACGATCACATTTATCGTTCCGTTGGACTAGCCTATTAATTGTTAAATAAATCTCAAAATTTTCTATTTATCCTTCTGTCTGGTATGATATTTAGGAAGTCGAAATATCGTCCGGAACGAAAGAAGGGTAAAAAATTCACAATCAAGAAAAGATATCGAAACAGAACTTAATGATTATGTGGTTTGCTAACTTTTTTATTGCTGGTAGCATGACAATGGTTATGCCGTTCTTATCTCTTTATATTGAATCATTCGGAAACTTCTCAGAAGCATATGTACAACGTTGGTCTGGATTAACATTTGGAGTGACGTTCTTTACCGCTTTTTTATTCTCCCCCATTTGGGGAAGGGTTGGAGATCGCTACGGGCGGAAAACGATTCTCGTCCTATCGGGGGCAGGTTTGGCTGGAAGCGTCCTACTAATGGGATTTGTGACATCTGTGTTCCAACTATTCATTTTACGATTATGTATGGGTGTATTCACAGGATTTATCTCAACCTCACAAGCCCTTATCTCAACGCAAACTCCCAGGGAATTGTCGGGACAAGCGCTTGGTACCCTGCAAACAGGAAACGTAACCGGTAGTTTAATGGGGCCGTTGTTTGGAGGAGTGCTAGCAGATTCTTATGGATTCTCTAGCACATTTCAGCTCACCTCTATCACATTGTTTATCGCTGCGGTCTTCGTATTGCTAGGGGTCAGAGAGTTCCGCATAGAAACAGAAGATGAGAAACAAGAGACGTATTCACGAAAAGAGGTTATACGCCATATTCTCTTAAATCCTATACTCGTTACCGTCATGATCGTCTCTATGTTTGTACAAATTGCGCACTTCAGCATTCAGCCCATTCTTGCGTTGTTCGTAAGTGAAATTCATGGCACAGCTAATTTAGCCTTCTTCTCAGGGATCGCTTTCTCTGCAGCGGGGGTCGGGAATTTACTTATGGCAAGAAGATGGGGAAAGATAGCTGATTCTGTAGGATATGAGAAGATTCTCGTCTTCCTACTCCTTGCTTCAGGTATTATTTATTTACCCGGAGCCTTTGTAACGAACATTTGGCAGCTTATGATTTTACGGTTTCTACTGGGGATTACTATTGGAGGTATTATCCCTGTTCGAACAGCCTATATTCGTCAGGTAGCCCCTGTTTCCATTCAAGGAGAAGTGCTTGGTTACAGCACAAGCCTCCGCTTTTTAGGAAACATCATTGGTCCGGCACTTGGCGGTTTACTAGCAGGGACTTACGGATTTACCTCTGTTTTCTTTACAACAACCATACTCCTGTTACTAAGCGGTTTAAGCCTCGCCCTTATTATGCAAAGACAACCTTCTACTGTAAGCCGATATGGCTAATATCGTACTACCTTAGCAAGTGCCACCCTTTTATGCTTTATGCGTAAGGGTGGCGCTTTTTGTATGTCCTATTGCCGGACGTCCGACTGAATAATACTCCATATTGTGTTCCATTACCTCTTCAAGAGAGTAACAGTTTCGACCATCGAACAGAATAGCTTCTTCCATCGACTCCTCATAATGGGATAATGGAAGCTCTTTAATTTCCTCCCACTCAGTGACTATGGCGGCTAGTTCAGCCCCCATCAAAGCTTCCTTCACGTTAGAGGCAAACGTAACAGCAGGAAAAAGTTCTTTTGCTCTAGGCATAGCAGCAGGATCATAAGCTGTAATTAAAGCTCCTTCTCGTAAAAGACGGTCTATAATCACCAGAGATGGCGCTTCTCTTAAATCATCTGTCCCTGGCTTAAATGCCAAACCAAGAATGGTAATGCGCTTTCCAACTAAGCTTCCACAACGCTCCTTCATTTGATCGACCAACTTATTTTGTTGCTTGTTATTCACGTGTATAACGGACTCCAATAAATCAAATTGGTGTTCCACATTACCAGCCATTTGGACAAGGGCTTTTGTATCTTTTGGAAAACATGATCCACCATACCCAATTCCAGCTTGGAGGAAAGATGACCCAATCCGACGATCCATCCCCATCCCTTTAGCGACAGCTTCTACATTTGCCCCGACTTTTTCACAAATTGATGAGATTTCATTAATAAAACTTATTTTCGTCGCTAAAAATGCATTTGAAGCATATTTAATCAGTTCAGCGCTAGCTAAATCCGTTGTCATCATAGGGATGTCAAAAGGAGAATACATTTCCATGACCTGTTGAGTGGCTTCTGGATTGCCAGAGCCTATTACGATGCGATCGCCTTCAAATAAATCTTTTAGGGCATTGCCTTCCCGTAAAAATTCAGGATTAGAGACCATTCTGATAGAAAAAGGGGTTCTGTCTTGTATATAGTTTCTTAAACGTTGGCACGTCCCTACTGGAACCGTACTTTTCACAACTACTGTTACGTCGTGATTGATTGTCTTTGCGATGCGTTCTGCTGCCTGAAATATATACGTAAGGTTAGCTGATCCGTCTTGTTGCTGTGGTGTGCCAACGGCAATTAAAACGATCTCCGCATCCTGGATATCTTCATATTCAGAGGTGAACGAAAGTCTTTTCTGCTTTTGATTTTCTTGAATCATTGGTTCAAGAGATTCTTCGTATATTGGCGAGCGCCCTTTCTGTAATAGATCAATCTTTACAGGATCTATATCTAAACACGTTACCTCGTGACCAATATGAGACAAACCAACTCCAGTTACAAGACCAACATAGCCTGTTCCCACTACCGCTATCTTCTTCATATCTTCTCCTCCTCACTTTCCCTATTTAAGCATAAGACATAATAGTGTCGTCAATCGCCATTTCATATTGAAGCAATAAATCTTCAAAAATCGACGTCCATGAACAGCCTTTAGCGTACAGACGCGCGCGGACCCCCATTTCCTTTACAACCTTTTCTCTACAAAGTAAATCGGTTATAGCTTCAATAAACTCATCTACATGTCCAGGGGTACATAATTTTCCTGTCTCATCTTGCGTAATGATTCCCTGAACACCGCCTGCCCTAGCTCCAATAACGGGTGTTCCTGCAGCCATAGATTCAAGGACAACATTTCCAAACGTTTCTGTTCTAGATGGAAACACCATCAGTGTCGAAGTTGCATAAATGCGCGCAAGATGCTCCCCTTCTACATAACCAGTGAACGTCATATTTTTTGGTGCTGCTGCTTTTAACTCAGAATCCATTGGTCCATCGCCTGCAACAAGCCAATGAACTTGTTCCTTGAGAGATGGAGGAAGAGAATCGGCAATTTTAAGAAACACATCGAGATCTTTCTCTGGCGCAAGTCTCCCTACATAAGTCAATATATACGGTTCATCTATGTGATACATTTCTCGAACAACTCTGTGATCGTAATTAGGATGAAAGAGCTGACAGTCTACTCCCCGACTCCATATACTTATATTTCGGAAGCCTCGTTGGATTAAGTCTCTTTTTGTCTCTTCTGAAGGAACAAACGTCTGCCTGAAAGGAGCATGGAACCATCTCATGTATTTCCAGACCCACTTTGATAAAATGTTTAAATCGTAATATTCTAAATAACGATCAAAGTTTGTGTGGTAGGAGCCGACCATGGGAATACCTAACTTCTTTCCATAATAAAGCCCTGCAAAGCCAATATTAAACGGTGTAGCAATGTGAATAAGATCAGGCTGAAATGATTCTAATTGTTTACGAATAGTAGACAGGTTCGGTAATGATAATCGACATTCAGGATAAAGATAAAAAGGGACGCTCTTAAAACCTTTTATTTGCTCCATATTTAAAGTTTGGTGATCTCCACCTGGTGCAAAAACGATATACTCAACATCTTGATCATCAAGATAATTCACAAAGCGTTGAAGGGTTTTTGCGACGCCATTCACCTGAGGAGTAAAGGTATCCGTAAAGAAAGCAACTCTCATTATTCTTCCTCCTTGCCTTCCCTGTACTCAGAAAAGTTTTTGTTACTATAAGTATAGAAATGCTTTATGGAGAAAGAATCAATGTAGTGTAAAAATTGCTTCATGAACTTCGTCAAAATCCGATTACTTTCAACTATCCACATGTGGATAACTTTCCATCCCTATTATTCAGATGTGGATTTCTGGAGATATCAATTCTAAAACATGAGAATACCCTAGTGGATATGTTAAAATAGAGTAAAATGCTCAGAATAAAGGAAGTGACATCATGCGTGTCGTAAACAATATTGCTGATTTAATCGGAGAAACTCCTTTAGTCAAATTAAATCGAATTGTACCAGAAGGAAGTGCCGATGTTTATGTGAAGCTAGAGATGTTTAACCCAAGCGGTAGCGTCAAAGACCGTGCCGCGTATAATATGATGGTCGAAGCTGAGAATGCTGGCTACTTGAAACAAGGTTCTACTATTATTGAGCCAACGAGCGGGAACACAGGAATCGGGATCGCTATGAATGCAGCAGCCCGTGGCTACCGGGCAATCTTGGTTATGCCAGATACCATGTCGCAAGAGCGAATTAATTTATTAAAGGCATACGGTGCTGAAGTCGAATTAACCCCTGGATCAGACAAGATGCCAGGTGCTATTCGCCGTGCTGAAGAGTTAGCAGAAGAAATTGAGGGATCATTTATTCCGATGCAGTTTAAGAATATCGCTAACCCAAATGCTCACCGAAATACAACGGCTCGTGAAATTATTGAAGCAATGGATGAGATCGGTAAACCCCTATCCGCTTTCGTAGCTACAGCCGGCACGGGCGGAACTGTAACAGGTACAGGAGAACCTCTGAAGGAACATTATCCGAACTTATCTGTTCACGTTGTGGAACCAGAAGGATCGCCCGTTCTTTCAGGAGGAAAGCCAGGGAAACACAAATTAGTGGGAACAAGCCCTGGGTTTATCCCTGAAATTTTAAATCAAGAAATATACGACGAAATTTTCAAAATAACCGACGAGCAAGCTTATGACGTGACTCGACGTCTTGCCCGTGAAGAAGGCATTTTAGTTGGTCCTTCAGCTGGGGCAGCGGTTTATGCCGCGATAGAAGTTGCAAAGCGTAAACAAACAGATGAAGCGGTCGTAGTCATTGCACCGGATACCGGGGAAAGATATCTTTCTGGTGATCTGTTCCGCTTTTAAACATTATAAGGACACTTGAAAAGGACGAAATCATACACGATTTCGTCCTTTTTTTGTTGCTTGAGCTTCCCAGACTTCCCTCTTATTGTCATGGCCTCAGGAGCATATCAAACTGAGCCCTGCAAATACTACAAATGGGACATAAGAGCCTATAAATCAGGGAGGTCATAAATATGCAGAAGAAATTTGTTTACGCCCTAACCGCTGTTCTTTCTTTAGGGGTTTTAGGAGCTTGTAATAATACAGATAATGAGGAAAGCTTAAATGATGCAAACAACTCTAATGTAGAGCGCCTAACATTTGAGAATCAGGGAAATGGTGATTCATATAGCGCCAATGATGGCAATGGCCGCTTTAATGTTGAAGGAGAAATGCGCCAATACACCATCCCTGGCGGGGATATGAATGGCATGCGTGAAAACGTAGAAAAGTTTGTACCAGATCAATTTGAACAGTATATGCAAGACGGAGAAAAGCGCCGTGAATATCGTCAAGGTAAAGGCGATGGCAATGGTCAAACACAATACTCACAGCCTGACCAAAACCAAACACCAAATCAAAATAATCAAACGCAACAACAAAAACAACAAGCTCAGGAACAAAAAGAGCAAGCAGATAAAGCTGATAGTGAATTTAAAGCTAAAGTTGTTGAACTAACGAATAAAGAACGTAAAAAGCAAGGCCTTCCAGCTCTAAAAGCAGATGCTGAACTACGAGGGGTTGCACAGAAAAAATCTGAGGACATGGTGAAGAATGATTACTTCTCTCACAACTCTCCTCGCTATGGCAGTCCGTTTGAAATGATGCAAAACTTTGGGGTAGATTATAAAACAGCAGCTGAGAACATCGCAGCTGGCCAGCAAACTCCTGAAAAAGTTGTGCAACAATGGATGAACAGCGCAGGTCACCGTAAAAACATTTTAAACAAAAACGTGACTCACATTGGTATCGGTATTGCTGAAGGCGGAGAAATGGGTATTTATTGGACACAGATGTTTATTCAAAAGTAAATTGGAACAACAAAACCTCAGAACTCATGGTGAGTTCTGAGGTTTTCATGCTTTTTGTGGTCAATGTTGCTTCGATCTGCGGTTACGTCATTCCGACATCGCTTTCGTCACTCCTTCAGCCCTCTTTAGGTATAAGTAAAAGACCCCCTCGAGTTCATCAACTCAAGGGGGGTCTTTATCATTTATGATTGCTGGGCAAGTTCTTCTTTGCTTTCTAACTCAACGACATTGCGTTGTTCATTGTGGCGATTGACGGTTTTTACGTCAAGCTTACCATCAAACTTCTCACCTTCTTGGGTTGTGAACGTAACTTCGACATCTTTACTCTCGTCTTTTCGATCTTCAAACATTTCATATTGCTCTACGTTATTTAACGTTAAGTCACAGTGTTTCTTTCCATCTACCTGTGTAATTACATACGTTCCATGAGCAAATCGGATCGATTCGCCGCTTTTAGTCATGTATACATCTTTTAATTCTTGTTCTTTTGCTGGCATTCCTTGATCCCTCCATGAAAAATTTGACTTGTACTGTCTTCAATTGACGTTTTCTTCACTTTTTAAACCTATTTAGCGGTTGCACCAAGTTGAACTGGTCCCCATATGATACTAAAACGCTTGATATGGGAGGCTTTTGAACAAGGTGAACAAACTTCCTTTTTTTCACAAACCGTTAGCTCTATTTTTATTAGAAATGTGTGAGATTACGTACGAGCAATACAAACAGAAAGGGTTATTTGCTATTCCAAAGGGGTTTACATTAGTTGAATCTTTCAAAGCAGCCTCCATACAAGAGATGGAATGGTTCGGCTTTATTATTGAAAGTGATGACGCTGTTGTCATTGCATTTCGCGGGACGCAGTCAGAACCCGACTGGATTGCGGACGCGCGCGTATATCAAACGCCATTTCCCTACCTTGAGGACGCCGGTCTCGTTCATACTGGGTTCTTAACTGTTTATGATTCCTGCCGAGATGCCATTTTTGAAGCATATAAGAAGGTTTCACCTCATAAGACCCTATATATAACCGGTCACAGTCTAGGTGCAGCATTGGCCACCCTTCATGCCCTTGATGCAGCCATACACACCCCCTTCAATCAAATCGTCATGTATAACTACGCCAGTCCCCGAGTTGGGGATAAAGAATTCACGATTCAATATCGTAAACACGTGCCAATTAGTATCCGCTTCGTGAATGTCCATGACATTGTCACTAAAGTACCTCCGACCATCATCTATTGCCCAATTACGAAACAAGTTTGGTATTATGCTCATGTGAAATCTCAAAGCTCATTCTCTATTCAAACAGAATCCATAGCAGGCAATCATAGCCTCGTCACATACAAGAAAGGAATCGAGCGATTTATGTAATTCTCATGATGTCAGATGCCTAGTCTGCAAAATTGTACAAAATTCTTCTTCATTTGGTATAACTAAACCTCAGATTCCCGCATACAATATATTAGAATATTCAGATAATATAAAGTTAGGGGCCCCTTCTCTATCTTTTGTCGGTGAACATGAGCTTCGTGTAATCAATCCTTAGAGAGGTGTGACGAATATGTTATCGATTAAGACTCTGAAGCCCTTTTATGTTAAACAAGAAACACGAAACATCCGAATTATGCTAGCTTATCAGTATTTCACTATTCACATTGATGGTGACGTTTATCAATTTGTCCCTGTTGAAGGTAGAGAAATCGTTGTAAATCGAAAAACAAAACGCATTGAAAACGAGAAAGATATCCTCGTTTTCCAAAAAGGGAAACATATGATTCAGATTTCCATTGCAGAACTATTAGATATACCGGAATTCTTAACACACGTTCACTCTATAGCCCATCGTTATTTAACAAAGCAGCTGCCTGTAACATTAGAGAAATCAGGTGATGTGATTTATGAATTAGAACGTCAAAATGCTATGAGACTTATTGATCAAGCGATTGACCACAACGATAAGGAAGCATTCTTAGAACTGTGCGACTATATGAACGAGAACTTCACAGTCTCACATGAAACGCAAAAATAACCCCAATCACTTCAGCGCTTTTTATTGAGGTAGCAAAAACCTCTCGAGGGAGCGTTATGAAGTGATGGGGCCTATTTTTTACTTATACGTATAATAGTCTGAAGGAATCTCTCGAATAAATCGACTTGGTTCATCCATCGCCATCAAGATTAGTTCGTGCATGGCTCTCGTACAAGCTGTGTAAAATAATTTCCGGTCCAGTTGAAACTGATAGTTTTTATCTGACGCATTATAGAGAACCACTGCATCAAATTCAATTCCTTTCGCTAAATAAACGGGAATAACGAGAATCCCTTTCGTAAACGTGTACGTATCTTTATCCATAAGGCGGACAGGAATGTCACATGACGCTAGTAATTCATAAGCTTCACGGGTTTCTTCAGCTGTTTTACAAATAATTGCGATGGTGTCATACTTCTTTTCCCCAAGGCGATACAACTCTTTTATTAAAGTATCCTGCTGGTCTTCTTGATTATCTGTACGTATAACAGACGGCAGTGAGCCTTCCCGGTTAAATGGTTCAATAGCTTCACCACCTGGAATCATCCCTTTGGTAAACTCAATAATTTGACGCGTAGACCGGTAACTTCTTAGGAGCGTCATATATTCGGCGCGCTCTTCTTCGTAAAGCTCTTCCGAAAGAAGCGTTGGAGCATGGAGGGTATGGGCGTATATAGCCTGATTGTAATCCCCCAGTACTGTCATACGGCTATAAGGAAAGAGTTTTTTAAGAAAGGCAAACTGGAATGGTGAATAATCCTGTGCTTCATCAATGAATAAGTAACGAATATGGGTATAGACGTGCGTCCCTTTAATTAGATCTTCTAGATATAAAAATGGGGTGACGTCTTCATAAAACAAGTTTCCACTTTCAATATTCTCTCTTGTTTCCTTTGCTGCCTTCTCGGAAAGCCCTATTTCAGAATGAAAGAATGATGTATAGATTGCTTTCATATTGAGGAATTTTAATTCATTAATTTTTCTCTTTATGGGTTTCGTATATTTTTTTACGATTGCTTTTGAAAGTATTTTTTTCTCTTGAATAGCATCGTCGAAGGTTTCTGAATTCCCCCTATATCCTGCTTGTAACTTCTGATGGATTTTTAAAAGCTCTTCTTTTCCTAATAGCTCTATTTCTTCCTCAACCCATTCTTTAGAGCGTTCCTTCTTCTCAAAGGCTTCCACCTGTTTAATTAGCCATTCTGCCACCATTTCCAGTCGATTTGGCATTGATATAAAGGAGTCCAAGTTATAAAAGTAATCATGTATGTTCTCTTTTGAAACAATCGTTGCTCCCCTAAACTTTATATTTTTGAAAACCAATCCATCTTCAGACAGAGATTCTGCATACTGATCAACGTCGGTTTTAAACTGTAAAGTCGCCTTATATTGGACACCCTCTAGTCGTGTGTTGTATGCATCATTTTGTTCTGCAGTAAGCAAGTATTCAAGTTGATCATAAGCATCTTCAAAGTTCAGTCTGGATTCCAACCGATATGCCATATATTCCTGAAAGGTTGTTTGTTCAATGTTTTCCTCTCCTAATTCAGGCAGGACATTGGCCACGTAGCTGTTAAACATAGGATTAGGAGAGAATAACATCATCTGATCTGCTGTAATCTTTGTTCGATATTGATAAAGTAAATAAGCCACACGCTGAAGCGCTGCCGATGTCTTCCCACTTCCAGCAACTCCTTGCACGACTAAATAGGGACGTCTGTCATATCGGATAATCTGATTTTGCTCCTTTTGAATGGTAGCGACAATACTTTTCATTTGTGTATTGGCTCGGTTCCCAAGCACTTCTTGAAGAAGTTCATCACCAATTGTTATTCCTGTATCAAACATCCCTTTAATCTGGCCCTGACGAATGATGTACTGGCGTTTTACATCCATATTTCCCTCAATCGTTCCTTCAGGTGTTTCATATTCAGCTGGTCCTGGAGAATAGTCATAGTAAAGACTTGATATAGGAGCTCTCCAATCATAAACAAGGAAGTTCTCATCATTACGATCCATTAAAGAGGAGATTCCTATATATACTTGATCGGTTTCCTGCTCATTGTCTTCCGTGAAATCAACACGCCCAAAATAAGGCGAGTGCTCCATCCTCCTTAAAGTCTTCATCTGATCATACACGTGTTTATGGCTACGTTCCCGCTCCCCAAGCAATTCAGCTTGTTGCCTGAGGCTGTTGTACGTTTCCATGATGTCATCAGGCTCATCAATATTAACTGTCACGTCTTCCCAAAATGTCTCCCGCAGCCCTATAACTTCTTCCTTTACATCCCCTGCTCGATCATTTATATCTTCTATTTTCTGCTCAATTTCTTGAACAACTTCATCAACTCGTTCTTGTTCCCGCTCCCATTCATTATTTGGAGACAAAGGAAACTCCCCCTTTTGTTAAATGTGCTTAAAACATCGTTATTCCGTATATTATAAGAAAGCTAAAATGGTTTCTAATACAACCATTAACATAGCCGTTTCAAACCTTCCTTATTCTCCTCAGTCAACTGCCTGTTGACCAAATTGAACATCTACAAGACCACGGTAAAATCCATTCTGAGCCACCAACTCATCGTGGTTCCCTCGTTCAATAATAGAACCATTCTGAAGGACTATAATTTGATCTGCTTGATAGATCGTATGCAACCGGTGGGCTATGACAAAACTAGTGCGCCCTTTCATTAATTTCTTTAAAGCGTCATTAATTTTCATTTCTGTCAACGTGTCTATACTGCTTGTCGCTTCATCTAAAACCAGAATAGCGGGATCCTTAATCATAGCTCTGGCAATTGAAAGCAGTTGTCTCTGTCCCTGACTGATGCTTGATCCAGAAGATTGTAAAACCGTATCGTATCCATCTGGAAGCTTCCGAATAAAAGAATGGGCGTTTGCATCTCGAGCAGCTTGTTCTACCTCTTCATCCGTCGCTCCAAGTCTCCCATACCGTATGTTCTCCCGGATAGACTTTTCAAATAAGAAGGAGTCCTGAAGCACAACGGCCATTTGCTCGCGTAAACTTTCCCTTTTCACCTGTTTAGTATCCTTTCCGTCAATAAGGACCCTCCCGCTATCAGGATCATAAAAGCGAAGCAGCAAAGAAATAATAGTGGTTTTGCCGGCTCCTGTTGGCCCAACTAATGCGACTGTTTCTCCTGGATTAGCATGAAGTGTTATTCCTTTAAGAGTTGCTTGATTCGTTTCGTAAGCAAATGACACAGACTCAAACCGCACATCTCCTTTTACCGCTTGTAAGCGATCTTCTTTCTTTTCCGTTTTTTCAGGCTCCTCATCCATCACCTGGAAGACACGTTCAGCACCAGCAACAGCCGAAAGAATCATATTAAACTGGTTGGCTAAATCGTTTAAAGGGCGAGTGAATTGTCTTGAGTAGGTTGTAAATGTAACAATGACCCCCACGGATATAGACCCTTGGACCGCTAAATATCCACCAGCTCCTACGATAATAGCGAAACTTACATTATTCAGCATGTTCATAAGCTTTGGAATAAATCCAGTATAGGTCTGTGCCCAATATCCGGCTGTTTTTAACTGCTCGTTTTTCTCATTAAATTGAACAATTGTTTCTTTCTCTCGTGAGAACAGCTTTATGATGGCGTGACCGCTTAATGACTCTTCAATATACCCATTCAGATCCCCCAGATGCTTTTGTTGGTCCTTAAAGTAAACACTCGTGCGTTTCGTAATCCACTTCATTCCCACGATTAGGATAGGTACAATAGTTAATGTTAAAAGGGTTAAAACCGGACTCAACCAAACCATCATACCTATGGTTCCTACAAGCGTTAAGATACTGGTCGTAAATTGAATAATGGATGAATTAAGAGTTCTGCTGACATTTTCCATATCGTTGGTGAGACGGCTCATTAATTCTCCATGTTGTTGTTTTTGGAAATAAGAAAGAGATAACTTCTGCAAATGGGCAAATAAATGATTTCTCATTGTATACACCGTATGTTGTGAAATGCCAATCATCCAATAATTTTGTAAAATGAGGGTCACCATCTGAAAGATATAGATGGCTGCTAATCCGACAAATAATTGTATTAGCGTTGTCGTTTCCACTTTTTCAATGACACGATCGACTGTTACCCCTAATACGTAAGGGCCTACTAATGAGAGAGCAGAACTAATCAATACCATTACCATTACAAGAATGAAAAGATTTCTTTGTCTGTCTACATACTTCCACACCTTCTTTAATGTAGCTTTTAGATCATTAATTTTCGGAGGTTTCTGTCCAATTCTAGAATGAGGATGAGATTTAGGAGTTCTCGACATAATGAACCTCCCCCTTCTTTTGCTGAGATTGATAAAGGGTTTGATAAAACTCATTGCTAGCAAGTAACTCTTTGTGATTTCCAACCCCTTGCATTTTTCCTTCATGAAGAAGAAGGAGCTGGTCAGCTTCTTTTACCGAACTTATTTTCTGGGCAATAATGAATACGGTGTAAGGGAGGTCTGTTAACTTGTTGAGTATGTCGGACTCTGTCTTAGCATCTAATGCACTCGTGCTGTCATCTAATACTAAGATGTCAGGACGCTTCATAAGCGCACGTGCTATACAGATTCGTTGCTTTTGCCCTCCGGAGAAATTTACACCCTTCTGCCCAATAGTCGTCTCAAATCCATCTGGAAGCTCTTTGATAAATTCGTAAATCCCCGCATCCTTTGTCGATTGAATCAAGTCTTCCATTGTTGCTTCTTTGTTGCCCCATAGTAGGTTTTCTCGTATGGTTCCGGAAAAAAGGTGAGCCTCCTGAGGTACAACTCCTATTTTTTCTCGCAAGTCTTCTACTCTGATATCCTGGCTATCAATACCACCAAAAGAAATCGTTCCTCTCACAGGCTGATAGAGACGAGGAATGAGCTGTGCGAGTGTCGTTTTACCCGATCCCGTTTCGCCAAGGATCCCCAGCATTTTCCCTCGGGGTACTGTGAAACTTATATCCTCTAAAGCTGGATATGCACTTCGTGTAGGGTAATTAAAAGAAACATGATTAAACGCAACCGCTCCCGACTGATATGAAGATCCATCTTGATTTCGATCGTTTCCTTCATATTCTTCTAATATAGACACAATACGTGAGATGGATGCTCTTCCACGTGAGAAAAGCATAATTAAGAATGAGAACACTCCAAATGAGAACATAATTCTCATTCCGTAATTCAGCACAGAGACGACTTCTCCAGGCTGTGTACCTCCTCCATTTAATTGATAAGACCCTACCCACAAGATTGCAATTAAACTCATGTTCATTCCAAACATAATCATTGGCATCGTGGTTTCCATAAGACGGAGTGCCTTTGTATTTGCTACCTGTAATGGTCCGTTTGCTTCTTCAAATTGTTTCTGTTCAAACTCTCCGCGATCATAGGCTTTTACCAACCTCATATTAAATAAATTCTCTCTTAAACGATGATTGACTTGGTCCAAATTCGTTTGAACAGACCGGAATCGCTTAACCCCTTTCACCATCACTATAACCATACATCCAAGTAAAAGAGGAACGGCCAACAGCAAAACAGTAGCTAAACTCGGTTCAACTATGATTGCCATGACAAGCCCAAACAATATAAATAATGGAGCGCGCAACATAATTCTCATAGCCATAAATAAAAGACTTTGCAGTTGCGTAACATCGCTCGTCATTCTTGTAAGTAATGTAGACAGCGAGAACTTCTGAAGCTGAGCAGGTATGAAGTATTGTATCCTCTTAAACATCGCCTCTCTCACGTCACGCGCTACTCCTTGACTGACATTTGCTGCGAAAAATGAGTTGGTAATGCCTGCTATAAAAGCAAGAAGAGATAACCCAAGCAAAAGCCCCCCCCATCCAGCGACAGCTGAAAGGTCTTGCCTCAGAACCCCGCGGTCAATAATAATCCCCATTATTAAAGGCTGAAGGAGCTCAACCACTAACTCCAATAGCATGAGAAGGAGAGCAATGACAGCAGAACCTTTATAAACCTTTATGTAGGAAAGAATAATACGCATGATGTACCCACCTTTTCCTTTTACATAATATTCAAACATCTCTGCGCAGAAAGGATCTATAAATAAACGTTCAAGTACTAAAAAAAGGTCTGCAACCGGACACTATCAGACCCTTCTTCATCCTTTATTTAGTTAGATCCTCCCTGAACATCTTGGTAAGATTTTAATTTCTTCTTTCGTCGTTTGAGAAGCTTTTCTCCTCTCTCAATTGCCCATTGCAATGCTAACCCGTGAAGCACAACGCCCATTATAGATGTACACACAAGCATGACAACCGATTCAGTCCTTAATGGGAATCCGCTTTGATGTCCGAAAAACATCAGTTGCCTGCCTATCATCAGAACGGCTTCAGAGAAGGAGATCATTCCTTCCTCTAGCACCCACAACGTAACCGACTCCGCCAGCAAAATCATTAAAAATAATCCGAATATAAATACCTTAGATCTATACGTCAGCTTATTAATAATGGGTGCAATATAATATTTCGTAATGGTTTTAATACGAAATAAGTAAATAATACGAACAATACGTGCCATTTGAAAGAATTGGTCAAAAGGGATAACCGCCACCACTAAAAAAGGGTTTTGTTTAACAAACTTCCATTTATTCTCCGCTAACACTAACCGAACCATGAAATCCGTCATGAATATTCCCCAAACGACCCAGTTGATGGCAGAGTCGTAGGGGCGATCGCTCCATAACGTCATAATGGTTGCTATAACGAGCAGAATCATTATCCCCTCATACGTACGCTTGAAGATTCTCATATACTCGTCCTTTACTAAACCTTTTGATAGTAGTATATCACGAGGATTTAGAATCGGTTCCATTGAAATGGAAATTATTCTTTCCTTTGTTCTTTACTTTATAAAGGGACTGATCAGCCCTCTTCACCAGTTCATCTGCTACAACCCCATGTTCTGGGTATAAACTGATTCCAATACTTGCTTGAATAGGAATCTCGATCCCCTTTTTACAAAAAGGACTTTCATGAAATCGGCTAAGCAGTAACTGCGCCTCTCTTTTTACAAAATCAGCGGAAGGAATATCGTCTAAACAAATGACAAACTCGTCTCCACCTAATCTGGCAACAAACCCTTTACCATGGGTGAAGGCGGTTACTACTTTAGCCACATGTTTTAAAAAATCATCTCCCACAGTGTGTCCGTAAAGGTCATTAACTTGTTTAAATGAGTCTAGATCAAAGAGCATAATAGCAACATTTCGTGTAGTACTTGATTGAATTCGCTCTTCTAATGATTGATAAAAAGACCTTCGATTGGGCAATTGAGTTAAGGAATCGTGATAAGCTAGGAAGGAAACCTGCTCCGCCTTCTGCTTCTCAGAGGTAATATTCCGTATAATGATCATGAAATACGGCTGCTGGTCCACAAATAAGAAGTCTCCATCAATTAGTAAGTGACGGGTTTTACCGTCTCTTACGCTCTCAATTTCTGCTTCAAATTCCCGAACAGGCTGTCGTTTTTCAAATATTCTATGATAGAGATCAATCCATTCTTCTTGATGGGTAGTCTGGTAAGCCTCAAACACATTCCGGTTACGAATATTCACATCTTCTAATAAGTATTGAGCTGTTGGGTTTGCTTCCTTTATGACTCCTTTGCTATCAACTAATATAATAGCGTTAGGATTTAAGTTAAATAGAATTTCATAACGTTTCGAGTAAGAAGATAGAAAGTCATATTTGACCATCGCCATCCTTAACATGAAACACCAGACCACACCTGAGAAAATGTATGGACGAGGAGGTAACCACTTCCCGAAATCAATATAACCAAATACGATATTCCAAAGTAATACAAATATAAATGAGTACAATAAGATATCCATTATACGTTTACGTTCTAACGATTCAATCACTTTTCTTTGCTTAAAAATTATATAAATGAAAATGAGCGTTAACAGATTCCCTATTGTAATAGCTAAATAATAAAACGTATTATGTGTTGGAAGTTTCCAGATCCCTTGCTGAACGAAGTTAAGGCTATTGAACATATGACTCAATGAAAATACCGATAAAATCACAAATACAACAGGTACATAATAAATATATGGTCGTAAGCGGACGGGTATTCGATGTTTGAAGGAGGTCACTTCAGCTACGAAGTGGAATCCGAAACTTATCAAGAGAGCACCAACGTTTCCATACCAAAGTATTGCTAATGGTGCACTGTAGTGGATGGGAAGCAAGTGGCGTATATATTCTTCTAAAAACAACAACATGTATCCTAGCACGATTAAACTGGCCAAGCGGTGTATCTTACTCTGAACATTACGAAGAAAGACTTCAATCGCCATATAAAACAGAAATAAGACAGGAATTAAATAGATAAAGAAACTCATTATAATCGATTCGACAGTCATACTACACACATCTCTTCATTGGTTTTCATGCATTACTATTAAATTAGCATGAATTACTCATACAATTAACTTTGAACCCTCTCCTTAAACCAATCCTTGAGCATAAAGAACCACTCCGGATAAATATAGTTGCATCATTCAGACCGAAACTCTCTATTACGCATATTCATTTTAAATATCATTCATTTATGTTACAGTACTTCGAGTATCGAAATAGTAAATCTCAGCAGGAGGAAACATATGAAAAAGGAATCAACCCCTCTTTTCAAACAAGGATATTTTAAAACGATTATCATTCTTAGCATTGCCGTTTGGCTTGTAGTCATGAACACAACCATGTTCAACGTAGCCCTGCCAAATGTGCTAAGTGATTTCAGTCTCTCTCCTTCACAAGGTGCTTGGATTGTATCAGGGTATTCCATCGTTCTAGCAATCTTTACGATCACTTATACTCGCTTAAGTGACTATGTTCCACTTAAACGATTACTTATGATTGGTGTTGTGCTCTTTGCATCCGCATCCGTTTTTGGATACTTTACACAAAATTTCATCTGGCTCATGATTGCCAGACTCTTTCAAGCTGCCGGAGCAGCTGCAATACCAGGACTTTCCTATGTATATGCCGGACGTTTTGTTCCAGGGCATCACAGAGGACGTGCCATGGCTTTTATTGCTTCTGCTTCTTCTCTAGGATTCGGTCTTGGTCCTGTTTTCGGTGGGGCAATTACGGATTACTTAAACTGGAATTTCTTGTTCGTATTTACGTTACTCGTTATTCTCTTGTTACCTGTTTTAAATAAACGATTACCAGAAGAGTCTTCTCAACCTGGTCATTTCGATAAAATAGGGGCGGTTTTAACAGGATTATCGGTTACTGCTTTGCTTTTATTTATATCTACCATAACGTGGTACTACCTGGCAGTTGGTTTGATGTTAGCAGGGATGTTGTGGTGGCATTTAAATAAGAATAATGCTCCATTTATTCAGCCTAAATTAATTCGAAATAAACCCTACCGATTGATTGTCTATATGAGTTATTTAGGATTTACCACTCATTTTGCAATCCTCGTCTTAATGCCTTTAATGCTGAAAAATGTATATGACAAAAGCCCGACAACAGTAGGACTGATCATCTTCCCTGGAGCTTTCCTTTCAGCTCTTGCAGCTGTATATGTAGGACGTCTAATAGATCGATACGGAAACATAAGGGTGATGCTTCTCGCTCATGTGCTTCTCACAGGATCTGTGGTCATCTTCTATTTCTTATCACCTGTAAATGAATATATGATTATGATTGGCTATATGTTTACAAGCTTTGGATTCTCAAGTCTATCATCTAGTTCTACGAATGAAATATCTCACTTTCTACCTTCTACCTTGATTGGATCAGGCATTGGTCTTAAACAACTTGTACAGTTTGTTGGATCAGCCTCCGGACCTGTACTGGCCGGTTTCTTCTTAGAACTCGGAGACGTGCAGTATTCCATGGCATCTTTCCAGAATACATTCTTGTTTATACTGGTACTCATGGTTATATCTTGTATCATTTTTGGTCAGATGGTTATTAGATCAAAGAAAGTAGAAGGATAAATTTAAAAGAGAGTACCTTGTCTTCAAATGAAAAGCTGTCCCTATAAAGGGACAGCTTTCTTTATGATTTATGGGATATCATAGCCTTGAGAGCTTGTGTATATCTCAAACCATTGGTCTTTCGTGAGCGTAAGATCTAGAGCAGCTACAGTTGACTTAATACGCTCTATTTTACCTGATCCTACAATAGGAATGATTTTTGCTGGATGAGCTAGTAACCAGGCATACATAACCTGATCAATTCCTTCAGCCCCAATCTCACCGGCCACTTTATCAAGAGTAGTACGTAACCGAATCGCTCTCTCACTATCACTAGTGAATACATCCCCACCACCAAGAGGCGACCAAGCCATTGGGGCCAATCGTTTTTCCATACAAGTATCGAGGGTTCCATCATGAACATTCTCGAGGTTGTATGGAGATAGTTCAATCTGGTTTGTAACAAGTTCTACATCTAAGTAAGACTCAAGCATGGCCAATTGATGTTGTTTGAAATTTGATACTCCAAAATGCCGCACTTTACCAGCGTCTTTTAATTCGTGAAAAGCTTCTGCCACTTCTTTTGGATCCATTAACGGATCTGGTCGATGAATAAGTAACAGATCGATATAATCAGTTCCAAAAGCTTGCAACGAGTTCTCAACAGACTTCAAAATGTGAGCTTTGCTCGTGTCATAGTGATGCGATTGATGCTCTGGACGGTTCTCAGATTCTAAAACAATCCCACACTTTGTAACAAGCTCCATCCTCTCACGCAGCTCAGGTTTAAGGGCGAGCGCTTGTCCGAATAATGGCTCACATGTATAACTTCCATAAATATCAGCGTGATCAAATGTCGTAATGCCAAGGTCTAAACATTGTTCAACCAGTTCGACTACTTCTTCATTTGAATAATTCCAATCAGCCAATCTCCAATGTCCATGGACAATCTGAGAAACTGATAAATCTTCAGCAAGTTGAATACGATTCATAGATTTAACTCCTCCAAATATGTATATACTACTCCTTCATCGTACCTCCTTTCCCCCAAAAATGCGAGGAAAGCGCTTCATCATAGTAAAGCGTGCCAGACACCCTTTAACTAACTAAAGGGTGTCTGGCACCTTTTAGATTCGGACCGTTCCGTTTTGACTTTGGTAGATGGAATCAATGAGTTTAATGTTTTCGAGCGTTTTAAATTGCAATGCATCGATTGGTTCATGGTTCTCGACAATTCTTTCAAATGCTTCTATTTGAAGGGCATACTGATCTCCTTCTTCTACAACTTCTCGTTCTCCATCCTTAGTGGCTATACGAATGATCCCTTTATGTTCATTCGCGTCTGGACGATAAGCATGTGGAACAGTAATTCTACCTTTCGTTCCAATAATCTCATACTCATTCCGCAATGGTGTATTGAAACTACAGTCAACTTGAACCAAGACTCCATTCTCAAGTTTCATTGTAACAAGCGAAGCTAGATCTACCTCATGGTCTTCATCGACATTTGATATAGACTGCACATGATCTGGTTTACTCCCCAACAAATGAAGAGCAGAATGAGTACCATAACAACCTACATCCCAAAGGGCCCCTCCCCCTTTTTCAGGATCGAGACGAATGTTGTATTGACTCTTGTCAAAACTAAAGGAGAAGCTTGCCTTCATTAATTCCACATCTCCAATTTCGCCTGATGCAATAATCTCTTTCACACGCTCGTGTTGAGGATGGAATTGATACATAAATGCCTCTAAAAGAATCACATTATGGTTCTGACATGTTTGGATCATTTCTTCCGCGTCACGATAGCTTAAAGCAGCAGGCTTCTCACATAAGATATGCTTTCCAGCTTGAGCAGCCTTTAAGACCCATTCTTTATGAAGGTGGTTCGGCAAGGGTATATATACGGCCTCAACTTGATCATCATTCAATAATTGCTGATAACTACTATAAGCTTTTGGAATATCAAAATGCTTTGCTACTTCCTTTTCTTTGCCACTGCTACTTGCTACAGCTACAACTTCAGCCCCATCTGCTCGCTCTATAGCCGGTATCAAAGCTTTCTTCGCAATATTAGCTGTTCCTAAAATGCCCCAACGCATAATTAATCCCTCTCCTTTATAATTTAATCGCCTACATTTTTCCTCTTAACGCATATACCCGTTCTTGATCCCTTTCAAATCTTGCTTTGTTGAAGACGCAAAGTTGAGACATGTTATTTGGAGTAGGGCCGTTATGTTATTGAGAGTTAGGGGAGACCCCGGAACGCGAGTAGCAATTGAGGAGCATCCCCCAACAGAAAGAGGAAGTTCGCCCCGTCGTGTGGGGATGCAGTAATTGAGTGATTTGCCGATCCATCTTACACTTAAATAAGCTAACGGAAACACTCCCTCATCTTCGAGTTAGTTTTAAAGGACTTATACAATAAGTGCTATTTTTTCATATTGGAATTCACAAAACATATTTAAAATACAGAATCTTATAGTAAAATAAGTGAAAGGTTGAATGACCAATTATGTTAAAGATTGGAGTTAATTATGAAGGATTCTGTGCTTACATCATGGAGTATTTGGACAACGATTGCTCTTATCTTGATGGGTATTACGATGCCCTTGTGGTTAAGTATTGATATGGTTGGCCTTTCTTCTGCGATGGAGAAATTGAACGAAGATCCGTCCGGAAGTACGCTTATGATGACGGCTTTTACACTTGTTATGTTAAACACAATTCGTGCGTTGCCTCATTATCTTGGAGCTTTATTATTAGGGGATATACTTGGTAGAAAGTTCGAAAAACCCTGGTTAAAAGTTGCGGTTCCCTTTGTTGTGATTCCGCTTGTGTATGCCTCTATTAATGCATATAGCGCTATTAATTATCACTTCGGTGGTCCTGCCTTTTTAATTTTAATGTCTATCGTTCTAATGCATATGTTGAGCCGCGATCAGCTAAGGCCGGTTCTCAAATCGTTCGTTCTAGCTCAGTTATTATTTGGCTATCAATGGCTAGATACCGTTACGTTTTTAACACCATTTGGCTTTGGAGGCGGCGCTATATCTTCAGAACTTAAAGACATTGCCGTTTCCCTTGAATTCGGAGCGACTCTTTCTTTTTATAGTATCGTTCTGTGTTCCATCTTTGTCATCAATGCAGTAATGCTTGCTGTTTACTTAGCTGTGTCCGCTCAAAAGTGGAAGATCAAACAGGATCTAAACCGTGCTAGAGGAGAAATGATTGAATCAAGATCCGGACGAGAAGCCCTCCATTTGGTCCATGATTTAAAAACCCCTCTTGCTCTCATCGAGGGACTAAATTCATTAATACAAATGAAAACGAAAAACCAAGAGATCCTCGATTATACAGACAAAATCTCTGAATCTATCCAATCTACCAGTAATATGGTATCTGAGATTTTGTATGATGAGAAGAAAAACTGGTGTAGCATGAAGCGACTAATTGAATATATAAGAGCTAACAAATTAAGCTACGCTGACATTTCGTTTGAGTTTGAATTAAATGCTAATGAACATACTGAAGTGCTAGTGAACAAAATTCGGATGACTCGTGCCATGGTCAATTTAATTGATAATGCCTGTGATGCTGTAGAAGGGGTTCCCGACGCCCATGTTATTATAAGAACGGAAAAATATGGTGAAGAGATTTGGCTGGGCGTTGAGGATAATGGAAATGGAATTCCCAAAAAAGAGCAGCAGAAGATCTGGAAGCCTGGGTTTAGCACAAAGAGCCACCCTGGTTTTGGGCTGACGTTTGTCAAAAACGTCGTAGCCGAACACGATGCCACCTTACATATCGAAAGTGATAAAAATCAAGGAACTTTATTCTGGATTCAATTGCCAAAGGAGCGTGTAAGCTATGAACATTCTAATCATTGATGACGATTCATCCCTTCGCTATATGTTACAAGAAATCTGCAATCATGCAGGCTGGGACTCACAAACAGCAGAAAACGGAAAACAAGGTTTAGACCTCTTTAATAAAGGTTCCTTTGACTTAATTTTGGTAGATTACCATATGCCAGAGATGGACGGCCTCCAAACCGTTAAAGAAATACGCAAAACGAACCCATCTATCCCTATTCTGGTACTAACAGTAGACGAACGACAGGAAATTGCCGATCAATTCCTAAAAGAAGGCGCCACTGACTTTGCCCTAAAACCCGTAAAAGCACCGGACATGATCTCAAGAATCCAACTCCATGTCCAGCTCTCAAATATTAAAGAAAGCCAGAACCAAAACGACAACATCTACAGTACAAAAGGCATCAGCAAAGGAACCCTATCGTACGTAGAAGAATACCTAAAGAAACAAAACGAAGCCACCTCCGTAGACGAAATATCAAAAAAAGTAGACCTAGCCTACCCAACCGTCTACCGATACGTCATGCACTTACTAGAAGAAGGCAAAGTAAAACAAGTCGTAAGCCACCAAAAAATTGGAAGACCGAAGAAACTGTATCAGTGGTATACACTATGAAAAGCGCAGGCGACTGTTCAGCCCCGTACGCATAAGCAAGCTGCTGCAAGTCTGCGTAGCAGACTGGAAGTAGATTGCTTATGACGCTAGGGGCTAGGAGCCGGAGCTAGACACTAGAAAAGCGCAGGCGGGGTGCCCAGGGCCGTACGCATAAGCAAGCTGCTGCAAGTCTGCGTAGCAGACTGGAAGTAGATTGCTTATCACGCTAGGCCCTCCCCGCCGGAGCTAGATCCAGAAAAGCGCAGGCGGGGTGCCTAGGAAAAGAGGAAGTTCGACTAAAACCTCCCCACCCAATCAAACCTAACTTTCACTAACAAACAAATCGCCCTATCATTCAAAAACACAAAAAATCCCTCAGGCTAAGCTCCATCCACTTAGCCTGAGGGATTTTTTCATTTTTTTCTCTTTCTTCACCTAACAAACCCTCGTTACAATACAAATTATCATGCAATTATAAAAATTTAAACATCAAGAAGGAGCCTGACGACTATGGAACATTTCGGAATCTTATCATTACTACCATCCATTGTTGCCCTTACGCTAGCCATTTGGTCAAAACGCGTGATCCCGTCTCTACTTTCCGGGATCTTAGTAGGTACTGTAATGATTGATATACAAGCAAACGGTGTATTTCACTCTATTTTTTACTCAATCGTTAACCTGTTTGGCGCAATCGCAGGCCATCCCGCTAACCCTGAGGAAGGAATTAGAGGGATGGGCATCGTGAAAGGAGCTGGAAGAGCAGAGTTAATTCTCGTTGTCTTCCTGCTTGGTGCATTTATTGGAGTATTAAATAAATCAGGCGGAGCCTACGCCTTTGGGAATTGGATTGCTACAAAGGTTAAAGGTAAGAAAGGCGCTCAAGTCTCTACTGCTGTTATGGGCAGCTCTCTTTTCACAAGTGCTTATTTTAGCTCATTAGCAACGGGGACCGTATTTAAGCCAATCTATGACCGTATGAAAATTTCACGAGAGAAACTAGCTTTTTTCTTAGATTCTACTTCTTCTCCTATTAACGTGCTTGTCCCTATTTCAGGTTGGGTTGCATTCATGGGAGCTTTAATGGTCGATAATATCCCTAGTGTAGATGATCCGATATTAGGAATCGCCAAAACGATTCCCTTCAACTTCTATAATATCGTTATCCTAATCATGGTATTCCTGTTTGCTTCTGGGAAAATCAAAGACTTTGGTCCAATGAAGAAAGCAGAAGAACGAGCTCAGCAAGCTCAATCTGAAATGCCTAAGCAAAAGCCAGCACAGGCTGAAATGGCTGCCAGCACGGAAGCCACAGACCATGCATCTCCTATGGATATGGTTCTTCCACTAGGAGTTACGATCGGTACTCTAGTATTCCTTGGTTTATGGAACTACACGCTTCCATACTTTATCGATATAGAGAAGTTGCCACTAGACGGAAATAAAATGTTGTTAATCAGTTTTTCTCTAGGTATCCTAACAGCGTTCTTTCAGTATACGCTCACGAAGAAGATGTCACCGATTACGTTTTTAAATGAGTTATTTGAAGGCAGTAAAACGGTAATCCTCGGTGGAATTATTATTATTCTTGCCGTTACATTAGGGGATATTATGCGCGCCACTGCTCCAGAAGGAACAGGTGCTGCTGCGTTTATTGAAGAAGTTGCTGGAGGGGTAGTTCCTTCATCAATGGTCCCCGTTTCATTGTTTATTTTGTCTGGATTTGTCGCTTTCTCTATGGGAACATCCTTTGGAACATGGGCGATCATGATGCCAATAGGTGTATCCTTAATGCTTGCTACAGGTGGCGACCCAATCTTAGCAGCAGCCGCTGTCCTATCAGGTGGGGCACTTGGAGACCACACATCTCCAATATCTGACACTAGTATTATGTCATCAGTAGGAGCTGATTGTGATCATATGAGCCACATCAATACACAGCTCCCTTACGCTCTCACTGCAGCCGGCGTTGCCTCTGTACTCTTTCTCATTACCGGATTTATTATGTAAATGCGTAACTCCTACCTTTTATAGTAGGAGTTTTTACTGCACCTCAAGCTCATGTAATATAAAGAACACCTAAGAAGGCTAAACATTAGCATGATAAAAAGCGTTACTTTAGAAAGGTGATTTCTAGTAACGCTTTTTATATCATCTTCGCCTGACAAGTTGGGCAATAGTAGCAGCGCCTTGATGCGGCTGTAATCTTTCTAATTTCTGTCCCATCAACCCGACAAGGTTTTCCTTCTCTATTAAAGACAAAATGTCGATACTGGGAACGTTTCTCGCCTTTGGCTTTTAAACGCTCTGCAAGGTGTGGATCAACTGTAATACCGCCCGTTTTATAGGATCGATTCATTAAAGTAATGACGGCTTCAGCGGCTTTCTCTATTTGGTGAGTTGTACAATCTATGGGCCGTAGTTCAGGGTGGATTCCTGCCACAAAGAGAATCTCACTCCTTAAATAATTTCCGATCCCCGCCAAAAAAGCTTGATCCAACAACAAAGAAGTCCACTTCCTTTTACAAAAACGGTTAGAGGTAAAGCGTTCTGTTAAGTCCTTTACCGTAACGTGTTCATTTAAAAGATCTGGACCAACTTTGGATATGAACGGATGAAAGTCAACCTCTTCATCTCTAAGTACTTCGATGTCTGATGCACTATAAAGCAGAGCCGATTTCTTTTCATTATGAATGGCCAATCTTAGCTGACGATTTGTTTTGGGGTAGTTATAAGATTTACGAACATACCACTTCCCGTAAAGTTGATTATGAGAGTAAATCGTATATCCGTTGTTAAAACGGATTAACATCGCTTTACCTTTTGTTTCTACACGTACCACTTCACTATTAGCGAATAAGGATTCATAATCTCGAAGCGCCTCAAATGCAAATGAGACTTCTAAGACCTTAGAAGTTTGAAGAGCTTTCTCTACCTCATCAGCTGCCCGTCTAATCTCCGGACCTTCAGGCATTCCCTCACCTCCACAGTTTCCGTTTTCTCACCTTTTTTGAAATTTGGTTCATCACTTCAGAAAGAACAAGACCGATTGCAATCGCACCCGAGATCATAAATACTTTCGCCGCGATTGGAAGAGCTTCTCCGTAATCGTTTTGGACAAAGTTGCGCATGGCATCATAGGCTAGCCCCCCAGGTACTAAAGGAATTATACCCGCCACGCTAAACACAACAACAGGCGTTTTATACCTTCTCGCGAAGAACTGACTAATCATCGCGATAACAAAGGATGCAACAAACGTTCCTGTCACGGCATCAATGTTTGCTTGTATAAACAACATATAGATGACCCACCCTAAGGAGCCGACTAGTCCACATTTCAACAGTGTGCTTTTGGGCGCTTGAAATATGACCCCAAAGGCTGCGGAGGCAATAAAGCTTAATATAAATTGTTCCATAATCATCAGCGTCCAACTCCATCTTTAAAAAATTGAAAAGGCAATCGCTACGCCTCCCCCAATGGCAAAAGCCGTTAAAAATGCTTCAGCCCCTTTTGAGAGACCTGAAATTAAATGACCTGCCATTAGATCTCGCACAGCATTCGTGATAAGAAGTCCAGGAACAAGGGGCATTACAGAACCTATAATAACCTTATCCGTTTCATTCCCAATGCCAAATGACATAAATGTAAACGCAAGGGTACCAATAAACAATGAAGCCAAGAATTCAGCGAAGAACTTAATTTCAAATAGTTGATGTAATAGCAACAACACGATAAAACCAATTCCACCCGATATACAAGCTGGCAGGAAATCATACCAATTCCCCTGGAACATTATTGAAAAGCAACCACTAGCCAGTGAAGCTGCTGCAATTTGTGTTCCCATCGAGTAATAAGAACCAGAGGTATCAATTTCATCCAGCTGTTTGTATGCCTCTCTAAGCGTTAAATCCCCACCTGTTATGTTTCTTGAAATGCTATTAGCCTGCGTCACTTTATGTAAATTCGTCGTCCGATCTGAAACTCGAACAAGTTTCGACGGTTCCGTTCGACTTAAAGAAAACACAATACCTGTCGGTGTCACAAAGCTTTGGGCATCTTCTTTCCCGTATGACGCTGCAATTCTTGTCATCGTATCTTCAACTCTATATGTTTCCGCCCCGTTTTGGAGCATAATCCTACCGATGAATAAACAGAGTTCAACCATTTCCTGCTGAGTACTTCTCTCTTCCATACGCCTCCCCCTTTCTGGTGGTATACACGTGTCTAAAGTTTATCCGATTACGGGCAAGAGAAGCAACAGCTAAAATCAATATGAAAAAGCCAGGTGACTCACTCACCTGACTAGTTCCCTTGGTATAAGCATCCAACTGAGAAGACATAAATTTGAGAAGCTCTCCCATACAATATAAAGAGGGAGATCTGTTATATTTAAAGCATTGCCGTTCACTACTCTAACGTCAGAGCTTGCTGTGGGACGACGAGACTCCCGCGGGGTGAGGAGCCTAGGTAAGACCCCGGACTGAGCGCCAGCGAAGGAGGAGGCTTACCAGCTCCCCGCAGGAAAGCGAGTTGTCCCACAGCAAGCTCTAGCCCAATACGGCAACGGCATTTTCCAAATACTACTGCACCGCTTCAAGGAGGAGGTCGACTAAGTGGACGGCTTCCATTTGGTCTCCTAACCCCTCTCGTTCTATGCCCATTTTCATTTGCAATAGGCAGCCTGGATTCGCTGTCACGATTACTTGAGGGGATATGTCGCGTACTTTCTCCATTTTATGGTCCAGGATTTGCATGGACATCTCTTCCTGAACTAAATTGTATATGCCTGCTGATCCGCAGCAATGATCGGCTTCTTTTAGTTCAACAAACTCTACCCCTTCAATAGAAGACAATAGCTTACGTGGTGCTGTATGTGTCCTCATTACATTTCGTAAATGGCAAGAATCCTGATAGGTGGCTATGCGGTTTGGTAGCCTTAAGTCTTTCTTATGAAAATCCATCTCTACTAAGACTTCAGAGATATCTTTAATCTTTTCAGAGAAGGCCTTTGCCCGCTCTGCCCACTGAGGCTCATCCTTTAACAAATGTCCATAATCTACTAAGAACGCCCCGCATCCTCCGGCATTTAAGATAATGTAGTCCACTTCGAGTGATTCGAACGCTTCTATATTCCGTTTTGCTAACGCCTTGGCCGAGTCCTTTTCGCCGCTGTGGCCGTGCAATGCACCGCAACAAGCCTGGTTTTCTGGTACTACTATCTCACAACCTGCTTTTTGTAATAAAGAGAGCGTTGCATCGTTTGTCTTCATAAACATTGTATCCATTAAACAACCGGAGAAGAAGGCCACTCGCGCCTTCTGTTCCGCTTCTGCATTAAGATGTGTCGGACGGGACTTTAACTCACTTGGCTTAGGAATAGGTGGAAGAACTTTCTCCATTGTTTGCATGTTTTCAGGGAATAGTTTCATAACCCCACTTTTTCGAACAACAGATTGAATTCCACTAGACTGATAGAACCATAGTAAACTATTGACCCGAACCATATTCTGATGATGAGGGAATAACTTATCAAAAGCAAACCAGCGAACTGCCTTCTCCGGAGCCGTCCGCTTCTTGTTCGATTCTAAAATGTCCCGCGCTTCTTCTAAAATGTGTCCATAGTTTACACCTGATGGGCAGACTGGCTCACACGCCCGACACCCAAGACACATATTAAGCTGGTCTTCAAAATCTTGATCAGGCTCAATAACCCCGTCAACAACTCCCTTTATAAGGGCAATTCGTCCCCTGGGCGATGCTGCTTCATTACGGTTGGTTTCAAGATAGGTCGGACAGCTTGGCAAGCAAAAGCCACATCGCATACAATTCAGCAGTTCATCATATTCCATACGTTCTTCAAACGACTGTTGAACATTTTGTTTACGCTTTTCCTTTGTGGTCATCCTATCACGACTCGCTTTCGTTCATCCTTCGCAAAGATCTTACCTGGGTTCATTATGTTATTAGGATCAAAAGCCTGCTTTATACCTTTCATAGCATTCACACCAGCTTCTCCTAATTTAAGCTCAAGGTAAGGAGATTTCATTTCGCCAACCCCATGTTCACCTGTAATCGTTCCGCCAAGCTTAATCGCTTCTACGAATATATCTTCAAAAGCTTGCTCAACTCGTTTTAATTCATCGTGGTCCCTTGCATCTGTCAGGCACGTGGGGTGTAAATTCCCGTCCCCCGCATGCCCAAATGTACAAATCGTTACATTGTGCTTTTCCTCAATCTCTTTAATGGCATGTACCATCTTGGCTATTTCAGATCGTGGCACTGTGGCATCTTCTAAGATTGTAGTAGGCCTTAACCTGGCTAAAGCAGATAATGCAGACCGGCGTGCCGTCCGAAGCGCATCTGCTTCCTCCTCAGATTGAGCGACTTGTACACTAATCGCATTCATATCTTTACAAACCTTCTCAATATGAGCCATATCACGCTCTACTACTTCTATAGGACCATCTTGCTCAATAAGGAGAACAGCTTCTGCTTCTACAGGAAGTCCTACTTTCGCAAAATCTTCGACTACTCTAATAGTGGATTGGTCCATAAACTCGAGCGTAGTTGGAATGATTTTATCTGAGATAATTTTTGAAACGGATCTCGCAGCAGATTCGAGGTCCTCATACACAGCTAAAACAGTTTTCTTCGCTTCTGGCATTGGAATAAGTTTTAAAGTCGCCTCTGTAATAATACCAAGCGTTCCTTCAGACCCAATGAAGAGTCTAGTTAAATCATAACCCGCTACGTCTTTTGCTAGCTTTCCACCTGTTTGAACAACATCGCCGTTCGGAAGCACAACTTCAAGACCTAATACATAGTCACGTGTTACACCATATTTCAAACCTCTCAAGCCGCCAGAGTTCTCCATGAGGTTCCCGCCGATTGTTGAGATCTTCATCGAACTTGGATCCGGAGGGTAGAAAAAGCCCTTTTCTTCAACAGCATTCACCATATCTAATGTAATGACACCAGGTTGAACAGTAACGGTTAAGTTATCCTCGTCGATCTCAACAATGTCTTTCATATGATTAAACAGAACAACAATCCCTCCGTTTGTCGGGCACGTCCCAGCAGCAAGATTGGTTCCTGACCCTCTCGGCACGATTGGTATCTGGTATTCATTACACGTTTTAAGCAGTTCACTGACTTCTTTCGTATTTTTAGGGCTGACAATCGCATCAGGAAGCGATTGAAAGTTTGGTGTAGCATCGTATGAGTACACCAATTTCATTTCATTTGAATCTTGATAATTTTCGTTCCCTACTATCGATTTAAGCTTCTCCCGTGCATCTACGCTGATCATATTGAGGTCCCCTTTCGTTTGTGCGATCTCACATATCTTCAACCACAATATAAGTGGCTTTTACTGGTCCATGTACACCTACAATCAGGTTCATCTCAATATCTGCACTGTTACTCGGTCCGGTGATAAAACTTACACAAGATGAGACATCTACACCATCGGCATGGGCCTTATGAATATGTCTCACAGCTTGAGACATACGGGGTACAAGCGTACTCTTAGGTATAATAGCTATATAAGTTCTCGGTAGGAGACTGATGGATCGCCCGTTCCCCTGGTGGTTAAAAAGGGTAACCGTTCCTGACTCAGCAAGTGTTACATCACTGAATGTAATCCCAACATCCGCTCGTTCGGCAAAATGAACATTCTCTCGGCCACTAGATGGGTCCCATAAATGGAAAGCAACCCCTTCATCATGTAGGTTTTCGTAAAAAGAAGTGAGCCCGTACTCGTCATTTCTTTGATCGTCAGCTGCTACAACAGCATGGCCATCATTTTCTTCAATCGATTGAGAAATGACTTCCGTTAAGGTATCCATCGTTGAACGCTTAAAATGGGTATGGATTACGCGACACTGATCCTCAAGCTTATCTACCAGTTCATCTTGAGTCGCACCTTCAAATACCCTCCACTGCGGTTCAACACTATATTGAGGACGGGTGACTCCTTTAGAACGTCTTTTTCTCCCAAGTTGATCTGCCACATTATTTAAGAACGATTCGCGGTTTTGAATGCTCATTAGGAACGGCCTCCCTTTTGTCTCGTTTTAAACCATGCACGGAACGTCTGCTCACTTGGCGCAGGGAAGTCACGAACATCTGTCCATCCCTTTAACGGCCCCGGACCATCTTGAATGACATCGTCCTTCGTCCATGGCTTTAACGCTTTTCTTGCCATTTTCGTACTTAGTTTGTAGGCGGCCGGGTGAGACCCCCATTTTGCAAAACCGTCCATCATCATTCTTTCTGATTTAGGTGATTTCTTTTCTTTCTCTACAATAATCTCCCTGTGCCTGACTAAGTGTTCATGCAATGGAATCTTAACTGGACAGGCTTCTGTACAAGCAGCACACAGAGTAGAAGCATATGGCAAGTCTTTATGGTCCTCGTATCCATCTAGTAATGGCGTTAATACAGCACCAATTGGTCCAGGGTAAACGGATCCATAAGAATGCCCTCCAACATGCCGGTAAACGGGGCACACATTAATACAAGCCGCACAACGAATGCAGTGTAAAGCAGACTGAAATTCCGTTCCTAAAATCCTTGATCGCCCATTATCAACGATGACAAGGTGATAATCTTCCGGACCATCTACTTCATCTTCCTGCTTCGTACCTGTTATAGAAGTTACATAGCTTGTTAGTTTTTGACCGACAGCAGCTCTCGTTAACAAGCTCACCATGACATCTAGTTCTTCCCAAGTTGGAACAAGGCGCTCCATCCCCATAACAGAGATTTGCGTTTCAGGGAGAGCTGTAACAAGTCTTGCATTTCCTTCATTCGTCACAAACGTAACAGCCCCTGACTCGGCAACAGCAAAGTTACAGCCTGTAATTCCCACATCAGCTGATAAGAATTCTTTTCGCAGTTGTTCACGAGCAAAGGTTGCAAGTTCTTCTGGAAGGTCGGAATTTTTATACCCTTTTTTACTAGCAAAGGTCTCTCGAATTTGTTCTTTATTCTTATGGAGGGCAGGAGTAACGATATGAGATGGAGGGTCTTCATCCATTTGCAAGATCCACTCGCCTAAGTCCGTCTCTACCACCTCAGCACCGGCTCTCTCAAGCGTTTCATTTAAACCGATCTCTTCTGTCACCATTGATTTTGATTTTACAATCTTCTTCGCTTCTTTTTTCTTAACAACGTTTTGAATATATTCATTCGCTTCTTCAGCTGTTTGCGCAAAGAATACTTTCCCACCGCGTTTTGAAACTTGCTCACTTAATTGCTCTAAATAAAAGTCCAGATTCTGAAGCGTATGAGAGCGAATTTCTTCCCCTAGCGTACGCCAGTCTTCCCAATCCCCTAACTCTTCAGCTGCCTTTAGTCTCCCACTTCGAAACCGACCTTGAGCGGAGGAAACGGCGCCTCGCATAAAGTCATTTTCAATTCCTTCTTGAACCCGATCCCTAAATGGTGCATTTCCAATCTTAATCCCCATACATCTTCCTCCTTCCTTAATGACTATTTAGGATTTTCGTAATATGAAGAGCTGTAACCTGACGATCATCACGGCTTAGACGTCCTCCGATATTCATCAAGCACCCCATATCTCCACCTATAACGTAATCTGCCCCTGTTTCAACCACGTGCTCTGTTTTTTCTTTAACCATTTGTTCTGAAATACTTGAATGTTTAACCGCAAAGGTTCCTCCAAATCCACAGCAATCTTCACATAAAGGCAAATCAATAAGCTCAAGTCCTTTTACATTCTTCAATAACTTAAACGGCGCTTCTGTGACACCTAAAAGTCTGGTCATGTGGCATGAGCGATGGTAAGTAACCTTCCCGGGGAAAGTAGCACCTACGTCTTCAACCCCTAATACATCTACTAAAAATTGCGTTAGTTCATAAGATTTATCAGCTAATTCTTGTGCTACTTCCCTCCACTCTGAATCATCTTTGAACAAGTGAGCATACTCATGAAGCATTGCTACACATGAACCAGAAGGGCTCACTACATATTCAGATTCTTTAAACGCTTTCATCATTTGCTTCATGGATTCTTTAGCTTTCGTCACATAACCGCTATTGTAGGCAGGCTGGCCACAACAGGTTTGTGACTCTGGGAAATCCACCTCACAACCAAACCGTTCTAAAATCTCCACTGTATCCTTTCCTACATCCGAGGCCATTACATCGCATAAACACGTGATAAATAACGAAACCTTCATCTTTCATTACCTCCTGGTGATTGGCCCGCCTCAATTAAGCAGGTCATCTGATGACTAGGTAACACCAAAGCCTCTTTCACCCAAAAGAAGCCATTGTATTAGACATTCTATTTGTTTATAAATTGATTTAAGGCTTGCTCAACTTTCGTGAGATGCTCAAACATAAGTGATTTTGCATGCTCTTTATCTCGGTTTTGAATGGCTTCCATGATCTTGCGGTGTTCCTCAAGCAGTGTTGTTGTCTTTTGCTCAGAGTGAAGCCATAATCGACGCGTTTCTCGCATCGTTTCCATCATAATCTCTGAAACACTGTTCATTAAATTAATTAACATCTGGTTATGTGTAGCATGAGCGATCGCTAAATGAAACTCTAGATCCGCCTCTTCGCCTAAATCACCGTTACCCTTTGCCTGCTCCATTGCAATTAGCGCTTGTTGCATAGCATCGAGATCTTCTTTGGTATAATGTGTAGCTGCTGATTCTACAGCACCTATTTCTAGTATTTTACGTACTTCTAGTAATTCTTTAATGTCTTCCTGCTTCATTAAGAAAGCAACAGAAACCGGTACTGAAAACCTAGAAGGGTCAAATTGCTTTACGAAAGTCCCTTCTCCTTGACGCATCTCAAGAAGCCCCATGGCTCTTAAAGCGCTTAAAGCCTCACGAATGGCAGAGCGACCTACTTGAAAGCTTTTAGCTAAGCTTTCTACTGAATCCAATCGATCTCCGGGCTGTAAATCTCCCGTTCTCAACATATCTATTAACGAGTCTGCAACTTCTTCATATATTTTTCTAGCACGTATTTGTTTGTATTCCATGATGTCATCCTCCAACTTCAAGTAAAACCTACCATTATTCTAATGGAAATCCTTGAATTTGGAAAGAAACCGGTATCATTACACCCATTCTTTTTTTACAAAATGTTGAGAAGGATAAATCCGCCTATTCCAGCTAACACCCCATAAAGGATGGCAGGTCCGAGTGTTTTACGGATAATGTCTCCTTCTTTCCCGGTCAACCCTACGACCGCAGTAGCTGCTACTACATTATGAACACAAATCATGTTCCCTGCCGCTGCGCCAATGACTTGGACAGCAAGAACAACGTCTGTATTTAAGCCGGTCTGATTTGCGATGCTATATTGAACAGGTGAGAAGGTGAGGGTTGAGACTGTTGCACTCCCCGTGATAAAGGCACCTAATTCACCTAAAAATGGTGCCACAAAGATCCACATCGGGCCAAAAGCACCTGCCAATGATTGTGCAATGTACTGCGGCATGCTTAAAAGATCTTCCCCATTCAACCCAGAGTTTGTAAACACTTGTACAAGAGCTAGAGTAAATAGTAACGCAAGGCCTGCACTTTTTATGGAGCCAAGGGATTTTGCAGCTGCAGTTGTGAAGTTATTAAATGATTTTCTTTGAATTACAACAGCTAATAAAGCCGCTATAATGAGAACCGTGCCCGGTGAATAAAGAACTTGCCACCCTGAGGAAATTTGCTCGTACCCCAGTATATTTTCCCAAGATAGATCAAAGACATTGAGCGTAAACTGTTTCACTTGAGGGATAATTCTCGTGATTAATAGAAGAAGAACCACTACTACATAAGGAGACCACGCTCTAAGAAGACCCATGTTAGACTGGTCCTTCTCTTCCTCGAAGCCACCTTCTAGAGCGTCCTTCCACTCCCCTTTTGGTAATAAGACTCCATTTTTAGCTGTCACTGTTGCTACTATTAATCCTGTTAGCGATGCTAGTATCGATACGAATTCATGTCCGAAAAGAGAGGCATACAAAAGAGCTGATAAGGAATAGGTCGCTCCTACTAAAAGCGTCCATGGTAAGTAAGACAAAGCATTGGACCAGCCTTTTTTCTTTCCAAAGAAAAAGGTTAAGATAAACACGAGAACAAACGGAATAAATGTGGCCCCCATCAGATCAATCATAGTGATCTTAACACCCACATCTTGATAGAATGATAGGTTCGCACCAGGTATATTACTTAAACCAACTTGAACCGGCGTCCCTACTGCACCAAATGAAACAGCTGAGCTATCCGCAATAAGCGCCAATGCTGCAGCAGCCATAGGTGTAAATCCTAACGCAACCATTAAAGGTCCCGTCACAGCAGCCGGAGTTCCAAACCCTGCAGCTCCTTCAATCAAAGAACCAAATAAAAAAGCCACAATGACAACTTGAACTCTCATGTCACCAGATATACTTCGAAACCCCTTGTTAATCCTACTGACCGCTCCTGTGTTTCGGAGAGTATCTAGTAACACAATGGCACCAAATAAGATTAATAATATCGTTAATGCCTTATGTGTCCCCTGGAGAATAGAAGCAATAATCACTTCTCCCCCAACTCCCCAAACGGTCAAAGCTAATAAAATGACAATAATAGCACTAAAAAACATTCCTTTTACTGCTGACATACGTAGCAAAACGAGAAACAAAAACGGTGCAATAATGGCACTCAGTGCCGCCAAAATAAGCATCTCCCACATTCCCCCTGATCGATTTAAATTACGCAAGCGCTTTCAATTTATTTTATTAAAAAGCAGGTCATCAGATGACCTGCTTTAGAAACATAGTAATGGAAAATGGAAGTGTTTTCAATAACTTCTTGAAATTTCTTTAATTGAGATGAAAGGCTTTGTGTGAATAGAGCTGGATTGTTGAAGACTCGAAGCTGAGAAGAGGTTTCCGTCAACTTTAATGGAGCGTAAGGTGGGCCTGGAAATCACTCGCTTTCCGCGGGCGAGCTGTCGAGCCTCCTCGGGAAAACCACCCTGCGGGGTCTCGTCGACCTCTTTCTCCCGCAGGAGTCTCGCAATTTCCAGGCCCACCTTTGCCAAATAGGGAGAGACGGAAACGAATCATATTTGTGGGAGAGGGGGCTTAAAAGCAACTATAATAAGCAGGTCCGTTCACCTAATTAACGTCAGGGCAGGCTTGGGGACTGCGAGACTCCCGCGGGGTAAGGAGCCTATCCAGTTCCGGAGTGGAGGACCTAGCGAGATAAGTCATCTTTTTTACAAAGGCTAATCGCCTTTTCCAAAAAGCTGACTTATCCGTACGGTCCTAGGCACCACTCCTGCACTTTAAAATCTAGGGGAGACCCCGGAAAGCGCGTAGCGATTGAGGAGGCTTCCCAGCTCCCCGCAGGAAAGCGAGTGGTCCCCAAGCCTGCCCTAGCACTCTTATAGCAACGGACCTTATCTCAATATCGAGCCTCTTCCTTAGAGCCAAATAAAAGCGATCCTTTTGTAAGGATCGCTTTAACAGTTATAAGGATAAAAGAATAAACCCGCCTAATCCAGCTAAGGCACCGTAGAGAAGTGCTGGTCCTAGGGTTTTTCGGATAATATCTCCTTCTTTACCAGCCAGGCCTACGACTGCGGATGCTGCTACTACGTTATGGACGCAAATCATATTTCCGGCTGAAGAACCCATCACTTGCACAGCAAGAACAATATTACTATCCATATTGGTTTGCGTTGCAATACTGTGCTGAACTGGTGCAAAGGTTAGGTTTGAAACTGTTGCGCTTCCTGTAATGAATGAGCCAAGCTCTCCAAGGTATGGAGCGACAAAGATCCACATGGAACCAAATCCCCCAGCAAGTGACTTGGCGATGTATTGAGGCATACTTGCTAATTCATTGCCATTAATCCCGGAATTCGTGAAAACTTGCACCAATGCTAATGTAAAGAGTAAAGCTAATCCAGCGTTTTTGATTGAACCAACAGCTTTTACTGAAGCGCTCGCAAATGTTGAAAAAGACTTTCTCTGAATGACTAAAGCTACTAAAGCTGCTACTACTAAAACTGTTCCAGGAGAATATAAGACTTGCCATCCAGATGAGATCCCTTCAAATCCGAGGATACCTTCCCAGGAAAGGTCTAAAACATTTAGCGTAAATTGTTTAACTGGAGTTACAATGCGTGTAATCAATAATAGTGCTACAACAACTAGGTAAGGAGCCCAGGCAGTTAGTAAACTCATAGGAGAAGCATTTTCATCTTCTTCAAAATCTTCTTGTAATGCTTCTTTCCACTCTTCTTTCGGGAGCAAGATCCCTTTATTGGCAGTTACTGTAGCAACGACTAACCCTGTCAATGCTGCTAATATGGATACAAATTCATGACCGAACCAGGTAGCATATAAAAGAGCTGAAATCGAATACGTTAACCCAATCATTAAAGACCATAGTAACAATGGTACGGAAGATTTAAACCCTTTTCCCTTGCCAAAGAAAATGGTTAATATGAGAATCAATATAAATGGAACAAAGGTTGCCCCTAAGAGATCAATTTGAGTAACTTTCACGGCTATTGTTTGAAAGAAATGGAGGTCAGCGCCTGGCACATTACTAAGCCCAACTTGAACAGGTGTACCTACTGCCCCAAAGGATACGGCTGAGCTGTCGGCAATTAGAGCAAGCGCTGCCGCCGCCATCGGTGTAAATCCTAAGGCTACCATTAAAGGACCTGTAACTACAGCTGGTGTGCCAAACCCTGCGGCCCCTTCAATTAAAGAACCAAAAAGGAAAGCCACAATGACTACTTGAACTCTCATATCTTTAGAAATATTTCGGAACCCCTGATTTATGCGCGTAACAGCTCCTGTCCCGCGTAACGTTTCTAAGAGCACGATGGCCCCGAACAGAATGAGAAGAATCGTTAAAGCTTTATGAGTGCCTTGCAATATAGAAGCTAAGATAACATTACTCCCCACTCCCCATACTGTAAAAGATAAAAGGATTACAATAATGGCGCTAAACAACATTCCTTTTACAGCTGACATGCGGAGTAAAACTAAAAAGATAAACGGAGCTATGATGGCACTTAATGCACTCAATACAAGCATTACGAATTCCTCCTCACTTTATATAAAACTCGACACTCTATGAATAAGCCATTTTATTTGTCAGTCGTCAGATGACTGACTCTACCTTAATCATATTCCGAAAGAGGGGGGATCTCAATAGATACTGGTGACAAAGTTGTGTGCATTGTGTGGCGAATTCGTTACAGCATTTCCTCACACGGTTTTACTTGCATAAACGGCGGTCTTTGTCTCTTTTGGTGCCACAAGAACAGGCCACCAAAACGGAGCTCCTCTCCATCCTTGTTCTTTCTTTCCTTGCTGATGGAGAAGAATAAGAGCTGGGACATGTGTAGCCACATTACGCGCTACAGCAAGCTCTCCTTGTCCATTTCCTGGAGTATCTGGAGATGACTCAAAGCGCCCGTTCTGATCTAGTCGTTTAATTTGACGACCTTGACGCATGACAATCCACACATACCCCTTTTCCGTAGATTCGTGTTCATTAGAAAGGTAATGAAGCATAGATTGATAATCTTCTAGATTCCACTCATACCCATGTTCCATTTCAATCGTCTGATGGATATGATCAAGAATCTCACTCGCCGCTTCTACTGGTATGAGAAACGCTTCTCCCTTGTGTTTAACAGCAGAAACACGCCATTTCTCAAGCTGTTTTGTTACGTGATTGACCGTCTTTTGGATGTTTGTTTTGTAGCCGGTTTGGAATCCAATAGGTAACATACGTTTATGAGGTTTCATCATTCTTATATTTGATAAAAGGATCTTATTAGGACTACATGGTATGATCTCTTCCATCGAATCTTTCTGGATAAACACTACCCCCTGCTCATGTCCACCTCGCTCAAAGGACTCCCTAAGCTCTGTATCAAATTCATGAATCCGCTCCATAACGTCGTAAATACTCCGAGTCGTGTAAAAGCGAGTTACCGCCACATCCTCAATTGGCCGAGCCCCATACATACGTGAGTGCTGAAGAACGGTATCTTGTTGAAAAGACTTTGGATTACGTCCATAGAAGAAGCCGATTAAGTTTCCAATTGTAATTCCACGATCTAATATTTGTCCTCCTATGAACACATTCATCGGAGCTCTTAGTTGGAGCTGCCCTGTATGATCAAGAAGCTCATTCACATCCTTTTCTGAATTAACAACGGAACTGACCACATGTTCTTCTAATACAGCCTTCCGAACTTCGTAAAATATTTCTTGGAAAGAGGGATTCGGACCTTCCCCTTTAGAAACAGAACAAATGAGATCCTTATAAGAAGCTTCTATAAGATCCCGAAAAATGGGATCATCGTTTTGAGCGCTTTCTTTAAGTTGAGCATCCATCCGATTTAACAATTCTTCTTGCCAGGCATGGGCCATTTTCCCCCTCTCCGTATGAATCATAAATGAATATTTCTCCATACGAAGTCCGCTTTTTCGTTGCTGCCACCTACGGATTGAACTCCCCACGATGAAGTTAACGAATGCTTCTCTGATATTGTTAATGTTTTTTTGATAGAGAAGCTCATTAAGTTTTATTCTGCGCCTGTCCAGTTTCTTCATTACTTCAAGCTCCCGGTCGTCTACCTCATGAAAAAGGTAAGATGCTAAGTGATCGTCATCTTTAGACTTCTCGAAATACATCTCTCCACCTACGTACTGATCATGAACAGGCACGAGCTCAGTAAAAGCAGGGCGAACAGGTTGGAACACTTTATTCTCATGAATTCGTCGCTCTTCTGGTTGTAGGTACAAAGAATAAGGTGTTGCCGTTACTTGCAAGTAAGAAGTTGATGTGAGAACTTCACGTAACTCGTCAATCTTCCCTGAAATAACGCGCATCTCTTGAATATTAGCTTCTGTATTCTTTTGATAGGCAACACTTGCAAAGTCTGCCTCGTCGTCAATGAAAAGGATCCGCTTAGAAGACAAATCAGGATAATTCTCAAACAAAGTCTGTTTCAATCGATCCATATTTTTGGTTTCTTTCTTAACAATGAGCGCAAGCTTCTGGCGGCGCTCCCATTTCCTTAAGTTATCAGGTAAGCTCATAATATCAAATACACGCATTTGATCATCTTGGATGGGAGAAGCGAATTCCTGTTGCACTCGGACATACGTTTGTCTGGCTAATGCATTTGTCCCTTTTGTAAGGATGATAACAAGATCATATCCGTTATCATAAGCTAGCCCCATAATCCCTAGAAACGTACGGGTTTTTCCTGATTGTACCTTACCAAGCAGCATACCCGGACGATTAGAGCTTGTACGTTCTTTTACTAAATTCTTCACTGTGTTCTCAATACACTGTGTTGTTTCCCACTTGTATTCTTTCTCTTTTTTTAAGGTTTGATAAAACTGACCATCTAATCTGATAGACTGATCAAGGCTGACTGACATCATGGTCACTCCTCTTTATTCGTTCCATAAAAAGAGCCATCCCCCTTCAAACAGAGCAACGGCTTTTCTTTAATCTACAACCTAGTATAACAAATTCCCCTATATTGAGGCAGGGGGATGGAGAGCTAATTCAGGCTTAGTACTACCGCTTTATGAAACCAAACTAACCCCAAGGTTCTCCTTTGTATCGTTTTATATTAAAATGAAGGGGCTAAGATAGGAGGCGTTACATTGGAACATAAAGACATCAAATTAATCGCATTAGATATGGACGGGACTTTGTTAAGCCCTAACCATGAAATTTCTGAAGCCAATAAAGAGGCTATTCACAAAGCAAAACAAAAAGGAATTCACGTTGTAATTAGCACGGGCCGTTCCTTACCCAATTGCAAGGAAGTTATAGAACCATTAGGTGAATCAGCATATCTCATTACAATTAACGGCGGTGAGATTTATGATGAAAGCTTCAACCTTGTGGAACGTAACCCTTTAAGTGGTAAGGATGTTCGACACCTGTGGGACCTGACCAATAAGCACAACGCATTTTTCTGGTCTTCCACTGTAGAAGGACGCTTCAACAGTCATGAGCCCTTTGAAAAGGAAGTTGAAGATTATCAATGGCTGAAATATGGGTTTGAGTTTGAGGACCCAGAGCTTAGAGAAACCATTCTAAGCGAACTAGAGAACAATGACGCGTTTGAAGTTACGAATTCAAGTCCTACGAATATTGAAGTCAACCCAGCAGGGATTAACAAAGCTACTGCGCTTCGAAAAGTGACAAGCTGGTTAGATTTAACGATGGATCAAGTAATGGCAGTCGGAGACAGCGTCAATGATCTGGCTATGATTCGCGAGGCTGGATACGGTGTAGCTATGGGGAATGCTCAGGATATCGTCAAAGAAGAGGCTCAGTGGGTCACGGCGACCAATAAAGAAGATGGCGTAGCCAAGGCAATTAACCATGTTTTAAACCAATAATACAAAAGCCAACACCACGAGGGTGTTGGCTTTCTTTTTTATTCTTCTACTTTCACAATAACAGTCGTTAAAGGATCTAATGTTATGGAGTCACTTGCTAATGTAAATCCACTCGGGCTTTGTACTTCTTGAGTTCCAGCTTCATCATGGTCGACAAGAACTGTGCCTTTAGTCAGGTCTGTATCCAACGTAAGATTACGGGTCTCGCTATCCGCATTAATAAACACATAATAGGATCCAGTTCCATCTGTTGATTGAGCTTTGTAGGCCACAACTAAATCTTCATCCTGGATTTCAGGCGCAGCAACCCTTGTTACATTTTCATTAACCAGTTCCATTTCACCTAATCGAAAAGCGTTTGTAGACTGACGCAATTTAACTAATCCAGCTGTAAAATCTTTTGTTGTTGTACTTACTGGATGATCTTCTTCGTTTGTAGCTTTGTCCCAGTTAAACATGTTAATGGCGTCAGATGAATCATAGGAATCATGAATAAAGTATCCAAACGGATTCCCATCTTCATCTGTAAACTCATGATACTTCTGTTCAGGTACTCCTTCACCAAACCACTGTTTTGTCCTTCCATACTCTTGGCCAGCATGGAGGAACGCGGTACCCTGTGAAGTCAATACCATGGTATTTCCTAGACGAATGCGCTTATGAATCTCTTCATGATTCTCTGGAACGCTTGGGTCCTTTTGAATCGACTGCGCGATAACATCGTATAGAGGCAGGTTGTCATGGGCTGCTATATATTGCACCATATCACCCGGATCATCTGCTGGTGTGTTGGATGGCTGCCCTTTGATATTGTTAAAGATTGTATCGATTGAGCGAGCACCACCTGTGATAAAACGCGGTTCTCCTTCTGAGCCAAATCCGGATTTCAATTCGTTACGCATCTCATCAGAGAACACTCCAACGTCATTTGTTTCATCCATCCAGTCTTGGTCCGCACCTTGCCCTTCTAAAGCGGGTTCTGCTTTTGCACCACCAAAGGTCCTCCACCCTTCACCGATGAAGAGAGCATCAGGGTTAATTTCTGCAGCTGCATTATAAGCATTTTGGATCGACTCGTTATAGGCATCTCCCATCATATCAAAACGCATTCCATCAATTTTATATTCGTCAAACCAATATTTCACAGAATCAACCATTAACTTCTCAGCCATTTTATGATTAGCTGCTAGATTGTTCCCAAATCCTCCAATGAAATTTCCATCGCTATCCTGATAGAAATAATAGTCTGGAACAATATCGTTTAGAAAATCGGATTTTGCCATATGGGTATATACGACATCTAAAACGACACCCATATCTGCTTCATGAATTTCATGGATCATTTGCTTTAGCTCTTTCACTCTTTGTTCTGGGTCTGCAGGGTTTTCAGAATATGCCCCATCTGGCGAAAAGTAGTTATGAGGATCATAACCCCAGTTGTACGAATTATTCGCCGCAGAATATTCGAGCTCTCGCTCATCCATTCTTGTTTCATCCCCGTAATACCAGGCCATTACAGGCAGAATTTGAATGTGTGTAACACCTAATGACTTTACATACTCTAGCTTTTCACTAAAGGAATTAAATGTGCCCCATTGATTGTTTAACTCTCCTGAAATAGATGGGTCAGACGTAAAGTCTCTTACATGAACTTCCCATATCACTGCATCTTCTCGCTTCTTGAAACCTGGAATATCTGCATGGGTAAAGTTCTCAGGATTTGTCTGACTTAAATCAACGATAGCCGCTTTCCCTGTCTTGTCCCCGTCTGGTCCCGCTTCTCCCTTCGTATTTACAGTAAACGGAGCCATAGACTTGGCATAAGGGTCCAAAACGGTTTTCGTTTCTCCGTTATTCGTTACCTCGTACTGGTAATAGTAACCTCTAAGGTCCTCTACCCCTAAATCAGATGCTTTTGCATCTACCTTCCAAACGCCTTTTTCTCCTTTTGTCAGAGGGATCTGGCCAATGGATTTATCCCATTTCTCTTTATCATAAAATGTGGCAACCACGTTACTTGCCGTTGGTGCCCACAGTTTCAATGTGGCATTACCATTTTCATACGTAGCACCAAGGTCATCTCCTTCATAAGAATAAAGTTCATCGATCATTCGCCAACCTACATCTGCTGAAACCGTACGACCAGCAAACGTAACTTCGAATGGTGCCATGTCAGGTGTAATGGAAACATCCAATTTTACAGTTGTTTCATCAACGATTGAAACTCCTTCAACCGTTACTTCCTTGCCTTCCTTATCCACAATAGTGATCGCTTCTTTTAACTGATCTTCTGTTAGCCCTTTCGTCATTGTATAACTTAACAGAAGCTTGTTTTGTGAGAGTACCTCAGCTGATACAAGTCCTGTTGGAGTTTCCCAATACGGAGAGGTATAAACCGTGTCATCTCCTTCTTTTATCCAAAGACGGTTGTATTGATCCAGTAAGGAGAACACCTTGTCTCCTGCCTCTTTGTCTCCAGTTTCCTTGTTAAGTACAAGGAACCCAAGCTTTTCTGCATCCTCTTTCAATGTTACGTCTACATAAGCCCCGTACTCATCCACTCCATCAAATGATAAGGCGCCTATTGGCCAATCTTTACTTGGCTCTTTAACATCTTCCCAAACCCAAAGACCTAAATCATCATACGTATCATCTTCTCGAACGTAATGAATACGAACTTCATTTTCTTCAAGTTCAATTGGTTCATAAGGGAGCACCTTTTTACCTCCTTGTTGCACCCATACCTCATTCTTTTCGGGCGTTGTAAGTTGTACGCTCTGATCTTCTAGCTGTTTCTCTCCACTTACCCGATTTACAACTAAGAAACCAACATTTTGTGCATTTTCTTTTAATTTAATATCCACGTATGCGCCGTACTCGTCTGTTCCTTCAAAAGGAAGAGCTCCTTTAGGCCAATTTTCTGTCGGTGAAGCGACATCGTTCCATATCCACACACCTAAGTCTTCATACGTTTCCTGATCATTCTGGAAGTGAATACGAAGGGTGCCTTCTGGTACTTCTGATTGTTCTTCATAATCCCCTGGCCCCACTCGAATGATGTCTCCCTCTACTACTACCCCATTTGGAAAATTGACACCTTGAGCGAGATAGAGATTTCCTTTGACGGTAATATTGTTTAATGAAAGTTCATTTGAAGCCACCAATAGATTCCCTTCTATTGTTTGATCTGCGTAAGTACCCTGCTCACTGTATACTTCTTCAAAGATGCGATTAAGTACGACAATGAACTGATCTTTTGATACCTTTTTAGAAAGATGAAACTTATTTTTGTTAACGCCTTTCATATATCCCACTTCTACCATTGCTCCAACCGCTTCACGTGTTGCTGTACTCATATGTTTCTTATCTTTGAACGTAACAGATTCACCTTTTCCTTCTGTTTGCATTTCGAGAACATGCGCCATCACTTTCACAAATTCTTCTCTTGAAATGGGCTGATTCGGACGAAGAGCAGGCTTTGTTGTATCCTCCACATAACCAGCCGCAAGTGCTTTTGATACTACACTCTCGTTCCAGTCCCCTTTCACATCGTTAAATGGAATATCAGCTGTTTCCGTAAATTGAAAGGTGTGATTCAAAATATGATAGAATTCTGCACGTGTTACTAAGTGATGGTCTCCTTGTGAGTTCCATCGTTCACTTCCTGATTCACCCCAATGACCTTCTGCATCTTTCACAGCGTATGTAACTCCTGGTGTTAGTGCCATACTTAGAAGCAAAACCATTACAATTCCTATTCTGAAAGCTTTCTTCATAAAGCCTCCCCTTCCTCATGAATGAATTTCCTTATAACTGCCCTTTGTGCAAACGCTTTCATTTAAAACAATCATTCACATCCACTATCTATAAGATTAAGACAGTGAAAAAGATAGTTTAGTGCAACTAAAATGAAAGCGTTTGCATTAAAGTGAAATAAAAACTAGTAATACGTTTATCTGAATCTATTACTAGAGCAGGAGCGGAGTTATAAAGTTATCCATATTAAACCAAAATATAGATTTGTTGTAAATCCTACTTTAGACTATCAAATAGTACATTCGTCTCACAAACTAGTTTTACTCATGTTTTTTAAAAATTGCCATACATATGGAATAGCAACTGTTTATAGGGGGAGATGTCTTTGCATCCAATATGGAAAAAACAACCTAAAGCCTCTACAAAAGACTTGATGAATGCTCTAAAAATGAAGACAATCAAAGACGATCTGCTACACAACTCCATTCAATCTTTAACAGCATTTGAACAGAACATTATAGACGAAATCACTGCCTCTACTCAAACTCACAATGAATCGAATATTACCCGAACGAATCAATACTTATCATTTTATAACGCCTATCCTGAAATCGAGTGGGCTTTGTTAGCTCATCTTGTTTCAAGAAATAGTGGATGGAGTATGACCGACTTAAAGGGAGAATGGTTGTCTAAACTTCTATCAGAGAAGGAACAAAAGAACTATTTCAGGCTTTTAGAACGAGCAAATTGGCTAATCTTCCAAGATGCTTATCCTCAACTCCTTCTCTATCACTACAGCATTCAACATAATCAATCCCTATTTCATTTACTAACACACTTTAATGTATCCCGATTTATGGAGCCTATATGGAACTCATTTCTAGAGAAACAAGACCGTTCCACTTTGTCTACTGCACTAATCATGAATGAACAACACTATATTGAGAAAAGGGTCATCCATAACCCATTTTTTAAACAAGCCGTTTTAGATACCTTAGATTTTAAAATACAAGAATGGCTCGGTTTAACTCAAATCTTATTTCCATATGCCAACAAGAAGAAACAAAACGAAATTCACTTTGGTGGACATACCGTTCATCAATTCGCTTCCATATCAAGTCGTATCAATTTTGGAAAAAAGCTTTATGCAACCCTTTTCTCCAACTCTAAGCGGTTACGCTCCATTGTTCACTGGGCTCAGAAACACCCTCACACCGGATCACGAAAAGATTATTGGCCACACCTCTTCCATACTATTCGCGACTCTCCTCCAGGAAAGCTTTCTATTAAACTTGAACGGTGCCAATTGCGAAAAGGTGCTGCCCGCATTTACAGCCCACCTTTAAACATAGCCTGGGAAATAATAGAACACCACCCCCCTTCCCCAGAAGATTGGTTTACCAATTGGGACCTTGCAGAACCTTTAACGACCCCTCCTGTTTCAACGGAAGAAAACATGAAAGAATCTCACTGTGAAGCTTTGAGTAAAATTGAACTCGCTGTAGCTGCTAAACAAATTATCTTTCACCGGAAAGTTTGAACAACCAACTGCAACAAGAAATAAAGGAATTTACTACTAAATGAAGAAGGGGTAAGGAAAGCATGGTAAAGGAAGTGAGTCTTTGCATCACAAAAAAAGGATCCGTGATTACGGAGTAAAGATAGGTCGTTTAGAAGCTGGTGAGAACAATAGTATAACGGATGTGGCCGGTGTAACGGTGGGTCATGCAACGATTGATGATCAAGCGTGGAAAACAGGCGTTACATCGATCATCCCTCACCAGGGAAATACGTTTCAAGAGAAGCTAATTGCATCTTCATATGTTCTTAATGGTTTTGGTAAAACCGTGGGTACTGTTCAATTAAGCGAGTTAGGAACTCTCGAGACTCCTATTTTATTAACGAACACGTTAAGTGTTGGAGCAGCTACTGAGGGGCTTACAAAATACATATTAGAGCATAATCAAACCATTGGTAGAACAACAGGGACAGTGAATCCTGTAGTAGGTGAATGCAATGACATGCTCATTAATCATATTCGAGAATCTGCGGTTACTAATGAAGATGTGTATAAAGCGATTGAGACAGCATCAGACACATTCGAAGAAGGGGCGATTGGAGCTGGTCGAGGAATGGTATGTTATGGATTGAAAGGTGGTATCGGATCTTCCTCCCGCCTCATTGGCCTTTCCCATGGCACATACACAATAGGCGTACTTGTGCTAGCTAATTTTGGTCAAATGGAGGATTTATGCGTGAGCGGCACTCCCGTTGGACAATCCATATATGAACACTTGATTCACGCTTCAAATGAACCTGATCGAGGATCCATTATGATGATTGTGGCTACAGACCTACCTGTTACAGACCGTCAGCTAAACAGAATCATTAAACGCACGAGTACTGGACTAGCCAGAACAGGATCGACCATTGCTCATGGAAGCGGGGATATCGCTATTGGATTTTCCACTGCCACAAAGATCCCACACGATAAACCAACCGCACCTTTATCCATTCCTTCTGTTCATGAAGAAGACTTGAACCCTGCTTTCAGGGCGGTTGGAGAAGCGACAGAAGAAGCAATACTTAATGCACTCGTTACAGCGGAAACGACGCCTATGCGAGACGGGCGTGAAGCGATGTCTCTTGTAAAAGTAATGGAACGGTATGGACTTTCTTTTGAACAATAGACTATCAATCTTTCTGAAACAAATCATAATGCATACTAAAAACGACCAGGGCTTATGCTCTGGTCGTTAAGTATTAGTACGATTAAGGATGTATCCTAATTTGCTCTACATATAATAGGGTTTAGATTAATGCAAACGTCTCAGCAACATACATTTGCTAGATGAAAGGGTAAGTGATAATGTATTCTCTTTGGTTTTATATACAGATTTATCGATAACATCTTGCCATTTTCCCTTTTTAGCCGGTATGATGATTGATTTCTCTTCGTTTATATTGCGGTTAAAAACAAACATAATCTCCTCATCTGATGCTTCTGTACCGAATTCATCTACTCCATTCTCAATCGAGCGAACAAATGTATAGACATCCGGGTCTGGAGCATACGAAACCCAACTCCCTGTTCGAAGAGCTTGGTGTTCACGTCTAACAGATCCCATCATTTTATACCAGTTCAGAAGGTCTTGGTCTTCACGATCCCATGGATAAGACTTTCGATTATCCGGATCTTCTCCTCCAGTTAAACCCGCTTCGTCTCCATAATACAAAGAGGGGATCCCCGGAAACGTATAAAGCCATAGACTGAGTGCCTTCATCTGTTTAGAGATCATAACTTCCTTCTCACCATTTAATGGCTCAGGCAATGCTTCTTCTAGTAACGTTTTTATCCGCTCTACATCATGGCTTGAAAGCATATTCATCACAGCATAAAAATACTGTTTCGGATAATGCTCCCGCAATGTAACAAGGCGGGTATGCAGTGTACTTGCGTCCATTTCTCCACGAATAAAATCGAGCATAAGGGCTCGTAACGGGTAATTCATAACAGAGTCCAAGACGCCTCCGAGAAAATAATCTCGCCGCTTTCCATAAGCGGTTTTGTTCGATGCATCTTCCCACACTTCTCCTAAAAGAACACTATCAGGGTGATGTTTTTTGAGCTTTTGATAAATCATACGAATGAGATCGTCCGTTAACTCATCTGCTACATCTAAACGCCAATGGTTCATTCCTGATCGTTGCCATGTTCTAATGACGCTATTCTCGTCATGAACGAGAAAATGCTGATAACTCTCATCTTCTTTATTCAGTGTTGGTAACGTTCCCACACCCCACCAGGCATCATATTCATCTGGATACTGGTGAAACGTATACCACGAATAATAGGGGGATTCCTTAGATTGATAGGCTCCAACCGAATTATATTCTCCGCGCTGGTTAAAGTAGATACTGTTGCTGCCTGTATGGCTGAATACGCCATCGAGCATAATTTCAATGCCACGATCTTTCCCCTCTTTAATCAACTCTTCAAAATCTTCTCTCGTCCCTAAGAGAGGGTCAATTTTATGATAATCACCTGTATCATATCGATGATTACTTTCCGCCTCGAAGATCGGATTGAGGTAAATGACTGTTACACCCAGAGACTCTATATAGTCAAGTTTTTCAATGACCCCCTTAATGTTCCCTCCAAAGAAGTCCCACCTCACAACTTCTCTTCGCTCATTGCGAATATAGTAAGGATCATTATCCCAGTGGGCATGGATAAGGCTCGTTTTAGGTGCTTTCGTCATTTCAATATCCCCAGAGGCATGAAATCGATCTGGAAATATTTGATACATTGTAGCGTTTTTCCACCAGTCTGGTGTTTGATAGGAGGGGTCATAAACGGTGATTTGCCAAGAAGGGGGATCTTCCCCATACACCATACCTTCTCCGCTTTCTTCGGCACTTTTACGACCATAATATAAGGAGCGGTCTTCTGTTTCAATTTCAAAGAAATACCATACTAATTGAGGTTTTTCAGGCATTGTAATGGTCACTTCAAACCCACTATACTGATGTTCCTCGCTGTATAAGTCCATTTCCTTAATATGTTTTTCATTTGTTTGATCATAAATATAATGGAGACTCACTCTTGATACGTGTTGGCGGTGATGCACGTCAATACTCAACTTCACATGTGATCCATTTGGCGCTGCACCAAAAGGATCACGATAGACAGTTTCAAAACTATTATGATATATATCCAAATGCTTCACCTGGACTCCCCCCCAAAAACCTATCCATTCAGCATTTTTGCTTCACTGATCTTCCATATCTCATCTGCATAGCTCTGAATGGTATAGTCACTTGAAAACGCACCGGAATGAGCAATATTCAATAAACTCATTTCATTCCATTTTCGTTGATTCAAGTAATCATGGCTAATTTCTTCTTGAGCCGCCACATAGCTACTGAAATCTTTTAGCAAGAAGTACTCATCGTTATGTGTAATTAAAGCATGGTATAGCTCATGGAACGTAGTATCCCCTTTTGAGAACGGACTATAGTGATAGAGTTGGTCCACAACACGACGAATCCTTTTGTCGTGATTATACATCTCCTTGGCATCATAAATCCCCGTTTGATAATAGCTGAGCACTTCTTCAGAGCTTAGGCCAAAGGTATAAATGGCATCGTTCCCAACCGATTCATGAATCTCTACATTAGCCCCATCCATCGTTCCAAGTGTAAGAGCTCCATTCATCATCAGTTTCATATTCCCTGTACCCGAAGCCTCTTTGCTAGCTGTAGAGATTTGTTCACTAACGTTTGTTGCAGGTATAATCTTTTCAGCTAACGACACTGAATAATCCTCCATAAAGACAACTTTAATGGTATCTTTCGTGTCAGGGTCATGGTTCACTACTTCAGCAATGGTATTAATTAGTTTTATAACTTTTTTGGCAAAATAGTACCCAGGAGCTGCCTTCGCCCCAAAAATAAATGTCCTTGGCGTCATTTCTTTCGAAGGATTTGCTTTTAGTTCGTTATATAAATGCATAATATGAAGAGCATTCAGTAATTGACGCTTGTATCCATGAAGTCGTTTAATATGAACATCGAATATGGAGTCCGGATTTACTGTAATCCCCTGATCTTTCTCAATCCATTGGGCTAGATTGAGCTTGTTCTGCTGTTTGATTTCATGCAATTCATCTAAAAAGGCCCCATCTTCTCGGTAACCTAGTAGCTGTTTCATCCTTTTTGGTTCACGTTTCCACTCTTCTCCTAGTGTATCGGTAATAAGTTCAGCAAGAGATGGATTCGCGTGAAGCAACCACCTACGATGTGTGATCCCATTCGTTTTATTATTAAAACGTTCTGGAAATGCCTCGTAAAAAGCCTTCATCTCACGCTTCTTTAGAATATCAGTATGAAGCTTGGCGACACCATTAACACTATGGCTCCCTACTATAGATAAATGGGCCATCTTAACGGTTCCATCTGCGATAATAGCGAGTTGAGCAATACGATCGAAGTCTCCTGGGTCTTGTTCCCATAATGATTGGCAAAAACGCTCATTGATCTCCTCAATGATCATAAAGATTCTCGGTACCATTGTACGAATGACATCAACTGGCCAAGTTTCAAGGGCTTCACTTAGCGTCGTGTGATTCGTGTAAGAAATAGAGGATTGGGTAATCGACCATGCCTCTTCCCATCCTAATCCCTTAACATCCATAAGGATTCTCATTAGTTCCGGCACGATAAGAGCAGGGTGAGTATCATTAATATGCAGGGCAACTCTCTTACTGAATTCAGTCCAAGGAAGATTTAAATCTTCAAATTGGGCTATAATGCTTTGCAATCCAGCAGAAACAAGAAAGTATTCTTGCTTTAGGCGCAATTTTTTCCCATCGTCATGAGAGTCGTCTGGATAGAGGAATGATGTAATTTCTTCTAAATCCCGCTGATGACCAATAAAATTCCCGTGCGCTTGTTCAATATGAGCCTTTGTTAACAAATCTTCTTCTGATGGCTCTGCACTCCATAATCGGAGCGTATTAACTGCCTCTTCCTGATACCCTACTACAGGGACATCGTAAGGGACCGCACGAATCCTTTGGCTATTTTTATAAGTGAAATGGAGATCCCCATTTTTATCTTCATAAGACTCAATATCTCCACCAAATTGCACTTCTACTGCCGCTTCATCACGTCTCACTTCCCATATATACCCATCCTGTAACCAGTGATCCGGGAGTTCGACTTGATGTCCATCTACGAACCTTTGAGTAAACATACCATTTCGATAACGGAGTCCAACTCCATGTCCAGCCAATCCGAGAGAGGCTAATGAATCTAGAAAACAAGCTGCTAAACGACCGAGTCCACCATTTCCAAGCCCTGCATCTGCTTCAGACTCTTCTAGGATGGGCATTGTAAGACCAAGATCAACAAGCCCTTCCTCTACTACGTTTAATACTCCCATATTTAGTAAGTTATTCCCCAGTAAGCGACCCATCAAGAACTCCATAGAGAAATAATAGACTTGCTTCTCACCAGACTCTTGATAGGTTTGCTCCGTTTCCTTCCATTTCTGAAGGAGCCTTTCGCGTACCAAATGACTCAAAGCACGATATGCATCTTGTTGTGTTGCCTGATCCTTTGTTTTACCAGTTTCAGACTCTAAATTCTTAACAAAAGCCTCTTTAAACTCTTCTTTACTGCTGAACATACTGGGATCCTCCATTCTGATGCGTTAAACATATACTTTTAGCATCAATTGATATAAGTCCATATATTGCTTCGCAGAATTCTCCCAGGAATATTGGCTTTTCATGACGTTCTTAATTAAACGTTTCCACGTGGCTTGATCATGATAAATGTCAATGGCGCGACGGATGGTAAATAACATATCGTGTGCATTAAAGTTTGTGAAGCTGAACCCATTCCCTTCACCTGTACCCTCGTCGAATGGATGAACGGTGTCTACAAGACCACCTGTTTCTCTAACGATCGGTACAGTTAAGTATCGTAGAGCTAATAACTGTCCAATACCACATGGCTCGAAACGAGATGGCATCAAGAATAGGTCACTCCCGGCATATACTTGGCGGGATAACGATTCACTGAAGGTGATGTTAGCCGAAATTTTGTCTGGATACTTATGTTCAAACCATTGAAACATTTGTTCATAATATTGTTCTCCTGTTCCTAACAGAACAATTTGAACATCAACTTGTTCCAACAATTCATCTAAGATTCTTCCAATAAGATCAAAACCTTTTTGCTCGACTAGACGAGAAACAATCCCAATCATCGGGATCGTTTGATCAACCGGAAGTCCCAACTTCTCTTGAAGCCACATTTTATTTTGAGCTTTCTTTATTAATGAACTACGATACGGGAAAGCAAGCGATTCATCTTTCATAGGGTTATAGTCTTGGAGGTTAATGCCATTGACAATGCCAGTAAGTCGGTGAGAATGTTTGCGAAGTACTTCATCTAGGTTTTCCCCATAATAAGGTGTTTGAATCTCCTCGGCATAAGTTTCACTAACCGTTGTGATTGTATCTGAGAAATTTAGAGCTCCTTTCATGAAGCTAATATTCCCAAAGAACTCTACACCATCTACCGTCATTAATCGTTCATCGAGATCCATCAAGTCGTGAAGAACAGATTGAGGGAAGATACCTTGATATTTAAGATTATGGATCGTGAAAACAGTTTTCATACCTTCAAATACAGGATCTTCTTTGTAGTGAGTGTGTAAAAAGAGCGGAATCAATCCCGTTTGCCAATCATGGCAATGAAGAACTTCTGGCTTCCAATCCAGGGCGCGAACCATTTCCATAACCGCACGATTAAAGAAAACAAAACGCTCTGCTTCATCCTCATACCCATATAAGTTAGAGCGTTTGAAATAATACTCATTATCAACAAAATAAACGGGAATTCCTTCGTACTCTAAATACTCTATCCCTGCATACTGTTGACGCCATCCTAATTGAATGGTGAGCGTATCAATAAGCGTTAGCTTATCTTTCCACTCATCCTTCATCTCCTGATACTTTGGTAATACAACCCGTACGTCAGCTCCTTGGTCTTTCAACGCTTGTGGCAACGATCCTAATACGTCAGCTAGTCCACCTGATTTAATAAAGGGCGTACACTCAGATCCAATCATCAATACATTCATGCTAATCACTCCTCTTAAAATGTATAGAAAATGATAAAGGGACTGCCGGTATGGAGTTTAGGCAGCCCCGCCTTTTCCTTTTACATTGTTTTACGTTTCGCTACAACAAATGGTTTTTCAGGCGCTCCAATAAGGGTTCTACCTTCTGAGATGGTGCAATCTTTATCAAGGATGACATTTTCTAATACTGCATGATCAGCTATTTCACATCGCTGCATAATCACAGAGTTCTTAATGACAGCCCCCTTGCCTACCTTTACTCCTCTGAAGAGAATACTATCCTCCACATGCCCCTCTACTACACATCCATTAGCGACTAATGTGTTCTTCACATCAGAACCGTGCATATATTTCGAAGGTGCTTCATTCTTAACCTTTGTCAGAATAGGTGCATCATCTTTAAACAGACGATCATGCTCTTCTGATTTTAATAAATTCGTACTGTTTCGGTAATAACTCTCTAAAGAATTCACAAGAGCATGTGCGCCTTTATATTCATAGGCGTTGACATGAATAGTAGGTAATTGATCTTTAATAGCATCACGGAAGAAGTGAGAATGCCCATGAGCAATGGCCTTCTCCACTAAATCTTGTAACACTTTCTTTTTAATTAGGAACATTTCCATGTAAACATTCGGATTATAATGCTCGTTATGAATAGCCTCTACTCTGTTCCCTTCACCAATATTCAGCTTCTGAGCCAATTGATATTCAGGCATCATTTCGTCGACCTTTTTATAAATAACAGTCACATCTGCATCTGCTTCCTTATGGTCTTTTAATACCTCTTGGAAATCGATATTACAAATGTGTTGAGAGCCTGAAACGAGTATATAATCTGCAGATGTGCGACGTAAAAAATCGATATTATTATGATAATGTTGAAGGTCACCCTTTGATATATCAGTTGGATCATTCCAGTCAGGTGGCAGAATAAATAACCCCCCACGCTTACGATCGAGATCCCACGCTTTCCCTTGTTCAAGGTGATCCATTAAAGAACGGTATTTCCTTCGAGCGAATACTGCAATAGACTCAATGCGTGAATTTGTCATGTTTGATACGGTGAAATCAATCATACGATAGCGCCCACCGAAAGGAACGGCCGCTCCGCACCTGAAATAAGTTAACTCATTTAGCATATCCTGTTCATGATCCAAATTAATAATACCCGCTATTCGTTCCATACGATTTCCCCCTACTTATTGAGTCATTGCATAACTGTTCGCCATAATGCTTCCTTCTTCAGCAACAAGGGTTATTTCGCTGCCTGGAGTAGGATCACCAATCACACTGTTATCTTCAATAACGCTACCTTCAGAGATAATAGCGCGGTGAATTTGTACATTTTCACCTATCTTTACGTTTGGCATAATCACAGAATCTTTTACTACTGCTCCCTCTTCCACATGTACACCGTAAAATAAGATGGAGGTATCTACGGTTCCGTAAATTTTGCAACCTTCATTAATAAGTGCATTGCGGACACTAGACGTTGAGGCTAAGTACTGAGCGGGCTGATTTGGATTTTTTGAATAGATTCTCCACGAAGAGTTATTCAGATCCAAATCAGGCGTTTCTTTCAGTAAGTCCATATTGGCTTCCCATAAGCTATCTACCGTCCCAACATCTTTCCAATATCCTTCAAAAGTATAGGCTTTTAACTTCTTCTCATCCTGTAGTAAGGCAGGGATAATATCTTTACCAAAATCATGAGAAGATTCTGGCTTAGCATCATCCGCAGTTAAATACTCCTTTAACACTTCCCATTTAAAGATATAGACCCCCATAGAGGCTAGATTACTCATTGGATAAGCAGGCTTTTCATCAAACTCTACAATGTCACCATTCTCTTCTGTATTCATAATACCGAATCGACTTGCTTCTTCCCATGGCACTTCGATTACAGAAATAGTAGCATCTGCGTTTTGCTCTTTATGGTAATCAAGCATTAAGGAATAATCCATCGTATAAATGTGATCACCTGATAGAATTAATACATGCTCAGGGTCATATTGATGGAGGAATTTTAAATTGCGGTAAATCGCATTTGCTGTACCTGTGTACCATCCACCGCCCTCTGCTTGCATGTAAGGTGGTAAAACGGAAACCCCGCCATATTTTCGATCCAAATCCCAAGGTGATCCAATGCCAAGATAATGATTTAAAACTAATGGTTCATATTGGGTCAGGACCCCTACCGTATCAATACCTGAATTCGTACAATTACTTAAAGGAAAATCAATAATACGGTACTTCCCACCAAAAAACACAGCAGGCTTAGCCAGCTCTTTCGTTAAAGACTTTAACCTTGTTCCTTGACCACCAGCTAACAACATTGCTACACATTCTTTGTTTTTCAAGACTTGTCCTCCTCTAGTAAAGAAGTTCTTTTTAAGAAGCTTACTCCAAGCGGTGGAATGGTCATCGTAACGTGTTGTCCCTGACCTTGCCACGGTATAGAAGTCGTATGAAGTGGCATCTCATTCATCTGACCTGACCCACCAAACTGGACGGCATCACTTGTAAATATTTCTTCGTAGACACCTTCTGTTGGCACGCCTACTTTATAATCGTGATAAACAACTGGGGTGAAGTTACAGATTACGACCAACTGGTCATCTGCACGGCTATTACGAATAAAAGAGACGATACTTTGCTCATAATTATTCGGATCAACCCACTCAAAGCCCTCCTCTTTATGGTCCATCTCCCATAAAGCTGGATGGTCTTTGTAAAGTTTGTGAAGGTCACTCATGTATTGCTTAGTGGAAGCATGAGCTTCAAAATTGAGCAACTCCCAATCAAGATCCTCTAAGTCTTTCCATTCATCAAACTGACCAAATTCTGACCCCATAAACAATAGTTTCTTACCTGGATGGGCATACATATAAGCTAAGAACGCACGTAAACTAGCAAACTTCTGCCAATAGTCTCCAGGCATTTTATTGAGCAACGATTTCTTACCATGAACAACCTCATCATGAGAAATCGGCAATACAAAATTCTCAGAGAACGCATAAAACAAAGAAAACGTTATTAAGTTATGGTGGTATTTCCTATGAATTGGATCCATCTCCATGTACTTCAACATGTCATTCATCCAGCCCATATTCCATTTATAATTAAAGCCAAGCCCTCCTACATAAGTAGGGGCACTGACTAATGGCCACGAAGTAGATTCCTCCGCCATCATAAGGACATTCGGTACTTCTTCAAATATGGCTTCGTTCATCTTTTTAATAAAAGAAACGGCTTCGAGGTTTTCGCTCCCACCGTATTCATTGGGCTGCCATTCTCCATCTTCTTTACCAAAGCTAAGATAGAGCATGCTGGCTACAGCATCTACGCGAAGACCATCCAAATGATATTCTTTTAACCAATAGATCGCATTAGACATAAGAAAGCTTTGAACTTCATTGCGTCCAAAATCAAACGTAAGAGTTCCCCACTGTGACTTCTCAGCCTTCATGGGATCGCTATATTCATAGAGAGGTTCCCCGTCAAACCTGCGCAAACCATGCTGGTCTTTACAAAAGTGACCCGGAACCCAATCTAAAATAACACCAAGCCCATTCTGGTGGCATTGATCTACAAAGTATTTAAAATCATCAGGCGTTCCGTAACGGGAGGTTACCGCATAATATCCAGTTGCTTGATATCCCCATGAACGATCAAAGGGGTGTTCTGTAATTGGAAGAAGTTCGATGTGTGTGTAACCCAGTTCTTTCACATACGGAATGACCATGTCTGCGTACTCCCGATATGTATAAAAGACTTCAGGTTCAATGTTTTTCCAAGATCCAAGGTGAAGCTCGTAAATAGATATAGGTGATTCATAGAGATTGGTTTCTTTTCTTTGGTTCATCCACGATTGATCATTCCACTCGTAATGACCTAAGGGATGTAAAACAGAAGCCGTATTGGGTCTTATCTCGCTTGAGAAAGCATAGGGGTCTGCTTTCAATTGTAAATGCCCGTGAGGCGTTAAAATTTCATATTTATAAATTGTACCTTTTTGTAAATCAGGAATGAATGTAGACCACAGGCCATTTTCATTCAATTTCTCCATAGGGTGTTGTCGTCCATCCCAGTCGTTAAATGTTCCGACTACGTTTACCTTTACAGCATTCGGCGCCCAAACCGTAAACCGTACCCCATCTTGCCCATTTTGTTGTTCCATATGAGCACCAAGAAGCTGATAGGCATAACGTAGATTTCCCTGGTGAAATAAATAGATATCGTGATCCATGGTTGTCGAAGTGACCAAACTATCACTCACCCTTTTCTCTCTGTGTAAGAGGATTTTTTTATTTGTAAAACATCTTACAATCTATGCTTATTGTTATTATAGAATCCACCCAAGTCCATTACAATTAATATTTATTAAAAATTTCTGAAAGTTTTGTCGAAAAATGTTTACTTATATCGTTATATAGGGAAACGCTATCATTTCTCCTTTGAATGTACTTAAAACGAGAGATTTTGGCTCCTTCATTCTTCATCATAATAAAATATTACAGTTGCATTTCAATTTTCTGATAGTTTTTCTAGTCTTCCTTTTTTGTTTTTGATAACCTTTAAAGGGGAAAGCGTTTTCTAATAGTATAGTAGTGAATACGAATTGGTGGTGTTTCGTTATGAAAAGATTAGTCATCGTCGGCGGCGGCTACGGGGGGTTAAAGATTCTTCAAGATATGCTTGAAGGTGGGTTGCCAAAAGACGTTCATATTACAATGGTAGACCGTAATCCCTACCATTCACTTAAAACCGAATTTTACGCAATAGCTGCTGGGACGAAAGCAGATAGAGAAGTTCGCATCGATTTCCCAGAACATGATCAAGTTGATTATGTATTTGGGGAAGTTATGGAGATTAATATTCAGAATCAGCAAGTTGTCGTTCGTGAACATACAGATCCTGTTCCATACGATGATCTCGTAATCGGACTTGGGTGCGAGGACAATTACCACGGTATACAAGGTGCCTCTGAATATACGCAGAGTGTACAAACGTTCAAGAAAGCAAGGAAAGCCGGGTTTGAAGTTGGAAACCTCAATGCACATGGGAAGGTAGCTGTAGTCGGAGCAGGATTAAGTGGAATCGAGGTCGCATCTGAAATTCGTGAGAGCCGCCCTGATTTAAATATTCGACTATTGGACCGTGGGGAAACCGTTCTACGCCCTTTTGATCCAAAGATTCAAGAGTATGTAGAAGATTGGTTCAAACGAAATGATGTAGAGGTTATTCACCATGCCAATGTAGAGTATGTAGAACGTGACGGCGTATGCAATAATGGAATATGCTTTGTAAACGACGTAACCATTTGGACAGCAGGGGTAAGACCTAACAAATTGGTTCGGGATCTACCGTTCGAGAAAGACCCACAAGAGAAAATCATCATCAACGATTACTACCAAGTGCCTGAACAGCCAAATGTATATATCGTTGGAGACTGTGCTTCATCGAATTATTCTCCTAGTGGCCAATTAGCTGGTCAACAAGGAGAACACATTGCCTCCATTTTATTAGCGCTTTATAACGGAAAAGAGCCAGATAAGCCAAAAGAAATTAAATTAAAAGGATCTCTTGGTTCCTTAGGAAAATCAGACGGATTTGGGAACATGATGCAAAAGCCAGTAACAGGACTATTACCACGCCTCGCCAAATCAGGTGTGTTGTGGCTCCATAAACGACACTAAGTAAAAGACGCTTAGAGTATAAGTTACTCTAAGCGTCTTTATATTTGGCTCTATTGATGTTTACTTTTGATCTTCCATATAAGCCTGGAGATGAGTCGAAACTAAGACACCGAAGGGGAATTGGGGCGTCTGCAGTTATGGAGTGGTTGGGGTGTCTTTGGAACGACTCGCTTTCCGCGGGCGGCCCCACACGACGTGGGGTCGTTCGACGTTGTCACAAGACGTGACGGTTTTAGTCGAACTTCCTCTTTGTTTTCATTCCTCTATCGCTAACCCACCCTGCGGGGTCTCGTCGACCTCTTTCTCCCGCAAGAGTCTCCTCGTTCCAAAGCCCCCCTCTTGCTATATATTTTCCTAACGCCCCGACGCTTGAGCGTTGCATAGATACACATAGCTTGTTTCCGATACTCACCATATGGCAAGGTGGGCCTGGAAACTGCGAGACTCCCGTGGGCAGAAGAGCCTAGGTGAGACCCCGGAAGCCGGCTTTGCCGGCTGAGGAGGCTCACCAGCTAACCACAGGAAAGCGAGTGGTTTCCAGGCCCACCTTACGTTCAACTAAGCTGAGGAAACATAATATTTTAAGATGCTACAGGCTTATAGCTTCTTAATGAAGACAACTTTCAAGTAGTCTCCTGGTTTGTATTCTTTGGTCGTTGCAAAGTCTGAAGGAAGGGTGAATTGTTCTTCAATTTTGTAACGATGGCCTGTTTCTTTAAAGGCTTTCTCGATAAACCCTTTAAATTTCCCCATGCCATAGCCACTGTAGTTCGTTGATGCGACAATAACTCCATTATCTTCTGTGATCGCAATGGCTTGTTTGAGTAAGTCTTTATAATCTTTTGCAGCGCTAAAGCGATGTTTCTTCGAACGGGCAAAGCTTGGAGGATCAAGAACAACCATATCGAAGGTTAACTGTTTCTTAACCGCGTACTTGAAATATTCGAATACGTCCATAACCTTAATATCATGTGCTTCGTAATCAATTCCATTGATGCTAAACTGCTCCACCGTTTTCGGATAACTTCTATTGGCCAAGTCAACGCTTGTCGTCTTCGTAGCTCCTCCAAGCGCTGCAAATACAGAGAATGCTCCTGTATAGGAGAAAGTATTTAATACCGTTTTCCCCTCAGCATATTGATCACGAATCTTTTTACGTACATCACGCTGATCTAAAAACACACCTGTCATTGGACCTTCATTTAAATGCACAGAAAACTGAACATCATTCTCTTTTACGATCATAGGAAATTCGCCGCGCTCGCCTGTTACAAAATCGTCGTCGTCGATATATTTACCACCTGTGTTAAATCGCTTCTTCTCATAGATTCCTTTATATTCAACAAGCTGTTGTAAAGCTTTTAGAATTTGATTCTTGAAAGCAAAGATCCCTTCACTATACCAGCTCACCACGTAAAAGGCCTCGTAGTAATCAATCGTCAAGCCTCCTACGCCATCTCCTTCACCATTAAAGATACGAAAAGCTGTTGTAGAGTTATCTTTGAAAAAGCTGCTACGTTTTTGAAGGCCCACCCCAATTTTCTTTTCAAAGAACGCTTGGTCAATTGTTTCATCTTGATGTCTTGTTAGTACCCATCCGTATCCTTTATTTTGCTCTCCGTAGTAGCCTTTTCCTATAAAACGACCACGCTCATCCATTAAATGTAGAATTTGGCCTTCTTCACTAAGGATCTCAGCATTTGTCAGTGCTTCCTTTTCAATCAAAGGGAAACCTTCTTTAATCTTTTTCGCGTAGTCTTGTTTTATCTTTAATTTAATTTCTTTCTTCATCATCTCACCCAATCTGCTAGAGTTTTGTAACTGGTCTTTAGTAAACCTAGCTTAGTCAAATTATTACGCTGTTTCAGCCGTTTCATACTGATGTTTCCCAATCATATCAGAAGAATGAGCTATTGGGTACAGTCCAAATGTGTACCATATACGGAAACCTATAAAAAGGCTCTTTCTGAAATTTGCTTCAGAAAGAGCCTTTCTTTTTCTCTACTATAGTGACTTCAAGTAAGAAGTAACCGTTTCAATTCCGTTTGTGAAATTCTCTAAGTGTATGTGTTCATTCGGAGCGTGCAAGTTTTCTGATGGTAAACCAAAGCCCATCATCACAACAGGGGAACGCAGCACTCGTGAAAACACTTCTACAATCGGGATCGAACCGCCTTCTTTTGGAAATAGAGGTGCCACCCCATAAACCTTTTCATAAGCAGCGGCTGCTTTTTGAATCATAGGATTATTTGAGTCAAGTGATACGGGCTTGGCCGTTATTAACTTCTTTGTTTCAACGCTTGCTCCTACTGGTTTATGTTTATCTAAATGATTTAAGATCGCCTCGAAGACCTCTTCGGGTTCTTGTCCTCCTACAAGACGGCAACTTATCTTCGCATGCGCCTCACTTGGGACAATCGTTTTAAACCCTTCTTCATGAAAACCGCCAGCTAGACCGTTAACCTCGAGAGTTGGACGAATGCCTGTACGCTCTTGGAACGTAAACCCTTCTTCACCGTAGAAAGCTTCTAACCCTAACTCTTCCTTCGTCTTCTCTTCATCAAAAGGTATAGAAGCTACTTCTTCCCTCAATTGTGAAGTAGGATCTTGCACGCCTTTATAAAACCCTTCGACGGAAACCTTCCCACTTTCGTCATGGAGGGAGTCTAACAAATTCACGAGACTATGGATCGCATTTGGAACCCCGCCCCCGTAAACACCTGAATGTAGATCTGTGTTCGCTGTTTTCAAGTTAAGTTCCATAGCTAGCGCTCCGCGAAGCGACGTACAAATAGCAGGTTGACCTTTTTCGATAAAGGACGTATCTGAAATCAGAACAGCATCTGCCGCTAGTTTCTCCTGATTCCCTTCAATAAACGGAGGCAGGTTCGGGCTTGCCATTTCCTCTTCTCCCTCAATACAGAACTTCACATTGACCGGTAATTCGCCATTTTCTTGCATCAGCTTCTCTACAGCTTTAACGTGAATGAACAATTGTCCTTTATCATCTGTTGCTCCTCTTGCATAGAGCTTATCGTCTCGTATTGTTGGTTCGAATGCAGGCGTTTCCCAAAGTTCCTCCGGAGAAGCAGGTTGAACGTCATAATGTCCATAGATTAATACCGTAGGCTTCCCTTCTGCATGAAGCCAGTCTCCATAGACAATCGGATGCCCTTCTGTTTCGATGACCTCCAGATTCTCAATCCCTGCTTTTTGGAGAGACCCTTTTAACCACTCAGCTGCCTTTTTCACATCCTCTTTGTGCTCTGGCATGGATGAGATGCTTGGGATTTCCAGGAATTCATTAAGCTCATTTATGTATTGTTCATTATGTTTCATGATCCATCCTCCTTCAGTATATGTAGCCCCATTATAACAAGAAAACTCCAATGCCCCTAAGACTTGCCTTCTTAGTTTGAGATTGGTTGCATGATTTTAAGCATAATACAGAACATAAAATTAACTGGTTCAAAAAGGAAGACAACCCATGACAAATGTCATATATGTCACCTGACGTTTATGTCTTATAAAGTGTTTGCTGTTCATTTATGATTAGAGGAACAGTTCAATCAATAAGCTTGCTTGAAGGAGTTATCATATGGATCAAAATCAAAAAAAACAACAACAAGAATTAAAAAAGAGTGTTGCGGCTTTCGCAAAGCCTGATTCAACCGCTGGTATTAAACAACTAATTAACACATTTGTTCCATTTATCCTTGTTTGGTATCTTGCGTATCTTAGCTTGGAGATTTCTGTATGGGCAACCATTCCATTAGCCATGATTGCCGGTGGATTTGTCATACGAATCTTCATTATTTTTCACGACTGCACACACCAATCCTTCTTAAAAAACAAAAAAGCAAACCGGATTATTGGCACAATAGCCGGTATTATTACACTGTTTCCATTTGAGAAATGGAAACGCGATCACAATATCCACCATGCGACAAGTGGCAACCTCGATAAACGAGGCACGGGCGATATCTGGGTGATGACCATTGAAGAGTATAAAGAAGCCTCTTTCAAACAACGTTTTGCGTACCGTTTGTATCGTAATCCTCTCGTAATGTTTGGTTTAGGTCCACTATACTTGTTCCTAATAGCCAATCGCTTTAATCGCAAAGGCGCGAAGAAGAAAGAGCGTATGAACACGTATATTACAAACGTTGCCGTAGTCGTACTCTATTCCCTTATGATTTGGGCAATCGGCTGGCAGGCGTTCCTAATCATTAACCTTCCGATTCTTTACGTGTCAGGCGTACTTGGAATCTGGTTATTCTATGTACAGCACCAATTTGAAGATTCATACTTTGAAGAGGAAAGTGAATGGGACTTTGTAAAAGCAGCAGTTGACGGAAGCTCTTATTACAAGCTTCCTAAGGTATTACAATGGATCTCTGGGAACATCGGCTTTCATCACGTGCACCACTTAAGCCCAAGAGTCCCTAATTATAATTTAGAGAAAGCACACGATGCTACACCACCATTAGAGCATGCAACTACGATTACGCTTAAAACGAGCTTAGAATCCATTCGTTTCCGTCTGTATGATACTAAGAACAAAACGTTCGTTAGCTTCAGCGAGGCAAAATCACGCTTGAAAGAAGCAAAGGAACAATCAATGCTTGGGCAAAAGCGCCCTAGCCTCCAAGAAAAATAAGCAACCAAGATCCCTTCCACTTTGGTCGGGATCTTTTTTTCTAGAGTATATATTCGCCAAACCAAAATTGTATTTCCCTAATAAATGTTGCCCGAAAATGAATTAAAAAGGCAATGAGTGACAGGGAAAACCGAAGTAAGATATGCTTAATTGAGATTAAAATAAACAAATACGGAAAGGAGGAAAATGTTGTGCAAAATTGGTTTCACATCATCCCTAAAAATACCGGTCTGAGCACGTATGTATGGATCATCTTCTGTTTACTGCCCTTTTTCTTTATATTCCGGTCTTCATCTGTAACAGAAATTTTATTCGGTATATTAATGATCGCTTTGTTTTTCGTTGCTTATTTACGTTCATTTAACTCTGAGAGTGGGTTTGCCTACGTTTGGGTTAGTATTGAGATTGCCATTAGCCTAATCATGACCTTGTTGTTTGGCTATGTGTACTTTTCATTATTTCTAGCATTCTTTATTGGGAATATCCAACATAAGGGAGGATTTCTGTCTCTCTATATTGTACATCTAACTACAACACTCGCTGCAGCAACCACCGTCTATATTGCTCAGAACGAGTCCCTATTTCCACAACTCCCTTTTATTATCATTACCATTATCGGCGTCATCCTTTTGCCCTTTACCATTCGGTATCGCAACCAACAGCAGAAGCTTGAAGGTCAGTTAGAGCATGCAAATGAAAGGATTTCTCAACTTATGGTGATTGAAGAAAGGGAAAGGATCGCGAGAGATCTTCATGATACTCTAGGTCAGAAACTCTCTCTCATAGGTCTTAAAAGTGATTTAGCAGGCAAACTGATTCACGTTAAACCTGATAACGCGGTAAAAGAAATCCAAGATATAAACCAAACAGCAAGAACGGCTTTAAAAGAAGTACGTGAAATGGTTTCAAATATGAGGGGATCTAAACTAGATGACGAAATCTTTCGTGTCCAGCAGATTATAGAAGCAGCAGAGATGACCTTTACACTTGAAGGAAACCCAGAGCTTTCTCATACTCCCTTGTTAGTGGAAAATGTCCTTAGCATGTCCTTAAAAGAAGCTGCCACGAATATTGTTAAACATAGTCAGGCAAAGACTTGTCACGTAACGATTCAGCAATCAAGTGAGGAAGTGATGATTGAAGTAAGAGATGATGGAGTGGGGATCTCTGAAAAAATTGAATCATTAAAAGGACATGGACTTCAAGGAATGAGAGAGCGCTTGGAATTCGTTAATGGAACGTTAGATATACAAAGCTCAAACGGCACAACCCTAACAATCCGTGTACCAAATGTTGCACACCAAACAGAAGAGGAGGGATCGATGTGATACGGATAGTCATTGCAGAAGACCAGCGCATGATGCTCGGGGCCCTTGGTGCGCTCTTAGATCTTGAAGAAGGAATGGAAGTTGTAGGCCAGGCTAATAACGGTGAAGAAGCTTGTAAGCTCGTCAGGGAACAAAAGCCTGACGTGTGTATTATGGATATTGAAATGCCGACGAAAACTGGATTAGATGCTGCTGAAGAACTAAAAGATGAGGATTGCAAGATCATTATTCTCACAACATTTGCGAGAGCCGGTTACTTCGAACGCGCCCAAAAAGCAAGAGTAAGTGGCTATTTATTAAAAGATAGTCCTAGTGAAGAACTGGCTACGTCTATACGCAGAATCATGGATGGCCAACGCATTTTTGCCCCAGAACTTGTTGACCTTGCCTACGGAAATGAAAATCCATTAACCGAACGAGAAAAGCAGGTCATGCAGCTTATGGCTGATGGAAAGAATACCAAGGATATATCAAACGAACTTTATATCACTCCCGGGACAGTACGCAATTACATCTCTGTGATTTTAGATAAGCTCGAAGTCAGCAACCGAATTGAAGCAATCGCGCGTTTTAAGGAAAAAGGCTGGTTTAAATAAGTTGGTTTTGTTTGTTGATTATTAGAGATACGTTTCCGTTAGCTTTATTGGGGCGTAAGGTGGGCCTGGAAACCACTCGCTTTCCTGTGGGGAGCTGGTGAGCCTCCTCAGCCGGCACGCCGGCCTGCGGGGTCTCACCTAGGCTCTTCTACCCACGGGAGTCTCGCAGTTTCCAGGCCCACCTTTTCTATATTTGGCTGAACGGAAACAAGCCATTTGAGAGATAGGGCCACCCGATGCGCTCGAAGGGCCGTTAACCTATTTATGCCAGGGCTTGCTCGGGGACTGCGAGACTCCCGCGGGATAAGGAGCCTAGGGAAGACCCCACAGAGAGCGAAAGCGAACGAGGAGGCTTCCCAGCTCCCCGCAGGAAAGCGAGTTGTCCCCGAGCAAGCCCGACCACTCATCAAACGCAACGGCCCTTTCCTGCTAAACTATCTCAGCTTCGATTTTCCGCATAAGGGGGCTTATGTGGAGAAGGCTAGCAATAGTGGCGAAATAAAGAGGAGACCTCCCATGATGGTGGGAGCTCTCCTCTTTATTGATATCCGAAGGTTTTTCATCACTCTTATTTCATAACGAGCACGGGACAAGTAGCATGCTGGACAATGTTATTACTTACACTGCCAAGAATCATCTTCTTCACATTCCCAAAGCCACGATTACCGACAATGATTAAATCCATGTTCCGTTCTTTGGCATAGTCACAAATTCGTGCACCTGCATTTTTTTCAACCTTACCGACGATTACATCGGTGATGACCTCTACGCCTTCTTCTTTCATTTCTTCTTTGAGGCGGTTCATGTCGGTCCGGTATTGTTCGGCTAATTCATTTCCGATACTTTTAGACATTTGTGCATTGGTGAAAGGACCTGACGTGCGCACAACAGAAACGACGTGAATTTCTGCATCTGGAGCATCAGCTGCCTGGCTTTTTGCCTCTTGTAATGCCTGTTTACTCATTGCACTACCATCATATGCTACGAGGATTTTCTTACGCATGATCAACCCTCTCCTTTGCCATAGAGTGTGTGTTTATACTTATATTTTAACATATTTTATCAGACACTTCAGAGTATAAAGTCTTCTCTAATCGGTTCTTTATTCCTGATGCGCTTTAGAGAACTCCGCGTCTAAATAAAAACCGTTCAAAGGGAATCCCCTGAACGGTTTTTGCAGCACTCACTTAATCATATTATTTCTGTAAGATGATTAGCTAGAGTTGCTTTCTCTTAAGTTTTTGAGATATGCCTTTTTCAATTGCAGAAAGCATTTGTTGATCTTTAGGAGCTGTAAATGTAATGGCAACACCGTCATCACCGGCACGTCCTGTCCTTCCAATCCTGTGAATATAGCTTTCAACATCTTGTGGAATATCATAGTTATAGACGTGTGTTACTCCTTCTACGTCTAAGCCTCTTGAAGCTACATCCGTTGCTACTAGTAATTGAACCTTTGCTTCTCGGAACTGTTCCATTACTTTTTCACGCTTCTTTTGAGATAGGTCTCCGTGCAATTCATCAACCTGATATCCCATGGCTTTTAACTCACCGTAAAGTTTACTCACCCGTCTCTTTGTACGGCAGAAGACTATTCCTAAGAAAGGTTGTGTTTCTTTAATAACCTTTCGGAGCGCTTCTTGTTTTTTACGATCCGTCGTCTCGACCACGAATTGTTCAATTTCTTCCACAGTCCGCCCTTTTGCCTGAATGCGAACTTGTTTTGGGTGACGCATAAATTTGTATGCTAATTTGTTAATATCAGATGGAAGGGTCGCAGAAAATAGCGCCATTTGTTTAACGTTCGGAGTACTACGCACAATGGTCTCGACATCTTCAAAGAAACCAAAATGAAGCATCTGATCCGCTTCATCTAGTACAAGAGAGGAAACGTTCGATAGATCAATTGTTCCTCTTCGCATATGGTCTAAAAGGCGCCCTGGTGTACCAATGACAACCTGAGTTTTATCTAGTTTTTTCACTTGCTGCTGTACATCTTTACCGCCATAAACAGCAAGCACACTAACCCCTTCAGAGAGTCGTTCCAACTCAGCGGTCAGCTGAAGAGCCAACTCCCTCGTAGGTGCAACAATAAGAGCCTGTATAGTAGGGTCTTCTTTATTAATCTTCTCGAGTAATGGCAGTAAAAAGCCATACGTCTTACCAGAACCAGTTTGAGCTTGAGCAATTACGTCATGTCCTTCTAACATCAAAGGGATGACTTCCGATTGAATATCTGTTGGAGTTGTAATCCCCATTTCTTTCAATCGCATAATATACATTTCATGCAAGTTAAATTGATTAAAACTATTCAAAGGCGTATCCTCTTTCTTTTTTCATCGTATCCTTCTATTGTATCACTCTCTAAGAATACATATATACCTTTTCTTATAGCGAAAGTCTTCCAAAGTACTATAAGACATGGGTAAAAAGAGTACGAGTAACACGTACTCTTCCCCACTACGATCCCCCCTTTGTTTCATCTATGTTCACGATCGCACCTTAGTCCGCAGAGGTGCGTTCATCTTCCCATTTCTCTCTCCTCTCTCCCACCAAAGGAATCATCCCTTCTGAATAATCTATTTTAAACGCTCCATTCCCCCCTTAGAAAGCGTTAACGAACACCAGCCTATAAACGTTTGGAACGTATGGTCCACACCCCTTCCTTTGAAGTAAATAAACCACTCAAATACTTGGTCAATGACGGTAAAGTCTACCTGTCATTAAGACACACTTGGCAACTCATTAGATCTTGACCGAACCCTGACCAAATACACGATAAGCTCGTCGATTTTCCCTCTCGGACTCCCCCTGGCCTTACACCAGAACTCTTTGGCCTGACATAAACTATTCATCGATCGGAAATCAAGAACTCCTTCTCTTCCCTTATATCCTCCACTTTGAACAATTTCTTGTGCAAAGCTTCTCACCGACACATTATTGAGGAATTCCTTCGAAACCGTAACAACTTTCACAACAGAAGCTAAGCTCATAACCCACATCATACTCCAAACAATCGCAACCATTCTTTTCATCTTACATCTCCTCCTCTTATTTTCCCTTTGTGTTTCATTTGCCTATGCCTATTAAATTGGACGAAATCTCTCTATTTCCTTTTTGATTCGTTCCTCAAATAGCGGCATGGTTTTACAGAATGGCTACAATTGTCGTCGCTCAAGTAAGAATCTTAGCCAGAGTCGACTTCACAAGTGCTAACTCTCTTAGATCCGACATGATTTTAATGATATCTTTTCAATAAAAAAACATGCTCATAAAAAAGAATTTTATAAATCAGGGGAGGAAGAGGCAACAAACTCTAAAATCCATGCATAATTCGCTTTGTTTTAGACCAGCGCTTTCTGCAACTAGAGAACAAGAGCATGATTTTACAGCCCCTAACAAAAGAATAAAACCGCAACCAATTACCCAACTTCTAACCGTCCCTTTGGTCTATTTTTGGAAAGTTGGTGCTAACATGAACTCAATTGTCCATATATATTATGGTTTGAGTTTAATTACAGAGAGGAGATTGCTCATGAAAAAGGTAACGCATCTGTTGATCCTTCTAACCTTATTCGTTCTCATGATTCCCTCAATTACTTTGGCAGGATCTATAAAAGAAGGAGGTGAAGCTGGTACTCCAGGGGAATGGTGGGCCGGCGAATCCTCTTCCTCTATTTCCCCTTCCAATCACCCCATTCTGTTTGTTCATGGCTTAAATAGTTCATCAACTACGTGGACAATTAATAATGATATGGATGAAACCGCCTATGGAGCTGGATATGAAACAGCCTTTATTGACCTCTATCCCACAAAGGATATGTGGGAGAACGGCGCTATGCTTGCCCAAAAAATCAAAGAAATCTCTAACTATTTCGGAGAAAAAGTAGTTGTCGTCGCTCATAGCAAAGGAGGGATCGATACACAAGCAGCTCTTGTCCATTACGGAGCTGATCCATATGTAGAGAAGGTTATTACACTTTCCTCCCCTCATTATGGATCTCAGCTAGCTGATTTAGCCTACAGCAGTTGGGCAGGTTGGCTATCTGGGATTCTGGGAAGTAAAAACGATGCCACCTACTCCCTGCAAACAGGTTATATGGATTACTACCGTTCTGTAACAGATAAACAATCCAATGTGCTAGATACACCAATCTATACGCTAGGCGGAACAAAATGGGGGAGTTTCGGCAGTTCACTGTACTGGGGTGGATTATACTTAAGTCCTTATGGCAGTAACGACGGGGCTGTAACCGTAAATAGTTCTCGCCTCCCATATGCTACAGAAATTAAAGTCGGCGATTGGAATCACACGACGATTAAAGAGGGGTCCTCTACCTTCTTCCTATTTGAGGACTACCTAAGCGAAAATGTTAATTCATTCACTAACCTACAAGTCAAGGATACAAGGATCAACCATGAAGATACAGAGAGTGATGACCGGTATGCGAATAGCTATACCCATGGCGGCTCTTATAAAGGGAACACACAAGAAACCATTGTAGTGGAACCAGGTGTAGACGCTATTACTATTGATTGGATCAGTGAACAATCAGAGACAACACTTCAATTAGCATCTCCGGATGGAAAGTCTTACACTGCTTTTCACGTAAATGAAGATGAGACTGAATATCTGAATGGCGCTTACCACCATTCAACTACTATAAAGAGTCCTGAAGCAGGGAAATGGACCCTATCCGCAAGCAATAAACATACGGAGCACTTTTTGTTAAACGTTACCTATAATAGTTCTCTTAACAGCAACCTTACTGCTAACATTCGTAACGGAATGGTCCACATCAACTCAAAAGACCGTAAACTAAAAGTAAAAACGGATATGACCGTTTCCTATTACAAGAAAGGGAAGTTGAAACAGGTGAAAGTGAACCCAAGAGCGTCCAAAAACTCTTATAGACTGCCAAACCTCGGAGAAGGCATTTATAATATGACACTTAATATAAAGGGAACACTGGACCAACACCCTGTTGAGAGAACAATGATTCAGTCCGTATATGTGGATGAAAACGGGCAGTTATTTGGACATTAAACCCTAACTATTTTATGATAAAAACGCCTGCTCCTTTAAAAGTGAGCAGGCGTTTTTTCATATGCATATCCATATAGGTTTTCGTACAAAATAGAATGCTCAGACGTTTAGCAGTGCACCAGATTAGGTAAGAATATAAGTATGAGAATGATAATCGAACCTTTTCGTTCTAACTACCGTTAACGTATACGTTTCAAAACTAGTTTTCGCATACAATCGCTTCAGAGCATATCAAGAGCTAAAATATGCCTGAACAGCTTGACAAATTTCCGAATGTATATAATAATAGTTTTTGAATTATAATAATTTTAAATTAATAACTTTTACACAAAACAGAGGAGGATTTTTTCATGTCATTAATCGGTACTGAAGTACAACCATTCAACGCAAAAGCATTCAAAAACGGTGAATTCGTTGATGTAACAGAAGAAAACTTTAAAGGTCAGTGGAGCGTTGTTTGCTTCTACCCTGCAGACTTTTCATTCGTTTGCCCAACTGAACTTGAAGACCTTCAAAACGAATATGCTGCACTTCAAGAACTAGGTGCTGAAGTTTACTCTGTTTCTACAGATACTCACTTCGTTCACAAAGGTTGGCACGATAGCTCAGAAAAGATTAACAAGATCACTTATACAATGATCGGTGACCCTTCTCAAACAATTTCTCGTAACTTTGAAGTACTAAACGAAGAAGAAGGTCTTGCTGATCGCGGTACTTTCATCATCGATCCAGATGGCGTTATCCAAACTGTAGAAGTTAACGCAGGCGGCATCGGCCGTGACGCAAGTAACCTAGTAGGTAAGATCAAAGCAGCTCAATACGTTCGCCAGAATCCAGGCGAAGTTTGCCCAGCTAAATGGGAAGAAGGTTCTGAAACCCTAACACCAAGCCTAGATCTAGTAGGTAAAATCTAAAGGAGTGCACAATATGCTTGAAGCAGATATTAAAGCTCAATTAAACCAATATCTCGAACTATTGGAAAGCGATATCGTGCTTAAAGTTAGTGCAGGTTCTGATAAAGTATCAAAAGACATGCTAGCTCTTGTTGAAGAGCTAGCTTCTATGTCTTCTAAGATTACATTCGAGGAAGCACAATTATCCAGAACGCCTAGCTTTAGTGTGAATCGCGTCGGAGAAGATACTGGAGTTACGTTCGCAGGTATTCCTCTTGGACATGAATTTACTTCTTTAGTCCTTGCTCTTCTACAAGTTAGTGGCAGAGCACCTAAGGTTGACCAAAGCGTTATTGATCAAGTTAAGAATATTAAAGGTGAATATCACTTTGAAACCTATGTTAGCTTAAGCTGTCATAATTGTCCGGATGTCGTACAAGCCGTAAACATGATGAGTGTTTTAAACCCTGGCATTACGCATACAATGATCGACGGTGCAGCGTTTAAAGAAGAAGCTGAAAGCAAAAACGTTATGGCTGTTCCTTCCTTGCATCTTAACGGAGAATTCTTGAGCGGTGGTCGCATGACACTAGAAGAAATCTTAGACAAGATTGTTGAAGGTCCTAGCGCTGAAGAGTTCAGCAATAAAGACCCATATGATGTACTAGTTGTAGGTGGTGGTCCAGCTGGTGCGAGTGCGGCCATTTATGCAGCTCGTAAAGGAATTCGCACAGGCATTGTAGCTGAACGTTTCGGTGGTCAAGTACTAGACACGATGAGTATTGAAAACTTCATTAGTGTTTCTAGCACAGAAGGACCGAAGCTTGCTGCTAGTCTTGAAGAACACGTAAAGGATTACGACATTGATGTAATGAACCTTCAACGTGCAAGCCGCTTAGAGAAGAACGGCGGTATGTTCGAACTTGAACTAGATAACGGTGGCGTTCTTAAAAGTAAGAGTGTAATCATCTCAACTGGTGCTCGCTGGCGTCAAGTTGGCGTTCCAGGTGAAGAAGAGTTTAAAAATAAAGGTGTTGCGTACTGTCCACACTGTGATGGTCCATTATTTGAAGGTAAAGACGTAGCTGTTATTGGCGGAGGTAACTCCGGTATAGAAGCAGCTATTGATCTTGCTGGAATTGTGAAGCATGTGACAGTTCTTGAGTTTGCTTCAGAACTTAAAGCTGACCAAGTCTTACAAGACCGCGCAAATAGTCTTCCGAATGTAACCATTCACACAAATGCACAAACGACAGAAATTACAGGTGACGCTAACGTTAATGGCATTACGTATGTGGACCGGGAAACGGGCCAAGAGAACCATGTGAAGCTTGAAGGTGTGTTCGTCCAAATCGGACTTGTTCCGAATACGGAATGGCTAGACGATTCCATTGAGCGTAACCAAATTGGCGAGATTGTTGTCGATAAACACAATTCCACAAACGTACCTGGTCTGTTTGCAGCAGGTGATGTGACAGACGTTCCAAATAACCAAATCATTATTTCTATGGGCACAGGAGCAAATGCTGCATTAGGCGCATTTGATTACTTGATTCGCAACTAATAATGATTAACTAAAAAGTCGCTACTCCTCTAGGGGGTAGCGACTTTTTTTATAGAAACTGGATGCACAAGCGAAGTATTTTCTATGATGTCTTGCTAATTTCACTTTCGTCTGTTGAAAGATAACTATGGAGAGGCTTTTTATTTAAGCCTAGTGCCTCATCAGTAGTCTTATGAATGTCCTTAAGAAGCTCTGGATGTTCAGCTAATATTAAACCATAAGAAGGGATCATTTCTTTTATTTTCGGCTCCCATTCTTTAATCTTTTGAGGGAAGCATTTTTCCATTAACTCTAGCATAACGTGAACGGCTGTAGAGGCACCTGGAGAAGCTCCCAAAAGTGCTGCGATCGAGCCATCTGAAGAACTAACTACTTCTGTACCAAACTGCAAGGTACCTTTCCCCCCTGAGTCTGTATCTTTAATGACTTGTACACGTTGACCTGCTACAGCTAGACTCCAATCCTCGCTTTTGGCATTTGGAATAAACTCTCTTAATTCTTCCATACGCTTTTCTTTTGAGGAGATCACTTGTTCAATCAAATACTTTGTTAGGGAAGCATTCTTCACACCTGCTGCTGACATCGTCACAAGGTTATCCGATTTCACCGATGTAAACAGATCAAGCAAGGAACCCGTTTTTAAGAACCTTGGAGAAAAGCCCGCAAACGGACCAAATAATAAAGATTGCTTATTGTTAATATACCTTGTATCCAGATGGGGCACAGACATTGGCGGGGCCCCTACTTTTGCTTTGCCATATACTTTTGCCCGGTGCTCAGCAATTACTTCAGGATTATTACACACCATGAATAGCCCGCTTACAGGAAATCCACCAATATGTTTTGATTCAGGTATACCAGTCTTTTGTAATAGGTGAAGGCTACCTCCACCACCACCAATAAAGACGAAATTGGTGATATGGTATTCAATTCGCGCCTGCTCACGATCATATACTTTCACTTCCCATGTTCCGTCACTTAACCTCTTAATATCCTCTACACTATGCTTATAATTGATCTCAAGATTGTTATCTTCTAAATGATCAAACATCTTACGTGTAATCGTTCCGAAATTTACATCTGTCCCAGAATCCATCTTAGTTGCTGCCACTGCTTCATTGGATGAACGATCCTTCATCATTAATGGCATCCATTCCATTAACTGCTTCACGTCATCGGAGAACTCCATCCCTTGAAACTGCGGATGAGTTGACATGGTTTGGTAGCGCTTTCTCAAGAATTCCACATTCTCTTTCCCTTGTACGAAACTCATATGGGGTAATGGCATGATGAATTCTTGTGGATTTTGGATACGACCTTGGTTTACAAGATAAGACCAAAATTGTTTAGAAACTTGAAATTGTTCATTTACTTTTATAGCTTTTGAAATATCAATTGAGCCATCTTCTTGTTCTTTTGTGTAATTCAGTTCACATAATGCAGCATGCCCCGTGCCTGCATTATTCCATACGTTCGAGCTTTCCTGCCCGGCACCATCGAGCTTTTCAAACACTCTGATTTTCCACTCCGGTACTAGTTCCTTTAGCAAAGATCCCAATGTGGCACTCATAATGCCTGCACCAATTAAAATAACGTCAGTTTTCGCATAGTTTTTACTCATTAGCCTATACTCCCTATGTCTTGCAGAAAAAATGTAGCCTATATCCCCGCCCCGGGGTACTACACCTCTTCTAGTTATTTTCAATCTACTACTAGTGTACCACTTTCCAAAAATATTGAAAATTACTTCTATTGCAACATTATAGTTTACTGTCTTTACATCGATGGAGTAGATTACCTACATTATGAACGTTTTTCTTAGGTTCGATACGGTTATAAGGGAAAAAATCCCGCTACTTATACTTCCTAGAATAAATAAAGGCAGTAAGCGGTTGAACAACAAAGGTCAGTCCAACAACAATAAGTAAAGGATAATTCTCGATGTTACTTAAATCACCTACTCCTTCAGATACAAATAATATTAAACCAGACAGAATCATTAGCACATAGTAACTGATTTTAGTGCTTTGCGTTTCTATATGATGCTCCAATTCATCTTTCTCTTTATCCCCCTGCAAATCTATTTGTCTTTCCCATGTACATCTCCCTTTTATTTGTATTGATTTGAGGTCTTCTCGAATATAAATAATTGATCAACTGTCGTGTGAAGGTGCTGCGACAATTTAGTGTCAGAAGTTTTTTACATTGTCGCTATAGTTTTATAGATTATCATTATCCCCTAAAATATTGAAACCCCCATACTCATAATTTCGTATATGCGTACCGAACGCACTTAGCCCAGGGAGTGAGAAAGGAGAAAGAGAAATGATTAGTGTTGAGAATATCAATAAGCAGTATGGTTCCGTTCAGGCACTAGATAGTATCAGCTTTAAGATTGAAGAAGGAACGTGCTTTGGTTTGGTTGGACCGAATGGGGCCGGTAAATCGACGCTTATGAAAATTTTATCTGGAATTTTACTTAATTTTAATGGGGATATTCAAGTCAGAGAATGGAAGGTGTCTAAAGATCGGCTTAAGATTAAACAGCAAATCGGGTATATTCCCCAGGAAATTTGCTTAGAGGATACGCTGACAGCTCAAGATAATTTGATTCTTTTTGGTAACCTGTATGGATTAAAAGGAAAAGCGTTGCAGCTTCGAATAGATGAAGTGCTCGATCAGATCGGGTTAAAAGACAGGGCTAAGGATAAGGTCATTACATTCTCAGGAGGCATGAAGCGACGTCTAAATATTGGCTGTGCGCTTTTACATAAGCCGAGCATTATTATTATGGATGAGCCCACTGTAGGTATTGATCCGCAATCACGAAATTCGATCTTTTCCATTATTCATCAACTGAAGGCTGAGGGAAGCACAATTATTTACTCAAGCCACTATATGGAGGAAGTCGAGCAACTGTGCGACAGTATTGGTCTTATCGATAAGGGACAGCTTATGGAGATTGGGCGAATGGAGGAATTGTTAGAAAAGTACGCTATGCCTTCATTATTTATCTCAGGAGACAACATTGAGACCGAGATGCTTCAACGTTTTGGAAAGGTAGAATCGAAAGGTAATGGCTACTTACTCAATAGTGATGACCCACTTCTTACTCTGGAGAAATTGGTGACGTACTGCCGAGAACATCGTATAGAGCCGCGCAGACTCGAACTCTATCACCCAAGATTAGAAGATATATTCTTCAATTTAACTGGTACCCAATTAAGAGATGCTTAAGAAAAGGAGGAACAGATATGTGGGCAATTGCTCGTACTGAATTGAAAAAGACCATTCAGGATAAAGGACTATGGTTTTGGACATTTGTTCTCCCGGTTATTTTCATCGTTGCTTTTGTAGCGATTTTTTCTGGAGATGAGAGCCAAAGCTATAAAGAAGTCGTGACTCAGATTATTCCTGGATATACGATCATGTTTGCTTTCTTTATCATGATTTCAATGGTCATAGCTTTTGTAAAAGATAGAGAGCGAGGAATGGTTGCAAGGATTGCTAGCACACCTCTATCGATCCACCACTATTTTTTCGGCAAATGGCTGCCGTTCATCATTATCGTACTTATTCAAATTGCAGTTTTGTTCGGATTTGGCGTCGTTGTGTATGACCTTCCGCTCGGAAACCCTTTAGCTCTTATTCTATTATCCTTATCTCTCGCTTTTATCGTAACCGGATGGGGCATGGCCATGGCTGTAATTGTTAGAACGGAAAATATGGGCATCGCCCTAACACAGATTCTCGCCTTAGGCGGAGCATTACTCGGTGGGCTTTGGATGCCAGTCGAGTTTATGCCTGAAGTCGTGCAAAACATTAGTAAAGCCCTGCCTCAATACTGGGCGCTTCAAGGATATAAAGAGGTTATTCTCTCTAACGGTGGGATGGCTGACATATGGCTGAATGTGCTGATCTTAGTTCTTGCTGGTGTGGCAGGTGGTATAATCGCCCTACTTTCTTACCCACGTTTCTTAAGACAATCCCGAAGCTAGTTTTCAATTAAAATAACCCCCAGGCATGAAGGCCTGGGGGCTTTTGGAAATGGATAGGAATACTTTAATCCATACTAAACATTAATCCGTATGTGGAAGTCCTTTTATAACAAAGTCGACACCTTCGCTTGATTCTTGTAGGTCTAATTCTATGTCTTTGGCTACATCTTGCATAGAAGATTCAATAGAAACCCGAATTCCATTTACCTCTTGTTTAATATCGGATTCAGCTGGCTCTTCAAGCCCAAGACCGAGTTGAGTTCCCCCACACCCTCCTGCAGCAAAAAACCTAAGGTTTGACGACTCTTCCTCATCGATTATTTGAAGCAATTGCTCTTTTGCCTCGTTTGAAATTTTCATTTAGATCTCTCCTATCTATGCTTCTTATTTTGAATATGCTCATGCTTGTGCTGACTATGATCTCTTCCATATAAGCCCCCCCTTATGTGGAAGGCTCGAAGTTGAGAGAATGCTCCCGTTTGCTCAAATTGAGAATAAGGTGGTTCGGGAAATCACTCGCTTTCCGCGGCGAGCTGGGAAGCCTCCTCGTTCGCTACGCTCTCTGTGGGGGCTCCCCTAGGCTCCTACTGCCGCAGGAGTCTCGCAATTTCCCGAACCACCTTTGCTATATATAGAGGGAACGGAAGCATGCTACGTAAGGGGGCGGATAGTTGAATCACCGCCATACTAGAGCTGAGGGGGCGTTATACATCTTCTGATAAGGGGGGGGCTGGGGAACGGGGAGACTCCTACGGGAGAAAGAGGTCGCCGAGACCCCGGAATGAACGAAGTGAGTGAGGAGGCTCGACAGCTCGCCCGTGGAAAGCGAGTCGTTCCCCAGCCCCCCTAACACTCAATAAACGTAACGGCCCCACACAAAATAAAGTGTTTCAGCTTCGAGTCTTCATGATTACGCCCTATTCTTGAGGAAACACTGAAAATTTTAACATATATTGAAAGAAGCGTCTTCGTTAAAACATTTGGTTCCCTTGCACTTTTCGCCCGATACTATTAAAGTATATAATGATGGATTTCTATATAAAATGGAAATCAATTAGAAAAAATATTTTCACTTTTAACTTTGGGAACATGTTTCCCTTAAGGAAAGGGTTCAGATATATATGAAAGATAATTTTTGGCATGAGTTGCCGCGACCGTTTTTTGTTTTAGCACCAATGGAAGCTGTGACGGATGTCGTTTTTCGTCATGTCGTAAGTGAAGCTGCGAGACCTGACGTGTTTTTTACAGAGTTTACGAATACAGAAAGCTACTGCCATCCAAGAGGAAAAGACAGCGTACGCGGGCGTCTGACGTTCACGGAAGATGAGCAGCCAATTGTAGCCCACATTTGGGGAGATAAGCCTGAGTACTTCCGACAAATGAGCATCGGTATGGCCGAGATGGGATATCGTGGAGTCGATATTAATATGGGCTGTCCTGCGCCAAATGTTGCAACGAAAGGGAAAGGATGCGGACTAATCCGTCGACCGGATGTTGCAGCTGAAATTGTACAGGCTGCTAAAGCAGGAGGCCTTCCAGTAAGCGTGAAAACCCGCCTAGGTTACACAGAAGTTGAGGAGTGGCACGACTGGTTGAGGCACCTGTTAGAACAGGATATCGCTAACCTTTCCATCCACCTTCGTACGAAAAAGGAAATGAGTAACGTGGACGCTCACTGGGAGCTGATTCCGGAGATTAAGAAGCTTCGTGACGAAGTTGCCCCTGATACGCTTCTGACAATCAACGGGGATATTCCTGACCGTCAGAAGGGACTTGAACTCGTTGAAAAGTATGGAGTAGATGGTGTAATGATTGGGCGAGGTGTCTTCCATAACCCGTTCTGCTTCGAAACAGAGAAGAAAGAGCATACCAGCGAGGAGCTGCTTGACCTTCTACGTCTACAGCTTGACCTTCATGATAAATACTCAGAGGAGCTAGAACCGCGTCTTTTCAAACCACTTCGCCGCTTCTTTAAGATCTATGTTAAAGGCTTCCGAGGAGCGAGTGAGTTAAGGAATCAGCTAATGAGCACTGAATCTACCGATGAAGTCCGTGCTTTGCTTGATGAGTTTACGGAGAATAAGGGAGTGGAAGAAGAGAAAGGTTTTTCTATTTCTTAAGTGAATTTCGCTTTCTTTCCTTCAAGCTAATATTTTATATACGAAAAGAGAGGAAAGCCATTTAGGTCTTCCTCTCTTTTTTCATTAGACAAGCTCACTTGTATTTCCTTAATAATTCTTTCGGAATATGACAATAATCATCTGGACATTTGGTTAGCCGATCTTGATGCTCTTCCGCACTTCTCACATAGTTTGTAAGAGGTAAAACTTCCACAACAATACGGCCAGAGTCGTTTCTCTCCCTTATAAACACTTTCGCCTCGTTTAAATGTGCAGGGTTTTCACTATACACACCTGTTCTATATTTCACCCCAACATCCTCTCCTTGTTGATTCAGGCTATAGGGATCAATAATCTCAAAGAAATACCCCATCAATTCTTTAATGTTCACAACCGTCGGATCAAATGCTGTTTTGACACATTCTGCGTAGCCGTCATATTCACCGTCTAGTGTATAACTCGTTCCGTTCGCTCTTCCCGCTTCTGTTGACGTAACGCCGGGCAATGTTTTAATGAATTCTTGTACACCCCAGAGACATCCACCCGCAAAATAGACTGTTTCCATAGTAATTCACCTCTTTATTTAAACAATTACTCGAATTCTAATTTCAATAACCATTTCAATTTAATTCTTTTACCTTTGTTTTATTCCTTAATCTATTCTCTATTTGTGGTACGGCTCACCTCTATTAATCCTAAATGCACGATAAATCTGTTCTAATAGTACAAGGCGCATCAACTGATGAGGGAGAGTCATTTTAGAAAAGGACAAGGCAAAGTCAGAACGATTCATGACCTCATCACTTAAACCTAGAGACCCCCCTATAATAAAGGTCACTTTGCTTTTCCCGTAAGTAGCAAGCTGGTCTAATTCTTTGGCTAATTTCTCTGAGGTGAGCATTTTCCCTTCAATCTCAAGCGTAACGACGTGGGCGTCAGGATTGACCTTAGCAAGAATTCTCTCTCCTTCTTTTTGCCTCACTTCTTCCATCTGCGCTTCACTTAAGTTTTCTGGAGCTTTCTCATCTGGTACTTCGATTAAATCAATAGAGGCATAGGGACCGAGTCGTTTCTCATACTCTTGTATACCTTGTTTTAAATATTTTTCCTTAAGTTTTCCAACAGAAATAATGGTGATCTTCATAGCGTTACTCCTTCATTTCTTTTCTTATTTGTATCGTATCATGAAACATTGTAAGAGCATAAAAAACCCCAAAGCCTTTAAAAGCTTTGGGGGGGCTGTTTTACTTATTCATGGAGGAAAAGAAGTCTGCTAGTGGGTCATCTTCGTCGAACTCCACTTTTTCTTCCTTCTTATGAATATCCTCTTGCAAGTGATCAAGATTAATATCATCAAGATCATCATCTGTTGTCCAGTTCTCCTCAGAGGCGGATGCCGCTTCATTTGCTTGCCAATTATGTTGTTCATGTGGCAAAGCTTCACTCTGACCAGAGGCTATCGATTGGGACTTCGTTTGAATAGCGGCCTCTACTTGTTCTTGGAGTTCTAACACATCATCAAAATCATAAGCATTGTTGTGTAACGATGCATAAAGAGAGGTAGCGCGAATAGGATCCATGAGCAGTTGATAGAGAATACTTCCGATCAAAGCCTCTGAATGCTCGTGCTTAAGCCAATTCCGCTGTTCTTTCGTTAATGATTTCGGTAAAGAAACTGTAACGGTTTCTTTCTCCTTAGAACGTGTTTCTGATACGCCTTGTAAAACGTACTGAGCGATTCGACTGGAGAAGTTTCGCTTTTCTGTTTCCTTCAGATGTTGGAGTTGTTTTAAAACGTAATCTGGTGTATCTGAGGGAATGCGAAACGTAATTGCCTGGCCTCGTTGAACACCTTTTTTAGAATCTCCCATGAAATCTTCCTATCTACTTAGCAGAAGTTGCTTCTTGTTTTTGCTTCTCCTGTTTTTTATCTCTGTTTGTCTTTCGCACGAAATCCGACACAAGCTTGTAATACGCATTAGCCATCATCCAAATGCTCTCATTTTCGTCTTCAAAGAATTCAATATTAAATCCATCAAGACTATTATTTAGTGATTTCAAGTAGTCTTTTAATACAGCAGAGCCGCCTCCAACAAAGTAGCAAATCTCAGATTGAGAATTTCTCTGCCATACGTTACGCAGGTAACGATATTGCTTCTTAGCCAATTCTAAAAGGATGCGATCCGTAATATCATGGACGCTTGTCCGACTTCCTTTTACCATGATATGATGACGATCATTTTTACGCGTAATAATATCGACGACATCACGACGACTATCTAACTCTACTCCGTGTTTGGTACGGATTTCGTCTCGTATAGCTTCTAACGATTCTGCTACACCTAAGTTAAATCCTTGAGCTTTATCGTCATCGACGTTGCGGTTACGTATTACAGCGATATCTGTTGATAGACCACCAATATCCTGAATTAAAATCTGTTTATCTATTAAATCCTTATTAATTACATTTAAATCATTATCCATTACTAGGTTTACAAATGCTGCAAAGCCTTCTGGATAGACTTTCACTTCATCAAACTTAATATTAACTTTCATACCTTGATATCTAGGAGTGACAAGAAACTCTACCTGGTGCACCGATCCTAGTAGTTGAGAGCGATAGCCTACGTCTTTTCCTTCTTTTACTTCTCTAAGTGGTAATCCTGTTCCAAGCGTGTAATTCGCTTCGACTACATTACGGTTATTTCCGTGATGCTTTTGTGACCCTTCTTCTCTTGATACAGCATCAAGAGCTAAGGAAGCAAATAGCATCACAAGCGTCTGATCTTCTTCTGATTTGCTACTTCCTGGATCTAGCTCAGTAGGGTTACTACCTTTTGTTGCTAGATTACCTACACGATAAATTGCGTTATTATCCTTTAGTGCAGGTGAATGCACGCGGATATGTAGGTTATCTACAGGATCTTTTTCGTCTAGTTCCTCTATTCCAATTACAGGACGATCTTCAATATCTCTCGCAATAACATTTGGAATGTAAAGCTCCGAATCTAATTTACCAAACAATGCCTTAAGGGCATCATTACCAACATCTACAGCTGCAATTCTTGAATTTGTCATGAAACTAGCTCCCCTTCTTTTTTGAAGTTAATGACTAGAGTCTCTCTCTTCCGTTAATTAAAAGATATAGAAGATTTAGACAACAGTCAATGTCTTCTTTTGTCGACAATTCTGTATACATGTGTACGTTTTTTGTTTACATGTATACGTTATATGTATACATGGCTTTATAACGGTATGTATACATACTTGTACACTTGTATACGTAATTGTGTACTTTATGTTTACAATTTTGTATACATGTTTTCTATTTTGTATACAAGTAAACATTTTTGTACACATGGAGGCTTGTCCCACAAGCCAAAAAAGAGAGAAGATGAATCACCTCTCTCTTCCTTTCATATCTATTCGTTTAACGTATTCAAATTGTGACCACGTTACAGTTTTGAAAGATCTCCGTTTTGTATCCAGCCTCTAGCTTGAAGAGCCAGTACGAGGTGTCGAATACCCACCATATAAGCAGCTTGACGCATTTCACAGCCCTTATTTTCTTTCATCTCATATACACGCTTAAAGGCAGCAATCATTTTCTCTTCAAGCTCTTTATTTACCCTCTCTTCCTTCCAGTAATAGTTCATTGTATTCTGTACCCATTCAAAATACGATACAGTTACACCCCCGGCGTTACATAAGATATCCGGAATAATAAAAGTCCCCTTCTCCTCTAGGATCCTGTTCCCTTCTGGAGTTGTTGGTCCGTTAGCCGCTTCTGCTACAATCTTTGCTTGGATTGAAGGGGCCGTTTCACTTGTAATTTGATTCTCTAATGCGGCGGGTATGAGTATATCTACAGGAAGAGCAAACATCTCCTCATTTGAGATGGATTCACACTCTTTAAAATCGGCAATAACATTCCCCTCCCCTATGAACTCTAATAAAGCTGGAATGTTCAAGCCCTCTTCTTTGTATATCCCTCCAGAGACATCTGTTACAGCTACAACTTTAACACCTGATTCATGTAAGAATTTCGCTGTTGCACTCCCCACATTTCCAAACCCCTGTAAGGCAGCCGTAGCCCTAGATAAATCTATATTTAAAGCATTCGCGGCTTCTCGTATGTGAATAACAACACCACGCCCCGTGGCATCTAAACGTCCTTCAGACCCTCCTATAATAATAGGTTTTCCTGTAATAAGTCCTGGTATATTATAGCCGCGAAGCTTGTCGTATTCATCAATCATCCAAGCCATAATTTCAGGCGTTGTGTTCATATCAGGAGCAGGAATATCCTTTTCAGGACCAATGACTGGCGTTATCTTTCGAATGTAGCTCCTACTTAACTCTTCTAGATCTCTTTGATTTAAGTCTTCAGGATTTACAATAACCCCTCCCTTACCACCTCCAAGTGGTAATTCAATAATAGCTGACTTTAGAGACATCCAAATAGAAAGAGCTTTCACTTCATCAAGGGTAACGGATGGGTGAAACCGGATCCCTCCCTTACAAGGCCCTAGTACATCCAAGTGCTGAGAACGGTACCCTGTGTAATTTTCAACAGAACCATCTTCTTTTCGTATAGGAATGGAGACTTCCATCACTCTCATGGGTTTTTTTAATATATGGTATATACTTTCATCCAAACCTAACTGCTCTACTGATTCACTTAGTAATTTTTTCACAATCTCATAAGGATTTTGATCATGTGTAGAAATATCTGCTTCTGCTTTATGCTTTTCCATAGCTTTCCCTACCTCTCGTACGGTTACATATTCCTAATGTGTCACTGAAACTGCTTCCTTATGTAAGGATCCGTTATATTTATTTACTCATTTGGAAAGATAAGAACACCATTTGTTAAAGAGAGGACAATAATCAAGATGAGTAAAGCAAGCATGAGTTTTATACTAAGACTGAAATTAGATAAGCAGACAGCTTCTTTTGGAAAAATTGCGACCGTTATTAGCTCAAGCGGCGGGGATCTAGTCGCAATAGACGTTATAAAGGAGAACAAACAAACTACCCTTCGAGATTTAAGTATTAACGTTGATCAAAAGGATGCTCAAAACCTTATCATCAATGAGTTAAGAAAGTTAGAAGGAATTTCTATTCAACATACAACAGATCGAACGTTTCTTGCCCATTCTGGCGGTAAAATACATGTCGTACCTAAAGTCAAAATCGATAACCGAGATGATATGTCTAGAGTATACACGCCGGAAGTCGCCAGAGTATGCGAAGCCATTGATCAAGATGTCGAACGCGCTCATGAGTATACAATCAAGAAAAATGCTGTCGCTGTCATCTCAGATGGAACAGCCGTACTTGGTCTAGGCAAAATCAAACCGGAGGCTGCGATGCCTGTTATGGAAGGCAAAGCTATGCTCTTTAAACAGTTTGCAGATATTGATGCTTATCCTATCTGCTTGGATACCCAAGATCCTGAAGAGATTATTACCATTGTTAAAGCCCTTAGGCCTACATTCGGGGGGATCAACTTAGAAGACATTGCTTCTCCAAACTGTTTCTCGATTGAACAACGTCTTAAGCAGGAATTAAACATTCCCGTCTTCCACGATGATCAGCACGGTACAGCCATTGTTGCGCTTGCAGGCTTATTAAACGCTCTTACACTTGTTTCTAAACCTATTGAGACTTGTAAAATCATTGTATGTGGCATAGGAGCTGCTGGGATGGCCATAACGAATATGCTCTTAAAAGCAGGGGCTACTAATGTTATCGGTGTCGACGTAGAGGGGGCCCTTCATTGCCGTAAAAAGTATGAACGACCTGGATGGAATGAATTTGCTAATAAAACGAATCCTAACAATGAGGAAGGAGAGTTATGCGAGGTCATTAAAGATGCAGATGTATTCATAGGTGTTTCTGCACCTGGACTTTTAACTCAATCTGACATCAAACAAATGGCTAAGTCTCCTATTGTATTTGCCCTCGCTAACCCTAATCCGGAGATTCAGCCTGAAGAGGCAAAGCCTTATGCAGCTGTCATTGCTACCGGAAGATCTGATTACCCCAATCAAGTCAATAATGTACTGTGTTTCCCCGGGATCTTCAGGGGAGCGTTGGATTGTCGTGCTAAAGAGATAAATGATGAAATGAAGCTTGCAGCAGCTAAAGCCATTGCTTCAACCATCCAAGAGGATGAGTTAGATGCAGAATATATCATCCCAAGTGTTTTTAATCGAGAAGTCGTGCCCTCTATTCGTCAAGCAGTCATAAACGCTGCCATTACAACTGGGGTGGCCCAAATAGAGCCTGATTCACATTGAAAGGAGAACACCTATGAATGAAGAAGATAAAAAACAACAGCAGGATGCAGAAGAGGCAATCGGGAAGAAAGATATTGGGTTCTTAGCGTTCCGTGGAGGCCCCTTCACAGCCACACTCCCCCTTGTGTTCTTCATCATTTGGGCAATCTCTTTAAGCGTGACAAAGCTAGTAACAGAAGAGGCCCTTGTTTTAGGTATGGTTATAGGAGTAGCAATCGGACTCTTTTTCTGTAAATCTGCTTGGAAGGATTACGCTCAAGGGCTAGTAGAAGGTATGGCTCAACCAATCGGTATTATTGCAGTGATTGCTTGGTTTTGGGCAGGGATGTTTGCTAAGCTTCTCGCAGCTGGTGGGCTAGTAGAAGGCTTGATATGGGTAGGATTTGAAACCGGACTTGAGGGAGGGTTTATCGCAGGACTGACTTTCCTTTTAGCTGGCGTCTTCTCAACAGCAGTTGGAACAGGATACGGTACCGTTGCGACCTTTGGTATTCTAATGTTTCCTGCTGGTATTATTTTAGGAGCTGACCCGGTTATTCTTTTAGCAGCTATATTAAGTGGAGCAGTCTTTGGTGATAACTTAGCTCCTGTATCAGATACAACAATTGTGTCTGCTACAACTCAAGAAGCCGATGTTCCAGGGGTCGTGCGTTCTCGTTTTAAGTACTCCATTACAGCAGCTATACCTGCCCTTATTTTATTCGTGATATTTGGAGGTGGAGAGCAGTCAGGAAATGAAGAAGCATTTCGGCAATTACAAGAGCAAGTTACTCCTACAGGCTTACTCATGCTCCTCCCTTTTGCTATTGTATTAATATTGGCTCTTTCAGGACGGCATTTGTTAACTTCACTAACTATTGGTATTGTTTCTTCTATACTCATGATTATTGTTATAGGAGTACCGCTTCGTAAAGTTCTCCATATTTATCGTAATGATGCAGGAGAGGCTGCAATTGGAGGAGCATTAATGAGTGGAATCGGAGGGTACTTTAACATGGCTATCCTCATTTTATTTATTCTAGCTGCAGCCCATCTTATGGAACTTGCAGGGACAATGGAAACCATAAAAAATTTCTTTCTTAAGATTATTAATGGTGTCGTAAAACGTGCTGAACTCTCGATCTTTGCCATTGTGGCTTTTTTAAATGTTTTTATTACAATTAATACTGCAGCAGAGATTACGGCAGGGCCTTTTGTACGAAAGATTGGGAAAGAATTTAATATTCACCCTTACAGAAGAGCAAATTTCCTCGATACTGTATCTTCTTCACTAGGATACATTTTCCCCTGGAGCGGTGGTGTATTATTAGCTTGGGCGACAATTAAAGGTGCAGCAAAGGATTATGATTTCTTACCAGTGGTTGGACCTACAGAAGTGTTTCCTTTCGTCTTTCAAGGTTGGTTTCTGTTACTGGTTATGTTTATATCAGCTATAACGGGCTGGGGACTTAGGTATGCGGGGAAAGACGGTGAAGAAATAAAACCTGAAAAATGATAATGAGGCTTCCCTTATAGGAAGCCTCATTTTTATAGCTCTATTCTGTTACTAGTTCACAATCACTTTTAGGATCAATATTATGGTTTACGTGAAAAATATTATTAGGATCATATTTTTGTTTAATGGCAACTAACCGGGCGTAATTCGAACCATAACTCTCCCGAATAATGGATTCGTCATTTTCAGTAAGGTTCAAATAGGATGTCTGCTCATAGGAATAAACTAAAAGAGACTGGCGCATCTCATCTATCCATTCCTTTGCCTTTTGGTCCTGGCCATCTTCATATATAACGTCCACTAGTAAAAGATACTGCCCACCACGTACATAATACGCATTTTCGTTAGTTGGGATTCGATTCATGTGCCCATGCGTTTCCCATAGTTGCACCATTGCAGGGGCAGGGGCTCCGTTCATTTGGGCTACAATTTGATCAAGTGCTTCTTCTGTTAGTTCTTCAAGATAGAGAGAGGTTCCTGCGATGTTGGCATTCTGAGGAACCATAGCATCCAACTTCTTCTGAAGCTCCACATACGGCATAACAGCCGTCATATCAGCCAGGGGCTGAGCCAATTCACGTAGAGGTTGTATAATAGGTTCGCCTTCTTCAGGAGACCCAGCATATATACCCGCTACTATAATAACTCGACGATGATGTAGGAATTCCGGAATGAAAGGAGCTGGTGGTAAATCAATAAGAGTTGCATTTACGCTAATTTCATCAGATGCAGCTTCTAGATATGTATTTAAGTTATGGAACACGGTTTTTACATCCTCGAAATCATACATGACATCAAGTGCTAACACTTCAGGTCCTATTTCATGAAGCTGAAATTCGAACGAGGTAACAACACCAAAGTTACCGCCACCTCCGCGAATGGCCCAAAACAGATCAGGATGCTCCGTGTCGCTCACCCTTATATGATCTCCATCAGCTGTGACTAAGTTAACAGCTTGAATATTATCACATGTTAATCCATACTTAGCCCGAAGATACCCTAGCCCACCGTTTAACGCTAATCCAGCCACACCTGTCTCGGATACGGTTCCAGTAGGTGTTGCTAGACCATACCTTTGTGTTTCTCTGTCAATATCAGCGAGTGTAGCTCCACCTTGCACACGTGCAATTCGTGAATTCTCATCCACTACCACTTCAGTTAGTTCAGATAGGTCAATCATAATTCCACCTTCTGTTACAGCGGTACCAGCAACATGGTGACCTCCACCCTTAATCGAAATTTCTAAATTATGTTCTCTTGCATAACGCACAGCACATACTGCATCTGCTTCTTCTTTACATACCACGATTATGCCAGGCCATTTATCCACAGCCGCATTCCAAATTTTCCGTTGCGTTTCGTACCCTTCATCACCTGAAATCAAAACCGAACCTTGTACTTGCTGTTTTAGTATATTAGTCATTTTCCTCTCCTTACATCATCTTTATAAATAGTACATTATATGTATGTTCATAAGTATATTATCAGTAATTTTCTTATTTTGGAATAAAATTCTTTAAAAAGGCTTTATGTGTAGTTCTTAAGAATTATGGCTAAAGAAATATAAAAAAACGACAGTTTCTATCTTAGACACTGTCGCTTTTATACCATTACTATTGAAAAATTGTATGACTATTCAAACTTATCAACATAATTATCCACAACTCACTTCACTTACTAATACTCACAAGCAAAGTTACAATATAAACAAGTTATTCACAAAGTTATCCACATATACACAGATTCATTCGCTTATTTGGTGGAAGAACCTGCGTTCGCTACTATATATGTAGCTAATCCACTGCAATACTCACACGTTGTGGATAAATTATTTGAGTCCTCCAACTTATTCAAATCAGGGAACGTTTCACATTCATCCACAATAACATCAATGCCTCGATCTACATGGTCCTGACAGACAAACAGTTTCACATTTACACCTCACTCTTTTAAAAATAGGAAAAGCAGGAACGTATCGTTCCCGCTTTTAATAACTCTGATTTGAAAGCTTCATGGTTACATCTTGCTTTTGACCATCTCGATAAAACGTCACTGACATTTCATCACCAACGTTCTTATTCTTATACAAATGCTTTCGTAAATCAACAATACTTAGAATTTCTTTGCCATCGAGCTCTGTAATGACATCATACTGTTGCAGTCCAACTTGATCAGCCGGTGAAGCTGATTGAACGTTATCAATAACAACGCCTCCCTGAACATCACTAGGAAGACCTAAAACCTCTCTCTGTTGAGTACGAGGAACTTCTGATAAAGAAACGGCTCCAATGCCCATAAATGGCCTTGTAACCTCTCCATCCTCTTCAATGTCCTCCATGATCGGTACAGCATTATTAATCGGAATGGCAAAACCAATCCCCTCAACAGCTGACTTAGCAATTTTCATGGAATTGATGCCAATCAGTTGCCCTTTAATATTAATGAGCGCTCCCCCACTATTTCCAGGGTTAATCGCAGCATCTGTTTGCATAACTTCTGCTTGCCAGTCCATTCTACCATCACCGTTAAAATCTTGTGGGATTGCTCGCTGTTTTCCACTAATAATCCCTTTAGTAACAGACCCAGCAAACATTAATCCAAGTGGGCTCCCGATAGCCATAGCGGGTTCCCCCACTTTAACCTTTGAGGAATCACCAATATCTATAACCTTATTTACTTTAGATCCATCTACTGTTAATACAGCTAAGTCTGTATATGGATCCGCTCCGACTAGTTCTGCTTCAATTCGGGAACCGTCAATTAAGGAAACCTCAATCCGGTCAGCTCCCTGCACAACATGGTTATTTGTTACAATATAAGCCATGTCTTGTTCCTTTTTATATATGACGCCTGAACCTGTTCCAGCTTCTCCGCTAGAAGGTTGTTCCTGAATTAAACCGGAAGATTCACGTATCTTAACAACGCCTACAACAGCTTCTTGTACCTCGCTCACAACTTCTGTAACTTGTGTTGTAACATCAAGGTTTACGCTTTCCGTTGTAGGGGTGTCTTCCTCTTCACTCGCTTGAACCTGATCTTTTTTATCTTGTGATGAAAGATCATACGGCAAGATATTCGATTGAATAAGAGCGGGTAACGCCAGCACGATTAACACAGCACCTAGAATCAGACCCACAAAAGTTGGCATAATCCATCCCGGACGCTTGTGTCTGTTGCTTGAAGAGGTTTGATCATCATAATAGCCCATTGAACCCTCAATCCTTTCTGAACCAGTTCTACATTGTATACTAGTCCCCCGTTACCTCACTACACACTTTCTAAACGTCATTTAGCGTGTAAATGGGTGTAGCATGATTCGGGTCTGTATCAAATAAGTCAATTGTATCCCCTAAAGGTATACCGCGTTCTGTTAACATGTTCCCGACAGACATACGTGCGAGGTCTTTCATGTTATTATCTTGACTTAAATGGGCTAAATAAATACGTTTTGTTGAATTGCCAATAATATCTGTTAAAGCTAGCGCACTATCCTCATTGGACACGTGGCCTTTATCCCCTAAAATGCGTCGTTTAACATTCCAGGGATAGCGCCCCATTCGTAACATCTCTACATCATGATTCGACTCAAATATATAAGCATCAGCATCTTCAACTGTTTTCTTTATTCTTTCAGAAACATACCCAGTATCCGTTACTAAAGCTACCTTCTTTCCGTTATGACGGAACACATAAAACATAGGCTCAGCCGCATCATGCGATACGCCGAAGGACTCCACTTCTAAATCCTCAAAAGCTTTGACCGTTTCCATAGAAAAGTCAAACTTTTGATCAATTGTTAGCTTTCCAATGTGACCTTCCATAGCCTTCCATGTTTTTTCATTAGCATAAATCGGTAAGTTATAACGTCTCGCTAATATACCTAATCCTTTAATGTGATCGCTATGCTCATGAGTCACAAGAATTCCGTTTAGGTCGTTAGGGTCTAGGTCAACTTGCGACATTACTCGCTCTAATTGTTTTCCGCTTAACCCTGCATCCACTAATAATTTTTGTTTTTCCGTACCAATATAAAAGGCATTTCCGGTACTTCCTGATGCCAGAACGCTAAAATGCATACTCATGATTCTCCACCCCGTACTGGTTGTTCCAGTTCAGTCTTTTTCTTGTTCATTCGTTCTAAAAATTCGTCTTCTTCTTTAGCAATATATTGTCCATCGAGTCCATTTACAAAGTAATTGCGCTCTTCATTTACGTGAATATTCCATGTAGGGGAAAAGAACTGCACACCATTCCCACCTTCTTGAAGAGGCACTAATGTATAATATCCAATATCAAATTCTGTAACAGTATCGCGACTATAAATTTGATTCTTATCAAAGAGAGTACTGATTGCCTGAATCGGTTTAATTAGATCCTGCTCTTTACCAGTGCTTTTCACATCAACTAAACGCGTTTGCAAGTAGCCAATAAGACCCGTCTTTTCTTCATTTAAGGACACAAGGACAACTCCACTCTCATTAAAGTAGATCGGGTTATCTTCATGAAGCTGAAAGAAAATGAGCACATTCCACTTCTCATTGTATCCCCAATACTCATACTCATCTCCAAAAATGATTTCTTCTTTCACAATACTAGAGATTTTACTTTTGTCAGATTCCAAATCAATTTCGATTGGTTCATTAAACACTGAAGTCAATATCTTCCCGTTCTCTCTAATTGATGATTTCTGATTCTCTCTTTCCGCTAACTTTTCTTGATCTTCTTCTTCAAAATCATACCTATCAGCATATATACGCGTTTTCTTAGGAGTATCATTAGGTAGATTTTGAAGTTGAATATCTTCTGCTTCAAGTTGCTCTTCTATACTTGTATCAGGCAATAGCACAAGTTGTGCCTGCTCTGTCTTGTTTATAAACTGGTAGACCAAAAAGACATCTAATATTAAGAAGCATAGAATAAAAAGTGTTTTAATTTGTCCCCACTGCATTATTCGTTGCCCCCTCAAGATCTAACTTTTTCCAATCTTCTCCTACTTTAATAAACCATGCAGGTGTCATATAGATAACAAACAAACTGTCCACTTTCATGGTATACCCAATCTTAATATCCTTAATGACAGAGGAAAAATGATCTTTGTTATCTTCAATGTAAGATAAAACCTCTCTCCCCGAAGAGAGTGTCTCTGTCTCGATTACTTGATTAGAAAGGTAGTCCTCCACACGAATTAAAGGGCGCCTATATTCTATTAGGTCCTGATTGCTCCACATTTGTGTAATAAGCCCCAACTCATTTTCATCTAAAACAGGATATCCGTTTTTATATTCTCGATAATGGATGGTGTTATCTCTAGAATTAATATTAAACAAACTATAAGACTCATCGGTCCACCCGTTATGATCATTTATATGATCCAAACTTTGCTTAATAATTGCTTCTCGTGATATAGATTGAGACTCCTCAAACTTATATTGCTGAAACCTCATACGCATTTTACCTGGGTATATTTGCAAGACGCGATCATCAATATTGTAAAACAAACCATTAGTGCTTGAATTTTGTTGAACAAGCTGTGGATTATTAAATAATATATTCCTCATCGTGTCTACTTCAATATTCCCACCTTTTAGTTTTTCCTTAGGTAAAGTTACTTTAGATTCAGGCAGGTAGAGAGACTCAGGTAAATAAAACTGTGCCTGACGATCTTCACTCACTCTAAAATAATCCCTTTGAATTTCAGGATTTCCTAAATATTCATCGACGGAATTATATACGTTAGGGATCATAGCCTTCACGTGTTGGTTAGCATTGTCATCTGAGATAAAATACACAGCGTTTTTAGGCTCATTGGGAGCAATAGATATAAATATGCGGTCTACATCAAATGAAGATTTTAAGAGCTCCTCTATATTGTCATTTAGCGTAAACGTAGTAGACAATGTACTTAGCGGAATACTGGCGGGATAGACAATTTCTATACCAGATTCTTTTTCTATCACACGATCCCCCGTAACCATGTCAAAATCAGTCAAACCCCATGTTAACACCTTTTTATATAACGCATCTGATTCACTCCATTCATTTAATGAGAAATGTCTCCCATTTTGATGGAATAATAAGAGCTCAGGCTTAATAATTGACGTTAAACTTTTTTGTGTACCATTCGATAACTTTGTCTCTACTTCTAATATATTCTCACCGTTGTTCAACTCATCGTATTCAGGCTGATACGTCCAAAGAGCGAACGTAACCAGTAAGCTAATGGTTACGAGGAGCCCTAGTACTATCGACTTTAAGTACTCCCACATCATTCTTCATCCCCTTGCGGTTGTTTCAGTAAAGGAAGTGTGAAGGTCACCTTAGTTCCTTCTCCTTCTTTACTATCGGCCCATACTTCGCCACCATGGGCATCAATCATTTCCCTGGAAATAGCTAAACCAAGCCCTGTACCACCTAAGTTTCTTGAACGAGCTCTGTCCACCCGGTAGAACCGTTCAAATATCTTTTCTAACTTCTCTTTAGGAATACCGACTCCCTCGTCGGAGATGGATACATGAAGCTTTTGTTGCTGTTTCTTCACCTCTAAATTGAAAGTAATGGTTCCTCCTTCTGGAGAATACTTAATCGCATTAGAGATGATGTTATCCAACACTTGAGTCATCTTATCCTTATCGATCCAAACAAGCACTTCTTTGTCAGGCAAATGATGCTCAAAGTGAATGTGATCATCTTGATTGATTTCAAAGCGTTCAGCTACTGTTTTAAAGAACCCAATAAAGTTTACTTTCTCTTTATGCAATTTGTAATCCTTATTATCCATTTTAGATAGCTGCAGCAAATCATTCACAAGACGAATCATACGCTCTGTCTCATTTTGGGTGACGTCTAAGAAGCGCGGAGCAATCTCTTTGTCTTCCCAAGCCCCTTCGGATAAGGTCTCCAAATAACTCTTCATTGTTGTTAGAGGCGTGCGTAACTCGTGCGATACGTTCGCCACAAACTCCCGTCGTTCCCGCTCAATCTTTTCTTGTTCTGTCACATCGCTTAGCACAGTGATGTAACCGTTCATTTCTTCCATTTCATATTGAACCACGGTAAAACTCGCCTTCAGTAAAAGCTGTTGATCGCCTTCACTAAAGTCGATAATAATGGATTCTTTATCATTTAGGTCTGTAATCTTATCAAGTCGGTCGCTGATTTTCAGTACGCTTAGAAGCGGCTCTCCTTGAACATCTTCAATCTCTTGACCTAGTAATCTTGAAGCTGGCTCATTCATGAGAATGATTGATCCAGTGTGATCGGTTGCAATGACGCCTTCTGTCATGTTTGATAATACTGAACTGAGTTTCCGTCTCTCACCTTCTGTAGTAGCTTGTGAAATTTTCAGCTTATCATTTAACTCATTAAAGGAAACGGCAAGTTGTCCAATTTCATCTCGGCCGTATACGTTAACCTTCTGAGAAAAATCTCCTGCTCCCATAATCTTGGCATGCTTTCGCATTTCTGTTATGGGCTTTGTAATTGTTCTTGCAATCACAATCCCTAATAAAACAGAAATAGAAACACCTAAAAATGTGCCATTAGCAAAGATTCTGTTAATATCTTGGAGCTGTCCGTATACACCTTCAAGAGAAGCTTTAATATAAATAGCTCCAACTACTACTTCTTGTTTTTCATTTCCATTAGTTTCTTCAGTTTCTCCTCTTCCTTCAGTTTCTTCAGTTTCTTCCTCCTGATAAATGGGATAGGTCCTCACCAAAGTACGGTGACCTTTTTGGTCCACTTTGGTATCAGGTTCCATCACCCTCCCAAGCAAGAGCGTACGTTGTATTTCAGGGAGAGGTAACCTTTTCCCTACTTTACTCTGATCGGAATCTTCCGTGGCCCCTATCACACGACTCTTACTATTCACCACAAGAAGTTCTGTTATATTTTCCGCATTAAAATCGTTTAAAATAGACTGTACTTCCTCTTCTAAGGTCTGTCCATCTTCTGAGGTTTGGCCATCTCCTGTGCGTTCCTTTGAAAAGGCTTGCTCCAATTGTATATTCAGTATATCAATATTATTAGTAATGGATTCTTCAAAATTCTCGTTCAATTTTGTCTCAAGTTGCTGTGAGAAATAGGCCCCGATTACTTGGATCGGAAACAAAAGCAAAAGAGTAATAATGATAATAAACTTTAAACGTATGGATTGAAAAAACCCCACCTTCTTCATATCCAATTACTCCTGTTCAGGATTTCTCAAGTAGTATCCTACTCCTCGGCGTGTTACGATCCACATCGGCGTACTCGGGTTCTCTTCAATCTTCTCGCGCAGTCTTCTTACTGTCACGTCTACTGTACGAACGTCACCATAATAATCATACCCCCACACAGTCTCAAGAAGATGTTCACGCGTCATCACTTGTCCAATATTCTTCGCTAAGTAATGCAGAAGTTCAAATTCTCGATGAGTCAGCTCGATCTGCTCTCCATCTCTTGTTACCGTATAGGCATCAGGATGGATTACAAGTTTTCCTATTTGGATATCATTATTAGCTCTTCCAGTCTCTTCAGCCGGCAATTGATGTCGACGAAGATTCGCCTTAACACGTGCAATAACCTCACGATTACTAAATGGTTTCGTTACATAATCATCCGCTCCAAGCTCAAGACCGAGCACTTTATCGATCTCAGAGTCTTTAGCTGTAAGCATAATAATAGGCATACTTTTCGTCTTACGAACTTCCCTGCATACTTCCATACCATCTTTTCCTGGAAGCATAATATCAAGGAGGATAATATCTGGGTCTTCTTGGAGCGCATGCTGAATCGCCTCATCACCATCATAAGCACAAATTACATCGTAGCCTTCTTTTTCTAAGTTAAATTTAAGTATATCTGCAATTGGTTTTTCATCATCTACTACTAACACTTTAAAACTCATACTTATCCCTACTTTCCTATTAGGTCATCGTGTAGTTCTTTTGTTCTTCATTCTAACGTATTTTCATGTAAATGTCTTTTTCAATGGAATTACAATGCTTATGCTACTATTTAATATCAAAGCTCTGTTAGTGTTTAAAGTTGATTTTGTTCCTAATAAGCCCGCTTATGCGGAAGACTTTATGCTGGGACACTGTTGTGTGGATAGGGCCGTTACGTTTATTGAGTGTTTGGGGTGTCTGGTGAACGACTCGCTTTGCGAGGGCGGTCCCACACGATGTGGCGTCATTCGACTTTGTCGCAGGACGTGATGGTCTTAGTCGAACGTTCCGACCTCTCAGCCAGGATTCTCAGATAGGGCATGTTTCCGTTACACAATATAAGGTGAAGGTGGTTCGGGAATTTGCGAGACTCCTGTGGCATTCGGAGCTTAGGGGAGACCCCGGAAAGCGCGAAGCGGTTGAGGAGGCTCCCCAGCTCGCCACGGAAAGGGAGTGATTTCCCTAACCACCTTACGCTTCAATAATGCATACGGAAACATTCTCTCAGCTTCGAATCTCCATAATTACTGCCCCAATCTTGAACAAGCTCGTTAGAAAGATTAACAACATCAAACTTTAACAGAGCCAAAATAAAAAATCCCGCAACACAATCGCTGCAGGATTAATCAATTTATTATTGGCTTACGTGTGAAAGTGGGTTCTCCAAACTACCATTTTTGTAGACTTCAAAGTGTAGATGAACTCCCGTTGAATGCCCGGTGGTTCCCATTTCACCAATGGATTGACCGCTCTTCACCGTTTGACCTGTGCTTACTTTAATGGATGAAAGGTGGGCGTAAATGGTTTTATATCCGTTATTATGATCAATAACAACTTTATTCCCATAACCACCATCACGTCCGGCTTCTGTTACAACGCCATTATCAGCTGCAAGTATCGAACGATCACTTACTCCTGCGATATCAATCCCTTTGTGATAGGCACCCCATCTATTACCTTGCTTACTCGTAATGACGCCACCAACTGCGGGCCACTTAAAGTTACCTGTTCCACGTGATGGGATAACTTTTGTCCCTTTAACAACCACTTTTGTTACAGGTTCTTTCGTTGTCTCTTCGTTTATAACCGTTTCACGGATAACCTTACCATTGGTTTTGTTTATTTCGTATTCCATATTTTTAGAGCCATCTTGGCCTTCTTGTTTAACTTCCTGCTCACCTTTATAAAGTTCATCTGATTCACGGATTTCAGTATCATACTCAAGCGTTTTTTCTACTCGCTTCTTTTCCGTTACATGTACATCTAAATAAGGCTCGTAGTCTGTTACGTTTAGTTCTTGACCAATTTGAAGAAGTTCATTATCTTTTAAATCAGGGTTTAACCCCTTAATGTCTTTAGAAGATAAATTGTATAAAGAGGCAATTTCACCTAATACTTCGCCTTCTTTAACTGTGTGAATTTGATCAGTTAATACACCTTGCTTTAGAAGTTTAACCATATCGTTCACCGATAATATATCTTTAGGAGATATTTTCTCATTAGAAAGTGAAACTTTTTCTGATAAAGAAACGTCTATAATAGTAGAATCTCCGATATCTACTGGCTGTTCTTTTTGCTCTGTTGACATTTTTTCAAATGCCTTTAACTTTTCTGAAGATATATATTGTGTTTTAATTTTTTTTAGCGCTTGATCAGCTTGATCCTTTGATGCCATAAAGCCTACTGTCTTACCAGCAATTTCAATTTTTACACCATCAACTTTAATAGATAATTCATCTTCTAACGACTGAACGAGTTGCTTGTTGTTAAAGGCGGGTCGAAACATTTTCTCTGGTACATATGTAACTTCCTCACCTACCGTTAATGGCAGGTCTTTATGTTTTTGTTCAGCTGTATCTATTTTTTCTTCCACATGTTCTTGAACTACTTTTTTGTCATCTACAATCCCTAAGTGCTCGCCATCAACATAAACGTGATACACAGTTGGAATCTGACTCTCAATGTTATCAGCATACACAGAGCCAAATGTAATTCCCACACCTAAACAAGTCGTTAACGCTATCTTCTTCCATAAAGAATTTTTTCTAGGTTGGTGATCAGCATTTTTGTTGAGAGCAGCGTTGGCTTTTCTGAACCACACGGCTTGTTCCCCCTACAATTTTTGCTTTTATATCGTTACATTTATTTTTTCTTACTTTAGTACTCTATCAATCTACCATATCTCCTACTTCTAAATAAATAGAATTCGAGACAATGTAATATACTTGTATTATAGTTGCCAAATTAATGCGAAAATTCCAGTGTATCGAGAATATTTGAGTGTAAATTGTTTCTTTTAATGAAATAACATCTTACAGATAATGGGTCGAATGTTTCGCTATCGTTACATTTAAAAACAAGTAATACAAGACAAAAGTCCTAAACAAAAAACAATAAAAAACAGGGCCCTCTTAGCGAGAGTCCTGTTATTAAAAAGTGGCTCGGGACGGAATCGAACCGCCGACACACGGATTTTCAGTCCGTTGCTCTACCGACTGAGCTACCGAGCCAGAGTAGTTTCTTATTTCTTTAAGTAGGAAACTTAATTTATAGAAATAAATAGTGGCGGTCCGGACGGGACTCGAACCCGCGACCTCCTGCGTGACAGGCAGGCATTCTAACCAACTGAACTACCGGACCTCAAAAATAAAGTAGAGGAATCTGAAGCGATCATGACTCCTCTATCAGGCTATGACCCGTACGGGATTCGAACCCGTGTTACCGCCGTGAAAGGGCGGTGTCTTAACCACTTGACCAACGGGCCAAAATAGAATGTCGAGACGATCTGTCTGTGACAGCGATATTAATAATATCAGGATATCTTCTATTTGGCAATAGTTTTTCTATAAAAATATTAATATTATATTTTAGTGACTTACTATACCCTTCCCACTACGTATCAACTGAGAGAATGTTTCCGTTTGTGTTATTTGAGAGTAAGGTGGTTCGGGAAATCACTCGCTTTCCGCGGCGATCTGGGAAGCCTCCTCGTTCGCTGGCGCTCTCTGTGGGGTCTTCCCTATGCTCCTATTGTCGCACGAGTCTCGCAATTTCCCAAACCTTCGCCATATGTAGAAGGGACGGAATCATGCAATAATTCAGAGGTCTTCACCCCCTCCCACCTTTAAGATGCGCGGCCGTTTTATAAAATTTAGCCAGGGGGGGCTGGGGAACGGGGAGACTCCTGCAGGAGAAAGAGGTAGACGAGACCCCACAGAGAGCGTAAGCGAACGAGGAGGCTCGACAGCTCGCCTGCGGAAAGCGACTCGTTCCCCAGACACCCCAAGCACTCAACAAACGTAACGGCCCTATCCACACAAGAGTGACTCATCCTCAAGTCTTCCATATAAGGGAGCTATTGTGGAGTAGTTACCCTATAAAAAACGCCTGGAGTCTAAGTTAGACTCCAGGCGTTTCAAACATTTAGTGAAGACTATTAATTGCAGTCCATTCACTAACATGCTCTATTTGGCTATTTAAGCCTCGTAGATATCTTTTAAGACGTTCGTCTGGTTTCTGTCCGGACCGACAGAGAAAACGTTCAGAGGGATGCCTGTGAGCTCAGAAACTCTATTTACATAATGCTGGGCATTTGTTGGAAGGTCTTCGAAGTTTTTGACACTGGTGATGTCTTCAGTCCATCCTGGCATTTCCTCATAAACGGGTTCACAATCAGCTAAGATATTCAGGTTTGCCGGATACTCTTCCAAACGTTCACCTTTATACTGATAAGCTACACAGATCTTAAGTGTATCAATGCCTGTTAACACATCAATGGAGTTAAGAGATAAAGCTGTTATTCCACTTACACGTCTTGCGTGACTGACCACAACACTGTCAAACCAGCCTACGCGACGAGGACGTCCTGTAGTTGTCCCATACTCACGACCCACCTCACGAATGCGATCGCCTGTTTCATCGTGTAATTCAGTAGGGAAAGGACCATCCCCAACACGGGATGTATAAGCTTTAGAAACGCCCACAACGTGATCAATCTTTGTTGGGCCAACCCCAGAACCAATGGCTACACCACCTGCTGTTGGGTTAGAGGACGTTACAAACGGGTAAGTCCCTTGGTCAACATCAAGCATAACACCTTGAGCGCCTTCAAATAGCACAGGCTGATCTGAATCAATCGCATCATTAAGAAGTTTAGAAGTATCACAAACGTATTGGGCAATTTGTTGACCATATTCAAAGTACTCATTAAAGATTTCATCAACTGCCATCGTGTCAGACTCGTAAACTTTTTCGAAAAACTTGTTTTTTTCGATCAAGTTTTGCGTAAGCTTCTCACGAAAAGCGTCAGCATCTAATAAATCAGCAATGCGAATGCCCATGCGGCCTGCTTTATCCATATAAGCCGGTCCAATCCCTTTATTCGTTGTGCCGATCTTATTATCTCCTTTGCTCTCTTCCTGAAGAGCATCCAATTTAATGTGATAAGGAAGAATCACATGAGCACGGTTGCTAATACGCAAGTTACTTGTTGATACATTTCGTTCGTGTAAGTATGCAAGTTCTTTTACAAGTGCTTTTGGGTTAATAACCATTCCGTTCCCAATTACACACTCTTTATCATTATAAAAAATACCTGAAGGGATTAGATGAAGCTTGTACGTCTCCCCCTCAAACTGTATCGTGTGACCAGCATTGTCACCGCCCTGATAACGTGCGACAACTTTTGCTTTCTCGGATAAGAAGTCAGTAATTTTACCTTTCCCCTCATCTCCCCATTGTGTTCCAACTACTACTACTGAAGACATATATATGGCACCTCCGCCGAATTTCATTTCCGTAAAATTGACAACATGAGTAGCTTATCAGCTAAAAAAAGAAAAGTCAAACCAAAACACGAACATTATCAATTTCAATTTAATATACGTTCGTAATAATAAAAGTTTTAGAGCTTGGAACCCCTTTTATCCTCATAAAAAAAGAGGGAATCCCATTCAAATGTGGGAAACCCTCTTTAGGCAGGAGGAATATCACTCTCGTCATAACGATGCTCTAAATCAACGAATTTGTTATATTCCTTCACAAACATTAACTCAACAGTTCCTACTGGACCGTTACGCTGTTTCGCTAATATGATTTCAATGATGTTCTCTTTTTCAGATTCTTGATCGTAGTAATCATCACGGTATAAGAAACCAACAATATCGGCATCCTGCTCAATACTCCCTGATTCACGAATATCAGACATCATCGGACGTTTATCTTGGCGTCCTTCAACACCACGAGATAACTGTGATAACGCTATAAGCGGTACATTAAGTTCTCGGGCCAATCCTTTAAGAGCACGTGAAATCTCTGATACCTCTTGCTGACGATTCTCTTTGGAATTGCCGCTTCCTTGAATTAGCTGAAGATAGTCAATAAGAATCATACCAAGGCCATGTTCTTGCGCAAGGCGTCTGCATTTTGAGCGAATCTCATTTACTCGAATACCCGGCGTATCATCAATGAATATTCCAGCATTGGATAAGCTCCCCATAGCCATCGTCAATTTTCCCCAGTCTTCCGTTTCAAGCTTACCTGTTCTTAATCTTGTAGCATCAATATTTCCTTCCGCACAAAGCATACGCATGACGAGCTGGTCCGCTCCCATCTCCAGGGAAAAGATTGCTACGTTCTCATCTGTATGAGCGGCAACATTCTGAGCAATATTTAAGGCAAACGCCGTTTTCCCTACAGAAGGACGGGCGGCAATGATAATAAGATCATTCCGTTGGAAACCCGCTGTCATACCATCAAGATCTCTAAATCCTGTTGGTAATCCTGTCACTTCAGCTGACGTATTGTGAAGTTGCTCAATATTATCATACACATCGATTAATACGTCTTTTATATTTTTAAATTTACCGGAATCTTTCTGCTGAGCTACTTCTAATATGGATTTCTCCGCATCATTCAAGACACCTTCAATATCCTCTTCATTAGAGTAACCGTTCGTCACAATGGTTGTAGCAGTCTTGATGAGACGTCGCAATATAGCCTTTTCTTCTACTATACGAGCGTAATATTCAATATTGGCTGCCGTTGGGACAGAATTAGCTAAGTCACTAAGGTACGAAACACCACCGATTTCATCGAGCGTTTTCGCATTCGAAAGAGAAGTCGTAACGGTTACTAAATCAATAGGTTCTCCCTTTTCAGAAAGGTGAGACATCGCTTCATAAATACGCTGGTGACTAGCGCGGTAAAAATCCTCAGGTTGAAGCAACTCTGTTGCTGTTGCAATCGATTGTGGTTCCAAAAAAATAGCGCCGAGCACCGCCTGCTCGGCCTCTATATTATGGGGCGGTGTTCGGTCATTTAAAAAATCGCTCAAGTCATCTTCCCCCTTTTCAGTTAAGAGGATGGATTAATTATTTCTCTGAAACATGAACTTTAATCGTAGCTGTTACCTCATGGTGAAGTTTAACAGGTACATTTGTATATCCAAGAGAACGAATTGGTGAATCCATCTCTATTTTACGTTTGTCAATTTTAATGTCATGAGATTTCTTCAGTTCTTCAGCAATTTGTTTATTTGTAATAGACCCAAATAAACTACCCTTGTCACCTGATTTAGCTTGTAGCTCTACTGTAAGATTTTCAAGAGTTTCTTTTAGGCGCTTCGCTTCTTCTAGTTCCTCTTGAGCTTCTTTTTCTTTTTTATGATCAATTGCTTCTTGGGCTTTTAAATTTCCTTTTGTAGCTTCGACCGCCAAGTTATTTTTTAAAAGATAGTTACGAGCATATCCTTCTGAAACGTTCTTAACTTCGCCCTTTTTACCTTTACCTTTTACATCTTTTGTGAAAATTACCTTCATGATTCATTACCTCCCTCAAAATACTCATCTATTATTTCTTTAAGTTGTTCTTCAGCTTGCTCAATTGTAGTATCGTCAAGCTGAGTAGCAGCATTGGTTAAATGGCCGCCGCCATTCATGCTTTCCATTAAAATTTGTACGTTAACATCGCCTAGTGAGCGGGCACTTATACCAATACGTCCATCTGAACGTTCGGATATAACAAATGAGGCTACAACTCCACTCATGGTTAGCAATGTATCAGCTGCTTGCGCAATGATAACAGGGCCGAATGTGTCTCCCTCACCTGCCTTTGATATGGCAATTCCGTCGCGGTAAATCTTAGCGCTCTCAATAAGCTTACTCCGTCTCACGTAAACATCTAAGTCTTCTTTCATGAACTTCTGCACAAGCACCGTATCTGCGCCTTTAGAGCGTAAATAACTGGCGGCATCAAACGTTCTAGAGCCAGTACGGAGTGTAAAGCTCTTCGTGTCTACTATGATTCCAGCTAAAAGAGCAGTAGATTCAAGCATATTCAACTTCAATTTCTTCGGTTGATATTCTAACATTTCTGTTACCAGTTCTGCAGTTGAAGAGGCATATGGTTCCATATAGACAAGTGTAGGATCCTGTATGAACTCTTCCGCTCTTCTGTGGTGGTCAATCACCACTACATGTTCTGTTTTGTTTAGGAGTTTCTCTTCAATAACAAGAGAAGGTTTGTGGGTGTCGACTACAACAATTAATGTTTTCTTCGTCACAACCTCATGGGCTTCTTCTGGGTCGATAAACCTCGACCATAATTGTTCACTTTTTTGAATCTCATCAAACAAACGTTGAACTCCTGTATTGGCTTCATCTGGATCATATACAATAAATCCGTCTTTATCATTGGCTTGAGCCATTTTCAAGATACCAATACAAGCACCTATTGAGTCCATATCAGGGTTTTTATGCCCCATTACAATAACTTTATCTGCTTCTTGAACAAGTCCCTTCAGGGCATGGGAAATAACGCGTGCACGTACACGGGTACGCTTTTCCATTGGATTTGTCTTACCTCCATAGAAACGAACCTTCCCATTTTCATCCTTAATCGCTACTTGGTCTCCTCCTCGTCCGAGCGCTAAATCGAGACTAGACTGGGCCAACTCACCTAAGTCAGGGAGAGAAGCTTCGCCTACACCAATACCAAAGCTTAGCGTAAGAGGAACATTCTTATCTGTGATTAGTTCACGTACATCGTCCAAGATATCAAATTTAGATCGCTCTAGGTTTTTCAGAATACGGTGATTTAAAACCGCGAAAAACTTATCTTGCGAGGAGCGTTTTAAATACACTCCATTTTCCTGTGACCATTGATTAAGAATGGATGTAACTTGTGAATTAATATGGCTTTTGGCGGTATCATCCATGGCTTGTGTAATCTCTTCATAGTTATCCAGGAAAATAATCGCCAAAACCGTTCGATCATTTTGATATAGATTCTGAACTAATGTTTGTTGAGTTCGGTCAAATAGATACAACAATCGTTCATCTTTTTTTACAACCGTTTGCAATTCATAGTCGTCCATAGAAATCCATACATCGTTCTTTCCTTCTTTAATCGCTGATACTAGCGTGTCCGAAATTTGATTAAGAGGTTCTCCGACCAATGTTTCCTGAGGAAAAAAGTGATTCATATATGGGTTAGCCCATTCAATGTTATAGTCCTCACTAAACAGGACAATCCCTATAGGCATCTCCATTAAGGCTTCTTCACCCACTTTTTTCACCCGGTACGAAAGGGTTGAGATATACTCTTCTGTTTCGTTAATTAGAAACTGTTCAGTTCGAACGCTATAGTAAATAGAAGCGATCAGTAGTGCGGTCATGACTAAACCGAGCTTCCACTCATAATAAAAGATCAGCGCTAATAGAAGAATGGATAATGTATAAATCACCCATAAATGACTACTCAACCTTGGTTTTTTAAAGAAATTCGGCATGACCGTCATCTCCTAAACATAAAGTCGATCCTTATTGCTTTCCTAATCGTTCTCTTAATGAGAAACCTAAATCAATTATACCTAAAATTCGCATCGGAAACACTAATAGGTAAGGGAAAAGTAAAGTTAATACTACTGCCGTTATAGGGAGAGCATTGGAACGTTTTTTGTGGTGGGTCAAGGCAAACAAATATGAAAGGCCCTGTAGAATCATAAAGAAACCGGTGAGCGTATACATATTCTGCGCCACAACACCCATATACTCTTCTGTGGTTGGGAAGACCCAAGTCACTAGAACGGCTATAAAATAGTACCATAACACTGATTTTGGAAAGGTAAACTGATGGACTGGCGGAAATCGTAACGTTTGTTTTTCAATCTTACTCTGTATTCTAAACCCAAGCCATAAGGTAATAAACGAGAAGACTATAGACGAAATTGCCATGACGCTTGGTAACATAGAGGGAAGGTTTTCAAATTGAGCCTGAACAATTGAAAGTTGCTCTTCAGAAATCCCCATATCTGAAACCATGCTCTCAGTTGACTGAAAAGCTTCATCGAGCATCGATTGGAAAGCCTCTACTAAATTTAAATTAAATAGAAAGATCATACTTAAATAGAAACTTACGATTCCAATGAGGTACCCAACGGCTCCTTGTGCCCATGCTTCATGTGGACTTCTTTCATGGTGTAGAGCAGCCCCCAAAAAGATTCCTCCAACACCTATGGAAAGCGTAACAGGGATCGCTACAAACCCTAAAATCAACATCGAAATAATCGATAAAAGTGTTAAAAATAACAAAGATTGTTTCCAGCCATGTTTAGCAGCAAACAAGAAAAAAGGCAGAGCCAATATTACCATTGAAAAGATAGATAAGACAGGAATTACAATGGTAAGTAGAAGGAGGAGGATATAGACCCCACCATACATAAGGCTCTGTCGTAACATACTTGAAGATTTCATTTTCATTTACTCTCCTCTAAACCATCTATTGAATAAAATTAGATTAACATAAAACACGTATATGTTCATTAATAGTGTCACCATAGTTCTATGTACTAAATCAATTGTTAAGATTAACTTTACAATGCTTTATAGGAGAACGCAAAAGTTCTATTTTTCCGGAAGTCTAATTGAACATCTTGCCCGGTGCAATTCTATAAAAACACAAAGTTAAAGAAAACTAAGTTTAAAGAAAACCCGCCAATAGGCGAGCCTTCTGTAAACTGTTTTTATTGTTGCAAAAAAAGCACAGCGTTATATGCTGTGCTTTTAAAGTCTTACGAAAGAATATTAGTCGTTAACGTAAGGCAATAGTGCCATTTGACGAGAACGTTTAATCGCTCTTGTAAGTTTACGTTGGTATTTAGCAGAAGTTCCTGTTACACGACGAGGAAGAATCTTTCCACGCTCAGAAACAAAACGCTTAAGAAGTTCAACATCTTTATAATCGATGTGTGTAATTCCATTCGCTGTGAAATAACACACTTTTCTACGCTTCGCGCGACCACGACGAGCCATAATTGAAAACCTCCTTATAATTTAATTAAAATGGTAAATCGTCATCTGAAATATCAATAGGTTCCCCATTATCAGCGAATGGGTCATCCTGTTTAGGTTGATTATTATTGTTGTTATTATTGTTTGGACTATATCCAGATTGGTTCTGATTAGATTGGAATCCTTGTGAACCTGCGCCACCTGAAGACGAGCCTTTTGTTTCTAAGAATTGTACACTATCAGCAACAACTTCTGTCACAAAAACGCGTTTGCCTTCTTGGTTATCGAAGCTTCGGGATTGTAAACGTCCATCAACACCGACTAAGCTTCCTTTATTCATAAAGTTCGCTAGATTCTCTGCGGCACGACGCCACACAACACAGTTAATAAAATCTGCATCACGGCTACCTTGTTGGCTAGTAAACGGGCGGTTTACAGCAATCGTAAAGTTCGCAACGGCTACTCCGTTGGGTGTATAGCGCAAATCGGGATCCTTGGTTAATCTGCCGACAAGAACGACACGATTTAACACAGAACCACTCCTTATTGATCGTCTTCGCGTACAGCGATGTGACGAATAATATCATCAGAATACTTAGCAAGGCGATCAAATTCGTTAACAGCTTGGCTGTCACCGTTGAATTTGATTACCATGTAGTAACCATCACGGAAATCGTTAATTTCATAAGCTAAGCGACGCTTGCCTACTTCTTTAGTTTCAGTAATTTCCGCACCATTATCAGTAAGAACATTGTTGAAACGCTCTACTACTGATTTTTGAGTTTCCTCATCTACGTTTGGGCGGATGATATACATGATCTCGTAATTTCTCATCCGACTTCACCTCCTTTTGGACTTAGCGGCCCTTTTACGGGCAAGGAGTAATTATCTCGTACAATTACTCACAATGTTGTATTATATCAAAGTTAATATAAAAGCACAACCAAGTTTCCAATTTTACGCTTATACATTAAAGCGGAAATGAATGACATCTCCATCTTTAACTAGATATTCTTTGCCCTCTAATCGAACTTTACCATTTTCTTTAGCCACTGACATTTTGCCAGCTTCTACAAGGTCGTCATAAGCCACCGTTTCAGCACGAATAAACCCTCGTTCAAAGTCACTGTGAATGATTCCTGCTGCTTGAGGAGCTGTCATTCCTTCTTTAAAGGTCCAAGCACGCACTTCTTGCTCGCCTGCTGTGAAATAAGTAGCTAAACCAAGAAGGTTGTATGACGCTTTGATAAGCTGATCAAGGCCTGATTCTGCAATGCCTAGATCATCTAAGAATTCTTGTTTTTCTTCTCCTTCAAGCTCAGCAATTTCAGACTCAATCTTTGCACAAACAACAATAACCTGAGCGTTCTCTTTTTCAGCAAACTCACGTACAGCTTGTACATGTTCATTGCCACTTGGGTCTGCAATTTCATCTTCTCCAACATTAGCCACATATAAAACAGGCTTAGATGTTAGTAAGTGAAGACCTTTCACGATTCTTTGTTGGTCATCACTATATTCTAAAGCTCTTGCTGGCACTTCTTCTTCAAGGCCTTCTTTAATCTTCTCAAGAACGGCTTGTTCTGCAAGAGCCTCTTTGTCTTTTTGGCGAGCCATTTTAGCAACTCGATCAAGACGTTTATTGACTGTTTCTAAGTCAGCCAGAATTAGTTCTAAATTGATGGTTTCAATATCTGCAATTGGATCTACTCCACCAGAAACGTGTGTGATGTTATCATCTTGAAAACAACGAACAACGTGGCTGATCGCATCTACTTGGCGTATATGAGATAAGAATTGGTTTCCTAACCCTTCACCTTTACTTGCACCCTTTACAATACCTGCGATATCCGTAAATTCGAATGCCGTAGGGACTGTTTTCTTAGGGTTTACTAATTCTGTTAATTTTTCTAATCTTTCATCTGGAACTTCAACAATACCAACGTTAGGATCAATGGTACAGAACGGGTAGTTAGCTGATTCTGCACCTGCCTGGGTAATTGCATTAAATAAGGTTGATTTCCCAACGTTAGGCAAACCTACAATTCCTGTTGTTAATGACATTAACATTCCACTCCTTAAGGATTACCGTCCATATGAACGTCTGCAGTAACCCAATTATATTGCTCGTCTATACATATGACAAGTAAGCACATTAGAAAAACAAGGGGAAATTCGCCCTTGTTTTTCCATTTATACACTCGTTATTTTTTTATTTTTGAGGTGTTCACTAATGATGTTTTTTGATTTTCTAGTATACAACATAACATATACATGATTTTCGTGAAACAACCTTCAGAAGCTCTTTATGAACTCCTAACTTTACTTTTCTTCGTGTTTCTCAAGGACCTTCTTCATCTTGCTTTCAAAGCGTCGTCTTGGGATTAGCACACTATGCCCGCACCCTTCGCACTTTATACGTATATCTGCCCCTAAACGAATAATCTTCCATCTATTCTCACCGCATGGGTGCGATTTCTTCATTTGAACAATATCGTTTAAAGAATATAGTTGATCTGACATTTCCAATCCTCCTTACGATGTTGTCTCAACGACTTCCTGTTCTTCTTGTCTAGAATACATGACTAAACGAGGGAAAGGTATTTCAATTCCTTGTTCGTCCAACCTGTTCTTCAATTCCTTGCGAAGCATACGAGCAATCGGCCAATGTTCCATTGGATCTGTCTCAGCTATGATTCTTAGCACAACATCAGACGAACCTAGACTTTGTACACCAAGAAGTTCAGGCGTACCCCTTAACTCCTGATATCGTTTAGGTAATTCTTGGAGCAGGTCTTCTATAACCGCTTCTGCTCGTATAATGTCTCCCTCATAAGCAATGCTGACATCAACCACAGCAATACTGTTATGAACCGAGAAGTTCGTCACTTCATTAATACTACCGTTTGGTATAATGTGGAGCTTGCCCGTCCAATGCTTAATCTTCGTCGTGCGAAGCCCGATCTCTTCAACAAATCCTTCTGAACTTGACGTTTGGACGTAATCACCTACTGAAAATTGATCTTCAAATATAATGAAAAAACCAGTAATGATGTCTTTCACCAGATTTTGAGCTCCGAAGCCAATGGCTAATCCAGCAATTCCTGCGCCAGCTAGTAAGGTTCTCACATCAATACTAATGGTATCTAAAACCATAATCGCTGCCGTGAAATAAACCATATATGTGAGCGTATTTTCCAATAGCTTTACGAGAGTAAGCTCACGCCGTTGAGTAATTTTAAAAGGACCTTTTCTCCTTCGTTTGAAAATGTTTTGAATCACCTGTTTACCAAACTTAATAATAAAATAAGAAAGTAGTAATATGACGATTATATTCAAAACGCCTTTACCAAGCATCACCCATAACTCTGGCCCAGTTACATAATCAACAGAACTCGTCCATTTACCTTGTAACCAATTCCACAATGTGCTCCGTTCCCTCCCCCATTAAACCTTCATAATATACTATTGTATCAGCTTTTCAACTGATTTTGTATCGATTTAAAAAGGGGTATAACAAAATAGCCGAAAGCACATATAGGTTTAACAAACCATACAGTGGATATAAATACTTTATCAATGTGGAGAAACCAATACTCGTTAGGGGGAGCATTAATAACAGCGTAATTGCAGCCAAAAGCCAAAGAGGTCCTTTCAAACGATTCCTGAACCTTGTTATTAATCCGAGAACACCAGATGCTGCCGTGGTAAAAATGGCAATCCATAATAGGAAAGATATAAACAGAAACATCTCATAAGGGTAATGTTTAAGGATGGCAAACAAGGGAATTTCATAAAGTAAAATATCGTCTGCTATCTGAATTAGACTACTATTGTAAATAAACGATATAGAGCCTAGTACAAGACCGCTCCCAATACTCGCAATCCATATTTCCCCTTTATAACGAACTTCACTTCCTACAGCACCTAGAACAGCAATAAGAGGCAGAATGTTAAGTGCAGTAAAAGGGAAAGCGGCTGGCCAGTTACTCTGCTCTCCAAAATGAGAGAACAGAGAGAGTTCTTGCTGAACAGAGAACAATATCAACACATACAACAGGCCCCCAATGAGCAAAGGCAATATAATACTATTCATAGATAAGATCCCTTTGATATCCCACACAAACACTAGAATAAGAGGAACGATAATAGCAATAATCCCTAGCCAATAAGAGAAATGAAATGCCTGCCAAGTAGCTCCACTACCAGCTAGCATAATAACAGTGGTAGTGAAAAGGTAAAGAATGATCATTCCATCGTACAGTAATGTTAAGTGGTCACCTACAATTGTACGAAGAACAGGAAGGTAATGCTTCGATTTTTTTTCGAAACTAATCCTCAAGATTACGTAACAGGAAATTGTAAAGAGTATGGTGAAAATCATAATAGCAAGTCCACTCTCATGACCAAAAAACTGCCATAATTCCCTGCCTGAAGCGTATCCTGCTCCAATCATAGTCCCAATGATCAAGAACATCCATTTCATACCAGATCGAATCATATTTTTCCTCCTACCTTCTTTCTTCGTGTATGTATAGAATTCGAAAAATCGCTGTATACTAATAACAATATGACTACGGAGGAAAAGCTATGAATCTAAAGCAAAGACTTTTTTCTCAGAAAACAGAACATCGCTACCATTTTGAAGATGAGCAGTTACTGTTGGGGTTAACTCAGACGCTTAAAGAATGGGTGCCTGCTAATCGGGAGATTGTCATCGTCTGTATTGGTACCGACCGTTCTACCGGTGATTCTCTTGGCCCTTTAATTGGGACACTTCTTGAAGAGAGTCAACTTCAACGTATTCACGTGTACGGAACACTTAATGACCCTGTCCATGCCGTTAACCTAAATGAAAAACTTGAATTTATTCAAAAACGCTATCATCGTCCATACATTATAGGAATTGATGCATGTTTAGGTAAGTTATCATCTGTTGGGAACATTATTTTAGGTCAAGGACCTGTAAAACCAGGAGCAGCTGTAAAAAAACAACTCCCTGACGTAGGAGAGATTCACCTTACAGGTGTGGTGAATGTTAGTGGTTTTATGGAGTACTTTGTACTGCAGAACACACGCTTAAATATAGTCATGCAAATGGCTAAGCAAATGGCCAAAGCACTACAAACTTTTGATGAACATATGGGTAAGGCTGAAGTATCGAAGCCTATTCCAACAGATCCTCTCACAACAAAAAGAAAACGTTGGTTACCGATAAAAGAATAGCGCCCCATAAAAAGAGCAAGAACCAAAAGGTTCTTGCTCTTTTTCATTTACTATAAATCTATATCCCTAACTTCAGCCAGCCATAAAGGATGAAGCCAATAAACAGTAAACTTGGTAACAGATTGGCCACACGTACTTTTGTTATATGAAGAATATTGAGTCCGATTGCTACAATTAAAATTCCGCCAGTAGCTGTCATCTCGACGATAAAGACATCCATGAAATCCTGAGGAATCCAATTATGAATTTGGGTAGATAAAAGCGCTATTCCTCCCTCATATAAGAGAACCGGAATAACCGACAGCATCACGCCCCATCCTAATGTCGTGGTTAAAACAAGGGCTACAAATGAGTCTATAATGGCTTTTGTCACGAGCACGTCGTGGTCTCCACGTATCCCACTATCAAGCGCCCCGACGACAGCCATCGCTCCAATTACAAAAATTAAGGAGGCGGTAATAAAACCTTCTGAAACAGAGGATTGCTTCCCTTTACTGAACTTTGACTCTAAGAAAGCACCAAGCTTCTCGAACCGTTCCTCAAGTTGAAGCCACTCTCCGGCAAAAGCTCCAAACAGTAAACTAAGAAGCATTACAATAATCTGGTCTGTTTCTATTGCCATGCGTAAACCAATAAGTGTTACAGCTAATCCGATGCCATTCATAGTTGTTTCTTTCGTTTTTTCAGGTATTTTATTTAAAAATAACCCTATTAAGCTACCTAATATAATACCTATCCCATTTACAAGTGTGCCAAATAAAATCATTGATCGTCTTCCTCCAACAAACTTAGCCATGTTTCATGTGAAACAGTATGATAAAAATCCTCTTAAGATATGAAAAAGCCTGATGCTTGCATAGACAAGCACCAGGTATAAGTCTTTATTCTTCAAAGTAGTGTAAAATTCGATCCAGGTCCTCTTCAGAGAAAAATTCAATTTCAATTTTCCCTTTTCGTTTCCCCTTTTGAATGGTGACCCCTGTTCCTAATCGTTCTTGAAGAAGAGATTCTCTCTCTTGAATAAAGATATCTTTTTTCACTTTTTTCTTTTTATTCTTTTGCATGTTCTTTTCATTTAATTGAATAATGTACTGCTCTACCTGACGTACATTTAATCCTTCTTTACGGATCTTTTCAACGAGCGGTAGGAGTTGATTTTTATCCTTCAATCCTAACAAAGCTCTCCCTTGTCCCATTGAAAGTTCTCCATTATTAATAAGCTCTCCAACAGGTTTAGGAAGCGACAATAGACGAACCAAGTTCGCAATGTGAGGGCGACTTTTCCCCAGGCGCTTAGCTAATTGTTCCTGCGTCAAGTTAAGCTCTTTCATTAAGTTAGAATAGGCTTGTGCTTCTTCAATCGGAGTGAGGTCCTCTCGTTGAAGATTTTCAAGTAAAGCCAATTCCATCATATGTTGTTCGGATAAATCACGGATGACAGCAGGAACAGTATTCAGACCCGCTTCTGTTGCAGCCCTGTACCGTCTTTCCCCCACTACAATGTCATACCCTTTTATACTTTTCCGTACAATAATAGGTTGAAGTATTCCATATTGAAGAATGGATTCTTTCAGTTCTTCAATAGCTTTTGGATCAAAAACCTTTCTTGGCTGATAAGGATTGGGACGACATTCTCTAACAGAAATTTCCTGTACCTTTTCCTCTTCTGTTACTTCCACTGATGGAAAGATGGAGCCTAGGCCCTTACCTAACCCTCTGGCCATTCGTCATCACTTCCTTTGCTAATTCTAAGTAAACTTCAGCCCCACGGGATTTTGGATCGTAAAGAATAATGGGTTGTCCATGACTTGGAGCTTCACCTAAACGAACGTTACGAGGTATAACAGATCCATACACTTTGTCTTGAAAGTACTTTTTAACTTCATCAATAACTTGTATTCCTAAATTGGTACGAGCATCTAGCATTGTAAGTAATACGCCTTCTATCATAAGTTGCTTATTCAAGTGCTTTTGCACAAGGCGCACAGTATTTAACAGCTGACTCAATCCTTCTAGTGCATAATATTCACATTGGACAGGGATTAAAACAGTGTCTGAAGCCGTCAAAGCATTAATCGTTAATAAACCCAAGGATGGAGGACAGTCAATAATGACGTAATCATATTCATCCTTTACTGAGTCTATTGCCTTCTTTAAGCGGACTTCACGTGAAATCGTTGGAACTAGTTCAATTTCTGCACCTGCTAGTTGAATCGTGGCAGGTATAGCGTCTAAATTTTCCACCATCGTAGGAACCTTCACATACTTCGCTTCTAAGTCTTCCACTAGCACATTGTATACACACTGATCCATATCAGCTTTTTCAATACCAACCCCACTTGTTGCATTTCCTTGAGGATCAATATCAACTAATAATACCTTGTGATTCAAATATGCTAAGCATGCACTTAGACTTACAGCTGTAGTGGTCTTCCCCACTCCGCCTTTTTGATTAGCAACGGCGATTACTTTACCCATGATGTCACCTACCTCTAATCTGTCAAATCTTTCATTTTTATTTTATCATCTTTTAACTCTATAAGAAGAAATAAATCAGATAAAACACAAACTACAATTTTTAATCTAGTACTTTGTAGATCCTTTTCTTCTTCTAGAGATAAAGAGTTTAAGTGAAAAAAACCCACCTTATGTGCGTCACAAAAGATGGGGAGTACTAGCATCATGATTGTTTTTTAGGAATCTTAATAGTGATTTGATAGTAATCATCATAATCTTCTTCATCCGTTTCAAGATCAATACCTGTGTCTGAGACCATCGTAAGCGATTGTTTAATTGTGTTCATCGCAATGCGCATATCTTTACTAATCCCTTTTAACTGTGGCTTACGCTTTTGAGGCTTCTGTTCCCCTTCGCGCATCTTCGCTATCTTTTCTTCTGTTTGCTTTACATTAAGGGACTTCTCAATAATTTCTTGTAACAACTGCTCCTGTTTTTCAGGATCTTTCAGTGCGATAAGAGCACGTGCATGCCGTTCTGTTATTTTTTTATCAAGAATGGCTTGTTGAACTACATCTGGAAGCTTCAATAAACGCAATTTATTCGCAATTGTCGATTGGCTTTTTCCAAGCCGCTGTGCTAAAGCCTCCTGCGTTAAGTTATGAATTTCTAATAACTTTGCATAAGCCATTGCCTCTTCAATAACGGTTAACTCTTCTCGTTGTAAATTCTCAATTAGAGCAACGGAAGCGGTTTGTGCTTCATCCATTTCTCTGATAATAGCTGAAACATTCTCCCACCCTAAATGCTGGACAGCTCTCCAACGACGCTCACCAGCTATTAATTCATAACCAGCATCTTCACCTTGCATCTTGCGAACAACAATAGGTTGAATCATACCATGTGTTTGAATGGTCTGAGCCAATTCTTCAATCTTGTCATGGTTGAAGATTGTACGCGGCTGATAGCGATTCGGTTGAATACTTTGCACTGGTAATTGAATAACTTCATCAGGATGATAGTCTTGTCGTTCTTGTTCTTTCTCTTCCGCTTCGGACTTATCCCCTATTCCAAATAAGCGGCTGAATGGGTGTTTCATCCTTTGACACCACCTTTTCTACTTTCACCCTTTATGGGTACCCTTCGTGTTATCATCTAAGGTATGTTTCACGTGAAACAGTAAAAGAAACCATTATAGAAAACATCTCTTTTCGATAGAGATGCGAGGATCCATGTATTGTTCTCTTCTTTTATCCTTGAGAAAGGAAGGATAAAATTTTGAAAGTGCAAAAAAGCGCTGCAGCGGAGGCTGCCGCGCATATAACGTTCATTTGCGATTTTATAGAAGCAGTCTTCTTCTATTATCGTATAATTCTATCTATATTTTAGCACATAATCTATGAAATGAGCAGGGAGAGCTTGAAAATCTTTTCAAATATTCCTATCTCAGAAAGAACTATAGAGCTTCTACTCCTAATCGTAATATGTATATATTCTCCACTTATTGACACAAATCCTTCTAACTCATCAACTCCCTTACATCATTCGATCAAATATAAGATTTTAGTAGGTCATTTATACACCTAGTACATAAGTTTAACGTCTTCAAAGCTTCCACGTTGGTATAAACAAAGTATGAAAATCGTGTCTCAGCATTGAGTTAAACAACAGTTGGAACGAAAGCAATAGAATCATGACACGTTTTCATGAAAGACTTATGATAGATTAACAGAATTCATACCTTCTCTACAAATGAAACCTTTAGTTGAGAATCTGATCAATTGGAATACAAAAAACACATGAGATTCTTAGCCAGAAAACCCATGTGTTTAAAATTTTGTATGCTCTCTTACTTTACTGTGTTAGAGGGCTTTTATTCGGGAGACCCGCTTTACGCGGATATTTCTTTGGTGTTTTACGACGCTTATGATAGATTCCGATATTTCGTTCACTATCCTCTTCAGGTAAATAGAAGGTATGATGCTTTTCTAGTTCAGCACCAAGAAGACTTGTCGCAAAAGCTGCATCTTCTAATTCGTCTTTAAAGGATGCGCCCTTCATTGCAACGAACTTTCCTCCTACTTTTGTAAGAGGCAAACATAATTCGCTTAGAACAGATAATCTTGCTACAGCCCGGGCTGTTACCATATCGTACTGTTCCCTAAACTGTTGGTTCTTGCCAAAGTTTTCAGCGCGATCGTGATAGAAAGCGACGTCATCGAGTTCTAGCTTTGTAGCTAAATGATTTAAAAATGTAATACGCTTCTTCAACGAATCAACAATCGTTACTTTTAGTTGTGGGAAGACAATTTTTAGAGGGAGGCTAGGGAATCCTGCCCCAGCTCCCACATCACAAATGGATAAAGGTTGATCGAAATCTAAATAAAAAGCTGCTGTTATTGAATCGTAAAAGTGCTTCAAATATACACTTTCTTCATCTGTAATAGCCGTTAGATTCATTTTTTCGTTCCACTCAACTAGAGCTTCAAAATAATCATGAAACTGCTTTTCTTGTTTATCATTTAGTTCAATCCCTTGATCCTGTAAAGCTTTAAGAAAGGTTTCTTTGTTCATGACACCGGTCCTTTCTGCTTAGGCTTCATCTCCAGAGACCTTAGCAATTTTTCCTTGTTCTATATAAACAAGTAAGATTGATACATCAGCTGGGTTCACACCAGAGACACGAGAAGCCTGACCTACTGATAAAGGACGAACCTCTTTAAGGCGATCCCTCGCTTCAGAAGCAATACCATGGATATCATCATAATCAATGTCCTCTGGAATCTTCTTATTTTCCATTTTTCTCATACGCTCAATTTGTTGCTCTGATTTTTGGATATAACCCGCATATTTCGTATGAATCTCCACTTGTTCTTCTACTGCTTCAGGAAGATCTTTTTTCTCCTCAAGAAGGCTTGCGACCATTTCATACTTCATTTCTGGTCGTTTGAGTAAATCATACGCATTTACTGCATCTTTAAGAGGTGAGCCACCCGCTTGTTGAATAACCTCTTGAACCTGATCTGTTGCTTTAATCGTAATACCCTTCAGACGTTCAATTTCTTCGTTGATCATACGTTTCTTATCCTGGAAACGAGCATAACGATCTTCAGAAATCATTCCAATTTCATAACCAATGTCCGTAAGACGAAGGTCTGCGTTATCATGACGAAGAATAAGGCGATACTCAGCGCGAGAGGTAAGAAGACGATACGGTTCGTCGGTCCCTTTCGTTACTAAGTCATCAATAAGAACACCGATATAAGCTTGAGAGCGATCTAAAATAACCGGTTCCTTGTCTAGAACTTTAGAAGCTGCATTGATACCTGCCATTAGACCTTGAGCCGCGGCTTCCTCATATCCCGATGTACCGTTTATTTGACCAGCTGTAAACAAACCTTGAACCGCTTTTAATTCGAGCGTTGGCCAAAGCTGGGTTGGGATGACAGAATCATACTCAATCGCATAGCCAGCTCGCATGATTTCAGCTTTTTCTAGACCTGGTACAGTCTCGATCATTTGCTTTTGAACGTTTTCAGGTAGGGAAGTAGACAGACCTTGTACATAAACCTCTTCTGTATTTCTTCCTTCAGGTTCTAAAAAGACCTGGTGACGAGGTTTATCATGGAAACGAACAATTTTATCTTCAACAGAAGGACAGTAACGAGGCCCTGTACCTTTCACCATTCCTGAATACATTGCAGATGAGCTTAAGTTGTCATCAATAATCTTATGAGTAAATTCATTTGTATACGTTAGCCAACAAGGAATTTGATCCATAATATATTCTGTTGTTTCATAGGAGAAGGCACGTGGAACTTCATCCCCCGGCTGGATTTCTGTTTTTGAATAGTCAATTGAATGACTGTTTACACGCATTGGTGTTCCTGTCTTAAAGCGAACCATTTTAATACCAAGTTCTTCAAGTTGAACAGATAAATCTGTAGAAGCACGTTGGTTATTAGGCCCACTCTCATAGGCTAGATCTCCAATGAGTACTTTACTACGCATAAATGTTCCGGTTGTCACGATTACAGAGTCAGCTGTATAGGCGGCTTTCGTCTCTGTTACGACCCCTTTACATACTCCGTCTTCTACCATAAGTTCTTTAACCATTCCCTGACGAATTGTTAGGTTTGGTTCATTCTCAATGACTTTTTTCATTTCTTGAATATATAAATGTTTGTCAGCTTGGGCACGAAGAGCACGCACGGCTGGGCCTTTTCTTGTATTTAATAAACGCATTTGAATATACGTTTTATCAATTACTTTAGCCATTTCTCCGCCTAAGGCATCAATTTCACGAACGACAACCCCTTTTGCCGGGCCTCCAATTGAAGGGTTACAAGGCATAAAGGCGATCATATCTAAATTCAACGTCAACATTAATGTCTTAGCTCCGCGACGGGCAGCCGCTAATCCAGCTTCTACACCTGCATGACCAGCACCAATAACAATAACGTCATAATGTCCTGCATCAAAAGTATTCATGACTCTCTCTCCTTAACTCACTTTTATTTTCCTAAACAAAACTGAGAGAATAACTGATCAATTAAGCTTTCTTGAACCGTATCGCCTACGATTTCACCAAGAAGCTCCCATGTTCGGGTTACATCGATTTGAACCATATCAATCGGCATCCCCGCATTCATTCCATCCATTGCATCCTCTAACGTTTCTTTAGCTTGGTTTAGCAATTGGACGTGACGAACATTCGAAAGGTACGTCATATCACCCGTATCAATATCTCCTTCAAAGAAAATATCTGATATAGATGATTCTAATTGATCAATACCTTGCTCTTCAATTAACGACGTCGATACTATAGGATGATCACCCGCTACTTCGCGCAATTCATCCATGTCTATTTGTTGAGGCAAATCTGTCTTATTTACAATAACAATTACATCCATGCCTTCAACCGCTTCAAATAATTTTTTGTCCTCTTGAGTTATTGTGTCTCCATTATTTAAGACAAGTAAAATTAAGTCGGCTTCTTGTAAAACTTGGCGAGACTTTTCAACACCAATTTTCTCAACTAAGTCTTCTGTTTCACGAATTCCTGCGGTGTCAATTAGACGAAGCGGAACTCCTCTGACGTTTACATACTCCTCAATGACATCACGAGTCGTACCAGGGACTTCTGTAACAATCGCCTTATTCTCGTGAACTAATGCATTCATTAAAGAAGACTTCCCTACGTTTGGACGACCGACGATAGCTGTTCCAAGACCTTCACGAAGTATTTTCCCTTGTTTAGCCGTTCTTAACAGGCGTTCAATTTCTTGGTGAACCTGTCGGGTGTTTTGGATCATTAATTCGTTCGTCATTTCTTCAACGTCATCATATTCTGGATAATCAATATTGACCTCTACTTGGGCTAATACCTCGAGTAGTTCTTGTCTTAATTTCTGAATCAAATGCGATAGACGACCATCCATTTGCTTTAAAGCTACGTTCATAGCGCGATCAGTCTTAGCGCGGATTAAATCCATAACTGCTTCTGCTTGGGATAAATCGATACGACCATTTAAAAAAGCACGTTTAGTAAACTCACCCGGCTCCGCTAAACGGGCACCTTGTGACAAAGTTAACTCTAAAACACGGTTTACAGATACAAGACCACCATGACAGTTGATCTCTACTATATCTTCACGAGTGAACGTTTTAGGAGCACGCATGACAGAAACCATTACTTCTTCTACCATTTCATTCGTTTTAGGGTCTAGCAACTTTCCATAATGAATCGTGTGAGTGTCGACCTCGTTTAAATCTTTACCCTTAAACATTCCGTTTGCTAACGAAACCGCTTCTGGACCACTTAAACGAACTATGGCGATCGCTCCTTCCCCAACGGGGGTTGATATGGCACTTATAGTATCTGTTTCCATGCTCTCACCTCTTTCCTCATCTTAATTATATTTTATCCACAATTGTTTGATTTATATAGTCACTAACTTATTAGATTAGCACATAACACAATTCTTTGAAAAGCTTTTACTTCAAACTATTTGTATGGGCTGTGCGTTATCCACATGTGGATAACGCAAATCTTCTCTTTTTGCTTATTTAATTGTCGTGGAGCCCAACCCACTTGCCAAACTTCAATCACAAGAAATGCCCCCGGTCCTCGACCAGGGGCATCTTTAACGTTATTCAGGTTTTATAACAACATGACGATGCGGTTCTGAACCATCAGAGTAAGTCGAAACTTGTTTGTTATGCTGAAGGGCAGCGTGAATAATTTTTCTCTCATAAGAAGGCATTGACTCAAGCGCAATCTCAGTCTTCGTTCGTACGGCTTTGTCAGCCAAACGAGTTGCTAAACCAGAAAGCGTTTCTTTCCTTCTTTCTCTATATCCTTCGGCATCTACAATCGCCGTTAAATACTGATGACCATCTTTGTTAATGACTAACTGAGCTAATGACTGCAAAGCATTTAGTGTTTGCCCACGCTTCCCAATGAGTAAAGCAATTTTATCCCCTTTGAGCTCAAAAATAACTTCTTTACTCTTTTTCTGAACGGTTACATGGATCGGAGCCCCCATTTGGTTACCGACTTGTTCTAAATACTCCTTCGTTGCCTCAATCGCATCTTCCACATTAGATGTTTTCTTCACGTGTTCTTCCGTTACAGTATAACTTTCACGTTCTTTTGTACTTTCTCTTTGGTCAGCAGGTTCTTCAGTTGGTTCTGGTGCGATTGAAACCGTTTCTTCTTTAGCGGTTACCATCATAACCTTTACAATAGCTTTCTTAGCACCAAACACACCGAAGAATCCTTTTTTACCTTCGTCAATTATTTCTACATTAACTTGGTCCCTCGAGGTGTTTAACTGCTCTAACGCTGAACGGACCGCGTCCTCAACTGTTTGTCCAGTAGCAGTTACTTGTCTCACTTACTTCGCTCCCTCTGTTTCTGTATCCTTCATCATTGGCTTACGAATAAAAACAGTTTGTGCAATCATAAATAAGTTACCTACTACCCAGTAAAGTGCTAGTGCTGCTGGGAAGTTTAATGCAAAAATACCAATCATAACCGGCATAATGTATAGCATCATTTTCATCTGTGGATTTTGATCCATTGTCCCAGCCATCATTAACTTTTGCTGAATAAATGTAGTTGCAGCTGCGACGAGTGGCATAATGAAGAATGGATCTGGTGCACCTAATTCAAACCAAAGGAAACTATGTGTTTCAATTTCCTGCGTACGAACAATTGCATGATAAAACGCAATTAAAATCGGCATTTGTAAAAGAATCGGGAAACAACCAGCTAGTGGGTTTACCCCATTTTTCTGGAACAATTGCATTGTTTCTTGTTGTAGCTGTTGCTGAGTTTTCTGATCTTTTGAGCTATACTTTTGTCTTAGCTCTTGTAATTGTGGTTGTATTTCCTGCATAGCTTTAGAGCTCTTTAACTGTTTAACGTTTAACGGCAACAGAATCAAGCGAATGATCAGTGTTACGACTACAATAGATAAACCGTAGCTTTCACTAAACAAGCCTGCGAAATACTTAATTAACAACGACAGTGGATATACGAAATACTCATTCCAAAATCCTGTACTTTCAGATGTAATGTTTTGATCAATTTGCGTACATCCCGATAGTACAACAAGAAGTCCTGTCAGCGTTAATAAAAAAAGGACCTTCTTTCGCAACGTTTCTTCCTCCTTATTATCCCAAACGGTAATATTCCAGTAATACATGTATTCTATCATTAGTGACTGGCAAGCTTCTATATCAAATCTTAAGCTTTTACTGATTTCGCTAAAAGATTTGTTTTCTTTAAAACGTGAGACAAACTTTTCTTGATCTCTTGGAAGTTCATTTGATTTGTTGGCTTTCTAGCAATGACAACTATATCGTAATTCTGCTCCATTCGTGGCTCAAGTTCAAGAAAGGCTTGTCTCAAGTAACGCTTTATTTGATTTCTCATGACCGCGTTTCCGATCTTTTTGCTTACTGAAAGGCCAATTCGGAAGTGAGGTTGTTCCTCTTTTTTTACGTAGTAGAGCACCAGTTGTCTATTAGCAAATGAAGAACCCTTTTTAAAAACATGTTGAAATTCTTCATTTTTTTTAATGCGATATTGTTTCTTCATAATTTCATCCTCACTCTTAAAAAAAAGCGTAGTACTCCTTAGGAAGCACCAGTTTCCAAACGTTAAGATATACAAAGTAGCTATTCAACCAGTCGACCATCAATAGTCGTTCCTACTTTTATCCTCAACATAAAAAACGTATTCCCCCTGCTTACAGCATATCCCCTACAGAAAAAAGTTATATCATACGAAACAGCATTTTCTTAAAGAAATATTAGATCAGCGCCACTATAGATGGCTTAGTGAGGAATACGTTTTATTTACGTTCAAACTAGAAAAAAGACCACTGACATATGTTCAGTGGCCTATGCAGATAATGTTTTTCTACCTTTGCGACGACGGCGCGCTAGTACTTTACGTCCGTTAGCAGAACTCATACGATTACGGAAGCCGTGCACTTTTTTACGTTTACGGTTATTTGGTTGAAATGTACGTTTCATTGTATAGACACCTCCCTGAGGATTGAATAAATTCAAAAACTAAAAAGACAGTCCAATTCATTATAAGAAGGATAGGCATAAAAAGTCAACTTTCTTTTTAGGTTTCTAACGAATAGCTTCAATTGTTAGAACGCATAATCTAGTCATGGCACCTTGAATGACCATTATGAACTTCTCGTATTTTTTTCATTCTCACTTCATAAGAATAATTTAGGAGCAATTTTCCCCGAGGTATTCAACTTCATTCAAATCTATCCCCCTTACTCAAGAACTTTTTTATAAATCCCACGTTTAAATCTCTCGATCCAGCCAAGAAGGTAAGCTATTTCTCTCACGTTAAATAAAGTGTTTAATCAGGGCATTATTTTCTGTACACTTTGTCTGTGAATAACTCAAAAACCGATTTTCGACTATCCACACCAATTATCGACAAGTTAATCACAAAATATAGTGTTGTGGATAAAAATTATCTACAAGCAGTAGACAATGTGGATAACCAACCAAAAACCATTGCAACAGCGGGATTTATTTGGTATTATATTTGTGTTTTAGTAATGAACAACCTAACACACCAAATATTCTTTTCCACAGGTTGTGGATAAGGTGTGGACATCTATTCACAACGGTGTGCATTTACTTATCAACAATATTGTGGATTGTGCTTATAAGTTTAATGGAGACTGTTATAGTAACAGTTGTGCTTCCACAGAATTATAAGTCCTTAAGATTGCACAAAAGTTGTACAACCCACCTCCGGATCTCCTTTCTTCTATGTTTTATTTACTAAGAAAGGTAGGATACGTGAGGTTTTTTGTTTCATAGACTCTTCTTTACTATTTTTTTATGCTCGAAAGGGGTGAAATTTGTTGGAAAATATCAACGAGCTTTGGGATAATACGCTCACGAAAATAGAGGAAAAAATAAGTAAACCCAGCTTTGAGACATGGCTGAAAAGTACAAAAGCAGACTCTCTTAAAGATGATACGCTCATCATCGTAGCTCCCAATGAATTTGCTAGAGATTGGCTCGAAAGCCGCTACTCTAAGTTAATATCTGATGCTTTATTTGAAGTTACAGGGGCTCAACTGCAAACGAAATTTATTATTCCGGAGGCGAAAGACGTTACTCCTGATGACGTAAAACCCGCAATGAAACAAGTACAAAATATGCAGCAAAATGAGCAAGAGGAATCTCCTCAAAGTATGCTCAATTCTAAATATACATTTGATACTTTCGTTATTGGTTCAGGAAATCGCTTCGCCCATGCAGCCTCACTAGCTGTAGCAGAAGCGCCAGCTAAAGCATATAATCCGCTGTTTATTTATGGGGGTGTGGGGTTAGGGAAGACTCACTTAATGCATGCTATCGGACATTATGTACTTGATCATAACCCTTCCGCCAAAGTCGTTTATCTATCTTCAGAGAAATTTACAAATGAATTTATTAATTCTATTAGAGACAATAAAGCAGTTAACTTTCGCAACAAATATCGTAATGTAGACGTGCTACTAATTGATGATATTCAATTCCTAGCTGGAAAAGAACAAACGCAAGAGGAATTCTTCCACACTTTTAATACACTTCACGAAGAAAACAAACAAATTGTCATTTCTAGTGACCGACCACCTAAAGAGATTCCAACTTTAGAGGACCGCTTACGTTCTCGATTTGAATGGGGACTCATTACTGATATTACTCCGCCAGATTTAGAAACGCGTATAGCTATTTTACGAAAAAAGGCCAAAGCAGAAGGTCTAGATATCCCAAATGAGGTAATGCTTTATATTGCTAATCAAATTGATACTAATATTCGAGAATTAGAAGGAGCTCTCATACGTGTTGTAGCGTACTCTTCTCTGATCAATCGTGATATTGATGCCTCTTTAGCAGCTGAAGCTTTAAAAGACATTATCCCGAGTTCTAAGCCAAAGGTCATTACTATCCAGGCTATTCAGGAAGTTGTAGCTGAAAAGTATAGTATTAAACTTGATGACTTTGCAGCTAAAAAACGAACCAAAACAATAGCTTATCCAAGACAGATTGCCATGTATCTTTCAAGAGAAATGACCGATTATTCCTTGCCGAAAATTGGGGAAGAGTTTGGAGGACGTGATCATACGACCGTAATTCATGCTCATGAGAAAATATCTAAGATGCTAAGTCAGGATCAGCAATTACAAAAAGACTTAGAAGAGTTAAAAGAAACATTAAAATCGTAAAATGAGCTGTGGATAGCCATATAAGTTATCCTTAAAGTTACACACATTCTATCCACATGTGGACATCCTTGATATCATAGGGTTACTATCACTTATGCACATATTCACAGCCCTTACGACTACTACGACCTTTTTTATAATATAAATATAACTAATGGAATTCCATTTAGGAGGATTTGATTCATGAGATTTACAATACAACGCGATCAATTAATGAATAGCGTCCAAGATGTTATGAAAGCCATCTCTTCTAGAACCACTATTCCTATTCTTACAGGAATGAAAGTAGAAGCGACAGAATACGGAGTTAAACTGACCGGAAGTGACTCTGATGTAACCATTGAGTCCTTTATTCCAGTAGAGGAAGATGGGATCGTGCTAGTTGAAAACATCGAACCTGGTAGCATTGTTTTACAAGCTAAGTATTTCCCGGATATCGTTAAAAAGTTACCTCAACAAACGGTTGAAATAGAAGTAGATGATCACTTTAACGTAAACATCCGATCAGGTAGTGCAGAATTTCACTTAAATGGCCAAGACGCAGAAGAATACCCGCACTTACCACAAATTCAAACGAACCAAAGTTTTGAAGTCCCTATCGATTTACTTAAAGACTTAATTCGACAAACCGTCTTTGCAGTGTCCACCTCAGAAACACGCCCCATCTTGACAGGTGTAAACATGAAGGTGGAAAGTGATGACCTATACTTTATTGCTACCGACAGCCATCGTCTTGCATCAAGAAAAATCCCAATGGGTGGAAATGTTCAGCCATTATCATTTGAGAATGTTGTAATCCCTGGTAAGAGTTTGACAGAACTTAATAAAATTCTTGATGATTCTCAAGAAACCATTGAAATTAGCGTTACAGAAAATCAAATTTTATTCCGTACAAAGCATCTTTATTTCCTTTCACGCTTATTAGATGGCAATTATCCTGAAACATCTCGTTTAATTCCAGATGAAGTAAAAACAACGGTTTATATCGATACCAAAGAGCTGCTTCAATCCATTGACCGTGCTTCATTACTAGCCAAGGAAAATCGCAATAGTGTTGTTAAACTTACAACAAAAGAAAATAATCGAGTGGAAATTACAAGTAATTCTCCTGAAGTCGGTAACGTTGTAGAAGAAGTAACAGCTGAATCTCTAGAAGGGGAGGATCTTAAAATTTCCTTCAGTGCAAAGTATATGATGGATGCATTAAAAGTGGTTGATTGTGAAAAAGTAAATATTCAATTTACTGGAGCCATGCGACCATTCTTAATCCGTCCTAATGAGAATGATCAAATATTGCAATTGATTTTACCTGTTAGAACGTACTAAGTTATTATGATTCTAGAAATAAAAAGCAAGGGATGTCATCCCTTGCTTTTCTTATGGACAAATCTTTAGTAAAATAGGTAGAAGGTCAAGTCTGGAATTAGGGTGAAAAATACATGTATGAAAATATTGAAATAGAAACTGATATGATTCCTTTAGGTAAATTTTTACAGATTGCAAACGTCATTGAAACCGGTGGAATGGCAAAATGGTTCTTGTCTGAGTACCCAGTTTTTGTTAATGGGGAAAGGGAAGATCGTCGTGGTAAAAAATTATCTTTTGGAGATCTTGTAGAAGTTGAAGGTGTAGGTACCTTTAAGGTTGTATCAGAATCTTAATTTCCCAATTAAGTTGAAGGGGACTCCCTATGCATTTAGAACAACTAACTTTAAAACACTACCGTAACTACGAGCATTTAGATATAACGTTCGATGATAAGGTTAACGTTATTATTGGTGAGAATGCTCAAGGTAAAACAAATCTTATGGAAGCTATATACGTTTTGGCTTTTGCGAAATCCCATAGAACTCCTCGGGATAAAGAACTTATCATGTGGGACCAAGAATATGCTAAAATTAAGGGGAGTGTGTTTAAGCGAAAGCGGCACTTTCCTTTGGAAATTGTAACGTCCACAAAAGGGAAAAAAGCAAAGCTTAACCACCTTGAGCAAAAACGTTTAAGCGATTATATAGGCGCATTAAATATTGTCATGTTTGCACCTGAAGATCTAAACCTTGTAAAAGGAAATCCTCAGGTTCGTCGTCGTTTTATAGACATGGAAATTGGACAGATTCAGCCTGCTTATATTTATCACTTGGGACAGTATCAAAAGATTTTAAAGCAACGAAATCATTTATTGAAGGAATACCAGCGCAAACAAAAACCTGATTTAACCATGTTGCGAATCTTAACTGACCAACTTATAGAGCACGCTGCAACGATTGTTCAAAGACGATTTAAGTTTTTAGGTCTCCTCAGAGATTGGGCCATGCCAATACATGAAGGAATTAGTCGACAGCTAGAAAAGCTTGAAATTGAGTATAATCCTACAGCTGAAGTATCAAAAGATATGGATTTGTCTATGCTTGTAAGGGTATTCCAAGATAAATTTCAAGAAATTGAAAAGCGGGAATTAGAGCGCGGTACTACTTTAATTGGTCCGCATCGTGATGATTTAATTTTCTATGTAAATGGTAAAGACGTCCAAACATATGGTTCTCAAGGTCAGCAACGTACAACAGCTCTTTCTTTAAAACTGGCTGAAATTGAGTTGATCCATAGTGAAGTTGGAGAATATCCCATTTTGCTGTTAGATGATGTATTAAGTGAATTAGATGATTATAGACAATCCCATCTATTGCATACCATTCAAGGAAAAGTCCAAACGTTTGTATCAACAACGAGCGTGGATGGCATTGAGCACGAAACTTTACGAAAAGCGGACGTTTTTTACGTTCAAGAAGGTAGCGTTACTAGGCCGAATTGAGGTGGAACTTTGTTTATTCATATTGGTGAAGATCATGTCATTGAATCAGGAGACGTTATATCCATTATTGACTATGAGCTGCTTACTTCGTCTTCAATCGTTGAAGAAATGATTCAAAATCAGCGACTCAACCAGAGAGTGTTTGAATCTCCAAATGCAGAGGCAAAGTCAATTGTCATAACTAAAGACTATATTTACTTTAGTCCACTCTCTGTATTTACTCTCAAAAAGCGTGCCAACATGACTTCAACATTGAACAAAATCGAAGACTTTGCAGAATGATTCATGGGAACGAAAGAATATAACCTAGGGAAAGAAATGTAGGTGAATGACTGATGATGGAAGAAAATCTACCAAACCAACAAGCGTATGATGAGAGTCAGATTCAGGTGCTTGAAGGATTAGAAGCGGTTCGTAAGCGTCCAGGAATGTATATTGGTTCAACGAATGAAAAAGGACTTCATCACCTTGTTTGGGAAATTGTTGATAACAGTATTGATGAAGCGCTAGCTGGGTATTGCGATCACATCACTGTTACAATTGAGAAAGATAATAGTATTACCGTAACTGATAATGGACGTGGAATTCCTGTTGGTATGCATAAAAAAGCCAATCGTCCAGCAGTAGAGGTAATATTAACGGTACTGCACGCAGGAGGTAAATTCGGCGGTGGCGGTTATAAAGTTTCAGGTGGTCTTCATGGTGTTGGTGCATCTGTAGTAAATGCCTTGTCTAGCAGTTTGGAAGTATATGTGCACTTAGATGGCAAGATTCACTACCAACAGTATCGTCGTGGTGTCCCACAAGAAGATCTTAAAGTCATTGGTGAAACAGATGTAACAGGTACACGTATTCACTTTATGCCTGACGACGAGATTTTCACTGAAACGAAAGAATATAACTTTGATACGTTAGCTAACCGTCTTCGTGAGTTAGCGTTTTTAAATAAAGGGATTCGCATTACGATTGATGATAAACGTAATGAAGAACAAGAGGCGAAAGATTTTCTTTACGAAGGTGGAATTGTTTCATATGTGGAGCATTTAAACCGTACACGTGAAGGTCTGCACGAGCCTTTCTATGTTGAGAATGAAAGTGAAGACATCAGTGTAGAAGTAGCCCTCCAGTACAACGATGGCTTTGTAAGTAATATTTATTCCTTTGCTAATAACATCAACACCTATGAAGGTGGTACGCATGAATCTGGTTTTAAAACGGCTCTTACAAGGGCTATAAACGACTATGCTCGTCGAAACCAGATGTTTAAAGAGAATGATCCAAACCTGACTGGTGATGATGTTCGTGAAGGCCTTACAGCTATTATTTCCATTAAACACCCAGATCCTCAATTTGAGGGACAAACAAAGACAAAGTTAGGAAATAGCGAAGCTCGTACCGTGACGGATAATATCTTCAATGAGTACTTCTCTAAGTTTTTATTTGAAAACCCTGACTCAGCGAAGATGATTGTTGAAAAGGGATTGATGGCTTCAAGAGCACGTTCTGCTGCCAAGAAGGCACGTGAATTAACAAGACGTAAAAGTGCATTAGAAGTATCTAACTTACCTGGTAAATTAGCTGACTGTTCTTCTAAAGATGCAAAGATTAGTGAGTTGTATGTGGTAGAGGGTGACTCAGCAGGAGGATCTGCTAAGCAAGGGCGAGATCGACATTACCAAGCCATTCTTCCTCTACGAGGTAAAATTATTAACGTTGAAAAAGCTCGGTTAGATAAAATCTTATCTAACAATGAGGTTCGTTCCATTATTACAGCGCTAGGTACTGGTATCGGAGAAGAATTCGATATTTCTAAAGCAAGATACCATAAGATTGTCATTATGACAGATGCAGATGTTGATGGTGCTCACATCCGAACACTGCTCCTGACATTCTTCTATCGTTACATGCGTCCATTGCTTGAATACGGATATATTTATATCGCTCAACCACCTTTATATAAAATTCAGCAAGGGAAAGCTATTCATTATGCCTTTAATGATAAAGAGATGGAAGCCACATTGTCTCAGTTATCTAAGCAGCCCAAGCCTAGCTTACAACGCTACAAGGGTCTGGGTGAGATGAACTCTGAACAATTGTGGGAGACGACAATGGATCCTGAAACGCGTACAATGCTTCAGGTTAGCTTGCAAGACGCAATGGAAGCTGATGAAGTATTCGAGATTTTAATGGGAGATAAAGTAGAACCTCGTCGTAACTTTATTCAAGATAATGCCCAGTACGTGAAGAATTTAGACGTTTAAAATAAATAGCAGCTCAGAGAACACATACAAGCCGAACCCTTTTTATGGTGGTTCGGCTTGTAAGCTTAAGCATGAAATATGAGAACAAATTGAATCAACTCCAAGAGACATGAAAGGTCTCTTTTTCCTCATTGAATAGGAGGTATCACGATGGCGGATCAACAACGCCCGAACGTAAAAGAAATCAATATTAGCCAAGAGATGCGTACATCCTTTATGGATTATGCTATGAGTGTTATTGTTTCCCGTGCTTTACCAGACGTAAGAGATGGATTAAAGCCAGTACACCGACGTATTTTATATGCAATGCATGACTTAGGTATGCATGCAGATAAAGCATATAAGAAGTCTGCGCGTATTGTAGGGGATGTTATTGGTAAGTACCACCCACATGGTGACTCTGCCGTATATGACTCTATGGTCCGTATGGCACAAGATTTTAACTACCGCGCCATGTTAGTGGATGGTCATGGTAACTTTGGTTCTGTTGATGGAGATGCAGCAGCAGCTATGCGTTATACAGAAGCAAGAATGTCAAAGATCTCAATGGAGCTTTTGCGAGATATTAATAAAGATACCATTGATTACGCTGATAACTATGACGGGACAGAAAAGGAACCTATTGTGCTTCCTGCTCGTTTCCCTAACCTGCTTGTGAACGGTGCAAGTGGTATTGCTGTTGGGATGGCTACAAATATTCCTCCTCACCACTTAGGTGAAGTGATTGATGGTGTATTAGCAGTGAGTCACAATAGCGAAATTACTATTGATGAGCTTATGTCAGAACATATTTTCGGACCTGACTTTCCTACTTCTGGTCAGATTTTAGGAAGAAGTGGAATTAGAAAAGCTTATGAAACAGGAAAAGGTTCTATTACCATTCGAGCGAAAGTAGATATCGAAGAAATGAAGAACGGCAAATCCCGTCTTCTGGTCTCAGAAATTCCTTTCCAGGTCAATAAAGCTAAGCTAGTAGAAAAAGTAGCAGAATTAGTACGAGACAAAAAAATTGATGGAATTACAGATCTACGAGATGAATCTGACCGTGAAGGTATGCGTGTTGTGATCGAACTTCGTAAAGATGTAAATCCAAACGTGGTTTTAAATAACTTATATAAACAAACTGCGCTTCAAACATCCTTTGGAATCAATATGCTTGCATTAGTAGATGGACAACCTAAAGTATTAAATCTAAAGCAATGCTTAGAGCATTACTTAGAACATCAAAAGGTCGTCATCCGTCGCCGTACAGAGTATGAGTTGCGTAAAGCAGAAGCACGTGCCCATATTTTAGAGGGTCTTCGCATTGCACTTGATCATATTGACGAGATAATTGCTTTAATTCGCGAGTCTCAAACAACTGATATTGCACGTGAAAATCTAATGACGAACTTTGAGCTTTCTGAAAAGCAGGCTCAGGCGATCTTAGACATGCGTTTGCAACGCCTAACTGGATTAGAGCGCGATAAGATTGAAAAAGAATATGAAGAACTTGTGCAGCTGATTGCTGAGCTGAAAGCCATTTTAGCTGATAACGAAAAGGTTCTTGAGATTATACGAGAAGAATTAATAGAAGTAAAAGAACGCTTCACTGATGAACGCCGTACTGAGATTATAGCGGGAGGAACAGACTTTATCGAAGATGAGGACTTAATTCCCGAAGAAACAGTCATTGTCACATTGACTCACCAAGGGTATATTAAACGCCTTCCTGCAACTACGTATCGTTCTCAAAGACGTGGCGGACGTGGAGTTCAAAGTATGGGCACTAACGAAAATGATTTCGTGGAGCACCTCCTTTCAACTTCAACACATAATACGCTACTGTTCTTCTCAAATAAAGGGAAGGTCTACCGGGCGAAAGGGTATGAAGTACCTGAATTCAGTCGGACAGCTAAGGGAATCCCAATCATCAACATGTTAGAAATTGAAAAAGATGAGTGGATTAATGCTGTTATTTCCGTCGAAGACTTTGCGGACGATTGGTATTTATTCTTCACTACTAAACAAGGAATATCTAAGCGTACCACTCTATCTGCTTTTGCTAATATTCGTCGTGGTGGACTAATTGCCTTGAATTTAAGAGAAGACGACGAGCTCATATCAGTTCGTATGACTGATGGTGATAAACACATTATGATTGGTACCAAAGGCGGTTACCTCATTCGCTTCCCAGAAGAAGATGTACGTACTATGGGACGTACAGCGGCCGGAGTTAAGGGTATTTCCTTACGAGAAGATGATGAAGTTGTTTCAATGGAAATCATTGAAGACGGTCTTCAAGTCCTTAACGTAACGACTAAAGGTTTCGGAAAACGAACACCAGCTGACGAGTATCGTATTACAGGACGCGGTGGTAAAGGTATTCGTACTTGTAATATTACAGAGAAAAATGGAGAAGTTGTAGCTGTTAAGGCTGTGACGGGAGAAGAAGACGTTATGATTATCACAGAAGCAGGTGTGTTAATTAGAATGGCTGTAGAAAGCATCTCTCAGACAGGACGTAACACTCAAGGCGTACGTCTTATTCGCCTTCAAGAGGGAGAAGAGGTAGCAACAGTAGCTCGTATTCAAACTGAAGCTCATGAAGATCCACTTGAAGAGGATAGTGAACAAGCCGAAGCTATAGACCAACTATCAACTGAGCAAGAAGAAATCATCGAAGAAAATCCAACATCAGAAGAAGAGTAGTAAAAGAAAAGGAGATGTACAAACATCTCCTTTTTCTTACATTAAACACTTTAAATGTCCGAATTGGAGGGGAAAAGCATGCGTGTACACCCTGGACAGCTAATTCCTGGTTGTATTGTGATGAGTAATGTTATGGGAAAAACAAATAGTCCAATTGTATCGAAGAATACTGTTGTGAAGCCTATCCATATTACAATTTTACATAAGTTTTTAATTGAAGAAGTGGAGGTGGGGCAGAAACTGTCAAATGGAAGCCCCTTCTTACCCAAAAAGGTTCAAGAAGAGCCTGAAGGAGATGTGACGGTTCAAGAACTAGAACGAACTGATTTTAGAGATCAGTACTTGTATGCAGTGCAATCCTATAAGAAAATGTTTCAACAATGGCAAGCGGGGCTCGGAATCGATATAAGTGCTGTTCGACGAGTCATTGTACCCCTAATTGAACAAGTTTCCCAACATAAAAACGAAGTTTACTCCTTACATCATTATACGAGCAAGCATGACTATTTTTATCATCACGGTGTTGCTGTAGCTTTATTATCAGCTCTGATTGCTGAGCAGCTTCAGTACTCAAAAGGAGAACAAATTCAAGTTGGAATAGCTGGGTTTTTAAGTGACTGTGGTATGTCTAAAATTGATGAGAAGATCACATTAAAAAAAGGGCCACTAACTTCTTATGAATACAATGAAATAAAAAAGCATCCAACGTACTCTTATAGATTAGTTGAAAAGGTACCTGCTTTAAAAAATGAGGTTAGGCTGGGTGTATTGCAACATCATGAGCGATTAGATGGAAGCGGATACCCTTTGGGGATATCAAGTAACAAGTTACATAAATTCGGTAAGATTATTGCTGTAGCAGATCTCTACCATGCGATGACATCTGAAAGAGTTTACCGATCCAAGCAATCGCCTTTTAAGGTTTTAGAGGAATTATTACAACAACAGTTTGGAAAATTTGATCCTACTGTCATTCAAAAGCTTGTACAAAGTATGACAAGTTTATCTTCGGGGATGAAAGTGCGGTTATCTAATAATCAAATTGCTGAGATTGTTTTTATAGAGTCCAAGCACCCCACAAGACCTATGGTTCGCTTACATCATAGCGATGAAATTATTCACTTGAAATACCACCGAGATCTTTATATCGAAGAAATTATATCATAGGTAAACGTCACCCAATCTTTTGTGTTGGGTGACGTTAATTTTTAGTTACATGAGAAGCGAGGAAGTCAGCTATTAACCACGGTATTTTAGTTTTGCTAATCTCTAAAAAAGTACGGATGTAAACGAGATCTTCACTTGTGTATGAATGAAGAATGTCCCCCCACCATTCTGTTTCGTAGCGAGAGAGCATACTCAGGTTATATAGAACTAAGTAATGAGATAACAGTTCAGGCAATGGGTATTGTAATGAACGTTGATTAGGAATAAACAATTGTTCATCCTCATGGTTAACGTATAGATAAGGATGGTGAATAGTAGAAATAGAAGATGTTAAAAAGACCTTGATAGAACTTTGTTCTATTTTTATTTCTTCACACTCTGGAAGAATCGAATGTATATGCTGTTTGAAATAATTCTCACTCCAATGATAATCGTCAAGGATCGTCATAGGTATTGTGAGTACTTTATCTCCTCTATGACCTATTGTATATCCATTAGAGGGAGTATCTAGAAAACCGTAGATCTCCTTCATCTCTGGGATCCTTTTAAGGAGCTCTTCCATAGTTATTTTTTCTTTAGGAAAATGTTCCATGTGAAACATATGCTCTGAAACGTATGAAAATAGACCTTTATTCTGTATTTTCACTTCGTCTTGTAGAAATGAATAATTTTGCTTTTTTCTCTTTCTACTTGTAACGCCGTGAGCTAGTACACTTGTTGATTCAGGATAATCTGGGCGCTTTGTTAAGATTGCTGCTTTAATAAATTGGGCCATCCCATAAAAATAAAGAATAGGCTGGACCGACAACGGGGACTGTTCCGCCTGTTTATAAAAGGTCTGCCCATGTTCTAAGTAATAGATGAGCCGATATGTATTATCATAGCTCTTACGTTCAGCGTCCACATCGAGACTTTCATAACATTTATGTAAGTATTGCTGTGACAGCGGAGAGGATTGAAGTTTTGTGTAAATGGACAGAATATTTCGGATATTCATATTGAAGGCCTCACTTTCTTAAAAACAGTTGAAAATCCCCTTTTAATAACGTATTGTAATCTACAATATATTAACTTATAGTTTATAGTTTGTCCTAATGAGCAGAAAACATGAATACTTGTCAGGAGGGTAATCAATGCGTGAAGATAAGTTTGCTAAAGAAAGTTTGACGTTTGATGATGTACTATTAATTCCAGGGAGATCTGATGTTCTTCCGAGAAATGTTGAAGTGAAAACGGAATTGTCCTCCACCTTGAAGCTTAACATACCACTTATGAGTGCAGGTATGGATACAGTGACAGAAGCAGAGATGGCGATTGCGATGGCCCGACAAGGTGGCATTGGGGTTATTCACAAGAATATGTCCATTGAAGAACAAGCTGAACAGGTTGATCGTGTAAAGAGAAGTGAAAGTGGTGTTATTTCAAACCCCTTCTTTCTAACACCAGAACACCAGGTTTATGATGCTGAGCATTTAATGGGGAAATATCGTATATCAGGTGTTCCGATTGTGAATAACGAACATGATCAACAATTAACAGGAATTATTACAAACAGAGATCTCCGATTTATCCAAGATTACTCTATCCAAATCTCCGAAGTTATGACAAGTGATAACCTTGTTACAGCTCCAGTCGGTACAACTTTAGACGAAGCAGAAAAGATTCTTCAAACATATAAAATAGAAAAACTTCCTCTAGTAGATGAGAACCATGTATTAAAGGGACTAATTACAATCAAAGACATTGAAAAGGTAATAGAGTTTCCAAACTCAGCTAAAGATGAATATGGCCGGTTATTAGCAGGTGCTGCAGTGGGAGTAACTGCAGATGGTGATACACGTATACAGAAACTTGTTGATGCTGGAGTAGATATGATTGTAATTGATACAGCGCACGGTCACTCTCAAGGTGTTATAGATCAAGTAGCTTCAGTTCGAAAACTTTATCCTAACCTAAACATTGTTGCAGGAAATGTAGGGACTCAAGAAGCCACTCGTGATTTAATTGAAGCAGGAGCAAACATTATTAAAGTCGGAATTGGTCCTGGTTCAATTTGCACAACACGTGTAGTTGCCGGTGTAGGTGTTCCGCAGATCTCAGCTGTATATGAATGTGCACTAGAAGCTAAACAATACGGTGTGCCAGTCATTGCAGATGGAGGCATTAAGTACTCAGGAGACATAGCTAAAGCTCTTGCTGCTGGTGCACATGCTGTTATGATTGGAAGTATGTTTGCTGGTGTATCTGAGTCCCCTGGAGAAACAGTCATCTTCCAAGGACGTCAATTTAAAGTTTATCGTGGCATGGGATCAGTAGATGCTATGAAGTCAGGATCTAAAGATCGCTACTTCCAAGAATCCTCAGAGGCCAATAAATTAGTACCTGAAGGCATAGAAGGTCGAGTACCATATAAGGGTCCATTGGCTGACACAGTTCACCAATTAATCGGTGGTTTACGCTCAAGCATGGGTTACTGTGGAACTGCTGATTTAACAGCATTCCGCCAAAATACTCGTTTCACTCGAATTACCAATGCAGGGTTACGCGAAAGCCACCCTCATGATGTACAGATTACAAAAGAAGCTCCCAATTACTCTGTCTGATAAAGTCTTAGAAAATAGTAATAAAGAGCATGTAACTACTGAAGCTCAGATTATATTAATCTGAGCTTCAGTCTTTTAATAGGCTCTAGTTTTGTAGATGTAGGAAAGAATATTCATAAAAAAAATTAACCATAGGATAAGACAGATTAGAGCTTGTCACTTGCTTCATTGTAATAGTTCTCTACATATCAGAGGGTTTGATGTGAATGATGAGGATGTTAAACATATAGCGTATAGGAGATAGGTTCCGCCATAACGGGCGGAAAGTCTGTTTCTCTATTAAGTCGTCCTATGATAAAATAGCGTCATATGTATACTATCTTTTTGGAGGTTGAAGGACGTTGAAAACTAGATTAAAAGTACCCTTTATCATGCTATTAATGGTACTTGTATTATTTACTTCCGTGATAACGAAACCGATTACAATTTCGGCAGAGGTAGATGTGCAAGCTAAAACAGCCATTCTAGTAGATGCGGAAAGTGGGAAAATACTATTTGAGAAAGACGCAGATGTAGCATTGCCACCCGCTAGTATGACAAAAATGATGACCGAATACTTAGTATTAGAAGCCATTAAAGAAGGAAAAATTAGTTGGGATACTACGACTCAAATTACAGACTATCCATACAGCATCTCAGCTGATCCGGCTTTCTCTGGTGTAGGGTTAAAACAGAATAAGGATTATACAGTCAGAGAGCTCTATGAAGCTATGGCAATTAATTCTGATAATGCCACGACGATTGCGTTGGCAGAACTTGTTGCAGGTTCAGAAGGTGACTTTGTTAAAATGATGAATGATAAGGCAGATGAACTCGGACTGCCGGACGCAACATTTGTTAACTCAACTGGATTGTCAAACACAGACTTGGGAGAAAATGTTCCAAAAGGTACGGAGCCCAATGCGGATAACCTAATGTCTGCTCGTTCTGCAGCATTGTTAGCCTATCGTTTAATTAACGACCACCCAGATGCTCTTGAAGTCTCTAGTATGACGACTACTGAGTTCGAGGGAGATAGAATTGAGAACTTAAACTGGATGCTTCCAGAGATGCCTGGATACTTATCTCAGTTTGGATACGAAGGTATGGACGGACTGAAGACAGGATGGACGGATTTAGCTGGGTACTGCTTTACAGGAACTGCTGAAAGAGACAGCCAGCGTCTGATTTCTGTAGTCATGAAAACTGATAGTAAAGAAGCTCGTTTTGAAGAAACGAGAAAATTATTGGATTATGGTTTCAACCAGTTTGAAAAGAAAGAACTATATCCTAAGGCGTATCAAATTGAAGATAAAAAGACAGTTCCTGTAACCAAAGGGAAAGAAGATACTGTTCAAATTGCTTCAAATGCGCCACTTACGACCATGATTGAAAAAGGTACAGAGGATCAATACAGTGTAGAGTACAAACTTGATCAATCAGCTTTAAACGATGAGGGTGAACTAACTGCTCCTATTAAGAAAGGACAACAAGTAGGTTCAGTTACGTTGGTGAATAGTGAAAAGAATTATGGGTATATTACTGCCGATGGTGAACAGAACGAAAGTGTTGAACTTGTGACAACAGATAAAGTGGAAAAATCCAATTGGTTTATGCTCATGATCGGAGCCATTACAGGTTTCTTTGCTGATATCTTTACTAGTGTTGTAGATACTGTGAAAGGTTGGTTCTAAACCTAGTAAATTTGTAGGCTTTTAGAGTGGTTTGTTATACAATATTTTTAAGAGAGTTTAGCTCTATGAATAACTATGATGCACATTCGGAGTAGGAGGAATATTCATGTCAAGAACAGGTACAGATCGTGTTAAAAGAGGTATGGCAGAAATGCAAAAAGGCGGCGTCATTATGGACGTTGTAAATGCAGAGCAAGCTAAAATTGCTGAAGAGGCTGGTGCTGTCGCAGTTATGGCACTCGAGCGTGTTCCGGCAGATATCCGTGCAGCAGGCGGAGTTGCTCGTATGGCTGATCCAACCATAGTTGAAGAGGTAATGAACGCTGTATCGATCCCGGTAATGGCAAAAGCTCGTATTGGGCATGTGGTAGAAGCTCGCGTATTAGAGTCTATGGGCGTGGACTATATTGATGAGAGTGAAGTACTAACACCGGCAGATGAAGTCTTCCATATTAAGAAGAATGATTATACTGTTCCATTCGTTTGTGGTTGTCGTAATCTTGGTGAAGCAACGCGCCGTATTGGTGAAGGGGCATCTATGCTACGCACTAAAGGCGAACCTGGAACAGGAAATATTGTAGAAGCGGTTCGTCACATGCGCGAAGTTCAATCTCAGATTCGCCAAGTAATCAGCATGAATGAAGATGAGCTAATGACTTATGCTAAAAACATAGGAGCACCTTATGAACTTCTTCTTCAGATTAAAGAAGAAGGTCGTCTACCTGTTGTAAACTTCGCTGCAGGAGGAATTGCAACACCTGCTGACGCAGCCTTGATGATGCAATTAGGTGCAGATGGTGTGTTTGTTGGTTCTGGAATCTTTAAATCCAATAACCCAGAGAAATTTGCTCGTGCTATTGTAGAAGCAACAACTCACTATGATGATTATAAACTAATCGGAGAACTTTCTAAGGGTCTTGGAACTGCTATGAAAGGTATGGAGATGTCTACACTTCAACCTTCCGATCGCATGCAAGATCGCAGCATGTAATTGATAAAAGGGGAATGCATCATGACTGTAATTGGTGTCTTAGGTTTACAAGGGGCTGTGCGTGAGCACGTACGCTCTATAGAAGCGAGCGGAGCTCAAGCCATAGTTGTAAAGCGTACATCTCAACTGGATGATATTGACGGTCTGATATTACCGGGTGGTGAGAGTACAACAATGCGCCGTTTAATCGATAAATATGGCTTCTTTGAGCCATTACAACAGTTCGGACAAAGTGGCAAACCAATCTTTGGAACATGTGCTGGCTTAATTTTATTAGCCGAAAGAATTCAAGGACAAGATCAACCACACCTTGGTTTAATGAACATGATCGTTGAACGAAATGCGTTCGGGCGCCAAAGGGAGAGCTTTGAAGCTTTCATAGATATTAAAGGCGTTGCTAAAGAGTATGAAGCTGTTTTTATCCGGGCACCATACATTGTAGAAGTCGGTGAGGGTGCCGAAGTTCTAGCCAAGCAAAATGATAAAATCGTTGCGGCTCAGGATGGTCATTATCTCGCATGTGCTTTTCACCCGGAGTTAACAGATGACCATCGTTTAACCAAACATTTTGTGCAAATGGTTGAAGAATCGAAGAAAACACTTGCATCTTAGCAAGAAATTCGCTATTCTTCTTCATAACAACAAATATACGAAACGTGATGATAGGAAATAGTAACAACGTGGCCTTCTACAGAGAACTGGTGGGTGGTGCAAACCAGTGAAGGAGCGTTGCCAATCCATCCTTGAGCAGATATGCCGAAAGGACAAGTAAGCATATCCGGTGCTGACGCATCGTTACTGAAAAGTAAGCCGGAAGGTGATTTATGCCTTCAATAAGGGTGGCATCGCGGGAATATACAAACTCTCGTCCCTAATCAGTTGATTAAGGGGCGGGAGTTTTTTTTGTATGCAGTATACATCTATAAGGAGGAAATAACATGTTAGATCTAAAATACTTACGTAATAATTTTGATGAAGTAAAAAACAAGCTTCAAAATCGTGGTGAAGACCTGTCAGACTTAGATACATTCGGGGAACTTGATGAGCGTCGTCGCGAGTTAATTCGTGAAACAGAAGAACTTAAAGCAAAACGCAATGAGGTATCTAAAGATATTTCTGCATTAAAAAAGGAAAAGAAAGATGCTGATCATTTAATTACAGAAATGCGTGAAGTAGGGGACCGCATTAAAGAACTAGATACAGAACTAAAAGAAGTAGAGGAACGTCTAGAAACGCTTCTTCTTTCTATCCCAAATATTCCTCATGAAAGCGTACCGGTTGGAAGCGATGAGGAGGATAACCAAGTTGCCCGCGAGTGGGGAGACATTCCTGAATTTTCGTTTGAACCTAAAGCACACTGGGATGTGGCTGATCATTTAGACATTTTAGATTTTGAAAGAGCATCTAAAGTCACAGGTAGTCGCTTTACATTCTATAAAAAGTTAGGTGCCCGCTTAGAGCGCGCTCTGATGAGCTTTATGATGGACTTACATGCAGAAGAGCATGATTATGAGGAAATGCTACCTCCTTACATGATTAATCGCGCAAGCATGACTGGTACTGGTCAACTTCCTAAATTTGAAGAGGACGCTTTTAAAGTAGAGGAATGGGATTATTTCTTAGCGCCTACAGCAGAGGTTCCTGTTACGAACTATCATCGTGAGGAAATTCTGTCCACTGAAGACCTGCCGCGTAAATATGTAGCATTCAGTGCTTGTTTCCGTTCTGAAGCAGGATCTGCTGGTCGTGACACGCGTGGTTTAATTCGTCAGCACCAATTCAATAAAGTAGAGCTAGTGCAATTTGTGAAACCTGAAGAGTCTTATGATGCGCTTGAGCAGCTTACAGGTCATGCAGAGAAAGTTCTTCAGCTGTTGAAACTTCCTTATCGTGTAATGGATATGTGTACAGGTGACCTTGGTTTCACTGCAGCCAAGAAGTATGACATCGAGGTTTGGTTACCAAGTTACAATACGTATCGTGAGATCTCTTCTTGCTCAAACTTTGGAGATTTCCAAGCACGTCGTGCAGGCATTCGCTTCCGTCGTGATCAAAAAGGAAAGCCTGAATTTGTGCATACACTAAACGGTTCTGGACTAGCTCTTGGACGTACAGTAGCAGCAATATTAGAGAACTATCAAAAAGAAGATGGTTCCGTAGTAGTTCCAGACGTACTTCGTCCTTACATGGGTGGTAAAGACGTCATTCAATAAACACAATGTATATGGTTAAAAAAACATACCTGTTATTAAAGAGAAGGGGCTTATCATCTAAGCCCTTTCTTTTTTCAATAGTAGAAACCATTCATAAGTGGAGTGAGACCATAATTCTATTAAAAATTTTAATAAAACCCTTGTATTATATCCTTGATTCAGGTAGAATTATTTTTGTTGTTGTTTTCAGCACATTTAAGTGCGATCGACACCATTCAACATTTTATAAAAAATTGTTGAATGCCATTGACTTTAGTAATATACAATGTTATATTATTAATTGTCGCTAATACGGAGGAGTACCCAAGTTCGGCTGAAGGGAGCGGTCTTGAAAACCGCCAGGGGGTTAACGCCCCGCGGGGGTTCGAATCCCTCCTCCTCCGCCATTTTTTATGCGCGTAAAAATTGGAGATTGAAAAATCACAAACGATATAGATCAACCTCAGTGAGTAATCACTGAGGTTTTTTTGATGGTCTTTTATAATATGCTTGGTCAAGAATAAGGAAGCGATCTTGAAGCCTCTAAGCTTGAGAGAATGTTTCCATCTGTTTTTGTGTAGAGAAAGGTGGTCTTCCAGCCAGACCAACCACTTTTAAAGTAACGGACCTGCAAATTCAGAGATCATAAAAAAAGTGTGAGCTTTTCCTTTAGATAGGAAAGCTCACACTTTTTTACGTTAGTTGGCGAGAGCGCCATTTACGGGATTGCTGGATGAAATGACCGATCTTTTCTAAGATAGGTTCAATGGAATTCTCATCATTAACAACGTCATAATCAGCGATATTAAGACGTAGAACAGGGCATGCATTGAAGTTATCAATCCAGTTCTCGTAACGGCCAAACATTTCTTCCCAGTATTCGACAGGAGTTTGTTGCTCCATAGGGCGTCCGCGTTCTTTAATACGGCCTACCACATCATCAAATGAACCTTCTAGGTAAATGAGAAGGTCAGGGTGAGGGAAGTAAGGTGTCATGACCATGGCATCAAACAGATTTGTATAGGTGTTATAGTCTACTTCGTTCATTGTACCTTTTTCATAGTGCATTTTTGCGAAGATGCCCGTATCTTCATAAATAGAACGGTCTTGGATGAAGCCACCGCCGTATTCGAAAATTTTCTTCTGCTCTTTAAACCGTTCAGCTAAGAAATATATTTGTAGATGAAAACTCCAACGTTCAAAGTCATTATAAAACTTATCCAAATATGGATTTGTGTCTACTTTCTCAAATGACGTTCGAAAATTTAAGGCACTGGCTAGAGCGTTTGTCATCGTTGACTTTCCAACGCCGACGGTGCCCGCAATTGTAATGACGGCGTCATGTGGAATGCCATATTGGTTGCGTGCATTCATTATATAACTTCCCCTTTTTTAAAGTGATTCTCTATTGTTTGAATCATATAATCTAAATCATCCTGATGTTTAACAAAATCGAGATTATCTCCGTTGAAGCGGATCACTGGAATATCTGGATGCTCACGTTCGAATTTCTCCATAAATAACTCGTAATCTCGAAGTAATTGTTCTAAATAACTCGCTTGAATATTTTGTTCCACTTCACGCCCACGCATTCTAATACGTTCAAGTAGCTTATCAAGACTAGCGTGTAAATAAATAATCATATTTGGGCGAGGCATATCCTTAGTAAGAATATCGTATATTTGAACATACTTTTTATATTGTGCTTCTTTTAACGTTCTCTCAGCAAAGATTAAGTTCTTAGAAATATGATAATCAGAAATAACAGGTTTGTTCTGATTCAAATAGTACGTTTCAATATCCTCTAGTTGTTTAAATCGATTACACAGGAAGAACATTTCTGTTTGAAAACTCCACTCTTCAATGTTGTCATAGAATTTACCTAAGAATGGATTTTCTTCTACGATTTCTTTCAACAGTGTATATTCAAATTGGGAAGCCAATTTTTGAGCTAATGATGTTTTACCTACCCCAATTGGTCCTTCTACTGCAATAAAGGGAGTATTCCCCATCTCTCCTCCTCCTTCGCCAACAGTATTACTCTATACGTTCAGACAGACAAACTACATTTTATCATAATCAACCCGCGTAAGTAACGGTCATAACCTCTAAAATTCATTCCATATGTAGGTTGTGCGATTTGCTTGTATACCATGTATTGAGCTAAGAACTGAAACTTTTCAAAAGCATAACTTTTCTATATAATAGAAAATATATTCTCGTGGCTCCGTAGCTCAGGGGATAGAGCATAGGTTTCCTAAACCTTGTGTCGCAGGTTCGAATCCTGCCGGGGTCATCTCATAAGAAAAAGCTGTCCATATTGGGCAGCTTTTTCTTTATATTCCCTATTTTAGGATAGTGTTCCTAGTTTAATGTTTTCTTTGAAAAGGAATCCAACCCACATGACTATTTTACCGCAAAGGAGAGCAATTAAAATGTTTGGGTTGTACGATATTTTGTATCTTATGGTTTCCATCTTTATTATACTGCCCATTGTGTCTATGATCCATGAGATCGGACACTTGTTCTTTGCGGTGCTTTTTAAAGCGAAAAATCAAACGTTAGATATTGGTTGCGGTAAACCTATACTGCAAATTGGACGACTATGTTTTCGTAAGTATTATTTCTTTTATAGCTGGTGTCAGTTTGAACGCCTCGAAAAGAACTCGCGTATTCACTATATCCTCGTATACGCTGGCCCTATGATTTTTAATATCATGGTAGCAATAGGGGTCAATGCCCTAATTTATTATGATCTTATTGAAGGACAGAAATTCTGGAATCTCTTTGTTTATTATTCCATTTATTTTGTTATGTTCGATGCGATCCCTATGCGTTATCCGGATGGACAACCAAGCAATGGTTTAGTTGTATTTGAGATGTTGAAAGATGGAAAGAGGGCAACCTTTCAGAAGGAGCAGTGGGCAGAAGAGGATTTAAACTGTTAATTATTCTTCTGGTTCAATGAAGATTGTTCTCATGGGGACATCTGCTGCTTCTATGTAAGCGTATATCTTATTTCTGTAGTCAAAGAAGTCTCTGTCATTTTGCACGGTAAAATGTGACCCATCTTTACCAATAAACTGATGCTCTTTTAATGTGACTGTGTTGTTCTCTCGGGTAGTGATCTTAATAACTTCTTTCATATCTGTCCATTCCATATCCGTCCGTTCTAAGGTGAATGCTTCATTAAAGTGTAGACCTTTAGGATCAAAATAGAAGTAACTGTTTATTCCTAATGTGCATGTAAGAATAACCGCAGGGATTCCCAAGAAAAACATCCAAGGCCTGTGCTTTAGATTCTTGTTTTCTCTTCTTGAGTTATATAACAAATCTAAAAGAAACGTCCCGGCCATTAACATACAGCCTGCAAAGAATAATACATAAGCAGATAGCAATGGTTGAAAGTAGATATGATCTCTAGAAAAGAAAAAGATATCTTGGAAGAAGATCACCAGAAATAGTGGAAAGAAGAAGCTCCCAATAACAAATATAACAATCATACCAACCTTAATGGGCTTGCTATCTTGCCCGATCATAGCCTTCAATTAAACTCCCCCTCTTGCAATCTCTCTCTATTTGCAGGTGCATAATATAGAAAAAATTTTAACATATTTTTACTGATGCTTAAAACTTTTAAGCATCTTTTTTATTTTGGAGAGTATAACAGTTTTTTCTAGAGCAATACTGTTGAAAAAACATCTATGTTATGGAGGGCTACACATGAGCGAGCAAGAGAAATATAGTCGCCGGGACTTTTTAAAGAAAAGTGGTTACGCAGCAGGTGGTGTAGTTGGTGGAGGATTGTTAGCTAGCTTCATTACGATGCAAGTTATGGAAGATGATCCAAAAACCAAAAATCAATCAGATGGTGGAAGTGATGATCAATTTAATGATGCCTTTATGTTTTTCACAAACCGTGATGACTTTAGGGTGCTAGCTTCTAGCTGCGAGAGAGTTTTTCCTGAGGATGAGAATGGTCCAGGAGCTATTAAGCTAGGGGTGCCGTTCTTTATTGATCATCAACTCGCAGGCCCATGGGGTAATAATACAAAAGAATATATGCAAGGGCCTTTCTATAAAGGTGAACCAACCCAAGGGTATCAGTCTCGTATGAATCGTGGCGAAATCTTCCGTATGGGGATTAAGAAGTTAAAGGAAAAGAGTCAATCTGATTACCAGAAGAGTTTTCAGGAGTTAAGTACAGAAGAACAAGACAAGATTTTAACAGCTTTTGAAAATGATGAGGTGAAGATGACTGGAACGACTTCTGCTGAGTTTTTTGAACTGATGCGAGCGGCTACTATTGAAGGTGTATATGCAGATCCAATGTACAGTGGTAATCGCAACATGGAAGGTTGGAAGATGAAACAGTTCCCGGGCGCTCAAATGTCTTATATCGGTAAAATTGAGAGCGATAAATTCGTAGATATAGAGCCGCAAAGTTTGCATTCTATGTTGAATAAATAGAAAGGCGGAGATCATATGGCAAAGACGTTGCCAAAAGTTGATGTTGTAACAGTAGGAGTAGGCTGGACGGGCGGTATTTTAGCAGCTGAACTAGCTAAGGATGGTATGAAAGTAGTGGGGCTTGAGAGGGGAAAAGAACGGTCAACTGAAGATTATTTGCATGGGCACGATGAGTTACGTTATGCACTCCGTTACGAATTAATGCAAGACACTTCAAAAGAAACCATTACGTTTAGGAATAACCGTAAACAACGTGCTCTGCCTATGCGCCAACTAGGTTCCTTCCTTTTAGGAGAGAATCTTGGTGGAGCAGGTGTGCATTGGAATGGGCAAACGTACCGCTTTTTCCCTTATGATTTCGAAATTAAATCAATGACAGAAAAGAAGTATGGGAAAGGTAAAATTAAGGATGGCTACTTTGTTCAGGACTGGGGCATTACATACGATGAGTTAGAGCCCTATTATGATCAGTTTGAGAAAGCCTGCGGAATATCAGGGGAAGAGAACCCTATGGCAGGTAAACGAAGTAATCCTTATCCAACACCACCCATGAAAAGTACTCGTTCACTTGATAAGTTTGCAGAAGCTACAAAGGAATTAGGGTACAAGCCTTATAGAATTCCATCAGCAAACCTTTCTGAACCATATAAAAATCAGTATGGGTTGCAGATCAATGCATGTCAGTACTGCGCATTTTGTGAGCGATTCGGATGTGAATATGGAGCAAAGTCGGATCCAGTAATCTCAGTTATTCCAGCTGCCCAGGAATCTGGAAACTATGAGATCCGATACCATTCCAACGTAACTGAAGTAATTTATGATGGAAGCAAGGTAACGGGCGTAAAGTATGTAGACGTACAAAGTGGCGAGGAATTTATTCAACCTGCTGAGGTCGTTGCGCTTACCTCATATGTTATGAATAATGTGAAATTCTTATTGATGTCAGACATCGGTCAAAAATATGATCCCAAATCAGGCCAAGGTGTTGTAGGGCGTAGCTATTGCTATCAAATCCTTCCTGGAGCTACAGGCTTTTATGAGGAAGAGCAGTTCAATACCTTTATGGGAGCCGGTGCGCTTGGGACTTCAATCAATGATTATTATGGTGATAATTTCGATCATTCTGAACTGGATTTCATTCATGGAGGCGTTATTTCTATTACCCAAACAGGGAAACGTCCAATTGCTAACAATCCAACTCCTCCGGACACACCAAGGTGGGGGAAAGAATTTAAAAGCAACTCGATTAAATATTATACACGTACGCTAACAATTGGGTCACAAGGTGCGTCTCTACCTTATAAAGAGAATTTCTTAGATCTTGATCCCACATACAAAGATGCATATGGACTACCGCTATTACGTATGACTTATAACTTTACAGATCAGGATAAGAAACTTCAAAAGTATATTACTCAAAAAACAGCAGAAATCTCAGAAAAAATGGGGGCTTCTAAAACAGTTCCAAACCCAGAATTAACAGATTACAGTATTGTACCTTACCAAACGACGCATAATACAGGCGGAGCCATAATGGGCGCAGATCCGAACAGCTCTGTTGTGAATAGTTATTTACAGCATTGGAATGCTGAGAACTTATTTGTGGTAGGAGCTTCAGCCTTTGCTCATAATGGTGGTGTGAACCCGACGGATACAGTAGGCGCACTTGCTTATCGTGCTGCTGAGGGTATTAAAAAGTATCGTAAAAATGGTGGTTCTCTCGTTTAATTCTAAACAAAAGGAGTGAAGCCTTATGCTTCCTCAGATCGGAATCCCTGGTTTAGTGCTGATTTTGATTCTATCTCTCATATTATTTGGCCCGAAGAAGCTGCCTGAGATCGGTGCAGCATTTGGGAAAACCTTAGCTGAATTTAAGCAATCTACGAGGGAATTATTAGATGATGAAGAAGAGCCTAAAGCACTGAAGGAATCTAAAGAAGAGTAGTAAAAAGCCAAGTACAGATTTGTACTTGGCTTTTTGGTGTTTAGCTCTGGCGGGGAGGGCCTAGCGAGATAAGCAATCTACTTCCAGTCTGCTGAGCAGACTTGCAGCAGCTTCCTCTTTACCTTGGTCAGTCGCCTATGCTTTTCTAGTGTCTAGCTCCGGGGGCTAGGGGCTAGCGAGATAAGTAAACTACCTGCAGTGGCTAATCGCCACTTCCGGCAGTTTACTTATCCGTACGCCCCTGGGCAAGCCCCCTGCGCTTTTCTAGTGTCTAGCTCCGGCGGGGAGGGCCTAGCGCGATAAGCAATCTACTTCCAGTCTGCTGAGCAGACTTGCAGCAGCTTGCTTATCCGTACGGCCCTGGGCACCCCGCCTGCGCTTTTCTACCTATTATCTATAGTTTCTGGGTACATATCATGATTCATCAGGCGGTGTTCGGCCATTTTTTCGTATTTGGTGTTGGGTTTTCCGTAGTTGCAGTATGGGTCGATGGATATGCCGCCTCTTGGGGTGAATTTGCCCCATACTTCAATATAGCGAGGGTCCATGAGTTCGATTAGGTCGTTCATGATGATGTTCATACTGTCTTCATGGAAGTCTCCGTGGTTACGGAAGCTGAAAAGGTATAGTTTTAAGGATTTGCTTTCCACCATCTTTTCGCCTGGGATGTAGCTTATATAGATCGTTGCAAAGTCAGGTTGTCCTGTTTTAGGGCACAGTGTTGTGAATTCAGGGCAATTGAATTTAACGAAATAATCGCGCTTAGGATGCTTGTTATCAAATGATTCTAAGACTTCTGGATCGTAGTCAAAAGAGTAACTTGTTCCTTGGTTGCCAAGTAACGTAACCCCTTCTAGTTCTTCATCTTTTCTTCCTGCCATTGTTCGTCACCACTTTCTCAAAGAACAAAAAAAGAGGATGTCTTCATTAAGCGAAGATCCACCTCTTGTTCTTTAGTTTTTTATAGAGGGTTTAGCTAGAACCTCTCCCGAATCGGAATGTTCTATACTTTTAATAACCTTAGTATATAAGTGGCAGAGAAAGGTGTCAACGAACGCCTTTACAACCTATTAAATAGTTTTGGCTTTCAGATAAAGAGGTAAATTCTTGGAGAACATTCATTTAAGGAGGATGATCATGCAAACTCATAAGTTATACATTAACGGCGAATATGTTAATTCCACAGGTAGTGAATATATTGATATTATAAACCCATCAACTGAAGAATTGATCTCAAGAACCCCTAAGGGGACAGAAGAAGATGTAAATAGAGCTGTTGAAGCAGCATTTAATGCCCAAAAGGAGTGGGAGTTAACTCCTGCTATTAAGCGAGGCGAAGCGGTACGTGAAATGGGTGATAAGATTGCTGAGAAACGTGACACCTTTATCCAGTTATTGCAAGAAGAGCAAGGGAAAGCCTATGAACTAGCAAGTGGAGAAGTGGATCTTGCGATAGATTACTTCCGGTACATGTCAGAATGGGCACGTAGAATTGAAGGTGAAATTGTACCAAGTGACCGCCCGAATGAAAATATTATGGTCTATAAAAAACCTATTGGTGTTGTTGCTGGTATCGTTCCTTGGAACTTCCCTATATTTATCTTAGCTCGTAAAGTTGCTACGGCCCTTGTAACAGGTTGTTCTATTGTATTAAAACCAAGTCAACAAACACCTAATACAGCAGCAGAATTCACAAAAATTATTGATGAAATGGATCTGCCGAAAGGGATTTACAATTTCATTACCGGCACCGGTGGGAAACTAGGTAATGCAATGGCCACTCATGAAAAGGTTCATATGATCTCTATGACTGGTAGTGTCGGAGCTGGTACGAAGGTGATGGAAGCTGCTGCTCAAAACATCACTAAAGTAAATCTCGAGTTAGGGGGTAAAGCACCGGCGATCGTTACGGCTAATGCTGATTTAGACGTAGCAGTTGAGAATGTTACACGATCTCGTTTAATTAACAACGGACAGGCTTGTACAAATGCCGAAAGAGTATATGTACATGAGAGTGTCGCAGAAGAATTCATAAATCGTCTTCATCAATCATTCGAGAAACAAAAGTTAGGTAATCCACTTCAGGACAAAAATGCTGATGTAGGCCCGTTAATTAGTGAAGACCGTATACAGGAAGTTGAGAAGATGGTAGAGAGTGCCGTAAATGAAGGTGCACGTATTGTTACAGGAGGAAAACGTGGAGATCAGGAAAAAGGGTTCTTCTATGAGCCAACTATTTTAGCTGATGTTACACATGATATGACTGTAATACAAGAAGAGATCTTCGGGCCTGTTATTCCGATTTCTACTTTCTCAACAATAGATGAAGCTATTGAAAAAGGAAATGATACTGATTATGGTCTTTCTTCTTCCGTTTATACAGAAGATTTAAGTGAAGCAATGCGTATTGTAAATGAACTTAAGTTTGGTGAAACGTATGTAAACCGTGAGAATATGGAATCTGTTCAAGGTTATCACCAAGGACTTCGTAAATCCGGTATAGGCGGTGCTGATGGTAAGCACGGTTTAGAAGACTTCCTTGTTACCCAGGTTGTTTATATGGATTATAACTCAAAGAAAAAATAAAAGATTATGATGTTAAGAGTCCTGTGAGGTGATCCTTACAGGACTTTTTTCTGATTTTAATAAGTTATTCCAATTATTGTGAGGGTTATGGCTTTAAATTTACAATTGAATCACATACAATAGAATTAATTAACGGAATTTTTAAATAGTTTAAGCTCAAAGCGATTTTCTCTTTTTTTAATGAGAACTGTAATCGTTTACAAAATGGGGACGAGGTGATTGGATGAACATGCAACGTATTGAGACCAAAAGTGGAAATTTCAACATGACTGACTATGAAGAAACGTATCAGAAATTTAATTGGGATGAAGCTAAATCCAATTTTAGTTGGCATACGACAGGGAAAGCAAATATTGCGTATGAAGCCATTGATCGTCATGCTGAAAACCCAGATAAAGCGGATCAAATTGCTCTTATTTATTCTGCCCCTGATCGAGAAGAGAAGCTAACTTTTACTGATTTAAAACAATCAAGCAACCAATTTGCTAATGTACTGAAAAAACATGGGGTAGAAAAAGAAGATCGAGTCTTTTTGTTCATGCCTCGTAGTCCGGAGTTCTATGCGTCATTTCTAGGAATTCTAAAAGTCGGGGCCATTGCGGGACCTCTCTTTGAAGCATTTATGGAACAAGCGGTTCGTGACCGATTAGAAGATAGTGAAGCTTCTATGTTAGTCACCACACCTGAATTATTAGAGCGTGTACCTTTTAGTGATTTACCTCATTTGAAGAAGGTTGTCTTAGTTGGTGAGTCAGATCAAAAAGGAGAAGCTTACATTGATTATCATGCTGAGATGAATGAGGCTTCTAAAAGCTTTGATGTAGAATGGGTCGATCTAGAAGATGGTATGCTTCTCCATTATACTTCTGGTTCAACAGGCAAGCCAAAAGGAGTTTATCACGTTCACAATGCAATGCTTCAGCATTATCAAACAGGTAAATGGGTGCTGGATTTGAAAGAAGACGATATCTACTGGTGTACAGCCGATCCGGGTTGGGTGACTGGTACGAGTTATGGAATCTTTGCTCCATGGCTGAACGGTGTGACAAACCTAGTTCGTGGTGGACGCTTTAGTCCTGAACAATGGTACGAAACATTGCAAGAAAAAGAAGTCACCGTTTGGTATTCAGCTCCTACAGCATTTCGTAAATTGATGAGTGCTGGGGAGGATATTGTGAAAGAGTATAATCTAACAAACCTCCGACATGTTCTGAGTGTGGGTGAACCTTTAAACCCAGAAGTTATTGCCTGGGGAATGAGTGCTCTGGAGCTTCGCATCCATGATACATGGTGGATGACTGAAACTGGTGGGCAATTGATTTGTAACTTCCCGGCCCTTGATATGAAACCAGGTTCCATGGGCAAACCTTTCCCTGGTATTGTGGCTTCTATTATTGATAATGAAGGGAACGAACTTCCTCCAAATCAGATGGGGAACCTAGCCATTAAGGCACCTTGGCCGTCTATGATGCGAGCAATCTGGAAGCGACCTGAGAAATATGAGAGCTACTTCTTAAATGGCTGGTATATATCCGGAGATAGTGCGTACAAGGATGAAGAAGGATACTTTTGGTTCCAGGGTCGATTAGATGATGTTATTAATACTTCTGGAGAACGAGTGGGACCATTTGAAGTAGAAAGTAAATTGATTGAACACCCTGCAGTATCAGAGGCAGGCGTTATTGGTAAACCAGATCCTGAGCGAGGAGAGATCATTAAAGCATTTATTACTTTGAATGATGGATACTCTGAGTCGGAAGAGTTACTTGAGGAGATTCGTCAGTTTGTTAAGAAAGGGTTAAGTGCTCATGCTGCGCCTCGTGAATTAGAAGTAAAAGATACAATCCCTAAGACCCGAAGTGGTAAGATTATGAGAAGACTATTGAAATCATGGGAGCTAGGACTACCTACAGGAGATGTTTCAACTCTAGAAGAATAAATAACCAAAAAAGCTGTTCCAAATGGAACAGCTTTTTATACTTAGGTTACGGTTGAATGAATCTTCCTCTCTATATTGCCACTTGTAAACCTTATATCCTTAAGTCACCTTCATTATTACGCTCTTCCCCTTGAAGTTACCCTAATAATACAAAAATGGAATTAACCTTTATAATTAGCAATCCCCCCACTGCTGCTGAGTGGGGGATTTGTAGTTATGAGTAAAATGTGTATTTTATAGTATATTTAATTTAGTATAATAATTTTACACTAAAATCACAGTTTGAGAGCATTGTGAAGTAAATATATTATTTTTTATAGAATGTTAATAATTACTTTCAATGTTGATGTATCAGTATTTGTATATAAATTCAAGTAAAAAATCTCTTCTTTACTGTTCGTTTGCACTCAAATTTTTTGCTATAATAATATAACAAAAACAGACGGCGATAAAGGAGCAGAATGCATGCGTCTAAAAAAGTACACGGATTACTCTTTAAGGGTTCTTCTTTATGTAGGTTCTAAAGAACAAGATCATCTATCTTCGATTAAAGAAATTTCTCAAGCATTTGATATCTCCCAAAACCACTTAAGCAAAGTGGTTTTTCACCTCGGAAAATTAGAGTTAATTCAAACAATTCGAGGGAGGTCAGGTGGGATTAAGCTATTAGAACGACCTGAAAATATAAATTTAGGGGACGTCATTCGTAAAATGGAGAGTGACTTTGTCCTAATTGATTATGTTCAGTCTGGTTCTAAAGAGGAAGATCTAAAACCATCTGGTCAATTGAAGTATGCTTTAGAAGAGGCCTTGCAGTCATTTTTCTACGTTTTAAATCAGTACACACTAAAGGATCTTCTTCATGAAAATGAAGAAGTAAATAAAATACTCCATTACGAAGCATAACTATATAGACCATCACAAAATGAGGGAGATCTTATGATACTCGCAGGCTCTATGAACCCTAGAGAGTAACGGCCATCACACTCGTTCTTCTTTACTTGTCGAATCTATATCTAAAAAGAGTAACTTCTAACATATAGAGGTTACTCTTTTTGTTTTATTTTCCTGATATTGAGGGAAAATGAAGAAGACTCTCTACTAAAGGTGGATTAAGAATGTCTAATCAATTGTATGATGTAATCGGTGTTGGGGTAGGACCCTTTAATTTAGGATTGGCGGCACTAATAGAACCAGTGGAAGATTTAAACGGATTGTTCTTTGAGCAAACTGACCAATTGGAATGGCATCCCGGAATGTTGATTAAAGGGACAAATTTACAGGTGCCATTTCTGGCTGATTTAGTGACATTTGCTGATCCAACGAGCCGCTTTTCGTTCGTGAATTATTTACATAAGCAAAATCGCTTGTACCCATTTTTCTTTTTCCAAGAACTTCAAGCTCCAAGGGAAGAATACAATGAGTATTTGCAATGGGTAGCAGGTCAGTTGGGTAACTTACACTTCAGTAAAAGGGTTGTAGACGTTGAGGAACTTCAGGGTGATGGGTCCCATTATTATAAAGTAATGGTAGAAGATATGAACACAGGTGAAATAGAACATTATAACGCAAAGCATATTGTGATGGGAACAGGTAGTACTCCTCTTATCCTAGATGGAATGGAAGGTTTGCCTGAAGAGGATGTTGTGCACACGAGTCGCTATTTATATAAAAAAGAAGAGATCGTGAAAGGAGACAAAATTACGGTAATAGGGTCAGGACAAAGTGCTGCTGAGATAGTAGAAGATCTTTTGACAGAACAGGGGCATTATGGCTACGAGATCACATGGCTCACACGTTCACCTGGACTCTTTCAATTAGACACGGCTAAGTTACCGCAGGAGTTCTTTTCCCCAGATTATGTAACTTATTTCAATTCTTTAACGTACGAACAAAGAAAGAACACTCTGTCTGATCTAGATTCTTTACAAAATGGAGTCGACCCTTCTACTCTTAGTAATATTTATAATTGGCTTTACCATCGTTCTATTGGTTCAAATCAAAATGATGTTACGATTCAACCTGTAACTGAAGTAAGTTCTATTGAGGAAAGTGGAGAAAGCTACATGCTACATTGTCATCAATGGCAAGCAGATGATACCTTCACTTATAATACAGACAAAGTTGTTTTAGCTACAGGGTATAAGCCTAATGTTCCCGATTGGTTTAACAATCGTTTCGCTGAAGGGGTTATCTATGAGGATGAGAACCTATTTAAGGTTGGGCGTAATTGTGAAATCGTATTTAAACAAAATCGTAATCATAAGATATTTGTTACTACAAATATCAGCCATTCCCATGGCACGGGGGCTAACAACTTAGGTCTTTCTGTCAGTAGAAATATAAAAATGATTAATACTATTGCTGGTAGGATGGTGTACCCAGAGGGTGAAGGGTCCATTTTTCAGCAGTTTCGAATGAGTGATAGACAATAACCTGTTCAATGGTTTAAAGAATTCTCGCAAGGGAAATATAGGAAATATAATTAAAGCAAAGGAGAGGAGATCATCATGAGTAAAATTGCATGTGTCGTAACAGAACTTTTTGAAGATGTAGAATACACAGATCCAGTTAAGGCATTTAAAGAAGCTGGTCATGAAGTTGTAACTATTGAGAAACAGAAAGGGAATAAAGTTACGGGTAAGCAAGGAAATGAATCGGTAACAATCGACCAAGGCATTGACGATGTGAAACCTGAAGACTTTGATGCTTTACTTATCCCAGGAGGCTTTTCCCCTGACCAATTGCGTGCAGATGAACGCTTCGTGAAGTTTGCTAAGCATTTCATGGATGAGAAAAAGCCCGTATTTGCCATTTGTCATGGTCCTCAGTTGCTTATTACAGCTAAATCATTAGAGGGACGTACAGCAACTGGCTTTACATCTATATCTGTAGATATGGAATATGCAGGTGTTCATTACAAAGATGAAGAGGTTGTAGTATGCGGTAATCAGCTTGTTACGAGTCGCCAACCTGATGATATCCCTGCATTTAATCGAGAATCGCTTAAACTATTGGCGTAAAGGTGAGAGAGTAACTAAATAGAGATAATAAAATCCTGCAACTAAATAGGTTGCAGGATTTTATCTAGTTAAGGAAGAGGGATGAATATGATCGTTGTAAGAGAACCTAATCATATACTATTATTTCAACAGCATCACCACGCTCTTGTGTCAGGGATCATGGCTAAGAAGTGGAAGGGGGATGAATTCGTGGGGGGAGAACCTAGAAGTGATGTAGAGTATGCAGTCGCCTACCATGATCGTGCTTGGATTCCTTTAGATCAAAAGCCCCGTTGGAATAATCATAAACAGCAACCGTATTCTTTCATTGATTTCCCTGAAGAAGAAAAGGTGATTGCATATCAAGGTGGGATTGATGAGGTTGAAGAACACTCTTCTTATGCGGCGGTAATGTGTAGCATGCATTATGCTTCCTTTTACTCGAGAACTGATACGTTATCAGAATCGGTCATAGAATTTTTACATAGTGAAGAAAGGAGAAGGGAACGCCTTCTTTCCTTTCTTTCAGAAGAAGCTCCTAACCTAAAGAAGCATTTAGACTTTCTTCAATTTTGCGATGACTTGTCTCTTTATTGTTGCATGAATCCACCTGGCGTGAAGAAGGAGAACGAGTTATCGTGGTTTCGGGATGGATTCCCCCAAACCTTTTCCATTGCTCCAAACGGTATAGAGGCAGAATGGATGGATGAAAAACATATTAGGGTTACCCCTTTCCCGTTCGAGGCCTCTTTTACAGTTTCTATTCCATATAAAAAAGTAAGTGACTCCATTACGGCTGACTTATGGGAGGATGCATTTAATTCAGCCGAGAGTGAGGTAAGGACCATTACTTTTATAGAAGGATAAAAGTTATTTTAGTTTTGGATCTGAGTGAAGTCCTTTGCTTGTCATTTCGTTAAAAATATCGTTATTTGGTTGGGGAGTTGGATTAGGTACTTGTTTAAGCATAGAAGGGTGGATCAGTCGCTTAAATTCCCCTATTGTTAATGGCTTCTCTTCCTCTTTTAAATCGTATCCTAACTGCCCGTTAGGTTCAATTGTTGCTGTTTGGATAGAGGATAGCTGTGTAATGCCTTGTTGTCTTACGAGCATCTCTAACTGGTCGACTGATAAACGGAGTTTTTTTAACTCTTTCGTTTGGAGCTGACCATTTTGAATGACAACCCTAGACTTTCCGGTCACTAACTTTTCCAGAGAGTTAAATTTCAGTTGTAGGTATTCAAGTATAATGAGAAATAGCACAAAGACCGAGGCTGCTACTATAGTACGCCAAACACTCGTTTCAATGATGGGTTGAATGATAATCGATCCAATTGAAATCATGATAACTGTTTGGCCTAAAGACATTTGCGAAATAGACTTTCTTCCTGCGAATCTCAGTAAACATACACCAGCTGTTATCATAAGGATAGATTTTAAAATGACAGACATCAAATAGCGCTCCTTTCGTACAATGATAGCTTGTGGTAAAGGAGCGATTTTTAGTACAAGAAGAAAAAATAAAATGATTATTTGTGGCTGATGCAAGATCTGCAAATTTAGGTTGAAACAGGTGTTTTGTAGAATGTGATAAAAAAAGGGAGCGCAAATATAGCGCCCCCTCTGTTTGACTTTATTAGGTACAGATACTTTATCGTTTAACCACATCAAATTGACTTTCGATTAACTGCCAGTTTTGAGGGAAAGGAAGGCCTAACTTCCAGTAACTCACACCCTTTAACCCCAGCTCCTTTACGAGATCAAACTTCGCTTGGATCGAGCGTGCATCTTCAAACCACACTTCATGCTTGTTTCCGTTAGCGTCCTTATACGTATAGAATGGAGCTTTAGCTTCTTCATCAAATTGAATTTCTACATTATTCTCTCTAGCCCTCCGAATTGCTTTTTGAGGAGATAGGGCTTCAGCAGGTTCATTCCCTTTTTTATATGGGAGCGTCCAGTCATATCCATAGAGATTTTGGCCGAGGAAGATTTTTTCTGCTGGCATAACGCTTAAAGCATACTCAACTACGTTTCGTACTGGATCGATTGGAGATACTGGCATAGGTGGACCGCCGCTATATCCCCACTCATACGTCATAAGCACGACGAAATCTGCAATTTCGCCATGGGTTTTATAATCATGAGCGCCATACCATGCTCCTGTTTGTTCAGCACTTTTTTTAGGAGCTAGTGCTGTTGACATTTGTAACCCTTCTGCAGAGAGACGCTTCTTCGCTTTTCGGAGGAAGTTATTGTAGTCTTCCTTTGTCTCTGGTGGGAGAAACTCAAAATCAAAATGAACGTCCCCAAATCCTTTATCTTTAGCTGTTTGTATAAGATTGCTGAGTAATGTATCTTGTAGATTTGTATCTGTTACAATGAGGCGTCCTAGTTCTTTGCTGAAACCACCTTCTTCAATATTGTTTACAACAAGCATCATTTCCACATTGTTTTCTTTGGCTATGGAAAAGTAGTCATTAAGTGGGGGTTCTATGAGTGAGCCGTCACGGTTAATCTCATAACTAAAAGGTGCTAAGTACGTAAGGGATTTAGCATGCTCCCTCACATATTCCTCTAACTCGGGTGATACTTTTTCACCATATGTTTCTGCATAGCCATTAAAGGCCGCTTCTACTTTTGGTTGCGGTGGAATATATAGACGTAAATTTAGAGGGAGAGGTTTATCGACAGGGATATTATTGATATTGGCTAGCTCCTGAGCTGTTAATCCATACTGTTTCGCAATAGAGAATAATGAATCCCCTTTTTTTACGAAATAGTAATCGCCTTGAACGGGAATAACCAAAGCTTGCCCAACGACTAAATTATTTGGTGCATCTAGCTCATTTGCTGTTACGATCTCCTCCATTGGAACGCTATACTGATTCGCTATACTATATAGACTTTCGCCTGAAGACACGACATGAATCTGCACACCATTGCCCCCTTTTTAAATGCTTAACTAATTAAGACTTATGTAAGAAGAGGGGGAAGTATGAGTAGATCATTTCTTGTGAATAGGTGAAATGTCCGCTTTTAAAACATTTTTCATCATCTTTAAAGCGTAGATGTTATCTTCTACGTCATTAGAGGCAATACAATCAGACGGAACGTGTAGGGTGTATTCTCGCATATAGGCATCATTTGCAGTAAATAGGACGCAAATATTACCCGCAATACCACTTATAATGAGGTGGTTTACATTTAATTCAACCAGAAGAGCTTGCAGAGCTGTTTGGTGAAAAGCAGAGTGCTTCGGTTTAATAAGGAAGTAATCCGATTCACTTGGGGCAATTTGTTTGAGAAAAGATTGGTTTTTCTCATTTGTACATGTATCAATAATACGGTTCAAATTTGCTTGCCACAGTTTGTAATGATCATTTATGTAGATAATAGGAAGGTTGTGCTTGTTGGCGTAAGCTTTTAATCGTAAAATATTTGGTAGCATAGTGTAACACTCTTTTAAAAGCAAGGATCCGTGTTGGAAGTTAAAATCATTAATGAAATCAATGAAGAGAATGGCAGTCTTTTTGGTCATATTAGATGAACCTCCCTTTAACTGTTATTCTTTCTAGAGTTTTGAGAATTAAACAAGTAAAGTGAAGTGATAACATGAACGATGTGGCATTTATGGAAATAGCTATAGAAGAAGCCAAGAAAGCGGAACAAAAAGGTGAGGTACCAATTGGTGCTGTCATTGTTAAAGATGGAGAAGTAATTGCTAGAGGGCACAACGTTCGAGAAACAGAACAATTAGCTTCTTCTCATGCTGAGTTTATTGCAATTGAAAGAGCTAACCAAGTTGTTGGGAGCTGGCGACTAGAAGAATGCACATTGTACGTCACGCTAGAGCCTTGTCCTATGTGTGCAGGAGCCATATTGCAATCTAGAATACCTCGTGTTATCTTTGGTGCATATGATCAAAAAGCAGGTTGTGTAGGTTCACTTATGAACTTGTTGCAAGATGATCGTTTCAATCATACATGTGAAGTGGTATCTGAAGTACTTCAACCTGAATGCAGTCGCCTTTTGACTGATTTTTTCCGCGAATTAAGAGCGAAGAAGAAGCGTCTGAAGAAAGATTTACAATAACTTACAGAACACAAACGCCATTTTTGTTTGCATTTTAAAGAAAAAGTAGATATACTAATTATTGCGCACTTAAAGAAGAGTGCACGAACAAATTGATAACAAGTTTGCCGTGCTAAGCGGGAAGGTAGCGGTGTCCTGTACTCGCAATCCGCTATAGCGAGGCCGAATTCCCACCCAAGGTGGGGCGGTTTCAAGGTCTGCCTTGAGGGATTGGTGTTGACACCCGGGTCCCGCACAATGGGAACCCGTAAACCCTGTCAGGTCCGGAAGGAAGCAGCAGTAAGCGGTCATTCCCGTGTGTTGCGGGACAGCCCGGGTCGAGCCATGAACTCAAGTAACGCTTGGGGCCGCCTCATCGACGGTGGGTGCACGGCGCCAATACATAAACTCAACTCACCTTTTTTAGGGTGAGTTTTTTATTATAGAAAAATACAATAGTAAACATCTAGGTTGAAGAGGGAAATAACTTTTGAAATGCCCCTCTTCATTTAGGTATAATGAGGAAGAAACCATAAAGGAGATTGGGAACAATGAGTTATCAGGCTTTATACCGGGTATGGCGTCCGAAAAACTTTTCTGATGTCGTTGGACAAACACATATAACACGCACATTACAAAATGCGACTGTCCAGAATAAGTTTTCCCACGCTTATTTGTTCTCAGGCCCTCGAGGGACAGGGAAAACAAGTGCAGCTAAAATATTCGCTAAAACGGTAAACTGTGAACGTTCTCCTGTTAAAGAGCCATGCAATGAGTGTTCAGCGTGTTTAGGTATTATGGACGGATCCATATCAGATGTTATTGAAATTGATGCGGCCTCTAATAACGGTGTAGAACAAATACGGGATATACGTGATAAGGTGAAATATGCACCAAGTTCTGTCCCTTATAAAGTGTATATTGTGGATGAGGTACACATGCTTTCTATTGGAGCATTTAATGCCTTGTTAAAAACGTTAGAAGAACCACCTAAACATGTTATCTTTATACTAGCAACTACAGAACCTCATAAAATCCCTCTCACCATCATATCCAGGTGTCAGCGTTTTGATTTCAAACGTATTTCACAGGGAGCACTTGTGGAGCGGATGGAACACATTGTGAATCAGGAACAAATTGATGTGACAAGGGAAGCATTAGAAGCCGTTGCTCTTTCTGCAGAAGGTGGTATGCGCGATGCGTTGAGCTTACTAGATCAGGCCATCTCCTACAGTGAAGCACAAGTAGGTATAGGTGATGTACTGGCCGTAACAGGATCCGTTTCTCAGCAAAAGTTAGCTACTATTGTAGAAACCCTGCAACAGAATGAAGTGAAGGAAACCTTACAGCAGGTAGATTCCCTCATCCAAGAGGGGAAAGACCCAGGGCGTTTTATCTTTGATCTTATCTACTACTTAAGAGACCTCCTTCTTTATCAAAGTGCACCAGGGCTTGAAGATATTCTTGAACGTGCTATACCAGATGAGTCGTTTAAGCAGTTAAGTGGTTCTATCACCTCTGACTGGATTCAACAAACAATATCTGTCCTAAATCAGTGCCAACAAGAGATGAAATGGACAAACAGCCCGAAAGTTTTTATTGAGATTGCTATGTTGAATATTTGTGATATTCAGGGTGTAGCAAAACCAGTAGCTCAATCTCAGTCTTCAATTGAACCAGAATCTGTTCAAAAGCTTCAACAACAAGTTGAGGCATTGGAAAAGCGGTTAGCCAATGTTCAACAGCAACCGGCAGCCTCTCCTTCTCCTGCGGAACCAAAACGCCCGCAGCAAAAGTCGAATAGAAAGAATGCTTATAAGATTCCGTTCGAACGAATTCGACACGTTATGAATGAGGCTTCTAAACAAGATTTACAAACGATTAAAAACCAGTGGGCTAACTTTATGGATTCTCTTAGACAGACGAGTCCGCCAGCTCATGCAAGGTTAATGAATAGTACACCAAGAGCTGCATCTGACAATGCAATTGTCTTGTCCTTTAAGTATGAAATTCACTGCTCACTCGCTCTTGAAAACCAAGCCATTATCCAGCAGCAGTTGCTTGAGTTTATGGGGAAAGAAATTACCATCATTCCAATCCCTGAAACGAATTGGCAAGAGATGCGTGAAGAGTATGTCCAGAAGCAACGTCAACAAGATCAACCAGAAGAGGAATCTCAACAGGAAGATCCACTTATAGCTGAAGCGCGTAAGTTAGTTGGCGATGATTTATTAGATATTCAAGAAGACTAAAGGAGGTATTGCCATGAAAGGTAATATGAATAATATGATGAAGCAAATGCAGAAAATGCAAAAGAAAATGATGAAAGCTCAAGAGGAACTACACGAGATGAGCTTTGAAGCTACAGCTGGTGGCGGAGTTGTCAAAGTAGTAGCTAATGGTAAGAAAGAAATCACGGATGTAGAAATCCAAGAAGATGTTGTAGATCCTGATGATGTTGATATGCTACAAGATCTAATCCTTGCAGCTACAAATGATGTATTAAAGCAAGTAGATGATAAAACGAACGATACAATGGGGCAATTTACTAAAGGAATGAATATGCCTGGAATGTTCTAGGAGGAATTGAGATGTACTATCCGGAACCCATCTCCAAATTGATCGATAGTTTTACGAAATTGCCAGGGATTGGGCCCAAGACGGCTGCGCGCCTGGCTTTTTTCGTATTAGAAATGCAAGAAGATGATGTTTTAGACTTTGCTAAAGCATTAGTGAGTGCTAAGAGAGAACTAACTCACTGTTCTACATGTGGCCACATTACCGATCAGGATCCTTGTGCCATTTGTCAGGATGAACAACGCGATTCTAGTGTAATCTGTGTAGTTCAAGATCCTAAAGATGTAATTGCTATGGAAAAAATGAAAGAGTTCAGTGGCAGGTATCACGTATTGAACGGGGCTATCTCTCCTATGGATGGAATTGGACCAGAGGATATTAATATCTCGAGCCTAATCAACCGTCTTCAAGATGAAGGGGTTCAAGAACTCATCATTGCTACAAACCCTAATATAGAGGGAGAAGCTACAGCAATGTATATTTCGCGCCTAGTAAAACCGGCTGGTATCCGTACCACAAGAATTGCTCACGGGTTACCTGTGGGTGGCGATCTTGAATATGCCGATGAAGTTACATTATCAAAAGCATTAGAAGGAAGAAGAGAATTGTAAAAGAGGGGACATCATGTTTAGACGTAAAAGGATCAAGAAAAAAGAATGCGATCAACAGCTTCTGGATCAAATCCAACGTCTCAAGCAAGAATGGGAATCTCTTGAGCGAATAATGGAGCACAGTATTGATGCAAGTGATAAAGGTATAATGGATTTGCATTTAGTAGAAGCGAAATACTTCTACTTATTAAAAGAAGCAAGGAAAAGAGAAATAAGAGCCATGAATCAATGATTTTGTCATTTCCCCCTGGGTTTGTTCATACATTTAATGTAGGACAGGCAAAGGGGGATTTATTTTGGATACTACAGTCATTATTATAAGCGTAGTCTTGATGATCGGCGTCTTGCTGATAGCGGGTGCTCCTTTAAAACCACTGCGTTTTTTAGGAAGTGGAGCAATTAAGGTTGTTATCGGTGTCTTATTCTTGTTCTTTTTCAATGTATTTGGTGCTTCTCTTGGAATCCACATTCCTATAAACGTATTCACAGCTTTCGTTTCAGGGTTTTTAGGGCTTCCTGGACTAGCCTCACTTGCTGCAATTCAAATGTTTGTTGTTTAATAGTAAATGCTACTAACGAAAGAAAAACCCGCTATGAGCGGGTTTTTCTTGTTTTTATGTACTTTTTTAATAAAAAAACCAAAAAAATATAGAAAAACCATTGCGCTATAAAATACAGCGTGGTATATTTATATATGTCGCATTGAGAGCGGCAAAACAAAACGATTTCGAAAGGCGCAAGTTTCTTATTATACTAGAAACAATCGCCAACTTCTATAAGGAGTTAGAAATCAGGTTAAAAAAAGAGATTATAACTTTTTTAAAAAAAGTTATTGACTCAAAAATAACCATGTGTTACGATAATTAAGTCGCTGTTAAACGGTGGACAAGTTATACAAACACTTTTAAAGAAACATTTGATCTTTGAAAACTGAACGAAACAACATGTAACGTCA
>NZ_AVBG01000040.1 GCF_000770675.1 Pontibacillus chungwhensis BH030062
CAGTCGGTAGGCGTTGTGCACCAGGCGGTCGAGGATGGCATCGGCCAGGGTCGGGTCGTTGATCCAGCCGTGCCAGTGCTCGATGGGCAGTTGGCTCGTCAGGATGGTGGAGCGGCTGCCAGCGCGGTCGTCGATCACCTCCAGCAGGTCATGCCGGGCTCCTTCCTCCAGCGGGGCTAGCGCCCAGTCGTCCAGCACCAGGACG
>NZ_AVBG01000036.1 GCF_000770675.1 Pontibacillus chungwhensis BH030062
TTTTTTCAAGCAGAAGACGGCATACGAGATTAGACAAGAAAGTACGTTTTGGTGATTTGGAAATTGACACAGTCATTGGAAAGAATCACAAAGGAGCACTATTAACTATAAACGACAGGGTAACTGGACTAGTATGGATAAGACTACTTAGCGGGAAAGATGCCAGCCCGCTAACTAAAGCTGCCATCGATGCCTTGGAACCTTTTAGAGACCAAATACATACAATAACGGCAGATAATGGAAAAGAATTTAGTTTTCACGAAGTAATTGCACGTAAACTAAATATTTTTGTTTACTTTGCAAAACCATACCACTCGTGGGA
>NZ_AVBG01000037.1 GCF_000770675.1 Pontibacillus chungwhensis BH030062
ATATCTAGGAGTTGGCCAGTGTCTCCGTCGGCGATAACGACTTGATATTTCCCTGCACTTGTATCGCCCTTGTACTCATCAATCGCGATGACTGGCGGGAGAGTTTCTACTTTTTTCAACATCGGAGTGGCTAGCTCATCAAACCGCCGCATCACTGTGGTTGGCGAAGTGCGAAACAGCGCGGCTGTATCTTTGAAATTTTTGCCCTGTATAACCCTAAGACCTAAAGCTTGATTCCACTCCTTTGAGTGCCGTTGATATCGTTTTACGAGATGGTTATCTTCAAAGAAACGCTTTCCACATTTACAGATAT
>NZ_AVBG01000004.1 GCF_000770675.1 Pontibacillus chungwhensis BH030062
GTAAAAGTTCAATGAGCAGAAAGTGTAAAAATCAACTTGACGTTTACAAAAGCTCCACTATTCTTACACCCAAATATTTAAAAGCACAAATTCCTTTATTTAAGTCAATAAAAGTCTCTCTAAGACAGAATACAATCATACTTAGATCAAATTCGAGGAGGTACGTAAATGAACATAAGAATGAACCCCTATCAAAACATGCAGCAACATGCAGCAGTGATCTCTGGTGTTGCGTTCATTCTCATGACAGTTGCTGCTATGTTTGCTCAAGGCTATGTGCACAGTTCATTAGTTATAGAAGGAGATGTGACAACGACATTCAAAGACATCCAAGCCTCTCAATCCTTGTTTCGTCTTGAGATGCTTGGATGGCTCATCATTATCATAGCGGATGTAATCGTTGCATGGGGATTTCATATGTTCTTGAAGCCGTTCCATTCTAGTTACGCCTTATTTCGGTGAGTATGTTAATGTTTTTTCGTTCAGAAATTACACTGCCACTTCATATATAACCCATAAAAATTGGAACTACTTCCCAAGAATAGCTTTCTGGTTCAATGTTTCTACGATATAATTTTATATATACCTATTAATCGGACAAATATAGCATGTGTAAAATAGTCATTTAGAATTGTCGCACCTAAAGAGCTCAAACCATAACCCTGATGCTTCCCATTTAGGATCGTTTATTTTCTATGGAAGTGAAAGAAGTGAAAACAATCAATTAAGGAGAGATTATAACAATGAAAACATTCTTAGTGAAAAATTGGTTCGTTATTACGTTGGCTTCTATTTTTTTAGCAGGCACAGGGATTATCTTTTTTATTTTGTACGGTGGATCAGAACAATTGCTAACGAACGATGCTAAAGCTGATGAAAAACAAGAAGAAGTTGAACCCGGAACAGACCTAGATGTAACCGTTTCTAAAGATAGCGAAAAAAAGGAAAATAATTTTATTGAGCTTAACGAAAAACGAGACACACCCATTGAAGAAATATATACAGAAGGCACGTCCGAGAGCGCTATTCAAAACGCTATTCACCAAATGTCTCATCAAAAAGTCATCGCTAACAAAAAATGGGGTACTTTACCCATCACAATGGATCGTGTAAATCGTTTAATTGAAGTGGTTGAGATGAACAATTACACTCACAAGCAAGATTACTTAGAAATTCTCAACGCATGGAAAAACAAAGATTTCGCTAACATAGATGACCACCATAACATGATTTGGGAAATGCAAGGCGGAACAGTTGGGAAAGCAACTGGCGTTATGTCGATTGCACAGGAAAGAGAATTTATTCAAGATCATTTTGGTAGTGATATTGAGTAGAACTGTTTTAAAAAGCATTATGGCGGATAGCCACCGGCGATAAAAGTTAAATCTCCCCAATATAAAAGCAAATCACCTGTATATGAGTGATTTGCTTCTTTTTAAACCTGTGAAATTCTTAGAATAACTTACGGTTACTATACCATTTGATAAAATATTTGAGAATAGTCATAATGAAGCGCAGGAACCGTCTCTACGCTTCTTTAAAGATTGACTTAACATCTTTGTTAATATTCATGCTAATACCCTGCAGTTTTAGAAAACAAGTTATATTAGTTCTGTATCCATATCCATTTATTTCACTGGCTGTGAAATACGTTTGTATTCTAGCCCTAGTAAGAGCCACATAAAAAACTCCTAATTCATCTATAAAGCTCTTTTCGTTGTCTTCGTCTATAATAAGCCTACAATTTTGTTTAAAGGAACACCCTTTACACATCCCCATATAATTAGGAATTGAATCCTTCTCTAAGTCTGGAATAATAACGTATTCCCATTCCAACCCTTTTGCTCCGAAAACCGTAGAAATGATTACACTTTCTTTAACGTATTCAATGTAGTTCTTCAATCCTTTACCCATAAGAAAATTGATTATGAAATTCTTTCTATCTTCTGAATTTAGATGTTTCCAAATTGCTTCTTTAATAACTTGTTCTATAAAAACTTTTAGTAACCTTAACAAAGGTTGAGATTTTGAATTAATTTTTATTATGGATTTAAAATCTAAATAGAATTCCATAAGGTTTTTCTTAGATACTGAATCTCTATTCTTAAAAAACTCAATAAATCTATTCAAACATTGTTGATGAAAGTCTTTATAAACAGGATCTTCATCTTGTAAATATAAACCATTAAAATACGGAACTCCCTTATCCTCAAATTCTTTAAGAACAATATCTAAATTTCTACCTCTTTGCCTATATAATATAGCTACTTTTTCGTTGGCTTGATTAAGGTCTAAAGAATTAACTAATTGTACTATGCCTTTTGCTTCATCATATTGAGAGTCAAAAAGGTTTAACTTGACCTCACTTTCACTTTCCATATTTGGATTTATAGGATTTTTCGCAATCTCCCTAATATTATTATCTAATAACAACATTTCCTTATTATCTTTAAATCGATAATTATACTTTAAATGATGATATTCCATATCAAATTTTTCAGCGGCATCATCTAAAAGGTTAGGGATAGCCCCAATAAACCCATAAATTTTTTGAAGAGAATCACCATAAAATTGAACATTAGACTTATCACTAATAATTAAATTCATTAATTCCCAGCTTAAAACGTTAGTATCTTGAAACTCATCTATAACAATTGATTGAAATATACTTTGATAAAACTTTAAAACACTGGGGTAATTTTTAAGTAACAGTTCAGTTAATAATATTATCCCATCATATGTAATATATTTATTGTCTAATAATTTTTTAATTAATATTTTTAAGTATTTATGCTTATTTTGTTCAATTCCTGCATAATTAATAATTCTTACATCGTGTTCAAATTTACTGATTACCTTTAATTCTTCTTTAGTTAATCCTATTTCTTCTTTTGTGTTGAAAATTTTAAAGGAATCAACTTCTTTCAAATTCTGATGAAGTAAATATCCGTATTTCTTTAATATTCCACGACAAAAGCCATGGTAATTAGAAACCACCACTTTTCCATCAATCTCCTTAGGTTTTGGCTTTAAAGCGTCTTGTAGCAATACGGGTAACTTTGACTTTATGTCCTTTTTAACTTTATGTGCTGCATTCACACTAAATGTGATCACTAATATTTTTTTATAATTCTTTATTTTCTTGGCCACAATGTCATATGCAATTTTACTAATAAGCGTCTGTGTTTTACCATAACCAGCAGGTGCTTCTACCATTATTTTTTTACCGTCCGAAAATATTACATCTAATTGTGATTTATCATCACCATGTATTTCTGTAATTTTATCTTTTATGTCAGTATGTTCAATCATCAGATCCCCCCACCAAACACCTTATCGTTTCAATATAGATTTGTGGAATCACTGTAGTATGTTTCCCCAATTCCTTACCAACAATAATGCTCTTAATATTTGACAACTGTGAATGTATACCGGATTGCAATTCAGATTTCAATCGTATTTTGTCTTGTTCTTTAATAGCTTTGAATTCTTCATGCAAGTTTGGGTTCGCAGGGTTAAATTGGATATTTAACTTCTTTGCAGTACCAATAAGAAAGCCTTTCTTTTCAGGAATATTTTCTACTAAGAAACTAGCATAATCTTCAGGTTGAAAACTGTGTGATAACTCCTCTTCAAAATCAACAAAATTAGTTTCAAACAAGTTTTCAACATTTTGAAAAGCTTTACGTTCCATATTCCCATCATCTTTATCAATTATTCCTACAGCATTAACACCAAATTTATTAAATAAATTCATTAAAGGAGGTACACTATTTACACTACCAGCTCTTACTATACTGACCCCTAACTTATCGAAATCATATCCCAACTTTTGAGCGAAAATAGGAAATGCTCCTTCTTCTGTTTCCCCCTCTACTACCAATACACTTTTAGCATAAAATGCTTCTTTAATTATTTCCATATTCTTATTTAGGTGCTTTTCTATATCAGGTTTAAAAGTTATTTGAGATCCACTTTTCACACTCAGCTCTCCACTTTCATCCTGAAAAAACCTCACAATATGTTTATAATTATTTTGTATTGAAAATGGAGAGTGAGTAACGAAAATTAGCTGTCCTTTAACTCTATCTACATCAAATAAATCTTTTAATATACTATTAAAATTTTGATCTTCACCCTTTGTTATTTCGGATAAGTATTTTATTAAGCTTCGTTGCATGAATGGGTGTAAATGTATTTCCGGTTCATCTATACCTATTATAACCGGAAGATAATGTTCGTTCCGATCTTGTTCTAAAACATTTTCACCTGACCTACGAGATTTTTCTATTATGTTATATATGTTATCAATAATTACTAAGGGTATAATATTTAAAAATTGCACACCATAACCCATATCATTTATATAGTGATCCCCGTTACCCTTTAAAACTATTAGTTTAGATAGAACCTTTTCAACCTCATTATCCAAATGAGCAGCAATAGAAAAGTTATTTATTGTTTCAATTTTTCCTATACTTTTATTTAAGTACTTTAATAAATCAGTAAAATCGTTCTCATCGATAAACTGATTCTTTCCATCTGTTGAATTTTCTTTTAAATAACGTTCAACAAGGTATTTTAAGAACTTTCCTCCACCTGTTCCCCTATCAAAATTTAACTCGTTTTGAGGATTCCTAAATGATGAATAGTTTATGAAATTTAACTTCCTTAAAGTTTTATGAGATATTTCCTCTTCAGTTTCCTTATGTAAAAACTTAAATATTTCTTCTGGACTATCTTGTTTTAAAGTTATATTGATTATATTAATCTGTTCATCGTGAGGAGAAAAATAATCATCAAATAATCCTATTTCTTCATCATCAAGTTGTAATTGTAAATTTATTTCAATTGAATTGTCTGGATTTTTGAAGTCACGCTCACGAAAGTATCTTGAAGCGGAAATAGTGTTTAACATCGCTAGAAAATTTGATTTCCCTAAATTATTCTCCCCTACAATAAAATTCATATCTGGATGCAACGCAACCTCTATTCCATCTAAGTTTCTATAATTCCAAATTTCAACCCATATTAGTTTCAAAATACCCCTCCATCTATAAAGCATTTTATATGTTAATTTTACCATTTCCAAATCAGTCTTGAAACTAATCTCTTATCTAGGGGAAATTGTTTCAAGTCTTTTAGCACATAGAAAAAGAGGTTATGACAAAAACTTCAAAGCTCTTTTCTCATCTCTAATTTTTTAGTTCTTCATGGGTGTTTATATAATACGTTACACCGGTTTTAACTGACTTTACTATTAATCCCCAAGTCCAGTGAAAAAGTAGTTTTTTTCAATTTAAATCACACGTGAAAATGACCACATATTAAAAGTACTATTATGTTGGGTTATAGCCTAAAAATAGATGAGGTTTTAGAGGTAGGATGGCTACTATCCTTTTGAAATTAACCGCTATATCGGTTAATTTCTCTTGATTCATCATGGTTAAGAGGCCATATCCGCTAGCTCGGGATATACCGTGGAAACGTTTGAGCTCCACGTTTTTTCTTTCAATGGAAGCTCGCTCTCAAACGCGAAAGAAGGTCTATTATCTAATCTGACAAAATCAGGACCAGCATTCTGGCAAACATTCTTTAAGGGGATTTCTAAGAGTTCATCAACGCTTACAAAGCCGTAAGCCGTGAAGTGGATAACATTTGCGGAGAGTTGGGTGGTTTAGCTGGACAGCTTCAAGCTACCTTCCCTGGTGGTCGAACTACTATTCGATACAAGCACATGATGTCAATCGAAGGCAGCGTGACTATTGAAGGTGATACTGGTTCAGAACAAGTCAGGATCGCCGCTGACCAATACAGGGAGCAGATCGAGAAGCAAGGATTCGATCTCGGCAACCTTCGCCAAGAAATCCGACTAAACTAATTTACCACAACAAGAGTCTGGTTCTTTATAGAATCAGTTTTTTTCACATATGCCATACGATTTCCACAGAGAGCTTTTAACTATCCTGTATACTATTTATCACAATCGTCTGATGTGACTTGCATTTGCTGATTTCTATAGAAAACTATGGTCAAACTCATCTAAATGGTAATTCAAATACAATTCTTCTGTCTCACCATTGTTAAAGACAAACTTCAATTTATTGTTTTCCTTAATTAAATTATCCGTGCCACCTTGGTGAAAATGTAATCGCATATGATGTTGAGGGCAAACCACAACAGTATTCTGATAAGTATCAAGGCTTTCAATATCTTGCTTCTGTTCAGGGGTATTAGCTAACCCAATACTTGTTATATGATGAACCTCAACATATTTAACACCGGTCTCCATGATAATTGGCAAGAATGGCTCAGAAGGATCACATAACTGACATTCATGTTTATAAAGAGTCTTTAGCTTTCTCACTAGTTTAGCCGATCTTCTGATACGATCTTGCGCTTGTGTTGTTCTTTCCAGGGACCCCTGGATACTCTGGATTTCTTTTAATAATTCGTCTTGAAGGTTCTCCTCATCAATTTCGCTTGTTTCAAGGACATCCGGTAAATGTTTTTGTTGTTTTTTACGAATATCACCTAAGTCAATTTCATATTCATCAACTTTTATTTCCACTCCTTCTTTAAAATGAGAGAAACCATCATGTGAATTGAATTTATACCGATTCAAGGTACCTATTTCATACAAATGTAGTTTAGTCATTTGATTCACCTTGTTCGACACATGACTTACATACCAACCACTTCGTGTGGTTCTCATTTACAGACACTAAAACCCAGTTATCAGCTTGCATTTCATTTTCTTTCTGACATCTCGGACACGCAACGAAGTTTTTGTCATGTGTTTTTTCGATGTCAATCCACCTTACATCACGCCCAAGAAGCTCCGACATATCAACTAATCTATATTGATGACCTGACATAGAAACTCTGTCAAGAATAGCGTCATCACGCTCAATGAGATCAGCAATGTAATCATCAATATTGATGGATTTATTTTTAGTAATCTTGAACTCTCTATTTTCTGGTGAATAGTTCTTCCGATGACATTTTGCTAAATCGTTCCACTTAACCTCGTGTCGATAGATCATTTCAAAAGTGAATAATCTTTTATTCTCATTATCACGCTTATAAGTATCTCTGATGAGTACGACTTGTTCTATTGTCAAAGGTACCGCTCCCCTTTGAATACTTTGACGTACATCACCAGGACTAAACACAATTGATCCTAGCTTATCACTACTAATCAACAAAGATAAGCCCTTTTCTTCGGATAAATACCGCCAGAAGTTCTTTAGAGCGTAGACTCTATTATTAAAACTGCTCTCAGCTTGAGCTGCACTAATAAAGTCTTCCATAATAACAAATGGAGTGTCCTCTATCTTTTGATCTTCACGAAGCGTTTCCAAAAAATTGAGCACCTTGTTTGAATAATTTGTGATAGTCGTCTTACCCTTACCGCTCTTTTGAAGGTATTCAACATAATCCGAGTAAAGCTTACTGTTTCTTTCGTTTAGTCCCATCAATCTCTTCGTAACTGTTCGTCTTGATCTAGATACCAGCATATTACCCCTCCACAATTTTTTGACTTTATACTACCACATTTTACCACAAATCTGTTCGTTCAATAAATTTTTCCAATAGATTTTAGAACAATTTATTATAATAATATTTTCAAACAATACTTAAAGTGGCTCCATTAAAAGGATTAAAAACTTATTGGAGCAGGAGGAAAGTTAATATGAGTGAACCCAAGCACCATCTAGCAATTCTTGAGATGTATAACCACCTAGTATCTTCATTTCCTACTTTTGATATCCTTATAAGATACAGTGACAACGGTAGCGAAGACTATAAGTTAACCAAAGAACTCATTTAACACTATAGAGCAACAGACCAAAGGATTTGGGATTTGGCGGAAGAAGCACGGGGGCGGTTCTGATCTTCCTTATTTTCTCTATAAAAATGCATGAAAACCGTCGCTGTTCTTCCATCAAATCTTCATAATATAGGAGCAAATCACTTTTAATTAAGTGGTTTGCTTTTTTTATCAGTATTACTCGTAGAATAAAAGTAAAGAAGCGCAGGATCCTTCCCACCGCTTCCTTATAAATCATAGAAACGCTCAATAAAAAAGCCTTGAAGCTATTGTATGCTTCAAGGCTTTTATTAAAAGTAGTATACGTTATTTTTTTACGATTTGAGTCTCATATGGCGCAAGTACTTTATCCATATACGATACTTCTTCTTCTGTATGATTCATAATAAATTGATATTCTTTTTCATCAACAACTCTAGTATACACTTCTACTCCAATTGGAGATTCTTCATAATCTATATTATGATTCTCTACTACCTTTTTAACAAGTGGTCTAAGTCCCTCTACATCAAGTCCACCGCCAATGTAGAAAGCTTCTCCATCTCCATATGAATTCCTCGTAACTGCTGCATATTCTTTATAGAGGGAATCCGTATATCGGTAAATGGTTTCTGCACCCTCTGGTACAATCAGATCTCGCCATATATTCACATAACTCTCTTCTTGTGAAAGATCATGCTCTCCTTTAACGGAAAGGCGATGTTCTGCTGTTAATGATTCAATTTCCTCTACACGTATTCCGGTTAAATCTGCAACGGGGCCTGGTAAGGTCTGGCCAAAGTTTATGACATTATCTTTATCCTTCAAACCTGCTCGGAAAGAAAAGATTACCGTTCCACCTTGTTTTGCGAATTCTTTCAAACGAGTAGCTAATTCTTCATTCAGCACTTGCATAACGGGTACCAAAACTACCTTGTAGTTGGAAAAATCACGATCTGCCGGTATGACATCTAGTTTAGTATTTAAATCATAAAAAGGCTGATACAGACGCATAAGCTCTTGATTAAAATGGAAGTCTTTACTTTGAGTTTGAGCACGCCAAGACCAAATATTATCATAATCGTAGAGCACTGCGATTTCTGCTTCAATAGGAGATTCTAATAGCTGATCGTACTTGCTCATTTCGGTAAAGACATCCTTCACCTCATGATACTTACGTCCATAACGGTTATCATGATCTATAACTCCGTAACAGAATTGTTCCGCACCTCTAGTCATCCCACGCCACCTGAAGTAAAGCATATTTGAACACCCGTGAGCAAAAGCTTGATAAGACCACAGCTTTGCTTGATTAGGACGAGGTAGGTATCCAATGACATCATGGCCTTGTGCTCCCATCAGCTCTTCTACAATCCAGAAATTTTGACCCTTCAATCCTCTATTGAAATCAAGTGTCATCGCTATTTCGCTAGGAGGTATGGGTTTTTCAAGACCTCCCCAAACTGGGTAATTATCATAGGAAACAAAGTCCATTGGTCGCAAATTCTCTTCATGGTCAAACCACTTATCAAAGAAACCACCAGAAACATTTGTCGTTATTTCTTGATGAGGACCTTTTTCTTCTCGAACAATTTCCGTCATTTGATGAGCATAGCTGTTAAGAGAGAAAGAGCGAAAACGGGCCCAATCTAATTTCAAACTTGGATTATGGGTGGTTATTGTAGGCGTAGGAGCAGGAATTTCCGTGAAATCATTGTAAGTCTGCCCCCAGAAAATAGTCCCCCAGCGTTCATTTAACTCTTGAATATCATTATATTTTTCCTTCAGGAACTTTTGGAATGCTCCCTTGCATTGATCACAATAGCATTGATCACTTCCTTCATGACCAAATTCATTATCGACTTGCCATACTACAATAGCTTCTTCATTTCTATAATGCTTGACTAATTCACGAGTAATGCGGGCGCTATACTGACGATATTCCTCCGAGTTAAAGCAATATTGGCGTCTCCCACCAAACTCTCTCACTGTTCCATATTCATCCTTTGAGAGAATGGAAGGAAATTTGTTAGCCAGCCAGGCAGGAAAGGTAGCTGTAGGTGTACCAAACATAACCTTAAAATCATAGGCTTTAGCTTGCTCTATTACGTTATCAAAATAAGAGAAATCAAATTCTCCTTCTTTTGGTTCCATTACATGCCAAGCAAACTCACCGATCCGTATCATATTAGCTCCAAGACCTTTGATGCCTGTTAAATCTTCTTCCATCTGGCTAGATGGCCAATGTTCTGGATAATAATCCACTCCAAAATAGCTCATATAAAAACCTCCAATATTTTTTTATTTAGGGTTTGCTTAGTTTATATAATCCCTATCGGTGACAGTAGTGTATAGATAATAATCATCGCTACAGTCGCCGCAATTCCCACTGGATAGACCAGCTTCCATGGTTGCATATCTACTTTCGCTTTTTCTTCTAAATGGAACTCTTCATTTCTTGGATATAGCTTGCCTATTAATAACATTAGAGTGGAGCATATAACGAATAGAATACCTAAGATATGAAGGAAATGTAACCCGGTATCCCACACTAACTGAGTCGTCGCGTAAGTAGAGATAAACACAAACAAGGATACTTTCGCTGCAATTGCTGGCACTCGTTTTGTTAGATAACCCACAATCATAATCGTGAAGATCGGTACGTTATAAAAACCGTTTACCATCTGTAGGTATTGGAAAAATCCTTGTGGTACCAAATCTATTAAGGGAGCAATACAAATAGCGAATAAAGCAATTGCCGTACCGAAATATTTACCTTTACGAACCACTTCTTTATCTGTAGCATTTGGATTTATATATGGCTTGTAAATATTTAAAGCAATTAATGTAACGGATGAGTTTAGTGCTGAGTTAAAGGAAGAAAGGATAGCCCCAAATAATACAGCAGCAAAAAAGCCTACTAAAGGTGTTGGCAATATCTCATTAACAAGTCTTGGATAAGCATTTGTTGGTTCTAGGTCAGGACCAAACATATTGAAAGCGATAATACCAGGTAGAATAAGGAAAACCGGGCCCAATAATTTTAAGAAGGCCGCAATCAAAACTCCTTTTTGCCCTTCTTTCAAACTTTTAGCTGAAATGGCACGCTGCATAATATGTTGGGCAGTACCCCAATAAAAGAGGTTCACAAGCAACATTCCTGTAAACATCGTGCTAAATGGTACAGGACTATCAGAATCGCCAATGGAATTCATCTTCTCAGGGGAATCTTGCAAGATTGTGTTGAAACCAGCACCAATCGAACCATCTCCAAGAACGTATAACCCAATAACCGGAATCAGTAACCCACCAAGCAAAAGTCCAACACCATTTATCGAATCGGAAACGGCAACCGCTTTCAAACCTCCAAAAATTGCGTAAATAGATCCTACAATTCCTATACCTAGTACAGTAAGGTATAAAGATGGAAGTCTACCAATCCCAAGAGTTTCTGGTATGTTGAACAAGCCATTAATGGCAACCGCTCCAGAATATAAAATTGGAGGTAATAGATTAAATATATACCCAAATAAGAATAGAATGGTTACAATCTGCTTTGTACCGAAATCATAACGATCTTCTAGAAAATCAGGAATTGTTGTAATTCCACCTTTTAAATATTTCGGTAAAAGAAAGAACGCTACAATAACTAATGCAATGGCAGCACCTACTTCCCAACCCATTACAGCAATGGTGGTGGAATAACCTTGAGCGTTCAGTCCAATTAATTGTTCGGTGGATAGATTGGTTAACATTAAAGAGCCTGCAATAGTCCAAGCTCCAAGACTTCTACCACCTAAAAAGTACCCATCATGTGAATTCAAATCTTCTTTTCTCGTAATGTAATAGGAAATTAGAGCAACTAAACCAGTGAAAAATAAAAAAGACACGATCGTAAACAGATTCATATAGTTCTCCCCTTTTATCAAACTTTACTTTAAATTACACGAGCATAAGACTTCTTAAATAACGCATCCCTATCCCTTGCTTTCTAAAGACATTCATTTTGTTTTTATTCAACCGCACAATCCTTAACCCAAAATCATTCTGTCTATGTATCCTTTCGTATTGTCTTATTTGGATAAAATTAATGCGCTTTCAAAAAACTTAATAAATTAATTTAATTAACTTAATGCTAAGTTATCATAAGAAATAAACTCTGAAAAGTTTTTTTAAAAATTTTATGACAAATTTTATATTTTTGCTCTTTAACAAGATATAGGCTACTATTTGTTTCCCCCCTACTAATACCAACAGTTTTAAGTTGCAAAATACTCTCACTAAAGCCATTCATTATACAACCTTAGAATAAAAATTTTAAAACTCATTTTTAAATACTTCGTTAAATTAATTTACTTTCATATATGATATAGTGAAACTACAGACGGAATACCTAGGAGAGATTATATGTCTACAAAATATACACGCGGTAGCTTTCAACTTATGAAGTCAATCAACCGCTCGGTTATTCTAAATATGATTCGCTCAAAAGGGCCCATTTCCCGTGCAGATATAGCCAAACAAACAAATTTAACTCCTCCCACTGTTAGTAACATCGTGAAAGAGCTACTTGATAGTCAATTCGTTGTAGAAACGACTCAAGGTTCTTCACAAGGGGGCAGGAAGCCTACATATCTTGAAATCAACGCGAATCAATTTTTTATTATGGGTATAGATGTAGGGCGTTACCATATAAAATTTGTAATCACTAATCTTTATGGTGAATTAGTTGAACAACTGATGCTTGATATCCAAGCACAACCAGAAGCTAATGACCTAATTGAAAAGATGAAAGAAGGAATCTATCAGATCATGCAAAAGGGGGGCAGGAATAAGGACAAGTACTTAGGAATTGGCGTGGCTATGCACGGCATAGTTGATGTAAATACAGGTGTATCTTTATTTGCCCCATCTTTCCAAACACACAATATCCCTATACAAGAAGAGCTAGCTAAGGAGTTTTCCATGATGGTTCATGTTGAGAATGATGCAAAAGCTATGACACTTGGGGAATGGTGGTTAGGAAATGGAAATGACGAAGATAATATCGTAGGAATAAATGTTGGTCACGGGATCGGTGCCGGGATTATGATTAGAGGCGAATTATTTCAGGGCGCTAATTTTATAGCTGGAGAAATTGGCCACATGACCATTGACCTATCTGGACCAAAATGCAGCTGCGGAAATTATGGATGCCTTCAAACTCTTGCTGCGGGACCTGCCATCGCTCAACGTGCCATAAAAGAATTAAAAGCCGGGAATACATCAATGATTACAGATATAGTTCAAGGAGATCTAGAACGGGTAAACGGGGAAATCGTATTTGAAGCTGCTACAAGAGGGGATGAATTTAGTCAAGAATTATTGAAACAAACTGGAAGGTACTTAGGTATTGGGCTGACCAACCTCATTCATACCATTAACCCTAACCGTATCATTATTGGTGGAGGGGTTTCACATGCAGGTGAATTTATTTTGGATAGCCTCCAGGAGACTATTCAAGCAAGAATTATTACTGACGCTGCTAAAGAGACAGAAATTGTTCCATCACAATTAGGAGATAATGCCTCTGCTATTGGCGCGTGTGTCCTTATTTTACAAAACTTCTTTCATGGTGGAAAACAAGTTTCACAATAATTTCTCATATTAAAACTCTGTTACTATTTAGTGTTGCACCGACTTAGAGTGATTAAAAGATCATAGCGGTATCACAAACAAAGCCCCATAAAAAGGAGAGTACTCATTTTGATAGAGTACTCTCCTTTTTCATTAGACTCCCTTACATTTTCTTCAAAACCCACAGTTTAGAAGTGAAGTCCCCAGATTCTTTAATCCCTCCTGCTTGTGTTCCGGAATACCCTGAGCCAAGGTCAAGCCCTGCATACATGATTTCATCACCAAATCGTTCTGCAGTTTCCTGCTCCACTCTATAGTCTTCGTAGGAGTTTATTTCATATAATTTGTATTTTGCCGTAGGTTCTAGCCCCTTTAGCTGAAGACGTTTAAACCCATCATTAGCTCTAGCAAGGATTTGGTAGTATCCTATAATAGCAGTTGATTGATCCTCAGAAACAACCATCCATGCGGTTTGATTCTTCTCCCCCTCAAATGGAGTCAGTAATCGATAAAAGTTTCCTGTTTGAATCAAATGACGATATTGTTTGTAAAAGTCAATCTGAGCTTTTACTTCTTCCTTCTCTGCTTCACTCATTTTGGAAACATCTAATTCATATCCAAACATACCGAAAAACGCAACTTCTGCTCGTGTTTTCAAAGAAGTGAGCCTGCGTACTTGATGATTTGGAACCTCAGAGACGTGTGCTCCAATAGAACTTAATGGATAAACAAAAGATGTTCCATACTGAATTTTTAACCGTTCTATTGCATCTGTATCATCACTTGTCCACGTTTGCGGTGCATAATAAAGCATACCTGGATCGAATCTAGCTCCCCCGCTTGCACATGATTCAAATAAAACGTCTGGGAATTCTGATGTTAACCTTTCATAGAGATCATAGACTCCCAAAATATAGCGGTGAGGAACTTCTTTTTGGCGGTCAGAGGAAAGGGCTTGAGAACTTATTTCTGTCATATAACGATTCATATCCCATTTCACGTACTTGATTTCTGCCTCACGTAAAAGAGTTGCCATCTGATTGTAGATATAATCTACTACTTCTTGTCGCGAAAAATCTAAAACAAATTGGTTTCTCCCATGAGACATCGCCCTGCCATGCACATAAATTAACCAATCAGGGTGATCTTCATAGAGTTTACTAGCTTTAGACACCATTTCTGGCTCAAACCAAAGTCCAAAATCTAACCCAAGGTCTGTTACTTTTTCAGACAACCCTTTTATACCATTTGGAAGTTTACTTTGATCCACAAACCAATCACCAAGGGAGGTAGTATCATCATCTCGTTTTCCAAACCACCCATCATCTAAAACAAATAGCTCTACCCCTAAATTTTTCGCTTCTAAAGCTATATCTAGTATCTTGTCTTCGTCAAAATCAAAATACGTTGCTTCCCAATTGTTTAACAATATCGGTCTTGTCTTATCACGCCATTCTCCTCTTACCAAACGATTGCGATACAAATGATGATAGGTTTGACTCATGCCATTTAAACCTTGATCTGAATACACGAGAACAGCTTCAGGAGATTGAAAACTTTCATATTGATCTAATTTCCAGCTGAAATCGAAAGGTTGGATTCCAATCGATGCACGAGCCATATCATAATGATCCACTTCTACTTGAGCTAAGAAATTCCCACTATAAACAAGACTGAAGCCATAGACTTCACCCTGATCTTCTGATGTATGCTTCCTTTTCAATGCATAAAAAGGATTTTGCTGGCTAGAACTCGTTCCTCGAGTACTCCCAATTGACTGGATACCACTTTCTAAGGCACGTTCTTTCACGTGCCTTTCCCGTGACCAACTTCCTGATAACTGAACCATATCAAAATTAGAATCAAAGAAATCAATGGAAGCACTTAGTGCACGATCAAGTTGAAAAGATTGTGAGCCTTGGTTGATAATCTTGGAAGACCTTGTAATGACTGCGTAGTTCTTGAAAATCGTATAATATAAAACCAACTCCGCTTGAAGAATAGGATCATATAATGAAATTTCAAGCGTTTCTGCTTCATTTTCATCTTCCGTATATGTTTGAGGTAGTCCTCTCAGCTCAGGCTTCCCTTTATACACTTTGTAGGATTGATAATTAAAATCACTAATACGACTCCCATTTTCTTGCTCAATGTGCAACGCAGGGTAACGATAATCAGTAGTGCCATAAACAGGGTATTCTTGTTGAACTAAATCTAATGAGAAATTCAGATCCCCTTCGTACACATAAGAGGTTGTTACCCTCTCCCCCTCCTTATACATATAAGAGAAATCATCTGAATGACTTATGCGCTTCCCAAAATAAAGATGCCCTAAATGGCCATTCTGTAAGATATGGATAATATAACTTACTTTATCATTTTGTAAGTGAAACTGTTTTTTATGTTCATTTACAAGTATCATTATGTAAAAACCCCTTTATGTAATTATTTCCTACTTCTTCATGATAAAGTGTTATCTATCTCTTAACAATCGATAAAAATATAATTTCTTTAACAATAGACTTTATCTTTAAATCAGATATATAAACACACATCGGGAGAAGACACATGGAAAAGAGTAAAATTATAATAAGGTATTAATAGCTCCCTAGCTCCTAACAAGTTCATTTATATCTATATGACTCCACTTTTGTACGTTGTAATAGAACTAAAGCCAAAAAAACAAATGGAGGGATCGATTTGAAGATTGTCATTGCACCCGATTCATACAAAGGAAGTCTCGAATCAAGCGAAGTCGCTCATCATATTGCGCGCGCTTTTAAAGACGTGCATCCAGAGCTTACAGTAATTCAAAAACCAATGGCAGATGGTGGTGAGGGAACGCTTGATGCGCTTGCAGCTGCAACGGATCATAAGCGTCAGTCCATCCGCTTAACTGGACCTCTTGGTGATCCGATCGACTCAAGTTACTTGATTCTTGAAGATGGTACGGTCGCAATTGAGGCGGCTAGCGTTCTTGGTCTTACCCTTGTGCCAACCGACCAACGAAATCCTGAACGGACAACAAGTTACGGACTAGGCGAAGCGATTCTTGATGCATTAGAGCGTGGGTATCGCACATTTATGATTGCCCTTGGCGGAAGTTCTACCAATGACGGTGGTCTTGGTATTTTACAAGCATTAGGCCTTCACGTTCAGGGCAAACAAGGAAAACCGGTTGGGTCACTTAGTAAAGACCTTTACCACATTGATTCGGTTGATAAGAGTACACTAGACCCTCGTTTAGAAGAATGTACGTTCAGAGTTGCATGCGACGTTTCCAATCCTCTTACAAGACCGAATGGAGCAAGTCATGTTTATGGACCACAAAAAGGAGCCTCAGAAGAGCAGGTAAACCAGTTAGATGAGGCCCTCGGTAAGTGGGGACGCCTTTTAAATGAAGACAATATGGAAACGCCGGGCGCTGGAGCTGCCGGGGGCTTGGGTTTTGCTTTTCTAACCTTAGGTGGAGAACTTGAATCAGGAGCTAAGCTTGTGTCAGAAGCGATTAAACTAGAGGAATCCATGAAGGATGCAGACCTTCTTATTACTGGAGAAGGGAAATCTGATGAGCAAACGCTGTATGGAAAAGCGCCTGCCTACGTTGCGGATTTAGCTGCGGAGTATGGTATACCAGCGATTTTGTTATCTGGAAGTATAGAAGGAGACCGTGATCAACTACGGAGCACATTCATGAGTAGCTTCTCTATTGTGCCAAACATCATTAGCTTAGAAGATTGTATGAATCATGCTTCAAATTACCTCTATGACACAAGCATTGAAATTGCTCGACTTTGGGGGCATATAGTAGAACGGTAACCGGGACAAAGGGACAGGTTAATTGTCCCGGTGTGAACCGAGGGGACGGGTTCAACTATGTACGAAGGGAGCCGCCCTTCTGAATCCACAGCTGATAGGGGGATTAACATCCGTTCTCTAACACCGCCGAGCGTCCGAGCACGTACTCGGCGGTTTCCTTAAATTTGACTCAGTAATAGACACAGCGTTTATCTTTTAAAAATCCCCCTTCTAAGATAAGGTTATTTTGTTGTTTTTTCCAAAGCAACTTTAGTACAATCTATCTTTTTAGAAGGTTCATTTTCTCCGATATAAAACGTCGACAGGTTTTCATATACTACTCTTTCTCCTTCTTCATTAACCTTCGCTCCGGAGGGAGAAGTTTCCATATAAATGTTTTCAGGAGGTATCTTAACCTTTTCCTCTCCATCTACATAAAAATAGTCGACCTTTATATAACCAGAAGTGTTCTCTCTTTCCCAACCGAAATTATGCGGTGATGACGTTTCAGATAAACCGTCTACTGAAAATGAATGTGTAATGGTGTTATCTTCAATCTCTAGAGGTTCAGCACCTTCGACTTTATATATTACAGCGAAACATCCTTCTTTTCCCTCAGGGATTAAATACTGAACATCGGGACCAGTCTTTGAACTTTGGAATTTAGACCAACCGAGTACACCCAATATGAATACAAGAAATATAACAGGAAGGCTAAAAATAATTTTTTTCACACTAATCACCTCTTACCAACAAGTATATAGTCTGATAAACTAAATCATGGAAAAATATAATGGAGGAATAATTTTGAAAAAGTATATATGGATTGTTGCAAGCTTAATTATTCTTTCTTCAGTAATGTTTTCCTATATTTCCTATGCTCAGGGAGAAACAATAAAGTTTACTAAAGAAAGTAAAATTCAATTACACCCTAGAGAGAGCGCAGAAAGTGGTTTAGCTTTATCACTCGATGCTGTCCTAAGTAATAATTCTTCACAACATTCACAGCCGTATTATGTAGTATTTGAGATTACTAATAAACAACTTCAGAAGAAGGTAAAAACAAATAAGTTTCGCCCTGGAAATCTTGATAAAACCCAAGTATTAAAACCTCATTCCACACTTACTCCAAGTTACACTGTTCCTTTAGAAGAAGACATAGATTTAGACACGCTCAGAAAAATAATTGGGGATCACGCAGTGAAAGTAAATGTTTTCAATGGAGACCATAAAATAATAAAGTCAAATTTCATTACAAATTTTGAATTGGATATTAGACCGGAAAACATTTAAACACTACCTCAAAAGCTTTAGGCCCAAAAGCATGTACGTTTTATTAAAGTGCTGTACACTTACCTTATAACAGAGATAGAAAAAGAAGCAAATCATGTATATACAGTAGGTGATTTGCTTCTTCATTATGATTATTTGACTTTTTCATTGATCCCGACTCATCCACTGAGCTTCTAAGGCTCTGAACTCTTGATATTGATTATTGTCTCCCGCGATCCCTTAGGACTGATTTTCAATCAAGGCTTCTTTTTCGACTCTATCCATAAAATCATCGACTACTTTTTGGTTGTTTTTTTGTCCGCCTAATTTAAGCAGCGTTTTCCCTAAAAAATTTAGCCCTACGTTTTGACCTTCATATATAAATCTTGTTTCATTCTCACTCAACTTAATCAATGTAAATGAAGCTTTTATATCAAATGCTTTGGCTAATGTGAAACCAATTTTATTATGTTTCTTTTCAGGGGTATTCTCATACTCCAAGTCCTCAACAATGTACGTTTCAACACGCTTTCCTTCCTTATATTTTTGTTGATACGTCGTACCAACTACCCCTTCTTTCTTATCAAGAACTTTGGTTTCTACTACATTCGGCATAATGCGTGAAAGGCTTTCTGTTTCGAACAAGCTCCAGATCACTTCAATATTAACGGGTATCATTCGTTCCTCATGCCACTTAATCATCCCTCTTCATCCCCCATTTCCATTTCAAAGAACTCGTCCATCTCTTGAATCGTCGTTTGGAGACGGTTGACTTCTTTTAGCAAGTTTTTTCGTTTCTGTTTTATTAACTCTTCTAAGTGTTCAAATGATTCGTCATTAACAACCGTTAACATTTCTTGAATAGAAAAATCGAATTTTCTTAAGTAAACCAACAACCTCGCAACCAAGTATGAACCATTATCATAATATCTATAGTTATTATGTGGATCGATATAGACTGGTTCAAGAATTTTAATTTGAGCATAATATCGTAAGGTTTCTTTACTCAAACCAGTCATTTTGCAAAACTCACCAACCTTGTACATGTCCCCGACCTCACTGTAATCATAAAGGATGTAGTGCACCACACAGTCAACATCAATGTTGATTTATTTATGAAAACATTAACCCTTTATTGTTAAGAAAAGCTTTAGCATAATTACATTTTTTCATAAAGTCGCCAAAAATGAAGATTTTATTTTTTTGTTCAAGGGATTAATTTTGTTTTTTGACCTGAGAAAACCGTTTAAACAAGCCTAAAATAGGAAATTATAAAATTGTCAGCCCAATTATGAACATTTTGTGTCCAAAGTATGAATTTTCTGTTACAATATAGTCAAAGAAAACGTTTACATTAATGAAACATTAATAAGGAGATGATTTTCATGGGTGCAACTGTAATGTTCTTGCTCTTGGCGACAATAGCTCCATTTCTGTTCTTACAAACAAAAAAGATGGCATTTGCCGTAGCGCAATCAATCCTACTTATCGGTATGTGGTTGTACTTCTTCCAAGTGACGATGTACACAGATCCAGGATTATTTTCCATTACAGGGGCCATGTTCTACCTCGGTTTAATCGGCGCCCACGTGGCTTGGGTGATGTTCATGGTAGCGACCGTAAAATCAAGCCCTGGATACAAAAAGAGCTTAACGAAAGATCAGCTTAGCTAAATAAAAAAGAAACGCGCCTTCCCTTATATTAGGAAAGACGCGTTTCTTTTTTTTTAATCCTGTGGCTGCAGTTTGTACAGTTGAATCATCGCCTGCACAAAACTGAAGCCAGTCAGAATATATAAGACAAATTTATGGTCATAGGAGGAATAAAGCGCTCCGCCTAAGGAAAAAGCCGTCAACAATATGCAAAGAATAAACCCAATCAAATCTTTCCACGGCCATCCGGCCTCCATCGGCATGTTTTGCTTTTGTTCCATCCTGATAACCCCCATTTGTTTTAGTGACCGTTATGGTCTTCTGAATGTTGCTCTTCTTGTTGTTGCATGTCACCCATATCTCCGTGATCTCCATGGTCATGCCCAAAGGACATTACGAAAAGGGAGCCTGCTACGACGATTCCGGCAAGTGCGAACCCGTGGAACATCATGTTCCATGGTACATGCCCATTTCCGCTTGAAGCTTCCGTAACGTGCATGAACATGAACAATTGAACGCCTGCTTGTAACAGGGCCAAAATCATGATGCCGATAATCACCCATGTGACAGGCAAGTCGGATTGAATCGCTGCCCATGCGGCAACTAGCGTCATAACAAGTGATAAGATAAAGCCAATGACGTGATTCATTGGTACTCGTTTTTTCGAATCGGACATATTAAATCACCATCCCAATCAGATAAACACTTGTGAAGATGAAGATCCAAATGACATCAAGAAAGTGCCAGTATAAGCTAATGATAAAGAATTTACGGCTTGTAACGTTTGTCAATCCGCGCTGCTTGATTTGGATCAAGAGCAAGATCGCCCAGCCAATACCAAGCGTCACGTGCAGTCCGTGTGTTCCGGCAAGGACAAAGAATGCCGACCAGAAAGCACTAGACTGAAGCGTTGCTCCTTCATGCGCATAATGAACAAATTCGTAAATCTCAAACCCAAGGAATCCAAGACCAAGAGCTAACGTAATGGCCATCCAGAAGATCAGCCCTTTGACCGATCCCCTTCTCATTTCATGAATCGCAAGTCCACATGTGAAACTACTCGTTAAAAGCAGGAAAGTCATAATAAGAACGATGCCCGGCTCAAACAGTTCGCTTGGCAAAGGTGCATCAGCTGTACGACCGAACAAGACAGCATACGTTGCGAATAGGGTCGCGAAGAGGACAACTTCGGCTCCAAGGAAAATCCAGAAGCCCATGATGCCCATTTGACCTTCTTGGGTGCGATATTCTAAAGGACCTGTTTTCAGTTCTTCCGCAGCCATATTATAACCCCCTCGCTTTTTTCTCTGTCTCTTTAATTTCTTCAACCGATACATAGTAACCATCGTCATAATCGAAGGAACGACGGATCATCATGACCACTCCACCGATTAAGCCAAAGACAGCTAGATACATCCATTCAAAAATGAGACCGAAGCTGGCAAGTCCGAGTAAAGCCATAAAGATGAACGGCTGACCTGTATAACTTGGCATGTGAATTGGCTTCACTTTGTCTTCCTCAAACGTCGTTTTGCCTTCTTCTTTCATACGGACATATGGATCGATTTCATCAACATATGGGACCGTAGCAAAGTTGTAGTAAGGAACTGGTGTTGTCGTCGCCCATTCAAGCGTACGACCATTTCCGTTCCATGAGTCGCCTGTTGTTTCGCGCTCACTGTAACGGAAGCTGTAGTAAACGTTGTAAACGAAGACAACGAAACCAAGAGCCATTCCGGCAGCACCCACAGTTGATATAACGTTCAATGGAAGCCATTCTGCTACGTTCGTGATGAATAAACGACGCGGCATGCCGTCTAGGCCTAAGAAATATTGTGGGAAGAAGCACACATGGAAGCCAAAGAAGAACAACCAGAATGCCCATCTACCCAAACGCTCGTTCATCTTGTGACCGAACATTTTCGGATACCAAAACACAAGTCCTGCGAAGCAGGCGAATACGGTACCTGCGATCAGCACGTAGTGGAAGTGTGCGATCAGGAAGTACGAGTTGTGGAACTGATAGTCCGCTGCTGCCATACCAAGCATAACACCTGTTACACCACCAAGAATGAAACTTGGGATGAAGGCCAGTGACCAAAGCATTGGTACAGTAAACTCGATTTTCGATTTATAAAGCGTCGCGAGCCAGTTGAATATCTTCACTCCGGTCGGTACGGCGATCAACATCGTCGAAACAGAGAAGACGGAGTTAACAAATGCGCCAGCACCCATTGTGAAGAAGTGGTGGACCCATACTAAGAAACTAAGCAATGCAATGACGATCATCGACCAAACCATCACATTGTAGCCAAACAGACGTTTTTTCGCGAATGTGGAAATGACTTCGGAGAAAATACCGAAGGCAGGAAGAATAACAATGTACACTTCCGGGTGTCCCCACATCCAAAACAGGTTTGCCCACATCATCGGCAGGCCTTCCCCTGTCAACGTAAAGAATTGAGAACCGAAAATACGGTCAATTGTAAGTAGTGCAAGAGCTACTGTTAAAATCGGGAATGCGAACACGATGATGAAACATGTAACCAATGTCGACCATGTGAAGATCGGCATATGGAAAAGCTTCATGCCAGGGGCACGCATTTTTAAAATCGTAACCATCAAGTTGATCCCTGTAGCAAGGGTACCGATACCTGATAGTTGCAGTCCCATAAGATAGAAGTTCTGTCCTGGTCCTGGGCTCATGGCTGCGCCGGAGAGTGGTGTATAACTTGTCCACCCGGCATCAGGAGATCCTCCGATTACGAAAGAAATGTTAAAGAGCGCCATTCCGAAGAAGAAGGACCAGAAACTTAAGGCGTTCAAATATGGGAACGCGAAGTCACGCGCTCCAATTTGTAAAGGAACGATAATGTTCATGAGTCCGATCAAGAACGGCATCGCCATGAAAATAATCATGATCGTTCCGTGCGTTGTGAATATTTCGTTATAGTGCTGGGAGTTTAAGAATCCCAAATCAGGAAATGCCAGCTGCACCCTCATCATCATGGCGTCTACGCCACCACGGAATAACATGAGAAGGGCACTTAAAATATACATGACACCGATTTTCTTGTGGTCAACCGATGTTAACCATTCACGCCACAGCCATCCCCATTTTTTAAAATACGTCAGAACGAAAAGGATGGCAAGTCCACCTAAAGCCATTGATACCATGGCACCATAGATGATCGGTTCACCGGTGACTAGAATATCTGTTATGTGCATGTCTTCACCTGCTTTCTTTACGTACTATTGGAAGCTTTCTTGTTTTTCGATTTCATAAAGATCAAGTTTCTTCCCATACAGATCACGGAAGTGTTCTATTGTGTAACCCATACCATCTTTTGTATGGTGCTTCACGTAATCTAAATGAGTGCTTGAGAAAGATTCAACGTCCGTCAGCCCTGGCTTCAGCAACTCGTTATATCGATCTGCTGTTAGCTCTGGCGCTTCGTTTTGGATCTTTTGCGTCCACGCGTTGAAGTCTTCTTCGCTCTCAGCGTGAACTTTGAACGTTTGAGCAGCAAAACCTTCACCATTGAAGTTAGAGTTACGCCCATCGTAGCCCCCTTCTTCATCAGCCTCGAGATACAATGTGGTCATCATACCCGCCATGTTGTACTTTTGACCTCCAAGTGCGGGGATCCACAGAGCTGTCATCGCGTCTGCCGACGTTAATCGGAATTCAATCGGACGATCAGTTGGGATGTGTAAGTAGTTCACGGTTTCAATATCCTGTTCGGGATAACTGAAGAACCATTTCCAATCCGCTGTTGTTGCGTGTACAACTAAAGGTTCCTTCTCCTCTTCCCCTGCAGCAGGTTCTGGAGGTTTCTCCAAGTCGAACAATGTCGTAACGGTCGGGATGGATAAAAGAATGACAATAATAACCGGAATAATCGTCCAAATGATCTCGATGGTTGTATTTCCATGCAAGTTCGGATCATAGTCACTTTCTTTACGTCCCGGACGGTTCTCACGGTACTTGATGATCATGTAAGTAAATAAAGCAAACACGACAACAATGATTCCAAGCATGAACCAAAGTGAGTATACAATCAGGTCATATTGACTTTGAGCGACCGGCCCTTTTGGATCGAGCACAGTCATTTCCAACTGCCCACACCCGCTTAAGAAAAAGATCAAGCCGAGAGGCAGCAAACCTAACCATCTATTACGGAGATGTTTAGCTTTCATAATTCTTAACCCTCCTATCAATCTGTTAAATTATAAGTATAAAACTCTGAAACTAGGAGCTGTTATACGTATCAGGGCTTGACTGATTATATCAGATTTTAGCGAAATAGAAACGTTTGTTCACAACTTTGTCATATATCGTTCACGAACTTTTAATAATTTACCAAATGATTTACGCTTTCAAGGGAATTACTAACAAATTAGCGAAAAATAGGGTGTGAAACCAAGCCAAACGTGAATATTCAAGCTCCCCCATCCCTTACCCTCTTCACAAATGAATGGAACCTTTTCCGACCATTAGTTCTTTACAACACTCTCAAATTTTAGGTAAAAATAAAAACCTGATATACTATTTAAGTGATACAGGTTCCTTAAATAAATGAAACACCTTGTATATAAAATGATTTATTATATAAATATGGTCTAAGAGCAATGAATAAATGACAGCTTTTTTCTATACATATTAAGAAGTAAAACATGCCCTTTCATGCTTTTTAATGGTGCCTAATGAGGGTATGGTAAAACTAGTAAAAATAAAAAGGAGTTTGATAGACGAATATGGCATATGTCTTATTACTTATTGGCTTTGGTTTATTAATTAAAGGAGCCGATTTATTCGTTGATGGGTCTTCTAATATTGCCAGGCTACTTCGTGTACCCCCTATTTTGATTGGGTTAACAATTGTAGCTTTCGGCACGAGCTCACCTGAGGCAACGGTTAGTATCATTGCGGCTTTACAAGGAAATGCCGAAGTTTCACTTGGGAATGTTGTAGGCAGTAACATCTTTAATGTGACGTTAGTGGTAGGGATCGCAGCCTTCCTTTATCCTTTAATGGTAGAGAATGAAACCACAAAAAAAGAAATCCCATTTATCTTACTAGCTAGCGGAGCATTACTCGTACTTGTGAGCGATACAGAATTACAGGGATTAAATGAAAACCTGCTCACACGCAGTGATGGCATCATCTTTTTGCTGTTTCTTTCTATATTTCTCTACTATGTGATTGAAGTAGGTATGAAAAGTCGAAATAAATCGGCACAAGAACCTGCCCCCACAAACGTGAAGTGGGAGAAAAATATCGTTTTAACGGTATTAGGTTTAGGTGCCATTATTTTTGGCGGGGACCTAGTCGTAGACAACGGGACAGAGATTGCTTATGAGCTCGGAATGAGTGAAACGTTAGTTGGTTTAACAATCATTGCAATTGGTACATCGCTTCCTGAACTTGTGACCTCTATATCCGCTGCGTTAAAGAAAGAAAGCGGAATAGCATTAGGGAATGTCGTGGGTAGCAACATATTCAACATATTATTTGTTCTCGGGTCTTCAGCATTTATTTCTCCATTAGCTGTAAATGGTAAAATATTCACAGATGTAATCATAATGATTGCATTAAGCTTGTTATTATTCATATTCTCACGAACCCAGTACAAAATCGGAAAAATAGAAGGGTTCATCCTCCTGAGTTTGTATATCATTTATCTTGTTTACATTATCTTGAGAAACTAAGATTCTTATCGGTAAACAGCCTAAATTTAGAACTCTGTTATGTCAATTTGTCTATCTTTCCCGATAAATATATCATTTCCTTACTAAACACCTCCTAATGTTTGTTCATTCATTCGGAAAGGAGAAGGAAGATCTAACAATTTTGTAGAAATTATAGTAAGGAGATGGTCACCAAACTATTCAGGAAATTCAGGAGGGAAATATGGGTAGATTAGTACATTTCGAAATTCACGTTGATGACATGGATCGTGCAAAAGGGTTTTACGGTGAAGTTTTTGGATGGACGTTTGAAGACTGGAGCGAATTTGCTGGTATGCCTTATATGGGAGCCGTGACTGGCGGGGAAGATAAACCAGGAATTAACGGTGCTTTAATGAAGCGCCAAGGTCCAGCCCCAGAACCAAATCAGCCCGTGAATGGATATACATGTACGATGGGAGTAGAAGATTACGATGCTATTGAAGCCAAAATTCTCAAACATGGTGGCGAAGTAGCTTTACCAAAGTACGCTCTTCCCGGAATGGCTTGGCAGGGGTACTACAAAGATCCAGAAGGAAATATATTTGGTATTCATCAACCAGACGAAAACGCAAAATAGAATATTCATTACTAGAAAAGGCGCTCTCACAGCGCCTTTTCTTTTTGTATAGGTTCATTTTGTTGAATTTGTCTTTAACGATGAAAACAGCGCCCCCTTTTCCCTTGTAATTCCTAGATTACTAGAATTATAATTAATAGAGGAAATATATTGAAAATAACTTATTGCTAGAAAGGAGTACATAACATGAAATGGATAAAGAGCTTCCTTCTTGCAGTTTTACTATTAACATTAACCTTTGGTATGACAAGCCAAGTTAATGCGGAGGAAGGAACGTATGAAGAGTTATCATGGGAGAAGAAGCATGAATTACTTACGAATGCTGCACTAAAGTACGATATTCCTCCTGAAATCCTGAAAGCAATCGCAATGGCTGAAAACAAAATGAACCAATTCGATGAGAACGGTCACACTATTGTTAGTGATGATGGTGGCATTGGCATGATGCAAATTACGAACACTGACTTTGACTTTAATAAAGAGAAGTTAAAGACAGATACAGCCTATAATATTGAGGCTGGAGCGAAGGTACTAAATAACAAATGGGAGAAGATGAAGGCCGGGACTTTGCCTGAAATTAATGGTGCAGATAACCGCCACATTATTGAACAGTGGTACTACCCTATTATGGCCTATAACGGTATAGCAAACCGAAATAACCCAGACAATGAAGAACGTGTAAAACCAACTTACCAACAAGAAGTCTTTTCAATCATTGAGGAAAACAGCTTAGTTCAGATCGCTGATACTCCTGAGCAATTTGAATTTGGATTAGATGATAAGGGACAGCTCCGCTTTAAAAAGATGACGTATTCTTGGGATGAAGCTGACTCACACACGACCCAAATGTTCAAAGAAGGTGACAAAGTCTACGCTTTAAATGATGGAGATGCTTATTACGGAAACTTTAGAGATCAAAAGGAGATGGCGAATGCTTCATCGAGGCGTATCCCCTACTATACAGAGCTTGAAATTACAGGTGGCCCTTACTTTTTAAACAGCACGCAAGACAATCATTTCATTACCTATCAAGTAGAGGGTGTAAATTTTAGTGGCTACATGGCTTCCTCTAACCTTCGTCCAATCGAAACCTTACCAAGTGGCTTTACTAAAGAGAACCCTAAAGAAAATGTAGCTATTGATAAAACATGGGAGATCGAGATGAACACAACCATTGACTCTTCTACTGTTCATCCTCGAAATGTATATATGGTTCGCGAGGATGGTATGGGTATTCGTGCTGATGTCAGTGTTAACGGAAAATTCATAACGGTTAAACCTCAACAAGATTATATGCCAGGCCAAACGTACACCCTTTATATTAAAGACTTAAAATCTACGTGTGGTAAAAAGATGGAAGATAAGGTTTCCATGACGTTTCAAGTAGAAGAGCCTTATAAAGAATCTGTGGAGAAAGAGAATGTCGTTCTAGAAGCGTCTATGAATAAGAAATCCTTTTCTGACGGAGATCAAATTCGGGTAACAGGTTCCATCGAGAATCAAGCCAACGAACCATTTGTTTATTACGGATCTTCTACACTTTCTCATTCTGCCAACCTGCATTTCTCTATTCAACAAGATGGGGAGCCCGTTTATTTTAACGGAAAAGGCGATCTCCCCCCTAGATTTGTAAAAGATGATTGGATCGAGCTCGAATTGAAAGCAGGGGCTAAGAAAACCTCTTTTGCTACTTTCGATCTTAGTATCCAAAACTTCATGGAGGAAGGCACTCCTATTTATGATGCACCTAAAGGAGAATACACCCTTATAGCTCGATACGGAAGTGAATTCTTGCTGGAGATGCCGTTTGTCATCGAGTAGATACTTATCTTAAATTCTCAGGCTTTGTTTTAAAGTCCAAAACAAAAAATACACTAAACAGCAGTCCAATTATCCGTAATAATTGGACTGCTTATTTTTATTGATATAAACATCAATTTATCATTAAAAACATAATTCGCCGCTACTCCTTAGAAGTAGCGGCGAATAATTAAGCTTTATTCTCAAAATCAAACTTAATCTTATACTCTTGATCCAACTTTAGCGCCGTACTAAACGGCTTTTTCCCTTTAAACCCTTTCAACACCTTCGTCTGCTTCTTCTCACAGAGTGTTTTAATCATATTTTGCGTTAACGTCTTACCGGCTAGCTTTTTCGGGAAGGATACTTTACACCCTTCCTTATAGGCAGAACACCCATAAAACTTATAGCGGTCGACAATCGATCCTGTTGGACAGGCTGGGCACTTGGCAATGGGTGTGTTGTATTTCTTTTTGTTCCCCTCGCCTGTATCACGTACTTTTACTTTTTCAATCGACGCAGGCGTTTCTTCTATAAGTTTATGAATGAATTGATTCGTTTGCTTAATAAAGGTTTGTTTAGATCCTTGTCCGTTACCGATTTTCTTGAGGTAAGATTCCCATTTCGCCGTCATGGCTGGACTTGATAGAAGCGTGCCTTCAATAGCTTCACAAAGGGTAATTCCTTTCTCGGTTACGTACACAATGTTCTTCTTTACTTCGATATACTTCTGGGCTTTGATCGTTTCTATGATGCCAGATCGGGTTGCTTCTGTACCGAGGCCTTCGACTTCTTTAAGAATCTCAACGTCTTCCTCGTTATCAATAAGCTTCCCGCATGTTTTCATCATGTTGATCAATTGACCTTCTGTATAAGGTTTGGGTGGCTGTGTCATACTTTCTTTAATATGAAGACGGGCACCTACTTCTTCCCCGTTTTTCACTTCTGGTAATAAGGGGTCTTTCTCTTGCTTGGACTTAGCGGGTTTTGGAAAGAGTTCCTTCCAGCCCCGCTTCACTTCCGTTCGGCCGGTTGATTTGAACGCCAGACCTTTTACATCCGTCATGATCGTTGTTTCTTCATACACATAGTCCTCATGGAACATGGCAAGTGTATTGAGCATGATTTCACTATAAATGTTCTTCTCTTCCCGGCTTAGTCCATTGATTTTGTTTTGGGTTGGGACTGTTTTAGTCGGGATGATGGCATAGTGCTCCTGAACTTTGCTGCTGTCGACGTAGCGTTTGCTTGGTCTTGTCGAGGCAGGGGTGAAAGATACGTTCATCGCTTCCTGATAACGGCCTAGATTCTTCACCAAGTACGAAAATTCGTTATCTGTAATGTAGTTACAGTCTGTACGCGGATAGGTAACGAGACGCTTCTCATACAGCTTTTGCATCGTTTTAAGCACCTGGGACGGGCTATACTTCCAGCGCTTATTGGCGACACTTTGCAGGGTCGACAGAGAGTGAAGCTTAGGAGATTTCTGGTGCTTCGTCTTCTTATCAACGCTTTGAACGGTTCCACGAATGTCTTCCTTCTCTTTCAGACCGTGCTGATCCATAAGCGCCTGAACTTTGGCTTTGTCTTTCTCCTTAATCTTGGCTAAGCCTTTATAGCTCCCCTTCTCCGCTTGGAAGAGTCCTTCAATTTGGTAGAAAGGTTCAGAGACAAAGTTCTCAATCTCTTTCTGCCTTTGATAGATTAAATACACGGTAGGAGACTGTACTCGTCCAATTGATAGATAACCTGAAAAACCTTTCTTTTGAAGTAAAACCGTAAACAGGCGACTTGCATTGATCCCCACCATCCAGTCGCTAATCTGACGGGCTTTTGCTTCATCAAAGAGAAGCAGGTCCTTTTCATTCGTTTGAAGCTGATTGAATCCTTTTCGTACTTCGTCTTTCTCTAAAGAATTGATCCATAGCCGCTTAACCGGTTTCCCCTTTACTCCAGTCAGGCGAAGGATACTATAGAAAATATTAGACCCTTCACGGTCAACGTCGGCACCATTTATAATCACGTCCGCTTTCTGGAATAGTGACTTCACGGCCTTAAACTGTTCCCATTTTCCGCTTGAGACTTTCTCATAAAATTGATCCGGTACGATCGGTAACTGATCAAGCTTCCATTTCTTCCATTCCGGCTTATAATCATGAGGTTCTTTCAATTCGACTAGGTGACCGATTCCCCATGTAATCGTGGCACCTTCTGGAAAGGTACTATCTGGCTTTAATTCGATATATGTTTTCGTTTTTTCTTTAATTTGAAATGCATCGGCGTAGGCTTTCGCTTGAGATGGTTTCTCGGCTAAGATGACCACTCGTGTCATGGTCTCCACTCCTTTCAACGAAACACAACTGTACTATGAGATGATAGAGAAGGCAAGGGGGAGGATAGAAAGTTGGGGAATAAAGAGAAGAAGGAAGCAACGGTTAGATTGCTTCCACGATCCATTTTACCATCTTCCCAACGAGTCGGGGAAGATATAAGATGACATCAAAGAAGACATCAAGATACAATAGAGGAGAATCCCTATATTCTTTTCTTTTCTTACGGCTCAACGAATCGTCACCTCCACCATTATTTTACCATGATTAGGAAGATTTGTTGAAGAAAAGTTTGAGTAAAGAATGTTTACGTTTGCTTTTATAGAGCGTAAGGTGTTTCGGGAAATCACTCGCTTTCCGGGACCCCACACGACGTGGGGGCGTTCGACGTTGTCATAGGACGTGACAACTTCCTTTTTCTTTTAAAAGCCTCCTCATTCGCTTCACGCTTTCCGGGGTATTTAAATTCGTCCTTATCTTTTCCCAAATATGCCAACGCCTCTTCAACATCCACATCCCGTCTGGTATGCTCCGGTGTCCATGGAATATGAATATCAGGTTTAATTCCGACACCATTCATTCCTCTACCTTCATCTACTCTTAATTGTTTTGTTGTAGGGATCATAAGTTTAAACTGGTCTCCCCACGAAGCCTCAATTAGATTGGCATAGTCATTCACTCCAAGAGTACTTCTCCCTATTGTGGTCACAATCTTCGAATGCTTCGATACTTCTACAATGGATTCAGCTGAACTAATCGTCGAAATATCGGTTAACAGAACGACTCGCCTTGGATACTCGTAGCCTTCTACTACAAACTTCTCTTCTAGATCTGAAAGGTCAAAGCGAACTAGCCCTTCTCCTTGATGCTTTCTCCACTCGCTTTCAATCAAAGACAAGACCTCACGCGTTTGAGGGTCTTTCGTTTCCTTACGATAAGATTCAAAGTCTTTGAATAATCGCTCCGCATTCGCCTCGGTACAGTTATACAACATGAAGTTATCCTCATACGGCTCAATAATGGTACGTCCATCAGGGAATATATAAGGCGCCAACCCATAAAAGGCCGAGTCATTACCACCTATGTTGTCTCGAAGATCTATTATTAAATTCGGGTATGTATCCAAGAGTTTTTTATTCTCACTTATTAAAGCACTAATGGGCTCTGGGGTAACAAAGTCCGTTAGTTTCATAAGGAGAGTATCTTCATTTAGCACTTGTAAGGAATGAACAGGCTTATATGCTTCCTTTTTATGGCGCTTCATCTCCACACTATGAATCCTTCCATACTCGACTTCCACTTCTATCGTTTGGTACTTCTCTAATACGCCTTTCCATAATTCTCGTTCTGCCCCCTTTTCACGAAGGTCCAATGAATGAGATTGGACGAGTTCTGGAATCGGAATCTGGTTCACAGAGATAATGGCTTGTCCTTTTGAAAGACGAGTTTCTCCTTTCAGTTCCGTCACATACAAACGATCTTCATACCGCCTAACCCGAAAGCCTCGGTCCCAGGAATTCTCTCCTTTAACTACAAAAAAGAAGTGGTGGTCGTTGAAAGCTAGTAAGTAATCTTCTACAAGTTCCCCGAACTCTTCTGGGGATAGGTTTGATTCTTTTAACACCTTTCTAAACTGCTCCGGATTATCCCACCCTTGTTTATCCTTCCATCCGGCATAATCGTGATGGGCAATCTCTACTACTTCGTCAAAAATACGTAAATAGTCCATCCAATCCCCCCATTTCACTTCTAATTGTTGTCTCCCGCCCACACAAAACTGAGATATATGTAAAATCTATCTGACTATCACTCTACACGATGGTTATTTTTACCACAAGCGGTAAATGAGGGAAATTAGAAAAAGGATCTGCCCTTCAATTTAGAAGAGCAGATCCTTTCAAACTTATTTAGAGAACTCTTTATTTAACCCATACACATTTAACACAGCACGCGCGAGTATCCTCGTCCCATAAATCATTCGGCCTTGATTAAATGTCATATTTGGATGATGCAATCCAGGGTTTAGGTCGCACCCTAGCCCGAGCATAGTCGCTTTTAGTTCAGGCTTCTTAATGGTATAGAAGTGGAAATCGTCCCCTCCGGGAGTTACGGTCGGTGGCAACGTATAGTCAGCGCCTAACTCTGATTCGATTGCCCCCCTCATCACTTCAATCGCCTCTTCATTCGTCATGGCGGCTGCAATTTGATTAACTGCGCCAACTTTAATGGTCGTACCATACTGGAATTCAATCGACTTAAAGATATGCTCTACTTGCTCTTCTAATTCAGCCATAACTGGATTCGTTTGCGCTCTTAGATCGAGTGAAAGAGAAGCCTTACCAGGAATGATGTTTGTATTCGGACCGCCAGCCTGGAATTTCGTTACTTTTGCAGAATGAGGGACGCCTGGGTTCATACGAATCTGATTGATTGCGTTCACTAGTTGCGTACCTACATTCACGGCATTATGAGTCAGATGAGGCCTTGCCCCGTGCGCATCCTCTCCGTCGATTTCAATTTCCATCAGCTTCGTAGCACCGTGACCAATCATTGGTGTCGCATAGCCATCCTCCACTTCTGCCTGAGGCCGTAAATGAACGCCGAATAAATAATCAACATCTTTGACCACACCAAGCTCTACCATTTTGAGAGCCCCTGCCGCCTTCTCTTCAGCGGGTTGAAAGATGAATTTAATCGCCACTTTATCTCTCAAATCTTCAAGACTATGTATAAGATATAAGACTCCAAGCACCATGGCCATATGAGAATCATGACCACAGGAGTGATTCGCACATTGTGTCCCGTTTACTTCCTGCCAAAGCGCATCAATATCTGCTCTTAAGGCTACAACAGGTACGGTCCCGTCAAAATTTCCATACTTCCCTACGACACCAGGGCAGGCGTCAAAGGTTTCTGTTTCACATCCGTAGCTTTGAAGAATCTCCTCGATATATTTGGTCGTCTTATATTCCTGCCAGCTTATTTCTCCATTCTCATGTAAGTAATTAAAGGCTTGTCTAATTTTATCGTCGATTTGCTGCGACATGCTGCATCCCCTCTCGTTGTGCTCCATTGATTAAAGAACTTGAACAGTAGTATAAAGGACAACCAAATGTCTGTAAAATATGAAAAGTTCAACAATTGACTGTCTCCAAAAAAATAAGAACTATCATACGTTCTTATTTCGAGCCATTTTTATTATTTAACAGGTGTGAAATAGATAGTTTATCACTCCCCGCCATCGCCAATATAATGGAGAGTCCTAGTAAAGCAAGCGGGAATTCAATTCCTCCAATTAATCCCGCAGGAAGCTTAACAAGTATAATCGCACCCACCATCGTAAGTCCGAGTAAGATCGCTGATGGCACTACAAAGAGTCCTACTAATAAAAAGAGTCCACCTCCTGCTTCAATAACTGCTGTAACATAAGCTAACCATTCTGGCTGACCTAATTTACTAAACATCTGAACGGTGTTATCCATATGACCAAGCTTTTGAAATCCATGAGCCACCATAATGACACCAAGGATTACTCTCCCGAGGAAGAGGCCCCAACCGATTTTTTTATCCACACAAAACACCTCACTTATAGTTTCCTAGCGATCGTCTGTCTCACATCCTTTGGTCACTTATCCGTTACGGGAAGTTAAACTTCTGATGCAATATAGACGAATTCTAATTAAATTGTATGGGATAAGCTTCAGGAATAGACTCAACAAGATTGATTCAAAAGGAACTATGAAACTTATGTAGAATTATGAAATTAGGAAAAAAGTTTTAGGATATGTGTTTGAAAAGGATTAGGCATAAGCATTTAATAGGAGTTGAATATATGGATTATGACGCGAACTTGAGAACCATAACAACAAACCGACTACAATTACGATTATTCCAGCAGGCAGATGCTCAAGAAGTGCAGAGACTTTGCCATAATAAGCAGCTTTATCAAAATACTCTTCACTTACCATTTCCTTATAAATTGAAAGATGCGAAGGAATGGATTAAACACCACAAGGAAAACTTCCAAAAAGGACGATTATTTGAAATGGCGGTAACCGATAAAGAAAATGGCTGTTTATATGGAGCAATCGCTCTCTCCTACAAATCACACGCCAACAATGGGGAGTTAGCCTATTGGATCGGTGAGGAATATTGGGGCAACGGCTATGCTACAGAGGCAGGGGAAGCTATACTTGAATTTGCCTTTCAGGTAAAGCTGTATCACAGAGTTTACGCTCTTTCCTTTGACACAAACCCTGGTTCTAAAAGGGTCTTAGAAAAGATTGGGATGAAACAGGAAGGCGTTTTACGTGAGCATGTGAAGAAAGATGAGCAATATAAGGATCTTGTTTATTTTGGAATGTTAAAGGGTTCAAAATCATAGTAAGTTAGGTAATGCCAAGAAGAACTTTAGAAAACAGTTCGCGGTATACGATACCACGAACTGTTTTCATTCGTACTAATCTTTTGCTTTAGTAAGATAAATGGCTGCCTCTTCATCATTATGAACGGGATAATGGTATTGTTGCTGGTATTTCTCATGACCTTTACCTGTAATCACAATCCAATCCCCCATTTCAGCCATTTTCACAGCTTCCTCAATTGCCAATGTACGATCAGTGATGACAATCCCCTTATCATTCCCATACCTTTCTTGGTAGCTGATTAGTGTATTTTTCATTTCCTCGGGAGAAACGGAATTCAGGTCATCGAAGGTAAGAATATATCGATCACTCATTTCAGATGAGATCGATATCATATCCCTTCTTTTGCCGGGGTCTCTATCTCCTCTATATCCAAATATATGAATAAGATTTCCTTCACAGTTGTCTCTTACGGTTTTCAAGCAATGCATCAGCGCATCAGAAGTATGGGCATAATCTACAACAAGAGTAGCCCCATTATTTAATTCAGTAAGAGCAAACCTTCCCTCAATTCCCTGAAAGTGCTGAACCGCTTCGATAGCGCCTTTGGTATTCACTCCGATTTGTTTTGCTGTTCCATATGCCATAGCTATGTTATACATGTTATAGAGTCCGTATAACAAAGGCTTTATTAAAATGCTTTCGTTATTTTCTTTTAATTGTAAGCTCGGTGGGTTAGTCGTATAGCTTTCTAGTTTCACATCACATTTTTCATTTTCACCAATGGCTAGCGTTGGAATACTTTCATCCTCAAGCTGCCTTGCCAATTGCTCCCCCCACAAGTCATCCGTGTTAATGATCGCTTTTCCTTCGTCTTTCAACATCTCAAAAAGTTTTTTCTTGGCCCCGAAGTATTCTTCCATAGAACCATGATAATCTAAGTGATCTTGAGAAAGATTGGTGAACAAGGCATAATCGAAATAAATTCCTTCAACTCTGTACTGTGTTAAAGCGTGTGACGACACTTCGATCACTACTACCTCATCTCGACTTCCAGCTAAAAGTCTGTTTATTTCTAATAAGTTTGGAGTGGTGTTAACCGTCGGATAACTCTCACCATTAATTATGTTTTTAGTGCTACCAAAAAAAGCACATGAAAGGCCATTATTTTCTAAAATATGTCTTAAAAGATAGCTTGTACTGGTCTTTCCATTTGTACCTGTGACGCCGATCACAATCTTTTCATTAGTAGGATAGTTATAAAAATGATTACTTACTATGCTTAAAGCATTCCGACTGTTATCGACTTGAAAATAAGGAACGGATAAATCTGTGATCTCCTGTTCACCTATAACACCACACGCCCCGTTTTCAATTGCATTATTAATAAAACGATGACCATCTTGCTGGTACCCTTTAATTGCAATGAATAGAAAACCTTCTTGAATTTCTTGTGAGTTAAAGGATATTCCTTTAATTAATGCGTTGGGATTTACACTATTACTTTCAGATTCCACAGTTTTTAGGATGTTGGCTAGTTCTTGAAGTTCCATGTGTGCTCTCCTTTAATAAACCTTCTTAAAAAAATCTTTCAACTAAACTTTAACGAAAGCATCGAACACTCTTAAGAAAGAGTAAAATGCCCTGACCGTCCCCCTATAGGTTTTTCTCATAGGAGCCTAACATTCACGATTCCCTTTTAAGATACTACTTTAAACAAACATTAGCAAAATGAGCATAAAATAATAGCCAAGATACGAAAATATATTGTCCCTTTTTCTTATAAAATACATCATAATTTCGAATATACTACGGGATACGGGGACAGGTTCATTGTCCCGCGGGATGTTAAATATTCAAGGATTAGTCAACTAACAAATGAAAAAACGAGCACAAAGGGAAAAAGCCCTGTGTGCTCGTAGTGAAAATTTACTCATTCAACGTCCTCTTAACAAACTAGATCATAGTTTCAAGAAAGAAGGAATGGTGTCTTCAACTAGTTATTCGCTTTTTTAACAGCTTCAAACAACTTAGCTGAGGACAATTTACTTAATTCCGCATTCCGTGCGAGGGCAGTCCTTGCGTATTTATAAACAAATGCCTCAGCCTCCTGAGGGGTAAATCCCTTTTTCACAATTAAGTACTGACGCAATTCTCGACAAGGTGAGAGCATGAATTTCTCATTTTGAAGGGCATTCATCGCTTCATTTCGACTAACATTACATACCTGCATTAAAATGCGCAACATTTCATTTTCCTGAACTTTAGTTTCACATAACGCTTCAGTCACAAGTTTTATCTCATTGTTTCTATTTCGACTTTCTTCTAAAGAACTTAAATGCATCTTTAAATCCCCTCCCACAATTAATCACATATCTTATAATATTTCTCTAACCCCAAATTAAACCAATTTTGTCGTTTTTTAACCTCTTTAAGTTGTTAGAACGCTTTTTTCCTCTATAAACTGTTCTCCAAAGTCATCACCAGATGCCACTTTCTAACAACTATATATCTATATTAATGCTTTTTTAGTGATATTCTACTCAACACTTCTTGCTCGACATGAGGTGCTTTTGAGATTGGGCGTTTTTTGTTTGTGGTCGTACCGGTAACTTTGAGAAATAAATTTTCAGACACCGGCGTAATATGAAAGTAACATAACGGATCAACCTATAGGAGGAAGAAAGATGACAGAGAAGAACAAGCCAAAGTTCTTTAAACGCAAATGGTTCTGGATTAACACGGGAGGAGTTATTGTTATATTCATATTAGCATTTTTCATTGGTTCATCTAGCATGGCAACAATAATAGACGGCGAAAAATTGAAGTATGAAGGCTTAGTGGAGAAGTCGAAATCCATAGATGAAGAGATTAGTAAGAAACAACAAGAAACAATAGACCTTCAGGATCAACTAGATCAATTGAACGAAGAACACGGATCAACCAAAGAGAAAATAAATAACCTCAAAAAAGAGTTAGGGGAAGCTCTTGCTTTAATAAAGGAAAAGGAAATAATCACTCAGGAAATAAATGAACTAACTACACAAGAAGAAACCAAAACGAAAAAAATTCAAGAACTCGACGGTAGTATCGAAGCGAAAGAGAAAGAGCTCGCAGTCGTTTCTGGTAAAATTATTGAGTTAAAAGATAAACCGAAAACTCTTTCTGCCGGATTCTTTACTGTGGGTAAAGATATCCCTGCTTCTAGGTACAAAGTAACGCCTAACGGAAACGGTAATTTCTTCGTTAACGAAGGAGCGAAAGTCAATATTATGTTAGGAAGAGGAGATTTTTATGAGAGCGAATACGTTTTCCAAGCAGAGGAAGGAGATGTAATCGAATTAACCCTGTCAGCGACTTTTACTCCGATTCAATAATGATAGAGAGTTACTTTATTCTTTAAGGACCTTAATTTGAATAGAAAATACGCTTGGAAAACCAAGCGTTTTTCTCTATTCTATTCATTAAAGTAACGTAAAACGTTCACATACAACTGGTATTTGCTCATGAAATTCATGATCTATTTCCTTTAGCTCTTTTTTGAAAAACTTCTCATGCTCTTCACGCCAGAACCTTAACGTTCGATCCCCTTCTCCTTCTAAATAAGCATGCTCCTCGTTCACTTCATTAAAAGGGACAATTACAACAGAAGTCGTTTCAGCAATCGCTACTGCTCTACCTTTTCCATCAAGAATAACATTGTGAAGACCAACATATGGTAATGACTCTGTGTCTTCATAGGCCAAATAATTAGAAGCTGTGGCTCTTTTAGTACCAGTGAGGACCAGTTCAGCCAGTTCATCTGCCATCTCCTTTGAATCACCGAAAGCCCATGCCTCATATTCCTCCGGTGCGTGCGGGTTTTCCTTTTTAAAGTTGTCCCATATGCGCTTAATTGAATCATGACTCATAACAATCGACCTCTTTCTATCTAACCTTATAACCTCATAAGTGATTTCTATGGCTGAACTATGCAATTACGAATTACTCACCCAACCATTCAACATACTTCTCTTCTATCGTACTTTCAAGGACCTGCTTTTTTTGTTGTAGTTCCATTAATGTTTCTATGTCCTCTTCGTCAGTCATCCGTTCTGTTAAAGAGTTCAGTTGTACCTCTAAAGCTTCAATCATCCCTTCAAAGTCAGGCATTTCCGGCTCCTTCTCCTGAAGGCTTTTTTGCTTCTTATGTCCCTTCTCCGGCTCTTTCACTACCTTATTCTCCTCATGCTTCACTCGAGCCTCATCAAAAGGCCGGTTGTATCGGTACAGCTTTCCGTCCTCTAAAAACGCACATTCGCTAAAGCACCGGTTAAGGAAGTAACGATCATGGGATACAGCAAGAACTGTTCCATTAAAATCCTGAAGGGCTTCTTCTAATACTTCCTGAGATTCAATATCCAAGTGGTTCGTCGGCTCATCTAATACAAGCAGATTGACTCCCTGATGCATAAAAATGGCGAGCTTCACACGCATTTGCTCTCCTCCGCTTAGCTGACCGATCTTTCGGAAGACCGCATATCCAAAGAACATAAATCCTGCTAAGATATGACGCGCCTGCCCTTCTGTCACGGAGATTTGTTCTCTGAAGTAGTCAATCATACGTAAGTTCCCATCTACTTCTTTCAAAGGATGTTGAGGGAGATACCCAAGGCGAATCCCAGTCCCCTTTTTAATACAGCCCTCATCTGGTGTCTCTTGTTCCATTAGTAAGCGAAGAAGAGTCGTCTTGCCGCTTCCGTTTCGTCCTACAATGGCAAGTCGGTCCTGAAAACGGAGATGAAGGCTAGCTCCTGCTAACACATTCCGGTCTCCATATCGCTTCCATACCTCTTCGGCAACTAGTACATCGTTCCCGCTCCGTTCATTGGCCTCAAGGCTAAACCCCATCTTCTTCGCGTCAAGTAACGGTTTCTCTTTTTTCTCCATTTTCTCAAGAGCCTTCTCCATGCTCTTGGCTTTACGGAACAACTTCTCACTAGGTGGGTTGGCTTCATTCGCCCACTGTCGCAATCGCTTAATCGCTTCTTTCATTTTCTTGATCTTCTTTTGCTGCTCCTGATAGGCTTTAAACTCCGCTAGCAGGAACTCTTCTTTCTGAGTTACAAATGAAGAAAAGTTTCCTTCATATAGAAGCAGCTCTCCTTGTTCTAAATCCATAATCTTCGTCACGGTATGATCTAAAAAGGTTCGATCGTGTGAAATAATCCATACTGCTCCTGTGTATCCTTGAATAAACTCTTCTAGCCACTCAATGGCTTCGAGATCAAGATGGTTTGTTGGCTCATCTAAAAGAAGCACATCCGGTTCTTGTAATAAGAGACGCGCCAACCCTACCTTTGTCTGCTCACCGCCACTTAAATGTTCAAAACAAGCATTCAATAATCCTTCAACTCCGAGCCCATGCGCCACTTTATCAATTATTGCTTGAAGCTCATAACCTCCTAAGCGAGCATATTGATCTTGCAGAGTGCCGTATTCCTCCATGGCTTTTTCTAATTGTTCTGGCTGCTGCATCAACGTCTCCAGTTCGGTCATTCTTCTCTCTAAAGCAAGAACTTCCGTAAAGCTTTCTTTCAAATATTCCTGAACGCTGCCATTATTAAAGTCTGGCAACTGTTCCAGATAGCCGATGGTTGCTTGTTTCCTTACAAAACGCTCTCCCTCATCTGCTTGCTCTAATCCTGAAATCAATTTAAAGAGCGTAGACTTCCCCGTTCCGTTCCGACCCACAAGGCCTACTTTATCCCCTTCATGGATTTCAAAGTTGATCTCTTCAAATAATAAATCTCCGCTTACGATTTTCTTTATATCTTTCATCGTCACTAACATATATTTTCCTCCGATTATGATTAATGGTAAACACAAAAAGCCCTTGAGAATGGTTTCTCAAGGGTCACGCCCGTACTCCGTATATACAAAAAGAAACCACACTTGTCGTGTGGTTTCTAGGTCCGATCTATAGGTTGAATGAAGGGATTCCCACACGCTGTGCTCATATTAAGTTGCTAAAAAAGGACATACGTGTCCCGTCTGCAACAAAATCATGAGTTTGCGCACGATGAATATACAATAATTGGCTATCAATCGTGCTCTTCGCAGCGTGTACCATCTCTTCATTCACCTCCTAGCTAATTCGTTATGCTTATCTTAGCACACTCGAAATTTTCAATCAATTCTAATTTTTACTGATAATGATTTAATAGCTCTCTTGCATGGGAAGTAATCCGTTCAATTAATGATTGAGGCTCTTTAACTTTTGCATCCTTCCCTAAACGATAGAAGAAGGGCGCTGAGTATAGTAGTTCCTGCTCATCACCTTCCATTTCTAGAATCCACGTTTCTTCATCAACTCTATTAAGGTTATCCTGAAATAAAGGATGACCGCTACATTGCCTGGCTCCTTCATTGGTTAAAAAAGCGCGTAACGTCGTCACATTATGCGCGGGAGTGTAAGCAAAGAAATCATTTAGATTCATGTTTATTTCTTCATTTTTTCCTGCTGATTCAAGCTTTAGAATCCGGTCTGCACGAAGTAGAATAATCTTTTCTTTTTCATAAGCGTAAACAGGTACATACCAAAGACCATCTTGCGCGAAGATCCCCATTGGAAATACGACGTATGTTTTATCCCTATCTTTTGAACGATACGTTATCCGAATACGCTCCTTCTTCAAGCTAGAATCGAGAAGATCTTCGAGGAATGGGCTTCTTACATTACGGGTTGGTGAATAAAATCGGACATGATTCTCGATTGCATCAACTTTCTTCTTCGCTTCAGGATTTAACTGATGATAAAGCTTATGTAAAGAAGTCTTAACCTCTGCTTGGAATGGGAGATCATTCATATGAACTAAAGACTGAAAGGCAAAGAATAGTGAAAGGGATTCATCTTTGGTAAAAAGAACCGGAAATGCCAAATCGTTTTGTAAGACTCGGTATCCTCCACCTCTCCCTTGCTCAGAATAAAGAGGAAGCCCCATCACACTTAAGTCATCGAGATACCGACGTACAGTACGTGTAGAAAGACCAAATTCATTGGAGACTTCTTGTACAGTAAATACTCTCTTCTTGTTGATATACATCATAATCTCGAATAAACGAGAGGATTTAGACATTTTGCCACTCCTTTTCTAAATAGGACAAAACCTGTCACCATTGCTTGCTATAGTATGTCTTGTAAAAGAGTAGACTTTACATGAGAAAGGATGAAAAATCAATGTCACGAAACGTCATATTATACATTGCTACAAGTCTAGACGGCTACATTGCTGATCAAAATGGGGGTGTGGATTGGTTGCATCAGTTTGAAGGGTATCATGATTTTGGATATCACGAATTTATGGAAACGATTGATACGACATTAATGGGAAGAAGAACATATGAACATGTTTTACAACTTGCAGATGAATTCCCATATAGAGACAAGACCAATTATGTCTTCTCCACCACACAAACCGGATCGAATGAGCATGTCCAATTTACGAAAGAAGCTCCTGAAGCGTTCATAGAAAGCTTAAAGAAACAAAGGGGTAAGGATATCTGGATTGTTGGAGGCGCTTCTCTCTTAAAGGATTTTATAGCTCTTGATCTGATTGATGAATTCAAGATCTTTACGATGCCGGTCCTCCTTGGAGATGGGATTCCTCTCTTTGAAAGACCATTAGAGGAAAAGAAACTTTCATTGAAAGAAGTGAAACAATACGGGGATGTTATAGAATCAACCTATATCAAGTAAACCTTTAGCGCAGTGTAAGAACACTTACACTGCGCTTTATAGATATCCTCTTTGAAACCCATCCTTAGTGATAATGTTGAATAGTCAGAGTAAGTAACTCCCCCTCCACGCTACTTCTGCTGTAGTCCTTTTACATATGCCTCAATCAAGTAAATGCGGGAATCTTCAAGGTCAACACCAAGTTTAAACCCTTCTTTCTTGTTTAGATCTACTAACCCATGAAGCAGGCTTCTTAGCCCTCTGATTGCATGAATCCTGTCTTGCTCTGACAACTCAAAGGGCGCAACGTATTGCTTTAATAATTGCAAGAGAGGTTCTTCTCTGTTCTTGTGAGACTCACCTTTTATATCTGGTGCAATGATAGATGCTTCATAAATGCCAGGGTAACAGGTCGCAAATGTCACGTATTGTTTAGCCATCTCTTGGATTCGCTCTAATGGCTCAAGCTCAGCATTAACGGCTCCGCTCAAATTGTCGTAGAGCATCTTCTGAGCTCTTGATGCCATAGCTTGCTTAATTTTTAATAAATTTCGAAAGTGATTGTATAGGGACGGTGGTTTAATCGAGAACGACCTAGCAAGGTTAGCCATTGTCACCGCGCTTAGGCCTTCATTTTCCGCCAACTCTAATGCTCTGTCTACAATCATTTCTTGGTTCAAACCTGGTCTTACAGTCACATTTTATTCCCCTTCTCTAACGAGCATTTTGCATGATTAATCGCATTCTCCATAGAACTTTCCGGGTCTTTTAGTGAGTTTCCATGTCCTACTCCTAAGTAAGTTGGATGATAGGATAAGAGATGTTCTGCAGTACGAATCGCAACTTCCTTATCCCATGTCGCCATAGCAGGGAACGGAAATGTCCATTGAAGATCTCCTGCCACAGCTACTCCACCTCTTGTTTGTAAAGCATCACCAGCTATTAAGCTGTTTGTTCGCTTGTCTAAGTAAGCCATTTGCCCTGGGGTATGACCAGGTGCATCAATAGCCATTAACGATCCAATTTCCTCTCCTTCAGTCAGCAACCGATCAGGCCTTGTGTTTATATTCTTCGGTACTCCTCCTTTTATTGGGTTCGTCCCTTCTCCTTCTTCTAAAGATTGGTCTCCCTCCAGGATTTTTAATTCCCTTTTCGGCATGAGTACTTCAACGTTTGAAAGCTCAGCTACTAATCCATCAAGTGCGCCAATATGGTCGCTATGAACATGGGTTATTAAAATTTTCTCTATTGGTTTTCCTATATCTGCTGCTGCTTTTAAAATCGCTTTTTTGTTAGTAGAAAGCCCAGCATCAATAAGGACCAGATGGTCATCTTCCTCAACAAAATAACAATTCACTGGAAAAAGGTTTGGCATGTAAGTTAGTTGATAAATGTAATCGTCTTTCGTTACTCTCATCCAATCACTCCAAACTAATGGTATTAGTTTGATTATCAACTAACACCATTAGTTTTTCAACTAGTATAAGTTTAAAATCACCACAAAAACCAGCTCTTAAGAAGAACTGGTTTTTTAAATGCGTTTATTCATGAATCGCTTTCGCTTCAAGCGTACCTTCATCTTTACTCGTAGTCATAATCGTTCCAAGCGCTACTAAAAGAGCGAATCCTAAAACAAGTTTAGAAGAGAAAAGTAAAATGACAACAAGTACCACACTAATCACACCAGCTGTTACGCGTATCAGTCTTCCTTTAAAGTTTACAAATACGCTTGCTACCGCTATAAACGCATTCCCAATAAAGAAGACATCTGCTGTTTTTACTAATAGGTCTAGTGTCACCATTTCAAAATACACGAGCGTAAATACAATCATATGGATTACGCCTAATAACATAAGGGATCCAATCGGGACGCCTTTTCTATTACGAAATTTAATGAATGCCGGCAAGTTCTGCTGGCTTGCTACTAAACGGGAGACGCCTCCAGTTACTAATATGTATGTCGTCATACATAAACTTAGCGTTACAAGAGAAATAAGAGGTAGCGCAAACTTGCCAAATAAAGGAGCTAAGATGACCGAAAGATCCGTAACTGCACCTTTACCCGACCACTGTACCGCAGCTGCAACTGTAAGGCTAACGACTGTCACTATGCTAGCACTATATAGAACAGCTCGTTTGATCGTTTTATCCGGGTTTCTCACTTCTCCACTATAATTACCGACAATCTCCCAACCGACAAGCATCCAGAACAGTAATAGCAAACTTCCTCCAAAAGAAGATAAGTCAAAAGAGGTCGTTATAACCTGTTCAGGTGGATTAGTCCATAACGCTACCGCTCCTCCTGAGAATAAAATGACAACCGCAAAAGTCGAAAAGATAAAGGAGGCTCTCCCGATAAAGCTGACGTCATTCAAGAGGATAAGGACCCCAATTGCCATCAGAATTACACCTATGAATACTTCATTGAGAGTAAAACCACCCCACCTTTCCACATACTTGGCTGCTGTCATTAGGACGGCAATCGGTCCAATTGAGGCTGCTAACATAAAATAAATGGACGCAAGCTTTCGGTACTTCTCCCCAAATGCTTTATAAATTGAAATCGTTACTCCACCATCACCTGGATATTTTATAGAAATCTTCGCAAATAACATGGAAAATAAAAACGTCACCATCATTATACTGAACCAAGCAAAGATGGCGTAATCACCGCTCGTGTCATAAACGAGGGTTGGTAACAAGATAATCCCTGACCCTAATACAGGGCCTATCATTAAACCACTTAATAATAGTGGTCCAAGTTTCTTCTCATTCATTTACAATTCCTCCTCCTCTTATTAGTATAGAGTCAGAGGACTTATCAGTAAAATTGAAATAATAAATAGAAACGATCATAAATAATGATGACAAGGAGGAAGATGAATGGAGATTCGCCAATTACATTCATTTGTGAAAGTGGTTGAATACGAGAGCTTTTCTAAAGCAGCATCCTCACTCGATTATGCGCAGTCCACGATTACATCTCACATTAAACAGTTAGAGGAAGAACTAGGAGCTCCTTTATTCGACCGGTTAGGAAAGAAGATAAGACTAACAGAAGTAGGCGCACATTTCCTTCAGAAAGCAAGGCAAATGTTAGAGCTTTACGAAGAATCACGACATATAGCCATACCTTCCCAAAATCCAGAAGGCATTCTGACCATCGGAGCACCTGAGTCACTAGCTGTGTACCGGCTTCCCCAAATTATGCAAGCATTCAGACGATCTTACCCCAATGTTTACCTGACGTTGAAAGTTGGAGACTGCCCCGACTTGAATGAGTATATTCAAAATGGAGAGGTAGATGTTGCTATTTTGCTTGATATAGATCTAAATACATACGAGGATTTAGAAACCGAACTACTCTTTAAAGAACAAATGGTTATGGTTGAAGCTCCTGAAGATATACCCTTACAAGGGGAATCTAGTGAACCCACGGCTCTTTATACAGAAAAGGGATGCAGTTATCGAATATTATTTGATGATTATCTTCTCCATCATCAAATTACCCCTCACCACAGTATGGAATTTTGGAGCGTAGAAGCAATTAAGCAGTGTGTAAAATGTGGTCTTGGTATCGCGCTCTTACCTGCTATTACCGTTGAAGAAGAGATCGAACAAGGCAAACTCAAAGTCGAAGAATGGTCTAAACCAGGAGTTAATGTAATGAGTATACTTGCTACTCATAAGAGCAAATGGAAATCACCTGCTATGAAAGCATTTATGGAGACGGCGAGGGAATACTTTGAAGAAGTAAGTGACCTTGTTCATAGTAAAAAATGACCTCTAAATTCAGAGGTCATTGATCTCCTATTCAGGAGGCTTGTTCCACCTTATCACTTCAGCATTAGCGATATTCACTTCTCCTAAGCTCAAGATATGTGGTATGTAATGAAACATCCCAAATCGCGTCTCGCCCTTATGGTGTTGTTCCTCGAAGTATTCCGTCGTTGCAGGCGGAAGAGTCGTTAGCTCTTTATAATTGCTTGAGTTAATGATAAGGATTTGATCTTCTCCAATTTCCGACGCCGGTCCCTTGTAGCTTTCTTTCTCATACAGATAAATGACATTCTGATTATGCTCTAAGTTTGTAATCGGGATTTTATAAAACTGTAGTTTACTACTTATGTTTACACCTAAGTCCTTTAAAGTTTTATAGACGAAGTATGGTTGAATAGGTAGAAAATGAACAACATCATTCCACAGACAATCTAGCTTAGGGATTCTTTTTTCTAACAACTTAGGCCTGTCTTGATGATCGTAATACTTTTTCTTATAGAGGTTGAGCAGTCCTTCATCTTTTAAACGATTTAACGGTGTTAACCTCTCACCTTTCATGTTTTTAGGTACCATGTGATAAATATATGGAATAAAGCATCCCCCCTTTAGGATCATACTCCCTAAACATTAACAGAATATTGAGATAAATAAAGAATTACATTTAGTGGTAATGAATGATATAATAGTAATAGAAAAAAGGTAGCCTGTTGATATCAGGCTACCTTTTTTATTTATAAAAAAATAAAAAGAAAGACTTTTCACCATGTTCGGTGATGATTATGAATAACAATGATAACCTACCATTAAGATAATAATGCTACACTAAAGGAGACTCATAATACATTTAAAGAATAGGAGTTGTAAAATGTGAATGTTATTTTTATTTTGTTAATTGGATTCATCATGACCGTTTTATTATCGTTTCTCTTTTATAAGCTTAGCCGTAATAAGTCGCATTGGCTTATGAAGTACATACCCTCCATTACTGCAGCTTTAAGTATTGGTATAGTTTATATGAAAATGCTTTTCCTCTCTCAATCCTATGAGCCCATTACTGATATTGTTCTAATGATTATTCTCTCATTAGTGTTTGGTGTATCTCTATTATCAGCTATTCTTATAGATGTTGTGCGTAGAAAAGTTTAATGTTTGAGAAGTAGGATTAATAAATAATGAGGAAGCCAAAACTACTGACTCCCTCTTACCTCTTACATATGAATTTTGACCTCTTGCGTTTTGCAGTACTTCGGAAACACAAATCTATAGAACATTAAATAAACCGTGCCTATCCATAATAGAATTCCAGATAACATAAACACATACTGAACACCAACCCACTCTGTTAAAGCGCCAAACAGCAAGGTGGATACTCCGAATATGAGGGACAAAACGCCAGACTGAAGGGCATAGATCTTTGGAAGCTGTTCACCTGTAGCTTCCTTCTGCAAAAATGTATTCAGTCCCACACCTTTCACTTGGCCGAATATGCCATGGAAAAAAGCAAGTACTAACGCTACCCAGGCTACCTGATTAAAGCCAAACGAGAGCGTCATGACCACGACAACAAAAGAAGCCCCCAACATGTACGAGCGTAATTTGTGCTCTAAACGATTGTGGAATCTAGCACAAATAGATCCTCCTGCAATCATGCCAAGGAAGAAACATGTGTTAAGGTACCCCCACCAGGCCTCAGACCGGCCAAGCACCTCATCGACATAGACATAGATAATAGCTGCCACCCATACGACATTGGCAATAGCCTCCATAACCATTTCAATATGAATGACGCGAAACAGCTTAGAGCGCCATATTACCTTAAACCCTTCGGATAACTCTCCTATCATTCTCTTTTCTCCGTTATGTTTCTTAAAAGGCACCGGATCCAGTATTCCATTTAAGAGTACCGTTGAGGTTACAAAGAGAATGAAGGTTAACCAAAGTAAGTTTTGACCACCGATGAGGGAGGCAAGTACCCCGCCGATCGCCCATCCCCCTAGCTGAGTACTCTCTGTTACAATCGAGACGAAGCTATTCGCCTTCACTAGCTCCTCTTTTTTCACTATTCTAGGAAGCATTGCATCTGTTGCTGGTAACGCCCAGCCATCTAAGAGTGCAATGGTGAGAATAAATACGAACAAGAATAGAACGGGAACTTGTGCAAGGGTATTCCATGTGGCTAATACGGAGAGAACGATTGTTTTACTCACCTGAGACGCCACAAGCAAAGTCTTTAGAGAATACCGATTCATTAAGATCGGAGAGACCATACCGCTCATGAAGCGGCCAAACGTGTTCAAGAACGGAAGCATCGCTAAGACAAATGACGATTCCGTTGAAGCATACAAAAACGTAATGATCCCAACTATATATAGTACATCACCAAGATTGGCGAGCATCTGCCCGCTCCACAATAATCGAAAAGAGTTCTTCATCATACGCCCTCCTATTTATCGGTCGTTCTTTTTGATAAAAAGGAGTTTCTACATGCCGTTATGACCTACTTTCTTTCAGGTATTCCCATCAAACCTTCTCCGAGACAATCTATTTAATTCTTTGTTCATAAACTGTAAATGGTGGAGGGAATGATGAAAAACTCTTTTACTATACGGGACAATAGAGATTCACTATGTTAAGTAAGCGACTCACATCTTCAGACGCTACATGTTCACTTAAGCGAGCACCTGCAATAATGGGCGCCCATTGTAGGATATCTCCCTTCTTAAACCCACTCATTTCACAATAAATAGTCAGATACCGTTCAGCTAAATCTTTAGAATGCTGTAGGTAAAGCAAGTACGTGCGATACACATCAGCACGAGGGTCACCCGAACTAGCATCAACCCAGTCAATAATTGAGATACCAGACTCTGTTTGAATAAGGTTATACAAGTGAAAGTCACCGTGGCAAAGCTTTGGAGTATAGTTGGACTCTTTTAGTAAATCTAATAGCTTCTCTTTTTGGGCTGCTTCAAGCATGGATGTTGCCTTAATTTGATCTGCTAATTTCTCTGTCATCGACTCCAACCCGTTACAAGGTATGGAATGCACGTTGTATTGCACCTCAACAGACTGCTTCAGATAGCACTCAGCCTCATTCGGATTATCCATGAAGCGTACTCCAATGGATTCACCCTTTATGTACTCCATTACAATGGCAGGTTTACCTTCAATCGTCATTACGTTGACAATACGAGGCACAGGCAGTCCACAAGAAAGGGCAAACTCTTGTTTCTTAGCTTCTTTCTGAGCCTCTGTACTTGGTAGATGTTCTTTAAAAACTTTTATAATATGACCATCACTTATATAGATCTTGGCTGTGTTGCCTTCTGCAATGGGTTCCCCAAGATTCATGTGCTTCTCTCCTTGCATTTAAAAATTCATGAGGTTAGCGGAAATAAAAAGCTCCAAGACTACCTATATATTCGAGTCCGCTCTATGCTTGAGAAACAACAGGATGTTTCACCAGTTCAGGATAAGCACCGTTTCCTGTACTTTTAACATACAGGACGTCGTCCCCATTAAGCCTCTCACTTCTCATCGGCCACTCTGTCAACTCAGGTGTAAAATGAAAGATAATAGTTAAATCATTCCCGTTAGCTATTTTTGGGAGAATCTTCTCCAATTGAACTTGTTCCTTGCTGATTATATCGTAGAGGTGAAGCGTTCCTCCTTGTTGTTTGAAGATGACAATACAATCGTCTTCCTGGATATAGTAGATATCGTCAGGAAAGTCGTATAGACAATGAAACATTAAGATCCCATGAGCATTTATCGCGCCAAACTTTTCTGAAGCTGAGACTCTATCAGCAGCAAATTCATAGATACAAGATAGGTCTCTTAGATTCGTTCCATCTAGTTTCTTAAGCTTAGAATATAAGTATGGGTAGGGTGGAGAGTAAGACATCGAATACGTTTGTTCCTTTACCTCTTGAAATCCAAACTTCGGATAGAAATCGAGCACACTTTGATTAGCAAACAAATAAAAGAAATCGCAAGCATCTTCATATTCCTGTAAAACCTTTTTCATCAATCTGGATGAGAGGCCTTGATTTCGATAATCAGGATGTGTCATAACAGTGCCTACTTGCACAGCCATTCTCAGTTGCCCATCTATGACCAAATCTATAAGATTTACAGAAACGTTGGCGATTACCTGATCACCTTGCACAAAGGAATAAGGGATATAACGTTCGTTCCAAAACCCTTTTTGGTACCATTCTTCAAAGCTAATTCCAAAAGTGAGTATAGCTAGATCATTAAAGCTCTTTCTTTTTTTAGCGTCATCTTTATAATTACTAACCAATTGCAGATCTTCTACTTTCACTATATCTACCTCCGCAAAATCCTTCTGATACCACTTATGAATTTTTAATATTCTTAACGATTAACATACCGACCCCTACAACTATTACAATCATCAGCAATATAAGAATAAGACCGGGGATCCCGAAACTACTTAACAATTTATTCACTCCTTTAGAGACTTTACTTTAAACGTTCACCTTTCACTAGCTCATAATGAACAAAATTTTCCTTATTTCCACGGAAATAGAAAGCGACAGGATCAGTTTTTACATATATAAATCCATTTCTCTCCAACACTTTCTGAGAAGCTATATGACTTGAGGTAGTTTTAGCCGTTATTCGTTCTAACTCCGCTACATGTTTCTCCTTTAGAAGAGTTTCTACTGCCCGCTTTGCCAGACCTTTCCTTGTATAATCTTGACCAATACGGTAACCTAAATCTCCAGTACTGGCAGTAGTATCTAAAACAATATTTATCCTTCCAACTATTGTGCCGGCCTTTTCCATGATTAAGTAATAATAAGCTTCCTTTTCCTTCTGTTCCTTAAGTAAGGAATCAAGCTTTTTTAAGAAGACATTCCATTCATAGTACGACTCTCCACGTGAAGGGACCATGGTTTCAAAGAAAGAGCGATTGGCAACTTCAAAGTGAAATAATGCTTTAGCATGACTACGGGTCAGTTTTTCGATATAAATCAACATCCTCCCCTCCATTCCAAAGCCATATTAATAACTTTATCCAACGAATCAGAAGACTGTACTTCAGGTAGATGGGAGAAGGTACTCGTATTATTGAAGTCCTCCACATCTCTATGTGGTGCATATAAAATAACCTTTTTGTTTAAACCAATCCCCATCCCAAATTCAATATGTGTTCCTTTCCCACCAGGCAGAAGGACTACTATAAGATCCGCTTCTTTCACGCCATATTTCTCTTTTTGGCCGATTTCAACTAGCGCTTCCTTACTTGTAGCTCGATCATTTTGAGTCCAGTCATAAGTATGTACAAATCCTTCTAGATTCAATTTGTCCCTAACATAGCGTACCTGATCTCTGTTTTGAAACCCAGATGCGATAGTATACTTCATAAGAATCTCTCCCATAACTTCTCCATCTTATTTCTCTATCTCATAATGCTCCAGCTCACTAATCGCCTTAAAACCGACCCTTTTATATAAAGAAATCGCTGCTTCATTCTTCTTCGCCACACAGATCGATATATCTTGGATCGATTTATACGAAAAGAGGTGGTGCAGGGCAGCGGTAAGTAGTTGTTTACCCAAACCTTTCCTCCTATGTTGTGTTGCAACCCCGATATATTCAATAGAACCTTCCCCGTGTGCAGGGTTTGCTTCGATGTAAACGTAACCTTTCATCTCCCCTGAAGTATCCTTAGCAAAAAGAAGCTCCCTGTCTTGGTTGAGGCGGTTTATTATCGTATGGGCACTGAAATATGTGTCCGGAAATAAAGCATTGTGTAATGCGTTGAAAGCTTTAAAATCTGATGCAGTATAAGGAAAAATCATGGAAATGATATTTTCTTCAGGCTTCTGAGCTAAAGTTGCCTGAAGTACGATGTGACTTTGGCACTTCCTCGCTTCCTTTCTTGTTAAAAATGTCTGGGCAGGATCGTTGTCTTTATGAATAAGAAAAGAGAAGGTGTTAATAGAGGTAGGTAATGTTACAAGTAGTTCGTCCCATAATCTTTCAGCAAGATTATAGCCGGTACCTTCCATTATGAAAGGTCCCCAAACTTCCCCACTCTCATCACTCAGGTCAACATCTACTCCGATCGCACCAATAATTTGCCCATCCACATAACAGACCGAAAAAGAAGAAGATGGATCAAGATCAGAGAAATCTGACATTAACGTATCGTGAATTTCAACTTGTTCATCTCCTGCATAGCCGATATGGGTTGAAGGGTTTTGATTCAGCTTCGCAATAAACTGAGCTAACTCTTTTAAATCATGTGGCTGTTGAATGATTTCTTTCACTTCGCTCCCTCCCTATTTGTGCTGCTTGATAAATTCCTCTTCTTCATCCCCATTAAAATGGAATCGTGGTACGCACCATCGTAAAACAAAGCATCCCGAATCTCCCCTTCTTTAACGAATCCAAGCTTTTCATAAGAACGAATGGCACGACTATTATACGAAAACACATCTAAACCAACGCGATTCAGATTCAACTGTTTAAAGCCATACTCCACAAGTAAAGATAGGGCTTGCGTACCTAATCCTTTCCCCCATGTTTCCTTAGCAAATAAGGAAACTCTCACTACTGCTTTTCGATTCAAATGGTCAATATCTAACATCGCCATGTCCCCAATAGGCGTTCCATCCTCCCTCTGGCAAATGAGTAGGTCTATACGCTCTGAGTCTCCAGAGATCTTTTCAAACCACTGCTCTACACTAGATCTACTAAAGAAGGCTTGTGTCCCTGTCAATCTTCTAACTTCAGCATCCCAAAGTCCTTGTTGGTAGAATATATCCAAGTCTGCTTCTTCTATAGGTCTAAGGAATAGCCTTTCACTTTCTAAGAAACGAATAGTCATGTTACCCCTCCTAAGTTCACTACAAGTTTTCCCAAACTCCCAATGCACACAATCTCAAAAACTGTTAATATTGTAACATATTTGAATTATCTGATTTATGTAGATTCAGAAGGAAATGTTAATGAGCTATGTTATGGAACTTGGAGGTATTGACTTGAAAAAGAAACACATCCTACTCATTGCTGCTTCATTTACAGTACACATAGTTTTGATGGTCAGCATCCTCTTGATCATCATGAAGCCTGACAATACGGATTATGCCTTGTGGCTAAAGAATCACTATGATGTCCAATGCCTCGATGTAACCTGCGATTCATTTGAGGTGGAAGCAGAAAATGAGAACGGGAAAGACAAGCAAATCACCATGATTACGGCGAAAGAGAGTTATACTTCTGGTGTATTTACCATGAGAAAAGATGTAGCTTACCGCAATCTCGAAGACCCTACCTACCACTTGGATTTAAAAGTAAGAGGTTTTTTTAATGAGTTTTCAATTATTAATGAAGAAGTAAGCTTGCCCTCGAAATAAATTTTACAGAGATAAGGAAGAGACTATGCGCTTATTACATTATCTCTTCCTCACTCCGTATGGCTCTTCACTTCGTACACCTTAAATACGTTTACATTTCTTCTGGTACCTCTATCCCTAGCAGACTAAGCCCCTCCCAAATCACAATAGCTACAGTTTCTGTTAACGCTAGACGACCACCCAGGTAAGGCCCTTCTTCTAAGATACGTACATTCGCGTAATAACTATTAAACGCCTGACCAAGCTTCAATAGATACTTAGCCACTTTCGAAGGATCATAGTGTATTGCTGCCTGTTCAATGACTTCAGGGAAAGCCGCCACCTTTTGAACAACAGACCATGCGTACTCCCAGTCCTCCTCTTTGAAGGAATAATGGGTCGTGACTCCCTCCGCTTTTTTCAAAACCGACTTGGCACGAGCATACGTATACTGCAAGTACGGAGCCGTATTCCCTTCAAACTTCAGCATCTCCTCATAAGAGAACTCCACATCATTCATGCGATCATTTTTTAAGTCGTGGAAAATGACGGCCCCAACACCAACCTTCTGTGCCACCTCTTCTTTCTGATTCAGGTCAGGATTCTTTTCTTCAATATTCTCTTTCGCAAACTGGATTGATTTCTGGAGTGCTTCATCTAAGAAAACAACTTTCCCTTTACGAGTGGACATTTTCTTACCATCTTTAAGCATCATGCCAAAGGGAACGTGCATGATTTCATCTGCCCAATTGTAGCCCATTTTCTTCAATACAGCGCGAAGTTGCTTAAAGTGGAGACTTTGTTCGTTTCCAACAACATATAAAGAAGCAGCATGATTGTACGTTTCCTTTCTATAAATAGCTGCTGCTAGATCGCGGGTTGTATAAAGTGTCGTTCCGTCTGACTTCTGAATCAGGGCAGGTGGCATACCTTCATCGTCTAAACGTACAACAAGAGCTCCATCCGACTTCTCAAGTAATGATTTCTCTTTTAACATCGTTAAAATCTCTTCGGAGTGCATATGAAAAGAAGACTCTCCTTTGTATGAATCAAAAGAGACATTAAGAAGATCATAGATCGACCCGAAGGAATGAAGAGATTCTTCTCGAAACCATTCCCAGAGCTCCGTTGCCTCTTGATCCCCTTGTTCGAGTTTTACAAACCAGGAACGTCCTAACTCCTCAAGGGAAGGATCTTCTTTTGCTTCATCATGAAATTTCACGTATAGCTTGAGTAGTTCCTGAATGGGATTGGCACGCACTTTCCCCTCTACTCCCCACAACTTATAAGCAGCGATTAATTTACCAAATTGCGTCCCCCAATCGCCGAGGTAGTTTAAACAAGCTCCAGTATAGCCACACTTCTCTAGAATATTGCCTACTGCATTTCCAATTACAGTTGAACGAAGATGCCCCATTGAGAAAGGTTTTGCGATATTCGGACTGGATAAATCCATCGTGATCGTCTTGTCATTTCCAAATGTGTGACCACCATAAAGATTTCCCTTTGTCTGAACGGCTGCTAAGACCTCTTCTGTAAAGGATGCTTTGTTAAAGAAAAAATTCACATATGGCCCAACCGCTTCTATATGAGATACAACAGAAGGTGATGGTTGTATGTGTATGGATAGCTCTCCTGCAATGGAAGCTGGACTTTTCTTGAAGGCCTTTGCCAGTTCAAAGCATGGAAAAGCAAGGTCGCCCATCTTGCTGTGTTTCGGTACTTCCAGTAACAATTCAATCCTTTCGGGTGATAGTTGTTCATTTAATTCGTTTGCCAACAACGTCGCAATCTCATGTGTAACATTCATCCTCATACTCCCCTTTCTACATCAAAAAACCCGCCCCTCCTCCATTACAGGAGGAGAGACGGGTATCGTTTCCGCGGTGCCACTCTCATTACCTTTCAGAAAAAGAAAGGTCAGCTTATGTACTTGATAACGGCAAGTCCCGATAGCCCGTACTTTCTTTCAGAGCTATACCTCAAAAGTCCGGTTCATCGCTTTTTTACCACCGGGCTCCCACCATCCCCAGCTCTCTGCAGGCCTTCAAACGACTACTCTCTTTTTCACAGGTTAAATTTGTTTAATTGGAAATATTATATAATAGAAGGCTGAAACTGTAAACGAAAACCTTACTTATTCTTAATGTCTCTCAAACTAAAATAAAATAATTTTTTGGATTGGCTTTCTTTTAGATTATCTGTAAAGTCAATCCACATAGCATCCAAACCATGCAATCGATTTAAAATTGTAAGCTCTGCTTGTTTTAACAAAGCGTGTAGCTGTGCTTCTGTCATATGGTATTTCTTTGCGGCTTTCTTATAAATGGATTGTTGAGTTAATAAATCTAGAAAGCCTTGCTTATCTATTGCCTTTTCAGCTATTCGTTCCTCTTTAGCTGTAACATAGGTATACACATCTCTTTGTTTAGATGGTAGAGAACGAATGATTTGTCTGGTAAGAATCTTTTCTAAATAAGGATCCATACGAAGCACCTCATTTTTAACGCATGATTTTTTTCTTATCACATATTTTCTTTAAAGTCCTATTGACCATATAAACCGGGGATTTTTATCTTCGTTCTACTATTCTCTCCAATGAAACAGATTGCATAATGCGTTCAGAGGCTTTTCTAGCCCCAGCTATATTTCTTGATGCTGGGCCGACTCGAAGCTCGGCTAACGCTCCTGTTACATAAAGCCCCTCATCCCACTTTAACGTGTCGTCTACCACCGGAAATCCACAAGGCGCACAATAGAGCTCATGTTTTCGTATTGTTTTTGATAGCCATTCTTCCCCTGGTATTCCTTTATCCACCCCAGTTGCTAATACAATTGAAGAAACCTTTACTTCCGACCCGCCTTTCATTTGAAGTAATAAGCTTCTCTCCCTTCTGTTAACACAAGAAACTTCATCCGTTATGACATTCAGTTTTCCACGTCTAATCAATGCCTTTACTTCAACATGTAAATCTCTCGTCAAAGATCCTTTATAACGAGCCTTTTGAATTTGAGACCGACGCTCTTTATTACAATCAATATTTTCATACCCTGCTAAATATTTTGGTCCTAACCACCCTGGATCACTATCAAAATCATGTAAGCGGAATGGATGACGTTTAATTAAAGTTATTACTTCATCACCCTGTTTGGCTAGTTGAATTGCCGTATGGGCGGCTGTCATTCCACCCCCAATGATTGCAGTTTTTCCCTTTGCAAGAAGAGTAGGTTCTTCAAAAATATGATAGATACCACTAGGGTCTGATGTTTTTAGTTCCATGATCCAACCTGGCCAATGAGGCTTGTTAGTAACACCTATAGCTAAAACGATATTTTTGGATTGGAAACACTCACCCGTATTCAGATGCACATGCCATGCTCCATCCTTTTTGTTAAGACTTTCTACTTCCCCTTTTTTCCAGGAGCGTTGTAAGTTCACTTCATTGAACCATTGTTCACAGTGATGATTAAACATATGTAACAGGGGCCGCTGATATCTCCCTTTAAACCCAGCGCTATACTGTTGTGTTCTGGCAAACTTTTTTAAATGATACGGATCTGGATGAAGGTGATGAACAGAGGGAGACCGTAAATGCTTCATACCTATCTTATTCGTTAACCTTTTCCAATTCTCTATCGGGCCATCATAAGGATCTATAATGGCCATTTCTTCATGTGTAACTGCACCGTGATGCAATAAATGAGAGGCGACAGTGCTTCCATGAATGCCGCCCCCTATTACAATCCACTTATACACAAGGGCCGCCTCCTTTCAGGATCTGTATTACCAACTTGCTTTTTTCACCCCAGGCAACTGACCTTTATGGGCATATTCTCGAAAAGCGATCCGTGACATATTAAACGTTCTCATATAACCTCTTGGCCTTCCAGTTACTGCACAACGTTTCTTTGATCGTGTCGGAGAAGAATCTCTGGGTAACTTTCGTAAAGCTTCATAGTCTCCTTTTTCTTTTAATTCATGACGCAACTGAGCATATTTCTCCACCATTGCTTCACGCTTTTTTTGTTTTACGATTTTTGACTTTCTAGCCATATGACCACCTCCATAAAATGTAATGATTACGATTTAAAAATATGAAAAATTTTTTTATACAAGTTTATGCATAAATGCTAAGTTCTGGTTACGATTTAAAAAAAGAAAAGTAAGTGCACTTAAATCGTAATCATTACTATTTGAAGGGTATACTATTCTTTTAAATTTGTAAAGTACCTTATAAAATCGAAAGAGTATTAAACGGTTAACCAATTTATATAAGATACTTCACTCCCTTCTTTCATACTATTTCTCAAGAATATAGGTCTCTTCCCCAAAAGTTCCACCTTCATAAACTCGTTCAACAAAACGAACCTGCTCTTCATTCATATAAACTAATGTAGAAGCTCTCGTCCCATAATTCGGAGTATCTATAAAAAGTGAAGACAAACTTCGCTCCCACTCAAGAGGAATGCCTGTGTCAGGAAGGTCTTCATCATTAGCGGGTTCTGCTTGCTCAAGTATTTGGAATAAACAAGAATCCAAACCATCTGAGGTCGTTTCCAAGCACGCCCCTAATCCTTCTTTACCTTTTTGCACTTTCGGCCACGGTGTATCTAACAGATGATTGCTTAGGCCATAAATGCCTGGCTCTAGTTCCCGGATATCCCGTTCGCGGTTTGAATAATAGAATAAAGATTCCCCATCCGATACGAGGAGATTAAAGCCTGGGTATGAATGGTTCCTCTCATGAACAGCCTCTAAATATTCTCTAGGTGACGCACTCCCTTTCAAGAAATCACTTACCAACTCCCCGCGCGTACGCTTTCCTTCTGTATCTTCATTAGGGGCACGATAATTTGTCAGGGCCGCAAAACGCCCACTTTTCGTAACTCCCATCCATGTACCCATCTTTTCAAGATCTCGTCCAGCAAGTACATGTGGAGCCTCCTCCCAAAAGTGGGCTTTGGCTGTTTCTCTTTGGTAAAACTCATCACGGTTTGCTGCTACAACTAAATCATAGGTGCTATCTATTTTGTAAGCAAAGTTAATTAAACACATCGTCCATCACCTCAACCTTCTAAGAACTATTCTGCAATATTGCAGATATCACTAATGACAGTGTGGATGTCTTTTGCGCCTTTTATCACAAACAAATGATCCGTTTCCGATTGTGTAGGTGGTAAAAGCTCTTCTTCTTGTTCATTGACTGATTGCCTCTCTAGTACTTCTTCAAACGTAGTGGCAACTCTAAATATATTGGTACTTCGATTCGTTCGTTCTATTCTTTCTTCCAAGACTTGATTAGGCAGATCGAAGTAAACGATGATCGTATTCATCCTCTTTTGGCGAAATTGATCAATAGCTTTGAACGTCCCACTCTCGATAAATTGGCATTAGAGAGAATTAGGTGGGCATGGGTATAATCTAGTGCATAGTCGAGAATGGATTATGATACAACATATTTCAAAACGTTTGGCCCCTCTTCAGGAAGCATATCTTTATAATAAGTATTGATAAACGTAGCTTGATTGTCCTGATCGATGATATGGGAATTTGATAAATGGTGGTGCAATTCTTTGGCAAATGTGCTTTGGCCACTATGGATTTTCCCAACGGTTACAATAGCGTAGCGATCCAACCTAAATACCTCCTATAACTAGGTTTAAAATGAGAACATAAAAGACAAGCTTCTCTCCCTGAAGCTAATTCTTTTCTTATTCCCTTAAAACAGCATAAACGAGCACTTCCTTACCTGATAACTGAATCAACCGCTCTACCATCATCCCATTCTTTTCAGCTATTCTTCTAGAAGCCATGTTCTCAGGCTGAATAAGGGATATAAGCTTCTTAGCCTTTAAGTGTCGAAATCCATAAAGCTTTAGGGATTGAGCCACCTCTGTTGCATAACCCTTCCCCCAATAAGGACGGGCAATCCAATAGCCAATCTCCCATTCCTCTGTCCCCTCAATTGTCTGAGGAACAATCCCAGCGTGTCCAATCTTGACCTCATCTTCTTTTCTTATAATAATCTTCAAACCAAGACTCGGATTCTGGTCATATGTGTCTAGAATCTTTCTCATGAAACGATGAACTCCTTTATCGTCCCTCGTTTTCCCCTCTCCTATATACATCATCATCTCAGGGTCTTGTAGCATAGAAGCAAGAAACGGTTCATCTTCCATTCTGTAGTCCCTTATGTATACTCTTTCCATCCCCTCACCTCACACTGCACTCGTCTTACCCCAATTATTTCAAAACGACACACAACCGTCCACTAAATCATGGAATATCGTCATGTTTTCACCCTGACAAGAATAGTTAATAACGAGAAGAATTTTTTTGATGAATGATTAAAACCATTTGGAACCGCTTTTCAAGAGTAGTACAATGTGGGAGGAATTGATGCTTTTATAAGGAGGAGATCCAATGGAACGTCCAGCTGGATTTGGGGTTCGTTTACTGGCTAACCTTATAGACGGGATAATTGTTGGGGTTATTTTGAGCTTTATTACATTTCTTTTCTATGGGGATTTCTATAAAGAGGATTACAATATTACAGATTTACTAAGTACCTTATACTTAATCATAGTCCCTGTGGTCTGGAAAGGCTATGTGATTGGAAAGCGGTTAATGAATATTCGGATTGTCAAGAAGAACGGTGAGAATGTTACGATTCTAACCATGATTCTGCGTGTAATCGTCGCAGGACTTCTTTACGGATTAACAATAGGAATTGCCTTTATCGTTAGTGCCATTATGGTCGCTGTAAGAGAAGACAAACGAGCGATTCACGACTTTATTGCTGGTACGTATGTTATAAATGAAAGATAAATAAAGTGTATCTCTAACTTCTCTGTTGTTATACCACCCAGCTTGTATAACAGTTAAGAAATCAAGTAAAACCGCAGTTCCTACTAGGAACTGCGGTATTTTATTTACCCCCTAACAATTCACATTGATAAGAAGAAGATTCTTCTGTACAAGAACAGGTTGATCTATACCTGCTCCCCGCCTTTTTCAATTTCAGGGTAGGCTTCTCTCTCTAATTGTGACTTCGAAAATGTGGGCCGCTCACCCCAGATAAAATTCTGTAGAACGATCCCCAGGAGTCCAATCATCGCCAAGCTTATCCCTATTCCCTTAAAAGCCAGCAGCACCCCAAATTGACTAATCAAAATTCCTCCAAGCAAAGGGCCTGCGATAAACAAGACACTTAAAGTAGAATCTACAATTCCCGATACCCTGCCAATCGCTTCTTGAGGTGGTTCTTTTTGAATCAAGTAATTGATGGCTGTAAAGGTTATTCCATTCCCTATACCGCCAATAATAGAAAGCCCTAAGGCTACAGTTACTAGGTTGAAGTGATCAAGGAAACCAAACCCAAGAACCATGACTCCTATCAACGCACTACCCATGCCGAAGAACCATCCATACCTAAGGATTTCATCCAACCGATTTAAATAAAGGACCACAATAAGTGAACCCATCCCAATGCCAGAAATCGCCCACCCTGTTATTTCAGGTTTATTAGGAAACACCTCACTAAACAACGTTACGATTTGAGTATCAATCATTTGAATCGTTAATGTGCTTACAATCCCAAACATCATGCTGGCAAAGAGGACCTGACTTTTTAAAACGATACGCCATCCTTCTTTCCATGAAGTGAGGAAACGAACCGCTTCTTTGCCCTCATCAACTTCATTCTCTCCAAGGTCTTGGTGCTTCACTTCTACCTTAAGTAAAATCAGCCCAGACAGTATAAAGGAGGCAGCGTTTACTACTATGGATACTTCTGGTGAGAAGAAACCCGTTACGGAACCACCGATCAGGGGGCCTACAACTTTCATAAGTTGATATAAGCTTCCATTAATCGTTACTGCCTTCATAATATCTTCTTCGAGTACGATGCTTCTCATTAATCCTTGTTGAGCAGGAAAACTAACTACTCCCACCGCGTTGCGCAAAAAAAGAACAGGGAGCGCAAACCAAGGTGAAGTGGTCAGTACGATCAACAGAGTCAGTCCTCCACGAATCCAGTCTGAGTATATCAGCACTTTCCGTTTATCTTTTCGATCTGCGAACACACCTGCAAACTGCCCTAACAAGATACTAGGTATGGCATACATAATTGGGATTAGCGCAATTAACATCGGATCTGCTTGCCAAGTATATCTGAATAAAATAAGAACAGCTACAAAGTCAAACCAATTTCCAAGGTTCGATAGGGCATTGGCTAAAAAGTAAGGAACAAAATTTTGATTTCGCCATATGGAATTCTTCTTTTCCATCTCCATCCTCCTCTGATTTGTTCTTAATCACATCATAATGTGTGAATGTCAGAAGATTATCAGAGGAGAAATTTTAGGCTGCTATCCTAAGTGATCGTGTAATTGCTTATAAATCTTCTGCTCTAAATCTGAAAAATGAAATCTTTGAGCATACTGATCCATAAGATGTTGGTAACGCTCTGTAATGTTCCCTTTACTATTAAACTCTTTCATAAAGAAAAGAATAAGATTCACACTAATTAACTCACCTGGTGCGTAGCTCGCTTCCGTAAATTGCTTAAACCCTTTTTGGAACCACCTTTCTGCCCCTTCATGGTCATTTTTGTAGAGATAGTATATGCCTTTTATAATAAAGAAGGTGGACTGCTCTCTAGAATAAGGGTATTTCACTAGTAATTGTTCCATTTCCAGTAGCTTTTCTTCTATTACTGAGCCGCTTTCTTTCAAAAATGCTAGATATAACTCTGCTAAGTAGAGGAGGGGGATAAAGCCCTCAAGTTTCTTATCATAAATCTCTTTCTTCGATTCCTGAAGCAATTGTTCGGCTTCTTCCAAATGCTTAGTAAAAATGAGAAGTGGTATACGATTTAAAAGTCTGATTTCATCTTTATGAAAACTCGGCATCTTCGGTGTATCCATAGCCTTTAAAAAGTAAGACAAACTCTTCTCTTGATCGGGCTGTATGTAAGAATAGATATGCAAAAGATAGTAGCACTTTTCCCAAAAGGTGACTTCCTCCGTTTCGACGAGTCCTTTAATATCCCCTTTCATGAACTGGAGATAAAGACGACTCTGAGGATCTAATGTAACGCCAAATACGGATTGATTCTCTTCTAGAACCTTCAAGGCATCCCCTTGTCCATACAGGTGATATTTATGAAACAATGTTTTTACGTTTGTGGATACTTCACCATCTTTTGATAGAGGACTAACTTGAGTCTCTTTATGAACCCGCAAACGGTACCCCTTCCCTCTTACGGTTTCAATCTCAACCACAGAAGATAAAGGCTTAAGCTTTTTGCGAACTCGGTAGATGTGATCATCCACCGTTCTGTCTGTTGGGGCTTCTAAATTCCAAACCGCATCAAGGAGTTCATCTCTTGTGAATATTCTTGAAGGCCATTTATATAAGTATTGAAAGAGCTGAAATTCTCTTGGTAACAATTGAATGGAATATGTCCTGTATTTTATAACACCTTCATTATGAAACAACGTAATTTCTCCCATGTCTCCACCCTCCAAAAAGACTCAATATACTCTATACCAATTATTTCAAAACCTACTAAATCAGTCTATAAAAAGACCGCAATTCCCTTTTAGAATTACGGTCTTTTTCATTCGAACTAGATAGTATTTGTAGCGTTACACGGCAGGAGGTCCAAACTTCCCGTCCCTGAAATCCTGAAAAGCTTGTTTAATCTCTTCCATTGAATTCATAACAAAAGGACCATAAGGAACGATGGTTTCCTTAATTGGACGACCAGAATAAACGAGCACTCTTGTTCGTCTTCTGTTTCCTTTCAGGTGAAGTGAGCTTGGTTTTTCTGAGTCTCCATTCTCTTGATAGCTTAACGTAGCAACGCCATGTTTTTTTAGAGTTGTGTTCTCTTCTCCAACTTCTACTTCCCCTGACAATACATAGATAAAAGCATTATGATCTTCAGGTAGTTCTAGTGTATACGATGCATCTTCTGTAAGGTTCACTTCAGATAACGTAATGGGAACAATAGATTCCATAGGTCCCTTTACACCGGCTACACCGCCAGAATATACCCTAATCGACCCTCCATCGATATTGACAATAGGAGCATCTTCGGCATAAATGTTTTGATAAAGCGTCTCTGTTTGTTTCCTGTCCTGAGGAAGATTGAGCCATAATTGAAGGGTGTGAGCAACATCGTCTTCTACACCATCTTCTGCGCGACGAGCAGCCCAACCAGCATTCATATATTGAACATCACCTGGCTCTAATATATCTCGTCCTCCGCCATTATCAATATGCTCAAGTCTACCATCAATTACATAAGTCACAGTTTGAAATCCTCTGTGAGGGTGGTCTGGGAAGGTCCCTTTCTTAAACCAATCCTCTGCCATTAAAATAAACGGATCGAAATCTTTCCAACGGTCAGCTGGCAGTACCCATCCTTTTTGAATAGCTGGGAAGTTCATCTCTTGATACTCTACATACCATTGATCACGAACACGTCTCTTTAGCTGATTTTCACTTTGCATATTATTAACTCCTCCTCACCAATAGTCGTTATAACAACTATTTTAATAATAAGTATCGTATACTATCAAGAATTGTAGCTCGCTCTAATAATCACAGATCTTTAAACAACTGAATTGACAATTATATTGTTCCTCATTATACTAACGTACGTATAAAAGTTTGTATAGCAACTAAACACAGGAGGAACCCCTTTGAAGTTATCTTTTCAAGATTATATCAGTATTAAAATTCACCAGACGGATCTAAATCTTACAAAGTTTATTAAATCAAAGCTTGAAGATTTCAACCTGGCACCTGAGCAAAACCTAATTATGATGTTGCTTTGGGAGAAAGATGGGCTAACTCAAAACCAGCTAGCGGATCAACTTGATAAAGACAAAACAAACATAGCGAGAATGGCTTCTAATTTGGAGAAAAAAGGCTATATTTATCGAGCTCATCCTAAGGAAGATCGTCGCTCTCTCATGCTGTTTTTAACTGATAGCGGCAAGGAACTAGGTGAACAAGTCATTCCCGTTGCAGAAGAATTTAATGATATCGTTTGTAAAGGAATCTCGAGCGAGGAACTAGTTGAACTCGAACGATTGTTAACAAAAATCAATCAGAATGTCCAAGAGCAATAGTGGACATTCCTCCCCAATAGTTGCTATAACAACAATTAATTACTGGAGGCATTATCTATGGCAAATGTACTTTTCATAAAAGCAAACTCAAGACCTATTGAACAATCTGTAAGCGTGAAGTTATACCATACATTTCTAGAACAATATAAAGAACAACATCCTAATGACCATATTACTGAGCTAGATTTATTTGAAGAAAACCTTCCTTACTATGACACTGATAAAATCAATGGCATGTTCAAACAAGCAAAAGGAATCGAGTTATCGGACGAAGAAGCAAAAGCCGCATCTATTGTAAACAGCTATTTAGAGCAATTTCTTGCTGCAGACAAAGTCGTATTCGCCTTCCCTCTTTGGAACTTTACGATCCCAGCAGTGTTGCACACGTACTTCGATTACTTGGCGCAAGCAGGGAAAACGTTCAAATATACAGCTGAAGGACCAGTAGGACTGTTAAAGGGCAAAAAGGTTGTCCTATTAAATGCACGAGGTGGCGTTTATTCAGAAGGCCCAGCTCAGTCTTCAGAGATGGCTGTTAATTATGTAACGAATATCTTAAGTTTCTGGGGAATTGAAGATATTACAACACTTGTCATTGAAGGACACAACCAGTTTCCTGACCAAGCGGATGACATTATTCAAGATGGTTTGAAGAAAACGGAAGAAGCAGCCCTTACATTCTAAAAGAGAATTGTGCCCGAATTTATATAAATTCGGGCACATTTTTTATGTATTGTTGGTTAATGTGGCTAAAAACAATTCTATGGAAGATCTTCTCATTCCCACTTATGATTTCACACCTTACTAGACCTATAAATTTTTATTAATATATTTAGGTTTAAATAAAATCCAATATGTCATTGCCCCCAATGCAATTACCTGATAGTATTATTTTTATTGAATTATCAGAATTAATCATACATAGAATAGGGGCAAGACTTATGCAAAACAAATTATCATTTTCAACATACGCCCTGATCGGAACCATGCTTTTTGGTATGTTTTTCGGAGCAGGGAATCTTATCTTCCCGATCCAACTCGGTCAGATGGCAGGGACAAACTTTTGGCCTGGCTTAATTGGGTTCTTAGTGACAGCAATCGGGCTTCCGTTTATGGGGATATTAGCCATCGGACTTTCACGAAGTAATGGACTGCAAGACTTAGCTAGTCGAGTACACCCATTATTCGGAATTACCTTTGCAACCGTGCTTTATTTAACGATTGGACCGTTCTTCGCTATTCCGCGGACAGCAACCGTTCCATTCGTGGTCGGTTTTGAACCATTCTTAAATGATGGCCAAGTAACTTTATGGCTAGGGGTCTTCAGTTTCGTGTTTTTTGCTATTGTTTATTACTTTTCTTTAAACCCTGCTAAAGTTATGGATTACATCGGTAAATACTTAACTCCATTATTCCTGATCTTTTTATTCATCCTGATCGGGACGGCTATCTTAAATCCCATGGGAGGTTTCAGTAGCCCTGCGAGCGATTATAAGGATATGGCCTTCATGACAGGTTTTACAGAAGGATATAACACAATGGACGCTTTGGCTTCCCTTGCGTTTGGGATTGTGGTCATTAATGCGATTAAGTCAAAAGGCGTTACAGAGCCTAAGGCCATTGCTCAGGCGACATGGAAAGCCGGTGTTGTTGCTATGGGACTTATGATGCTCATTTATGGACTGATTACGTACATGGGAGCGTCAAGTGTAGCCACAATTGGAACTTTTGATAACGGCGGGCTGATCTTTGCAGAAGTCGCTCAACATTACTTCGGCCCATTTGGTTCTGTGTTACTCGCGATTATTATTGTACTCGCTTGTTTAAAGACAAGTATTGGACTCATTACATCTTGCAGTGATTACTTTCACTCCATCATTCCAAAAGTCAGTTACAAATCATTCGTTCTTATTCTGTGCCTTGTTTCGTTTGTCATCGCGAACTTTGGCTTAACGAATATTATCCAATTCGCAATCCCTGTTTTAATGTTCCTTTATCCATTAGCCATTGTTCTGATCTTATTAGGACTCACTTCTCCGTTGTTTAGAAACAAACAGAGCGTCTACACTGTTTCGATGTTTCTTACCTTCTTTGTTAGTGTCATTGACGGGTATAAAGCACTTGTTGCGAGCCTGCCAGGATGGACCGTATCTGTATTAGAATCAGTCCAATCCTTTTACGCAGACATCTTACCTTTATATAGCATGGGGCTTGGTTGGATGCTCCCTGCGATCCTAGGAGTCGTAATCGGCCTCCTTATTCCTAAGCGTACCGTTGAAACACCATATATGTAGCCAAATTAGGATAAGGCAGCTTCCTTAAGGGGAGGTTGCCTTTTGTTGTCTTTATCTAGAAGTTTTCATACACCACTTGTTCAACTCATCTATTGACCTACAGGAATCAACTTCGCGTTACAAGCCTTCTCATAAAATTCAACCGGTCCCGCCTCATCAATAATTGCATAAGGGTAACGAAGGTTAGCCATTTCTACTAAGCACGTATCCAACAATTCTCTCCCTACTAATTGGCATCGTTTATCTTTTGAAGTGCCCATAGGACCAAAAATGCTTTTTTGGTTGCGGACAAGATCGTAACAAGCAAAGCCTATTATGGTGTTGTTACGTTCCGCTATAAAGATAGGAATCTCCTCCTTGTTAGAAGCGTGGTTAACGTGTTCGAGCCACCTTTCTCCAAATTCAACACGAATGTAATTCTTTAAAGCAGGAAGGTCTGATGGTGTCACTCTTCTGATCTCATTTTGAGGAGAGAGTGGCTTATGTAAATACCCGTCTAAATGGACAGTCAGATCTCTTGGTGTACAGGCTATTTGAAAAATGTGATTTAACATTTCTTTCGATAATACGTTCCTAAGATTTTTCTCTAACTCTAATACCGCAAACAGAATGTGTCCTTCATTGATAAGGGTCTGTCCGTAATTCTCTTTCTTTTCGTTTGCACGTTCTAACACCTTTAAGGAAGCAAAGGTAATGTTCAATTCATTCCATTCTATGTACTCTTCCGGTTGAGCTTCACACGCTTCTTCAACTTGTTTCATGAAGTTACTCCCGACTTGCTGGTATAAATATAAGAAGAGCTCCCCACACACACCTGTTGCTTCTTCACAGGCACCTATCAGAAAGTGATAAGGCTGAATAATATTGTCATATTCTTTTAAAAGATCTATGATTCTTTCTGCTCTGTTGGTGAATCTATATGAATTCTTCTTCATAATCTCGCCCCATTTCTTATACCAATTATTTCAAAAAACATTCTCATCCACAATCTATACTTTTGTTTAAGTCTATATGATTCCACTATGACTATGAACCTGAAGACTCCGAGTACCCATAAAGGTATTATTAAAAAGGAAGGCTTAATTCATTTTGAACTAGGCCTTCCGTTTTTAATGTATTCTTCATTTAACTCGATTTAGCAACGATTCGATATGTAATCGTTAGAAAAGGTATAGAAAAGAGCCACATCTTATGCGTTGCACGTAAGTTCCCTTCCCTCACTTCTTCCACCAGAAAATATTCTTCAATCGGCAACTTGAAGCGTTTATGTTTCACTGTTAAATACGTTCCGGAGTCAGCATCCTTCGACTTAAGTCGTTTACTAGATAAACTTAAGTTGCTTCCCATTTGATTAAGCTCAAGAATCCCCGTCATGGTAGACCATGGCAAAGGAAGTCCTATATTCATATAGGTACGCTCTGCTGTCTTATGAAAAGAATAGATGGCAATAAAGCAAACCTCTTCCCCTATCTTCCTTACCCATGCTCTCGGGCGATGTCGACCATCTGCCTCTTCTAATACAGGCACAATATCACCTGTCATTTCTACTTGCTTACTCGATAAGGGTAGGTTAATTTGTTGAGTCTTCCTGCTGAATATCCGATACAAGAAGGCAAATGGCTTAAACCATGTTCTCCATTTCACTTTTGCAAATAAGCGGTAGCCAGTCGTTCGTTCATAAAAGTCGATAATCGTTGGTGAGAGTGTATGCATGTTAAGATCTTCTTTATATACCTTCATATCCTCTACCAAGCCCACTTCTGTCCGCTCAGAATCTACTTGTTCCTTAAGAACTTTTTCGCCAACTCGAAACGTACCTTTCATTCGACTAGTAGGGATATTATGCATCCTCCGTAAACTCCCCTTCATAAGAAAAGATCGTTCCCATAATCGGGTTTTGAACACTCACTTTAATTTCATACACATTACGCTCATCATTAAACGTTTCAACTACAGTTGCCACCCCTTGCAGGAAGCGCGGCAAAGGGATTTCCTTTTCTCCAAGAACTACACGTTGTCGCTTTGACTGAATATGCAAACCACCGTTTTCAAGAACGGTTAATGCTAAATCAGAGTACATAACAGAAGGCTCTCCGAGATAGTCTTTAATGATCCCACGCTCAGAATCGAGACTCATAAGGGCATTGAAATACCGCTTCTTTCCTTTGAAATAAAACACACGCTCCCAATGCACCTGATCCTCTCCCGCTTCACCCGTTTGAGGCTTATGTTTAATGGTAAAAGGAATGAACGTTCCTTTCTCAGGGAATAAGAGCTTTCGCCTGGTCCCCATCATCATGAGCGGGGACATCCATTTCGGACCTCGAGATATTCTTTTCATGACTCCAGATCCTTCATAGGGTTCCTTCTCAATATGCTTGTAACGTTGTTGAAGCATGGGGTGCAGTTGATTAAACTCCTCCCCCAACACTTGTGAATAGATCGGCATCAAGCTGACTCCTTTTTCTGTCGTTTACAATTCTTAGCGGTAGGTACGTCCCTACTCACTGCAAGTCCAAGTACAGATAATAAAAATAAACTACTATTATAGGTTAGTGGACTAAACGGATGAGTTAGCGTACTTGGGTCCGCCATGATCGCCGATGCGGTAAGGATGGGAAAAGCAAATACTTGCAGATAATACAGCCGCCTTCGCCTCTTTATAACCCACCATGATAGACCAAACAATATTTCAGCAATCCCCATCCAAAATACAACAGAATTTGCTGACACTGAGAGGGGCAGTAAACTTTCTGCTAGCGCTATTTCTTCTGGGTGCTTATATAAGACTTTAGGAATCAACCCGTGGTAGATCCATATGAAAGAGAAGAAAAAGGATAGAATCCAATAAGCAAAAAACTGCAAGTACTGAGACTTAGGCGTCATCCCCTTTTCAAGCCACCGTTTAAGAACGTCAAAGCTCAGTGCTGTTGCCCAGCCAATCATAGGACGAAAGAACAACCGGTCCACCCACGCTCCCAGCGTACCAAATCTGGTTTGATAATCGTATTGAGTTAGGAATGTCATATCCTTATCAGCTTTCGGGATGTACTTCCAATAGCCTTTCCCTTCTGTAATAATAGAGATCTTCTGATCTGTACCAAAGTGAAGGGAGGATGTCCTCGAACCATCTTTACCATCATGAGTGCCCTTACTTCTCCCCCATCCTTCTACTGAAAGACCAAGACCAATATTGGTTCTGTATGTAAACTCTTGTGGATCATCTTCACGTTCCTTGGGTTGATAAGAAATCGAAGAAAAGCGAAGATCCCACTGTTCATGCAAACCGGGATTTTGTGAAGCTTCCCACAAATCCTCCATTTCTGCATGAATAGGAATTTCTACATAGATGGAATTCTTTTTCATTATCACCTCTCCTTTTCTATCTCTTCTATTTTATTTATAAGTGTAGCAGGAATAACAAGATTCTGATAATCCTAATTAGAGGCATTTAGACCTAATTTCATCTAAAACACTAACCGACTAAGACATTATCATTTTATTTTTTCTGAAAATTTTGTTAATATGGTGAACTATAAGAAAGGAGGAATTATTTTTGAACGTTAGATCCAAAGAAGAAATTACAGAACACTATTCGATGCAAGAGACTATGCAGGCTATTGAATCATTCTACCAGACTGGGGACAAATCCTATATTTCCCCTGACCGAATGCACATTAATGATGGGAAGAATACCGCTTTATTGATGCCTGCTTTTTATGGAGATTACTATGCGACGAAGCTTGTTGGAGTTGCTCCAGAGAACTCGCAGGCTGGGAAAGATACGATCCATGGGCTTATGATTCTTCATAACCGCAAGACAATGGAACCATTATTACTGTGTGATGCGATCGCCATTACCGCATTACGAACAGGAGCGCTCGGAGGCCTCGGGATGTCCTACCTTGCGAAGAAAGACGCGAAAACACTCGGCATTATTGGAACCGGGACCCAAGGGTGGAGTCACTTACAGTCCGCGCTCGTTGCTAGGGACATTGAGGAAGTCCATATCTTTAACAGAACGAGAGAAAAAGCAGAAGATTTTAAGGAGAGAGCTGAAGAAACCTTTCCAAATGTAACGTTCAGCGTTTCCACTGCTGAAACGCTAGTTAGAGCCTCAGATATAATCGTCACCACAACGACCTCATCCAAACCTGTATTACCCCATTTAAGTCCATCCGAATGGACAGGAAAGTTACTTGTGGGTGTGGGATCATTCCGTCCTGATATGCAGGAGATCTCAGATGATGTATTACAACATGCAGATGACATATACGTGGATGCGCCATCTGCCTTACACGAATCAGGAGATATGATTCGTGCCAAAGCATTAAGAAGTAACCTTGAAAATGCATGGGACTTAGAGAAAATCATTACAGAACAACATTCACCAACAGCTCCTGAAGAAAAACTCATTGTGTTCAAATCTGTCGGCGCGTCCATTTTTGATCTTGTCGTCTTTCAATCTGTTTACGAAAAACTCTATCAATAATAAGGGAGTGGAATGGCTAAATGGAGAAATTAACGAAAAAAAAGTGGAAAGACCCAGGCATTATCATGGTCATCCTCTTATCAACAATAGCTTTGATCTTTTGGATTTGGTGGCCAACTGATACTTACATAGGCGGCATCTCCCTAGTAGGATGGGCCATGTTCGCCTGCTTCTTCATATGGCTCGCATTAACGGTAATCTATGTCATTTGGATGGAAAAAATAGAGAAGCATGAAGCTGAATAAGGAGTGAGTTTATGCAAATAATGGAAGCCACAATACTTGGAATTTATTTATTAATTATGACCGGGATTGGCATTTGGTTTGCTAAGAGAGCCCACTCTTCTGAAGGGGACTATTGGACAGCGGGTGGTAAGATTAATAGCTTTGTTGGCTCATTCGCCTTCTTCGCTGCCGTAGCGAGTTCTAGTTCTCTAATGGGGGCTGTTGGCTCGGGTGTCGCCTTAGGTATACCTTTCTTGCTAGCCTATGGATTCGGGGCAGTAGCCATCCCTTCGTTTGCTATGTTTCTTATATCTGGTCAAATCAGACGAGCTGGGGTTAAAACATTACCTGAATTCTTTAAAACGAGATACGGAAAGTCGGTACAGATTGTATCCGCTATTATTGTTGTCTTTTGTATGACCTTTTACATGATCCCTCAATTGACAGCTTCTGGTTTAATTGGATCCTACGTATTAGGCATTGATTATGTAACAGCAGTCATCATCTTAGGACTAGGTTTTACGTTATATGCAGCGCTTGGTGGAATGTGGGCCATTACATATACGGACTTAATTCAAGGTGCCGTTATGGTTATTGGAATGTTTATCTTAACGATTATCATCTTGATGGACCATGGTGGAGTCAGCACATTAATCCAAGATGCACTGGCTGTTGATCCACAGTTTGGTGATGTTACGCAACCTTGGATGTCGTACTTTGGTTTATTTGTTGCGTTTTTATGGTTCGGAGTTGTCTCCCCTTCAGCTGTTATGAGGAACTTTGCAGCTCGTGACGCGAAGACAGCTCGGCGCTCAGCATTAGGAGCTTGTTTCCTATATGTTACGGTCTTTATATTCGGCTTCTTCATTGCTTCAGCAGGCGCTGGCTTAGGCATTGCTGATTCTCTGGAGAACCAGGATATGATCTTCATCTCAGTCATTGAACACTATATGCCCCCTATTCTAGCTGGGGTTATGTTAGCAGGGTTATTGGCAGCGATTATGTCTTCTGCTGATGCGATGCTACTCGCTGTTGCCGCAGGAATTGCACATGATATTTATAAGGAACACATCAACAAAGATGCTTCCGAGAAAACGGTTACTCGACTAGGTCTTGTCGTTATGATCCTGGCTAGTGTGGTCGGAATTATCTTCGCCATCGATCCGCCTCAACTTATTGCCGTCATGGTTGGTTGGGTAAGTGGTGCTATGCTCTCGGCATTTGGATTCCCGTTAGTACTAGGATTATGGTGGAAACGGGCGAATACAGCAGGAGCTCTAGCAGGAATGGTAGGTGGTACGGCTACGTTTATCATTATGGCACTACTCCCTTCTGCTCTAGTATCAGAACACCTGGTGTCTGCTCCCGTTTCTGCTATCTTAACCATCGGCGTAAGCCTTATGACAGCTTCGCCTTCTCAATCTACTCAACTTCAAGTAGATCAGTATCATACCAACATACAAGCATAAGCAGGTGATTGAATGAATGTGACGATCTTAGGCGAAGAAAAGATTCAGGAAACCGATCTACCCACATCTATTTATAAGAGCGTTAAGCCCACGTTACGATGGAATCGAAATTTCAGTCAAAAAACGGTTCAGGAAGGAATGATAAAAAAAGAGAGAGTCTATCATCCTATGTGGATTGTTAAACTGCTTGTCATAGCAGACCGGAAACCTTTTAAATCTAAAGTAACGCCTAACATGGTATTTATCGATGCAATTTCAGGATATCGGGGGTTGTTTCCGAGCATTCCACCTACTGCTCAGAAACAAGTGAACTCCTCTGACGTTAAGAAAGCCGTAATTTCAAAGGATGATTTGTTCACACGTTATTTGCCAGATGTGCAGGACAAGCAAATCAACAGAAACTACGTCCTTAAAAAACCGAGATATGAAATTAAAGAAGCAGAGTTGGTGTATGTACCTCTGTGGGAGGTTGAGTTACACACACCTTTCTTAACCAAATCCTACTATATTAACGGAAATACAGGTGAATCAGAAGAGTTAATGCTAGAATTAACACAGTCTAATACATGGAAACTGTAAAGAAAACACCTCAAGCAGATCCGCTTCTGCTTGAGGTGTTTTTGGCTCTATAATTTATCCATCTCCTACTCGCTATGCTTAGATGCTTCTTCTTTAAAGCGTTCAATGAGGTTTCCAGGAGAACCCTCATCATATTTTTCTCGTAGTTTAGGAATCAGTTTTTCAAATAAAACAGCCAGTTCATAATGGTCCCGATCAAACGAATGATTGAATTCTTTCGGGGTCATTCCGAGTGCCTCGGCAACTGCTTGTTGTTCCATCACTTCCATTTGATCCGGTCCTTCTTCTATATAACGATCCACCTCTTCAGCCGTTACCTTAACTTCATATGCTTTCTTGGCGTGCCTTTTCCAATCCTTTTGTTCCTGATGGGATTCTTTTGCTTGTTCTAGCACCATTTCTTCCTTTATATTGTCATTTCCATTTCGTTTGGATTGATAAATAATGCGTGTAATCCATTTCTCTACTTCCTCGTCATGAACACCAAACGCTTCCGCTTCTGTAGCGGATTCTTTAAACATTTCTTTATACTCATCAAACGTATGCTCTTCCTCTTTCATGACCGCTTGATCTTCATTTTCCGGCTCTCCTGCTTTCGCCTCTTCACTTGGGACGGACTGACAGCCTGTTAATAAAACGGTGCCAAAAATCGCATAAGCTATTAATTTGTTCACCTCAACACTCCCTATCCTCGCGATTCTTATCCAATTATTTCAAAAGATAGTGCTGAACTCAACCAATTATTAAGCCTTATAAAAACAGAGGGCTTGGTTCATTCACCAATGCCCTCTTCCACTATTTCAATTTCACTCCATAAAACTTCATCTCTGTCATATCCTCAATCGCATACTTAACACCTTCTCGTCCAATACCACTTTGTTTAACACCACCATAAGGATGATTATCCTGGCGATACGTAGAGATTTCGTTAATCCATACCCCGCCCATCTCAATCTGGTCTGCCACTCTAAAAGCTCGATTAATGTCCTTAGTGAAAACGCCCGCCTGAAGACCATAAATCGAATCATTCGCCGCTTGAACTACTTCTTGTTCCGTGTCAAATGGAATAATCGAAACAATTGGTGCAAATACTTCATCTGCGATGATCTTCATGTCGCTTTTAACATTTGTCATAATGGTTGGTGTAAGAAGTGTACCATTTTGTTCTCCACCTGTTTCAATTTTCGCACCATTTTTCACGGCATCATCGATCCATGTTTTCGCTCGTTCTGCCGCTTCTTCTGTAATCATTGGTCCAAAGTCCGTATGTTCATCAAGTGGATCACCGATTGTTAGATCTTCAGTTTGGGATTTATATTCCGCCAAGAATGATTCCAACAGGGAGCGGTGCACGTATATGCGCTGAGCTGATATACATACTTGGCCCGAAAAAGCAAAAGCCCCTTTAACTAAGTCTGTTACCACTTCATTTACATCAGCATCTTCAAATAAAATGTTAGGCGAATTTGAACCAAGCTCAAGCGTTACCTTTTTGAACCCTGCTTTTTCACGAATTCTTCTCCCCACAGGAAGACTACCCGTAAAGGTTACTTTATGAACTTTATCATGCTCAACTAAAGGATCTCCTAATTCTTCCCCTAACCCAAGAACTAAGTTTAAAGCTCCAACAGGTAGCCCTGCTTCATGGAACAGTTTTACGAGCATGTAAGCTGAAACAGGTGTTTTCTCAGCAGGTTTGAACACAATCGTATTCCCTGCTGCAATCGCTGGAGCTAATTTATGAAGGGAAAGATTGAGCGGGAAGTTAAATGGTGTAATAGCTGCAACAACACCGAGTGGCATACGTTTTGTAAAGCCTAATCTTCCCTGACCACCAATTGCAGCATCCATCGGAATCACTTCTCCATTAATGTCTTTCGCTTGTTCAGAAGCAAAGCGAAGCACCTGTACCGAACGTTGCACCTCTCCTCGACTAAATTTTATAGGCTTACCCGCTTCTCTAGAGATGATTTGAGCAAAATCATTTTCTCTCTCTTCCAAGAGATCAGCAGCCTTACGTAAAATATCCGCTCGTTTATGCGCTGGCATTTCTTTCATCGTATCGTGAAACGTTGAAAAGCTTACATCAATTGCTTCGTGTAAGTCTTCCTCTTTCGCTAGAGCCATTTTTGCTACGACTTCCTGATTATAAGGATTTTTTACTTCTAGAGATTTTCTCGTTTCATCTTTATACTCTTCGCCGTTAATGATTGAACTGATCCTCATCATGCCACCTCATTCACACGTTATGTTTTTCAGCTTTTCCGTTAACTTCATATTTTCACTGTAATCAACTGGGCAATCAATTAACACTGGACGCTTCATAGCAACCGCTTTTTCAAGAGCAGGTTTCAAATCCTCTGCACGGTCCACTCGTATGCCTTCCATACCAAATGACTCAGCAAATTTTAGAAAGTCAGGGTTTCCAAATTCAATATGAGCGGGACGATCGAACTTCTTCAACTGATGCCATTCAATCAGACCATATCCTTCATCTCTCCATAGCAAAATGACGATCGGTAAATGTAACCTTACTGCCGTTTCGATGTCCGCTCCTGTCATAAGGAAGCCGCCGTCTCCACACACAGCTACAATGGTTTTATCCCTTTGTGCTAACTTTGCACCAATCGCACCTGGTACAGCCACACCCATCGAAGCTAGTCCATTTGATATGAGACAAGTGTTTGGTTGGGCTGCATGATACATTCGTGCAATCCACATTTTGTGAGCTCCGACATCTGATATCACAATATCATCATCGTTTAAAACTTCACGCAGATCTGAAATAATCCTCTGAGGCTTCATAGGAAAGCCTGCATCATTTCGATAGGATTCGAGCTCCGTAAGTGCTTTATTACGAATGGACCTAGCCCACTCCAAATCGCGAGACTGCTCTGGCACCATTTCCATTAAGTGCTCCAAATTCTTCTTGATGTCTCCTACTACATTCAAGGAAACAGGATAATACGCATCAACCTCAGCCTCTTCTGTGTCTATATGAAGGATTGGCGTCTCTCCTTTTTCGTTCCAGTTTTGAGGTGGGGTTTCAGCCATATCAAATCCAATGGTGAGGATGAGGTCAGACTGCTTAAAGCCACATGTAATGTAGTCACCTCCGCTTAACCCAGCTGTAAGAAGACTTAACTCATCTTTCCATGACACGGCCCCTTTTCCCATAAAGGAATGCACAACAGGGATTTGTGTTTTCTTAGCAAATTCACGAAGTTGCTTACTTCCTTTACAACGAGTCACGCCATTGCCAGCTAAAATCAAAGGAGACTGAGCTTTAGAAATTAAAAGAGCCGCTTCCTTTAAAACATCTTCACTCGCTCTAGGTAACACATGGTCTGTTATGTAAAGAGGATCAAGATCCACTTCCATACCAGCAACATCTTCAGGTAAGTCGATGTGAGTCGCCCCTGGCTTCTCCCCGGCAGCTAGTTGATAGGCTTTCCGGACAACTTCCGGCACGATCTCCCCTGTCTTTATTTGGGCATTCCATTTCGTTACCGGCTCATAAATATCCACGAGGTCGTAATACTGGTGGGAAACCTTATGTTGGCGATTCAAACCAGCCTGCCCGGTTATCGCAATCAGTGGACAATGGTCCATATTTGCGTTTGCTACACCTGTTAATAAGTTTGTTGCCCCTGGTCCAAGCGTCGCCAAGCAGACCCCTGGTTTACCGGTTAAACGACCGTAAGTCCCGGCCATGAAGGCTGCACTCGTTTCGTGACGCGTTGTAATAAATTCGATCTTCGAATCTTTAATAGCGTCCATCATATCAATATTTTCTTCACCTGGAACGCCAAAGATATATTCTACACCTTCATGTTCTAAACATTTAATAAGTAATTGTGCAACGTTCATATCTGTCACTCCCTAGTTTCAGTACTTTTAGGGTGTGTAACAAAGGTGATTCTTATGAGCAGAAGGTTAGAGCCTTCTCAACAAAGATGAGACAATTGTGTGTGGGGAAATGGTTCGGAGGAAAATGCAACTTCTAACCTGACCTAAGTCATAAATTCCAAAAGGAAAGTTACGTTACACTACAAGTAAGCAGTTCCGATACTATATTTTCTTTGGTAAAGTGTTGTGCGAGCTTTAATTCCATCATAATGCCTTTTATAATCACTACCAAAAACCACCATTGCTTGAGTATTTAAATTGATGTAAGGTAAACCTTTATAAATTCTGAATTAATGAGGTGAGAATTTGGCTTCAAAGTTCTCCGTAGGTGATACCATCATAAAAAGATGTGCAAGTTGCCTTCACGATAAACAAACTGTTCTAAAAGTAGATCCAAATGAGTTTACTGATAAAGTAGCCACTAGACTATGGGTTCAGTGCTCAAAATGTGGCACAAATGACAATAAACTAATGCTTGAAGAATAATTCTCTGCATTTAAAGCTGCATTATCAGTTACTCCAACTAAGTAAGCAACCTAGTGTTGCTTACTCTTCTTTATGTCGCTCCATGATTCTACTAAAAATTAAAATTTACTTATTCTTAATTGGCACCCGTATGTTTAATTAGAGTACATTACTAAGTCAGTAACCATAAAGGCGATGTACAGTAAAGGAAGTGCTATAGCTCTACGCTGCTTATGAAAGAAGCGACTGCTCTATTTAGCAATCGCTCTCTTTAGTTGAAGACTCCATATCTCAACTCTCTTCCAATGTGATATGCTATTCCAGAGAAGTTTTAAACTACATCCATTCTTTACCGTGTCGACTTATGAATTCTATTTCTTTCTGATAATGATCAAAGTGTCCATCATCTATCATTCTCCGGAAAGCAGGATCCCCTTCACTTGCCTTCCTTTTCATGGTTTTACATAACCCTTCTAATCGTAACATCACCATTTCTAGGTAGCCTTCTTCTATGCCTTTCATACCATAGCATTCAAAGAACGTTTTAACCCTTTGCTTTATATAGGCAGCATCACGTGTTGGATTATAATAAACTGCTTCACCCTCCTCGTTGTGATAAAGTCTACTTAAAGGAACACAAGTATAGAGGGTATAGGCAATATCCCAAAGCCTTGGTCCAGGAGCAGCCAGGTCAAAATCAATAATACCCACTGGTTTTTCATGATTAAAAATTATATTGTAAATAGCAAAATCGTTATGGCAGACGACTTCAAATTTGTTCGGAGTGTTGTCGATCGGTTCCCAATCATTCGTTATTGGAAAATCGCTTACAGAATCATGATAACGGCGCAGCATTTTAGCTATATCTTTTAGAGCTTCATTTGACCACATGTATTTCTTCAATGGATAATTACCAGCGACTCCATCAATATAAGATAATACCTCTCTACCCTCTTCATTTATGCCTAGAAACTCTGGAGCAGCTTTGAAGTTCTTCTTTTCCAAATGCAACAATAGATCGTGGATTCTTTTACTCCCTGATTTTATCTCTCTACGAACAGAGTCACCTGAACGGTACACCATAGTGACATTTCCACCAGTTAGCTCTTCTTCGTTTTGATATTTTGACATCTGAACTTCCCTCCATAATAAAATTCAGGGAAACTACAATGCGCTTGTAAGAGATGTAGTATTCCTATAAACACAAAAAAAGCAGATACAAAGGTATCCACTTGTGTAAGTCAGGTATTAACACATCAAGCGTCCCTTGTTAATGATTTAAAATAGACATACTACACCAATTGTAATTATAGGCGAGTATTTAGTCTGTTTAATTAACCATTACAAGGTAGTCCACATGCCGAGTTAAATTCCCCTTTCATATTACATCTCTACAAGAAAGTATATAGTAAATACTTAAAAGATCAACCATTTTTTTCAAATTACCTTCACATCCAGAAAACGCGTTTACACATAAAATTCTCTCAATGTCTTGGTTCAATATTCTTTATAATTCTAAGAAGAAAAAGACGACTATACTTAATTGAAGAATCGTCCCCATTAGCACAACAAAGTTATCCTTCTCTCAACCCTAAGTAACGTATTTCCTTGTCATTAACTTTTACAATATAGATATTCTCTTTTTCGACTGGTGCATATATTTCAGTACCGACTGGTAGTTTTGAGGCAGACAAATTCTCAAACTCATCGCCTTCTTGTGTTTGTTTTTTAATCTCACCAACTTCCTTACCAAGAGTCAGCTCCTTCTCATAAACCCACTCCAGATCTTCTGCATTACTATATACAACGCCGTTTAAGACAAAAATATCTGCCTCATTATTCTTTGATAGAATTTCTTCCGCAGTTGGATTTCCAATATCACTTTCTGTGGTTTCATTATTACAGGCTGCTAGGGCCAATGAGGGTAATAGTAAAAGGATTAATATTCTTTTTAACATTCCAATCTCCCTTATAGTAATTAGATGGAGACATAAGTTTAGGGTTTGCTAAATAAATAAGCCTGCTCTGTTAATAAAAAAAGGGATTGGATTGATCTCGTTTAACAATCGATCCCTTTAGCTTAAGATTGTTTTTTTGCAATGAAATAGGTGTTGTTCTCTTTATAAATGATTACATCTTTATTCCACTTGCTTTTATACAAAGGTGTCCCTTTCGGCAATCCCGCTGCGTCAAAATCGACTTCATTGAGTTTTCCAGACGTCTCCAAATCAGTAAGATCTCGTTTAACCTCTCCAATCTTTTCTCCTACATTGCTTTCATTTACCTCTACACCAGTTAGCTCATAAGAAATATCGTTATATTTTACAAACTTGAATGCCCATGATGTTGTTCCAGCGCTTCCTTCCTCATTAAAGGTAATCTCCTCACTTGTCTCATCGTTACACCCGACTAAAAAGAATAAGAATAGAATGAGATAGATGAAATTCTTACGTTTCATATAAAACCTCCTTATCAAAATAGACGTAGTGCCTCCAGAGAAGTTTCATTGGATCTATTCAACCCTTCTGCTCCGATCATGAAAGAAGCTAATGCTCATGTTCAGCAATCGCACCCATTATTTTAATACCTTTATCAATTCAATTTCATCTCTTATAGGGATACCACCGTTACCAATTAAAGGTATCTCTGGCTTTATTTTTCTCGCTTTCTCAACTGCATTATTTAAAATTTGAGACAAGGTAAACCCTCGTTTTTGATAAAATCTTAATGCCAATAGATTATCATTTGTTGTTATAAGTTTTGCGAGTTTACAATTTCTTTTAATAGCAAGACTTTCCACTTCCTTAACTAAAATCGTACCTATACCTTTACCCTCTTCCAAACTATCCAATGAAATTATTTCGATTTCGTTGTCGTTAATTATGTAAGTAATTAAGCCAATAATCTTTTCTTCTTCATTTACAATAGTGAATCCATCTAATGTACTGCAATCATAGATTCCGCTCGATATAACCATTTCCGGGCTTCCCCAATGGAACTGAAAAAAATCTAATATTTTGCTTTTCGGCAACTCCTCATTAGGATAAATTTTCACTATAAAATACCTCAACCATTAGGTATTCTTTTGATTATGTTCAGTAATCGCACCCGTTCCTGTTATGCTAGACACCAAAATAATTATGCTTATAATTGATTTAATCTTCCCATCAATAACGTATTGTAGTAATTACCATCAGATAATAACTTATCTTTTTGTAATATACCTTCAATCTTAAAGCCATATTTTTTATAAAGATTTATTGCTTTCTCGTTTGTTTCCAAGACATTCAAAGTGATTTTCTTTATGTTATTTGCATCTGCCCAACTAACACATTCTTTTAAAAAGTTCTTTCCAATTCCATATCCCCAATAATCCATCAGTACACAAACACCAAACTCTACCTTATGAGAACTTCTCTTTAATGTATTTCCTTCGCACCTAGAGAAACCAACAAGGGTTCCACTCACTTCAGCTACTAAGAAAATATTGTTCAAACTTTCTGAGTCAGTTTTAATGATATCTTTGAATCCTTCTCCGTTTATGTACGCTTCTCCTTTAACTCTATCCAAGTTTTCAGTTTCACCATCTACTTGTAACCTTAATTCAGATAAAGCTTGCGCGTCTTCGGATTGTGCAGATCTTACTTTGTAATGGAGATTACGAACTTTATATTCTTTTGAATGTACTATCATGTTATTCTCCCTCCTAAGTCATCCAGTTGCACCCCCGAAACTTTCTAGATTATAGAAGTCTTTACTATTCACTTGAGAGGTCAATAACTTCTTCTTTTTCATCCCACTCAATTGTAATTACAAATTCCTCTGATTCTTGGGTTGTGTTGCATCCAGAACATTGAGAATTAACTCCCTTATAAGTTCCCTCATCCAACCTTATATTAGTTCCTTCTTTTCCATTATCAAACTTATAATTAATTTGCTCTGGAGGGTTATTATTACCTATATATCTAATCTCCAAGTTTGAAGATTGACTACTTTCACTTTTAGTAGATACATGGTATGTAACCTCCCAATTATCGCTATCTCCTATAAAATCAAAACTATTTTGGCTACATGCAATTAATGTGATGGATAATAGAAGTAAAATGAAAATCTTTTTCATAAAAATCTCCTTTTCTAAAATGGAAAGTGGCTCATGCCCACCACTAATTTAACTGACCTGCTCTGTTTGTATATTAAGCACTTCAAAACTCATTTTAACATTAAATTCCATTTTTTGTTTGAAAATTCTGTTCCCAACTAGATTAGGACGTCCTAATTACAAAAAGTATTGGAAGGGATTATTATGTTGTTATCCGAAGCTCCCAAATCTTCGGAGCAAGACAAAAGGTATGAAGGATTTTAATCACAAATACTTAGTGCATATGAACTTCAAATGAAACTGCTAATAGATTATGTTGGGAATAGCCAAATTAACGAGGTTACTACAAGTGGTCTAAAACTATATTTAGCTGATTCTAGCGTTCAATTGTAATCCCGTCAGGAAAATAAAAGAACCTAAAGTCGGGAAGCGAATTCTGATGTTTTTAACAGAACGAGAATTGAACATTTGGGAGACGCATGTAATTCCTCATAGGAGAAATAAACCTTAATCGCAACAGTATTAATTGGGGGAGAAGTTCAGCAATTGTTAGGGGGTATGGAGCTAAGGAAAGAGAAGTATATTTTAATATTAAGGGTGACATTTGCCTAACAAATGTAGAAGAAAGAGAGGGTAATGAAGCTGCCATTTTTGTGACAGAACGGTCTCCCCATCAAACGTTGCTCTTCTTCACTTTATCACCCTATAGGTTAAATGTAATAGTTCACAGCTTTAGTCTTCTAATATCCTTATTGAATCCTACTGCTCCGTTAATGAAAGAAACAAATACTCTTCTTCAACAATCTCCCCCGCTGGTTGAAATCGAGAAATTTATATTAAGAATTTAGTTTATCTCAAACTATGCTTTAAAAGGTTTCTTAAACATCGTTCTTAACCATTCATCTATTACGAAATAACCAAAAGCCACTGGGATAGCTAAATAAAGGGTGATTTGGAAGTAATTACTTTTAACAAAAATAGCTATTAACAGTAAGGCTATAATAATATGGAGGATAAATCGCAAGGATAGTCTATGAAGATTTACCTTGTTTTCAAGATAAGAAATGAAAATCGATAAAAGTGTACCGCATGAAATTGCAGTAGTTAAAATTAAGAAATAAGTAACAACGTAGTCAGAGGTGGTCCCTTTAGACATAAAACTGTATAAGGGAACTGATATTAATAGAGTAATTAAAGCTGTTAAAAGTTTTCGTTTTACCATCGTCTTCTCCCTTATGTTATTTAATGTTTAGCACCCGTTAGTTCGATCATTTCCTTCTCCGTATTTTATTGATTAAAACAAAAACTAAAAATCCCATTATATAAAGTCCAGTTAATATTGAAATATAAATAATTGGGTTAGTCTTTAAGGCAATTAAAAACACATCAATCGCATAAATATCACTACAATACTGAACATCTTGAGGTGTAAAGATAAACTTTGGTTTGCATTCTGATTGCGGTAAATAAACAATTTTACTAGATATAATCATTGAATAAATATAGGACACAATGAAAATGGGTATACAAATCCACCACAGTCCCCACCATTTGTTCAACCAAACCCCTCCCTTTATACCGCCCCTTATCAGACCAAATTTAACCATCTGCCTCTTAACTTTAATAGAGGAAAACTAAATCGCCCAAAGGCCCTTTAAATCAAATTCAGGTTTAGTAACGTAATCCATATAATTGACTTTTCCCTAAAAGTCCACTTTAACATTAAATGCCAATTATGTTATCATTCGATAAAACGTTATCTTCCTTATATTTCTCCCCCTAAAAAGTAATACTTTTTCAACTAAATCTATCCCCTATGGTATTGTTGTCCTTATACAATTCTCCCCATTCTTCCTTTAGAATTCGATACTCCACTCTATCGTGGAGCTTATTATGTAAAACAACATGATTCTTTAATTCGGCTTCCTTAATCATCCCCAGCTTTTTCATTATTCCTTCTGACGCCTTATTTTCTACTACACAGCCTGTTACTACCTTTCTAGTGTTCCAATTATTGAAGGCGTAGCTCATTATACTTTTTGATGCCTCTGTAACAATTCCTTTCCCCCAATATATTTCTTTTATAAAATATCCTAATTCCATGATATCCCCAAAGATACTTCTATTCGTTCTTATAAACCCTATTTCACCAATATAATCTCCTGTATATTTATCGGTGATGGCAAAAAAGAATTTGCTTCTTTTATTTGTTTTTGATTCATTTATTGCAACCTGTAAATTTTCATTTGTACCTGTGATGCTGTTTGTTCTCAATTCAGGTAAATAATACATTTCTTTTCGATTAGATAGTAATTCATGCATTGGATAAAGGTCTTTTTCAATATGATCTCTAATTATTAATCTATCTGTTGAAATTTTTAACATTTTTTCACCTTATATTTATGTATTTTTTATAATACTTGTCTAAAGATAGACTCACCCAGGTACTTAATACCCTTATTAAACTATTGCACACGTTAGTTCAATAATTTTCTGCAATGGAGATTAACCATACTTTATCTCCTTCATCTCTTGTGAATAGATATTTATAACTTTTCTTGTCTGAGTTTCTCCACTTTAATACATATTCTTTTTCTTTTGAAATCCAAACTATGTCATTTATTTTATCGGTATCAACTTTCTGTTTTGGGCTATTATCAAACCATGATGATCCAATCATGAACGTAATCTTATGACTTCCCTTCTGATAAAACACTTTTGTTATTGGGTGGGTAAAGCCATCATTATCATACGTTATTTTTTTTATTATATATTTTTTGGGCATAGAGGGAGTATGAAAATCACCAATCTCTTGTTCTGCTTCATCTTTATTCTCAAATGTATAATATTCTCCGTTATTGGAAGCAACCAGCGAACCAATTATAGAAAATAACAACAGAATTTTAATTAACTTCACCTCATCCCCCACACTTTCTATTTAAGTCTTGTTCAACTCTACTGCCGCATTAACACAATAGGAGCTGCCGCATCGACAACTCCTTATTTCACTATTGCACCCGTTTGTTTAATAAGGCAGCCTTTTCTATTCTTTTTTAATTTTATCTGGATAAGCTTGTGCTGGATAGGATGTATCTACTCCCGATACCATCGCTTGAACTTTATCTCCTATATTGAAATTTGAACTTTTAGTCTCTAAGTAAATTAAGTCTTCTTCTTGTTCCATTAACTCGTCACTACTGTTATCCTGCAATTGTTCATATGCATCTTTTGTTATATTTTCGACAACTAATATTCTATTTTTTTCAACTTCTACAACATACCCCTCAATCTTAATACTATCCTCACTATTCGAACAACCAATTAAAAAGATAGAGACCGTTAAGTACAATCCAAAAATTTTTAACTGATTTAAGCTATTCATCCTGACGCTCCTTTTATAGCTTATTCAATTAAACTGCCTCGTTAATGAAAGAAGCGACTGCTCTTCTTCAACAATTGCACCCTTTAGTTAAACAATAAAAAAGCACCCCAAAATGAATGCTTGTTATTTAAAAAACCATTCCAAAAATTTCATCTACCCACTCGGGATTTTCTTCTATTCCTACCTTTTCACATAGACTCTTATGTGTTTTTTTGAATTCAGGAATGATTTTTTCAATTACGTTCATTAAATCATGCGCTTCTCTACTGCTATGCCAACTGGCTAAAAGTGAAAGCTGCCAACTATCCAATTCGCTTCTCTCACCTTCATATTTTGCCCAATCTCCGAATGCATTAGGTTGTAATCCTTTATCCATATACCAAGCTGTTACCATAGACAGCCTTAAATTATCCAGACAACTTAAAGCATAGAACATTTCTTTTCTGTTTACCCTTCGATAAGCTTCGTGAACATATGCAAAAAATTTAGTTCTCCATATTTCCACTTCTTGAAAAGATGGACTGTATGATAGTATCTCTGATTTCACTAATACTTCTCCCATAAATCCTGTTTTATCATAAACAATATTAATGTTTTGTAACCACGTAGATGGTTGAATAAATTCTGTTTTATAATAAAATGCATCAACCTTTATGAAAGAATCATAGTGGGCAACAGTGTAAGTCGCCCAGGGGATATCTTCGAAATACAATACGTTCCCCCAGTTTTTAGCTCTCTCTTTTTTAGTCAACCTATATTCTTCAAATACTTCATCTTTAACAAGTATACGAAGGTCAATGTCCGAATATAAATCTGTATTTTGCTTTCCTATTGAACCTCCATAAAAAACAGCTAATACATTTTCATCGTTTATTAAGTCTTGCTCAATTTGACTAAGCATAGTTTGGCGATCCCTAGGAATTTTTAAATCTCTCTCAAGATGTTTACTTTCTAATTCCACAGATAAACACTCCTTTAATACATATCTCCTGAATGAATATTAATCAAAAGGAAAAAATCCTTACTAAAGATTACTTTCCATTAGTACACCAATACTTACGACCTAATTTTAACATTAAATACCAAGTGATGTTCAGTATTATGTTACTCAATAAATCCCTAAATTTTTTTGTTATCGAAGCTTCCAAGCCTAAGAGTTGAAGAATGATACACTTACTGTTGTGTCAGACTCTTTTATTTAACTAAATTTTCTATATATGTTAATATTCGGTGTTATAGGAGGGGTTATCTTGAATGAAATAAACCAACTAACACCAGAAGAACTATATACAAAAAAAGATACATTAGAAGATTTTTTGTCAACCGAATTAAGACCTTTGATTAATAATAAGAGCTGGATGAAGGAATGGGAGCAAATTGCTCTACGCTTTAAACTGCTACAATTCAAAAGCTTTAGTCAAGAAGAAGCTTTGGCTTATCAGTGGGACACAGGAAGAGTTCGAGAAATTATTGAAGATACAATATTGCAAGTACGACAACATATAACGTTAGATGAAGTGAAAGTAACAGTCGTACCTGCTTTACCATTCCCTTGGTTTAAAAACTTAGATAGAAGCATTTGGACCAATGGGTTCACAAATAGTCCAAATAGCATTCAACTAGCAATCCCTCCAAATCCAGACGAGCAATTTTTAAGGTACTTGATTGCTCACGAATTGCACCACGCATCTCCTAATAACCCGATATACGAATTAACACTAGAAACCTTCACTTTAGGTGAATGGTACAAAATGGAGGGAACAGCGGAGTTTTTCAGTCTCAACTTGTATGAAGACAAAAGGTGGTGGAAAAAGGATCTTTCTAGAGAGTTAGAATTGGAGTATTGGAGCAAAGCAAAACAAGAGATAGACACAACTGACGACAGAATTAAAAGCCAATTATGTTTTGGTGATTCAAATAAAGGAATCCCTCAGATGATCGGATATGCATTTGCTCATGAGATGATTAAAAGTTATGTAAAAAAACATCCGATAAGTAATTACAACGAGCTTTACTTTATCGATGTTTTGGCTTTTATTGATGAATATGAGAACGGTGCTAGCGCTTCTCTATAAGTATTGTTAAAAAAGGCTTGGAACTAATCCCAAGCCCTTTTGAGTGTTATTTCTTGCGGCTTTCTCACTCCTGTTCATACTGTCATTTAGTATAAAAATTAAACTCAGAATTAAGTTTTCCTTTATAGAAACCTAACTACTTTTCTTAAGGAAAGATAAGATCACGCAACAAGCAACGGCCCTTGTAAAGCAATCTCACCCGATCGTTATGAGGGAACTAACTTCTTTGTTTGTTTAATTAATAGTTTTCTCTAGAAGGTTCTCTAAAGTATCATCCATTGATAGTGTGGAATTTTGATAGGTCTCTATGGAATTTTATTCATCTTTGTCTGAATATTGAAGTTTAACTAATAAATAAGCAATTGGAGAACTCACGACAACGGATGCAAGTGGTATCCAACTGAAAATAATTTCAATTCCATAAAGTATAATGCAAATAGCATAAAGTACGAATGTCACTATCAAGAATGTTATTGACATTTCATTAAAGCTTAAATGTTTTATATAGTTCACCTCTTGTTTTTATCCGATTAAAAAAACATTTAGTGCAGAGCAAGGTTGTTTTTTGTTTCTTCAATTCCCTATATAAACTGTAATGCTCAAAAGGAGATGAAAATACTGAATAGGAGGAGTTACTAATGGGAGTTTACTGAGAATAACTGCTCTTATTCAACAATCGCACCCGTTAGCTGAATTACAGATCTTCATAAAGTTAGAAAGACGTGAAATCAATTATGATTAAATTCAAAATGTTCTTCCTTTAACTTAACAAGTTCGATATCTTTATCTAAATGTTTGAGCTTATTAGCTAGACTTTCTACTCCGAATATTTCTGTAAAAGTGTGACTGCCAACTAAAAGGTTAATGCCTACAAATTGAGCATATTGAATAGTGTATAATGTTGCTTCCCCAGTTATATATGTATCACAACCTGCTTCCACTGCCATCTTTATATGGTTTGAAGAATGTCCTGCACCTGTCAGTACTCCTACCTTTTTTACTAGCTTATAGTTATTCCTCCATGCTCTAACTGGCTCCTCTAATTCATTTCTCATTTTTTGAACGAGTACCTTAAAATCGATAGGCTCGCTAAATTCACCTATACCAGGAACATCCCCATTATGATAAAACGAATATCTAATTATGTTATCTATACCGATAACATTCATAAGAGAAGTACAAGTACCAAATTCGATAAAATCTAAAGGACCGTGAATCCAAAAATGACTAATATCATACTCTTGTAATTTTTTTAAGCACTCCTCTTTCAAACCATAAATAAAATCCCATGCATCGTGATGGGTAATCATCAAATCAACATCGTTCTTCGCGGCTTCTTCAATAGATTCAATGGATAAATTTGTTGAATATCCAATTTTTGATATCGAATTATTGGATTTATAAGTAAAGCCGTAATCATCATTAAACTTTTCTAATAAATTCTCTTTAAAAAGCTGCTTAATATGGTGTTCGAATTGCCCTATGTCCATAATTACAAGATCCCCCCAATTCCTTTAACTCTAATACCACTTACCATTATTAAGAAGTAGATGATCTCCTTATTTAATTAAAGCACCCGATAGTTGAATAACTACATTAGTAAAAAACTTTAATACAACTTCCTATTATAAACACAGCCCCAGAAGTCAAATAAGTGTAGCCCATTGATTTGTTTTTTATTTTTAAATTATTAAAACCAAATAGTAGCAGAGATGTTCCAAGTATTAAGATTGCAATATTTAAACTAAAGAACACTGTTACTACTGAAATAATTGATAGTATAAGTGCTAATAATCTCAACAATTTATATGCCTCCTTCTATTACTGTTCCGCAAACTCTATTGTCAATGGTGGTGGAAGCAATTACTCTTGTTTAACAATCGTACCCTTTACTCCAATAAGCATTGATTTTTATTTTTTTAGTTTACTACTGGAGAAACGTCGACTGAATCAGTAGGCATTTTATGTATAGCATAAAAGAATCCGCTATCACCAGATACCTTTAGTTTTCTTTCAGCTCCATCACCTAAAAGCTTCATTTCCTTAATAGAAGAAACGAAAGTTCTCCCAATTAATACTGAGGCAGATAATCCTGTTTTCGTTTTGATTTCAAAACCAGATGTAGAATAAGCTAAATCTCCTCCAGTCTCAAAATCAGTATAAGGCTGGCTTCTTCTCCAAACATATCCTTTTTCACTTTCAATTATGTTTGCTACACCCAAACCACCCATATACTCGTAAAACACAAATGTCTCGTCTTCATATTCTTCAATGGATAAGATAGAATCACGGTCTGCCTCTTCTTGTTTTAGCCCCGATTCAATGGCTGCATCTTTTGAAGGTTGCCAGTCCGATGCTGATTCTTGGTTACATCCGACAATAAATAAAAGTACGCAAAAACTGAAGATTAAATAAAGATATTTACCCAAACGCATATACTCCTTTTTTCTTCATCTATCCTGCTCCGTTAACGTAAGAAGCGACCGCTCTTGTTCAACAATCGCACCCTTTAGTTAAAGAAGGTAAATAGCATTTTTACTTAATAACTAAAGCAAAGTGCTCAATTATTCAAGGCGTAATTTCCATTCTTTAATGTAACTATCGATAATTTGTTTTTTATCCAAATTATCTTTAAAGGACGGGAAAATAAATGTTTCATATAAAGACAAATAGTAACTAGGGGCAATTGTTTTCAAAGTGCAATACTCATAATAGAGGTTTTCTTTAGTATCGTACTCCGTCCAATGTTCTAAGTATTCGTTAAGTAATTGCTCGGCTTCAGTATTTGAAAAAAATTCTTTCACTTCTTCTAACAGCACTATAATACTAAGAAAAGGATGTGAAATTGTACTGTCTGACCAATCGTAAATCTTAGGTTCATTATTATGAATAATAATATTTCCACCAAAGAAATCCCCATGTTCTATTGTAAATGGTATATTTGTAAAATCTATTCGATTACATTTACTAAAAATTTTCGGAAGTTGACTAATAAATTCAGAGTAGCTGTGATCTGTTATGTATTTTGTCTCGTGTAAGCTATCTAACGAAGATTTAAGGTACTCTCGAATAATGGTTGATACTGATCTTTCAGGACAATCCATTCCTTGTAATTTGGTAACATGCGAAACTGATTCTTTTTGAATTTTTGCTAATCTAAACAATGCTTCTCTCCAATATTCAATTCTCTTTTTTTGTCCAAGTAAAGGTCCAGTTAATTCCTCCATGATATACCATTGCTCTTCCTGATTTACATCAAAGATTTCAGGTATATATGTGGGGTGGCGTTGATACAAATATTCACTGATTAACACCTCGTGTTTAAAGACATCTGGTACTGTCTTTAAGTAAAAATTTCTTCCTTTAGAATAAATTTTAAATAAAGCTGAACGTTCCCAACTTCTCATTTGTTCAAATTCTAAATCATTCCCAAGCATATTGGTTACTTTCTTTTCCATCTCATTTCTCCAACCAGCCTTAACCCATGGGAGGGGTTGGCTTTCTGTTGCATCTACCCAATCTTTTAAAATATATTGATCGAAAGTATTTAAATGATCTTGAAGAAGATTAGATATATCTACCCAAACAAAATTTTTATGTAATGACCCAGGTTCGTCTAAAATTTCAATTTCATATATTCTTATGTTATTGATTTCTTTAAATATCCTTAATACATTAGTCTCTATATTATAATTCTTTCTTAAAAAAACATTAATATGGTTTGTGATCGCAACATGTTGAGTATCGGGAATAAAAGATGGAAACGATAAAGTATCCATTTCATATGTTTTATCAAGCAAAATGCTCTTTCGGTCTTTAGTAATGACTATACATTTATAAGTTAACTGACGTTTCATTAAAACCCTCACTTTTTAGAAGACTAAATCGGGATACTTCGATTTTTCTTTCTTAATCCAATGTTTGCATAGTTAGAAGTTCTTCAACTCTTCTGCCCCATTAACACAATAGAAGCTGCCGCATCGACAACTCCTTATTTCACTATCGCACCCAATAGTTTAATAAGTTATGGAGAAATTTTATCCCTTTTCCAAAGAGAGTTAATTTACTTTTTTATTACGAATTTCGAATTTTCATATGTTGTAGCACCGTTTTTTTCAGGATCCATATACACAGTAATTTCTACTTTGTCTCCTATTTCATATTTTTCAATATCATCAACAGGAATTTTGTTTCGTGTATTAGAATTATCCAGTACTAATATCATATTTTGTTGTGGATACTTTTCTTCAATAGTACCTTTAATTTCTCCCTTAACTGTATCTTCTTTTAAGCAGCCTATTAAAGAAATTGTAAGTAGTAAAAGCGTAACGACGAGTAATGCCTTTTTCTTTATCATATAATCCCCCTAATCAAGCCTGCTCCGCTATTGAAAGAAGCGACTGTTCTTGTTCAACAATCGCACCCGTTAGCAAAACAATGCTATTAATGTTAAATATTATTTATGTAATTCATTTTCTTCCATGAACTCAAGAAAACAATCCTGAAGTTCTCCTTCAGTATCTTTTGAGTCGAGCAGCAACTTCGGCTCTACTGCACACTCTACAAGTTTAGAGCTTCCGTCAATTACCCCAAGCGTATTTGAAACTGTATCAATCATTGTTTGTTCAATGATTTTGAAGAAAACCTCTTTATGTTTTTTATCCAAGGAATTATAAAAGCTTAAAGCTTCTCCAAAATATTCATCAGTTGAGCCATTAGGATTTGTTGTTTCAAATAAACCTTTGTATAGTTCGATGTTTTCTTCAATTATTGATTTATATAAAGATTTAACAAATTCTTCATTCACTAAAAGTCCCCCGTTCACCTAAGGTTGTAAATTCATTATGTTTGATCTTAAGTTGCCCTTATTCAACTAACCTGCCCCTTTAGTTTAAGTACAATCTTTCACAAAACCCACCTTATATTTTAACATAATATAACAATTACCTACTTCAAATAAGAAAATAAGTATTGTAAATAACTTTCTTAATTACACAGGAAACAGCACACCAACAATATCCATTGACGGTGTGCTATTTGGGTCCGATTTCGTATGATATATCAAATGTTACTATCAAATAATCGTTGATATATAAGGTAAAAAGAAGAGACCAAATCTCATATGAGATTTGGCCTTACCTACGACTTCCCTTTTAAACATTTACTTTTTATTTGCTTGTCTTCCACTCTTTTTCTGACTCTGATGTTTTGAATTTCCCTTTTGCATATCATCAGCTAATTCAGCTTCGTATTTTTTATTCTTTTTAGCAATTTCTGCGGTTTTTTGATTGTGCTTGGATGGTCCTTTTTGAGACATGTTTATCTACTCCTTTTAGAAAGTTGTTCATAGTATGCCTTAGTTACGGAATAGATATGTTCACCCCTTCACTCTTCTCTAAGCGAAATTGAAAAAGCTTTCAAAATGAACGGAGATAGAAAATATGACTAAAAAAAGGAACTCCCGAATTGGGAGTTCCTTTAATAAAATTTATTTGGATGAACGTTCTACATACGGATAAATCGGATCCTTTAAGTGGAACTCGTATGTTTCACCATCTACAATTCCAACTACTTTGTTACTATCGTAAAGGTCTAGTAAGAAATGAGCCATTTCTTTTGCAGTATGGTACTGAGGAACGTTTCCTTCGTAAGATATATCTTCTACATCAAACGAGCGCTTCATAAATTCTGTTTCCGTAGCTGCAGGTGCAAGTACTTTCGCTCTCATCTTAGCGCCTTTTCCTTGGAGCTCTTGAGCCAGACCTTCTGTAAATGCACTCACGTAAAATTTAGTCGAGCAGTACGTAACAGCGCCACCAACGATGTTGTACCCGCCGGCTGATGAAATATTTAAAAGTTGCGTTCCTTCTTGTTTTTCATAATCACGTACAAATAATGTTGAAAGAACTGTTAATGCTTCAACATTTAAACGAAGCATTTTTTGAATTTTTCCAAGATCTTGATCTGCTACTGGATCAAAGTTCCCAAATCCAGCGTTGTTCACAAATGTTTCTAACGAATAGGACTTGATGTCTTCATAAAGAGCGTGGACGTTCTCAGGCTCAGCTAGATCAGCCGGTTTAACAACCACATCCACATTGTGCCGTTGTTGGATCTCTGATTTTAGCTCTTCCAATTTCTCTTCCCGACGAGCAACTAGAATAAGGTCCTTTCCTCGTTCGGCGAATGCAATCGCTGCTTCATACCCAATCCCTGAACTTGCTCCGGTAATAACTGTATATGCCATACATGATCCTCCTCTTTATTATGTGATACACTATAAGCCTACTCGTTAAAGTGCACTTGAAGTCAAGCATTCATGCGCGAGGTATATGCTAAGGAGGATTCCCCATGTATTCCATAAGCCAAGTAGCAGAGAAATTAAACATCAAACCTCATACGCTTCGTTATTATGAACAAGAAGGCATTTTAGAATCTAATCGAAATCATGCCGGTGTACGGAATTACACAGAACAACAGGTCAAATGGCTTCGTTTCGTTCTAAAACTACGCGAAACCCATATGCCTGTTTCAAGCATTCAAGAATATGTAAAGCTCTTGCAAGAAGGTGAGCATACGGCTAACAAGCGTTTGCAATTATTAGAAGATCATCGTGCGTCTATCCAGCAACAAATTAGAGAACTGCAAGATACAGAGCAGATGCTCGAGAAAAAAGTCTCCACTTATAAGGACATGATTGGTAACGAAGTTCATCTTTCTATTTCTTCGTATATAAAATAATGGCTACGATCATAAGGATCATACCTGATATACGTGACCAGTCGAGCGGAATCTGTTTCATTCCAAGCCACCCAAAGTGATCAATCAAGGAGCTCGCAATCAGTTGCGCTGAGATCAGCGTGAAGATTGCAGCTCCGACCCCTATCCGCGGAACAGCCAAAACCATTGTTGATACGAAGAAAGCCCCTAGCACACCACCAATTAGCTGCCATTTCGGCACAGAAAATACTTGCACAATATTTCCTTTCCCAAAGAAAAGCATAACTAAAAACAGCGTTACTGCTCCGACCAAAAAGGAGACAAACGCCCCTTCAAAAACTCCTATCTTTTGACCTAATCCACCGTTAACAGAGGATTGTACGGCCACACCTATACCGCCTACAAACACCATAAGCATAACTAAAAACTGCATATATGAAACCTCCTCATCTGTCCAATCTAATGATTATTTATAAAGGCAATATGCTTATTATTTCAGAACATCAAATATTCCACAATTAATAGGTTCCACACAAAAGCCACCCGATCGTTTGGGTGGCTTTTTATAATGCTCTTTTAATGTTTATTGTTGATTTTAGTAACAACATCAATTGAAAATCTTTTATTAAAAGGTTTTCAATTGATCAAAAGGATAAAACCGCAAGAAGACTTGACCTACGAGGTGATCAACCGGAATTGATCCCACTGCCCGGCTATCGTGACTGTTATTACGATTATCTCCCATTACGAACACATGCCCTTCTGGTACAACCACTTTCTCAAAAGAACTGAGCATCTCTTCTTTAATGTATGCCTCTTCAAGGACCTTACCATTTCGATAGAGATCCCCATTTTTATACTCGATCGTGTCCCCAGGCTCCCCGATTACGCGTTTCACCCAATAGTTGTCTTGATTTTTATCACCAAAAACCATATTTACAACCGGACTCTCAAGAAGCTTGTCCTTTACGGTACGTTTTTCATCTAAACGGTTATCGACAACAACCACATCCTTGTATTCAGGTTGTTGACCAAGTGTGTAGGCACTTTTAAATACCCATAGTCGATCCCCTTTCATGTCTCCTTCTTTAAGATCCACCCCATCTAAAGTCGGTTCCATAGATTCTCCACTTACTTTAAACGGTTGCAGGAGGAAAGTAGTAATGGCAACAGAAAACACGAGTACAAATACAATGACCTTGCTCCAACTAAATATCTCTAGCACAATTCGTTTTCCACTCATAAATAAATCTCCTTCGATTGTTAAATAGTCTGCATATCGGAAGCTGTATCATTTCCCTTTTACTATACCTACGACGACAAAGGAGAAAAGTTCCCTCTTTTCAAACTTTAGGCATCCTTTTAATAACGAGCTATTCAACCATATTCTTCTGTACGTAAATAATCATACCAACGTGCGCTATAGCTATGAGCGTGACTATTATGCCCATAACCGCAGGAAGCTGAGGTGGTGGAGTTAATACCCCTGAAACAATCAGAACAAGGCCGGTGGATAAATCTAAGTGGCCAACTAACCTGGATAACCTTTCCTTATCTCGAACTCGACGCTGATTGAACCCACTTAGCAACCATGTATGCTTCTTTATACCAACCATATACGCAAACAACAATAAAATGATTCCAATAGCTAAAGGACCCTCATTCAAATACATCGAACCATTCCTTTCCTATAGAAGCAACTTTGCATGCAAACTCATATGATCGATGGATAAATTAGTACTGCGCCTGCTTGAAAAACGAAGATTACCTACATCTCAATAGCTCCATATAATCGCTGGACTTTGACATCTTCCCCATTCAACCAATCCGGAAATCGAAAATCCAGTCCCTTCGCGCCTCTGGCAATCGTGGTGACGATCCTGCTCTCTTGAAATGAATAAGAAAATGTATGTAGTGTCCCAAACAAATCGTCATACTTTGTAAAAAATAAAGGAGAGGCAGGATCGGAAAACATTTGAAACAGCTCTTCACGACTTAACGTTTCTTTTTCATACCGTTGTAAATAATGCTCTCGCTTTAGAGATCCTTCTATACTTGACCTGTTCTTGTCTTTCATATTTGGTTGCTTAAAGTTGTTAAAACATGAAAGAAACTCTTTATCCCGACGTATACTGACTCCTTTTGGACTTGCTTCTACAACAGCGAAATTACCCGGGTCACCAAGCGAGAAATTGTAACAGGCTGCATGAGGGATATCTTTTAAAAGATTGATAGCTTCTTCAACAGATGAACACGTATCTAAAATGATCCGCACCGTAGTCCAGGCTGATATTCCTTTCGCGTAATGAGTATTACTCACGAAATGAAGGCCAACTACTACCCCTTTTTCGTTGACTCCATCGTGTCGTCCAATACCTTGAAGGTTGTATCCAGCTGAAGCAAACCCCTGGTCTGGTTTAATGATGCTAAAAATACCATCATAGAAATCGGGAGAGAAATCATAATTTCTAACATAAAAGGAGTTCGTCCCATAAGCCGTGCACCCCATGGAAACCACTCTCGGAACATCGTATCCACTAAACAAAGCTGCAGCCTTTTTTGCAGGGATCTGTTGCATTTCTCCAAATCCCTCTAACTCTTCTAATAGATGGGGCGCAAATTGAGAGAACACATCTTCCATACTCTCATAATCAATGCTATCTTTTGTGATGCTCTCTAGCATCTCTATCTTCCCTCGCTCTTTTAGAAGCTCAGCTGTTCTAGCACCAATTGAGTGGTGATTCTTTTTCATTTGTATAACATCAACGTTGAACGCATTCATTCGTCTCCACCTCCTTAATTACAAAATAGCACAACATACCATTTTATTCCATATGCAGTGGTAGCTATATTCTCAATAGACTCTTCTATTCTCGAAGGTTTCAATGCATACTTCGTAGATAAACTTGTTTAATGATGTCATTGATGTTTTATTCTTCAATTGTGATACTATATCATATAAACTATTTCCATTGTTTAAAAGGAGATTCATATGAACCATCAAAAGGAAACCTCTAAAGAGAGACGTAAACGTATGAGAGAAACAAGCGGTAGAAAGTATTTAAAGGAAGATAAAAATTGGACTACCGTAGACTATTTCAGTTTGGGTCATGTAGTGGGAAGAATGGGATGGAAAGGAACAGGGCTCCTAATCGTGTTCATGATTGTCGGTTATATCATCTACAAAATGGTATAAAAAAAGACTGCCAAAAATGGCAGTCTTTTTTATCGCAAGTAATAAATTACTTTTGAACGTTCGCAGCTTGTGGGCCACGGTTACCTTCAACGATTTCGAATGAAACCGTTTGGTTTTCTTCTAATGTTTTGAAGCCTTCGTCTTGAATAGCAGAGAAATGAACGAATACATCGTCTTGACCTTCTACTTCGATGAAACCGAAACCTTTTTCAGCGTTGAACCATTTAACTGTACCTTGTAACATAATTGTTACCTCCTGCGTGGATCAAGTCCACATTGTATTACTATTATTGCTCTGCATATTCATTCCAGACGAAAGTGACTTAATAGTTACTTTTTCTTTCACTCGTAAACGAACAAGAATAATTAATACCTACTATATCAGCTAAATGTAATTCCGTCAAGTGTAGCTACTAAACTATTTAAAAACTTCTTTTGTTCATCCATACAAAAAGAAGAGCTACTCTCCTCTTTTAGGAGAATAGCTCTTACTTAATCAATCAACAATTTAAGATGGGAACCCAAGAATCGCTTTTTTCTCAAGATATTCTTCAATTCCATAATCGCCCCACTCACGGCCAATACCAGACTGCTTATAACCACCAAATGGCGCTGCAAAATCGTGTGATGCATCATTTACTTTAATACGACCTGCGCGGATAGATGTCGCGACTTTTTTAAGTGTCTCTGGATCTTTACCGTATACATAACCAGCTAGTCCATAAACAACGTCATTTCCAATTTCAATCGCATGATCAATCGTGTCATACGTAATAATACTCATGACCGGTCCAAAGATTTCTTCTTGTGCAATAACCATATCATTGGACACGTCTGTGAAGATTGTTGGCTTAGCATAATAGCCCTTTTCTAAACCTTCCGGAAGACCAGTACCACCAGCTATAAGATTTGCACCTTCATCAATTCCTTTTTCGATATAGGATTGAACCGTATCCCACTGCTTCTTGGATACAAGTGGTCCAACATAATTTCCTTCACGAGGGTGACCTACAGGGAATTCAGGTAGCACTTCTAGAACGGCTTGTTCAAATTCTTCTTTCTTAGAAGCTGGGACAAGCATGCGGGTAGCGGCAGAACAAACTTGACCCGTGTTCGTTGCGATATGACTAACAGCATTTCTAGCAGCATCTTTCATATCTGCATCTTCAAGAACGATTAATGGAGATTTACCGCCTAGTTCAAGAGCAACGTTTTTAATCGTTTCAGATGCATTTTGCATAACTTTAGCTCCAACTCCTGCTGAACCTGTAAAGGATACAAAGTCAATATCAGGGTGTGAGCTAATGCCATCACCAATCGTTTCGCCTGTACCGTTAACCAGGTTGAAAGCCCCCTTAGGCACGCCTACTTCATCGAAGATCTCTGCTAACATAATAGCAGCAAATGGCGTCATCTCAGCGGGCTTTAATACAACTGGGCTACCGGCGGCAAACGCGCTGGCAATTTTAGTTGAAGCTTGGTTTGTCGGGAAGTTCCATGGTGTGATTAACCCACTTACACCAACCGATTCCTTTACTACCGTATGGTTGCCACGGTCTTCCATAAATTCAATATTCTTAAGAGATTCAGCCGCTTGAGCAAAATGATTATAGCCCATGCTATAGTGAACCTTCTCTGAAATTTTAAGAGGTGCTCCTAATTCGTCCGTCATTACATCAATAAATTCATCTTTACGACGTGCATATGCTTCAGCAATGTTCTCTAGCATTTCAATGCGCTCTTCTTTAGAAGTTTGCGAGAAGCTTGGGAAGGCCTCTTTGGCTGCTTGAACAGCTTTATCTAAGTCTTCCTTAGTTCCTAAGCTGATTTGCCCCATTGGTTCTTCCGTTGCAGGGTTAATAACGTTGTATGTCTCATTCCCCGTTGATTCAACCCATTCACCGTTAATATAATGTTTTAGGTTCTTACGCATATTCAAATTCTCCTTTATAAAAAATTGTGATTGTAAAAAGTTGTATGGATGTGCTTACGTAATCATGTATTACCGCTTATACTCAAAACGAAACATCTCGAATGGAAAGCAGTTTTTTTGAGGTTGTTTCAGATTGCGCTTACACTATTGATATAGAAAGGATGAGTAGAATGGCACAAAATGTTAAAGGAAAAATCGCTTATATTACAGGAGCTAGTAGCGGAATTGGACGTGCAACCGCTATTCAATTCGCTAAAGAAGGCATTCACCTCGGACTTATAGCAAGAACAGAGAGCAAACTGAAGGAAGTCAAAGAAGAAGCTACTTCTTACGGGGTGAAGGCTAGCTATGCAGTAGCTGATATAGCAAGCCTTGAAGAGGTAGAGAAAGCTGTAGATGACCTGAAACAGCACATTGGCCCAGCCGATATACTAGTGAATAACGCTGCAATAGGATCAAACGGATCATTTCTCGAAATAGAACCAGATGAGTGGAAGCACACATTTGAAGTGAACGTGTTTGGAACCTATCACGTTACAAGAACGGTTCTCCCCCACATGATTGATAATAACCAGGGTGACATTATAAACATCTCTTCAAGCAATGGGTTAAAAGGGACTGCCGGTTCCACCTCTTACAGCGCATCCAAGTTCGCAATCCAAGGAATGACTGAGGCTTTGATGCAAGAAGTTCGCCGTCAAAACATACGAGTCTTCACGTTAAACCCTAGCCTCGTTGCCACAGAACTAGCCTTTGGTGCCAAACTTGAGGAACAAGATAAGGAAAAATACATGCAACCTGAAGACATTGCTGAATATATGGTTAGTCAGTTAAAGCTGCACCCTCGTATCTTTATTAAACAGTCCCTGCAATGGGCAACAAATCCGTTTTAATATTAGAAAATGCATGGGAACAATCTGTTTGTAAATCCTTACCGAAGGGTAAATAGCTTATAAATTGTTTAAGGAGGCGTCCTAATGGATTTCGATCATTTAGTGGTTTTAGCAAAATCTCCAGAGAAATCGCAGCAGGATATGAAAGGTAAGCATGGTATTCGAGGAGAAAAGGGTGGCGAACATAAACAATGGGGCACATACAACCATTTAGCATTCTTTGAAAATAGTGCTTACATAGAATGGATTGGAATCACGGATTACGATACAGCAACAGATTCAGATAATCCTTTAATCCAACAAACTGTCCAAGCACACGACAAAGATGTAGAAGGACCTTTTACATTTGCACTTAGAACATCGCAAATGGACCAGCTTATTGAACATTGGGAAGCCGAAAATCTTGACTATCAAGGACCTTTCGAAGGAAACAGAACGACTCCAGATGGTCGCCAATTGAGCTGGCGCATGCTTTTCCCGAATACCGATTCCTCCTCTCCCCTGCCATTTCTTATTGAATGGAGCGGTGAACCGAATAAGCCTAATAACTCTGAAAATCTAAATTCCTTACCATTTGAAACGATTCATGTTGGTGTCGAGGATCTAGAAGCTGCTCTTCACCAGTGGACTTTATTCTATCAATTAGGTGAACCCAATCATGCACAAGACTTAGCCGGCAACACCTCCTATGAATGGAAGCTAGGAAATGGAACACTCTCCTTGTCGGAAGGGAACGGAGTGAATGCTAAATTTGGAAGTGTTAATCTTTAAATGATGTAAAAAGATCCAGCCTGCTCAGCAGGCTGGATCTTTTTGTTTTCACAAAGCCTGCTTGAGCACATAGTTTAATAGGAAAACGAAGAAACAGGAGAATCGCGATGACAAACGATTATTTAGATTTATTAGCTCACTTTGGAATAGGCGGGGCTCATCCAGGAGGATTTGAATTAAGTAAACAAGTTTTCCAAAAAGAACACTTAGATAGAGATCTTCATGTCTTAGATATAGGTTGCGGGACTGGGCAATCGTCTGAATATATACGGGAAACATTTGGGTGTGAAGTCACGGGAATCGATAATCACCCGCTTATGATACAAAAAGCAAAAGAGCGAAAAACGGATGCCATATTTTTAGAAGGAGATGTAGAACATCTCCCTTTTAAAGACGAAAGCTTTCAGTTCGTTTTCACAGAATCCACTCTTAGTTTTACAAAAATACCACAAGCCCTCAAAGAGATTAATCGCGTCCTCACCCCTACAGGAACGGCTCTATTTATGGAAATGACAGCAGAGCAATCTCTTTCTGATACTGTGAAAAAGCAGGTCAAGAACCTTTATCATATTCAAGAAATTTATTCGGAATCACAATGGAAGGAAGAAATGGAAGCAGCAGGTTTTACAAACATTAAGTGCCTAGACATTCCATCAAATTTAGAGGAGAGCCCCATTTCTGATATGAAAATGAGCCCTGTCATTCCAGAATCCTTATATGAGCTTTGGGATGAGCACGTAGAATTTGTTGAAATCTGCAAGGAACACTTGGGATTTCGCATTTATCGTTGCTGTAAATCTTAAACTGTTTGAAAGTTACCGTTTTCCAAACATGATGATAAGATTAATGTTTTTGCTAATGCAACATCATAACTCCTCTCCTTTAAGGAGGGGAGTTATTGCGATTTTACCTTCGTAAGAGTTAAATATTACCTCAATAATTACTAGCTACGAGGTCTGACAAAAGTAGACTCTCTTATAACTTCTTCTGCCGAAACGTGAAACAAGTCTTCGATTTTCTGAAGCCCTTTCTTTCTGCAAAATGCATTCACAAGATGATAAGCTGCATTGTACCCCATCCACTTTGGCGGGCGTCCAAATTTATTCCCATACATCAGTTTCATATTTTGCTCATGGTCTTTTGAATCTAACACAGGGACAAGGTATTTGTTCCAATAAGGTTTAATTTCATTTTCCTTAAAAGCCGTCGTCCACGGGGCCATATATCCCTTTCCATAAACTCTCTTTACAACTTGCTCTGCGGTGCCTTCCAAGACAAGTAAATCGTCAAGACGCAGTTCCACTTCATTTAGTTTTTGTACATTCATGCGACATACGTGATGGTATTCATGGGCTAATATGGCTTTTAGCTCATTTGAACTATGCGTAGCTGAGAGAAAGAGAAAAACCGCTTCTTTAATAGCCAATCCGTTTTTGTTTTTTTCCTGTCTTTTATCATAACCACGGGTGATCGGAAACACATAGATCGGAATGTCAGGCCCTTTCCATTGCTTCTTCAGCCTCACGAATTCTACTTCAATTGTCTTCCAAATTTCTATATCCCTCATTGACTTTAATAACGGTTTAATTTTTCGCCATTCTCCAGGTTGAAATAAGCCATTTTGTTGCAAGTGATATAGAACTTCTTCGGGAGTTGAAGAAGGAAAGTGCTTGCTGACCGGTTCACCAATCTTCTTCAGTTGAGAATAATAAAAATCAGAAGACCTTTTCTCTTCGTACTCTTCCACTAGCTCTTGAACCCATTCATGCGTCTGGATTATCCCCATAAAATCCCCCCTTTTACACCTGGTTATTAACCTAATCTGGTGATTCTGGCCGAAACGTCTAGTCCATTTGCTCCTTTGGCGCATACGTTATCACTACATACTGATATGTATATCAGGAAAGAAAGGAGGATATGTATGTCACATCACATGTACGATCGATGTTGCCGTTATAAAGGCAGAGTAGTGCGTTTAGAATCAAGAGGCCGAGTTCATGTTGGAGAAGTTACACGCGTCACTAGAAGCCATGTATGGATTAGACCTGTTGGTGGTCAAAGAGGATTAGGATGGGGATATTACGGATTCGGGTATGGAGGCTTTGGAGTGCCATTTGCACTTGGCGCGATTACAGGCATTGCGTTAGCAGGTGCCTTTTTGTGGTAATCGTTTTAGGTTAAGACCCATTTGCAAGATATTTTCATCAGATTAGGGATGCACCTACACACCTTTTCCCTAATTCCATATGATGAGATAGTGTAAGGTCCACAAAGTGGATTTATACGACACTAGTAAGGAAAGGAGAGGTTTGTATGTCATACGGTTGTGGTTATGGCGGTGGCTACGGCGGTGGATACGGTAGCAGTTTCGTATTAATCGTTGTATTGTTCATCTTGCTTATTATTGTTGGAGCTTCTTTCGTTTACTAATTTGCTTTACACCTGACCTCAACTTCCAGGTCAGGTTTTATTTTTATATGAATGACATTGGCCCTAACAAAATAAAGGGCATCCACATATAGTAACAAGGTACCTTACTGCAGAAAGGAGTTGAGAATATGTCTGGAGGATACGGCGGAGGTTTCGCGTTAATCGTTGTATTATTTATCTTGCTTATCATTGTTGGGGCAGGAGCGTTTAGCGGAGGATACGGATACTAAAATAAAAACCGAGAACCTCCTTTCCTGCGGGTTCTCGGTATTAAAATGGGAGGTGTCCACGTTGCCATTAAAAATCTGTTTATTTCCTGGCTACAAATACTGCGGTCCAGGATGCAAAGGTCCAGGTACACCAGTAAACGCTGTAGACGCTGCTTGTAAAGCTCACGATGAATGCTACAAGCGCTTTGGTCCTAGTTGCGAGTGTGATCAACAGTTCATTAAACGACTTGCTGCTTTACAAAACCCTTATACACAAGAAGGACGACACGCAAGAGCCATGTACAACTATATGAAGTTTCAGACTTTATTTACATGTAAATGGTGAGGAGAAACAAGTTGTTAACTCCAGTACAGTTCTTAAATCTTCAATAACAACATCCGCTTCTTCTAACTCACCTTCTTGAGAGAAATCAAACTGACACCCCACAGCTAATAGGTTATTAGCCTTTGCTGCACGAACATCAGACCCACGATCACCTACGACCAAGCCCCTGGCTATCTTATGGTCATTCATAACCTTCGTTACTAACTCGCTTTTATCTCCGGAGTTTATAGCTTGAATGCTATAAATACCAGAGACCCAGTCCTTTAAAGAGAATTGACTTGCAATCGTATGTAAGTATTCTTCTTCTCCGTTACTAGCAATAAACACTGAGAAAGATCGATCTTTAAGCTCTTTCAATACGTTAACTGTATAAGGATACAAATCTCCCATCCCATTACGTATATTTTCTATTAAACTCTTTTGAAACCACTCATTCGCCCGTTTACGCTCAATATTCGTATGATTAGGAAGGAGCGTTTCCCAAACAACAGGGAGTGAGACTCCCATAATCGAACGATATTGTTCCAAAGGTGTTTCACCTTCCCATAGATTTGCTTCACGCAACCGACTAAACGTGTCCTCTAAAGATGGTTCTAGAATAAGATCTGTCTGAAACAGCGTTCCATCCATATCAAAAATTACAGCTTGGCTCATAAAAATCCTCCTTAATCGACTCTCTCCCATTTAGATAAAGGGAGATTTCTTAACTACCTAATTGAACCTTAACATTCTCCGGATTTACAAGGGTGAATGTAATCTCCTGGTACATTTCAAAACCAGGCTCATACATGGCGTGAAACATTTTCGAACCGTCTTGTTCCTCTAAAAGCTCCTGAAGACTATCATAGTTTTCAGTAGGAAAATTAAACGATACGGGCTGCTCTTCTGTTAGTTTTTTAGCTTGTGATACTCTGATAAGCCTCCTTACCCCTTCTTCCCCTTTTATTCGGACAGATTTCGTATACGTGTAGGTTTTAGAATGGTCTTTCTTCCATCCCTCTTCTTCAACAATACGCACTCCATCCCCAGGTTCTACTTTAAATTCAATCGGTTCCGCTTCCCATTTGTCTTTTGATTCATGTATTCGAAACGTCATTTTAGGTATGATCGTCACTCCTGTTGGTTCCCCTCCATAGAGGACTTGCTTTTCACCTTCATGCGCTTCAAGCAAATAAGATACTACTCCGTCCTCTGACCATTCGTTATAAGTTCTCAGAAGGTCTTTTTCATTCAGTGGGGATTGTGTAGGTTCGTTCAACACTTTCTCTGAAGTGTCGATTTTCTTTTGTTGAGGTTCCATAACAAAGATGATAAAGAGGATGAATAATGTAAATGTGGCAGTAACTGATATTCTTTTCATACGGAACTCTCCATTCAATAGGATTATTTTACATATTTTACCACAACTATCAGAAAAATTCTTCCTCTTCCATCCAATCTCTTGTAAAATATAGTCAACTTTTGTTGGAGGTGGAACGATGAATCATCCGATCCTTAATGAAATCGGAACGGTCTTTATCCCTGTAAAGAATATTGAAAAAGCACGCGATTGGTATTGTGACATTTTGGGACTCGCTGCTGATGGCGATATATTATTCGGTCACTTGTATATATTACCAATGAAGAGCACCGGAATTGTATTAGACAGCAAGATTTATTCCGATGAAAAAGTTTATAAGATGGCCCCTTTTCATTTAAATACAACCGATATACAGAAAACATATTCTTATATGAAAGAAAAGAAAGTCACTGTCACATCAGAAATCCAACACGATCACTTCTTCACCTTTCAAGATCCTGATGGAAATCACCTAATGGTTTGTCAGTGTTAAATTTTCGTTCATTCTAGGTCTTTACCTTTAACTACCTCTCTATATAGACGAAAATAGTATTCCAAAAGTTTCAATAAATCTATTTTTCCGATAAAAAGAGCTTACCTTATAGGGCAAGCTCTTTTCGAAAGTTATGTACTAAGCATGAGGTCTGGTCCTTTTGTTTACTTTTTCTATCATTTATCCTTCATCTTAAAAACTAAGATCCCAATAATCATTACGAGTAAACCAGCTAATTTCGTAAAACTAAAAGGGATCACTTCACTACCAAATAACCCAAACGTATCAATAATAAGCGCTAATAATAACTGGGCTACTAGAACAATAGAAACCGCATATGCAGGTCCAAGAGCTCTAATCCCCCTCATGATGCTATAAACAATCCCAACTCCAAAGAGCCCTCCTGTCATATACAGCAGGTTTACCTCTTCAATGTGGAAAAGGGACCCCTCGCCTACAAGCAAGAAAACAGGAATGGCAACGGCAAGACCAACAACGAACACTAACGTTGTTGTAGCCCATAATCCAAAACGCTCACTTACCCTCGAATTAAACACAGTTTGCAAACTAATAAATACGCCTGCGATCACGGAAAGAATGATTCCTTGCATACGTTATCCTCCTGTCACTCGTATATATTGCCATGAGCACGCTCATGTAATAAGTCGTGATCTTTTATGTATATACGCTTACTTTTCTTTTCAATAATTCCTTCCTCACACATCTGTTTAATCACACGGTTTAAATGCCTATAACTTGTACCGATTAGATCTGCTATGTCCTTTAAGTTTGTTGTCTTCATTTCTTGATAGAATAATGTACTCTTCTCAGTTGTAGCAGTCGAAAGGAAATAGCTAGCCAAACGGGTTTCAACAGAATTTAAGTGATTTAGAGTTGATGCATTGGACTCTATATAAAACTTATGTGTTACTTCTTCTAGAAGAAATTGAAGAAATGGTGGATGGTCATAAGCTAATCGGGTGATATCTTCATAAGATATTCCCAACAGCGCTCCTTCGGTTACCGCTTCTACAGTATTGAAAACAAGGTTCTTCTTTATGTATTCGACATCCCCTATAATATCTAGTGGATTTTTAAATCGTAATAACCTGGAATTCCCCTCGGATGAAACCGTATAAATCTTTAGTTTCCCTTTCACAAGAAAATACATCTGAGAAAGTTGCTCTCCCTCAGTACAAATCGTTTCACCCTTTTCAAAGTGGTATAAACGAATTCTTTCTTGAAGGGCTTCAGGAAATGTGTGCTGAAGTTCATGCTGGTCTAAGAAACCGTGAATTTTCTGACGGTCCATCATTTGTCGCATTCAAGCACCTCCTATAACTTAAAAATAATAATACCTAAGATCATAATGGCAATACCAGCCACTCGGTTGACACTGAAATGAATTTTAGGTACTCCAAACAATCCTTTTGTATCTATCAAAAATGCAAACATTAATTGCGATACTAACAAGAGTGATACGGCGAAACTCGCCCCTAACAAGGAAATCCCCATCAGTTCACCAAAAACGATTAAAACACCGAATGCCCCTCCCAATAAGTACATTGGTTGAACTTCTTTAATTTGCTTCACGTGACCATCTCTTGCGAATAAAAATATCGTTCCTGAGAGTAATAATCCAACTATATGAACAATTACAGTCGTATGCCAAACCCCAATCGTTTCACCGAGACGGGCGTTAAATACACCTTGAATCGTGATAAAAAGTCCAGCCATTAAAGAGAATAAAATCCCTTGCACATCAATAACCTCCAAGCATAGTTTTTACCTCTCTTATTAAAGTACAACTACGCTTAACACTAAAAGGACATATGTCCCAAAAACACCTAAAAAATATATCACAGTAACTCATTACCGTGATAAAGGGTGCCAGACACCGATTAGCGCTTTAAAGCGCAAAAGGAGGATGGGTATTGTTTAGCTCTGGTTCATGCTAAGCGGTACCTCTCCTCCTTATTTTTACGTTTCGATTGTACTTGAGATCTCCACACCTTTTAAAGCTTGTGTAGCAAGGCGGTCTGACTCTTGGTTTTTCTTACGAGAGACTGTTTCATACTCTGGCTTTAGATGTAAGCTTTGTAATTTCTCTTCAATCCGATCTGCCCATCTTGATAACGTATCTTCATAGCATGGCCATTCATCAAGGAGCTGATGGATCACTACTTTAGAATCTCCTATTATTTGAATGGGCATATGGTGGACTCCTAAAGCCTCAACCTCTTGTAAACCTAAATGAAGGGCTGCATATTCCGCTTCATTATTGGATTCTAACTCTTCGACACGAGCATTTTTTCTTAAGCGATACGCTTTACCATTCTGTTCATAGTACACTACACAACCAAGTCCTGACGTTTTCGATTGAAGGTCATAGCCTCCATCAAAGTAAACGGTAATATTGTGAGGTTCTGTTTCGTATTCCTTCATATATTCTTTTAATTTCTTCAATTCCCAAACTTGTTCATAGGAATCAATAAACTTCATCGATTTAACACGACCCGTTCGTTCAAAATCTTCAGCTATCAAAAGCGCATGAGCTCCTTGTATCATTTCTGAAGAGAATGTTGCTTCTGCTCCTGCTGGAGTTTTATAAACGACTTCTATATGTACTTTCATACTATCTCCCCCTCTATTCTGAATGGGTGAATACAGTTCCATTGATTGTTAGGTGTAGCATTCCCTAAACCCGTCCTGGTGTATTCTTGGTCTCCCTTACCTTTATACGTTTATACCCTTTGGAATTTTCCTTCAACCTCATTGGAAAGCTACAAGGTCATTACCATTGTTTTGTTTCTTCAAATCGATTTCATCCGAACCACGCAGTTTTTGTTGGAGGTCGCACTATTTGAATTATATAATAATCATTAATGCTACAGTAAAAGGAGACCAAGGAATGGCTAATATACAAGGACAAGTTATCATCATTACAGGAGCCAACAGAGGACAAGGAAAAGCGATCGCAGAACACCTCGCCTCACTTGAAGCAAACGTTATCGTAGGAGCCAGGAACTTAAAAGACGCACAAACAACCGCAACAAATATCGGGGAATTAGCTTATCCCGTTGAGCTAAACGTTACCTCAGAAGAACAGTGGCACTCAGTAGTTCAAGATATAATTAGGAATTTCGGACGGATCGATGGCCTTGTGAATAATGCAGGTGTCCTCATACGACAGCCTTTCACAGAAATGACAGTGAGTGATTATCAGCAGATGATTGAAGTTAATCAATTAGGTGTGTTTCTTGGCATGCAAGCCGTCATTCCACAAATGAAAAGGCAACAAAAGGGTTCAATTGTAAACAATGTATCAATCTCTTCCTTTGCTCCCATTCGCAAATCATCTGCCTATGCCGCAACGAAAGCAGCTGTAGTCGCGATGTCGAAATCCGCGGCAATCGAATTAGGACTAGAAGGCATTCGCGTCAATATGGTGCACCCTGGAGGTATCGATACGGATATGGCAACCGGAGGAGAAGGGGTACCGAGTTTTTATGAATCCGTTCCACTTGGTAGAATTGGACAACCCATTGAAATTGCAAAGGCTGTTGCCTTTCTAGTTTCTGAAGAGAGCTCTTACTGTACCGGTACAGAGATAGTGGTTGATGGCGGAATGACTTTAGGAACGTCTGATCAATAAACGTTGCCCTAGCCGAAGTCAAGCCAGTGCATCAGAGAAATAATGTTTTCTATAAGTTCCCCCTTCTCATTTAAAATAGTAAAAAAAGGGGCCTAGCTATCGCTAGGTCCCTTTCATTCTATTATGCTTTTTTCTTTTTACGTCCAATTTTACTTAATGCTTCATACACAACAGGTACGATTAGGAGTGTAAGAAGCGTTGAGCTTGCTAACCCTCCAATTACGGTTATACCTAGTCCTTTACTGATGATCGAACCACCTTCAAAGCCTAGAGCTAATGGTAATAGAGCACCTATTGTAGCTAGTGCTGTCATTAGTATTGGTCGAAGGCGTGTTGCTCCAGCATCTAGTAAGGCTTCACGTGTAGAAATGCCTTCTTTCTCTCGTTGGATAACACGGTCAATCAATACAATACCATTTGTAACTACAATACCGATTAGCATAAGCGCCCCGATCATAGCGGAAATACTTAGCGTTTCCCCACTTACTAACAGACCAAGTACGGCCCCGATAATGGTAAACGGCAAGGAGAACAGAATAGCGAATGGCGCTAATGCTCCTCCAAAGAAGATGACTAGAACGACATAGACAATCGCAATAGCAGCGAGCATCGCAATACCTAACTGACTAAACGACTCATTAATATCCTCTGTAACCCCGCCGATCTTCAGGTCAATTGAAGCCGGGTGCTCAATGTTGTCTAACTCTTTTTGAACATCAGCCGATACAGAACCTATGTCGTCTGTCGTGGCTTTGGCACTTATACTTGCATATACCTTACCATTTTGACGAGTGATTGTATCTTCTGTCGTTCCTTCTTCGACCTGAACAAGGTCACTTAACGGTACTGATTGACCAAGTGGAGTTTGAATCTCCTTATCGGTTAGTTCATCAATACTGTTATACTGATCTTTCTTCACTTCAAGGTACACTTGAAGCTCTTCTCCATCTTCTTTGATGGTAGTAACTTTCGGACGTTCACGGTCTGGACTTAATTCCATGCCGATTTGTCCAGCTGTTAAACCAAGTTCACTTAACTTTTCCTGATTAGCCACGAGTGTATATTCTTCATATGACTCAGATAGACTTGATTCAGGTTCACGTAAATCTTCCTGTTCATTCAAGATTGTTCTCACATCTTCAACATATGGCTTAATATCATCCATAGTCTCACCGAATACTTGAACTTGAATGTCACTGCTTGATCCTGTAGCTGAGAAGTCTTGACTCGACCATTCTCCTTTTTCGGTCATAGCTTTCAGGTCATCCGTCACTGTTTGCTTCTCTTCCTCGAAGTTTTCCGCGTCTTCATCATATTCCACAAAGAAAGCGGCCTGATTACTTACTCCAGGATTCATAGGGTTTTCTCCGCCTACTGAATACTGAATCGTCTTAACGCCTTCACGATCTTTAAAGTATTCATATGCATCTTGTGCGGTCTCTTCTACGTCTTCAATTGTTTGGCCAGGTGCTGGACTATACGTTGGCATGACCATCTTCTCCCCTTCAGAAGGTAAGAAACTAGTACCAACTAAAGGAACAAGAGCAATACTGCCGACTAGAATCGCAACCGCCACAATTGAAGTAATAATTTTGTGATTTAACACACTGTTTAAAACAGAGCGGTATCCATTTGCTAGCTTCCCAGGTCCTTCGTGATGACCTTTCATCGCTTGTTTCTTGTTTAATAGTGAATGAGACATCATCGGTACGATTGTAACGGCTACAACAAGAGAAGCCAGTAATGCAAATACGACCGTTAACGCAAATGGTAAGAACACTTGCCCAACTACCCCTTGCACTAATCCTAGCGGAAGGAATACCGCAATGGTTACGATTGTAGAAGATAAGATTGGCATAAACATTTCTTGAGTGGCAGCACGAACCAACTCTTTACCTTCTAGTTTCTCATCCTTCAAGGACATGCGTCTGTATATATTCTCTACTACTACGATTGAATCATCCACAACACGTCCAATGGCAACTGTCATGGCACCTAGTGTCATAATGTTTAGCGTAATCCCCATTTGATTTAGTATCAAAATAGCAATTAATAAGGATAGTGGAATGGATACAACAGAAATCAACGTTGTTCTAAAGTTACGTAGGAACAACAGAATGACAATGATCGCAAATAAGCCACCAAATAACGCCTTGTTTAACATCGTGCTAACAGACTCTTCAATGGGTTCTCCCTGGTCGAAAGAATATACAAATTCTACACCATCAATGTTTTCTTCAAATTCAGCAGTTCGGTCCTTAACCGCATTCACAACATCTACTGTATTCGCTTCTTGAGACTTTACAATCTGAATGGATACAGAATCTTCCCCATTGGTACGAGAAATGGATTCTGCTTGCCCGACAATCTCAAGATCTGCAATTTCTTGTAGCTCAACAGTTGGGATCCCTTGTGCTTCCGCGCTACCTTGCGCTGCGGCATTCCCTTGCAGAGCAGCTCCGGGTTGTTGTCCGTCTGGGGCTTGTTGAGCAGCTTGTGATGGAGCTCCTTGAGATTGTGATGGTACCATCGGGATCTGTAATTGTTTCAAGTCTTCTAGTGTGGCAATGTTCCCGTCCATCACAACAGACTTTTGTGTATCATCAAAGTTATATAATCCTAATGGGAAGGTTACATTTGAACCTTTAATGATATTTTGGACTGTTTCTTTGTCCATGCCACGCTGTTCTAGCGCTTCTTCATTGAAACTCATTTGAACTTCTTTAACTTGTTGGCCTGACACTTGAACAGATGCTACACCTTCTAGCCCCTCAAGTTCAGGTACAACCTGGTCTTCAACAGTCTTAGTGAGCTCTTCTAGACTACCATCTCCGTTCAACACACTCATGCTAAGAACCGGGAATGCATTAAAATTAATGCGTGAAACGTCTGGATCTTGAGCCGATTCTGGTAGTTGCATAGACCTTACAGCTTCCTCTAGCTCATCTTCAGCTTCATCAAGATCTTTACTGTAGCTGTACTCCAATTGCAAATTTGAGGCATTTTGGAATGAACTTGAGCTCACCGTCTTTACACCGCTCAAGTTTTGCACCTGCTGCTCAATAGGTTCTGTTATCTCACCCGCCACTTCAGCTGGTGTCGCACCTGGATATACAGTGGTTACCGTAATAATCGGAGGGTCAATATCCGGTATTGTTTCTAACTTCATGTTTAACCCCGAGTATAAGCCTGCTACGGTGATAACAATGGTCATCAGCCATACGGCAAACTTATTGTTCATCGAGAAATTAATGATATTCTTCAATATTTATATCCCCTTTCCATCTTAAGAACAAGCTCGTTGACTAGTTAGTCAGTACGATATACAATATACATGACCAGTCAGTCAGAGGTCAAGAAATAAATGTATCTTCTTAGGTAAAAAGGGGGGATCTTACATGGATCAAAAGAAAGTAAACATCATTGAAAATGCCATTAAATTATTTGCTCAAAGAGGCTTCAGTTCTACGTCTGTTCAAGAGATTGTGAACGCAAGTCAAATTTCTAAAGGTGCTTTCTATCTCCACTTTAATTCTAAGGATGAATTATTGCATGAGCTTTTTGAATACTATTGGCTTCGTATGCAAACCCGTATCAACGAAGTATCTGCAAAACCCTTAGATCCAAAGGAAAAGTTTACAGACCAGCTAAAGGTTACGATAGAAGAAATCGCTACCCACCGCGACTTCATTATTATGCAAGTAAGAGAGCAAGCCATCCCCTTCAATGATACGATTGAGCATTTCATTCGGAGAATGCGCTACCATTCTATTTTATTTTACAGGAACCATTTGCTAAGTATTTACGGCCAAGAGATAGAGCCTTATGCATGGGAAGCAAGCGTAATGGTTCAAGGCATTTTAAAGAGCTATATGGACTTAATAATTGTCGATAATGTCGAATTTGATTATTTCGTATTGGCTCAGTCGATTACAAATAAGGTCGATTCTCTTATAGAAGGATATAAACACAAAAATGACCAACCAGTCATTACAGAAAAGATTATTCATCAACTGACCCCTTCTTCTTATAATCTACATTATTTAGATGATCTTCTAGAGCAATTGGAGATAATCGCTTCAAGTGAGCCCGAACCAGACATAAAAGAAACAATTGATGTTTTAGTACAAGAACTAAAGACTTCATCACCAAGAAGGGTAATCATAACCGGAATGGCTCATCATTTAGAAAAGTACGAGCGTTATGCAGACCTGGCTTCTTTATTAAGAGCTAAATTTATGTAGAGGGAATCCAGGAGCGGATTCCTTTTTTTGTTGGGGTATGGGTTTGGTATGGACAATTAGGGGGGCGTCTGGACGCTTTTTGGGGGTTGTCCTGACACTTGGGGAGGGCGTCTCGACTCTTGGGTGCTCGGTCTGGATACTTCGGGCGCGCGTCTAGACGCTTCGATGCCCGGTCTGGACACTTTGGGCGGGCGTCCTGACTCTTCGATGACCGGTCTGGACACTTCGGGCGCGCGTCTAGACGCTTCGATGCTCGGTCGGGACACTTCAGGCGCGCGTCCTGACTCTTCGATGACCGGTCGGGACACTTCAGGCGCGCGTCTAGACGCTTCGATGCCCGGTCGGGACACTTCAGGCGCGCGTCTAGACGCTTCGGCGCTCGGTCGGGACACTTCAGGCGCGCGTCTCGACTCTTCGGCGCTCGGTCTGGACACTTCAGGCACGCGTCTCGACTCTTCGACGACCGGTCTGGACACTTTGGGCGGGCGTCTCGACTCTTCGATGACCGGTCTGGACACTTTGGGCGCGCGTCTCGACTCTTCGATGACCGGTCTGGACACTTCGGGCGCGCGTCTCGACTCTTCGATGCTCGGTCTGGACACTTCGGGACACGTCTCGACTCTTCGGCGCTCGGTCTGGACACTTTAGGCGCGCGTCTCGACTCTTCGATGCTCGGTCTGGATACTTCAGGCGCGCGTCTCGACTCTTCGATGACCGGTCGGGACACTTCAGGCGCGCGTCTCGACTCTTCGATGACCGGTCGGGACACTTCAGGCGCGCGTCTCGACTCTTCGATGACCGGTCGGGACACTTTGGGCGCGCGTCCTGACTCTTCGACGACCGGTCGGGACACTTCAGGCGCGCGTCTCGACTCTTCGATGCCCGGTCTGGACACTTCAGGCGCGCGTTCCGACACTTCGGCGAGCCGTTCCGACGCTTCAGCCCGCGGTCCCGACACTTCCGCACTTCGTCTCGACACTAGAACAAGCGCCTACATACTTCAGCGCCCTATAAGGCGCAGAGCGCGCAAAAAAAAAGAACTTTTCCAAGTACAGAAAAGTTCTTTCAAATCTATAGATCTCCTTAATCCGCTTAGCGATCTTTGTCGTCTCCTTCGTCTTCCTCCTCTTCTTGTTCATCTTCCTGACGTTCTTCATGGAACTCTTCATTTGATTGACCAGCGATATGATCAAAGGGAGTGTAATAATTATTGGGACGTTCTTTTTTTATCATGACTTTGTAGACCACAATTAGTATAAGAACCACCACAATTAGCACAAAAAGGGAGGAGGAATATACTAAATATCCCAACATAGCCACCTCTCTTATTTACTACAAAATTTAAATCGATTAACAGAACCTCTGTAGAGACTACTCTTCTTCCGCCTGACCTAAGTTCAAAGTAGTGCTGTTTATTTTCAAGATCGTGTCGCTTTCCCACTGGAGGGTTACTTGATGTACGCCTTCTTCATAATACACCCTTTTCTTAAACCAAAGCGGACCATCTAATTCTCCTCTTACTCCAAATGGTCCTGTTGCACCTGCATCAAAGCTGTAGAAATCGATCGTATAGTTATGATTGGGTGAACTTATGGTTTTTAAATGTTCATTCTTACCTATGTTTGAGAAAAGGGAGGTAAATGCTAGAACGAAAAGCATGGAGGTCATTAAAAGGAGCGCCAAAAAGAGCGTTACCCAACTCCTCATTTTAGTCTTCCAAGTCCTCCTGTCTTGAAATCCGATCACACATAAAGCAAAGGCTAGCAAACTTAAAAATAGAAGAATAGATGTGGGTGGGGCTATTAGCCAGGCATTATTTACATTTGAATAGAAAGAGTAGATCCCGAGTACTAAACAAGAGAGGGTTAGATAAAAGGACCAGAAGTTGCTTTGTTTGACCACCCTTTTCCCTCCTTTTTATTAGATAGTCTATCTGAATATTTTATTCTAGAGTAGTTTGCAAGTATATATTAACATAAAATTACATTTCAATCCTGCAATTACCTTCCTTCTAAATCCTTCCACTGTGTATAACTATGATAAGTTGTACCTGCAAACCCTTTTGCATGCATCCCTTTAAAATAGCGCCTGACCTCTGCTAATTCATATTCCATTTCTATGTAGGTTTTGTCGTCAAAGCTTACATAGTCTAAGTAATGGGGCTTTAATTCCACACCGATCTCTACTTTAGAAGAGTTAGCGTATAACACTTCATTTTCTGATAGGGAGGTGATGCTATTAGATCCTAGAGCTGTATTACGGTATGCCATTACGGTTACATAATCCTGACGATCAATCATATTTTTATAGAAGTTAGGGTCATATGGGGCCACACTTGGGCCGTCTGTCCAAAATGGCAAGTCACTGCCGACAATAAAGCCGTTATCCTTTGCATAATCCACATATATCTGTGATGAGTTTGACCACTGTGTGACAACATTCTCCCGGTCTGTATCCCACTCATCCAAGACGTGTGGTTCGATGTCAAAGTGAATTCCTTTAAATTGTGCCGTTTCTGATACTTCATTATTGTAAGCCATCACTCGATCCATACGATGTTTTCCTTCAGGTATATTTTCTTCGAGCCCCCAGTGCGGTGCCCCCATTAAAGCATGGACCGTTACTCCCATTTGATTCAGGCTCGATATAAAGTAAGGATAATGATCTTCAACTAATGGGTTATAATGAAGATAAACATGATTAATGTGATGACTGTCCAAGAACTGAATGGTTTCATCGGGGCGGTCTGATACCGCTTTGCTATCCCATAGCCATACACTTTTCCGTGACTTATATTCATTTAGAGCATCTTGAATAGCTTTTGAGTACGCCTTAAATTCACTCGTTTGTTCTTGGCTTGTTAATGAAGCAAGTAAACGTAAGTCTCCCCCTGAAAAGAAAGCCCTGGCTTGTGCTTCTGTATAGGTAATTGAAACTTCTTGACCCATATCAGCATTAACATTCGTGTTTACAGAGAAGCCCTTTCGTTCTAAATGAGTTTTGATCATGTCTAATAACCGTTCATTACTTCCTTCAACGCTCGTTCCAACTGCCTCCCCTTGTTCTCCTTGTATAGAAACCACTGTACTCACCGCGCGAGTTACTGAAGGTTCTGTCTCTATATTGGGAGCAGATGTTGATACATCGATTACACTGTAATGATTGTAGATCTCCCCTGCAGCTCGTTGGGCAAGTAATGAAGAAACGGGCAACAGATCCCCTTCTTCCTTGCCATTAATAAACACTTCAGACCCTAGATCAACATAAGAAAAAGCCCAACAACTCTCACATATTACCTCATCCTTTGTAGCTACATTCCCTTCTCCAAACACTGTACCACCTATCAAGATTCCCACCATTACACTTAACACAAGAACCACTTGAAATTTGTATTTCATAGATTGTCGTCCCTTTCGATGTTTAGACTTATTTTTTTATATCGAACAAGATAAGATTATTTTGATAGCTTTAGAGGTAATTACTCTATAAGACTCAAATATAAGTTAATAGTCCTTTGAATCGGAAGGGGTAAATCCACCCTGTTTAATGGAATTATATGTTAAACTAAATAAAAACTCATATTACGTTTAAGGTGATGAAGTGATGGACTTTTTAAATTGGTATGACTGGATAACTCCAACAAATCCACAAGCATCCTTATTTTTAGGTATCATGTTTACCCTTTTGTTAGGTATTTTCGTGTGGTTTGAAACGAAGAGGCGACAGGCTTTCGTATGGACGATGGTTACTGGAATGATTGTGACCAGTTTGGGAGTTTACTTTTTACAGTGGTTCGGATATTATGGCTAACACCTTCTAATTACCTCTATTATTTCAAAAAAATCCCTATTAATGATTGACTATTGTTTAACAAAACGATATAGTTCATTTAATGATATATCAAACATTGATATAAAATGACTTTGTAAGGGAGCTTTTATATGGCAAGAGGCGAGACATTTCAAGCTGGTGAACTAACGGATACTTCTTTCTACATATTACTCACGCTCCAGGAAGCAAGACATGGGTATCTCATCATGCGAAAGGTTGAGGAACTCACTAAAGGAAAGGTGTCAATCGGACCAGCTTCTATGTATACCACTATCAAAAAATTGCTTAGTGCTGGATTGATTGAACAATATGGTGAAGGTTCAGGCAAGCGAAAGACTTATATAGCTACTGCTGCGGGGGTCCAACTTTTAAAGAAAGATATAAAGCGACGTGAAAGGATGCTTGCCCATGCCAGACTCGTCTTTAGTACGGAAGGAGAACAATAATATGAAAAGAACGAAATATGTAATGAGCGGAGGGTTAGCGTTTTCAGAGGAAAAAGATTTGAAAAAGCTTTCCTCTTTATCTAAGAAAGGTTGGGTTACTAAGAAACTCGCTCCATTCGGATACGTATTGAAACGCGGAGAAGCAAAGCCCCTGGTCTATGCTGTTGACTATCGAAAGGATGCAGACGATGAATATTTTGCTTATTTTGATGAAGCAGGCTGGGATCACGTATCAACAGCAGTGAATTATATCCATTTATTTAGTGCCCCAGAAGGTACACAGCCCATCTTCACAGATCAGTCAACGATTATTGAGAAATATGAAGCAGAGAAAAGGATCATGGGGAAAGCTGCGTTACCTACGCTGCTTATTACGATCGCTCTCTTTATGCTTTATCCATTGAGTAATACGGATTGGATGGCTGATATATTTGGGGAAGTTGGCATTGTATTAGGCTATGTGTCTATGATCGTACTCGTCTTTACCGGCATGCCTTACCTCGGCTTTAGAAGAAAAGTTCATAAACTACGAAAATCATAGAAAACCAGAATGGGATCTTGATGCGAAAAAACGCATTCTTATGATTCTTTGCCTAATGAGATAGAGAAACATGCAGTTAATCGAACAAAACGCTCAGATACATATTCATACCTGAGCGTTTTTATTATTCTTTATGTGATTTTTGATTTAATAGGATGTAAAATAATTGACTACACCGTTAGCTGTATTCTTTACAAACTCTTCTTTATGAGCCTCATCTTTGATAGCTGAAAGGTCGGACCAATTAGATAGGAAACCTATTTCAATTAAAACAGAGGGTACAGTGTTCATTCTGTTTACACGATAATGTGTTGTCCCGTCTAATCCACGAGGACTCGCTCCAAACACTCCTTTGATCTCTGACCAAATTGATGTGGCTAAAACTTCACTTTTTTCAGGGTAATCATTCTGTTCACCTTGATCACACCATTCTTCTGAAGTATCGCAAGGGGTCGTATTATAAAATAACTCTGACCCGCTCACAGAAGAGCTCTCAATGTTATTTGCATGAATAGATAAAAAGATATCCGCATTGTGTTTAGCTGATAGAGCAGCCCGATCATCTAATTCAACGTAGACATCAGAATCTCGAGTTAAAACGACTGTTGCGCCCATCAATTCAAGTTTGTGTTGTAAATCCTTAGAATACTCAAGGTTAATATCTTCTTCTTGGGTTCGACCATCGACCGCTAATGCGCCATTGTCATAACCACCATGACCTGGATCTAAGATGATGGTTTTCCCCTCTAAGATCTGACCATTGGATGACTCTTTTATGTAGTCAGTGTGAGCCCAACCTTCATTTCCGTCATAAGAAACATAAGCCCACTCTCCGCTATATTTCGTAATTGCAACTTTCGTTCCATAAGTTACTTGGTCTTTTACATACTCACCAGGAGCACTACGTATGTTTAGGACATCAGCTGTAACAAACCCTTGTGTACTTTCATTATAGATATAATCAGAATGGACCCAACCTTTCTTGTCTCCATAGCTGACATAGTACCATACACCACTTGTTTTCAAAATGGACACAGTTGTGCCTTCAGTAATTTGGTCTTTTAATGTACCACTTAGTTTAGGCTCAGTCCTTACGTTAAGGTAATCCGCTGTAACCTTTCCAGTCCTGATGGTTTCATATTCTTGTTCATCTTGATTCTTATAAACCCATGAAGGACCTAAATAAGTTTGTACTTTATACCAATCCCCTCTTCGTTCGACAACGTCCATTGTAGTAGGTTTGGCTGCTCCCATTTTTGTGCTTTTATCAGGAGATTTGTAAATGTTGAAGATTTCTGTGAACGATACTTTTGCAGTTGAATCGGGTTGAGTGGTTTCTTTCTTGACCCAAGTGATTCCAAGATATGTATTTACTTTATACCAATCTCCTTTTCTTTCAAGGACATCCATACTTGTAGGTTTAGCTGCTCCGACTTTAGTAGAGGTATCGGGTGTCTGATAGATATTGAAGATCTCATCAAAACTTACTTGGCCAAGGTCTTCGTTTTCATCAATATAATTCATACTTGACCACCCAATTAAATCTTCAAACTGAATCTTAGCCCAATCTCCTTTTATTTCAAGAATTTGCACTTCGCTGTTATCCTTTAAAGATCCAATAATTGTTCCATCAGTAGGTGTCTCTCTGACATTTAGCGTGGATGTAGTATTCACATCTACGACTCCCGTTTGAGCCGCAACATTCATTACAGGGTTCAGTAATAAGGTAACGCCTAATGCCGTTGATGTCATAATCTTTTTGTAATTCATTCCTTACTCCCTTTCTTCTATTTATCTATGAAATTCCTTTTTTTATCTTTGTAGGAAATTTCAAAGACCCCCTCCTTATATAATGAAAGATTAAACAAAAAGGAACAAGACCTAACAGTAAATTTCGCAAAATTAAATCTATTGAAAATAAGACCTTAAGTTCCTACTTAAGGTCTTTTTTGAAATTATTAGGATATAATCAATGTAGAATTCCTGTAATCATTTAGTGTAGGACCTCTTCTCAAGAAACCATTTCAGTCCAATGGGCACGATGATAACAACAATGAGAAGCCGGATCATTTGAAGAGAACTTACAATAGCAGGGTCCCCTCCAACGCTTTGAGCGGTTAAAGCCATTTCCAACAGTCCCCCTGGTGCAACACTCAAAACACCCGTAGCAAAACTTACACCCACCCATCTACTAAATACATACCCAAAGCCAAATGAGAGAAGAATTAACCATACTGACAAACCTAAATAAACAAAGCAATACTTCCCTGCTTTTTGAATATCTTTTATCGTCACTTTATGACCAAGGTCTACTCCGAGGGTAAGCTGAGCAAATATGAAAAGAGCAGGGGGAAGGATGAACATCTCAAACCCGATTGATTGAAGTGCTCCAACCATAATCATCGGTATAATGACAAAGGCTGCCGGGACTTTGCTACTTAGCTTTACCGCTAAGAAGTAACAGCCCACATACAGCATAATTGTATACCAGGCTCCTCCCCCAGGTTCAGATAACGCAAAAGAAGCTAAGCCCTTTCCTTCATACAGAAAGTGAGTAGCCACGAACGGGATGATGAAGAGCACAGCCATTAACCGAATCGTATGAAAAATGGTGACAAGAACGGTATTACTATGTAAAGAATCACTTAAGGCAATAGATGCAGACAACCCACCTGGTATAGTAGCAAGCATCGACGTATCCGTATGAATCTTGCTCCATTTCGATACCATATACCCGTTAAACAAGCTTATAACGATGATTAACGCTGAGAATAGTAAATAAGGAAAAAAATAGGGGCCAACCTCAGAGAATGTCCCCTTGGTAAATGCCAATCCAAGCTGAACCCCTAGTAAAACAAAACTAACCTGCTTTAATAGATTAGAAGAAGTCACATCCGGACTTATTGTGATCTTAAAAAGGAGTAGCGCAAAGACCGCACCAAGCACCCAGGGTAAAGGGAAATTCAATGAATAAAAGATTAAGCTACCAATAAGGGCGATGAGGTAGGTTATCAATAGGCGCATAACTGACTTCCTCCCTACACAGTTTCGTTCAATTATATAACCTTATACAAAAGGTGAAGAATACTTATCTACTAAAAAATGAAAAAGCTCTCTATTCATATGAATAAAGAGCTTGTCCATTTAATTAAATAATGGAATTGGGACTCCCTGCGGGTCAACGCCAGCAAGAATTGCAAGTCCAGAAATTACCACAAAACCTACCAATTTCTTCATAATTTTACACCCCTTGTTTCATTTTACCCCATTCAGGGATTAAATCAATGAAAATTTTTACAACTTCAGGGTGGAACATTGTTCCTTTGTTTCTTTTTAATTCTTCAATCGCTTCACTTAGACTCATCGCTTTACGATAGGGACGATCTGTAGTCATGGCGTCAAAAGCGTCTACCACACTTACAATGGATGCCAAGGGAGAGATTTGTTCTTTTTGAAGGCCATTTGGATAACCTTTACCATCATATCGCTCATGATGTTGTTCTACAATTTGTGCAGAAGCTTTCATATAAGGACTATCAGTTTCCTCTAATAATTCTTTACCATATGTACAGTGTCTTTTCATTTCTTTCCATTCTTCTTCTGATAGCGGACCTTCCTTTAATAAAATGGATTTAGGAATTTTAATCTTGCCAACATCATGAAGGTAGGATGCATAATTAAGGGTACACATATCATCAGGTGATAAATCCATTTTTTCACCAATCATCATGGACATTTGCATAATTCGTTTGCAGTGTTCGGCTGTATATCCATCTTTAAGAGCCACTTCAACAGCCAATTCTTGATTTTCTCTAACAATGCTAGAAAAAAACTGAAAAACAGGTTGTGAAGATATGTAAATAAATTCAGTTTGCTCTTGTGCTGAGAATATAAATCCATGTTGAACTGGTGCAGCGGACAAGACATCACCAGGTGATACTACTTTTGTTTCTCCTTCTATAGTCACTTTCATTGATCCTCTTACGATAAAGATACTCTCAGACGCTGTCCCTCCTTCTTGTGGTTGCATCGACCATCTTGCTCCCTCTTCTAGCAAGTGATGAATGACTTCCGTTCCATCACCGGTTGCAAGTAATTTAACTGTAAGACCTTTATAGCGTACAGTTTCAATCGGGTTGTCAATTGATGTCAGGTATTGGTTCAAGGTATCCCTTCTTTCATTCGTTCTTTTAATACGTACTAACAGTATAGCAAAAAATAGACGGCTTCTTATATCAAGATAAGTACAACCCCTATAACTATTTAAAACTGCAAACCTCTTTTGCTCTTTATATATTAGTCTACCGTTTATTTTATTTATCGGCTCTCCTTCACAAATATGAACCGTTTATGAGATAAAATATGCTTACACTCATGGTCTCCCCTAATTACCACGTGCTAAACTAAAAATTCTCTAAGATCATTATTTCTGAATTAGGAGATTCTTATCAATCCAAAACAAAAAACTCATAAGTAGAATCACTTATGAGTGCCTTTCACACGTTCATTCTCTTCCTTCAACCTTGACAACAAACACACTAATTCCACCTAAATAACCAGTCTTACTATTTTCAATTAATTGCTTTTGCTCCCTCTCGTTTAAACCATTTGTCTACAATAGGAAACAGATTTGGTTCTGTATCATAGTAATGACCATTAACCATATTCACGGAAAACCCGAATGTTTTTTTATTTCCTTTATACAAGTTTATAGAATAGCGAAAACCACTCCGCTTTTCTTGATTTTCCTGTGGGATAAATTGAACATTTTTCACTTCATTAAGGAATACTTGGAGCCTCTCTTTATCGTCTATGACTCTCATTTCTCCCGTTTCTCCACTCATAATCTCTACATGTGTTATATGAGACAAGTCTCCTTCATAAAACTCTCCTAAATCCTTTGCCTCTAGACCGCAACCCATTAACACTAAAATGAACACAATCATTAATAGCTTCTTCATAGAACTCCTCCTCTACTACCAACTGTCGCTTTAATCCCATAATCGTTACAAATAATGTTTGAAGGTAAACAATATAAAACTTCAAGAAATAAGGAACTCGATTTATTTTTAAACCTTATCAAAAAAATCTCCTAATATGGTATAATAAAGTTACTATATATAAAGTGGGGTTGGCTATGAATACAGAGAGAAGTCCTTTAGATTATAGCGGTGAACGGTTTCCAGTCTATTTTGAAGTGGCCGATTTAGAAACCGCCTACACAACACTAGAATCACTTGATTTTATTGGACAAATTGAGACGAGAGAACATGGCTATATAGTATCTATTACGATGCAACAAATACCTGAAGTCGTCCGAACACTAGCTCATGAAAACATCGCTATTTACGCAATTATCCCTGATGCATAAATCTTTCTAATGTATATTTAAAAGCAACTTACCTGTACTTTTTCTTGATTCTAACCAAGCATGGGCTTCTGAAACTTTTTCCAGGGGGTATTCCTTGCTTATATGTAAACATAGTTGATTTGTTTCTAATAGAGTGAGCACTTCACTTGCCGCTTGCCTAATAGACTCAGGTCGATTTAGCCTTGTGGTTCCAAGACTAAACCCTAATACAGACCGACAACTCTTATGAAGGTCACTTGTTTTAAAGTTTCCTGGACGCCCCCCAGCATTTCCAAATTGGACAAGACGTCCATATTTGGCAAGACAGTCCATACTCTTTTCAGAAACCTCTCCAGCTACTGAATCTAATATGACATCCACTCCTCCGAATTGAGCATTAATGTGTTCATGAAAATCATTGTAAAGTAAAACCTCATCAGCTCCTGCTTTGGTCACCACTTCAGCTTTATCCTTATGACCAACTACTCCAATTACAGTCTTCGCACCCATCCATTTCGCTAATTGAATGGAAGTTGTCCCCACCCCACCCGCTGCGGCATGGATCAGCACCCGTTCACCCGCACGAACCCGCGCAAGATCTGCCAACAATATATATGATAGAATACCTACTGTCGGACAAGCAGCAGCTGTTCGATCATCGAGTCCATCGGGTATGTTATATGTCAAACTTTCCTTCGCAACCACATACTCTGCATACGAACCTTCAACAGGAAAAGCAATCACCCTTTGCCCTGGTTCAACCCTTGTAACCTTATGTCCTTTCTCTACTACAACTCCCATTGCATCGATTCCTGGAGTAAATGGAAGTCCCCCGCTCTTGTTACTCCCAAGTCGCTTCTTGACATCAGCATAATTCACACTTGCCTTGATCACTTTTATTAGTACTTCATCTTCTTCCACCTTTGGCATGTCACATTCGACTATTTGCATCACCTCTGGCCCACCAAACTTCTGCACCTCAATCTTTTTCATGTGAGTTCCCCCTTAAGTAAATGGTTAAGTAAGCTTTCTCCAATTAGTTATCTGAACAGGCAAACATGGTTCGGCTAGCATTCTTTCACAGTCAATTCCTTCTCATTAAATCCCGTTTGTATTCATCAGCACAACACGCCATCCGTCAGGGTCTTCAATCGTTGTTCCTTTTTCTTCCCAATATGGATTTTCAGGCGTGACTTCACAATATCCCATCTCGCTCAGACGATTAACCACCACATTGATTTCATGGGATGAAGGGATATAAAAGACTAATAGATTATCTTGAGTTGGGGCAGGACAAGGACTTCCATCGTCATGCTTAGTAAATTCAAGATGGTACGGTGCATTCGGTAAACCTAAAATAATCCCTTGATACCCCCTATGCCCTGAGAACTCTGTTAATCGGCGTAACCCTAAACCCTTCTCATAAAAATTAATGACCTCCTCAAATTGATCTGTAGGTCGTGCAATTCTTATTTGCGCTACTGTAAAATCACTAAATTCCACTATAAATCCCTCATTTCTTCATTTATTAATATTGTACACAGAATTTCCAGGAAAAGATAATACCCATTAATTATGACTACTGATTATGATTACTTATCAACATGACCACGCACAGTTCTCTTCTGAATGGATACAATATAACACCTAACACAGAAATGATATCCAATTAGGAGGAGAAGAAAATGGGCAAGCGACCTTTAATGATTATTATAGTACTTGTTTTCATTTCAATCGCCGCCTGGGTCGTGTGGCACTTCTATCCCACTGATGTTCAACATAGCTTTCAACTAGCAATCGATCAAACAGAATCTATACAATTCGTTAAAGAAAGAGTTGCAGAAACCGTTGTGGACGATACGATAGAAAGACAAGTGAACAATAAACTGTAGAAGGGAAAAGGGCCTTTAGTTACTGGTAGGTCCTTTTTGTATATATAAAATCATTCACCTCACATTTGTATTAAATTTATATTGGTTTGTAATTATGTTTTTCGTCTTTGATAGAGCTATCATAGTTACTGTAAAGATTATTTACTCATACCATTATTCCTAATGCACTGTTAACGGAGTTCCATTATCCCCCTCTGCCATTACTCCACATGGCTATTAAGCATCCATACCAAGCACAAATACAACACATTTCACGAAATGACAAGTTTGGATATGTATGCCTTTCATACTTATTTTACAACGGTCAACATAATAATAAAGTAACCCTAATTAATATAAAATTAATATAATTCATCATCCTTTTGTATTAAATTTTTTATAACATATAGATAACCTAAACGCTTGCATATACAAATATAACACCTGAAAAATAGTCTATTATACCCATAAAATGAGGTCTCCATTTATAATTGACCAGCGCTTCTTCTTAAATGTACAGTTGTTGTGAAATATAAACTTATTAAAATTTTTAGAAGAGGTGAAGAACTTTGCGTAATTCCAGAACAATTAGAACATTAGCGACAGCAAGTTTAGCAACAAGCTTACTTGTTCCTGTAGCTACTCCATCAAACGTATTAGCCGTAGCAGACGTTTATCCTGAGAAGGAATTAAACAAAGAAGCTGCAGAGAAACAGAAATTGCAAGTACAAGATGTACAAGAAGTAGAAAACGGTGTTCAACTCACCCTTTCAAACAATTATCAAGCCTTTATTCGTTTAAAAGCTGCTGACCTTGCAAAGGTCTCGATCCTAAAACAAGGGGAAAAAGACGAAGCAACAGCCGCTATTAACAAGACAGATTGGGATATTCCTGAATTTAATGTTGAGGAAGATGAAACAACCGTCACCCTTTCAACTGATGAAATCACAGTAAGCATTAATAAAGAACCATTTGGTGTTAAATTTATGGATGACGAAGGTAACGTCATTAACCAGGACAGCATGAAATATGGTTCAGGTTATGAAAACGGAAAACCTTATGTGTTTAAGGACACTGGAAAAAATGAAGATTTCTACGGTTTTGGTGAACAAGCCGGAAAGTTAAATAAACGCGGAGAAAGTATTGGCATGTGGAATAACGATGCTTACGACTATAGTAAGGATACAAAGTATTTATATACTACCGTTCCATTCTTCATCGGTCTAAAAGATGAGAAAGCTTACGGAATCTTCTTTGATAACAGCCATCGCTCTTATTATGAAATGGCAAGTGAAAGTGATGATTACTATTACTTTTATGCAAATGATGGTCAGTTAACTTATTACTTCGCTTACGGACCTGAAATTCAGGATGTTGTAAACCGCTACACAGACCTTACAGGTTCTATGCAGCGCCCTCCAAAGTGGTCTCTTGGTTTACACCAGAGTAAATGGGGATACAAAACAGCAGATGAAATTAAGAATATCGTCGATACATATCGTGAAAAAGATATTCCATTAGATGCTGTTCACCTAGACATTGACCACATGAACGGTTTCCGTAACTTCACGTGGGGGGAAGATTTCACGAAGGATCCAAAGGCTTTCAATGACTATTTAGAAAGCAAAGGTGTTAGTTCTGTAGCTGTAAGTGACCCAGGTATTAAGAAGGATCCTGGATATTACATGTATGATGAAGGTACAGAAAATGGATATTGGGCAACAAACCCAGATGGCAGTCCTTATGTTGGAGAAGTATGGCCTGGAGAATCTGTATTCCCTGACTTCGCTCGCGAAGAAGTACAAGACTGGTGGGCAGAGAGTCACGCGAGGATTATGGACGCAGGTGTTGACGGAATTTGGAATGATATGAACGAACCAGCTGTATTCGATACAGCAACGAAGACGCAGCCACTTGATGTTCAGTACGGAGATATGGATCACTCTGAATTCCATAACATGTTCGCCCACTATGAAGCTGAGGCTACAGATCAAGCATTTGATGTGAACATGGATAATACACGTCCGTTCGTCTTAACACGAGATATGTATGCTGGTTCTCAGCGCTATTCCACTTTATGGACAGGAGATAACGCTAGTACATGGGAATCGTTACAGATGTCTACTCCTATGAATAGTAACGTTGGTCTGTCCGGTATTCCATTCGTGGGTAATGATATCGGCGGATTCGCTAAGCGTCCTTCTGGTGAACTATTCGCGCGTTGGATCCAAATGGGCATGTTCAACCCATTCTCCCGTATTCATGCTGACAACGGAAGTACGGTGGCATTTGATACAGAAGCAAAAGATATCCCAGGCCAAGAACCTTGGCAATATGGACAACAAGTGGAAGATATCAGCAAGAAGTATATCGAAAAACGTTATGAGCTAATGCCTTATCTTTATAACACGTTCATTAAAGCAAGCGAAGATGGTACTCCAGTACAGCAACCACTTGTTTATCAGTTCCAAGAAGATGAGAACACACACGACATTAGTCAACAGTTTATGTTTGGTGAATCACTAATGGTTGCTCCTATTGTCAAGAAGGGCTCTACATCTAAGGAAGTTTACCTACCAAAAGGTGAAACGTGGATCGATTACTGGACTGGCGAACAATTCGAAGGTGGACAAACCATTACCAAACAAGCTGATCTATCTACAATTCCACTTTACGTGAAGAATGATTCCATCATTCCTGAACGCAGCGTTCAACAACACACGGGCGAAAAACCACTTGAAAATCTAACTCTTGATACGTATGTAGCTGATGAAGCAAACTATACATTCATTGAAGATGATGGCAGTACAGAAGATTATAAAGACGGTGAATTTAACAAGACCCACTTCAACGTACAAAAGCACAATTCATCCCTTTATACATTCACACAAGATAAAGAAGTGGAGCAATACGATACTGATCTTCAGTCCTATACAGTGAAACTTCATGATGTAGAAGAGCCTCACTTCGTACGTTCAAATGCTACATTGTATAAAGAGGCATCTAGCGTAGACGAAATGAATAGAACAAAAGAGTCCTATTACTACGATGAAGAATCTAGTACTCTCTTTACGAACATCCCAGCGGATGAACTAAAACAGGTAACCATGTTTATGGACAGTGCAGAGAAGTCTAAGCAAGTTGAGAAGAAACTTAAAAAGTTCCATGCAGAAGATGAAAAGCTTAAGCACAAGTTAAGTAAAGGAAATAAGAAAGAAAAAGTTCAAGAGAAGCTTAAAGAAGTTTCGAACAAAAAGAAAGTGAATATTGCACAACAGATTGAAAGAGCTTCAAAAAAATAACACTAAACCCCGTCTGATCTCTATGTCTGACGGGGTTTTCTATTAACTCTATTCTGACGTAGAAGAAGCAACTTCTCGCTTCCACTTATGTTTTTTCGTCAGTTCTTTTTCATTTTTCAATTCATTGCTAGCCGCTTTGTAAAACGAACCACACATAAGCAGAAGAACAACTGAGAATGGCAGCGCTGAGATAATTAGAATATTTTGCAACCCTTGGGTCCCACCAAAATATACAATGATCCCTGCTACAAAGGAAAGCATGACGCCCCAAACAATTTTCACCATACTTGTTGGCTCCAATGAACCTTTCGAGGTTAACATGCCTAAAACAAACGTAGCTGAGTCTGCTGATGTAATGAAGAAAATGGCGATTACAAACACCGTAATGAAGGACATCAATGTACCTAAAGGATAGTGTTGCAACATCCCAAACGTGGCAGTTTCAAGAGCATATTGTGATATGTCTGCTACTCCACTCTGTTCTAATTCTAATGCGGAAACGCCAAATACAGCAAAGAAAATAAAGCAAACAAGAGAAGGAACAATTAATACACCAGCCATAAATTCTCTTAACGTTCTTCCCTTCGATATACGTGCAATAAAGATTCCAACAAAAGGAGACCAAGAAATCCACCAAGCCCAATAGAAGATGGTCCATGAATTAATCCATCCTCTATTCTCCTCGTTTAAGGGAGCGATTCGAAAGCTCATATCGACGAAATTTGTAAGGTAGTTACCCAGTGAGTTTGTGAACATGTTCAAAATGGTTAATGTCGGACCGACAATGAACAATAAGATCAATAGCGCAAAGCCAAGCCCCATATTAATATTACTTAAATACTTAATCCCTCTATGTATACCTGAATAAGCAGAAATAATGAATAAGACCGTGGAAACGCCAAGAATAATCATCTGAACACGATAATTAGATGGAACACTAAATAAAAACGAAAGTCCTTCATTAATTTGAGCTGACCCAAATCCTAATGTTGCAGCAACTCCGACTACTGTCGCAAATACAGCTAATGTATCAATCAATTTACCTAGTATCCCCTTCATCCTCTCTTCCCCTAGAAGTGGCACGAGCGTAGCACTTATTAGACCTGGATACCCTTTGTGGAACTTAAAGTAAGCCAACACAAGCGCAACAATTCCATAAATGGCCCAAGCAGAGACTCCCCAATGAAAATAAGAATACTGGAGCGATTCTTTAATAGCTAAATCCGTTCCTAATTCTGCGTTAGGTGAACTCTTATATGCATGTGAAATAGGTTCAGACGTTGTCCAAAAGACCATGCCCATCCCCATTCCTGCACTAAATAACATTGCAAACCACGTAGGCAAACTAAAGCTAGGTTGATCAGATTCTTTACCCAACTTTAATTTCCCAAATTTGGAAAAAGTTAAATAAACACAAAAAGCAAAAATAACTACAAAAAGCAAAAGGTAATACCAACCAAACCTTTTAGATATAAATGCCGTAACCTGACTTGAAACCGTCTCTAAATTACTTGGCGCAAATACACCCCACAAGACAAAAAGACCACATACTGTAACGGCATACCAGAATACAGCTGTTACATTTTTCATTACTTCCCCTCCCGTAATACCATTTCCCCATAAATTTTGGAATACTTTCACTTACCTCTTCTGTAATAGGTTAAAACCTCATAATTATATTTCTACATAATTTTTATTACTTGTAGCCATTCGATAAACACTGAATTAAAAGGGATAGAAGATATACGTTATCCATTTTAAATATATAACATTTTTTTGCCATAATTTTTAAAGCGAAATAAACAAACAAATCCACGAATTGGAATCGTATCAGAACATCTAGTCATATATCCCCCACACGATTTAGTGAACATATATTTACAAAAAAAGCAAAGGTCATTCCCCCTAAGGGGAATGACCTTTGCTTTTTTATTTAACTTCCTGTAGTCGTCATTGTCGCTACACCAGCGATGATCGGGAATGCCATTAACAATGGAAGGCAAACCATGAAGAGCATACGGAGCTTTTCTTTCGCTTGTTTATCAGCGTCCCCCGTAAGACTGAGGTAAGTTTTGAACACATGTCCTCCATTAATGAAGGTAATGATTGCCACTAGAATGAGTGGAGTCACTGGATCGATCGTCGATTGATCAAGATTAATAAACCCAAAGACTATTAACACTATTGGAATCACTTCAACTACGGCAACACCTATAAATAACTTCGTTTGAATTGATTGCAGGTTATCCGGATTTTGAGCTACATCATAAAGAGCTTTTCTTGAAATAAAACTAATGCCCCCAGTAGCAATTAACACCGCAATAACAAAGAAATAAATCGGATCCATTTTCTTAACTCCTTCACTTAAAGATCTATGTATAACTATCTTTATTATACAAGATATATCCCGTCTTCTTAACTGTAAATAACAGAGATTAAGGGAAACCTATTACTAAAATCACAAATTTTAAGTAGGAAAAATAGCATTTACTAGAGAAGGTTTTATAAAGATGCAATTTTTAAAGGAGGCAATGCCATGTTTCAAATGAATAGCGTTTTTATACCTGTGACGGATATAGAGCGGTCAAAGAAATGGTATGAAAATAATCTTGGACTACTTAAGGTAGATGAATGGGAAAATGGTTCTGACCATGGAGCGGGATATGTCTTTTCGAGGGGAAATACCGGTCTTGCTTTAATTGAAGTAACAGAACCTCAGTCTACTGCATTTACAAGGAAAGGATCTCAGCCAAACGTCTACTTCAATTTCTCCACTGATGACATTGAAGGGGATTATCAGAGATTAGTAGACAGAAACGTAATCACCTCTCCGATCCAATACTCTGAAGAGGTTAGCATGTTTGATTTTAAAGACCCTGATGGAAATTCTTTTAGTGTGGTTCAGGAATCTTCAAACTCCCCTTATCATGAGAATCATATATTGATGCTCCAAAGGCAGTATTCTGAGTGAAAGTGATAGGCGATTCTCTCACGCAAGGTAGGGATATGTTGATCACTCCCAAAAGAACCCATATATCTTATAGCCCATTTAGTTAATAAGTTTCTCAACCAAAAAAATTAACAAATTTGTCACTGTTCTAGACAGTTCGATAGTGAATCTTTCGGTCATTTTCGCTATACTCGAAAATGAACGATTTATCTAAGAGAGGTTGAGAGGTTTTGCAAATTGAGAAAAATTTCAACTATGTACCTTGGGTCGTTGGCCTATCCATTGCGATCAACGCCATTGTCGTAGCCCTTTTATTTATACCGAAAATAGAAAGCAGTTCAAGCTTTGATATTACCATATTGCCACTTGTAAATGCTGTATTAAACTCGTTTACAACGGTCTTCTTGGTCGCTGCTTTATTTATGATTATCCGCAAAAATGTAAAATGGCATAAACGCTTTATCTTCGCAGCGTTTACGTCAACTGCTCTGTTCTTAGTTTCGTATCTCACCTATCACTCTATGGCGAGCTCTACATCTTTCGGCGGAGAAGGGTTCATTCAGTATGTCTACTACTTTATCTTGATCACTCATATTGTTTTGGCTGCTGCTATCGTGCCACTAGCTTTGCTTACACTTTTCCGTGGACTTTCTATGAAAGTAGACAAGCACCGTAAAATTGCACGTTGGACAATGCCTTTGTGGCTATATGTAAGTATTACAGGTGTAGTAGTTTACTTAATGATCTCACCTTATTATTAAAAAAAGTCAGCTTCATTTTAAAATGAAGCTGACTTTTTTATAATTATCTTTTATATGACTTCGGCCCGTGAAGCATCCGATTCACACGGTGGGCACTGTACTGTTCTTTCAGCGCCAGACGATGAAGTTCGCGTTTTAATTTCTCATAATTCTTTAGACGTCCTTCCTCAAGCTCCCCTGATTCAATAGCTCGTTTAACAGCACAACCAGGTTCGCTACGGTGCTTGCAATCCCGAAACTTACACTCGGAACTGAGCTGTTCAATGTCAGAGAATGTCTTCCCTACAGTATCTTCATTCCCCCAAAGCTGCAATTCCCGCATGCCAGGTGTGTCTATTACAGTCGTCCCATTTGGTAGAGAAAATAATTCTCGGTGCGTTGTGGTATGACGTCCACGATCATCATCAAAACGAACTTCTTGGGTAAGCTGTATATTCTCACCCATTAAGCTGTTTATAAGCGTTGACTTCCCTACACCTGATGAACCAATTAAAGAAATGGTCTCGTCTTTCTTCAACTCACTCTTTAACTCTTGAATACCCTCTCCTGTAAGATTACTCACCGTATAAACCGCGACACCAGGGGCAGCAAGTGTAAGTTCTTCCAATCGATGTTCGAGATCTTCACACAAATCTTTTTTCGTACAAATAATTACAGGTACTGCTCCACTCTCATAAACTTGTAGCACATATCGTTCAATTCGGTTGATATTAAATTCGCTCGTCAAAGCTGTCACGATAAAAACTTTATCAATGTTCGCTGCAATGATCTGTTCTCCATGTGTTTCTCCAGCTCTTTTACGTGATAATAAAGTACGTCTTGTGAGCACACGTTGAATAAGTGCTTTCTCACCATTATCGAATGGAACAAACACAACCCAGTCTCCAACTGCCGGAAGCTCTCTTTGGCCTTGTGCCATATGATAAAGACCTCCTGAAAGACGGCCTTCAAGAGTTCTTTGTTCCGTGAACAACGTGTAGTGCCCATGCGTTGCTTTAGCAACGCGCCCCACTCTTTCATCTTGCTTTAACTCACATGAAGCTTCATTCATAATTCCGGTCATTTAATTCCTCCATTAGTTTGGAGGACGCGATCAGAGTTGATGGGCCCTCCATTGATGATTTTGTAATGATTGGTTAGATTTAAGTTGTACATTTGCCATAACACATCAACTCCTCGCATCTTAGTTCCTTTTATTATATCAGAACATTTAAATAAATCTATAATAATTTCCAAATTCTGTACCTTCATTACATACATTATCCACTCAAACGCTCTCTTTTTCATTTCAAAAAAGACTACTCTCAACTTCATGAGAAGCTAAGAATAGTCTTTTCACACGCTAATTTAGTTAGTGAGCTTAGAATGGCAATAGAAACAGGACCACTTTAAAGGAATTTATTCGTTCGCTACTTTCCAATATTCATAAGCATGCACAGCATTACCATGATAGCTTGGGTTATCGCTAAAATAATTCTTCGTTTTATCTAACTCTTCTTCCATAGCTTGTTTACCTTCTTCGTAGAATGAAATGTGTTTATTTTCTTTAATCTGCTTCATTTCAACAGATACGAGAAGTTCTTTACCAAGCTCTTCTGCAAACTTCATTTCTTTTTTTGATACATCGATCATACCATTAGATCCTTCTGCAGAGTCTCTAAAAGCCATAAGTGTTGTGTGATCTAATTTACTAATGAACCACTTACTGAAGGAGATGTCTTCTTGACCAGGCGTTTTGTGGTCATCAAGCCATATCGCTAAATCTGCACTCGTTTCTAACTCAGAAGCCTTCTTCACTTCGTCAACAAAAACTTCAATATTCGTTTTCCAAGTCTTTAATATGTCTTCTGGATTCCCATCCCAATTCTGTAAGACATAAGGTTCAATGTCGAGGTGAATTCCATCAAATTGTTGTCTTGGAGGAACAACTTTTTGATAACTGGTAACATAGTCAATAAACATGTTAAGACGCTCTTGTCCTTCTTTAAGAGCCCAATTGGGGTGGCCTCCCATAGCATGTACCTCTATACCAGCTTCATGGGCTTTCTCTACAAATTCATTGTAAACTGCGAAGTCTTGTGTACGATCTAAACGAGTATAGAGCAAGTTAATACCATTTTCTTTGGCAAACTCCAAAATTTCGTTTGATTCTTCAATAACATTTTCAGCATGCCATATGTATGTTCCACGAATGTCATCATTGTTTATCACTTCAAAATTAGGATCTTCTTTAGCATCAGACAAATACTTTTTAAACTGATTATCCATTGTACGCGCTAAAAAGATTGAGAATTGTGCACGAGTCGTTGGGGCGCTCGGACGGAATGTATTGTCAGGGAAGCCTACCGAAATTCGATTAGAAACAACTTCACTAACATACTTCCGGTTCCCACTCACGTCATCAAATTCTTTAGAGATTGGTTCATTCTCTAGGTTATAGGCTCTAGTTAATACAGCAGCCATTTCGATTCGTTTTATGTTCCGGTCCGGTTGAAATTCATTAGAATCGGTACCTTCAATGATGCCTTCATCCACTAATGCAGCCACATACTTGTAATGAGGATGTTCTGTTGATATGTCATCAAAGTAAGGATTCGGTCGATTCTCAGTCGATAAGCCCAATTCCCGGGTCAGCATGATCGCTGCTTCCATGCGCGATACATTGTTCCCTGGACGGAAAGTTCCATCCAGATACCCCTGAATAATTCCTTGATCCTCTAAATACTGAATCTCCTCATTTCCTGTAACATCTTCATTAACATCCGGAAATTCTGTTTGAGCATGAGTGTTTGGTGCACTCCAAGCTGTTACAGCTAACAAGCTTGTGAAGAGACTTGCTGTAATCTTCTTTGTAAATCCACTCACTTCTGTTCCTCCTCTTATCTCATTAAGAGCGGCCTTTCATTTATGTTCCACAACGACCCCACCAATTTTAGAATCTTCGAATAATTCCTCTATTATAATGGGGGTGTAAAGGGATACATTCTCACTTAAGATGTAAAGCATAAAAAAGGCCCCCTTAAATGGAAGATGTTAGAATGAAGAGGTAGACCATTATATTGAAATGCTGTCTTCTATAAAACAAAAAGACCATTTCCAACTTCATAGAAAGCTGGAAATAGTCCTTAACTGTTACCGATTACAACTGCGCTTGGGTATTGTATGTTGGTTTTTCATATGGATCTGTGTAATCCGCGACACTTTCTAGAAATAAAGAGATCCCTAATACCTATAGGAACTCCTTCGAATGAAAAATAGTAGGAGCATCCCTATAACGATTAAAGCTGCGACCACACTTAACCATCCTACAGGGGAAGAGAACCCATACGTATACTCTTTTTCCCACTCAGCTTTAACATATGTACCACTCGCTTCTCTCACAGCTATGGCTTGACCTGTGGAGACACCTTCAATTGCATAGTAGTGTGTCCCTTTTTCATAGACGTTACTGAAGTTCCCCCCATACTGTTCCATATCTGAATACCTGGTTACTTTTCCGATCTTCTCTCCTACATCTTTGACCTCTTCTTCAGTAACGATGTATAAACTATTGTCCCACACAACAAAAGGATATGCCCATGAGGTAGCTAATGCTTGGGTTGGCATGGTCACCAATCCAAGAAATACAATTAAACCGACTAGAAAGGGTTTCATACTATCGCCTCCCACTTACTTTGACGGTTCATAGCTAAAGAAGTTTCACAAACTTATTCAAGTGGCTCCAAATCTTTTCATCTTATGCTTCGCATTCTACTTCATGGACAAGCCTTTTCGAACAGGCGAGTAACACCGCATAGCACAACTCTGCATCCTTATACTCATTTGTTTGTATACGCTTAACGCAGTCATTGATGGGAACATGTACTACCTCAATTGATTCATGCGATTCTAACGCTTGGCCAATATGCTCAGTAACCTCATTCGTAAAAAATACGTGAGTAACTTCATTAGCCATCCAAGGTGCCGGCCACAATTCGCCTAAATAATGTAATTCTCCGCACCGATACCCTGCTTCTTCCTCAAACTCTCTTCTAGCTGCAGCTTCAAGGCTTTCTCCTCCTTCTACTCCCCCACCAGGGAGCTGGGTTACTTTCATTTGAACAGGTGCTCTAAATTGATCAATAAGGATAAATGAATGGCCTGATTGAGCTAGTACGACGACAGATTCATCACGATTTTGTTCTTTCATTAATTGCTCACACCAATCTATTTTAGGGGTAGAGGTGAGGTTCACTGAAGCAATTGATGAGGGGGCTACGTATAAAAATCAAATTCTGCCCTCCACCAATTATTAAAAAGTTATTAAAAATCCGAACTTCTCGACATACAAGAAGAGCCGCTTCTTTTCTATAGATGCGGCTCTTCTTGTCGACCATTATTTATTTGTTATGTGGCTCTTCTGTACCCCAATCATATCCTGACTTCTTCCAATTAACAAGGAACAAAGCTGGCGCAACAATCATCAATATAGCAATCACAAGTTGCATTATAATCCCCTTTCGAAATAAAATCCCGTATAATTATCTGATTATTACTATTATTTCAAATCGCCCTTATTTATTCAACCATTTTATCCCATTCTACGTAAACCGCTACACCTTTTCATCATAATCTTCTTTTCTTATAATTTCTTGCGTTATGTATTAGATTACTTATCCCACTCCCCCTACAACAAATCTCTAAATAGTAAATCTATGTTATAAATGGTAACAACACCAAGAGCGAGGTAGACGATCGTAATCACATATTCTTTTGACCCTTTTAAGAACATCCATTGCATGATGGCCTGAAAACCGAATTGAGCCACATAAATCCCCATCAGATACCATTTCATTCCTGAAGCATCTGAAAAAATTGCATAACCCAATACACTAATGGCGATTAAAAGCAACATCCCTCTTCCCCAGCGGTCGATGTGCTTTCCTTTTGTATCTGTAACGTATCTTCGTTCAATATTAAACTTTTTTCTAATGATGGTTTCTAAGCTTAACAGCAGGATTAATAAGATGACTAAAGCAGCATATACCAACATATCCCCCCTCACCGTTTTATTATATAGAATATTCACACTATTCGACAGTATGTCCCTTGGCATTTTCTTATTTATCGTCTGATTTCAAATCATAAGCCGACCTATTTTACTTGAAAATGGATAAATTTGAACATTGTAAGAACATTCCTTATAAAGACTGTTTTTTCAATTTTACCGGAGTATAATAAAAGTGTAGAAAGATTGTGAAATATTGAGCATAGAAATTGAATCCTACTACTTCCTAAATAGGAGGAAACGAAGATGAAAACACTCGACATGACGACAAGCAGTCCACCTTGGAACGGTTTTAATGAAGGAAAATGGCAATCTACTATTGATGTCAGAGATTTTATCTTACAAAATTACACGCTTTATGAAGAAGATGAGGCCTTCCTAGAAGGACCTACCTCAAATACGCAAGCTCTATGGGAACAAGTGATGAAATTGACAAAAGAGGAACGAAATGCGGGTGGTGTACTTGATTTAGACACACGCACCGTTTCGACAATTACTTCACACGGACCTGGCTATTTAAATGAGGAACTCGAGAAAATTGTTGGCTTCCAAACCGATAAACCGTTTAAGCGTTCTCTCCAACCTTATGGCGGGATTCGTATGGCAGCAGCTTCTGCTGAGTCATATGGGTATAAACTAGACGAAGAAGTAGAGAAGATCTTCACTGAGTACCGAAAGACTCACAATCAGGGAGTATTTGATGCCTATACGCCTGAGATGAAACTAGCTCGAAAAGCAGGTATTATCACCGGCCTCCCTGATGCATATGGACGCGGTCGCATTATTGGAGATTATCGCAGAGTGGCCCTCTACGGGGTAGATCGTCTCATTGAAGAGAAGCAGAAGGATAAAGTCTTCTTTAGCCAGGTTGCTATGACTGAAGATATCATTCGGGAACGAGAAGAGCTTTCAGAACAGCTAAGAGCTCTCCAAGAGCTGAAAGAATTAGGTAAGATTTATGGTTATGATATCTCTAAACCAGCTAAAACAGCTCAGGAAGCATTCCAGTGGCTCTATCTCGGTTATCTCGCTGCCATTAAAGAACAAAACGGTGCGGCTATGAGCCTTGGGCGTGTCTCTACTTTTCTTGACATTTATATAGATCGGGATATAAAGTCTGGAAAGCTAACAGAAGAGACAGCTCAAGAGCTCGTTGATCATTTCGTTATGAAGCTTCGACTCGTTAAATTTGCTCGTACACCGGAATACAACTCACTATTTAGCGGCGACCCAACCTGGGTTACTGAGTCCATTGGCGGTATCACTGAAGATGGTCGTCCTTTAGTAACAAAAAGTTCGTATCGGTTCTTGCACACGCTCGATAACCTCGGCCCTGCACCGGAACCTAACTTAACGATCCTTTGGTCAGTTAACCTTCCTTCTGCATTTAAGAGATACTGTTCGAAGATGTCTATTAAAACAAGTTCTATTCAATATGAGAACGATGACATCATGCGTGAGTATTACGGAGACGACTACGGCATTGCTTGTTGTGTTTCAGCTATGGCAATCGGAAAACAAATGCAATTCTTCGGAGCCCGGGCTAATCTAGCAAAAGCTCTTCTCTACACGATTAATGGGGGAGTAGACGAAATTTTGAAAGTTCAAGTAGGACCAGCACATTCTCCAGTGACTTCAGAATATCTAGACTATACCGAAGTAATGGAGAAATACGATCAAACTCTTGAATGGCTTGCAGAACTTTACGTCAATACACTGAATATCATTCATTACATGCATGACAAGTATAGTTACGAGCGTATTGAAATGGCTCTACACGATAAGGATATATTACGCACAATGGCTTGTGGTATTGCCGGGTTATCAGTTGTAGCTGATTCCTTAAGTGCCATCCGCTACGCCAAGGTAAAAACAATAAGAGATACAAATGGTTTAGTTATAGACTACGAGGTCGAAGGAGATTATCCAAAATACGGAAACAACGATGAAAGAGTCGATCAGATTGCGGTGGATCTTGTGAAACGGTTTATGAACAAGATTAGAAAACATGAAACGTACCGAGCTTCCACGCCGACTCAATCTATCTTAACGATTACATCCAATGTTGTATATGGTAAGTTAACAGGCAACACACCGGATGGCCGGAGAGCCGGAGAACCTTTTGCTCCAGGAGCTAATCCGCTTCATGGCAGAGACACAAAAGGCTCCCTCGCGTCTTTAAGCTCCGTCGCCAAATTACCATATGACGAAGCGCTTGATGGCATTTCAAATACATTTTCGATTGTTCCAAAAGCACTTGGTAAAGAGGAAGAAACCCGTTACGCCAATCTCGTTGGACTTCTTGATGGTTATATGATCAAGAAAGGTCACCACCTTAACGTCAATGTATTTGACAGGGAAACACTACTCGACGCTATGAATCATCCAGAGCAGTACCCTCAGCTAACTGTAAGAGTGTCCGGTTATGCCGTTAACTTTATTAAACTGACACGCGAGCAACAAATCGATATCATAAACCGCACGTTCCATGAGAGTTTGTAATACAACCAATTGGGAAAATAAACGAAGAATTTGGAGGTGATTTTCATGAAAGGACGTATCCATTCTATAGAAACGTGCGGTGCAGTTGATGGCCCAGGTATTCGATATGTGCTCTTCATGCAAGGTTGCCTGCTACGTTGTCAGTTCTGTCATAATGCTGATACATGGACATTGAACGGAGGAATTGAGAAGTCCGTAGAAGAGATTGTGGCAGAGGTGAAAGACTTTCTCCCCTTTTTCCAAGCTTCAAACGGAGGAGTTACGGTTAGCGGCGGTGAACCACTCCTCCAGATCAATTTCTTAATAGAGCTATTTAAAGCACTAAAGTCAATTGGTGTCCACACCACCCTTGATACATCAGGAGGTTGCTTTAATAGCTCCCCTTATTTTTTGAAAAAACTAGATAAATTGTTAGAGATGACGGACCTTGTCCTACTTGACTTAAAACAAATCAAACCCGACAAGCATAAAGAGCTAACAGGGATGACGAACACACATATATTACGCTTTGCTACTTACCTTTCTGACAGGAATGTACCGGTATGGGTGCGCCATGTCCTAGTACCTACCAGGAATGATAATCAAGAGGATTTAAATGAGTTATCTCGCTTTATTGGCACCCTTTCTAACGTTCGGAAAATCGAAGTTCTTCCCTATCACAAACTCGGTGTATATAAATGGGAAAACTTAGGTATCCCTTATCCACTTGAAGGTGTAGAGCCACCTTCGAAAGAACAAGTAAAAGAGGCAACACACATTCTTAACAATCCAACAACTATACAGGTTTAATGAAAGAACACCGAATCCGTTACAATTCGGTGTTCTTCAGCGTATAAAAATTCCCCTATTTGGTTCATTTAGTTGTTTATTCCCTCTCTATTCAGACCATTTCCCCCAACACTAACACCATACCTACCGCAAATAATAAAAGGAAAGCACCTACTATGATTAATCCTGGTGTAACCTTTAAACGTTTGCCCAAATTCATCTTCATTTTAGGTAGTGGCTGATGGGAAGTGCGGCCAGTTGGAATCCATGGTGCTTTCTGATAGTCGGTTTGGAAGTGATTTTGCAATCCTCTCGCTAATAAGACAAATGAACTTGTGGCCAGGACAAGTGCTACCAGAGGAACCATCAATATAAAATGGTTGCCAAAAATATGACCACGAGATTGTCCAATTAAGCCCGCCCACTCGTTTGTCATAGATAAGTAGATGGTGGGATTTGTTTGCTTAATGGTCCCCCCCATAAATAAGTGGAAAATTCCAAGTTGACCCATAACCGTCATGACAAAAACTATTTCCATAACAAACATAATCAGTAGCCCTTCTTTCAATTGAGGAAAGATATGCTTCCATATAAGCCTGTTACGACGAGCACCGAGAGTCCTGGCTACTTCAACGTATTCTTTCTTAACAACTTCCCTGGTTTGTTTACGCACAGACGCAATCGTACTCGGCAAGCTCAACACCGTCATCACCAAGATAAACACGAGAATAAGCTCAATAGATTTGAGACTGGGATTGATTGTGATAGGTTGAAGCACAAAAAATAAAATTAAAAACACCGGAATGTAACTCATCGAGTTCTCGATTGCTTTCCAAAAGGACCATTCTGACTTAAAAGACCCAGCATAAAGGCCGACCATAGTGCCAAGCACCATTTTAAGTAAAGCAGTTGCTATAGCAATCCCTATCGTATATTTTGCTCCGTATAAAAGTTTTGTTAACAGGTCGTATCCATACTTATCTGTTCCAAGTGGATACTGAGGAACGGTAAACGCCTGAACAGGCGGTGCCACCACGACCCCTTTTCCGTCTATTATCTGATATTCTACTTCTACTTTATGATCTAAGGGATGTAAGCTTAGTTTCGGGCCCGCTATGGCAATAAAGATAAACACTAACACTAGGAAAAAGCCTATATACAATGGTAGATTCATTTGACGTATTCTATTCATAGATTAAACCCTTTCTAAATAAGAAGAGAACAAATTTAATAATAAGAAAAACGAATAAAGCTATAATGAGTAAGGCACAAAGCCCTAGTAACGTTGCTTGGAAATCTTTCACAGCAAATATGTAATGGGTTAATCCGATCACATTTAATAAATATTCTACGATAAACAAATTTCCAATCGTAAGCGATAGTCCCTTCGTCAATTCAGCATGTATAAAGGGTTGCATATTTCGATACACATACTGCAGGTTAATTGTCGTGATATCTAACCCTTTCGAGACCGCTGTTCGAACATAATCCTCTCCACTTATGTGCAGAAAGCGAACATGTATAAGCTTTAAGAAATAAAGAGCAGGAGCAATCGATAATACAATGACAGGAAACCAAAAATGAGCCGTATTCTTATCTGGCATAAAACTCATCACACGAACACCTGTCCATTGATAGATTTGTACACCAAGTACAACTGAAAAGATAATAATAATGAAATCAGGTACAATCGCAATCATTTCAATTAACCCGCGGAATAGTCGGAATACTTTAAAACGAGCAACAAATAATCCAAGTACTAGTGCAAACGTTAATCCTAGAAGCATAGCTACTAGTAAGAGGACAAACGTTCTGACCATACGTTCTATAAATGCAGCGTCTATACGATCTAGCCAATCTATAGAGGGAACACTTTTTAACAGTTCAAGCATCATTGCATACTCGATTTCTACACCTTCTAATGAAGTTGTAATCACAAATGGTGCAGAAGACACAAACAACAAAATAACAATCATTACGATACCTTGAATGATCGAGTTTTTCATAACTCCACCTCCAATACATATATTGCCATAATATTGTCATAATTGTAATAGTTTTCAGTAAAAAAGAGAGAAGATCCAAAGGATCTTCTCTCTTTTCGCTATATTATTCTTCACTTGGTAATAAAACAATTTTCCCCATTTTCCCCGATTGCTTAAAATACGTTTGAGCTTCTTTTGCTTCACTAAGCGGGAACGTACGATCTAGCACTGGTTTGATTTTTCCTTCGGAGATTGCTTGAAGCATTTTCTTAAATTCTTCGCGTGTCCCTAATACTGATCCATAAAATGTAAGATGTTTTAAGTATAATGTTCTAAGATCAAGTTCAGTCTTCTGGCCGCCCGCGGAACCTGACGTACAAAACTTCCCGCCTTTTTTTAATACATGGAGGGAAGTATTAAATAATGGATCCCCAACTACATCAAGAACAGAATCAATAGGACCACCATTTGCCTCTAGTATTTCCTCAGCTAAATTGTCTGACTTATACGAAACGACATGTGTTGCGCCAAGTTCTTTCATCTTACCTTCAAGAGCCAAGTCTCCAACAACGGCAATGACCTTTGCCCCAAAAACGCGTGATGCAATCTGTATATTCAATGAGCCAACTCCACCGTTTGCCCCCGTCACCAATACGGTCTCTGAAGCATCTGGCTGAATTTGTTCAACCATATGCCAAGCTGTCATTCCACTTACAGAGAATACGGCACTCTCTATGTAATCTGTTAGTGGCATGTCGTAACATAAGTCTGCGGGCCACACGACAAACTCAGCGTATCCACCATCATATTCCGAACCGATAAAAGACATATCTTCTGAAATATGTTCAGCCCCTTCTTCTCCACTTGAAGTGAATGGGAAAAGAACAACAGATTTCCCCATCATCGTCTGGCTTACTTCTTCTCCAATTTCTACGATCTCTCCAGTAATATCTGAACCAGGAGTTCTTGGAAACTTCACTCCTTCTGGACGCCAACCTGATTTCGAGCCAGTTCCATAGGCCCCTTCCCTCATCCAAATCTCTGTATTGTTGATCCCACAAGCTCTAACTTTAACAAGCACCTCGTTAGCTTTTGGTGAAGGCCGTTCTATATCTACAACCTCGAGTTTGTCTACATCACCATATCCTGTTACTTGAACTGCTTTCATCATACAACCTCCTATTGTTTATATTCTTATCTCTATAGATTGGTATAATTTTAACCTTATCATTCATCCCAACATAAAAAAAGAAGCTCTCCAATTGGAGAGCTTCTTTCTAATTCGTTCAATTATTTTTGAACGTTAGCAGCCTGTGGGCCACGGTCGCCTTCAACAACTTCGAAAGAAACTGCTTGGCCTTCTTCTAGAGTTTTGAAACCTTCTTCTTGAATAGCAGAGAAGTGAACGAATACATCGTCTTGACCTTCTACTTCAATAAATCCGAAACCTTTTTCTGCGTTGAACCATTTAACTGTACCTTGTAACATGTTTGTTGCCTCCTGCGTGGATCTAGTCCACATTGTATTACTATTATTGCTCTCAAAAATTCATTCCAGACTAAAGTACTTACTTGAGTAACTTTTTCTTTCATTATAAATCCGAACAAGAATAAGTAATTACTACTTTAACAGTGAGAGACCATTCCGTCAATAGATGCTTATAAAATTTATTTTTCTACACGTTTTTCTATAACAAAATACCAAGATTGTGCTTCGAGAGATGAAAGTCTCTTCAATTTGTTAGTACTCTCCAAATTATCAGCCTTAACTCCTACATTATTTTTCTAACATAATATATTTATATAAAACTAGTTTCAATTGAAAGTGTGAGTGGAAAATACGTATTGTTAACTTAAAACTAGGGAAGGAGGTGAATCTGAAGTGGGTGACATTGCAGTAGGACTAGTACCAGCCCCAGAATTGCCTGAAAAGATGGCCAAGAAGTTAGCTGAGATCTTACCTGAATTGTTAGTCGATCAGATCGACTCGTCTTCAGAATGGGAGATTGATGTTATTATTGACCCTCTAACCGGAGCAGCTGAAACCGCTAATGAAATCATGGAAGAAACCGAAATCCGAAAACAAAAAAACAAATGGGATTATGCGATTTGCCTAACAGACTTACCGATCTATGAGAACGGTAATATTGTGCTAGCTGACATTAACAAAGGGCGAGGCATTTCACAAATTTCACTACCTGCTTTTGGGTCTGTTCCTATGAAAAAAAGGCTTAAGGAAGTGGTGCTTGAAACCATTAGTGAACTTCATTATTACCATTATAATACGTCTCAAGAACACCAGAGAAAAAAGAAGCTTCCAAAGCTTTTCTCGCCTATTCGTAAAATAGTTCCTGAAGATGAAGAAGACAGCCTCCGCTTTATTGTCATTCCTAAAATAAACGGAAGACTTCGTGTATTAATGGGTATGGTTTATGCCAATCGTCCATGGACGATTTTCCCTTCATTTAAGAGCGTTGTAGCTGTTGCCTTTGCAACAGGTACATACGGCTTAATCTTCCCAACTCTGTGGCAACTTAGTGCAGCTTTCCAATCTATTCGTTTTATCGCTTTAATGCTAACAGCTTTATCAAGCATGATTATTTGGATCATCTTAGCCCATAATTTATGGGAAAAACCTTCTCATCGCAGTAAATACAATTTAAGAAGAGTTTACAATCTCGTCACTGTTATTACTTTAAGCTTAGCTGTCCTATTGTATTATGCCATGCTTCTTATATTATTCTTCCTAGCTGTTCGAGTCTTCGTACCCGCTGAATTATTTGCAGCAGAAGCTGGTTTAGAAGGCGAGGCAGGAATGATTGATTATGTTAAACTTTCTTGGCTTGCTACTTCTGTGGCAACTCTAGCAGGCGCAATTGGAGCAGGTCTTGAGAACGATGAACTCGTTCGAAACATTACCTATGGATACAGACAAAAACGTAGGTATAAAGAAATCCAAAATGATTCTAATGACAATGGAGAAGCACGAGAAACACAAGATGCGTAAGGCAGAAGCTTTTAAGCTTCTGCCTTTTGTTTCCAATATGTAAAAGAACCATTACTCTTTAGGTGTGCGCCATTTGGTACTTGTGTTGAGATGAGTAAAAAATTCAAGAGATCTACTGAAGATGCCATTCCATTCAAGAAGATAAACGCCCCTATCATAGCTGGCATCCACCCCACTATACCTAGTACTACAGGTCCAATGATTGATAGAAGAAGATAAGGTGCTAATGTGATTAGGATATACCTCCCTTTTGATATCTCTTCTTCCGTTGTCACAAAACCTCCATAAAACGCCAAGCCAATATAAGTGCTAGTTGAAGTAATAAAGCGGGGAATAAAAATTAAATGTAGCAGTTCATGTAGGAGCAAAATAAATAGAAAGCCGATAATGGATAACAAATTAATAGTAAATGAAATTGCACCAGTCTCAGGATCAATTCCGAACTGTTCAATAGTAACGTCCCATGAAATCGATAAGCTCAGCACGGCACCCCCACCTCCCACAATCATAAAAGGGACGGAATAAAGAATGGCCATCTTTAAACTCTTTGGTTCCTTAAGGGGAATCCAACCTTGTTCTACCAAAGATTCATGGATATCAGGGCGCCATTCAGGCACTTTCTTTGCGTATCTCATTCTCTTCCTCCTAACCTCAGCTTATCCATCGTCAAAAAACATCAGTCTCCATCATTTTTACATAAAGTCAAAGAAATACCTCGTAACATGAAAAAATACAGGGGCTGTGTAAGTTAAACTATCAATCCTGCTTAAATACTTACCTTGAAGAGTCTCAAATTTCTCCTTATCTCCTATAAGCAAATCTCGCTTCAACACAGATACTGTTAAACTACCAAAGTAACCCGTTACGCTAATTAACACCCCAGACAAGACACCGTATACAATGCCAAAGGGAGTAAAATAGGGATAGAGGACATAGGAGGCAATGGTTGTGAAGAGGAAGGCACCAGCGAAACCTTCCCATGATATGTTCGGATTAGAAGTGGGCACAACTTTATGTTTTCCAAAGTAAAGTGAAATAATGGAATGAACCACATCGTTCACCTGCGTAAGAACAATTAGATAAAGTACAAGGTTTGGTCCGTATTCGGGCGATGCCGATGAATAAAATGCCAAGTGACTCAAACCAAAGACCATAAGCATCATTCCCCATTGAGTAAAACTAACCGACCGCAAGAAACCTAATGTTCCCTTCCCTATAATTCGGGGAACAGGTAAGAATAAGAAGACATAAATGGGAATGAACACGATAAACATGCCATACCACCCTACATAAATCCAAAGGAATTGAAGTGGGATCATAAGATAAGACCATAAGAATAGCCGCCTATCAGATTTCCTTGTTTTCATCATGGAAAAGTATTCTTTTAAAGAATAAAAGCAAAGGACCATTATGGAAAATAAAGAAACAATCGGATTAAATAACGTTGCAAAGCAGAAGATCACAAACATCCCCCACCATGTTTTCACACGAAACCAAATACCTGTAAAATCTTTATCAGGTTGCTGCTTCTTAAATCCATAAAGAGCTATGGTTGCTGTGCATAAACCGATAAAAACTACAGACAGGGTCACAATTTTTTCTATCATAGAATCCTCCCTTCTTAACACACAAACTACATCTATTTTAAACAATTTCCTATATAATGAAAATAAAGGAAATGTAAGAAAGGGGAATTATACAGTGAATCACCTAAACTATGTATATATTATGCTATCTGATACAGGAACCCTCTTCACTTCGCTTATAAAGAAGTATACGAAAGCCCCCTACAATCATGCTTCTCTTTCTTTTGATCCGCATTTAAAGGATATGTACAGTTTCGGCCGAAAGAATCCAAATAACCCCCTTAACGGAGGTTTTGTGAAAGAAGATATTGAAAACGGAACATTTAGCAAGTATCGTAATACCCTGTGTGTAATTTATCGCCTTAAAGTTACCGACAGGGAAAAAGAGAAAATGAAAAGAATTCTTGAAGTTTTTCAGAGGAATAACCACAAATTCTTGTATAATATCCTTGGTCTTGTGGGCGTGTCTATGAAAGAACCTGTGGAATTCAGCAATTCTTATTTTTGTTCTCAGTTCGTCGCAGAAGTACTGAACCGCTCTGGTATTCAATTATGGGATAAGCTCCCTGCACTTGTTACACCAGAAGATTTTAGAGAGAACGATCGACTAGAACTCGTTTATGAAGGGCGATTGATTGATTACATAAGCCATTAATTATGGACTGAGAGAATAGTTCCGTTAGTTTTAATGGAGCATAAGGCGGGGGCATAAAGCGAGTAGTCCACAGCAAGACCAAGCACTATTCTAGCAATAGACCTGCCTCAGCTTTAATCGGCTCTATAATATAAAAAGACACACCTTTAAAAAGGTGCGTCTTGCAGGTCGATTACTCTTTATCAAGCATAAGTGGATGGGATAGAACGTCGTATCCTTTATCTTTTAAGGTCATTTCATTACCATCACTAAATACTTGTTCGAAGAAACGGTTTGCAGGTTCTGCAAGTTCTTTGTAGTAATCGCTGAAAAGGGATCCTGCGTAACTTCCATACCATTTCTCAGGTAAGAGCTCTTCTGGTAAGCCAGGGTCAATAAATAAGAACTTCCTGTATTCGTGAACGAGTTTGGTTCTCTCCACAAAACATTCTGCATCACTCATGGCTCCACTTTTTATCTTGTTCTTATCAATGATGAATTTCTGACTGTAATGAGCAATAAATTCATTGTATTTCTCATTAATTTCCCCAATGTCCCAACTATTCTCTACGAGTCGCTGGTTCTCATGAGGTCCATCGTAAGAAGCAATGAAAAAGTCTACATATTCTTCAATCTCATACTTTTCTATAAGTGAATAGACTTTTTCGTCTAGCTGGTTTGGTGATATCCAAAGACTGTTGGTCATCGTACCAAATCCACTCCATACGAGCTCTTTTCGAAGTTCGTCACGTAGGTTACGCTTTTCTTCTGGAATCGTGTAAAAAAGCATACGCCATTTTCCATCCCACGTTTCACGATTTAGCTTAAAAATACGGTTCCCCGCTTCTTCCATACGTTTTAAACCTATGTCTGTCAATGAATAGTAGCTTTTATTCCCTTGCTTCTCCGCCTTAAGCCATCCTTGCTTGCTCATACGAGAGATCGCTGCACGAACAGCTTGCTCATTATGACCAAACTCTTTTAGCAAACGAATCAAGCTCCCAATCCAGATTTTATTGCCGTAATGTCGTATATAATCCCCATAAAGGGTAAAAATCATTGATCTAGTATTCATCCCCGTAACATCCTTTATCTCTCTTTTTTCATCGTATTCAGAAAACTATTACGATTATATCATGAATGTGGAAAAAGGCACATGAATTGAGGACGATCGACTCTTAAGATCTTTCACACTTAGCTACCTGTAAATTGAGGAGCACGTTTTTCCCCGAAAGCTTCTAATGCTTCAACTCGGTCTTTTGTCGGAATGGTAATCTCGTAGGCCTTTGATTCAATTGCTAGCCCTGTACCTAGATCAACCTCTGTTCCTTTATTAATGGCATACTTGGCTTGCTGTACAGCTACTGGCCCATTAGCAAGCATTAATGAAGCCAATTCCTTACATCGGTCCAATAAATCTTTTCGCTCGACTACTTCCATAAGCAGGCCATACTTATACGCTTCGTGCGAAGTGATTTTCTTCGCTGTTAAGATTAGTTCTTTAGCTCGCATATCTCCGATTAAACGAGGGAGACGCTGCGTGCCCCCTGCCCCAGGAATGATGCCCCAACTTGTTTCAGTGAGCCCCATCTTCGTATCCTCAACGGCATAACGGAAGTCGCAAGCAAGCATGAGCTCAAAACCTCCTCCAAATGCATATCCATTCACTGCAGCAATTGTGGGTTGAGGGAGGTCAGCTATGGCTTGAAATACGTCGCCAATCTTCTTTACATTCCTTCGCACTTCTGATTCTGTTAAGGTTTTTCTTTCTTTGAGGTCTGCTCCAGCACTAAACGCTTTATCACCTGCTCCTGTGAAAATTACACAGCGTACACCCGGATGTACATGTAAGGTTTCAACGACCTCACCAAGTTCTTGTAATGTAGCGAAGTTAAAACAATTTAATGCTTCAGGTCTTGATAACGTTACATAAGCAATATGATCTTTTATCTCCCAATGAATTCCTTTCAATTGTCATTCCTCCTTAAACGTTCTCAACAATAGTAGCAATGCCTTGACCTACCCCAACACACATTGTAGCTAGCCCAAGTTCTACATCTTGCTTTTTCATCTCGTGAATGAGAGTTGTTAAGATTCTCGCACCACTTGCCCCAAGGGGATGACCGAATGCGATGGCTCCACCGTTTACATTCACTCGTTCAGATGATAAGTCGAGCTGTTTCATGCATTCAAGAGATTGGGAAGCAAAGGCTTCATTCAATTCCACTAATCCAAAATCCGAAGAAGTTACTCCGGCACGAGCCATGGCTTTTCTAGTTGCAAAGACTGGTCCAATACCCATAATTCTTGGTTCGAGTCCTGCTGTTGCTGACACGCGGTATTTAACGAGGGGAGTAAGTCCTAATGAATTGGCTTTTTCAGCGCTCATCATTAATAAAGCAGATGCTCCGTCATTGATTCCTGAAGCATTCCCTGCCGTAATCGTACCGTTTGAGAAAAGCGGCTTAAGTGTGTTTAACTTTTCAAGTGTTGTCGTTGGACGAGGGTGCTCATCTGTTTCGATAACGATTTCGTTCCCTTTTCGATCGAAGTACGTTACAGGAACGATTTCTTCGCTAAACCTTCCTGATTCCATAGCAATTTTCGCTTTTTGTTGACTATGGAAAGCAAACTCATCCTGAGCCTCACGCGTTATACCAAATTCCTTCGCAACATTTTCAGCCGTCTCTGGCATACTATCTGTCCCATATGCTTCAGCCAATCTGTCGTTAACGAAGCGCCACCCAATGGTTGTATCAAACATTTCACGATTTCCACGGGCGTAGGACGTTTCTGGTTTGCCCATCACATAAGGAGCTCGAGTCATACTCTCTGTTCCACCAGCAATGAAGATGTCACCTTCTCCGACCATAATCGCCCTGGCAGCGTAATTCACAGCATCAAGACCAGATCCACATAAACGATTGAGCGTTGTGCCTCCTACTTCTACAGGCATTCCAGCCAATAAGGCAGACATCCGTGCTACGTTCCGATTCTCTTCTCCCGCCCCGTTTGCATTCCCAAACACGACCTCTTCCACTTCATTCGCATTAAGATTTGGGTTTCGTTCAAGAAGAGCTTTGATGACTAAGGCTCCAAGGTCATCAGGTCGGATATCCTTTAAAGCACCTTTATATCTTCCAATCGGAGTACGAACGGCATCGACAATGACAACTTCCTTCATACAAGTTCACCATCCTTAGAATAGTCATACACTCCGCGGCCCGTTTTTCGACCTAGACGTCCTGCACTGACATATTGTTCAAGGAGAGGAGCCGGGCGATATTTCTCACCTAATTTCTCGTGTAAATACTTCAGATTATTCAAGCGAGCATCAAGACCAACTAAGTCCCCAAGTTCAAAAGGACCCATCGGATAATTTAGTCCTAATTTAATAGCTTTATCGATCTCCTCAGGGCTACCAACCCCTTCTTGCAACATATAAAAAGCTTCATTTCCAACAAGTGCACTAATCCGACTTGTTACGAATCCAGGGAATTCGTTGACTACGACCGTCTCTTTTCCCATCTGATGAGCAACATTTTGAATTGCTTCTGCTGTTTCATCAGAGGTTTCTAGTCCTCTAATCATTTCAACAAGAGGCATCTTATGAACCGGATTAAAGAAATGCATCGCAATGACTTGTGATGGTCTTTTTGTATATGAAGCAATTTCAGTTGGACTCATGGTGCTTGTATTCGTGGCAAAGTAACAACTTTTAGGAGAATATGCGTCTGCCGTTTCAAAGACATTTCTCTTAATCTCTGCTTTCTCAGGCACAGCTTCAATTAAAAGGTCCGCTCCTGAAGCCGCTTCTTTTAGGGATGTAGAAAAATGAAGATGTGCTTGAGCTTCGTTACATGCTTCGACCGACAATTTGCCTCGCTTTACCCCTTTATCAAATATAGAATCTAACTCGGACTTGGCAGCTGTTATTTGCTCCTCTTGTATATCAACAAGCGTCGTTTCAAAACCTCCACAAGCGCTCACATACGCAATCCCACGCCCCATAACACCTGACCCGACAACGACTATTGATTTAACCATTATGTAGACCTCCTCTTATTAGTTTGTACTTACCTTTTTGGTGAAAAGAAAAGAATGCGAGGCGCTTCTTTTTCGCGCTCGCATTCTTTAGCCTTATTCTACACCGAGTGGATTTAACGGACGGTTGCCGTAGTAGGAAAGAATGCTCTTCGTTTCCGTATAAAGGTCAAGCGTTTCGGTGCTCAATTCTCGGCCAAATCCAGACTGCTTATAGCCTCCAAATGGAGTTCCTGGGAAGGCAGAGAATGGGCAATTCACCATTACAATACCGGCTTTAATGCCATTCGCAACACGTGTTGCCTTGCCATGGTCTTTCGTCCAGATGGCAGATCCTAAACCATACTCGCTATCATTTGCTAACTTAACAACCTCTTTTTCATCACTAAATTTCATCACGACCACAACTGGTCCGAAAATTTCTTCTTGAACTACTTTCATATCGTGGGTAACATCAGCAATCACGGTTGGCTCATACCAGTGACCATTTTCAAATCCGTCTACTTTCGCTTCCTGGCCACCAGCCAGGATGGTCGCTCCATCTTCTTTAGCTGACTGAACATATCCATCGATTATTTCGACTTGATCACGGTTAATGATCGAACCAATGTGCGTTCCTTTATCCATCGGATCACCTAGTGCAAGGCGCTTTGTTTTAGCAACGAATTTCTCCATAAACTCATCGTAAATGTCTTCGTGAACGTACATACGAGAACGAGCTTCACATGATTGACCTGTGTTATAGAAAATTCCAAATAAAGATCCGTCAACAGCAGCATCTAGGTCTGCATCGTTAAAAACAATGTTAGGTGACTTCCCACCAAGTTCAAGTGTGACACGTTTAAGAGTCTCAGACGCTTTCCCCATAATGTTCTTTCCAATTGGAGTTGACCCCGTAAATGCGACTTTATCAACACCTTTATGTTCAACAAGATAATTTCCAATCTCTGAACCAGAACCAGGAACAACGTTAACAACGCCTTCTGGTACACCTGCTTCTGTACAGATCTCAGCCATCACAAGTGCTGTTAGAGGGGTAAGAGATGCTGGTTTCACAATTACACTACATCCTGCCGCAATAGCTGGAGCGATTTTCCACGCAGCCATCATCATTGGATAGTTCCACGGAATAATTTGAGCACAGACACCTACCGGCTCTTTCTCTGTGTAGTTATGAAATTGACCAGGTACTGGATTCACTTCCCCTTTATGACCTACAATCGCACCTGCATAAAATTCAAAGTCTTCGATGGCTTGCATAACCTGACCTTGAGCAGCGGCAAGTGTTTTCCCACTGTTTAAAACTTCAAGCTCAACAAGTTCGTTAAATCGTGAACGCATGATGCCTGCAATTTTGTTCAAAGTGCGAGAACGCTTACCAACCGGGAATTTCTTCCACTTGCCGTAGTCAAATGCGTTACGAGCTGCTTCAACTGCGCGCTCTGCATCTTCTGTTGTGGCTTTTGCTACTGTCGCAAGTGGTTCACCTGTAGCTGGGTTGTATGTAGTAAATGTTTCCCCTGATGTTGATTCAACCCGCGCACCGTTAATAATCATTGAGTAGTGATCACGCTTCATTGCTAATTGTTCCATTTTCGTTTCTTGTGCAGTTGCCATTCTATCCACTCCTTCTTATTATTGTCCTTGAAATTCAGGCTTTCTCTTATTCAAAAATGCTTGAACACCTTCCTGGTGGTCTTTTGTTAATCCAGCAATTCGTTGTCCATAAGCTTCTTTCTCAAGATAGTCATGGAGATCCATCTGCCAGCCGGCTTTCATATTCCGTTTGATAAGACCAATTGCTTTTGTAGGCATAGAGGCAAGTCGTTCAGCAAACGCCCTTACTTGATGATCCCACTCTGCTGCAGGAATGACCTTAGTTACAAGATTGAGCTCTTTAGCCTCGTCAGCTGAGATTTTTTCACCTAATATCGCAAGCTCTAGCGCTTTCGCATGACCTACAATTTTAGGCAGGTTGTATAGGTTCGCCGCGTCCGGAATAAGCCCTACATGAATGAATGCTTCTAGAAAGCTAGCATTCTCTGAAGCCAAGCGAAAATCACACGCGATTGCAAGACTAAATCCAGCCCCAGCGGCTACACCGTTAACAGCTGCAACAATCGGCTTCTCACAACGATCAATTTCTTTAACCATTGGGCCGTAGCTGTTCCGGAGGACTTCACCATGGTCTATGGATTCATCCACGCCGCTTAGATCCTGTCCGGAACAGAAAGCACGACCGGCACCTGTGATGACGATGGCTCGAACACCTTCATCCGTTGAGGCCTCTTTCACCGCTTTACGAACATCATGATTTAGCTCATGAGTAAAAGCATTTAATTTATCTGGTCTGTTCAAGGTGATCGTTGCTACGCCATTTAACACTTCATACAAAATGGTATCGCCCATATTACCACCTCTACTTCCCTTTAAATTGTGGGCTTCGTTTTTCCATAAAAGCACTCATGCCCTCTTTTTGGTCTTCTGATGAAAATAGCAAGTAGAAGTTTTTCCTTTCGAACTTCATACCCTCATCAAGAGGATAGTCAACAGCTTTATCTACTGCTTCTTTAATGAGCCTTACAGCTAATGCAGGCTGTTTGGCAACCTTCTTAGCATATTTCATTGTTTCTTCGAGGAGGAGTTCCGGTGCAATAAGACGGTTTACAACCCCAAAGTGAAGGGCTTCTTGAGCAGACATCTTCTCTCCAGTCAGAAGCCATTCAAGTGCCTTTCGTTTCCCCATAATTTTCGTTAATTGCTGCGTCCCCCCTGCACCTGGCATAACGCCAAGGTTCACTTCTGGGAAGCCGAATTGAGCCGTTTCAGTCGTAAATAAAAGATCACATGCAAGAGCTAATTCAAAACCACCTCCAAGAGCAAACCCATTCACAGCACCTATAACCGGTTTCTTAATCGATAGAAGACGGTCCCAATCAGCAAACTGATCAAGTAGTTCAAGGTCTATAGGAGAATCCCCGGCCATTTCATGAATGTCAGCACCAGCGGCAAAAGCTCTTCCCTTTCCTGTAATGACCATCACACCGACCTCTGGATCTCGATCGAAAGCAGTCATTAGCTCTACCAATTCGCTTACCACCTGACGATTGATCGCGTTCAGAACTTCAGGACGGTTTAATTCAATAAGTCCTACCCCATCCACCACCGTCGCTTCAACGAATCGCAGATTATGCATCTACTTCCTCACCAATCATCATCGTGACAAGCTCGCCTGCAAATCCCATAATATCCTTACCAGAAGCTTTAGCTTCATCGGTCTTCATTGCTGTCTTTAAAGCCTCATGGCTGTCATAGTACATCTCACACATCAGGTAGTACTTACCTTCTCCACCCATCGGACTTCCTACGATCTTCGTCACTTTCATATCACGAAGTCCAGGAATTTTAGCCGTAATCGGGCTATGCGTATTCCAGTAATGCTCGTCAAACGCTTCCTTGTCTTCTGGGTGTTTGTACAACGCGATCATTTTCACCATTGGTTCCATCTCCTTTAAGTTTTAATAGATTAGATTCATAGAATACTAGAATCGTTATCAATCCTTACATTGTTGAGACTGGCTTCATCGCTTCAAATGGATTTTTACAGGATTTGCAGTACAATATGCTTCTACAAGCTGTTGGACCAAAGATATTATCCATAGTTGTATAAGTTGAACCACAATATGGACAATCTACGTGCCATTCTCCAGTCGCTTCCATCTGTGTAGGAGGAGGAGCAATACCGAAATCCTTCAAACGCTCTCTTCCTTGAGGTGTAATTCGATCTGATGTCCAAGGCGGGCTATAAATGAACTTCACCTCTACTGATTGAACCCCTTCAATTGTAAGGAGCTCATTCTTGACGTTTTTCTCGATGATTTCAAGCGCAGGACATCCCATAAAGGTTGGTAATAAAGCCACATAAGCCTTGCCTTCTTCTACCTCCACGTGCTCCACCATTCCTAAATCGATAATACTGACAGAATCAATCTCTGGGTCTTTCACATTTTCTAACGCCTCTTCTACGGTGTTCAATACAAGTGTCATAGACTTCCCCTCCTAAGGATGCGTTTTACCAGATTGCTGCAGGGTCTTGTCGGTACACTGCACTTAGCGTGTCGATCGCATCGGTTAGATCTTCAGTATGTTCTAACGCTCGCCCATTTCCACGTTTCATTAACGGTTCTAATGGTACTTGGATTCCACACTCATCAAGCATGGCTCCAATCTCATGTAGCCACCGTTTTTTCAGAAGCTCTTCTCCTTCAATAAACCCTGCTTCTGCCATCTTTTTTTCGTGAGGTCCAAGCGAAAGAATACCATCTACATCTTCCATCGCGCGTGATACTGCACTAAGCATGCGCTCTTTGGACTCTCCAGGAATCATCACGAGCTGTTTAAACCACGTTTTCCAGTGCATTAAATGGTAGTAAAGCTCCGTGTTCACTTTAATAGCAACATGAGAAAGCGGTTCGTAGGATGACGCTTGCAAGGAATCAATTCGAATCTTTTTAGCTTGTGTATAAAAGTAGTGACGAACCACAGCAAATGCCCAATCATATCGGGGTTCTTCCAAATAGTGTCCGGGGCCGTTTACCTCTTCTAGTAAAATGGCATTTCTTCGCTCATCAGACTTTCTTGCGTGAGCTAGATCATTCGCCAATCCCAAGCCTAGGTCTTCTAATAGTTGATAATACATCGTTGCGTGTCCCATCGTATCCTGACTAATAGAAGAAAAAGCAACATCTTCTTCAATGTGGGGGGCAAGACCAAGCCATTCTGATCCTCTGTAAGCCACGATAAAATCATCATCAGCCAACTGAAGTAAAAGCTCTCTCAAAGCCTCTTCGTGTCCTTGTGCCCTTACGTCCTCTGGTGTCTTCATCACTTGTCGTCCCCTCCCCATGACAATATCTCTTTCTCATCTAACATTCCTTGTTCTTTATCACGCCATTTTTTCTTTAAATACCCATATCCTTTTGTGTTTCGATATTCCTTATTATCCAAGCGCTGCAAGGCTTCACGTTCTTCTTGATTAAACATACGAATATCAGATCGCTTCACTACCCAAATATCCACCACAGGTTCCCTACGCATAAAGTTTTCTTGTGCCATGACTACGGCTAGTTCATGGTTTGGTGCGAGCAAACTAAACTGGTGTTGAAACGGTGATTTAAATGTACGTTTACTGAACACTTCAAATTCCTGATAAAATTCTCTTCCTTTATCCTCCACTACTTTCCCTCCTTATATAGCTTCGTTTGATGGGCTTAACGCCTCTCGCACCCATGCGTTATTCTCATAAGAAAGTTGACGTAAGCGAAGGCGTTCTTTTGATTTAGGTCCATTATTACGCACAATTTCTTTAAACTCATTCCAGTCTGGCTGCTTATAAATCCATAGACCTTGCTCCTCGTCGTATCGCATAGTTGGATCTGGCAATTCCAGTCCAAGTGATAAAACACGCGGGATGTATTTTGTGAAAAAGTCTTGTCTTAGCTGTTCATTTGTCTTCGTACGAATCTTGTATTTAATGGTTGTATCTTGTTTAGATGACCCTGTCGTATCAGCTGCTGCTGGACCGAAGAACATAAGTAATGAATCCCACCAGCGGTTTAAAGAATCCTGAATGAGCGCCTTTTGTTCATCTGTTCCTTCAGCTAATGCCATAATAATGGCTTCTCCGTGTTGAGCATGGAAGACTTCTTCTGCACAAATTCGTTGTAAAGCCCTTGCATATGGTCCATAAGACGCTTTCAACATATTTGTTTGAGTAATAATCGCTGCACCATCTACAAGCCAGCCAATTAACCCAGCATCTCCCCAAGTAGGAGCTGGCATATGGAAAACATTATGGAACTTTAGGCGTCCGGAGAAAAGGTCCTGCATGATGTCTTCACGATTTTTACCATACGGTTTCATTAGGTCCTCCGCCACACGCAAAAGAAGCTGTCCGTGTCCCATTTCGTCTTGTACTTTGGCCATAATTCCTAGCTTCCTTCTTAATGTTGGAGCCTTTGGCACCCATTCTTTCTCAGGCAAAGCGCCCATGATCTCACTAATGCCATGCATAGAAATCAATTTAATTAGTGTCATGCGGTATTCTTCCGGCATCCAATCTTCTGCTTCAATCTTCTCACCCGCTTCAATCCTCTGCATGAAGTGATTATGCTTTTCTTCATCCGAGAGACGTTCAAAAGCTGTCATTGTCGTCATTTAAGATCCTCCTTTTTTCGTTACAGATAGCTAAAAGCACTTCCTTCACCCTGTTAAGCACACATAGCATAAATGGAAAACGAATTTAATAAAGCGCTTACAATTTAACTTTAATAAAAAATCAAATATTTACATTTGATTATATGACGAATTTTTATCGTTAACAAAAACTTCTGTAATACTATTTACAACAAACATACAGTTAAAATAGATAACTGTCAACATATTTATCTGAAAATTTTAATTAATTAAAGTTCGTTCTTTCTCTTATCGAGCATTCTCCCTCCTCCTTGGTTTAAAGCATGATCAGTGTAAGGCGTGTACAAGTGCTTGTATAAAGAATATAGAAAAAGCGCCAAGCTCTGCTTGGCGCTTTTAATTGGAATGTATAGAGTTTTAATCGGTTAATTTTCTATCCTGTTTGTAACAATGGGTTGGGCTGATCTGCCTCTATGTATTCACGCACAATTTTCCATTCTTCTTCCTCTTTCGCAAAAGTTGTGCAATACAAGTGTGCAGTTGTTGTTCTTTTACCTTCAATAATAAGGGAAATCCAAAATACGGCAACAAACTTATCTTCTGCTGTTGGTATAACTTTCTCTTCTGTGTACACCCACTCCATATCTCGACCTCTAAAGTGTTCAAACGCTTGACTCCAGCCTTCAACTGCTCCAGCATATCCAAACGTCTCCACCTCTGTTTCCCGAATTTCCCACGCCTGCAAATTCTCTGAAAGAACCTGCTTCATGTAATCAAGATTCATGTTCGCGGCTTGTTCCTTAAAAGCTCTAAAGACATCTCTGCACGATTCAGTTAAAGGTGTATTCAAAAAATCCCTCCTCACCTTTTATAGTTCGAGAGCGTTTTCCACATCCCTTCCAAATAACTCACGATTCTTATAGCTGCTATACCTTCATATACTATAATGATGCTCGCCTAAGGAGGTTTTCAGAATGGATGTAACTGTACGTCAAGGTGATTCACTTTGGTACTACAGTCAATTGTTTGGTCTTCCGTTCCAGCTGATCGTGGATTCTAACCGTAATAGTAACCCTAATCAGCTTTTTATAGGTCAGTCCGTTCAAATCCCCGGATTTGTCACCACTAATGTACGTATTACTGCAGGTGATTCGTTATGGTCAATTGCAAACCAAAGAGGTCTCCCTGTTGATGCAATCTTAGTAACCAATCCAAACATCAACCCAAACACACTACAAATCGGGCAACTTATTCAGGTACCCGTTCGAGTTACATGGCGAGTTGTAAACGGAAAAGAGAATTACACCTATGAAAAGATGATCGATGACATTAGACAACTCACTGCCATTTATCCATTTATGATCAATGAATCAATAGGGAATTCGGTTATGGGAAAAACGCTGCCAGAACTAAGAATTGGCAGAGGTTCTAAGCGTCTTCATATGAATGGATCATTTCATGCAAACGAGTGGATAACGACACCTATTATTATGCGCTTCCTTAATGAATTCCTAGTGGCTTTAACCAACCAAGGTCAAATACGAGGAATTAGCATGCTTCCATTCTATGACCTGGTTCTATTGTCTACCGTTCCGATGGTTGATCCTGATGGAGTAGATTTAGTTATTGAAGGATTACCTGAAGAAGAACCCTACCGAACTAACGTCTTAGAAATTAATGAAGGAAGTACCGACTTTTCCTCTTGGAAGGCCAATATTAAAGGTGTGGATTTAAATAATAACTACCCTGCGAAATGGGAAATAGAAGCAGAACGTAAAGAACAACAACCCGCTCCATTTAATTATCCAGGGCCTTTCCCATTATCAGAGCCGGAGTCCATTGCGATGGCTGAATTAACCTACGCACGGGATTTTGCTCGTATTCTTACCTTCCATACACAAGGCGAGGTAATTTTTTGGGGATTTGAAAACTTAGAGCCTCCTGAAGCTGAAGTTATCGTAAATGAATTTGCACGTGTAAGTGGGTACCGTCCAATTCGGGAAGTAGACAGCTTCGCAGGTTACAGGGACTGGTATATTCAAGAATACCAAAGACCAGGCTATACCATTGAACTTGGCAAAGGCATAAGCCCTCTTCCCCTTACCCAGTTCGAAGAAATCTATCAAGAAGCACTAGGCATCTTCCTTGCCAACCTCTATATGTGAAGCTTTATCCCTTTAAAGACCAACAGCGTGCCTGACACCATTCAATGCACTAAAGCAGTGCAGGGTGTCTGGCACGCTGTTCTTCTTTAATGCACTAAATCTGAAGCACAATGGATTGTGAAAGCCTTTATAATGCACTTAAGGGGATAATTTGTGTACCTTGTGTTACGATATGAAAGCTACGCTAGAACTTCAGAGATAAGATTGGAGCTTTCATCATGATCCGTTTTGCTAAAAGAGGCTATACCCTCTTTATTAGCTTATATGCTATTATGCATTTTTTTGTTTATTTCGCAGGAAGCGAGACCTCATCCACCGTTTTATCTATATTTGGACTGGTCGCGTTTTTGTTGGGGTATTTCTTCTTGCCTGTTAAGCAGGCATCGATTTCACTACTCCTAATTGTTATCGCACTAATTATTCACTTTACAGCCGGGACCTCTCTCATAGACGGAATTGTATCAGGATTCGGTGTCATGAGTGGCCTTATCGCGCTATTGCTCATTGTACCTATGATTAGTTGGGTTTTAGAAGAAAAGCCTTATATTGAATCTGTCATTAACTTCGCCCAGAATCTCCTTAACACGAGTCGGAAATTTTACTTTGGAATGATGGTCATCACCCAAATCATTTCTTATTTCCTTCTATTTGGGTCTATCCCAATGGTGTACGGTATGGTAAATGATTTCCTAAGCAATCAAAAAGGAGAGGCTTGGGAAAATTATAAAGGGACTGCCATGTTACGAGCTTTCTCCCTTACAACAATGTGGGTAGTAAGTATTCCAAGCTTCATCTTTGCTGTTGATGCTTTAGGAGCTTCCTTGTCTTTATCCATTTTACAAGGGTTTGTCATTTCGCTTGCGGGCATTATGTTATCTGTTCTCTTCTCTTATTACCAAGAACGCCATTATGGCGTAGACCTAACTGAAGGAATTCAGGAAGAATTGAGGAAGATAGCAGAAGTGAAGAAAGATGAAACGAAGGGAAATCGAGATGTTTATGAATTTGCATTATTATTTATATCTCTATTCGGTTCAATTTTCCTACTAAATGCGTTATGGTCTGCAGAACTACTACTTATTATCCCTATTGTGATTGTATTTTGGGTCCTTCTATATTTCCTTATACGCACTAAGCTGTCTTCTATTATTACAAATGCGAAGACTTATATACGTAAGGATATTCCTAATAAAGGTCAGCAGTTCTCTATTCTTCTCGCAGCAGGTTTTCTTATTAACTCTGTTAATCAATCCGGGTATGGGAAATACATTGTTGATGGGATCTTCTACCTAACAGATGCCGTACCTTTCCTAAACTTCTTATGGGTACTGCCGTTTGTAGTCATTACCCTTGGATTTATTGGACTCGGTCCTCTAACTGTTATTGTCCTTGTATCAGGAATTTTACAAGGTGTCGACTTACCGTATCCTCCGGAAATTGTGGTGCTTGGAATAACATCCGGAAGTGTCATATCCATTATGCTCTCGCCACTTATTCTTCCGTCGATTATATTAAGTTCCGTCAATCGATTGAGTATTATTAAGAATGGTCTGCTATTTAATTACAAATATGCCATTGCATTTTATTTTATGGTACAAATCTATTTACAACTATTTATTGTGTTATTCTTATGAAAAAAGGTGAACCCATCTGGAGGTTCACCTTTTTTAATTTTCAAACGTTAATGTTCAATCGGAGGAAGATTATCTATCGTTGCTTCTTTTAAGGAAAATGTACAAACTCCTGTTGAGGTAAGGGCTCCATAGAAAACTCGACTTTCATCCGGGATATCTTGATGATTCATCTGTTCTCTTACCCAGCTCTCTTCCTTCCCCATTCTCCTCAATACATCCTTTTGAATGATCCCATCTAAAATAATGGGAATCTCATAGTTATTTCCTGGTTTGTGAATATGTAAATCTGCACGTACTACTGGTTCAACATCAGGCCTTCGTTTTACCGACAAGCGTCCATTAGGTTCCACTACCGCCATTTCAACATCCGTCGTATGAAAAACACCTTGTTCCCTGAGCATTTGTAATACATTATCAACAGAGTATTGAATGCGTTTCAAGTTGGAGCGTTTCCATTCACCTTTATAAATCACGATCGTAGGCTCAAACGTTAACCATTTCCCAATCGTTTGCTGCTTCAGCTTTAACAAGACGATCGCTTTTTGAAGTATTGCGATGACAATTATAGCAACTACCGTATGTATATGGTGAATGTTTGGATCAGCAATATCCGCTCCTACAACAGAACCAAGTACAAGTACGGTCAGAAAATCAATAACAGGGAGTTCTCCAATAGAACGTTTCCCCATAAATAGCCCAATAGCTAGCATTAAAGGCAAGATGGTAACGATCCTCCCAATTACCTTCACGGAATCCATAACAATATCCATTTGTTTCTCTCCTTTTTAAACGATGAGTTTATAAATGAATGCATAATCTATCACCAAAATATCTCATAATAAACAATAGGTGATAAAGATGAAAATCATTGTTGATCATTTACCAAGTATTCCCGTTTTAGTAGGAGCTTTATTCGCCTGGGCGGTTCCATTTGGGATCAGGCAATTTGTCCTTTGGCTACAAAAAGAGTAAAAGGAGTCTTCTATGAAAAAGTTTCTGAATCGATTACTCTTTCAACATGCACAAAAAAAATTAGAACATACACCCAAACATATTGAGACTCCTCCCCTTCAACAAGAAAGACTTACAGGGAAGCTCCAGGATGACATTCAAACACTAAAAGCCCTTCTCGGGAACAGCTTCGACCTCAAAATTGTAAAATTCACTTCCGACCCATATACGTATACCGGGGCTTTTTTATTTATTGAGGAATTAACAGATACTGCGGTTGTACATGAACAGCTTAGAGCGATCAGAAGCTTAAGTGAAACCACGTACCTATCCGACTTAACTCCTGAAACCCTGCGGAAAGATGTGCTGACGATTAGTGAATCTTCTATCGTCGACACTCTTCATCAGTGTACTTCTCATTTATTACAAGGGAATGCACTCATTCTTTCTAATACATTTAAAGACGGGATTATTCTTAATTCCAGGAAGATGCCTCAGCGCAGTATACAAGCTCCATCATCAGAATCTGTTGTACGAGGTCCAAGAGATGGATTCGTGGAAACCCTCCTCCTTAATATTGGTCTCGTCCGTAAACGTTTGAAGGACCCCGACTTACAGTTAGACTACTTCAAAGTTGGGGAGCGTTCTAAGACTGATGTTGTTGTTATGTCTATAAATGGTTTAACAAATCCTAAAATTGTTCAGGAAGTAAAAAACAGGCTAAGTAAAATCGACATCGATAGCGTCCAAGAGTCGGGTGTTATCGAGCAATTAATTGAAGAAAATTCTCTGTCCCCCTTTCCTCAGGTTCAAGTAACAGAAAGACCGGACACTGTTGCAGGTTCTCTGGCAGAAGGGAGAGTTGCTATTATAGTGGACCACACCCCCTTTGTGCTGATTGCACCACTTACCATTAATTCGTTTTATCAGAGTGCTGAAGACTACTATGAGCGGTGGGTCTACTCTTCTCTTATTCGTATATTACGAATCGGAGCAGCGCTAATCGCTTTATGCCTACCGTCTATTTATGTAGCTTTAATCTCGTACCACCAGGGGCTTATTCCTACTGACCTAGTTATTTCCTTGGCGGGAAGTCGAGAAGGTGTTCCATTTCCATCAATTGTTGAAGCACTTTTAATGGAAGTCACTATTGAGATCCTAAGAGAAGCAGGTATTCGTTTACCCAATCCGGTAGGTCAGGCCGTTGGAATTGTTGGAGGTCTTGTCATTGGGGAGTCAGCTGTGTCAGCAGGCCTCGTAAGCCCAATGATGGTTATCGTTGTAGCACTAACAGCAATCTCTTCCTTTGCTTTACCTCAGTATTATGTAGGGGTTTCTTTGCGCATTTTGCGATTCCCTTTTATGATATCAGCTGCACTACTAGGGTTGTACGGGATCGTCATTGCTCTTATCTTGTTATCTGTTCACCTTGTCCGCTTAAAAAGTTTTGGCGTGTACTATCTAGAACCGCTTGTTCCTTACAGCCCTAAAGGGTGGAAGGACATGTTTATACGTACCCAAACTAAACGTCTTAAATCAAGACCGGATATGCTCAATCCACAAGATGAAAAACGAATGCGCTCAAAAAATTAAGGGAGGAACAAGAAATGAAGTCAGCTTTGGATACAACCAGACTCACTCAAAATCAAGTTACCATCGGTATTAGTCTGACCGTTCTCGGAGTTGGCATGATTACCCTCCCCCGAGAAGTATTCACAGCTGCAGGTATTGCTTCTGGATGGGTGAGCGTTCTTCTAACAGGTGGCTTAGCAATTGGGGTAATGTTCTTGTTAATCACTCTGAACAATCGTTATCCAGGGTTGTCCTATTTCCAATATAATCGCTTAATTGTAGGGTCATGGATCGGTGGATTTTTAACCCTCATTACTACTGCTTACTATATAACTTTCGCTGCGTTTGAGACCCGGGCTATGGCTGAACTTATTCAAATGTTCATTTTAGACCGTACGCCAGTATCCTTCACTATGCTGATCTTTATAGGGACGACTGTCTATTTGGTCCTTGGTGGGTATTCAGCCATTTTCCGATTATTTGAGCTGTATTTCCCAGCTATTATTACCTTCACTTTACTAATTATGATTTTAAGCGCCAACCAATTTGAAATAAATCACATCCGACCATTCTTTGAAGGATTCACTCCTATTATGAAGGGGATGAGTGCTACGATCTTATCCTTTGTCGGTATTGAAATTATTTTATTTATTCAGGCGCATATGAGAAATCCACAACGCGTTAAGAAAGCAGCTGTTTATGGAGTAGCTATTCCAACATTACTATATGCCATTATTGTCATTATGGTAGGAGGGATTATGGGCGTTGGAGAAACAATGACTCTAGTCTATCCACTAATGGAGTTGGCCAAGTCGATTGAGATACGGAACTTCTTTTTTGAGCGGTTTGAAACGTTTTTTATACCTCTTTGGATTTTATCGATATTTACCACGTTAGCAGTTGTCTTTTATTTGGCTGCTCTCGGGATTAAGACCATCTTTAAAGTAAAGAAAGAGACAGCCGTCTTTTCAATCATTCCGCTTATTTACATCATAGCGATGACGCCAAAGAACATTAACGAGATGTTTACGATGGGGGTTTGGGTTGGTTATAGCATGATAGTTATTGGAATTGCTATTCCACTCACCCTTTTATTAGTCTCTCTTGTAAGGGGGCAAAGGCAATGAGGGCCATTTGTATTTTGATTGTCGCTGTATTCGTACTTACAGGTTGCTGGGATCACCGAGAGATTGAGGAGCTTGGTATTATTACCGGAGTGGCTATCGATAAGCCTGAAGATTCAGCTCAATCCCACATGCTCACTGTAACAAACCAATACGTGTTGCCTCAGTCTATTTCTTCACAAGTTAAGAGCGGTACTTCAGGTAGTAAGCCCTACGTTAACGAAACAGTCACAGCGCCATCCATTTTGCAAACCATTCGAGAGCAATCTAAGTTCGTTAGCCGCCCCCCTTACTATTACCATTTGAAAACTGTTGTTATTAGTAAAGAGCTCGCAGAAACCACAGACCTTTTGAAGTTGACCTATTTTTTTAACAGAGACCATGAAATTAGAAGAAGTGTTCAAGTATTCATTTCAGAGGAAGAGGCTGAAACTTTATTCAACATTGCACCAGAAGAAGATAAAGTCCCTTCCATATACTTAGACAAGATCACTCATAATTACACTACGAAGACTGCTGAAATGGCTCCAACTATATCCCTAGGTGATATATCTAAATACTTCTCACATCAGAAAAGTTTTATCATACCATTCGCTTCCCTTAAAGAAAACGCGATATATATTAATGGAGGAGTCATTGTTAATGCCGATTCAAAAAAAGTGGTTGGTGTTCTATCAAAAGACGAAACAAGAGCGTTTAATTGGATAAACGAACGATCCCAAGGAGGAGTCATTGAGGTATTTGGTGTGGATGAAGGTCAACAACACCCTTTCACTTTCGAAATCAAAAAAATGAGTAGTAAGGTTACCCCAAATTATCAAAATGACATACTGACTTATGATATCCACTTATCCTTTCAAGGCAAGCTGGGTGAAGACTGGAGCTATGATTCAGACCAATTCAACCAGGAATATGTAGAAAAACAAGAAAAAGCAATAGAAGAAAGAATACAATCAATAGTTGTTAACTCTATCGAGAAAGCTCAGAAAGAGCACAAAGTTGATTATTATGAACTCATGGAACCTTTCCGAATAAACTATACAAAAGAATGGTACAAGATTAAAGACGATTGGAATCAGTTCTTTACTAAGGCTAACTTCAATGTGGACGTATCCGTTTTGGTAGAACATTATCAGGATGTGGGCAGAAAATTGCCATTTAAGCCATAAAAAAGGTCTACTCAACATGAGTAGACCTTTTGTTATTTCATCTGATAAACAGCTAGCGTCGCTACAATATATAAACATACGATTAATAAAGGTGGTATGACATAAAGGAGGGTTGAGCGCTCTTTCTTTCGTGTAATACTGTATAGAATAACAAAAACAACGATAATGGAAGAAACACTAGTGACAATATTAGAAGGGCTCGCATGGGCTAACAGATTATTTTTTAAGTAAATAGCATCTGTAAAGGACAGCAGCATAATATTAAATGCGTTACTGCCAAGCAATGAGCTAACCCCCATACTATAGTTCCTCAACTTTAAGGCTGTAATAACACTGACAGCATCTGGTAAGGAAGTGCTCGCGCCCACTAAAAAGGACCCTACGAAAGAAGAGCCTAAACCTGTAATAGAAGCGATCTCATCAGCCGTTATCGTTAATACGGACCCAACAATCATAATCGCTACTGCACACAATGTGAAGCGTAATACAATTTGCTTATACGTATAATCTGCATACTTCTCATTTTTCCGACTTCTACGTTTCACCTTTTCTTCTGTTTTCCGATTAACCCAACGTACTCCAATAATGTACACGAGTACTAGGATGATTGAGAAAAGGCCAATATGATAAATCTGAGCTGGCACATCAATCATTAACCCTGCTACTACAATTAATGTCATCAGTATAACAAGGTAACTATAGAGCTTACTACCTACATCGGCTTTGCCCATAATTTGTGTTTTACGGTAAATGATATCTAATATTGCCAACGCTAATAAATTAAATAGATTACTCCCTAGCAAGTTCCCTATTGCTAGATCAGGACTGTCGATCGAAATGGCTGTGACACTTGCTGTTAGTTCAGGAAGGGAAATAGCTGCCCCAATCAGAATCCCCATAAATGAGGAGGAGGTTTTATTCTTCTCACTTAACCCGTCCCCAAACATTGCTAATCTACTGGCTACAAAATAAGCTAAAATAGCTGATACAATAAATAATCCAAAAGTTAAAAACTGGCTCATTGTTCACTTCTCCTACGTAAAGGATTCGACTTTTACCCATTCCCCTATAGAACTAGCGTAAACTAGAAGATTTTACCCATCTTGAAGGATTTAAAATTTCGGGATGGGGGAAATGCGTAAATCAGGAGGTGTACTTATGAATCCAACCCAATTAATTCTTTTATTATTTGTAGGTTATCTCGTTTTTAGTTTAGATAAAAAACAAGAAAACATTCCTGTTCCGCCGGTTTTAGTGATCATTGGTATTGGACTTTCTTTCATACCCTTTTTCAATTCTGTCGACCTAACAGAAACAATTCTCTACGATATATTTCTACCTGCTTTGCTCTTCATCTCTGCTTACCGCTATTCGCCCAAATCTCTTAAGGAGCACGCAGGACTAATCGCTGTATTAAGTACAATCGGTTTACTTTTTACTGCCATTTTATTTGGTGTGATTACCTTTTTTATTGGTGGGATCGTTGTACCTATTACCTTCCTTGGTGCTATGATTGTGGCTTCTATCCTCACGCCTACGGATCCAGTTTCAGTTGTATCCATTTTGAAGCAATCTGCTGATAATCCAAAGATTGCCGATGTTGTTGAGGGAGAATCTATGATTAATGATGGAACGAGTGTCGTCTTATTCACATTCTTATCTGGCATGTTCATTCATGACAAGAACCTTTCGCTTACATCTTTTATAAATGAATTTCTTCTTGTTTCTCTTGGCGGAATAGTTCTTGGAATCTTTTGTGGCTGGGCTGTCAGTAAAGCCGTTCACTTCACTCACCACAAAGAATACCAGGTTATGCTCAGTATTATATTAGCTTACGGCATTTTTCTTATCGCTGAGCACATCGGTGTATCAGGTGTTCTAGCTACAGTAAGCGCAGGGATTATGTTGAGCTGGGAGTTCGGACACACAAATAAGGAAGATCACTACCGAGAATCTTTAGATGGTTTTTGGGATATTGTAGAACCTACCATTCTTTCGCTCGTATTCTTACTTATAGGGATTGAGGCTTCTGGTTATTTGGTCTTTGACTATTGGTATTTATCTATACTAATCTTTTTAGCCTCTCTTCTCATCCGTTATATCGTTATGATTGGAACAATTAAACTATTTCCTGCCTGGCGGAGAGAACTTAGTGGTAGAGAGATTGCTCTTATAAGTTGGTCAGGTATTAAAGGGACCATGTCTGTTGTCCTTATTCTTACATTACAAGCAGAAAGCAGCGCTGAAGGAACGGACATCCTCTTGTCACTTTCCTTTTCAGTCGTTCTGATCTCTCTCATAGTGCAGAGTCTTGGAATCTTTCCTTTGAGTAGGGCTTTGTTGAAAAAGTAAAGTTTACTTTATATTCCTTGAAGAATAGGCTTTATAGTGTGAATTTTAATAGTCCCATATAAGATCCTTGATATGGAAAAACTCTAAGTTGAGATATTTTATCAGGAAGGGGCCGTTATGTTTGATGAGTGGTTGGGCTTGCTCGGGGACAACTCGCTTTCCTGCGGGGAGCTGGGAAGCGAGTGGTTTCCAGGCCCACCTTATACTCAATTAAAGCATACGGAGACATTTTCTTAACTTCGAGTCTTGAACAATCGTTTTAAAACCAATAACAACCCTAAACATTTACAGAACCAAAAAAAACCCTCTGAGTTTAACACTCAGAGGGTTTACTATTTAGTACACAGAAGTGTTCTCTTTTGTCATGGTTTCTAGGATCTCTTTCACGCGAGCAAGGAAATTACCAGCTACTAGACCATCTAGAACACGGTGGTCTAGAGACAAGCATAGGTTGACCATATCACGCGCTGCGAACATACCGTTCATATAGACTGGCTTCTTCACAATCGATTCCACTTGAAGAATGGCTGCCTGCGGGTGATTAATAACTCCCATAGACTGCACGGATCCAAATGAACCTGTGTTATTCACTGTGAAGGTACCACCTTGCATGTCATCATTGGTTAATTTGCCGTTACGAGCTTTTGTAGCAAGGTCTGTGATGTCCTTTGCAAGTCCTTTTATGCTTTTATCATCCGCATCTTTAATTACAGGAACAAACAGTTCATTTTCTTTCGCTACAGCGATATTTAGGTTAATCGCTTTGCGTTGGATGATCTTATCGCCTGCCCATGTGCTGTTTAGCTGAGGATATTCCTTCAGTGCCTGAGCTACTGCCTTTACGAAGAATGAGAAGAAAGTAAGGCTAAAGCCTTCTTTTTGCTTGAAATCTTCTTTGACAGAGTTTCGATACTCTACAAGGTTCGTTACATCCACTTCCACCATCATCCATGCATGAGGGATTTCAGTTTTTGATTTCACCATATTTTGAGCGATCGCCTTACGTACACCAGTAACCGGAATCTCAATATCCCCTTCATTGGCTGTTGGTTGAGGACCACTAGTTTGTTTAGCAGCTTGTGGTGCTGGAACTTCTTTCGTTTCTTTTGCAGGTTGAGTTTCTTGAACTTGCTCTTTTGGCTTAGGCGCCTCATCTGCTTTTGGAAGGTCACCTGAAGCAATGATTTTTTCAATATCTTTTCGAGTAATACGTCCACCGCGACCTGAGCCTTGAACTTGATTCAGATCAATATCATTTTCTTGCGCCATTCGCATGACGGCCGGAGAATAACGCTTTTTCATCGGCTGATCTTCATCATCAGATGATCCTACACCATCTTTTTCAACTGGTGTCTCTGGTTTTTCAGAAGCACTTGCTTCCTCCGTTGCCTCGCTAGAACCCTCTGTTTCGATATAGCAGATTAAGTTCCCTACTTCAATCGTTTCTCCTTCTTCTGCAACGAGCTCGACAATTTTGCCACTAAAAGAAGATGGTACTTCTGCATTTACTTTATCCGTCATGACTTCAGCTATTGGATCATACTTCTCTACTGTGTCTCCAACGGAAACGAGCCATGAACTAATCGTCCCCTCTGTGACACTCTCCCCGAGCTGAGGCATGTTAATCTTTTCTTTAGCCAACTGCTAGCCCCTCCTTCATTCCTAGAATTCAGCAAGATCACGCATTGCTTTTTCAACTTTATCCGGATTCATCATGAAATACTTTTCCATTGGCGGTGAGTATGGCATGGACGGAACATCCGGACCAGCCAGACGTTTTACCGGCGCATCAAGATCAAACAAGCAATTCTCTGATACAATAGCAGATACCTCACCGATAATGCTTCCTTCTTTATTATCTTCTGTAATAAGAAGCACTTTCCCGGTCTTCTTCGCTGCTTCGATAATGGCTTCCTGATCTAACGGATAAACCGTACGAAGATCTAAAATATGAGCATCGATTCCTTCTTCAGCCAATTTCTCTGCGGCTTGAAGGGCAAAATGTACACATAGACCATATGTGATGACAGTGATATCTGAACCTTCTCGTTTCACATCAGCTTTTCCTATCGGTAGTGTGTAATCATCTTCAGGAACTTCACCTTTAATTAAACGATACGCTCGTTTATGTTCAAAAAATAGAACTGGATCATCATCTCGAATAGCTGCTTTCAATAGTCCTTTTACATCATACGGTGTGGATGGCATGACAATTTTTAAACCAGGTTGGTTTGCAAATACTGCTTCAACAGACTGGGAATGGTAAAGCGCTCCATGAACACCGCCTCCATAAGGAGCGCGAATCGTCATTGGTACATTCCAATCATTATTTGAGCGATAGCGTGTTTTTGCTGCCTCTGAGATAATTTGGTTAACAGCAGGCATAATGAAATCAGCGAACTGCATTTCAGCGACAGGACGCATCCCATACATAGCTGCACCAATTCCGACACCAGCGATTGCAGACTCTGCGAGAGGTGTATCAATTACGCGTGCTTCTCCAAACTTATCGTAAAGACCGTCCGTAGCACGGAATACGCCTCCGCGTTTCCCTACATCTTCTCCTAACACAAATACTTTCTCGTCGCGTTCCATTTCTTCATGTAACGCTTGTGTAACTGCTTGAATATAAGACATTACTGGCATATTCGTTCCCCCTCCTTACTCGTCCTCAGCGTAAACGTATTTCAATGCGCTCTCAGCTTCAGCATATGGTGCTTCCTCTGCGTAATCAGTAGCTTCATTGATGAGAGATTTCATTTCTTCTTCTAACTCTTTATCTTTCTCTTCTGTTAACACACCTACTTCTTGTAAGTATGCTTTGAATGTGACAAGAGCGTCTTTCTTCTTTGCTTCTTCTACTTCTTCACGCTCACGGTACGTACGATCATCATCATCACTTGAGTGTGGAGTCAAACGGTAAGATACGGTTTCAATAAGCGTTGGGCCTTCTCCACTACGCGCACGATCAGCAGCGCCTTTTACCGCTTCATATACTGCAAGGGGATCATTCCCGTCTACAGTATATCCAGGCATGCCATACCCAACGGCACGATCGGATACCTTCTCACAAGCTAACTGCTTTTCTAATGGTACCGAGATAGCATATTTATTGTTCTCTACCATTACAATAACCGGTAACTTATGAACTCCTGCAAAGTTAAGGCCTTCATGGAAGTCACCTTGGTTGGATGAACCTTCCCCTAAAGTTACTAAGGAAACAAAGTTTTTCTTTTCCATTTTAGCTGCAAGTGCAAATCCTACAGCATGAGGAACCTGTGTTGTCACCGGAGAAGAACCTGTTATAATGCGATTACTCTTTTGCCCGAAGTGACCAGGCATTTGACGACCGCCAGAGTTTGGATCTTCTGCTTTTGCGAATCCAGATAACATTAAATCTTTAGCTGTCATACCAAAAGATAAAACAACACCCATATCGCGATAATACGGAGCTACATAGTCTTGTTCTCGATCTAATGCATAAGAGGCTCCCACCTGTGCGGCTTCTTGTCCCTGACAAGAAATAACAAACGGGATTTTTCCTGAACGATTTAACAACCACATTCTTTCATCGATGCGTCGAGCAAGGAGCATCGTACGATACATATCTAATACTTCTTCATCTGAAAGGCCTAGTTTTTGGTGACGATTCTCAGTCACAAAAATTCCTCCTCATTATCCGTGAATTTGTTTTCCGTCAACGGCTAAAGCCGCTTCCCCCATCACCTCAGAAAGGGTAGGATGCGGGTGAATACTATGAGCAACTTCCCAAGGTGTTGCATCTAATACTTTGGCAAGACCAGCCTCTGAGATCATATCTGTGACATGAGGACCAATCATATGAACACCAAGAAGATCATCTGTTTCCTCGTCGGCTACGATTTTTACAAATCCATCTGAATTTCCGTACACAAGTGCTTTCCCAACAGCTTTAAAAGGAAACTTGCCGACTTTTACGTTGTAACCCTTATCCTTCGCTTGATCCTCTGTTAACCCAACACTAGCTGCTTCTGGGTTGGAATAGATACAAGATGGAACTTGCTCCATATTCAAAGGCATAGGGTCTTGGTCTGCCATATGCTCAACTGCTGTGATGCCTTCATGTGAAGCAACATGTGCTAACTGCATACCACCAATAACATCCCCTATCGCATAGATGTGTGATTCCTTTGTCTGATAGAATTTGTTTGTTTGAATGGATCCGTTTTCAACAACTATGTCGGTGTTTTCAAGACCAATATTATTCACATTCGGAGAGCGTCCTACAGATACAAGCATACGATCAGCAGAATAAGTCTTAGTTTCACCTTTATGTTCAGCTTGGATCTCTACGCCCGCTTCTTTCTTTAATGTTTCACCAAGAACTTTAGCACCTGTCACGATCTTTACACCCTTCTTCTTCATAAGACGAGTCATTTCTTTTGAGATGTCTTTATCTTCAGTAGGTAGAATACGATCGGTATACTCTAGTACCGTAACTTGCACACCAAAATCAGTTAGCATGGAAGCCCATTCAATTCCAATGACGCCTCCGCCAACAATGACAATCGATTCTGGAAGTTCTTTCATACTTAAAGCTTCATCAGATGTCATAACATAATCTTCATCCACTTCAAGTCCTGGTAATGTCCGAGGGCTAGAGCCTGTTGCAATCAAGACGTTTTTCGGTATGAGCATTTGGTTTTCATCTCCATTATTCATTTCAACAGAGATGGTTCCTGCAGAAGGAGAGAAGATGCTTGGACCTAAAATGCGACCAAATCCTTCGTAAACGTCAATTTTCCCTTTTTTCATTAACCCTTGTACCCCTGTATGTAACGTATCAATAATGGATTGTTTACGTTCTTGTACTTTAAAGAAATTAAGAGTAGGAGGTTCTGTCTCAATCCCAAATGTATCCGCTTTCTTCGTTTGTTCGAACACTTCCGCACTTCGAAGCAATGCTTTTGAAGGAATACAGCCTTTATGAAGACAAGTGCCTCCTAATTTCCCACTTTCAACAATAGCTGTTTTTAACCCTAGCTGAGAAGCACGAACAGCAGCTACATAACCACCTGTTCCTCCTCCAAGTACAACTAAATCATATTCATTAGCCAATGAAATCTCCCCTTTCATCCAATTGGGTTTGGGTAGTGTTTCGGTTGCTCTTCTTGGCGTAACACACGAAGTGTCCCTTCATTGAGAGCCTGCAATTCATTTTCTCCAGGATAGATTAAGCAGTCAGCAATCCAGTTCACACGTTCAGTAATCATAGAAACAAATGATTTCCCATAGGCAAGGCCTCCAGTTAACGCAATTGCATCAACTTTCCCGCCTAAAACCGCACTCATTGAACCGATCTCCTTGGCTACCTGATAAGCCATTGCATCAAAAATTTGACGAGCCTTTTCGTCTCCTTCTTCAATACGCTTCTCTACATCACGAGCATCGTTTGTTTCGAGATAAGCCATAATACCACCTTGTCCTACTAGTTTCTTCATGACTTCTTCGCGATAGTACTCGCCAGAGAAACATAAGGATACAAGGTCACCAGCCGGAACGGTACCCGCTCGTTCGGGTGAGAAAGGCCCGTCACCATGCAAACCATTGTTCACATCGATAACTCTTCCACGCTCATGGGCGCCAACTGTAATTCCACCACCCATGTGAGTCACAATGATATTAAGCTCTTCATATGGTTGATTCAGTTCAGATGCTACGCGACGTGCAACAGCTTTTTGGTTTAAAGCATGAAAGATACTCTTTCTAGGAATCTCAGGAACTCCTGAAATTCGCGCAACTTCTGCCATTTCATCTACTACAACTGGATCGACAATAAAAGCAGGTATATTTAAACTCTCTGCAATCTCGTGGGCGATAATCCCACCAAGATTTGAAGCGTGCTCTCCGTTATAGCCCATTTTTAAATCATCTAACATTTCTTCATTAACTTTATACGTACCTCCTTCGATCGGTCGAAGCAGGCCTCCTCTTCCACATACAGCATCTAATTTTGAACTACTGATGCCCTCATGGTGAAGGGCATCGAGTATGGTTTTCTTTCGAAATTCAAATTGATCGATGATGCGTGGGAATTGAGAGGTTTCTTCAGATGTATGACGAATCGTTTCTTCAAAAATACACTGGTCATCATTAAATACTCCGATCTTTGTTGATGTTGACCCTGGATTGATGACTAGAACGCGATACGATTGTTGCAAGATGTTTCCCCTCCACTCCATACTTCATTTCATTAACGACGGCTTAATATATTGTGACCGTTCTGTAAGAATTTGCTTTGTGTTCTACGACGTTTTTCAATACGCTCTTCAGCCATTCGGTCAGCTGCTTTGTATGTTGGAATGTTATCGCGACGTGCAATATTGAAAACTTCCATAACATTGTCGTAAAGACCTTCTACTTTCTTCATGGCACGTTCTTGGTTATATCCGTATAACTCATCTGCTACGTTAATAACCCCACCAGCGTTAATTACATAGTCCGGTGCATAGACAATGCCCATTTCGTGAATTTGATCTCCGTGACGCTCTTCTTTCAACTGGTTATTGGCTGCACCTGCAATCACTTTTGCTTTCAATTGAGGAATCGTATCGTCATTGATTGTTGCTCCAAGCGCACAAGGAGAGTAAATGTCACAGTCAACACTGTAGATTTCATCCGGCTCTACAGCTTTTGCTCCGAAATCTTCAACTGCGCGAGCAACAGATTCTTTGTTGATATCCGTTACGATTAGCTGCGCACCTGCTTCGTGTAGGTGCTTACAAAGGTTATACGATACGTTCCCAACACCTTGAACAGCAATGACTTTTCCTTCAAGAGATGGAGATCCATAAGCTTCCATTGCAGCTGCTTGCATACCACGATAAATTCCGTATGCTGTTACAGGAGATGGGTCACCGGAAGAACCGAATGCAGGAGAGATTCCAGTAACATAGTCTGTTTCCTCGTGGATTGTATCCATATCATGTACAGTTGTGCCGACATCTTCTGCTGTAATATAACGGCCATTTAACCCTTGAATATAACGACCAAAGGCACGGAACATTTCTTCATTTTTATCTTTTTTAGCGTCTCCGATAATAACCGCTTTACCACCACCAAGGCCTAAGCCTGCTGCAGCGCTCTTGTACGTCATCCCTTTCGCTAAGCGAAGAGCATCTTCAATCGCTTCTTCTTCCGTATCATATGACCACATACGTGTACCACCAAGGGCAGGCCCTAGTGTAGTATCGTGAATAGCTATAATCGCCTTTAGTCCTGATGCTTCATCTTGACAAAATACTAGTTGCTCGTAGTCGTATTCTTTCATATACTTAAAAATTTCCATAGTTCATTTCCCCCTCTATTTTTCTTCAGAAGTTAGTAGTGCAAGCGCTAATGAATATAATTTACTTTCAGCTGTATCTGAACGTGACGTGAGGACAATTGGTGCTTTAGCCCCGCTAATGACCCCGGCCACTTTCGCTCCAGCGAAGTAGACAAATGATTTATACAAAGCATTGGCGACTTCAATAGCAGGGACGAGTAAAATATCTGCTTGACCTGCTACATCTGACTGAATACCTTTTTGACCCGCCGCTTCGAATGACACCGCATTATCAAAAGCTAGGGGCCCATCTACAATACAATCTTTAATTTGCCCTCTTTTTTGCATTTGAGTTAAGGCTGCAGCGTCAACAGTGGCAGGCATAGTTGGGTTTACAACCTCCACTGCGGCAAGTGGTGCTACTTTAGGCATTTGAATACCAATACCTTTAGCTACATGTACAGCGTTTGATATGATTTGAGCTTTCTCTTCTAGTGTTGGCGTTATATTCATTCCTGAGTCAGTTAAAAGAACAAATTTGTCACGATTTGGTACTTCAAAAACCGCAACGTGGGATAATACCTTCCCTGCTCTTAAGCCATACTCTTTGTTAAGGACGGCTTTCAATACTATTTTTGTATCAATTTGACCCTTCATGACCACGTCTGAGTAGCCCTCTGACACAGATTTAACTGCTTCAGTTGCCGTTAAAGTCTGATCTGGGACGTGCTTTAATTCTATCCTTTCATCAGAAAGGTCTAATCCAACAACTTCAGCTATCTGTTGAATTTCACTTTCGTCACCCACAAGAAAGAAATTGGCAAGATCATATTCTAATGCATGTTTTACTGCCGTTACTACTTCCCTATCAGCCGCTTGGGCAACAGCTACTCTTTTTTTTGATTTTTGATCAACTTTTCCGAGTATGTCTTGCAACTTCATAAACAATCACCTTCCCATAACTCTCACATTACTACTTATGCAAAAACCATGCCAACTTCAGTGCTTTGAAAACGCTTTTTTGATAACACAAAAACGTGCAATACCTTGCGCACTACGAAAGATCTTGCATGCTGTTTTTATCAATACCGAATTTATCAAGCTTATAATACAAGTTTCGGATAGAGACTCCCAGAGCCTTAGCTGTCTTGGTTTTATTACCTCCACAAGACCGAAATGCATCTTTTATAACTTTTTTCTCGAAATCTTCAAGCGATTGTTGCAACGTTTGCCCTTCCCATTCTGTTGAAGGATCTGTTTTTCGCACAGGGTTTTTAGGGTGTTCAAAAAGCTCAGGTAAGTGAGATAGCTTCACTTCCTCTTCATTCATATTCATGTAAATCATAGCTCTCCCAATAATATTCTCAAGCTCGCGAACATTACCAGGCCAATTATATTGTTCTAAATAACGCAAAGCATCTCCCGAAATATCATTTACATTACGGCCGTAATCTTGGTTGATTTTATGAATTAAATGGTAAACCAAAGAGGATATATCAACATTTCTTTCTCGAAGTGGTGGAATGAATATGGGCAATCGATTAAGACGGTAATATAAATCCTCCCTAAAACTCTTATCCATAATAGCTTTTTCCATCTTCACGTTGGTAGCCGCAATCACTCGAACATCAATAGAGATCGGCTTTGTACCACCTACACGGACGATCTCATTTTCCTGAAGGACCCTCAACAACTTGGCTTGCATAGGCAAGGACAACTCACCAATTTCATCAAGGAATATACTCCCATGATTAGCTTCTTCGAAGTAACCACGCTTACCTCCGCGTTTAGCGCCCGAGAAAGCACCTTCTTCGTAGCCAAACAACTCACTTTCGAGTATGGATTCTGCTATCGCCGCACAATTCACACGAATAAATTTATTATGCCGACGGTTACTTTCATTATGAATGGCATGAGCAAACAACTCTTTGCCCGTACCAGACTCCCCCCTCAACAACACCGTTGCAGGGGTTTTAGCCCCTACCTTCGCTTGTTCAAGCGCAAGGGTCATTTCCGGCGAATCTCCAATAATATCATCAAAGGTATATTTAGCTTCAAGACTACGTATAATTTGCCGGGCTTTTCTAAGCTCACTTGTTAATGAACGAATTTCCGAAACGTCATGAAGAACACCAACACTTCCTTTTAACTTTCCATCCACAATAACAGGAGCAACATTTACGAGAACTTCTTTATTCGATGGACCGACACTCATACGGACACCACGAACAGCACGCCTCGTCTGAAGGACACGCATGTGCATACTTTCTCCTTCAGATATATCAGCCGTCGCGGGCTTTCCTACAATATCTTTTTCAGACAATCCCGTGATCCGTGTATAAGCCGGGTTAATCATAATCCCCATCCCATTTTCATCTACCACAGAAATTGCTTCTTCAGAAGATTGTATAATGGCTTCTAACATCGTCTTAACTTCTTTTAAATCTGTAACTTCTTCAGCCAAATCAACAACTTCTGTAATATCATTAAATACCGCGAAAGCACCTAAAACTTCTTGATGAGATCCGATAATAGGTATTCTTGTTGTGATAATCTTACGCCCATTTTCGAGCTCAAGTTTTTGGTTAACCTCTTTACGACGAACACGCAAAATGTGCGACAATCTTGAGGTTGGAATGATTTCTTGTATAGGCTTGTCCATCGCTTCTTTTCTAGTCGTTCCGAGGATCCGCTCTGCACTCCTATTCATAAATGTTACAGTCTCCGAACGATCAATAACAATCATGCCGTCGTGAATAGCACTCAGAATTAGTTCTTGTTTCTGAGTCTGCCTCTTCAGCTCTGACAATAATTCGTTTTTCTCTTCTAGCAGTTCTGATGTTATGTAAGCAACAGAACCAGGAATTACGACCGTTTTCTTCGATCTCGCCTGAAGCAACTCTTCAAATACCTCTTCATCTCCTGTTGCTTCAATGACAATATCAATACCCTGATCCAAATATTCTTTCCAATCTGTACCTGTTGGTATATTCTTATTTCTGGCCAATTGCATACCCGGCGCCATCTCTTCTGTATCAACGACAGCAACAATTTCCATCATCTCCGTGCTGCCTAAAAGGGTCAAAAGAGCCGTTCCCCCTTTACCAGCACCTACTACTAAAACTCTCTTCATCCGCATCCACACCTTGCAATTATTTGCATACTTTTATATTAGGTGAATGTGCACATTTTAGCAAGCGTAACGAGACTAGGAAGACCTAATTTTCTTTGATATACTACAATTGGAAGAGCAAAAAGGGGAGAACAAACAAATGGCTCGTTTTATGGCAATGTTGATTTTATTTGTCCCTGGAGCACTAGCTGTTTTAGGGTTCAAACTAATGCGTGATAGCTTATTCGGAATCGTACAACCTCTTTTATTCCAGGTATGGATTCAATTCGCTTTCGGGCTCCTCTTATTCTTGGGGGGACTAGCCTTCATTGGAGGATTCATTCTTTACCGTGATAAGAAATCCGGAAAGACTAAAGGGCGCTTTAAAGTCTAAAGAACAGCAACAACCTATGAAGACCACCCAGTAGTTGGGGGTCTTTTTTTAATGGACCCACTCACTCAGGCTGAAAACTTAAGTATTCAACCTAAGGAGATGACATCTATTCTACACGTCGCACACCTTTAATGCAACGAAGGTATGTTAACTTTCCTCACATAACACGTGATATTCTACAAGATGTTAACAATTTGGTATACTCTAATGAGGGAAAAATTTATTATGGAGGGAATAGATTGGAGAAATATGTTGAAGTATTTAAACAACAATATCCTTTTACAATGCTCACGGAATCACAGTATGACCGTGTTTTCACTGATGCTACTGTAAAATCATATAAGAAAAATCAATTTATCTTTCACGAAGACGAGAAAGAGGAAGAAAGTGATATCTACTTTGTTCTTAACGGCTTAGCGAAAAACATCCTTCACCGCTCAAACGGCAAACAGCTTTCCATCCGTTATTACTACCCCGGGGATCTTGTTGGAATTATGATAATGCTAACAAGTGGAGAAATGAAATTTTCTGTACAAGCACTCGAAGAAACAAAAGCTATTCGTTTCAAACGTGAGCGATTTGTTGAAATTATGTCTGAGAACCAGGCCTTCTCAAACATTGTGTTAGAAGGTATAAGCAATCTAATGAAGAGCCTATACCATGAAGTTAAATATAAAACGAGCGAGTTGGATGACTCAAGCTACGATCGTGATTTATTTAAGCAACGTGTTGTGTCTTATTCTGAAACACCTACTACAATCCATCATAATGCTTCTGTCACAGAAGCAGTTAAAAAGATGAAAGATGAAAAAGCAGGAGGACTTATTGTTTGCGGGGATGACCAAGAATTGATTGGCGTTTTTAATTATCAAGACTTAATCCTCGCCTATTTGCAGCAAGATTTTAATGGACGAATTGAAGAATACCTAAATGAAGAGCCCTATGCCGTTAACGATCAAGACTTTATTTACGACGCATTATCTTACTTAAAGCATAATCCTGCTGCAATTATCCCCGTACTACACAAACAGCAAGTGGTTGGATTGTTAAGGCAAACATCATTCTTAAAAATGCAAAACTCTATCTACTTTGATTTACGCTATCAGATCGGGAAAGCAAATTCACTAGAAGAGCTGACTAGCTTATCACCACGGTATAACAGAGCCTTTCAACAGTTCGTAGCTCAATTGCTAGATGACAACATGTTCGCTTATGATATTTGCGAACTAATCTCAAGCTACAATGATGAATTGCATAAACAAATCTTACACTTAGCTGAAGAAGACATGGTTGAGGAAGGATATGGCACTCCTCCAATTAACTATTGTTTTATCGTTATGGGGAGCGAAGGAAGAAAAGAGCAAGCTTTCAGCACAGACCAGGACAATGGAATGATTTTAGATGATTATGAACACCTTGAAAATAAGGACGAAATCGATACCTTCTTCAAAATCTTCACGGAAAAAGTGAACTATATGCTAGAAACCTGCGGATTTCCTTTATGCAGTGGTGGGATTATGGCCAAGGAACAAAAATGGCGTAAATCATTACAACAATGGCATACTTCTATACAGGAATGGTTAGATAAAATGGACGCTGAAGAAATCAGAGACTTCACCATATTTATGGATTTCAGACCAATTGTTGGGGATTTTTCTCTCGCATATGACCTCAGAGAATTTGTCACACAAAAAATCAAACGTTCTTTAACGTTGCAACAACTCCTTATGAAGGATACTTTACGATTTCGTGTTCCTGTTCAGCCGTTCGGCCGCATACATGGAACAGGACGCTCTAAAGTATTGAATTTAAAAAAAGGTGCTATTATGCAGATTGTAAATGCCGTCCGTATTTACACGATTAAATATGGAATTGATGACGTTAATACAATCAAACGATTGGATACCCTTCGTAAACACGAACGATTCCACCCAAGGGACACAGAGAATGCAAAACTGGCTTTGCATCGATTACTGAGTTTCCGTTTAAAACGAAATTTACAACAAATTCAGCTCCAAGAAACGCTGAACAACGATATTAGTGTAATGTCTTTATCTAAAGAGGAGAAGAAAATATTGCGTGAATCTCTCCTAATTGCCAAACGCCTTCAACAAGTACTTGAGTTAAGTTACAACCGAAATCGGGTGGTTTAACGTGCTACCGATTGATTTAGAGATATTAAAATACATCTTTTTTGAGAGGCATATGTACGCATATAAATTAAGACCTTACTTAAAGACTAATAAATATCATGAGTTACACGAAAAACTCTCTACCCAAGAACACAACGAAGATTTACTAAAGATGAATATACAGGAAGCCCCATTTACTATATTTGACTTGGAAACCACCGGATTACTTCCTGAATTAGGACATGAAATTATCTCAATAGGAGCGATTCGAATACAAGGGACTAACCACGTTTCCTACAAACGATTCCATCAATACGTTCGGCCAATACGACCCGTACACCAGCGCACCCTTAATCTCACTGGCATGACTCGCAAGGATCTCCAAAGAGGCCAAACGTTTCTCGAAGCTTATGATGATTTTATGGAATTTAGTAAAGACACTATTCTTGTCGCCTACCCAGCAGCTTTCGATATGAAATTCCTGCAAACTTTACTAAAAAGGTGGAAGCTCCCTATTGACACTCCACCCTCCATTGATGCTCAAAAATTGGTGAAGAAAATGTATCCAAATCATAAATACCAGCTTGATTCCATGATTGCATCTTTTGGAATTACACAACTCGAAAGACATCACGCCTTAAATGACGCTATTATGACAGCCGAACTCTTCCAACAAATTCTTCATGATATTCACTCTTACGGTATCAAGACTGTTGAAGATGCTATCCATTGGATACAAAGCTAACACTCATTTTATTTTAATATTCCACCTGCATAAAAAAGAGCTTGGATTCCCAAGCTCTTTTTGTTTTGCTATTTATATCCTTTTAGAGGCTACATCCACTCTTATTAACCCTCTACAAAGAATGCTTGATATAAGGATTGAACTGCATCATTAAGACGATCAGCCTTAATGCCAAACATCATTGAAACTTCAGATGATCCCTGATTAATCATTTCTATGTTTACAGATGCTGAAGCGAAAGCACGAGCAGCTTTACTAGAAACACCGATGGTACTATCCATTCCTTCTCCTACAATCATGATCATCGCAAGATTCCGTTCTATTGTAACGGTATCCACACTTAGTTCATCTTCAATCCGTTTTACAATAACCGCTTCTTTCTCAGGAGTTAATTGATCACTACGCATAATGACAGACATATCATCTATTCCAGATGGCGCATGTTCAAAGGAAATATCTTCTTCTTCCAAAATTTGAAGTAGATGACGCCCGAATCCCTTCTCACGGTTCATTAAATACTTACTTACATATAAACTTAAGAACCCTTCATCACTAGCAATTCCTACAACCGGTTGCCCTTTAGTGGTCGAGCGTTCAGCAGAAATCATCGTCCCCTTACGATCAGGGTAATTCGTATTCTTTATGCTTACAGGTATACGAGCTTTAAATGCTGGAATAAGAGCTTCATCATGAAACACAGAAAATCCAGCATAAGAAAGTTCACGCATCTCTTTATACGTTAATTCTACAATTTCTTTTGGGTTCGGTACAATGGTTGGGTTTACACAATAAACCGAATCCACATCCGTAAAGTTTTCATATAAAGATGCCTTCACTCCGGCAGCAACAATAGAACCCGTTATATCTGAACCTCCACGCGGGAAGGCCATTAATTGATCATCTTTCGTATATCCAAAGAAGCCTGGAATAACTAAAATTTCATCACGTTTCCTTAGTTCATACAACCGCTTATAACTCTCGTCTAATACCTGGGCACGTCCTGGTTCATTACTTACAATAATACCAGCTTCTTTCGGATGAACGTAAGAAGAGTCATACCCCAGAGTTGTTAAATATTGGCTAAGTACTTTCGCTAAGGTGTCCTCACCCATTGCTTTTAAAGCATCCATACGGTGAGTATATACAGTTTCCCCTGATACTATTGAGCGTAGTTGATCTTCTACCTCATTTAATAATGACTTAGACAAACCAAGGTCTGTTAAAATCTCACCAAAACGATCTAAAACTAAAGAAAGAACGGTTTCATACTCATCACCGTTATAACTTCTTTCACCTAATTGGATAAGAAGGTCAGTGACTTTAGTATCTTCTGAATGGCGTTTCCCTGGAGCTGAAACAACAATACATTTTCGTTGTGGGTCTGATGTAATAATTGATGCTACTTTTTTTAACTGTTCTGCACTTGAGACAGAACTACCTCCAAATTTTGCTACTTTCATTTCGCTTCACCACTTCTTTTTCTTTTTGGCTCTAGTGAACACTTTTATGTATTGAATGACCGTCTTGCAACGTGATCATTATAGAGAAGTAAAATCATACGTCATTCTTACCTTACATAAACCATAATCGTGAATAGAGCTTAAATTTTTATATAATTTTTAATCTTATCACGAATATAAGGAAGACGTAAGATTATTTTCATATTTTTTTAATTTATTATCGCAATAATGCTGTAAAGGGTTAAAGCAAATGTAATACGCGTCGCCTATGTAATAACTCTCAAAGAACAAAAAACAAAATAAAAACGCTCTTCTCAAAAGGAGAAGAGACGCTTAATATACCATATAAAAATTATAATAAAGACTGCAACCTAAACTGCCATATGCTCTAAACGTAATTTATCGGCAACCATCGCAATAAATTCACTGTTTGTAGGTTTTGCTTTCGTCATGGAAACTGTGTAGCCGAATAAGGAGGAAATGGAATCAATGTTACCACGGCTCCATGCAACTTCAATGGCGTGACGAATAGCGCGCTCTACACGAGATGCTGTCGTATTATACTTTTTTGCAATATCCGGGTAGAGTACTTTCGTAATGGATCCAAGTAATTCGATATCGTTATACACCATGGAAATGGCCTCACGTAAATACATATATCCCTTAATGTGGGCAGGTACACCAATCTCATGAATAATATTGGTTATACTAGCGTCAAGATTTAATTTCTTCTCTGGCTTTCTTTCACGACCAGAGCGACCAGAACTTTCAAAATTCGGCGCAAGACCATACACTTGGCGTATGTGGTCACGAAGATTGTCTAGATCAAATGGTTTCAAGATAAAGTAAGAAGCACCTAAATCAACGGCTTTTTTAGTTGTCTCTTCTTGGCCAAATGCTGTTAGCATAATTACATTAGGAAGTTTCTGTTTCCCTAATTCTTTCATCCGGCGAAGAACAGCTAAACCATCAACGTGAGGCATAATAATATCTAAAACGAGAACATCAGGATCCATATCCTCTAGCATCTCTAAACATTCTTGGCCATTATAAGCTGTACCAATGACCTCAATATCAGACTGTTCATCAAAATAGTCTTCCAGCATATTCAAGAGTTCCCTGTTGTCATCAGCTAAGCAAACTTTAATTTTTTCCACGAAATTTCCTCCTCAATTTCTATTGCTCCCGCTTTTCCTACAGTAAAATTTCGACACTAGCTGGAAATATCCTCTTTTTCTCATGAGAAATATAATCTTTTTTTCGATTTTCTTTAATTTCCTTCAATATACTCCCCTATTCGATATAATTCCGCATTCTTAGCAGAGATGGTTTCCATTTGTCGAATTATCTTTATACTTAATTATAACACCGTCCCTTAAAATGGCAATGCTTACTGATATATGAAATAAGTATACAACTTCCACATAATTCATAGTGAATAGCTGTTCTTTTGATGAAATCACTGCAAAAAAGCCTCTTATATGTAATTTCAGAAAAAAAAAGACAGGATATAATCGTTCCCTGTCTTTAACTCGCTTTTTCTTTTGGTTTAGATTTATAAATATCGATTCCGGCTTCGTGGAGCATCCATTCAATATGCACCCCGTAACCTGATGTCGGATCGTTCACAAATACGTGGGTTACAGCTCCAACTACTTTTCCATCTTGAATAATAGGGCTACCACTCATTCCTTGCACAATACCTCCGGTAACCTTAAGCAACTTAGGATCCGTAATCTTAACAATCATCCCTTTCGTTGCAGGAAACTTTTGAGGTACAGTACTTACAATTTCAACATCAAATTCTTCTACTTTTTCTCCTTCTAAGACCGTTAAGATCTTAGCTGGACCTTCTTTTACTTGATGTGATAAAGCGATTGGCATCGGTTTGTCGCGCAAACCATTGTCCACCTGCTTGTCTAATTCACCAAATATCCCAAAAGGACTATTTCTTGTAATAGACCCAATCCGATTTTCTTTAGCAGAGAATCGTGCATGCTTTTCTCCTGGTACCCCGTTGCTTCCTTTATCTATAGAGGTAACATTGGAACGTACAATAGTTCCTTCGTGAATTTCAATTGGCTTTCTTGTATCCATATCTGAAATCACATGACCTAAAGCGCCATACTTTTTCGAATCTGGATGGTAAAACGTCATCGTCCCTATTCCTGCAGCTGAATCCCTTATATACAAACCTATACGGTATTTAGAATCTTTTTGATCATATTTAGGTGTCAAATTGGTTTCGAATGTCTCATCGTTTCGTTTCATCGTAAGCTTTAACGCTTCTTTTTCTTCTCCGGCTTTTTTAACAAATGGAGCAACATCGCTCATTTGCTTAATGTCTTTACCATTTATTTTAAGTAAGATATCTCCTACTTTTACATTGGCATCTTCTCCGGGAGAAACTTTACCTGATGAAGTCTCCACTAAATGATGACCTACAATTAACACTCCAAGAGTGTGTAATTTTACACCAATTGACTGACCACCAGGGATCACTTTGAAATCATCCAGAACATTCACATTTACTTTCTTAATCGGTAGCCCTGACACTTCATAAAGGACAGAACTTTCGCCGACTTCATTTCCAATTAGCGCGTTACCATCTTGACTGACAACAGTATCGCCTGCTTTAATTTTTGTTTGTGCTGATGCAAGTGTTGGAATGGTTCCTGGATGTTGATCCTTAAAGATGGTTACCTGATCGGGGATCGAAAAATACGTTTGAACAGGTTTGAAAAACGGTACGCTAACAATAGCGACAAGGAGCAGGATACCAAGTGTCTTGCGAAAAATTTCAGTTACCTTCAAATAGTTCACTCTCCTTGCTCCCAACCCATTGCTTTTCATTTTATTTCTGTACTTATAATGTGGCCTTCAAGGCTCCGTTTTAAACCCTGCAAACATGAGAAAAACAAGGCATTCTTTCCTGCATTTCATTACAGTTATATGTATAGAATTCGACAAATCCACTTAAGTTATACGTATGATGCTTTTGTTTATTATTCGCGAAAAAATAAAAAAGAAAAACTGCCGAATCGACAGTTTTATGCATGTTGCTTTTTAAATTTGTCAGCAAGATCAAGCAACTCGGTAGCGTGATCTTTTGTAGTTTCCGTCATTTCTGCTCCACTTATCATGCGGCTCAGTTCTTCTACTTTATTCGTCATATCTAATTCTTCAACTACTGTTGTTGTCCGGTCATTTTCAACCTCTTTACGTATATACAAGTGCGTGTCTGCCATCGCTGCAACTTGAGGCAAATGAGAAATACATAACACTTGTGATGCAGCTGAAATGCCGTGTATCTTCTCAGCAATCGACTGCGCTACACGACCGCTCACACCAGTATCAACCTCATCAAAAATCACACTAGTAACACCCTGGTGCTTCGAAAATATACGCTTTAGAGCAAGCATAATACGAGATAATTCCCCGCCACTGGCCACCTTATGAATATCTTTCAAAGGTTCACCTGGGTTAGTCGTAATCATAAACTTAACGAGATCATATCCATTCGGTCCAATTTTAACTGATTTCCCATCTATAACTGGGTCCTGAGCAGATCCTTCAGAGCTCGAAAAATCCACTCCAAAAGCCGCTTTTTCGAGGTATAGATCTTTCAACTCTTCGTGAATTGCATTCGTTAACTGGATGGAAGCTTCTTTACGTACTTCATGCAGTTGTTTTGCTTCTAGAGCAACGTCTTCAGCTTTTTCATGGATAGATTGTTCCAATTTTGAAACGTGGGTATCTTTATTTTTAATTTGATCAATTTCCTCTTCTACTGAAGCAGCGTATTCTAAAATATCATTTACACTTTGACCATACTTTTTCTTAAGGCGGTTAATTTCGTTTAATCTTGATTCAATTGAATCAAGCTCTTCTTCACTAAATTCCAAACCATCAAGCTGATTGCGCACTCCATGCGCTAACTCTTCCACCATGTAATAGTGGTTCGCTAATTCTTCAGCCTTTTTCGCAATTTCATCATCATAATCTCGGGCATTCTCAAGAGAGGATAAAGCAAGAGACAACCAATCCATCGCTTTTTGTTCGCCATATAAAGCATTGTATCCATCATGAAGTCCCTTATATATCTTCTCATGGTTCATTAACTTATTACGCTGTTCCTCAAGTTCATCGTCTTCTCCTGGTTTTAAATTAGCCTGATCTAATTCATTGTATTGAAACTCTAGGAGATCAAGACGTTGCGCCATTTCTTGTTCGTTTTCACTCAATTCCTTATACCGTTTTTTTAAAGCGTCAAATTCTTTGTATAAGTCTAAGTAGTCGGATTTTGCTTGACCTATTTGATTACGATCAAATAAATCCAGTAATTCTATATGTCGATCCACATCCATAAGGGATTGGGTCTCGTGCTGTGTATGTATATCAATTAGGGTTTGACCAAATTCACGCAAAATAGCCAGCGTTACAAGCTTCCCGTTCACACGACAGATGCTCTTCCCGTTGGCACTGATGGTTCGATTTAATACAAGCATTCCGTCGTCTGCTATATCTACACCAAACATTTCTGCCTTTTGGAAAGCTTGATGACGATCATGATCAACATAGAATAAACCTTCAATTTCTGCCTTCTTTGTTCCGTAACGCACAAATTCTGCTGATCCACGCCCACCCGTAAGCAACTGGATCGCATCAATAATGATGGACTTCCCTGCGCCTGTCTCTCCAGTCAAGACGGTTAAACCTTCTCTAAATTGAACGGAAACTTCATCAATTATAGCAAAATCTTTAATGGATAATTCAGCTAACACAAGCTAGCACCTCAACTTTTCCAAAATGATTAAAGCATATCAAGAAAACGATCTCGAATCTGTTTAGATTCTTCTTCCGAGCGGCAGATAATTAGACATGTATCATCTCCACAGATTGTTCCTAAAATCTCATCCCAATCCAAGTTGTCAACAAGCGCTCCTACCGCATTTGCATTACCTGGTAATGTCTTCATCACTATAAAGTGACCTGCAGTATCAATACGTACAAACGCATCAATCATCAGTCTCTTTAATTTCTCCAACGGATTAAAGCGCTGATCAGCAGGCAAACTATATTTATAACGTCCATCAACCATAGGCACTTTTACTAAGTGTAATTCTTTGATATCTCTTGATACGGTTGCTTGAGTCACGTTATACCCCAAGCTCTTTAAACGATCAACGAGATCATCTTGTGTTTCTATATCATTCTCAGCAATTAGTTCCCTGATCTTTATATGTCGTTGCCCCTTATTCATTTTATCTCCCTCTCTTCTTTCCCTGTTTCAGGAAGGATCAATCTCCAATTCATACGTGGTATAAATAATCATTAGAGCACCTTTAAAACGTTTAAAAAATGGGACCACAAAACGTAGCCCCATTCGTTTAATCTATTCACAAATTAATGGGCATCGTGGGCTTCACGTACAATCTGTTCTACATCAACATTCGGTTGAATTCTACCCTCATTATTACCCTTCCATCGTAAGTGAGCTAAAAACTCAATGTTACCATCTCCCCCTGTAATCGGAGAATAGGTAACTTCTTCTACGATGTAACCTGTTTCAGCTGAAAACTGCAACATGTCTGAGAGTACCATTTTATGAACCTTAGGATCACGTACGATGCCTTTTTTTCCAACTTGCTCTCTACCTGCCTCAAACTGAGGCTTGATGAGAGCAACTACATCTCCATCACTCTCAATTAAAGTCCCAAGAACAGGTAAAATCAATTTAAGTGAGATAAAAGATACGTCAATTGAAGCAAAGTTCGGGATCCCCTTTGTTAAATCCTCCGGTGTCACGTAGCGAAAGTTTGTACGCTCCATTACCTCAACCCGCTCATCATTACGTAAGGACCAGGCCAACTGATTATACCCTACATCAATAGCATAACTTTGTGTTGCTCCATTTTGCAGGGCACAATCCGTAAAGCCACCAGTAGATGAACCAATATCTATAAGGATTTTATCTTTCACAGTAAGATTAAAGTTTTGCAAAGCCTTTTCTAGCTTAAGCCCTCCCCTACTAACATAAGGAATGGCTTTTCCTTTTACCTGAATCGAAATGGATTCATCCACTTTCACTCCAGGTTTATCCAACTTTATTGTTTCAGAGAACACTAAGCCTGCCATAATTGTACGCTTTGCTTTCTCTCTTGTTTCGACTAAACCTCGTTCTACAAGAAGTGTATCAAGTCTAACTTTTTTGCTCATTGCTTCAAGCCCTTTGCTGTTGTTCTGGTAGTATTTTTTTAATCTTAGATACAATATTGTCTGATGTAAGTCCGATTTCTTTATAGAGCTCTTTCACACTACCGTGCTCAATGAAACGATCCGGAACTCCCATACGATGGATTACCTGATTATAATATTGGTTTTCTTCTGCAAACTCTAAAACACCACTACCAAAGCCACCTTTTAAAACAGCTTCTTCAATAGTTAGAAGTGGCATCGATTGCTTCATTAAATCATGTAACATAGCTTCATCCATTGGCTTAATAAACCGGGCGTTTACAACTTTTACAGAAACACCTTGTTTCTTTAGTACTTCACTTGCTTTTAAAGCCATTGGAATAGTTGTTCCAAATGTAAGGATCGCTACATCAGCACCTTCTTGCAGTACTTCCCAAGATCCAATCGGTAGTGTCTTGAGTTGCTCGTCCATTTCCACACCAAGTCCATTACCTCTAGGATAGCGGAGAGCAATAGGCCCATCGTTATATTCAAAGGCTGTGTTAACCATATGTTGTCCTTCATTCTCATCTTTCGGCATCATAATCGTCATATTTGGAAGGTGACGTAAAAAAGCGATATCAAATACGCCCTGATGTGTCTCGCCATCTGCTCCTACCAATCCTGCACGATCTATACCGAATGTTACATTTAAGTTCTGACGACATACATCATGTACTAATTGGTCATAACCACGTTGCATGAATGTAGAATATATGGAAAGAAATGGCTTCATGCCTTGTGTCGCTAAACCAGCTGATACCGTGGTAGCGTGCTGTTCTGCAATTCCTACATCGAATAAACGATCAGGAAACTCTTCCCCAAATTTCTCTAATTTCGATCCAAGAATCATGGCTGGGGTGATCGCTGCTATACGGTGATCTGTTCGCGCTTTCTTGCGAAGGGCCTCACTAATCACTTCACTCCATGCTGGAGGAGCATCTGTAGGTTTGATCTTTTCCCCTGATTCAATCTTATATGGTCCAACCCCGTGCCACTTATCCTTCTGATCATTCTCGGCAGGGTGATAACCTTTCCCCTTCTGAGTCATAACGTGCACAATTACGGGGCCTTCTGTCTTTTTAGCATACTGTAAATTCTCCATAAGATCCTCAAAGCTATGGCCGTCAACTGGCCCATAATAAGTGAATCCAAGTTCTTCAAAGAACATTCCAGGGAGCATGAAGTATTTCATGCTATCTTTCAAACGCTCTGCTGCATTAGCAAGCTTTCCACCAACTGCCGGAATGCGCTTCAATACCCATTCCATTTCGTCTTTCACCCAGTGATATTTACGAGCACTTCTCATGCGACCAAGCACATTGTGAAGCGCACCAACATTCTGAGCAATGGACATTTCATTATCATTTAGAATTACGGTTACATTTTTCTTCTCATCACCGATATGGTTTAAAGCTTCAAGTGCCATTCCACCAGTAAGTGCTCCATCACCAATAATTGGGAGGATAGAATGATCTTCTCCCTTTAAATCACGAGCAATAGCCATCCCCATTGCCGCTGAAAGAGAAGTAGAGCTATGCCCTGTTTCCCAAACATCATGCTCACTTTCACAGCGTTTTGGAAAACCGCATAACCCTTGATATTGACGTAATGTATCAAATTGGTCTGTACGACCTGTAAGGATTTTATGAATATAGGACTGATGACCAACGTCAAACAGGATTTTATCTTTAGGACTGTCATACAGTTTATGCAGGGCAAGAGTTAGCTCTACAACACCTAAGTTTGCACCTAAATGACCTCCGGTAACAGATAGTTTTTCAATTAAAAAATTGCGTACTGAAGCCGCTAATTTTTCAAGATCTTCATTCGAATATTCTTTTAAGAAGGATGGGTCCTTGATAGTATTAAGATCCATTCGGGATCACTCGCCTTCATCATGATTTTCTAGAGGATTTTTTACCTCTTGGTAAAATGGTAATATTTAATTTTCTTTCCACAAGTGAAATGACCCGCGCCGCAAAGAAAATAATATCGGTTGAAGCATGGATCGCAAAGTACTTACCAAGCGCCTTGCCTCCAACTGTCACTGCCGCAACAATGCTTGTAAAAATCACTGAGATGACCAAATTGGTAGTTGAGTCTTCTGAATGACCAAGGATAAACGTTAGACGCAAAACAACCATCGTTGCAGCTGTACCACTTATAACCCCAGCAATATCTCCGATTACATCATTACAAAAGCTGGCAAAACGATCAGCGTTTCGAACAATAATAATCGCCTCTTTGGAACCGTTTACTTTTTCAGCTGCCATTGCGTGAAAAGGGACTTCGTCTGCAGCTGTTGCCGCTATGCCTAGCATATCAAAGAATACCCCAATTGATACAATAACGAAAACGATAATGATCCCTAACAGATAGTAAACGTCATCTAATATATAATTAGAGATAACTGTAAAAATAGCCGCTAACACAAAAGTGATAACGGCGATCCCCAAGCTAAATTTTAAAGAATTTTTTAGTTGTGTCTTCATGGATTAACCTCTATATTTTAAGTTCATTCATTGTATATGTATGAAAGTCAGGATGGTCACCTAAAAGATAAAAACTGCGGCTTAGGTCCAGTAGGTTTTCCCAAGCGAATACCATGTGTTGCCACATCGGCGGTTCCCCTTTAAACTCGCCTTAGCACCGTCACCGGTTACTAGACTGGATTGCCACTTAGTCCGCACTATAATCCCTTTTAGGTGTCATGGAACAGTCTAGGAGATTTCCTCAGCAGCCTTTAGCCGTTCCTTAGCCTCTTTTGCAGCGCTGATTTCATATGGTCGGGTAAGCGATCGAATAGTGGCCATCTATCTCTCGCTCAAAAGCCATAATCCCCTCAGAGCCACTCAAGGCAGGCTACGCTGTGGACCGTTCTTCCCAAAACAATCTCACAGGTTCATACCCCATTTCATAGCAGACGTTTGAGAACAGCCTCCTACAAATATGGGCCTCCGCGGAAGCAGGGTCAACGCCCACATGCCATTGTGGATCGCCCCGCAACCTTAACTCCCAGCATCGACCCAAGGCTGGGCGCCTCAAGCCAACACAAGGAACTTCATCGATGTGCCCTTTGGCGGATTTTTAGGCCCGCCTTCAGGAACGGAGGGCCGACTAGAATACTGCACCATCCTGTTTGTAATACTAATATATCACACTCGTTAAAATCTCTCAATCCACATGTGCTGACAATTAATTCTTTCTATCGCTGATGAAGTCAATCAGGTCTTCCAAGAGGGTGCTTTCGACGCCTGCTTCTTTCAGAGCCATTCTTGCTCGTTCAGCATATTGGTTCTTATGCTCTATGGCACCTTCTAAGCCTAACAATTGTGGATATGTACTTTTATTGTTTGACACATCACTTCCAACGGGCTTCCCGATTTCACCTTCTTCTCCAACCACATCTAAAATATCGTCTTGGACTTGGAAAAGTAAACCGATATATTTTGAATATGTTTCGATATGATGTAACTGAGACGGATTGGCACCACCAATAAATGCACCAGCTACAGCTGAGAAACGAATTAATTCACCCGTTTTATGACGATGAATGGCTTCAAGGCCTTCAAGAGTAAGCGTCTGGCCTTCCGCTTCCATATCAAGCATTTGACCTGCGACCATTCCCTCAGCCCCACTTGCTTTAGACAGTTCACGTGTTAAAAACACTTTCTCGCGATCAGAAAGGTGGTCATTGGATGTCACAACATGAAAAGCAGCCGTGAGTAAACCATCGCCCGCTAATATGGCTGTTGCTTCATCAAATTGAACATGATTTGTGGGCTTCCCTCTTCTTACATCATCATCGTCCATCGCTGGTAAATCATCATGAATGAGAGAATACGTATGAACCATTTCAACCGCACAAGCAGGAGCAATAGCTCGATTTTCCTCTCCACCAAAAGCTTCATTTGCAGCTAATAATAAAACAGGCCTAATTCTCTTCCCACCAGCTTCGATGGAGTACATAATGGATTCTCTTAACGTTTCAGGGATTTGCATAGAGTATATTTGTTGTTCCATTTGCTGGTTCAACATTGAACGTTTGTCTTCTAAGAAGGATCCTAACGTTTGATTCACCTTATTCTTCCTCCTCAACTGAGAAAGACTCAAATTCACCCTGATCGTTCATAATTTGTTGCATCTGCTTTTCAACATTATTGAGTTTGTCATTACAAACCTTAGAGAGCTTCATGCCATCCTGATAGTAAGTGATAGCTTGCTCTAGCGGGACATCTCCCTCTTCTAACTTCTCCACGATTTGCTCAAGCTGCTTCATAGCTTCTTCAAAACTCATTTCTTCTTGTTGCACTTGGTCTTTTTCACTCATGTTCTTCCTCCTTTTCCATACCCCAAACTTGGCAATCTAAAACACCATCGCGCACTTTAACTTGTATGGGATCTCCTGGTTGGACATCTGAAACTGTCTTCACAACACTACCCTCTTGATCAAAAGGGATAGCATAGCCTCTTTTCATGATTTCTAGTGGATTTAGCAAGGATAGTTTGTTTAACACTTGTGTGTACCTATTAACTTTCAACCGTTTTTCTTGATCCATCGCTCGATTCATACGTTTTGTTAATTGCATAAAAGTTTGTTTAGCTCCGTCTAAAGAGCGCTCTGGATGTTGCTGACGCAAACGATTCATTACAACTTCAAATTCTCGCTTCTTTTGTTCCTGAGTTAAGGAAGATGACTTCTTCAACCGCTCAGAGAGACGATCTAAATCTTGTTCCTTTTGTCTCATGAGTTGTTCCGGATATCGGAATGCATATGACTTCTGCAATCGATTCAGACGTTCAACGCCTTGACGATGTTGTACATGCAACGCTCTTGTTAGTCTGTTTTGCATGGAATGAATGCGCTCTAGCACCTCTGTCTGAGAAGGAACGGCTATCTCCGCTGCTCCTGTGGGTGTAGGGGCTCTGTGATCAGCTACAAAGTCACTGATTGTATAGTCCGTTTCGTGTCCGACAGCTGATATTATAGGAACAGTTGAGTCGGCAATAGCTCTTGCAACAATCTCCTCATTAAAAGCCCACAATTCTTCAATTGAACCTCCACCTCGCCCAGCAATGATAACGTCAAAACTACCGAGTTCATTTACTTTTCTAATTGCCTGGGAAATAGACGTAGCAGCGTTTTTACCCTGCACGAGTACAGGGAATACCGTTACATTTACAAGTGGATAACGTCTTTTAATAGTGGTTAAGATATCACGAACTGCAGCACCTGTAGGGGAAGTAATGACTGCTATGGACTCAGGATAGGGCGGGAGAGATAACTTTCTGGAATCTTCGAAAAGACCTTCTGTAGACAACTTTTTCTTTAACTCTTCATAAGCAAGATAAAGAGCACCTAAACCGTCAGGCTCCATATGTTGGATATATAACTGATACTGCCCATGGGGTTCATATACACCGATTTCCCCTTTGATTAAGACATTCATCCCATCTTCAGGCTTAAACTTCAAGCGCCGATTGTTTCCAGCAAACATCACTGCATTTACCCTAGATTTGTTATCCTTTATGGTTAAATACATGTGGCCACGGCTGTGGTGCTTAAAGTTAGAAATCTCCCCCTTTAACCAGATATCGGTTAAATGGGGGTCCGTTTCGAATTTACGCTTAATGTATTTAGTTAAGGCGGACACCGTCAAATAATTGTCTTGCACGGTTAAGAACTCCTTTGAGGAATCTGATTAAGCTGTTTTGCTGCTTGTATTGTATTGTGAAGCAACATTGTAATCGTCATAGGCCCTACACCACGTGGTACTGGTGTAATGTAAGATGCTTTTTCTAGCGCTGATTCAAAATCAACATCACCAGTAAGACTTCCATCTTCGATCCGGTTTACACCTACATCGATTACTACAGCACCATCTTTAATGTCATCTCCTGATATAAAGCCGGGCTTACCTACAGCCACAATAAGAATATCTGCATTTTGAGTGAAATCTTTGAGGTTTTTCGTACGAGAATGACAATATGTAACGGTCGCATTTTCATTAAGTAGCATCTGCCCAATAGGTTTACCCACAATACGGCTACGACCAAGTACGACTACATGCTTTCCTTCTAAGCTGATTTCTTTTTCTTTGAACATCGTTAAAATGCCAAGTGGTGTACAAGGTAAGAAGGTTTCTTTGCCTGCCATCATGCGACCAATGCTTACAGGATGGAATCCATCAACGTCTTTACTTGGAGAAATGGCTTCAATGACCTCATCTTCATTAATGTGATCTGGTAAAGGTAGCTGTACAAGAATTCCATGCACATTAGAATCGTGATTAAGACGATCCACCAAATCTAACAATTCTTCTTGTGAAACCTCTTCAGGAAGCTCAATTAGATTTGACTCAAGGCCAACTTTTTTTGAAGCTTTGTCTTTACCTCTTACGTAGGATAAAGATGCGGGATCGTTTCCAACAATGACGACAGCTAGCCCCGGAACTACTCCTAGTTCACGGAGATCGGCTACCTCCTTCGTCATTCGCTCTCTAATATCCTCTGCTAATTCTCGTCCATAAATAATTTCTGCTGACATGGAATCCACCCTCTCACATTTAGTCAATCATTTTCTTTAATACACCGTTCACGAAACTACCTGACTTGTCATCGCCAAATGTTTTAGCTAGCTCAATTGCTTCATTAATGGAGACTTTTTCAGGAATATCCTCTTGATATTTCATCTCATAAACGGCAATACGCATAATTGTTTTCTCAACAGATGCAATGCGATTAAATGACCACTTTTCAAGATGGCCTGAGATCTGCTCATCGATCGCAGCTTGGTTTTCTTTCACACCAAAAACAAGTTGATCTAGAAAAGCGTCATGAACTTGTCCATCTTCTTCCTCTAAAATGTTTTCAATCGCTTCGTTTGCATCCATTTCATTTATGTCCATTTGAAAAAGCGCCTGAAATGCCTTTTCTCTTGCTGTATGACGATTCATCATTCATTCTCCTTTATGTTTCTTTCCGTTAAGAATGATAACACGTAATAATCATAAATGCTATAAATAATAGAACGGCAGCGATTAAAAGCACTATCATAATCTTTCCGGCGTTCGGGGGATTTTATAGGAACAGCATACCCAAAACTATAGAGAGGTAACCGTGGGTGTTATAGGGTGTGCGGGGAGTGATAAAGGAGAGATCTTTTGTGTCCGGAAGTTTGGAGGTTCATTTTGCTGAGGAAGTATTTAGATACTGCTTGGTCATTATGTTGGATGAGTTCTCTGAACGCAGCATTATTAATTGTCTTATACCCGAGTAAAAAATAGTCTGATATGGTTCTTAAATGAGCATCTGAGGAGAAAAAGTAACAACTAGAACACCTCCATCTTCTTCTCATCCACTTCATCGGAGACATGAAGCACCTTGGACATTCTACTCCTTTATTTAGATCCTCATAATGAATCCCATACTTATTTAAAACATCTATAGGGCCTAAAGGGGTGTTAGAGTTTAAATATAATATTGTTGATATTCGAAGGTAACGTATTTTCAGAAATATTTTCTGCTTTTAATTTAATAATCTTCTCTTGGAGGTTTTCTACATGAGTGATTGTGTGTTGATGAGGGTTTATTTCAGAAGCTTTTAGTACACAAGAGGGATGGGTCATGACAACGAAGCATTTAATAGGCATAAGAAAATTATTTGAAGAAAACCAATTAGCTAATTGCCTTCGTTGCCTTCCTATTTGAGCTAGAGGATTAGGTAAACGCTCTTCTCGCCCTTCTAACTTTCGTATGAGCTGATCAAAAGTTGAATCAAATTTGATTATACCTGATATATTCTTCACTTCCAATATGATTGCCAGGTTGGCTGTCAAAATCAAAGTATCGATTTGAAAGGCTTTATTCGCCTCAATCAACCTCACATCATGGAAAATACGATATTGATCTTGAGGCAAGAAGCTTAGTGGGTAATCTAACTCTTGCTCCCCCCAAAATCCAGCCTTTCTCATTTTAAGACTTTTTGTAATGGATGGCCGTTTGGGATGGCTCTTGGGCAATCTTCTTTCTAACACTTCCTCTTGTCTAATTATTAGAGGAATGGTTCTTTGCTTAACAATCATTTCTCACTCTCCCTTACATGACTTTTAAATTACAAGTTCCTTGTCTACATAATTCGGCTGAACGACCTGATTTCCTTTTATTTAGTCTTTTCCTTCTAAAAATTTTTTATTGTTTATCTGAGGAGATGCTATGTGGAGAATTCCGCTACACAGTTTGGTAAGTTCGGTTGGTTTTTAAGAACTTCATTCTTTCTTTAGTTACTTCTACGCCTTTTTTGGTAACTGCTCTGGCTTTTTTAGTAACTACTCCTTTCCCATTCGTAACTTCGCTAGCCAGTTTGGTAAATCCACTGGCTTTTTAAGAACTTCATTCTCTCTTTAGTTACTTCTATCCCTTCTTTGGTAACTGCTCTCCCCTTTTTCGTAACTACTCCTTTCCCATTCGTAACTTCGCTAGCCAGTTTGGTAAATCCACTGGCTTTTTAAGAACTTCATTCTCTCTTTAGTTACTTCTATCCCTTCTTTGGTAACTGCTCTCCCCTTTTTCGTAACTACTCCTTTCCCATTCGTAACTTCGCTAGCCAGTTTGGTAAATCCACTGGCTTTTTAAGAACTTCATTCTCTCTTTAGTTACTTCTATCCCTTCTTTGGTAACTGCTCTCCCCTTTTTCGTAACTACTCCTTTCCCATTCGTAACTTCGCTAGCCAGTTTGGTAAATCCACTGGCTTTTTAAGAACTTCATTCTCTCTTTAGTTACTTCTATTCCTTCTTTAGTAACTGCTCCTCCCAGAACTTGCTCTCAAACAAAAAAACCACAAAGAAGACTCTGTCTCCTTTGTGGTTCATAGAATCCCGCTTATACGCCTGGGATTTCTTCTTCTTCTTGTTCCTCTTCTTCTTTCGTTGGTTCCATTTGGATGCCAACGATGTGAACGTTAATTTCTTTAATTTCGAGGGCTGTCATATTTTTAAGTGCCTGGCGTGTGCTGTCTTGAATCTTTTGGGCGGTTTGCGGAATAGAGATTCCAAAGTCCATTACAACATAAATATCGATTACGATACCTTCGTCGGATAATTCTACCTTAATCCCTTTTCCGTGATTTTTCTTTCCGCCAAGTCGTTCAGCTACACCACTTGCGAAGTTACCTCGCATGGATGCAACGCCTTCAACTTCTGATGCTGCGATACCGGCAATGACTTCAATAACCTCTGGAGCAATTTCCACTTTACCTAAGCTGGAGTCATCTCCAACATTTAATAAATGATTTTCACTCATTCTGGTCACTCCTTTGTGTTATTCCTCTTCCATTATAGTATAAGTTTCAAGGAATTTCGTATTAAAATCTCCTCCGCGGAAGACTTCGTGTTCCATCATGCGACGATGGAATGGAATCGTAGTATGAACACCTTCAATCACAAACTCATCAAGGGCACGCTTCATACGATCCATCGCTTCTTCGCGTGTGTTACCGTAAGTGATCAACTTCGCAATCATTGAATCATAATAAGGAGGAATCATCCAACCTGGATACGCTGCGGAGTCAACACGGACACCGAAACCACCTGGAGGAAGATACATTTCAATTCGACCTGGTGATGGCATGAAGTTTTTGAACGGGTTCTCCGCATTAATACGACATTCAATGGAATGACCCTCGAATTCAATCTGATCCTGAGTGAATTGGAGCGATTCATTGTTCCCTACTCGAATCATTTCCTTAATCAAGTCAACACCTGTAACCATTTCAGTAACAGGGTGCTCTACCTGAATACGAGTGTTCATTTCCATAAAGTAAAAGCTGTTGTTCTTCTGGTCGAAGATAAATTCTACAGTACCCGCACCAGAATAATTAACGGCTAAAGCTGCTTTAATTGCTGCTTCTCCCATTTCAGCACGAAGGTCTGGACCTAGTGCTGGGGAAGGTGTTTCTTCAATTAATTTTTGTAAGCGACGTTGAACAGAACAATCACGCTCACCAAGGTGAATGACGTTTCCATGATTATCAGCCATAATCTGAATTTCCACGTGACGGAAATCTTCAATAAATTTCTCTAAATAGACACCTGGATTCCCGAAGGCTTTTTCCGCTTCGTTTTGTGTGACGCGGATGCCTTTCTTCAGATCTTCTTCATTTCGAGCGACACGGATTCCTTTTCCGCCGCCACCAGCTGTTGCTTTAATGATGACCGGATATCCGATTTGTTCAGCAACCTGAAGGCCATGTTCTTCATCACGAATCAAGCCATCTGACCCGGGTACAACTGGTACGCCTGCTTCTTTCATCGTTTCACGGGCAACGTCTTTTGTACCCATTTTACGAATGGCTTGAGCGCTTGGACCAATGAATGTGATATTGCATTCATCACAGATCTCAGCGAAATCAGGGTTTTCGGATAAAAATCCGTAGCCCGGGTGAATCGCATCTGATTCTGTTAAAGTCGCTACGCTCATAATATTTGTGAAGTTCAAGTAGCTCTCACTACTTAAAGTTGGTCCAATACAATACGCTTCATCTGCTAGTTGAACGTGTAGAGATTCTTTGTCCGCTTCAGAATAGACGGCCACTGTTTCAATGTCCATCTCTTTACAAGCTCGAATAATCCGAACGGCGATCTCTCCACGGTTCGCGATTAAGATTTTCTTGATCACAGTTCCATCCCCTTATTCGGATTTCACTCGGAATAATGGTTGGCCATATTCAACAAGCTGACCATTTTCAACGAGTACTTCTACTATTTTACCATTTACTTCAGCTTCAATCTCGTTAAAGAGCTTCATCGCCTCTACGATACACACAACAGAGTCCTTTGTTACAACGTCTCCGTTTTTAACGAAAGCATCAGCGTCTGGTGAAGATGCTTCATAGAACGTTCCTACCATAGGAGAAACGATCTCATGATCATAATCTACTTTTGTTTCTTCTTGAGGTTCAGGTTTTGGCTCCTGAGCTGCTGGAGTTTGCTGTGGTTCTGGCGCAGGCTGTGCTGGCTGCTGGGCCACAGCTGGTTGAGCTGGTGCTGCCGGGCGCTCGATTACCTCTCCTGTATTCTTCTTCATTGATACGGTTGTTCCATTGCTTTCATATGTAAACTCATCGATTGATGATTCATCGATTAATTTAATGAGTTCACGGATTTCTTGTACTTTTAACATATTTTTGCGCACCCCTTCTATATTTGAAATGCATATTATTAACTGGTACTAATAACACCTCTTAATATTTTACGACAAAGAGTAGTAAAACTTCAACCTACTAGAAAGCGCTTACTAACTCTTTTCTCGATTAGAAAGGGGTTTTCCTCTACTTTAAATAAAAATTTAAGAATAAAAAAATCAGCTTTCGCACGCATAGGAGTGCGAAAGCTGACCGCTTACTTCTCGTTAGGAATGTATTCAACCACTACTGGTACTGGTCCAAATTCATCATATACAATTTGGTGAATTTGACTGACATCTTGTTTGGACATTTCTTCTGCTTTAACCTTTACTAATACTTTGTCGTCTTCTGCTCGAACAAATACATCTGGATAGTCCGCCTTTGCTGCAATCGATTGTTGAGTAACCGATTCTTTTGTACTTAGCTCACGAATCTTATCAATTTCATTTTTAGCATCGTTTACTTCTTCAGCGGATACTTCACTAGAAGCCATAATGTTCTCTAATTCTTCAATTTTCTTTGAACGGGTATCCATAATATCTAATTGCATGGAAGAGAAATATTGATCTGAAGAAAGGCTTGATGTTGCAGTTCCTTCACCCTCTGTTCCTGCTTCACCTTCTTGAGCTGTTGCATCACCCTCACTTGGTGTTCCTGCTGTTTGTTGATCGGCATTTTCTTCATCACCCATGTAAGCAAGCTCACCTTCTGGTGGGGAGGTCATATAATACACACTTAACACAATCATCAAACTCAACATCGTTAGTAACCATACCGTTTGCTTTTTTAACATCATTCTTTCATTCCTCCTTATTTTTTCGGCATTACCGAAATGCGATGTGTAGGAACATCTAATGTTCGTGAAACTGTTTCAACAATCCATTCTTTCACTTTCATGTGATCAGCGCCCTTGGCTACCACCCCGACCCCTCTAACGGAAGGTTTATCGGTCCTGATCAGTAAAGGAGCTTCTTGATCGCCTTGTCTTGTAACCACAATTTGCTCATCTTCAGTAAAATCTTCAATTTTTCGTTCCCCACCACTCTTATCAGTTTCTGTGGTGTGTTGTTTGCTAATGGTTGTATTCTTTTCATATACTTTTGCTTCTGTTGAATCTAAATTCACCATGACCTCAACTTCGGAAACACCTTGAATTTTCTCGAGGAGCTCTTTTAGCTCCTTCTCGTAATAAGTCTCCACATCTGACATCAACATTTCTGCCTCGTCCTTTTTTTGCCCAAACGTTTCTTGTTCACTAGGTTGAACACTCTTTGTTTGGATAGGAGGCGAAACGCCTTCACTAACAGCGTCATCACCTGTGAAGAAGTCTCCTACTAACAGAATGAGTAACCCTAGCAAACCAACCAGAACGACATAAGCTAGTTTAGTAGGCTTTTCTCCATCTTCCGTCTTAAGCTTAAGCAATGAAAAGATGTTGTTTAACGGATTTTTCTTCATTGAACCCCTCCTTCCCACTGTAAGATAAGCTGATCTTCAGGAATGTCCCATGCCGTTGATAAGTAAGACTTAACTGCATTTAGTGATTTTTTATCTTCCTGATTCTCTGGCTGCTGATTAAGGTCAATAACAATTTCCTCAACCTCATCAGGATCTGCTTTCTGATCACTGCTTTCTTCCATAGTGACCGTGAGCGATTTCAACCCCTCTAGATTCACTTCTGCATCTTTTTTAAATTGGAAGGAAAAGTTTTGAATCTCTACGTTATGGTCATTCATCAGCTCCTCCTTCACTTCGTTTTCTAGCTGGACAGCCATCTGTTCTAAAATATATGCACGTTGTGAGGCTTGTATTTCTTTTTTCTTCTCTTCAATTGAATTTTTCATAGATTCTACCTCTACCTGGTCACTCCACCGGTTCATTTCTTGGGTGAAAAACTTGTCCATATCGATATCGAAAAGCTTAAAGACAGGCTGCAAAAATACAAGGATAAGAAGTAACCCTACAACAAGCTTGATGTATTTTCGAAAGGAAGATGCAGGGAGTAAAAGGTCGGTTACAAGTGCCAGCAGTAAAAAGAGGATAATTTGAGTAACCCATTCGGTAATAAACGCCACCGATCCACCTCCTATCGAACCATCATCGTTAAGTTACTGGCGGCCACCAATATGACAATTGCTAGGAAGAACATAAACGTTACAACTAGTAGAGCTGCAAAAACAAAGAGGATATGTTTACTGATTGTTTCCATAGAAGCTATGACAGGACCACCACCGATAGGCTGCAGTATTGCAGCAGCCAACTTATAAATAAGCGCCACAGCTAATACCTTTACAGCTGGAAATAACGCAAGAGCCAAGATAATGAGTACACCTACAATCCCAACCGTATTTTTGAGTAAGAGTGAAGCGCTCAATACGGTATCCGTTGCATCTGTAAACATACGCCCTACAACGGGTACGAAATTTCCTGTAACGAATTTCGCTGTTTTCATCGCAACCCCGTCTTGTATAGCCGATGTAGCACCCTGAACGGAAATGACACCTAAGAAGATGGTAAGAAACGCTCCAAGTAGACCTAAACTTGTATTACGTAATAGTTGAGCGAGCTGAGTAACTTTGTACTGATCATTGATGGTACTTACAATCATTAATAAAGCTGATAAAAATAATAGCGGCAACACAACATTTGAAACGAGTAACCCACTGGTATGAATAAGGAAAACGATAACAGGATGAAAGAAAGATACGGATAATAAGTTACCGAATGTCGCCATTAAGCCAAGCATTAAAGGTAAGAGTGCGATCATAAAACTACTCATCATTTCAACTGCATCTTTCGCATAGGAAACCGCTAAATGAAAACTGTTCAGCGCTAGCACAATAAGCACAAGATAAACGACTGCATACGCTACTTTACTGACTGTTTGATTTTCAAAGGCGTTTTGTAAAGACTGAAGAATCATACAGAACAGGGTCAAAAAGATAAGTGTCCCTAATAGCTTTCCATTAATAAGAAATTCATAGAATAGATATTTTAAAAGGCCTAATATCCAATCTTTAACGGAAAGTGAATCGCGATTTTCCATAAATTCGACGAAGCTGCCCTTCCGAATACCAGGCAAATAACCACCATATTCATCTACCACCTGATTCCAATAAGATTGAATCTCTGTAAACGTAATTGGATCAATAGTTGGGCTTGTCTCCTCAGCCGGAGAGGTCTGAGCTTGTACGGGCTCTGATAGGAACAAGACAATACTAAAAGCGAGTATCACGACAATAATCATCTGGTGTATGAGCTTCATTAGATGTACAAGCCACCTCCTTAAAAATTAAGCGGGAAGAAAGCCTAAAATCGTTTCAATAACAGCGGTCAAAATGGGTATAGCTAACACTAAAATAAAAACTTTTCCTGCCAACTCAATCTTAGAAGCAACGGACCCAAGTCCAGCATCTCGTGTAATTTGAGCTCCGAACTCCGCAACGTAAGCAATCCCGATAATTTTTAAAATCGTCTCTACGTACATGCCGTTCACATTTGCCTTTTGAGCAATGTATTCAAGTAATGTAAATACCTCTGCGATCTCACGAATTAGAATGAGAAATATAATAATTCCTGTAAATAAAATGAGAAAGAATGCAATAGATGATTTCTGCTCTTTTACAATGATCGTTAGCACACTTGCTACTAGGGCAAAGGAAACGATCTGGATAATTTCCATGTCTTCACCTGCCTCATCCCTGGAATAAAAAGACAGATTTTATTTGTTGAAACAATTCTTGCAGGCCATCCATAACGATAAATAACACGATGATAAACCCCACTAAAGTTGCCCAGTGGGCAATGTCCTCTTTTCCCATTTGTTTTAAAACGGTATGGATCATCGCCACCACGATTCCTACCCCGGCAATCTGGAATAATATATAGGCCTCTCCGATCATGTCTTTAACTCCCTTCACTTTTACATGAAAAGCAAAATAATTAATAAACCTGTCAAAAAGCCAAGGCTTTTTACCATTTTGCTATATTTGTACTGCTGCTCTTCCGCCTCTTTTAATTCTCGTTCCAAGTGGGAGATAGCAAGACGGATATGTTTCTGCTGGCCCGTGAAATCATGCTGCCCTAGAGTTTGACCAAACTGCTTCATGATTTCCTTCTCTCCCTCGCCAAGGGCACTCAAGGGCCAGAACGACTGTATTCGTTGTTCCCATACGTCATAGAGAGAAGCACTGCTTTCTTTAAGTTGCTCGCTAAACTCATAGAAAAACCATGCCATTGGCTCAGGAATCTGCCGCGCCACTTTCTCGCATGCTTCTATAACAGGAGAGTGTCCATAAAGGATCTCAGCCTCTAATACTTGTAACGCATTCTTCAGTTGACGAATTTGCTTAGGCCTTTCCGTGAGCCTTCTTGCAAATTCAAACCCTCCCCACGTTGTAGCGCACAGCAGGATAAGTGCTCCGATCCATTTCATATGAAACACCCCTCTTTTTTAATGAGAGTAGCTGACCATTTTGATCGAGAAGTGTCCTTACAAACCCAGGTTGTCGCTTCTTCTCAAGGACTACAAATCTCTCAAAAACCTCTTGTTCAAATAACGGAGTGAGGGATGGCCTCTTTTGCACAGAATCAAACCGATCCCCGTGGACCGTGGAGATGACAGTAACGCCTGCATATAATGCTTCTAGAAGCGCCTTTACATCTGCCTCACTCCCAATCTCATCTACAATTAGAATCTCCGGGGACATAGAACGGATCATCATCATCATGCCTTCCGCTTTTGGACAGGCATCCATAACGTCTGTTCGCAGCCCCAAATGATGCTGGGGCACTCCGTGAATGCTCCCTGCAATTTCAGAACGCTCATCTATGATTCCAACCTTCTTAGAAGGAATCGAACCTGTTCCCTGACTCATAATCCGAGCCATATCCCTTAGGAGCGTCGTTTTGCCTGTTTGAGGGGGACCGATCAAAAGAGTATTTGTGTACTCACCATCATAGAGATCTTCTACTAGTGATTGAGCGACCCCTATTTTTTCTTTAGCGATTCGAATATTAAATGAAGCAATATGACGAATTGCTTTTACAATCCCTTTTTCCGTATTGACTTTCCCCGCTAAACCCACACGATGGCCCCCAGGGATCGTAATATATCCCTCACGAAGCTCGTCCTCTAATCGATAAATCGAATATTCTCCAAGTTGATTTAATAAGTAGTTCCCATCTTGCTCACTCGGAATAATAGCCGGCACCAAAGTGCTTGTATCATCATAGATGAGCTCTAATGGCTTGGTAATTCGAAACCGAATTTCCTGAAGGCGCCCCCAGTCATCTTCTGAGATTTGCTGCAGCTCTGATTGAATATAAGACGGGAAAAGTCGCAAAATCTCTTTCATAGATCTCCCTCACAATCTTTGCACTTGTTTACTGTAAATTTATGCGTGTCCCCCTGATTTATGACCAGAGATAGAAAAATGAGAGAGAGCTCTATCAACTCTGTTTTTTACTTTAAAATAGTAGAAACGTTCCGCACTGGCCTTTGCAAGCCTGCTTAGATATCTAATATAAAAACGCCTAAGGGCTGGAACCTTAGGCGTTTACCTTAATATAGGCTGTTTCCTTATACGGAGGAATGGAGCTTGAGCAAAGCCAAAAAAAAAGCTCCCTGACGGTGTCAGAGAGCTTCAGAGAAATTCCTAGTTATTTGAACGGGAAACGTATTTCCCCTCATCTGTGCTAATTGTAAGAACGTCACCTTCATTAATGAAGAATGGAACTTGTACACTTAGGCCTGTTTCAAGCGTTGCTGGCTTTGTACCACCGCTTGCTGTGTCACCTTTGATACCAGGTTCTGTTTCTGTAACCTGTAGGTCAACGTTTTTCGGTAATTCAACACCGATTGTTTCGCCTTGATAGAAACGAACTTGAATCTCCATGTTTTCTTTCAGGTAGTTCAACTCGTTCTCAATTTGTTTCGTTTGAAGTTCAACTTGGTCGTACGTATCAGTGTCCATAAATGTATGAACATTATCCGCAGAGTAAAGGTATTGCATTTTACGGTTTTCGATGTGTGCTTTTTGTACTTTCTCACCTGCGCGGAACGTTTTCTCTTGGATCGCTCCAGTACGTAAGTTACGAAGTTTAGAGCGCACGAATGCTGCTCCCTTACCTGGTTTTACGTGTTGGAAGTCTATCACTTGCCAGATCCCATTATCTACTTCAACTGTAAGACCTGTCTTAAAATCGTTAACTGAAATCATAATTGAATTTCCTCCCTAAATAAGCTTAAAGCGTAATTAACTCTTTTGTAGAATGAGATAAACGCTCATTACCTGTTTCGGTTACAACTGTATCATCTTCAATTCTACAGCCACCCACATTTGGAACATAAATGCCAGGCTCTACTGTTACAACCATTCCTGGCTCAAGCTTTTGCTTGTCGTTTCGGAATGATAAACCAGGACCTTCGTGAACATCTAGTCCAATTCCGTGACCGGTAGAATGGCCGAAGTATTGTCCATACCCTTGTTCTTTAATATAATCACGAGTTAAATCGTCGGCTTCTTTACCAGTAATGCCGGCTTTAATTCCATCCATTCCACGCAGTTGCGCTTGTAAAACTGTATCATAAATCTTCTTCAGCTCATCACTAATCTCACCAACAGCAACTGTTCGTGTAATATCAGAACAATATCCTTTATATAGAGCACCAAAATCTAACGTGACTAATTCGCCGGATTGAATCTCTTTCTCAGAAGCCACACCGTGTGGTAAAGCAGATCGATAACCTGAGGCTACAATAATATCAAATGAAGAAGAAGTCGCGCCTTGTCTGCGCATAAAGAACTCTAGTTCATTGGATACGTCGATTTCTTTAACTCCTGGCTTTATGTAGGACAGGATATGCTCAAATGCTGCATCTGCTATCTTAGTTGCTTCCTTTAATATCTTAATCTCATCATCAGTCTTAATCAAGCGTAATTTTTCTACGATACTTGATGTCGGGACAAATTCCGCTTCTACTACAGATTGATATTGTTCAAACACGCTATAAGTCATGTGCTGTTTTTCAAAACCAAGCTTACTTACACCAAGCTCTTTCGCTTGCTTCGCTACTTCTTCATGAATGGGCGCCTTATGCTCCACAATCGCGAACCCAGTCGTTTCTTCAGCTGCTTGTTCTGTATAACGAAAGTCCGTAATAAACATCGCTTCATTCGGTGTAACGAGTACCACCCCAGAAGTTCCTGTAAACCCAGTCACATAACGACGATTTCGATCACTCGTAATGAGCAAACCGTCTAACCCTTGTTCTTCTATGCTACTTCTTAAGCGTTTTAGTGTATCCATGTGTAATCCTCCCCCTAAAATTGTTCTATAAATGTTTGCGCTGCTAGCTTGTAACCGAATGAACCAAGACCTACAATCTGGCCATAGCATACAGGGGCAAGCAGAGATGTGTGACGAAATTCCTCCCGTTTATGAACATTTGATATATGTACTTCAATTACAGGGAGGTCAACTCCTGCAATAGCATCTCTAAGTGCTATGCTTGTGTGCGTATAAGCTCCGGGGTTAAAGATAATCCCTACATCTTGACCGATGAACTTATGAATCTTGTCGATCAGTTCCCCTTCCTGATTTGACTGGAAAGCTTCAAACGCCCATCCATTTGCCTCTACCATATCTTTAATGGATGTTTCGATGTCTTGAAGTGTACCTTTCCCATACACTCCTGGCTCCCTTTTTCCTAATAGGTTTAAATTCGGTCCATTTAATAAAAGAATTTTTTTCATCTAGTGATCTCCCTTCCTGATTAATTAAGGGAAATATTCCGACTCTTTTTAGGATAACATAGACGCTGCAACAATTGGGAGCGATTTAGCTGGGTTGGTTGTTTTGCTGATAATCATAAGAAATGGAATACCCAATAAACGTTCCATATAAAATAAATAAGCATAAGCTAGTTACAATCGTATCACTATCTAATTCACCAATCTGCGGGACTGCTGAAAAGATAGGCTGGAATAAAAAAAACACAATAAACCAAAGCCCTACACCAAATGCCATTGATGGCCAGAGTCCTTTCGTGTTTTTGAGTAGACCAAAATAGAGGATAGCGATTAAAAGCGATACGAGACCTACAGCTAATATGGCGATTAGTTCCCCTAGCCACTTGCTGCTCCATTCATTTTGTACAAAAGAGCGAATTACAAAGCTTCCTGCTGAAACTGAAGAGAAATTAAAGAAGTATGCAATTGTACCAACAAAACTCCATAATACTCCACCCACGAAACCTGTAACTAAGGCCTTGCTAATCACAGACATGGGCTGTTCTTTTTGGTTTTGCTCTAATTCAGGATTTTGCTTTTCTTCCTGATTTTGTTGTTCTTGTTCTTTATGTTCTTGTTCAGACATCTCAATCACCTCACAGCTTAGCATGACCAAAATTGAATATTTCCATGCTTTTATTTAAGAAGACTAGAGGTGAGCGCTATTTTCTAGTAAAATGAAGGAAATAGATCATCAAGAGGATGGTGTGGCAATGAGCGAAAAAACTAAACCAGCTTACGGAGGTCAAGCCGTTATGGAAGGCGTTATGTTTGCTGGTCAAACGAGTTATGTCACGGCTATTCGCCGAAAAGACGAATCAATTGAATATTTTGAGCTAGAACGGAAAGAATCTAAAATAGAGAAGCGTTTAAAGAAAATTCCATTTATCCGAGGTCTTGTTGCGTTAGTTCAAGCAAGTGCGAATGGAACGAAACACTTAAACTTCTCTAGTGAACGTTACGATGTAGATCCAAAAGACGATGAGACCATTCAGAAGGAAGAGGATTCTTCTAAACTGGCAATGGTACTTGGAGTTGGAGCTGTAGGTGTCTTATCATTCTTATTTGGAAAATTGATTTTCACTTTAACTCCTGCGCTAGTAGCTGAGTTATTCCGTTTCGCTATCCCTGGCAAAACCGGACAAGTTCTATTAGAAGGGTTAATCAAATTTATCTTTCTACTCGCATATATTTATCTTATCTCCCTCACTCCTATGATTAAGCGAGTCTTCGAATATCATGGAGCTGAGCATAAGGTGATTAATGCTTACGAAAACGGGAAAGAGTTAACTATCGAAAACGTCCAAAATCAATCCCGCCTTCACTATCGATGTGGATCTAGTTTCATATTGTTCACGGTATTTATAGGGATTCTGTTTTATCTACTACCATTCATAGCTACAGAACCAATGTGGTGGCGCATGGTAAACCGCATTCTTTTATTACCATTTGTCATCGGCGTATCATTTGAAGTATTGCAGCTAACAAACAAAGTACGAAACGTTCCTGGACTTAAAGTTCTTGGGTACCCTGGTTTATGGTTACAGCTGTTAACAACAAAAGAACCTAAAGATGATCAAGTTGACGTTGCGATTCATTCTTTTAAAAAAGTTCTAGAGAATGATAAAAACGCTTCTAAAAGTGGTATACAAGGTAGTAAGGTCATCTCATAATTAAGATGGAATGCTGAAGGGAGGAAAAAAAGTTGGCTCACAAAATTATTAAACCTCTTACTTATTTTATTATGGCGTTAGCTTTAATTGGCATAGGTGTTCGATTATTTACGGATACAACTAGCTTTTTAATGGATATTCTCGTCACAGTCTTATTTGCAGCAGTCATCATCGGAATTGTTTACTTTATTTTCTCAAGGCGTAATGGTGGGACTTCAAATGAAATGAAGCAGTACCGAAAGGCAGCCCGACAATCGAAACAGAAATACAAACAACCGACGACCTCTTCTACCATCGCGAAAAAAATGAAACCTTCTACTATTAAATCAAAAGTAGCTAGCAAGAAACAAAAGCAAAGAAAAGAAGCCCCTCACCTTCGTGTGATCGAGGGTAATAAAAGTAAAAAGAAAAATCGAGCTTCCTTCTAATAGAAGCTCGATTTTTTCTTATCCACTCCAATTTCGTAAGAAAGTCGCTGCATGTTTTTCTCCAAGAGAAATTAGCTTGTTAATAGAAGCCTCACTTAAATCAAAATCTGTCGTCTCTACATCTTCAACAGGAATAAAGATGATATCTACTGCATCCGCTTTATGAATATATCGCGCATCATGTGCTTGTTTCATGGTTACAAACAACGCTTGAAACATCTCTATAGCGTTTTTAATCTTACGAGCAGGAAGTTGATCATTCCCATTACTCAGTTTCATACCAAGAATTGGCCTCTTCCGTCTCTCTAAATTCGAGGTAAACACCCATATCGGAAAATTACTTAAAAGCCCTCCATCCACAATAAGACTTTTTTTATGATCTTTTCCGAACATCGGTTCAGGTATAAAAAAATAAGGAAGCCCTGCACTCATTCGCACTGCTTTCGCTACAGTAAATTCATTAGGAGAAATTCCGTACACTCTTTCTAAATCATCCGGAATAACTACAATTCTTCCTAAGGTTAAGTCTGAGGCAATCACTTTCAAAGACCCTTCTGGAAGATCTCGAAACGTATACACCCCTTTTTTTCCCAGCACTTCATAAATCCATTCTTCAAGTTTCTTCCCTTTATATAAACCCATTCGAAAATATAAAAAGAGCCAATTGGAAAAAGGAAACCAAGTTCCTATCTTAGGAGGATCTAATAATTTCTTGAGGTGCAGCTCCCGGAATAAGTGATGAATTTGCTTACTTTTATAACCAGCTGCAAGAAACGAAGCCATAATAGCACCAGCAGATGTCCCCGCTACTCGTTCAAATTGATACCCTTTCTGTTCAACAACTTCAATCGCACCTATAAAAGCAATAGCTTTTACACCCCCACCTGAGAAAACGCCATCAATTTTCATAAGACGCCCCTCCTTCCCCCTTTATGATTATCTATAATCTGAAAGAGCGTGTCCTAGACCAGAAACAGTAGCATAAACGCACTCATTTGTGACATGGGTGGATCTCATATAGGTGGTAATGAAATCCCGCTTAAGATTTGAGCCCTGTTTGTCGCTTTTGACATTTTGAAGATTGGTAGCGTCACTTCTCCCACGTTTTTAGTCGTATCATGGTTCTTTTCGGTCATCGTGAACCGGCTTTCAACATGCAGATGACCTTTTACGTCACTGCTCGTTCAACTTTGTCATACCTAAGTTTTTTTTAGTCATTCCTTCCAGGCTTTATGACAGCCCTTATTGGCTTTGAGCACGTCATGAACGTTTTACGACATTACGACGCCTGCTTGAACAGTCTTGTGCAAATCTAATAAGCAGACTAATAAGTCATAAAAAAAACACCTGAATAGTCAGGTGTTTAGTCTTCTTTCGCTTGTTCCTCATTTAGTTGTTGAACGAGTCGTAATTGTTCGATACATTTTGGATTTTCTTCAAAGAATTGAACAAGATCACCGATACGATCTATGGAATTCCAACTCATATGGTGTTCAATTCCCTCTACATCTTCGTATATGTTTTCTTTATTAACGCCGATAATTTGTAAGAATTGCTCTAATAACTCGTGACGGTACACTAGCCGTTTGCCAACTTTTTTCCCTTTAGAGGTTAACACAAGTCCTCTATATTTTTCGTAGTTCAGATACTGATCTCGGTCTAGCTTTTGTACCATTTTCGTAACAGATGATGGATGGACTTGAAGATTTTCAGCGATATCTGAAACTCGTGCATAGCCTTTATCCTCTATTAGCATATATATTTGTTCAATATAATCTTCCATACTTGGTGTTGGCATAAAAATCCTCCAATTCTGCCTCAGCCTACTGTTAAAAATGATACACTAGATTCCTTTCCATGACAAGATTGTCTTAAGTGAAATAACTGATCTTACTATTTGGAAAATACTCGTTGATGTAGGCTTCCATCGTCTTTTTTATATCCTCTTGAGTTTCGGTTGGATAGACGTATTTGCCAATCCCGTACCGTCCCCATTTATATTTTCGCTCTTCTTCATCCATTTCAAGCTTAGACTTTGGATAACGCTGGAGGATGACGCGTTTAGCTGGCTTTGTGAAACGATGCTGAATGAGTTCAAATGTTAAATCTTCCTCATCCACTGAAGATCCTTTCAACTGTTCATGGAGATGTGCAAACATTTTGTGATATCCTTCTTTCCACGTATCATCATATAAATAGATTGGGGCTACAATAAACCCTAGCGGATACCCTGCATCAGCTACCTTCCTCGCAGCTTCTAGCCTTTTATCCAAGGGTGATGTCCCTGGTTCAAAGTTTTTTATAACGTAATCTGCATTAATGCTGAAACGAAAGCGTGTATGACCGTTGTGCTCAGCATCCAACAAGTGGTCTACATGGTGATATTTCGTTACAAAACGAAGACGCCCCTTTTTCTGATCCCCCATAAATTCAATCGTCTTCTTTAACGAGTGAGTCAGGTGATCGATCCCTACAATATCGGACGTACACGCTGCTTCAAATCGGGTTGGTTCATCACGCTCTAAGATGTATTGATGAGCCTGATCAAAGATCTCTTCTAAGTTAACGTACGTTCTTATATAGGGCTTTTTGCCAAGAGTGGTTTGTAAATAACAGTAATGACAGTGCCCCATACAACCTGTGGCTAACGGAATGGCATATTCAGCTGAAGGTTTTGATGTATCAAATTTTAGTGTCTTTCTAACACCTAGGACAAACGTATTTTTAGCATTAGCATACTGCCTTAAATCATTGTCTCCTGGTATTCCACGTACTTGATTATGGGAAGTCGTTTCCCTTATCTCAATCCCTTGATCCTTGAACTTCTGATAGAGATCTTGTGCTAACTTATACTCCATCGCTCGTGGTTCCACATATACAAGTTTCGGCATAAATGGTTTCATACAGTTCACTCCTTTATGCCTTAGTATCACCAACTCTTGTGAGGTATTGCTGGTAATGAATGTATCTTAAATGACTTTGTTTAATGTTGTTATTACAAATAATTGTTCAAGAATAGGGCAGGAGTTTTGAAGACTCCAAACTTAGAGAATGTTTCCGTTTGCTTTAATCGAGTGTAAGGTGGGCCTGGAAACCACTCGCTTTCCTGTGGGGAGCTGGTGAGCCTCCTCACCCGGCAAAGCCCGGCCCCGAGCAAGCCCAAGCACTCATCAAACATAACGGTCCCTTCTAGCTAAAATACCTCAACTCCCCTCATTAACAGAGATCTAGATAAAAAACGCGTGAGAGTTGGATACTCTCACGCGCTTTTTGATATTTCTTACTTATAGTCCACACTTCAGCTGAGCGCCACAGTTTGTACATGTGTTACAGCCACCAGCGTCTTGAATTTTACCTTCTCGACAAACTGGGCATGTGTTGCCGACTTCAGAACCGATGGTTACATCAGTCTTATCTAGTTCATGAACAGTATCCATTAAAACGACTTTACGGTCATCTTCAAATAGTTCTTGTTGTTCCTCAAATGAGTTATCCTCTGCTTTAAGCGTAAGAACCTGAGCGTCACGGCTTCCGTCTACATAAACCGTTCCACCTTTTGCTCCACCACGGTATAGGCGCTGATAGACTTGTTCTACTTGCTCAACAGAATAACCTTTAGGTGCATTCACTGTTTTCGAGATCGAACTATCCACCCATCGTTGAATGACACATTGTACGTCAGCATGCGCTTCTGGTTCTAATTCCATTGCTGTTACGAACCAATCAGGTAAATTGTTTGGATCTTGTTCAGGGTGTTCACGCAGATACTGCTCTAAGATCTCAGCTTTCACTTCAATAAACTTACCTAGGCGGCCGCTTCGGTAATAAGAGAAGGAGAAGTATGGTTCAAGTCCTGTAGAAACGCCTACCATGGTACCTGTAGATCCTGTTGGAGCTACCGTTAAGAGGTGTGAGTTACGGATTCCGTACTCTAATATACCTTGGCGAATGTCTTCAGGCATGCCTTGCATGTATCCGGTATTAATGAACTTCATACGAAGCTCTTTTGTTTCTTCTTCTGTTTGCCCTTCTAAGAACGGGAAACTTCCTTTTTCTTTCGCGAGTTCAATGGAAGTGCGATAAGCAGTTGTGGCGATCGTTTCAAAGATCTCGTCCACTACTTTATTCCCTTCTTCAGAGCCGTAAGCTGTTTCTGTGTAGATTAATAAATCGTGCAGTCCCATTACTCCAAGGCCTATACGGCGCTCACCTAGAGCCTGCTTCTTGTTTTCTTCAAGGAAATAAGGAGTAGCATCGATCACGTTGTCTTGCATGCGCACGCCTGTTTGAACCGTGTTTTTTAACTTTTCAAAGTCTACCACTTTCGCTTCCTTATCGGCTACAGAAGCAAGGTTAACGGCTGCAAGGTTACAGACAGAATATGGTGCAAGAGGTTGTTCTCCACAAGGATTCGTCGCTACTACCTTGTGTCCATAACTTGTTGCGTTTGTTTTATCGTTGGCATTGTCAATAAAGAAGATGCCTGGTTCTGCTGAATAGGTAGCACAGATATTAATTAAGTTCCATAGGTCTTTCGCTTTCATACGGCGATACGTACGTACTTTATATCCCTTATCCGCCCATTCGCGAACGTCACCAGATTCATGCCATTCTTTATTGTAAGCTTTCATTTCTTCTTCTGTATAACTCTCAACATCAGGGAAGCGAAGATCATACATTTCATCATTCTCAACAGCGTCCATGAAGTCGTTTGTTAAACAAACCGAAATATTCGCACCTGTCAGGAACTCAGAGTTGTGTACATCATAATTTCCACCGAGATCTAGTTTTTCTTGTGCATCAGCGATGGCTGCATCTGTAAAGCCACCTCTTCCTTCAACGTTTTTATAATTAACGATACTTTGATACATGTCACGCTCTGTTGCGGATAGAGGAGTAAATTTCAATTTGGCTTTCGCTTGTTGTTTGATGACTTCATCATCTACATTCTCAATCAAGAAGCGAAGGATACGTGGGTTTTGCATCTTCGAGATGATGAACTCCACAATATCAGGATGCCAGTCTGCTAACATAATCATTTGAGCCAATTCGTTACGTTGATTCGCTACATCAACTCTCTAAGTCACCTTAGAGTTCAGACCATATCTTACACTGTTTCAAGTGCCCTCGCGCTTCGGAATCGCTTGATCCCTACTCTACTCGTTTCCACAATCGGTGTACTTTCGATGGTCGTTGAACCTTCTCCATATCATTAGTGTAGGAGCTTGGCTGCTGATTGTCTTATATAACTTATAATTTTCTAACCTTCACGCTTACCGTTTCCAGTTACGTTGTGGTTTACAAGTTACTACACTTATTAAGAGTTCCCAGCAATTCACGAGGTTTATTTATAGACGAGGCACTTATGCTGATTTACCACGTCTTGATCCGCCCTGTTCGACAAGGTGGGTCAGTTTTGCAATATCATCTAACCAAGAAACAGAACCTGATGATTTCCCGTTTACGCCTCTTGCAAGTGCGTTACGAGGACGTAGTGTTGAACCATTTGTTCCAACACCGCCACCACGACTCATAATCTCCATAACCTGCTTGCGGTGATCGGAAATGCCTTCACGGGAGTCTTGAATAAATGGCATGACGTAACAGTTGAAGTACGTTACATCCGTTTCAGAACCGGCTCCGTATAAAACACGGCCTGCTGGGATGAAGTTTAGGTTAGATAGTTCATTGTAAAACTGCTGGAACGATTCTTGTCTTTTCGTTTCATCAGTTTCAACAGCAGCTAGTCCAGTTGCGTTACGCTTAGCGATCTGCTCATAGAAGACCTCAAGAGGCTTATCAATAACGTCTAGTTTACGATTTATAATGCCTGTTTCCACTTCTTCTGGCTTATCAAGTACGCTTCTGAATTCTGGCTCTACTTTCACTTCAGCTTTAGCCTGCTGCCAATCGATTGAGACGATATACCCCAATCCCCTAGCTGGGAATTTAGGGTCGTCTTTAACCGTGAGTACGACAAAGTCCCCTTTAGTAAGCGTAACTTTCTCAGTATCTTTAAAAGCATAACGGTCTAGCATCACCAAACGGGATACACCAGCATGTGTGATGTTCATATCCTCAGTTACCGGATGTACCTGAGAGAATAAACCGATGTCTTTATTAAGTTGTTCTATGTTGATTTGATTCATTGTTTCATTCGCGGTTTGCATGAGCATACCTCTCCTCTACCATAAAAAGTGTCGGTTGAACTCGACATAATCTTGATGATAACTCTTAAAAGCCCGTCGTTCAACTAATACATATAACATACCACAAAAATGATCAACCAAACAATATATTGTGTTCGACATTTCAAACCCACCCATATATTGTGTTTTTTGAACAAGAGGTAGAAATTTTGTCAATCGCAAAATTCGCCAAGATTTGAAGCAAATAGAAGAAATATAAAGAGAAAAGTTGAATTTATAGATGGAACGTATTTTTTTCGAGATTGCCCTTCTCCACCTGTTTACTGCCTCCCTATATATAGGATGATCACTTACAAAATTTATCCCTCATCTCCTTAGCACTGCCCTTCATCTTCAAAACCTTAGTTATTATGAGAAATGTCGAATCATTAAAGCGATATGATTTTCCTCCTATGAACCCAATATCTTTTCACTCTCATTATTCATTACTCTTCATTTGAGTCATTTAAGGTTCTATTGGCTGTTCATATAGATAGTAGTCCCCACCAAAACTTCATCCAGTAAGAGCTTGACATACACGTTATACTGACAGTGTGAAATTCTAAAATGCACTACGCTTTCTAGCTTTAGAAAAAAACTTTGAATCTTGCTATAAAGCAATCTATAATAGAGAAAGAAGATAGAACTATAGGGGGAAGATTAATGACCGGATTATGGATACTACTTGGCTTACTTGTTGTTATTATCGGCTATGGTGTCATTAAGTATATGGCTCAACGTCGTTATTTGAAAACATTAACCTCTGAACAATTCAGACAAGGTTACCGTAAAGCTCAATTAATTGATGTGCGTGAACCAAACGAATTTAAATCAGGCCACATTTTAGGGGCCCGTAATATACCCGTTACTCAATTGAAGCAACGCTTACAAGAAGTTCGTCCTGACAAACCCGTTTATTTATACTGCCAGAACGGATCGCGCGCTGCGCGTGCCGCTTCTCTCCTTCACAAGAAGGGCTATAGCGACTTAAATCAGCTTCAGGGCGGATTTAAGAAATGGGATGGAAAAGTTAAATCAAGTTAAGAGCAAAAACGATTTACAATTTCCTAAACTAGAAAAGACTCCTCAAAAATTGAGGAGTCTTTTCTTTGTTTAATTTATTTCTGGTAACGTAGAACAGGTTTACGGGCAGCTGTGGTTTCATCCATACGCCCAACAATCGTCGTATGAGGGGCTTCTTGAACAATTTCAGGGTTGTCACTTGCTTCCTTATGAATTTGTCTCATTGCTCCAATAAACTCATCTAGCGTCTCTTTCGCTTCTGTCTCCGTTGGTTCTACCATCATCGCTTCTTCCACATTTAACGGGAAGTAAATCGTAGGCGGATGATAGCCGAAATCAAGAAGTCGCTTGGCCATATCAAGCGTTCTGACACCAAGTTTCTTCTGACGTTTTCCTGATAGTACAAACTCGTGTTTACAATGCTGTGAGAACGGGAGATCAAAGTCTTTCTCAAGTTCTCTCATCATATAGTTCGCATTCAATACGGCGTACTCACTTACTTGCTTTAACCCGTTAGCTCCCATTGTACGAATGTACGTATAAGCACGGACATTAATGCCGAAGTTTCCAAAATACGGTTTAACGCGACCGATTGAGTCTGGACGATTATCATCGAAAACATAACGTTCTTGTACTTTTGTTACAATTGGCTTTGGCAGATATGGAGCTAAATCACTCTTCACTCCAACTGGACCAGAACCAGGGCCACCACCACCATGGGGGCCGGTGAATGTTTTGTGTAAGTTCAAGTGCACAACATCAAATCCCATATCTCCTGGACGAGCGTATCCTAGAATGGCATTTAAATTAGCACCGTCATAATACAGTTTACCGCCTGCTTCATGGATGATCTCGGCCATGTCTAAGATTTCCTCTTCGAACAAACCAAGCGTATTTGGGTTGGTTAGCATAAGAGCAGCTGTGTTTTCATCAACCACACGTTTTAAGTCCTCTAAATCAACAAGTCCTTTTTCATTTGATTTTACCGTTACCGCTTCAAAACCTGCTACCGTTGCAGAGGCAGGGTTCGTTCCATGTGCAGAGTCAGGGACAATTACTTTCGTACGATTATAGTCCCCATTCGCTTCGTGGTAGGCCCGAATCATCATAAGTCCTGTCCACTCACCATGAGCTCCTGCAGCCGGTTGCAGCGTAACTTGATCCATACCTGTAATCGCTTCAAGAGATGTCTGAAGATCATACATTAAACCTAGTGCTCCTTGAACTGATTCTGGAGCTTGTAAGGGATGAATGTGACTAAATCCAGGCATACGAGCTACATCTTCATTCATTTTAGGGTTGTATTTCATCGTACATGACCCTAGCGGATAAAATCCAGAATCTACACCATGGTTTCGTTTGGAGAGAGCGGTGTAGTGACGCATAATCTGCAGTTCACTCACTTCTGGTAAATTAGCATCGATGTTTCTGACGTATGGAACTTCAACGTTTAAGTCTACCTCTGGTACATCTAAATCAGGCAAACTAAACCCTACGCGTCCTTCTTGGCTATGTTCAAAGATGAGCGGAAAATCTTCGTTACGCATATACATCCCCCAATTCCTTCACAAATCGATCGATCTCTTCCTTTGTACGCATTTCGGTCACGGCTACAAGCATATGGCCACCTAAATCAGAATGAATTCTTTCTAGGTCAAGACCACCAATCATCCCTTTTTCTTGAAGCTTTTCATTAAGTGTCGTTACAGACCCTTGAACTTGCAGAACAAATTCATTAAAGAAAGCATTTGAATACAACACTTGGAAGCCCGCCTCTTCGAATTGTTTCTTAGCATAGCGCGCTTTTTGCATATTTTGATAAGCCATTTCTTTAATGCCTTTCTTTCCAAGCGCACTAAGGGCTACAGATGTGCCTAGAGCGTTTAAAGCCTGGTTAGAACAAATGTTAGATGTTGCTTTATCCCTTCTGATGTGTTGTTCACGAGCTTGCAACGTTAGCACAAATCCCCTTCGCCCTTCTTCATCTTGGGTTTGGCCTACAAGACGCCCTGGAACTTTTCTCATTAATTTCTTCGTCGTAGCAAAATATCCACAGTGCGGTCCACCAAACTGTGCAGGAATACCGAACACTTGAGTATCCCCGACAACAATATCCGCTCCAAATTCACCAGGTGGTGTGAGGTACCCGAGAGCTAGAGGATTACTTGAAACTATAAACATTGCTTTTGAATCTTTTAAGATCTCTTGTACGTCTTCTAAAGGCTCAATTTGTCCGAAGAAGTTCGGATATTGAATGACGACGCCTGCAGTTTCTTCATCTAACTCGTCAGCTAGCATGGATAAGTTTGTCAAACCATCTCTTGCTTCGATCTCAACTACTTCAATGTTTTGTCCCATTGCGTAAGAATGAATAACTTCTAATGAGTGAGGGTGAATGGCTTTAGATACAAGAACTTTTTTCTTTTTGGTTTGACCGGCGCTTAATGTCACCGCCTCTGCAAGTGAGGTGCCCCCGTCGTACATAGAAGAGTTAGATACTTCCATCCCTGTTAGCTCAGATATCATCGTTTGGAATTCAAAGATTGCTTGTAGCTCTCCTTGAGAGATTTCTGGCTGATAAGGTGTGTAAGCTGTATAGAATTCTGAACGAGACAGTACATGATCTACAATGGAAGGGATGTAATGATCATAAACCCCTGCCCCTAGAAAAGATGTATAGTCTTTCGTATTGATGTTCTCCCCTGCTAGTTGAGATAGTTCTTTCATTAATTCAGGCTCACTAGCAGCTGGTTTTATATTTAAATCTCCTTTAAACCGAACTTTTTCAGGGATATCACTAAATAAAACATCTGTTGATTCAACACCAATACTGTCTAACATAGAACGTTTATCATGATCTGTCATAGGTAAATAACGAAATGTCATTGTAAAACCTCCCTCTCCCTTATCTTTAGCGCTTATAAAATGGTGTTGGTATTACTTTTGCTTTTAAGAATCGTTTGCGAACCTGAACAACAAGCTCTGTATCAGGCTCCGTATATTGTTTAGGAACAACGGCAAGGCCTATATTTTTCTCTAATGTCGGAGACTGTGTACCTGTGGTAACAAAACCTATTTCCTTATCGCCATCAAATACTTTATAACCGTGGCGCGGAATCCCTTTATCGATCATTTCAAGACCTACCAGTTTTCGGTCTGTCCCTTCTTCTTTTTGCTTCTTAAGAACAGCCTTGCCAATAAAGTCACCTTCTTTATCCACTTTGACAGCAAATCCAAGTCCAGCTTCAATCGGCGTAATATCTGCACTCAGTTCCTGCCCATATAAAGGAAGCTTTGCTTCAAAACGAAGCGTGTCCCTTGCTCCAAGACCAACAGGAAGTACCCCGTCCTTTTCGCCTTCAGCAAGAATGGCTCTCCAAAGAGCTCCCCCAGCATCAGGATGAATATAAATCTCAAATCCATCTTCTCCTGTATAACCAGTACGAGAAACAAGCGCTGCATGTTCAACTCCACTAAAGGAGACATCTTGCAAGAATCGGAAGAATTTGATTTCAGAAAGATCTTGATCCGTTAAACGTTGTAAAACTGCTTCAGCCTTCGGTCCTTGAATAGCAAGTTGGACATACTGGTCGGAGACGTTATGAAGCGTTGCGTTTTCTGTTAAATTTTCCTTTAGCCAATTGAAATCCTTGTCTGTATTCGCTGCATTCACCACAAGCAAATAAGACTGCTCCTGCAATTTATAGACAATCAGATCATCAACCGTCCCACCGTCTTCATAACAAAGAAATGTGTATTGCGCCCGGTTAGGTATTAATTTAGTCACATCATTCGTGAGCATCTTTTGCAGATAAGCTTCACTTTCTGGTCCCTCTACTAAAATTTCTCCCATATGAGAGACATCAAATAAACCTGCGCTATTACGTGTTGCATGATGTTCTTCTTTAATAGATGTAAATTGAACAGGAAGATCCCATCCTCCAAAGTCAACTGTTTTTGCTCCCCAGTCCCCGTAATGAGGGTGAAGAGGTGTACGTTTTAAATCAGCCATTTTTAATATCCCCCTATGTACATAATCGTTCGAACTTGCGCTATTTTTCTGAAAATTCAACATAAAAAAACAGAGAAGCCACTATTTACGTGTCATTCCCTGTCCGTTAACCAGAAAGTTTCGCAGTTTTTTTGCTGCTTTCTTCTTGGGTGGCCCTACGCAGGCACTCTCCAGAGGTGCGTCCTACAAGAGTCTTTTTGCCTGAGAGATTCACATCACTGTTTGCTCCTTCGGCGCCGCCAAGTTTCTGCGGTCTCTCCTCTTGTAATCATTCGCGATCATAATATTTTCATAAATGGTTCATACTAATTCATAAACGTTACGGAATAGTAAACACTAGTTTACAAATTCACTGTCATTATATCACACGGTTTTTGCACTGTGCACAAAAATTTATTGCTTGTAAAGGTAGGTTTACGCATGAATCCATCTATACAGATCGATACTTCTATTGATCCAATAGTAGCAACGAACATACAGTCAGAAGGCCCTTTTGCTTCATGGGAATTGTTCCAGATGGCTTATGAGACATCAAAGCACGTTGCCACCCCTGAGTTTAAGGGGTTACAATCGCCCAAGTACTTGCCCCATGTCGATTTTCTTCCTCACCAATTAAATTGTGCTGAACAAGTGGTTGAAGAGATGAACGGACGAGCAATCCTAGCAGACGAAGTGGGACTTGGTAAAACGATAGAAGCAGGATTAATATTAAAAGAATACATGATTCGCGGACTTGTCAAAAAAGTACTCATACTAGCCCCTGCCTCTCTCGTCAATCAGTGGGTACAAGAGATGAATCAGAAGTTCTATATCCCTGCAGCAGCTCAAAGGAAGTCTGCTATATGGGACTATGATGTTGTCGTATCCTCTATTGATACAGCTAAGCGACCTCCTCACCGAGAAAAACTCTTAGAAACAGAATACGACCTCATTATCATTGATGAGGCTCACAAATTAAAAAATCATAAAACAAAAAACTACGCCTTCGTAAGATCACTAAAGAAAAAGTATTGCCTTCTTCTTACGGCTACTCCGGTGCAGAACCACTTGGTTGATATTTTTAATTTAGTATCCATTTTAAAACCAGGTCACTTAGGAAACTATGAAGACTTTACAAAACGCTTTGGAAGAAACCGAAACCAGCTCTCAAATGATGAACATCTAAAAGAATTAGTCAAAAAAGTGATGGTCCGTAACCGACGCGATGAAACAGGTGTGGACTGGACAAAGCGAAATGTAGAAACCGTCTACATAGACTTCACAGAAGAAGAAAAGAATGCTTACGAAAAGCTATCTGAAGTTACAAGCGGCGGGATGGCTTTTTCCAACATCGTCCTTTTGCGAGAATTATGTTCGAGCCGCGAAGCGTGTTTCCTTTCTATTGAGAGTATGTTGAAGAATGAGGAGATTCATCCTTCAAGAGCTGAACAACTACAAGAGATGATTGGGTATATCGAGAAAATGCCTCATCACGCTAAAGCGCAAAAAGTGGTTGACTTAATCTCGAAGACGGATCAAAAATTCATTATTTTCACAGAATATCGAGCTTCTCAATATTATCTACAGTGGTATTTGCAACAGCACGGCATTACATCCGTTCCATTTAGGGGTGGCTTCAAGCGAAGTAAGAAGGATTGGATGAAGCAACTTTTCCAAAACCACGCCCAGGTTCTAATTGCTACAGAAGCTGGTGGGGAAGGAATTAACTTGCAGTTCTGTAACAATATGATTAACTATGACTTACCTTGGAATCCAATGCGCCTCGAACAACGCATCGGGCGTATTCACCGGTTTGGTCAGAAAGAAGACGTTAACATTTACAACTTTGCCATTCGAGACACGATTGAAGAACACGTCCTTTCCCTTCTTTATGAGAAAATCCACCTTTTCCAAAGGGTCGTCGGGAATTTAGATGCCATCTTGCAAAAACTTGAGCTTGATAATTTAGAAGATGAAATACAATCGATTTTTACAGAGTCTGCTTCAGATGGGGAAATGAAAGTAAAGCTTAATAACTTATCTTCCGTTATTTCGTACGCGATGGAACAAGATCAGGAGGTAGAAATGGATGGAACAACAGGCGCTTCATAGTTTCTTGCACCGCTACTTCACAGCTAATGAATGCTCGATTTTAGAAGACCGTGATGGCGTTATGAAAGTTCAGTTAACAGAAGAGCAAGATGAGGTACTGATGAACCGACCGTTTTATTGGAATTACGTCAAAAGGGTCAACGGCAAAGGAATTCCTATGCAAGTAACCTTTATTACCAACCCAAACCGTCGTGAAGAGAAGGGCGAATGGTTACACTTCGGCTCCCCTCGCGTTCACCAGATGTTTCAGATGCTACGAAAAAAAGGTCAAATCACAAGGCAATATGAACAAGTGGAAACGAATCAACAAACAAGTCTTACCCCTTGGCTTATCTTGAATGTTTCAATCAATTTTAAAGGGACACAAAAACGACAGGAGATTGTCTCATTAGGGCTTCAGTTGATTAACGGAAGTATGATCCCGCAATTTATGGACCGCTTAGGCTCTATTTCCCTTTCCCCTAAAATTCCAGATTACTGCTTTACTCTAACACCCATTATTAAGCTGCCAAGTGCATTAAAACGGATTGAAGCTTATTTACGTGGAAACGTTGCGAAGCAGGACCTTTCTTGGGGCGAAGATGCATTACGGTTGCTAGAAGAAGAAAAACAATTATTAGAGCACTTTTATAAAAACGATGTTCAAACTGAAGATGATGAAGATGAAGAAGCTGTTGAGCTAAAAGCCGAGGCTGTGGAAAGACTTGAAAGAGAAAAAAGTGCACTTCAACAACGGTACGAACCCAAAATTGAAGTGGATGTCATTAATTCCGGAATGATATATATCAGCCAGTCCACCTCTTCTAAAATGATTGCAGACCATCTAAAAGCTTAAACAAGCAGCGTCTAGATAGATAGACGCTGCTTTTCTTTACTTATGTTCGAGCGCTTATTAAGATGGAATTTCAACTCCCTTCACTTAAAGGTGGGAGATCTTCAAACCACAAAAAAGTCGTATGATCTCTAAAGAGCATACGACTTACAGTATGGAATGGTTCTTATTTCACATGCTTTTTGAACATAAACTTCAAAGCAAAAGGCAACATACCAAACCATCTAGAACTTATAGCTTCCTGCTGTTTCTTTTGTTCTTTTCGTTTCTTTCGTTCATCTTCAGGTAGATCCATATACTTCACAATTTCTTGCGTCATAAATTTCACATAGTCATTTCCAGACATAGATCCTCACCTCACATTAGGTGTACATGAGTAGTATGTCCAGAGATCGCTTATTTTATAACGTCGACTACTTGAACAACTATTTCATCCACAGTCCGATCAGTCGTGTTAACCGTCACATCAGCCCATTCTTTATAAGTAGGCAGTCGCTTTTCAAACAAAGCATGCCTTTTTTTATGATCTTGATTCCAAAGCGGTCGATTCGGATCATCTTGAAGACGTTCTATAATCGAATCGAAATCAGTATGTAAATATATAATTTTACCAGAACTCTCCATTACAACCTGATTACCAGTCGTTTCAATGATTCCTCCACCAGTAGCTATAACAGCACCTTTATTTTTCACTGAGTTTAACGCTTCTGCTTCATACTCACGGAACGACGCTTCTCCACCTTCAGCAAAAATATCTGGTATGCTTTTTTCATTCTTTTCCTCAATGAACTGATCTAAATCAATAAAAGGCTTTTGAAGTCGTTCAGCCAATTGTTTTCCGACGCTGGATTTACCACTTCCCATAAATCCAATCAAATAGATGTTTTTCAATCCCGTACCTCCTTAGTGTAGAGGCTGGTCTAACGTGGCCTGAATCAATGTCATTAGTCTTGGAGACACAGAATCAGGGTCAACCATGCCGTCTTTCTCTGTTTTCACTTGCATAAGGTCTTTTAAGATTTCATGTTGAGCATCCCCAAGATCAACGCCACCTTGCTCCAATGCAAACTTTAGTGCATACACTCGTTCATGCAAAACTTCTCGATCCAAAATCATCCACTCCTTTTGCCGTTTTATTCATCTTATCACAGCAAGAGCCATGAGAGCCACGGGGACAGGTTCATCGTCCCATCGTGTCTTGAAATTGAGAGAATGTTTCCGTTTGCTTTAATCGAGCGTAAGGTGGTTCGTGAAATCACTCGCTTTCCGCGGCCCCACACGACGTGGGGTTGTTCGACGTAGTCACAGGACGTGACGACCTTAGTCGAACTTCACCTTTCTTTTGGGGAGGCTCCTACTGCCACAGGAGTCTCGCAATTTCCCGAACCACCTCTGCCATATTTGGTGAAACGAAAACATGCAGTATGTGGCAACCTTGCAATTCGTTCCACCATTAATGTTGACATTAACAGATCTAAAAAAAATAATTAGGAAAAAAGAAGGAATTCCCCTTAACTTGTCGAAACCTTAACCAAACCACTATAGGAGGTGTTTCATGGATTGAATTTTGTCACCCAGCAGTCTGAAGACATTTTATCTAAAGCCACCACACAACGTTCCTCTGATATTCACTTTTGTCCAGAAGGTGATTCGGTTCATATTTACTTTCGAATCGATGGCTACCGCACCTTTTCTTCCTCCCTCACACGCCAGCAGTACACACCGCTTCTTTCTTACTTTAAGTTCACATCAGGTATGGACATTGGAGAAACCCTAACGCCACAAGACGGGAAGTCTCAGTATGTGAGCGGAACCCACTCGTTTGATTTACGCCTTTCAACCTTGCCTCTTGAAGAAACCGAAAGCCTCGCCATTCGTATTCTCCCTCAGAAAGAAGACCTTCCACTTGAATCCCTTTTCTTATTCCCATCTCAAACGACTCAACTCAGAAAGTGGATCGGCCGACATACCGGGATTATTCTCTTTACTGGCCCTACCGGAAGCGGTAAAACCACCACACTTTATGCTCTGCTCCAAACATTATTAAAAGAACAGTCATACCAAACCATTACATTAGAAGATCCTATTGAACAAAGGCTCCATGATATTCTCCAAGTACAAGTAAATGAGAAAGCAGGTATGGATTATTACGCCGGTCTTAAGGCGGCCCTTCGGCATGACCCAGATATCTTGATGCTCGGCGAGATCAGGGATGAAAAGACCGCTCAATTTGCCTTTCACGCCGCGCATACAGGCCATTTGGTGCTCTCTACCCTTCACGCCAAAAATGCTTATGGAACGATTTATCGCTTACTCGAGATGGGAATATCTAAAACGGATCTCGAACAAACGTTAATCGCGATTGCCTCTCAACAGTTACTTCCCATTGTTTGCCCAAATCCCCTTAAACAAAAGCGAACCGCCATTCTTGAAATGTTAGAGGGACATGAATTACAAGCAGCGCTGGCTGGGCACTCCCCTTACAAATCACCATCGTACCCTTCATTTGCTAATTTAAGGAGGAAAGCCTATGCCCTTGGGTTCATTACGTAACTTTCCTAAGCAATTCTTGGTATATCGCGCTTCGTCCATTCCTACAAAGATACAAGTTCGGTTTTTACAACGTCTTTCCCATCTCCTTACCAGAGGATATTCGCTTCAAAACGCTCTCGAGATTTTATCCTTCGATTCAAACTTAAAGCCAACCATTAAGCAGTTAAAGTATCATTTATTAGATGGAGAATCTCTTGAAGACACACTTGAGGCGTTAGGATTCTCTAAGTATGTTGTTTCTTTCTTACATGTTTCTAAAATGGATAATCGAATTGAAGACGCCTTAATCAAAGGAAGTAACCTCCTTCATAAACAACAAACGTATCAAAAAAAGTTCGTTACCCTTATCCGCTATCCACTTGTTTTATTTTGCTTATTTATCGGAATCATCATGTTCACCAAGCAGTTTCTTTTGCCAACTTTTTTGCAACTGTATGCTTCTATGAATTATGAATCTACAAAGGTCACCCAACTCATTAAAGGGTTAGATATTGTTTCAAGCATCCTACTTTGGTCCCTACCTATAACAGGAGCCATGATTGTAGTATGGATTTCTACAAAAAATCGTTTCACCTCTCAACAATTAGCCTCTCTATATGAACGAATACCTTTAATAAGAGGGTTCATCACAATGCAGACAACATTTTTGTTCACTTACCACTTCGGATGCTTGCTCCAATCAGGTGTTTCTGTTCAAAAGAGCCTCTCTCTTTTATCAACTTCTCATCACTTTCCGATCCTCCACTTACAAGCTAAATACCTTTACGAAGAACTAGAAGCCGGTACTACTTTAGCATCCGGCATAAGAAAATGTTCTTTTCTAAAGGAAGACCTCGCAACACTAGTCCACCAAAGTCAAAACGAAGGAAAACTTTCTGATGATTTACTCGTCTATTCCGAATGGACAATAGACGAGATTGAACAAAAAGCAGGTAAATTTCTGTCTTTCATTCAGCCCGTCATGTTCCTATTGCTTGGTTTTAGCATTTTGTTTATATACTCATCCATTATGATGCCCATCTTTGAATGGATGAAAAATATGTAGAAAGGATGTACTCTATGAACAACCAAAAAGGATTTACCTTAATTGAAATGTTAATTGTGCTTATGATCATTGCAACCCTTCTGCTTGTCACCATACCAAACCTAGCCTCAAATAACTCCATGGTGGAAGCTAAAGGGTGCGAGGCTATGGTCAAGCTAGCAGAAACACAAGTACAAGCTTATAAAATCGAAAAAAAGAGCATGCCAACTGACCTCGCTACGCTCGTAACAGAAGGGTATTTAGAGCAAGAAACTTGCCCTGGAGGAGAAACACTTACTCTAAATACAGATGGGACTGTTACCCCAACTCTTAATGAATAAGAACGAGCAAGGCTTTACACTAATCGAAATGATGGTCTCTTTATGTATTTTTGGGATCATCATTAGTTTAACGATTACACTATCTGACCGCTTATTTGTTCAAGCACAAGAAGACCTTTTCTTAAAACAATTTCATGAGGATGTCCTGTTTATGCAGCAAGAAACCATGACCAAACAACAAGAGCACAAGCTCGTCTTCTTTACTTCTAAAGGAGAATATAAAATATATATAAACGGGTATAGTGAGGTTGTGCTAACTAGATTGATCCCTCCTCGATGGTCCATTCAGTTAAGAACGTTAAAAAAACCTCTGGAATTTCAATTTGATGGACAGACGGTTCAACCAGGGAAAATTGCATTCCTCTCTCCTCATAACACCTTTGTGGTTACATTCCCGTTTGGAAAGGCACGCTTTTATGTTACAAAACAATAAAGGATTTGCCCTTTTAGATGCATTGTATAGCCTTAGTTTAATGTTGGTTATTACGTTGTCATTGTTTCCCATTCTCCAAATTGTGTTTGCTAAGCAGTATGAATTAGAAACTAGACGTAAAATGGCAGTTCATTTGCACAACGAGTTGATACAACTTGAAGAGAATTTACCAGATCAAGAAATAATAGGGGTTACTGTGAATGGCATACACGGCTCATTACATGTAGAGACAGAGCAAAACCAAGTGAAGGGATGCCTTACTTGGAAATTAAATGAGAAAGGAGGGGATGAGTATATTTGCTTCTATGTACCTCCTAAGGGGAAATAGAGGATTTACGATGATCGAGGCGCTATTTGCTTTAATGATATCACTAAGTATATCTTTTATGCTCCCTATCTTAATGCAGGTGATCTCAACCACTTATACAATCAACTATGTAGAGGACGCTAAAATCCACCAATTTTTCCTGTTTGTCCAAGAGGAGTTGTACCATACACAAGAGGCTCACCTAACTCAACTAGGAATTCAATTTGTTCAACATAACGGAAAAGTAATTACCATTGAACAAAGTGGATCGAACATTGTTAGACAAGTAAATAACACGGGGCAAGAACGCCTTCTGTTTGATGTTCAAGAATTCAGTGTTAAACGATCTAATGAATACATCACTTTACATGTAGAGCTTTTAGGGGGTGAACATATTGATAAACATTTCCGTCTCTTTAAACAATCAGAAGGGTTTCACTTTTCCTCTCTTATTGTCCCTTACTCTATTCACACTCCTTCTCATAAGTTCCTCCCTCTTATCATATGCTAATCGCGTTCAAATGACAGAAAACCATATCGAACAACTTAAAATGGAAACTCTATACGAACGAGCTCAACATAATGTAGCGGAGAGTTGGACACCTTTGTGGGATGAAGAGGTAACACAAAGGTTATACAAGTACCCTGATGGAGAAGTAAACGTTTTGTACAATCCTTTTAATGAGGATGAAACACAGATTGAATATAGCATCTTAACAAACGATGGATACCAGAAGACAGTCACACAGCAATTTCCCAAAGCTCAAAAAGACCCCTATTAAAATTAATAGGGGTTTCATGTATAATCACTTTAAAATGTGGCATGATAATGGATGTAACGTCGTTGGGCTATAGCCAAGCGGTAAGGCAGCGGTTTTTGGTACCGTTACGCGCTGGTTCGAATCCAGCTAGCCCAGTCTATGTTTAAGCTGTTTCATGAAAATGGAACGGCTTTTTGCTATGAAATTTTCGTTAATGGAGCCATTTGCTTCACTTTTGTAATACTCTTTAACCCGTCCTCATTGTAACCTACTACTAATTTCTTCCCATCTGTCAGGATTGGACGTCGTAATAATTTAGGTTCATTCATGACTAAAGAAATAAACTCAGAAACACTTAAATCTTCTACATCTACATTAAGGGACTTATATGTTTTTCCTCTTGTAGCCAGGATCTCATCTATACCTTCTGTCGTTAGGCTTAGGATTTGTAAAAGTTCTTCATAAGTAGGGGTTTCTCTAAAAATATGGCGCTCACTAAAAGGGACCTCTTGATCTTTCAACCAGGCTTTTGTTCTACGACACGACGTGCAGCTTGGGTATGTGTAAAATTTCAAATCACTCATTTGTTAACCTCTCCCTTTTTTCTATTGTTTAGTTATACCTATTGTATAACCGTTGTATAATAATTGTACACTTATTTATCTCAATTATTTTTAAAAAATTTGTACATTTAATTACAAATAGTGGTTTAAGCCCCGGTCTTAAGCCCTTTGTTCTATAATGAACGTAGATAGCATACTAACGGGAGGCGATTTGTATGGATCATACATTAAAAATCACAAATGTATTGGCTGACTCAACACGTTACTCGATCTATCAATACGTTACAAAACTTAACCAACCTGTTTCGGTTACAGATATTGCACAAAACTTTAGCATCCACCCGAACGTGGCCAGATTGCATCTGTCAAAACTTGAGGATGTGCAACTATTGGTTTCAAGAACGAGAAAAACAGGTAAAGGAGGAAGACCAAGTCGTTTATATCAGTTATCTGAACAAGATGTTCATTTACAATTCCCTTACAGAGACTACCACCTTCTAGCACGGATTGCTTTGGAGTCTCTTATGGAGTTAGGGATGGAAGGAGAAAGGACACTCTACTCCACTGGCTTCAAATATGGGAAAGCTATGTTTAAACAAAATTTTGGAAATCAGAATCCTGAAAACTTTTCCGTTGAAGAGAAAATAAAATGGTTACAAGAATCAGCATTTATCATAGGAATGTTCCCGAATTTCGAGTACGTTAAACATGAAGAGACAATCTTTTTTTCACTGTCTAATTGCCCATTCAAGGACTTAGCAAAAGAAAATCCTCAGATTGTCTGTACCTTACATGGTTTCTTTTTAGAAGGGATGATGAGAGCTCTGTTTATGAATATTCAGCTTAAGGAAGTGCATAATATGATGGAAGGATGCGCCACTTGTTCTTATAAAGCTGCGTTATGATAAGGGTTTCATTTCATTTATTTACAATACAGCAAGAGTCGTTTATAATTACCATGATAAGTCACCTTTGGGATAAAGGAGGGGGATTCAATATGGATCGGATGTTTCGCGTTCTCGGTTTTTGGACAGGAATCTTTACGGTTATGTTCTATGTAGGTGAGATGTACGATGCTACAGTTCTGTTCTTGGTGCAAACAGTCTTTTTCGTCACATTGAGTTATTTAAAACTTTCAGAGCGCATGTATATGTACATATTTGGCGCTTATTTAACCATTTTCTTTATCGGTTTCACTTATTATTCTTCGTTCTTATTAGAACCAGGTTTCAGACACTAAAAAAACGGCATCGTTACGATGCCGTTTTTTTAATGCTTATAAGAATGGGTTCATAACCTTTTCTTCACCTACTGTCGTAGCTCCTCCGTGCCCAGGATAAACTGTCGTATCGTCATCAAGGGTCAACAGCTGTTCTTCTATACTCTGCTTTAGAGTATCAAGATCGCCTCCTGGCAAATCAGTACGCCCTATTCCCCCTTGGAATAACGTATCACCAGCAATGACGAAAGAATCGTTTGGGAATACAAACGATACGCTCCCTGGTGAATGCCCAGGTGTATAACGTATTTCAAATGTAAACTCACCAATCTCCATTTCTCCGATTTCAAATTCATGATCCGCTTCACGGGCCGTAATAAGTGGCGTAGCCATTTGGAAAAACTTCGATCCGTTTAATTCAGGTTTTCCTAACCAATCTTTTTCCTCTTTATGTACATACACCGGAATATCAAAGTGATCCCTCACTTCATCCAAGGCTCCAATATGATCAAAATGAGCATGTGTTAATAATATAGCGATCGGTGAAATTTCTCGTCTCTCTATCATCCGAATAAGCTTATCCCCTTCACTTCCGGGATCTATGATAAGCGCTTTCTTTTCATGTTCAATAATATAACAATTCGTTCCTAAAGGCCCTAGTGGCAACTGTTCAACGTTCATGTTCATTCCTCCTGAAAAAGTTTTCATAAACTGCATGTAACATCTCGACAAACACGATAAAGTCGTTTAGAATGTATGAGGAGATAAGCTACGTTACATACTATTATAGTATTAAACAAGCGCGTCGTCTAAGACGATCGATTCGATCAAAGGGGGTTAGGGAATATGGTATTAGCTATTATGTTGCTTGTCGTAACAATTCTATGTGCTCTTGCAGTATTCCGCGAATTAAAAACAAACAATCTATTTGCTGTAGCTTTTGCTGGTATTTCTACTTTGGTTTTTGGATTCTTTTCCATTATGACGATTATTTCTCAGTTCACCTCTTCTGGTGGCGGAGGTCATTAAGCTAAAGGACCTAATACAAAAAACCCTGCTTTTTGCAGGGTTTTTTTATTGGTCAAATTCCATATGTTTAAGCTGCATTCTATTATTATAGAAGTACTTATACATCATAAGCGTAATGTATATCGCGCTTAACGAAACGGAGGAGAAAATACTCAAAGAGATAACAAGTTGATATTTAATAGCCATAATCGGACTTACCCCTCCCAAAATTAAACCAGTCATCATGCCTGGTAATTGTACGAGCCCAATTGTCTTTAACTTATCAACATTTGGAATCAAAGAGGCGCCAAGCGTCCTCTGTATGATGATTTGAGATGCTTGCTTTGGTTCCGCCCCAAGGGACAAAGCAGCAGTTAGTCTTCCCTCATTCTCTTTGAATTCACTTTTTAACCTCTCAAGAGCTAACCCCATTGCAATCATACTGTTTCCGATTACCATACCACTCATCGGGATCACCTCATTAGGTGTAAATTCAATCATATCAAATAATAACCAAAGACCAAGCACACTGACTTCGATCACGATCAATCCTATGAAAATGATACCAAGAACAGATGGCAAGCCTTCTCCTTTCTTCCTAGCATGAAAACTAGCAACTGTAATCATTATAGTGAGCATAAAGGGGATACCAATATAAGCAGGTAGATCGAACAAATACGTAAGTAAATACCCAATAGCAAATAGTTGAATGGTGCCTCGGATAGAAGACCAAATTATACCTTTGCTAAGGCCTAGTTGATAGTAATAGGATAACGTTAAAGGGACAAGTACAAATACAACTAGAAAAAGTAATGATTGATTAGATATCTCTGGTGACATGGAACATTCCTTCCTTGTTTTATGACCTTTTTAAGTCATGAACGCTTGTAGTTCCTCTGTTTTAGGATTCGATAAGAGGTCTGCCAAATTACCTTCTTCCACGATCTCTCCTTCTGAAAGAAAGATTCCACGACTTCCTAAACGCTTGGCTTGGTCTAAATGATGGGTAACCATAATTAAGGTAACCCCTTGTTCAACTGCTAATCCTTCTAGCACTTGTTCTATTTCTTCTGTCGTGTGTTGATCTAATGCACTAGTCGGTTCATCTAACAACAGGACAGAAGGTTTATTAGCCAACGTACGAGCTAATGATACTCGTTGCTGCTCTCCTCCTGAGAGTTGATCCACCGAACGATCGATATAGTCAGCCGGAAGTTGCACATCCTCTAATAATGCCTCGGCTCTTGCATCGTTCCAATCACCATCTAGAGAAGGTCCGTATTTCAGGTTATCTAGTACCGTTCCCGGAAACAAGTTCGGAGCCTGCATAACTAGCCCAACTTGCTTACGAAGCTCGGTTATGGAATAGCTTTGAAGGTCTTTACCTAAGTAATAAATGCTTCCCTTCTCGGGATCGCTCAATCGGTTAAAAAGGTGTAAAAGTGTGCTTTTCCCAGCACCAGAAGGTCCGAATAACATAACATTTTCCCCTCTTTTAATGGAAAAGTTCAAACTATGTAAAGGAGATTTTTTCACATGATCAAACGTAAACAGCTTATCGTGTTCCAATAGCTTTCATCCTCCCACTCCATTCACCAAGTTGTATACTCGCTTTGTTTCCATATTCATAATCTCCTTCAGATGAGAGCAAATTATACAAAACAGCCCGTCTGCTGAACATAACAGTAGATTGAGGCCTATTTTTTTAGTATAACCTCTTGTTGACCCTTTATAAGGTCAGAAGAAAGGAATTGGTATCCCCCCCTTTACTCCAATAGAATTCACATTCTAAGTCATGAAAATTATGACATTCCCACATAGGGAAAGCAACGAATAAGAGTTAGACCCATTCTAACTCAAAGGAGTCGATAAACTGAGTGCACAAATCTCTTTTACACGTTCATAATGATAAGGGAAAGTCGACAATGGTAGCGGGTTAATCCCTTTACCTACTTCAATTGTATATCCCTCTTTTTTATAATCTTGAATAAACCAGTCCTTAAACCCTGCATAACTGTCAATGGTACGTACAGGTTCATATCCGCTTTCTTTATAAAAGGCTTCTACAACATGATATGAATGTTCTGGTTCCAAACCTTGGTACCCCCAGTAGATCACCTCACCTTGAGAATGAAACGCTAATACTCGATTAAAGTTGCAACGTTTTGTTAGTTCAGCCATTGCAATAGCTTCTGGTTCTGTTAACGGACGTTCGCCGGGAAAATCCCTAAAAGACGGAGCTTGTGGCTTTCTTGCTTTCTCAACTTCCCAATTGGCAGGGAACTGATTATTCAAGTCTACCCCTCTAATATTAGCTTTCCATGAAGCAAACGTCTTGTTGACACCATTCATCTTCATTAAGCTATTGTGATTAGCAGGTGCAGCATCAAGTCCATGCATAAATAAGTCGACACCATCTGGATTCACCATTGGAACAAGAGACAAAGTGGTGTTTGTATATAAATCTCTTGCTTTTTTTGAACCAAAGTATTGATCCTTTTCAATCGCTTCCACATATGCTTTCATAACACTCATTAATAGAGCAGTTGTCATCCATTCATTTGCATGAAATGAACCATTCCAATGGATTACATTAGGTCCCTCTCCAATCTTTAATTCATACAACGGCTTGCCTAATACCGATTGTCCGATCGTACTGCATGTAACCTCAGGGGAATAATCCACTACTTGTTTAATATCAGCTTCTAAAACCTTAGAATCATATGGAAATTGAACCATCCTACACTCCTCCTTTTTCTACTATTACTTTATTCAATCGATCCACTAGCATGAATAAGCTAGCGTTAAGAATAATGTTTTTGTTTACTAAGGATTAGAGGTGGGGAAAACACCGCTATCACGCGGTGGAACTTCCACTCTTCCTCGTTCGCTCATAAGAGATTAGGGTTATTACTTGGAATAACTATTAAAAAAAGGTACTCCTGCTAACTGATAACAGAAGTACCTTTTGTGATACATGATTTTTTTAATCCGCTACTGTTCCGTTTTGGAAATCGTAGAAACGGAATAGGTCGCCGTAAACAATCTGATCTGAGTAATCAAGCTCTTGTTGAGCTTTTTTCTGTAATGGTTTACACTGATCGCCTTCTAGTTTTTCACCAGATTCTCGATCATAGCAATGGCCATTAGCGTATAAATACTCTTCTGAAATAAAGCTTCCATCTCTTAATACGACAAATGGATCTACGTCGTCAGTAAAGAGATCTGTACCAAATTCAATATCTCCACCAGAATCAATACCAAGCATGCTTAAAATCGTTGGTTTTACATCCATTTGACCACTAGGCTTAGAGATGACTTCATTGCCTTCATGTCCTGGTATGTGAATGTAGAAAGGTACACGCTGTAGTTGCGTGTGCTCGTATGGTGTAATCTCTTTCCCTAGGAATTGAGCCATCGCATTATTGTGATATTCACTAATTCCATAGTGGTCACCATAGATCACGATAACACTGTTTTCATACTCACCTTCATCCTTTAGCTTCTGGAAAAACTGTTCGATTGATTCGTCCATATAACGCACTGTTGTGAAGTATTGATTTAGAGTTTTGGAACTTGAATCATACTTATCAATGTGTTGGTCTTCCTCAGGTAACTCAAACGGGAAGTGGTTTGTTAGCGTAATGAACTTAGCATAATAAGGTTCTTCTAAATCTTTCAACATATCAACAGACTGACTAAAGAACGCCTTATCGTTTAAGCCCCAACCAATCGTATTTTCAGGGGTCTGGTTATAACTTTGCTCACCTAAAAACTCATCATACCCTAATGAGTCGTACATAACATCGCGGTTCCAGAAACTTTTGTTGTTAGCATGGAAAACAGCAGATGAATATCCCTTCTCACCAATAATCTCAGGCACTGCATTATACTCATTTTGAGAATGAGTGAAGAACACGGCGCCACGGCCAAGTGGATATAAAGAATTTTCTACAACGAACTCTGAGTCAGACGTTTTCCCTTGCTCTGTTTGATGATAGAAGTTTTCAAAATAATAACTATCCTCTATCAGATCATTCAGAAATGGCGTGATTTCCTTGCCGTTAATTTTTTTATTTATAACAAAGCTTTGTAAGGATTCAGCAGAGATATAAATTACATTTTTCCCTTCTGCTATCCCCTCTAGGTCAGATTCTTGATTACTTTTCACTTCATTACTCACATATTCGCGGATATCGCTCATTTCACTTCCATCCGCTAATACGCGCTGTGCTTTGGTTTTGGAGTGAAGAGCCACATCGTAGATATGATAATTAAATACCCCAATATTTTTGACTAAATATTCACGGTCAAACGTGCGTTGAAATAGCATGGGACGTTCAATCTCCGCAAGCACAAAGTTCGTCATTACAAGAGCAATGGCGATCCCAGCTGCTTTGAACTTCATCCCTTTAAATCGTGGTTGATCTTCAACGGCTACTCGTTTACTTAAATAATAAACAATGGCTACGTCCACAAATAATAGCAGGTCGGTTACATAAATTAACCCTAAAATACTTGAGCCTAAATCTCCTACATTATTCGTTTGGAATAATACTGGAATTGTTAAGAAATCAGTAAAAGAACGATAATATATGACATTAAAGTACAGGATAAGCGTCATAACTAATGATAAGTGCTTTGTATACTTTATTTGTCTTACTGGTTTAAGTAATACGACAAATGTAAAGAATAATACAGCTGTTGCAAATGGATTAATCGCCAAGATTATTTCCTGCAAGAAGTTCTCAATGGACAGATCAAAGATAAAACGATAAACAAAATACGTTTTAACACCAAAAAGCAAAGCAGCAACCAAATACAATGGAAGTGACTTTCTTTGCAGCATGTTCCGTTCCTCCGTTCTATAAAATATTCTATTGTTGGATTCACATTTCATTCGAAATATTAACTAATATAACTAATTTCCACTTTCTAAAGTATTCTAAACAACCACTAGTCTATATGACGGTTATGATAACATAAAAGTTTCAACTTTTTTTAACTAATTTTTTACATACAATTTTAACGTTATTCAATACAATAGACGTGTATGCATCATAAACCCCTACACATATAACTAAATTTCTTTACACACTAACAATTCTTTGTAAACACAGTAAAATCCTGTAACAATTTGTTACAGGATCCCATAACTTACCTCAAACTTAAACTCCTTTTAGTGGAGAGCTAAATAAGCTGCTCCAATAACACCAGCGTCGTTGCCAAGAGATGCTATAACGAATTCTACCGCTGCTCCTGTACGCTGTAAAGTATATGTGTCAAACTTTGTGCGTAAAGGATCTAAGAGCTGATCCCCTGCTTTTGAAACACCACCACCGATAACAATCTTAGAAGGATTAATTGCTATAGCCATATTAGAAATAGCTAACCCTAGTACAGTCGTTACGTGATCAAGTACATCTTCCGCTAACTTATCCCCTTCTGCGGCTGCTTCAAATACGTCTTTCGCGGACACTTTGCCGTTTTCATCATAAATTGCTTTTAATGAAGTAGTACGCCCTTTTTCAATGCCATCAATAGCTGATCGTACAATACCTGTAGCAGAAGCTTCCGTTTCAAGACAACCCGTTCTTCCACAATTACAGTTTCTTCCTCCTTCAGCTATTACCGTCATATGACCGAGTTCTGCTACCGTTCCATTTGCACCGTGAAGGAGTTCACCATTAGCTATAATGCCACCTCCGACACCTGTACCTAATGTGTAGGCCAGTAAATTATCTGCCTTGTCACCTGCACCTTTCCAGTACTCTCCTAATGCTGCAAGATTGGCATCATTCTCAATTCGAACATTATATCCCGTAGCTTCCCCTAATAACTTACTTAAAGGAACATCTCGCCACCCGCCAATATTTACAGCTTCATAGACGATTCCTTCTTGCAAACTAATATAACCGGGTGCTCCTACACCAATCCCTTTAAAATCATCAAAAGAAAGCTCTAGCTTTCGTTGCTCATTCGCAATTGATGTGGCAATATCTTGCACCATTTTTTCTGGTCCGCCTTCTGAGACAGTAGGAATTTCCCACTTATGAATAATCTCGCCATTATATGTAACGAAGGCTAATTTGACTGTTGTGCCGCCTATATCAATTCCGATTACGTTTTTTTGTTCCATGTTCTTCACCCTTCACCTCTGGCTTTTTGAACTTTTGAAATTTCTTGACGAAGAAGGAGAATAGCCATTTGAAAATCTTGGTCTGATACAAACTGTGATTTGTATAATTCTCGTAATTCCATCTCCATTAATTCTAAATCAGCTATTCGATCCCCAATATAAATGACAGTTCCAAATTTCATTAATAGTTGTTGAATATCATATATCGATTTCATATCATCACCATTATATATTATAGCAAGCGATCCCTTTAAAAGAAATAATGAATCCTTTATGAATATTCGAACATAAAAAGACCCTAATCTTATCGATCAGGGTCTTGAGGATGTAAAAAGGCAGGACGTCTGTTTTTAAGTGGCATAGGTGAACGTAAAATAACGTCACGAAAAGCACGATAAGAAAATGGTAAAAATGGCCACAGATAGGCAGTCTTAAATGTGTTTAAACTCGTTAAATATAAGATCCATATAGTAGTACCTATTACAAATCCTTTAACTTCAAATAGAGCGGTTACCATTAACAACCCAAGCCGCGTCAAACGGTTAGCTAAGCTAAGTTCATAGCTCGGGGTACAATAAGTTCCAATAACTGCAGCAGCTAAATAGAGGACAACCTCATTAGAGAATAATCCTACTTGTATAGCTACTTGGCCAATTAAAATGGCTGCCACTAATCCTAAAGCAGTAGCCAGGGCCGATGGCGTATGAATGGCTGCCATCCTCAGTGTATCAATTCCGATCTCAGCAATAAGAAATTGAACGATTAGAGGTAAAACTCCGAGCTCAGTAGGCCCAATATACTTAAGTTGTTCTGGCAACAATGAAGCATCAATAGAAAACAAGTAATACAACGGCAATACAAATATAGAAGCGAATACAGCGAAAAAGCGCACAAAACGTAAATAAGCTCCTACAGATGGCTTTTGCCTATATTCCTCAGCATGTTGTAAATGATGCCAGAAAGTAGCTGGGGTAATCATTACACTAGGTGAACCATCAATCATTAATAGAATATGCCCTTCATAAATATGGGCCGCTGCTGTGTCTGGTCTCTCTGTATAACGGATTGTAGGGTAAGGACTCCAGTGCTGTCCACTTAAAAATTCTTCTACTGTTTTTTCTGCCATAGGTAATGCATCGGTATCAATCAATTGAAGGGTCTCTTTTAAATGTTTTACCTTATCCAAATCTGCCACATCTTCTAGATAACATATACAAACATCTGTCTTTGATCGACGACCAATTTGTAAGTACTCCATTCTCAAAGAACGATCGCGCACCCGTCTTCTTGTTAAAGCAGTATTGAATACAATAGTTTCTACATAACCGTCTCGTGAACCTCTAACAACCCGCTCGATATCAGGTTCTTGCGGTCCACGCACCGGGTATGTTCTAGCATCAATCATAATAATTTTATCATCTATGCCTTCTACAAGAAGAGCAGTGGGGCCAGCAAGAACCCAATCAGCTGCTTCGTTTAAGTCCGTTTTGTGATCAAGTTCTACATAAGGAAGATGCGTACGGAGCAATTTCTCAAATGGATTTGGCTCTAATTGCTCTGGTTCAAGTTCTGATAAGACCTTCATTAAATAGTGAAGAATCTCATCTTTCACAAAGCCATCTATCATAAAGAGGGCCATTCGTCGTCCTGCATACTCTAAGTCAAGTTGAATGACGTCAAAGCTCTTATCAACGCCAAGCCTGTCCTTCATATATTGGACATTGTCATCATAATTGTTGTACATTGCCTGCTTTTCCATTTCATCACCATGCTTTATAAAGGTCTAACCTCATTGTTTGCACAAACCTTTATAAGCATACATACAATTACTCTACAAGCTCTGATTGAACATAGGCAAAGAGTAAGTTAAACGTATGTTCCAAAGAGGATACATGCGTTCTCTCAAAAGCATGAGAAGCATCGATCCCTGGACCTATTAACCCATGCTTCACATCTGCTCCAGCACGAATTGCCGCAGAAGCATCTGATCCGTAATAAGGGTAAATATCAATCTCATACCCTATATCATTATGTTCTGCAAGCTGAACCAGATGTTGGCGAAGTCCATAATGATATGGACCCGACGAGTCTTTCGCGCAGATAGACGCGACATATTCTGTTGTGGTTTGCCCATCTCCAATGGCTCCCATATCTACAGCTAAATACTCTACGGTCTCTTCAGGAATACTGGCATTTCCACCGTAGCCAATCTCTTCGTTATTTGAGATATAGAAGTGAGTTGTATATGGCAGAACGACACCCTCTTCCTTCAGCGTGTCAACAAGATGCATTAAAATGGCTACGCTCGCTTTATCATCTAAGTGACGTGACTTCACGAAACCGTTATCTGTTACTTGGAAGCGTGGTTCAAACGAAACAAAGTCCCCTACTTGAACTCCAAGGTCTTTCGTATCTTGCGCATTATGTACCTCAGCGTCTACCCGAACTTCAATATTCTCTTGGTTTCGTTTAGCATCTCCACCATCTTTGTATACGTGGACAGAGGTTTGATGCATCAGTATTGTACCTGAGTAGGTTGCTCCACTAGCCGTATGGATCTCACAATATTCTCCTTCAACACTATTCCAGCGGAACCCACCAATCATAGACAATTTCAGTGTTCCATCAGCCTTTATTTCTTTCACCATAGCACCAAGAGTGTCCACATGAGCAGTTAATAATCGTTGCTGTGTGTTATCTTCTCCTTCTATCGTTGCAATGAGAGCGCCCTTCTTAGTTTTATAAGCAGGCACCTCAAGGTCTTCGAAGTAAGTTGCACAATGATCAATGCATGCTTCAGTGTACCCAGAAGGACTAGGAATGTTAACGAGTTGTTCCAATATAGCCGTGATCGCTTGCGTATGTTTCATAACAATCTCCCCTTTTCATTTTCATAACTTTCTATCTACTATCATACATATGAATGACACAGGATGTCCAAAAGAAAAGGGGACTTGCATAATGAAAAAGATCATATGGATTATACTTATTAGCCACGCAATCGGCTTTTTTGTTGTGTTTCAATGGCTCCAGAAGGATGCTCAAAATGTAGTGAAGTATTTCCCGCTTGATGAGACGGTTTCTTTTGAAGAGACAAGCACCTCTTTAGAAATGCTCTCTGAAAGTGACCAAGATGAATACGAAATCAACTGGACTACAGATTCTAAACTAAAGGAACCCGTATACCTACGACAGGATATTTCACTACTTTATGAGGATGGACGATTAAAAGGGGTACTAGGCAAATGGAAAGAACAGAGCCAGGATCTGTTCCAAGAAGAGAAAGTTCAAGGAGAAGACAGTGGTCATTATCAGGCCATCACGTATCATCACGGAGAGATTCATTACCCTGATGACCGTATTAAAAGTATTCAAGATATGACTCATAGTGAGCTTTATGTTATCGATTCGCCATTAACTCCACTTGAATCATTCACACAGCCGCAGAATCAGCAACAAATCGATTGGAAAGAGACACTCGATCGAGCTACACAGCAACAGTTAGCATACAGATGGAACCAACTTATCACACACTTCTCTATTCCCATTAAACAATATGAACGGATTCCACTTACTTCTTTACCAGACTACAAAACAAAGCCCCTCCCTGGCTTAGACATTGAACAAACCCAACAAGTCATCGGCCAGTTATGGGAGGGACTTTATAAAAACTATATTCTTGATTTCACGGCGTCATCTGATTCTACTAACCAAACAAGTTATGTGCCCCTTATCTTAGCTGATAAGGACGGGAAGCACTTACTTGTATTATATGAGAACCCACGGGGGGAGAAAGAAAAGTTGCTACAATATTATCCTGAGCCTTCTAGCTCATCCAAAAGTTCCTGATAGTCTTCCGCTTCAGGATTGATTTCTATGGCTTTCTGAACGGCATCTATTGCAAGATCTTTTTCCCCTTGCCTGGCATAAAGGACTCCTAGGTTAAAATGAGCTGAATCATTATCTGGGTTTAATGCTACTGCACGCTTTAAATCTGTAATAGCTTGTTTCCCTTGGTTTTGCTGGATGTATCCATAAGAGCGGATGAAGTATAGTACACTGTTCTCGTTGTTGTGTTCCTCTATGGCTTGATTAGCTACATCAAACGCAAGATCAAATTGGCCTGTTTCCTGATAATACGAAGCGAGGACCGTTTGGGTGTGAGGATTGTAATTCTCCTGTCCCCCAATTCCATACCATATGAGGAACCCACCAACGGCTAAAATAGATACAAAGCTCGCTGCTTGTGAAAGCACATTTCGCTTCTTAGGAAAGTGCACAAACGAAGAGGCTAAAAAGCCCCCAACTAAACCACCCAGGTGTGCTCCAATATCAACTTGGGGGATCGCGAAGCTAAATACAATGTTAATAATCAATATGCCAATAATACTACTTCCCATTGTTCTAAAGAATAATTTCTTATAAATCAATCCAAAGAACAAAAGGGCTCCAAAGAGACCGTAAATGGCCCCAGAAGCACCAGCTGCAACGTTTTGAGAGAGTGCGAAGCTTGCAAGACCACCAATAATACCACTTACAAAGTAAATCGCAAAAAAGCGGACACTTCCAAACATCCTCTCAACGGCATTACCCAGGTAATAAAGAGCTAGCATATTTAGCAAAATATGAGCGATCCCGATATGGAGAAACATAGAACTAACTATACGCCACCATTCCCCTTCTACAATAAGTGGGTTGAATTTAGCGCCATATTCAATGAGGGTACTCGTATTCTGACTCCCACCATTTACCTCTAATACAACAAACATCAATATGTTTATGGCAATAAAAAGGTACGTGAGAATTGGTTTGCCACGACTTAACACAGCCTGCTGGTTTTTAATGTTAGTTTCAATGGCTTGGTCAACAGCCCTTCTTAGCTTCGGGACCTGACTCTCCATCTTTTCTTCATCTTCAGGAGGGAAAGGATCTTCTTGGATACTCAAGGAATTATATATATCTTCTAAACTCTGCTCCCTCTCTCGCTGTAAGACGAAATACGTATACATGCGAACATGTTTTTTTGCTTTTATATGTACTGGGTCTCTTTCCCAATCGTCAACAGGTGGGAATTGAGAAATATAAATCGAATGCACGTTAATTTCTCGGCCTATTAGTGTTTTCGTTAGATGTTTTACTTTTTCAGCTACTACATCCTGGTCCCGCTGTAGGTGGTTTGACCAGTCAAATGTTTGTTGCTTAAGTCGAATAACATCTGTACTCTTGCCTTTATTCTTCTCAAGCCACACTTCTCGATGTTCTCGGTCAATATGGATTACTTCAAAATCATGACTAGATATGAAGTTGAAGGTCATTTTCCAAAAGTAATAAATATCCTCTAAATACATAAGACTCTCCCCTTTCCTTCATCTTACCAAATCCACGGCCATTCGTGAAAAAAGATACTAAAAAACGTTCAGCCGGAACTACGACTGAACGTTTTTTTAAAGGATTGATCGTCCTAAGACTTGTGGTAAGATCTTTTCTCTTAGATAAGGCATCCGCATACTCACACGAACGACAAGTTTTCTTAATAAATCATACGCTAATACGCCATTTAATATGCGATACTTATATCGATTCAACGCATATATTCCAACTATTAAGAAGAATAACCACAGGATCACTCTCATCTTAACCCACCTATCCCTAATTGATAGGTTTAGTATGTGAAAGCACGAGAATTTTATTCTTCGTTATATTTCTCGAGAACTGGGTTTAACGTCTCTCGTAATACCTTTGCAGAATTCGCAAATTGAGCTTCTTCTAATTCATCTAATTCAATCTCAAGAATTTCTCTCACTCCAGAACGATTTACAATAGCCGGAACACCAATGTAAACGTCCTTCTCATCATATTCACCGCTCAAATAGGCTGATACTGTCAGTATGGAGTTTTCATTATGAAGAATAGCTTTCGTTAGCCTGACAAGTCCCATCGCAATGCCGTAATAGGTAGCACCTTTTCGTTGTATAATATGGTAAGCTGCATCACGAACCCCTTCAAACAATGGACCTAAATCTCGCTCACTATATTTCTCTGGATTATCCTTAATTCGGTCATAAATAGAACGTCCACCAATGTTCGCATGACTCCAAGCTGGAAGTTCAGAGTCTCCATGTTCTCCCATTATGTAGGCATGAACATTACGTGAATCAACGTTAAAGTATTCTCCTAAAGAATAACGAAGACGAGCTGTATCTAAAATCGTTCCAGACCCGATCACTCGATGTTTAGGTAAGCCAGAGAACTTCCAGGTCATATAAGTTAGAATGTCGACTGGGTTTGTTGCCACGAGGAAGATTCCGTCAAATCCTGATCCCATAACTTGGTCTACGATTGATTTGAAGATCGCAGAGTTTTTCTCCACAAGATCTAGCCTTGTCTCTCCAGGCTTTTGGTTGGCACCTGCTGTTATAACGACAAGGTCAGCAGCAGCACAGTCACTATAATCGCCATACCAGATCTTTGTATAGGATGGAGCAAAAGCCAGACCGTGATTCAGGTCCATCGCATCGCCTTCTGATTTTTCTTTATTCACATCAATTAAGACAAGCTCGTCCCCCACACCTTGGTTCAATAGAGCAAAAGCATAACTTGATCCTACAAATCCTGTTCCAATTAATGCAATACGATTAACTCTTTCCATCTCCATCATCCCTTCTTCAAATGAAATCTTTTCCTTTTCCCTATTTACATTGTACATGACTGTAAAAGTTCCAGAAACGATAGATAACGCTTACATTGTTAAGATATTGTTACAAAACTTCTAAATTCTTTATAACCGGAATCCTTTTTCAGTAACAATATGGTTTACAGGAACATCATATTCCTCAAATGGTACACTTTCTACTAGCTGAGCCTCTGTTGCTAAAGCTACTGTTTGATTGGCATATGTAGCCAGGTAGCGATCATAATAACCTCCTCCATATCCAATGCGATATCCATTTAAATCAAAGATGAGTCCAGGGACAAGCATAAGGTCGATGGAGTTAGGTTCATAGACCGGACATAAAGTGGGAACAGGTTCTTGTAAACCAAAATAGACCGTCTCTAATTGATCGAATGATGAAAGTTCGTGAAAATCTAAATGACTCTCTTTCGGTGTACACTTTGGAACGACCACCTTTTTCCCTTCTTGCCAAGCCAACTCAATAATAGGTGCTGTCTCAACCTCATGTGCTTGAGCGATGGTACAACCAATTGTAGAAGCCTTTTCCCATAATTGACTGTTTAGAAGAGCCAAATAGATTTCTTGCTCCTTTTCCTTTTTCTCTTCTTCGCTCATTTTCTTTAACACTTCTTTTCCATATGTACGTAGCTCTAACTTTGTCTTCATCTTTACACCTCTTTCGTTACTATTTTTTATCATTATTCTCATTAATCGATATAAGAGTGCTTATTTGGAATAGATTAAAACCGACAACAAACGTTAGGATTGTTGAATACTTGAAGTTAAGAGTGTGGGGCCGTTACGTTTATTTAGTGCTAGGGGTGTCTGGGGATTTCACGAACCACCTTATACTCAATTTGAGCAAACGGAAGCATTCTCTCAACTCCAAGTCTTCCACATAAGGGGGCATATATGAAACAAGTAAATAAACACTAACAAAGCCTAAATAAAAAACGATAAAAAAAACAGTAGGAGCTAATCCTACTGTTTACTTCGTTTCACGATGAAGAGTGTGTTTCTTCAAACGTGGGCAATATTTCTTAAGTTCTAAGCGTTCAGGGTTTGTACGCTTGTTTTTTGTGCTAATATAGTTGCGGTCACCAGTTTCAGTGCAAGCAAGTGTAATGTTTACACGCATCGTTTATCCCTCCAAATACCATTCTTTACTCTGTTTAATGTATTTACATACTTTATCAGACTTATTAATAGTATCAAATCATCGTTATTCTTTCAAGGTTGTTTTACTCTTTTATTCGAATAGAGGCTATTTTTTTGTCTATATCCTCAAGAGATCAAAAGAACCTAAAATCATTGTAAAACGAGTATAAGGTCGGTTTTCTGTAGTGTTTTTGTATGATATAACTAATATTGAAATGAAATGAGGTGAAGAAATGATTTACATGTTTTTAACGCTATTTTCTGTAGCACTTGTTCTGTACATCCTCTCTTTCTTTACGAAGAGTCGAATACAAGATTTAGAAGAGCAAATAGAAGAGATTTCCTTAAACACAATTCAGGAAACCTACCAACTCAAGAAGAAAATGAAGGTTCTTGAAGAAGAACTTCTTATTGAAGAAGAACCAGGACCATTATATAAAGAGTCCACTTCTAAACCTTCTCGTGAGTCTGAGCAAGGTTCAATGGGAACTAGAGTACTAGAACTCTACCAAGAAGGCTTTACAACAAAACAAATAGCTGAGAAGACGTCTATGAAGGAACATGATATCTTCGTTACGTTGCGTCAGTATTCAACCGAGAAACAGCGAGGTGTGAATTCATGAAACACACACTAAGAGCCTTTGCGCTTGGACTTTTAACCGCTACTTCTTTACTTGCATTCGCCTATTCCCAACAGGGTGTAAATGAGGCGAAAGCGACAGATCCATCAAAAGCTGAAGCAAAGGCCTTGTTAGAAGAAAAAGGATATGTAGTGGTAACGGAGAATAAATGGACCAAATTAAACGAAGCTTCTTCTGGAAAAGAAACGAACTCAAACACACAAAAAGAACAAGCTGAGAAAGAAGCAACTAAAAATACCGCATCCGAACCATCCAATGTGAAAGCTTACAAATTGTCTATTCAAGAAGGGATGGTACCTGAGGATATTAGTCAGGCATTAGCAGAAAATAATATCATTGAGGACGCGGAAGCATTTAGACAATACTTAACAGAAAATGAATTCAGTCGTTACATACAGATTGGTGAGTATACTGTTGTTAACCAAATGTCATTTTTAGAAATCGCAAAAATTATCACACGCTAACGTCTTATTTGAGCATTGAATTGCATGGCAATTTGATGCTCTTTTTTATTTGATTGCAGCAAGACATTACTTGGTGACCCTTCACCTTTTATAGAGACATAAGTGAACCCCATATTCTTTATTAACGCAAACGGAAGCATCCATTCTATTTGATCTTAGAGAACTTGGCTGGTACTTACCTTAGTCGAGCTTTTCCCTTTCACTTGCTTCAGGGTAGCTACTATAAGAAAGCTTACAATCACTAGCAATAGCCACGAACTCACTTTGCCTAGATGGACTAGACTCCAGGCTTCTGTTTGATTAGGGTACTCCCAAGCACCGAAAAATGTTGCGATATTCTCAGCTATCCAAATAAAAAAACCAATCAGTATAAAGGAAAATGCGATAGGCATTCTGTATCTGCTTCCATTAATAGAGTATGTAACCCAGGATTTCCAAAATATAAAGATTACTAGAGCAGATAACCACCAGCGGATATCAATCCAATAATGGTGCGTGAAGAAATTCAAGTAAATGGCAGTTGCAACAGGTACAACCAGCCACAGGGGTGGCCATTTAACCAAATGAACATTTAATCTCCTCCATGCCTGACAAAGATAACTGGCTACACTTGCATACATAAAACCACTATAAAGAGGTACGCCCAGGACCTTAGAATACCCCTCCTCTGGGTAAGACCAAGATCCCATATGCACTTTAAACAGTTCTAGAGCTAAACCAATAAGGTGAAATAATGTAATCACCTTTAATTCATCTAATGTTTCTAGTCCAGCACGGACCATCCACCATTGCATGAAAAGAAATATAATAAGAAGCCAGTCATACCTTGGCAAGAAGGGGAGCGAAACGACTTGTGTTATTGCCAATGAAGCAAAAATAACGACTGGGAACAAACAAGATAAGGCTTGTTCCCACCCAAAGCGAATCAATTGCTTTAGAACTCTCATATTTTGCCCTCCAACGATTGAATAAATTATGAAGCAAGAGTAACAAATTAACTGCCCTCAGTTTAACGTACGATTCTTGCTCACCTAATTATATGCCGTGATTTATTGATTTACAATAAAAAATGCATGTGATTCAATTACTCCACTGTCCCATTATCAGGTTATGACTCATATAGCCACTGTCACAAACAATCACATCGCTTTGAACAAAAAAGAGGCGGAATCACATTTGATTCCGCCTCTTTTTCATCTTATTCATTTAAGTCGAACGTTTGCCCTTTGACCAGGTAGAAGATATACTCCCCAATATTCGTAATATGATCAGCAAAGCGTTCAATATATCGTGCTACATACGCCATTTGCATAATATGCTGGATCTTTTGTGGGTTTGTAGCTGTTAGCTCTAGCATTTCACGTGTAATTTGTCCGTACATTTCATCCACTTTATCATCCATCTCAGCTAATACTCTAGCTAGTGAAATGTCTTCACTCTCAAAAGCTTTCGTAGCGGTATCGACCATTTCCTTAGCTACGCCAAACATATCACGTAAAGCAGGAGGAATAGAAATATCGTGTGCCTCTCCCAAGTGGATCGCACTTTTACTAACATTTACTGCATGGTCCGCCATACGTTCAAGATCAGCTGAAATCTTGATTGCCACTATCATTCTGCGTAGATCCGTTGCGACAGGTTGCTGTTTCGCAATTAACAAAATGGCCTGCTCATTGATTTCGAGCTCTTTTCGATCAAGCTGATCATCTTGTTCGATAATCTTTTTCGCTTTATCAATATCTTGATTGTATAAAGCATCTAACGCTTCTTCAAACGCATTAACCGTTTCTACAGCTAATTTTTTAATACTAAATTTAAGCTGATCCATATCTTCATGAAACTGACCTCTAATCATACCCAATACCCCTTTCCATCCCTGAAATAAACCATTGTCTTAACCGAATCGACCTGTAATATAATCTTCTGTACGCTTATCAGAAGGAGTAGAGAATAGCGTGTTTGTATCTGTATATTCTACAAGTTCTCCGCTTAAGAAGAAAGCCGTTTTATCAGAAATACGAGCCGCTTGTTGCATGTTGTGTGTAACAATAACGATACTATAGTCCTTCTTCAGCTCTTGAATTAACTCTTCTACTTTTAGTGTAGAGATTGGATCAAGGGCAGATGTAGGCTCGTCCATAAGAATGACATCTGGTTCGATAGCTAGACAACGAGCAATACATACACGTTGCTGCTGTCCGCCAGATAATCCATACGCATTTTCATGAAGACGGTCTTTAACCTCATCCCAAAGTGCTGCACCTTTTAAACTTTTTTCAACAATTTGATCTAACGTCTTTTTATCTTTAATTCCATGAATTTTTGGTCCGTATACAATGTTTTCATAAATCGATTTAGGGAATGGATTAGGCTTCTGGAAAACCATCCCTACTTTTGTGCGTAAGTCTTCCACTAAATAGTTCTTATCAAAGATATTCTTACCTCGGTATTCAATTTCTCCTGAGGTTTTCACGACAGGAACCGTCTCTACCATACGGTTGAGTGTTTTAACGTATGTGGATTTACCACAACCTGAAGGTCCGATGATAGCCGTAACATCATTTTCTTTAATATCCATATTTATATCATAAAGGGCTTGATTGTCCCCGTACCATAAGTTTAAGTCTTTCACATTAAATACTGAACTTTTTGTATCTGCCATAATGACAAATCCTCCTTCAATAATCCGTTGACTCTAAAAAGATTTATAAACGCTTCGAGAATTTATTGCGAATAAATACAGCAATTGAGTTTAGTAGTAATAATATCACAAGTAGAACGATAATTCCTGCTGAAGCCACATATTCAAATTCAGGCTGTGGAGCTTTTGTCCAGCTATAAATTTGAATTGGCATCGCTGTATAAGGATCAAAAATTCCGCTTGGAAGTGTGAAGATCGCCGTAGCTGCTCCTACAAGTAATAACGGAGCTGTTTCACCAATAGCACGAGAAAGTGCAAGGATACCACCAGTTAAAATACCAGGAATCGCTGCAGGAAGAACAATTCGTCTTACCGTTTGCCATTTCGTAGCTCCCATTCCATATGAAGCTTCACGCAATTCATTCGGGACAGAACGGATTGATTCTTGTGCGGCTACTACAATAACCGGAAGTACTAGCAGGCCTAATGTAAGACCACCAGCTAGAACAATTTCACCTGTTTTGAAAATATAAACGAAAATAGTAAGACCTAATAAACCGAACACAATTGATGGTACACCGGCAAGGTTTTGCAAGTTGATTTGGATGAAACGTGTAAATCTCCCTCGTTTAGCGTATTCCTCCAAATAAATTGCAGTGGCTACACCGATAATCAACGTCACAGGTGCTGTAACAGACATAAGCCAAAGAGAGCCAATAACACCCGCTTTAATACCAGCGCGGTCTGGACTTTGCGAAGTGAATCCCGTTAAGAAATCCATATCTAAGCTACCGAGTCCTTGAGTCAATATCCGATATGCTAGAGCGCCTAAGAATAATAAACCAATAATCGTAGCGATGAAAAAGATCACTTTTGCAATCTTGTTCTTTAAGATACGACCACTCATTTTATTAGACACTGTGTCTTTATTTATCAAAGCCATATTAGTACTCCTCTCTAAATCTTCGACTAATATATTGTGCAAGAAGGTTCATGATTAACGTGAATACGAACAGAGTTGTCCCTACTGCGTAAATGCTGTAATAGATCGTTGAACCATAGGAAACATCTCCTGTTGAGACTTGAACAATGTACCCCGTCATCGTTTGAATCGATTGAGTCGGATCAAATGAGAATTTTGGAGTAGCACCTGCCGCAATGGCAACAATCATCGTTTCCCCAATCGCACGGGAAATCGCAAGAGCGAAAGAGGCGATAATACCAGACAATGCTGCTGGTATAACAACTTTTATTGTTGTTTCAAGTCTTGTTGCTCCTAGGGCCATTGCCCCTTCACGCAATACATTTGGAACAGCTCCCATCGCATCCTCGGTTAAGGAAGCTACCATTGGAACAATCATGATACCGACAACAATTCCTGCACTTAGTGCGTTAAAGAAAGATAAACCTGGAATAATTTTTTCCAACATAGGCGTTACAAAGGTTAAAGCAAAGAAACCATAAACTACTGTTGGAATTCCAGCAAGTACTTCTAGAATAGGCTTAAGAAACCTTCTAACTTTATCAGATGCATATTCACTCAAGAATATAGCTGAAGCTACTCCCAGTGGAATTGCAATGATCATAGCAGTCACGGTAATTAGCAACGTTCCACTAATTAAAGATAAAATGCCGTATGAATCACGCCATGGATTCCAGTGAGTAGATGTAAAGAATTCAATAACACTTACCTCACTAAAGAAAGTAAATGTTTCAGATAATAGCGTATATAATATTCCTATTGTTACAAGTACCGAAAGCGTGGCACACATCAATAAAAGTTTAGGTACTAATTTTTCTACAAACGCGGTTGAGCTATTCGATTGTTTATTTTTCTCAATCCTCTCACTTACCGAGAGCCCATCCTGTTTATTTTTAGATGAATCCATTTATGAAATCCCCTTTCATCTGGAACATAGCAAAGTGAGGGGAACATCTTTCAACCCGTCCCCTCACCTTACATAGAACCAATTATCCAAGAAGTTTGCTAATGCTTTATTTACCAGCTAGTTCTTTTACTTTATCAATTTGCTCTTGATATTTTTCTTCTGGAAGAGCAACATATCCTACTTCTTTTGCAGCGTCTCCTGCGTTTTCAAGCATGTACATTGTGTAATCGTAAACTTGAGGCTTTTCTAGAGCACTTTCAACAACGTATGTGAATAGTGGACGAGAAAGTGGCTCATATTCTCCGCTTTGGATTGAATCAGAAGTTGGTTTAACTGGCTCAGCGTCTTCACCATTTTGGATTCCTAAAGCTTTTAGAGAATCTTCGTTTTGAAGATAGTATGCATAACCAAAGAATCCGATCGCATACTCACTGTTTTTGATACCGCGAACAAGTGTGTTGTCATCTTCAGATGTTTGAACATCACTATCTTCACGCATTGCATTATCTTCAAGAATTACTTCGTTGAAGTAATCGAATGTCCCTGACTGGTGACCAGGCGCGAAGATCTTGATTGTTTCTTCTGGCCATTCTGGATTAATGTCAGACCATTTCTTTGCGTCAGAACTGTCAAGGAAGATCTTTCTAAGTTGTTCAACTGTTAAGTTTTCAACAAAGTCATTTTCAGCACTTACTGCTACAGTAAGACCGTCATATGCAAGTGTAAGTTCATGTAGGCTTATATCATTTTCTTCAGCTTTTTTCTCTTCTTCTTCTTTAATCGGACGAGATGCGTTAGATAGGTCGATCTCACCTTTAGTTGCTTTTTCAAATCCGCCACCAGAACCGATAGATTGTAGTGTTACGTTAACGTCTTGTTCTTTAGAAGCGTAACGCTCTTGAACGTAAAGGGCCATAGGGTAAACAGTAGAAGAACCTGCTACTTTCACATCACCTGAAAGTGCTTCTCCACCGTCTGTTTCAGATTGTGTATCACCATTTGAAGTATCTTCTTCATTCTCACCTTCGCTGCTTCCGCAAGCTGCAAGAGCTCCAAGAGCAAGGATAAGGGTGAAGATAAGTGCTAAATGCTTGAAACTTTTCATTTCTTTTTCCCCCTAAAATAAATGTTGAATTTTGTTGTTCAAGTGGGCTTGATCAACTCACAATGCTTATATTACACATAGAGTTTTAACGGCATATGAATGAAATGTTAAGGTTGTGTAAATTGATCAATTCGATGTATAAAAAATCCCTAACCTCCTGGCACATCAGTATTTCACCGCTTGAAGTTTCATTTAGTTTCTACAAAAAAAGAGAGGGTTATGCATTTGCATAACCCTCTCTACTTCTTTTATCCATTATTGATCTGTTGATTCTTCTTGATCTTCCTCTTCTGATTGCTCTTGATCTTTCATAGCTTCAGCACGATTTTCTTTTAGATCATAATAGGCATTCATTGCATCGCGACCGATGTGTTTGTTGATTGGGTATTGGCCGTAGTTATCAATTTCGCCTGTATTAGGAACTACAACAGCAAAGGCGACCTCAGGATCTTCTGCTGGAGAATATCCAACAAGCGTTAAGTGCTCAACATCTGTCGAGCCATCCACACCGATGGCATTTCCAAATTCATCTCGTATAATGTCATAAACTTTGGCTTCTGCTGTGCCGGTTTTACCTGCTACAGAATAATCGACTTCTTCACCGAAATTGCTATAAGCTGTACCCCCAGATTGAAACACACGTTCAAATCCCCTTTTAACTCGATCAATGTCATTTTGTGTCATAGAAATTTTGTTTAAGACGTTTGGACTGTATGATTCGATAATAGGTCCTAACCCTTCCGATTGAACGTCTGGTTCATGCACTTCGTTTACAAGGCGAGGCTGAATGCGGTAGCCGTCGTTTGCAATTGTTGAGACGTATTGAGCAAGTTGCATTGTCGTATAGTTATCGTACTGACCGATTGCCAAGTCCATAATGTTACCGGGTTGAAAATCTTTCCCTTGCAAACCTGCTGATTCAGTTTCAGCCGGCATATCAAGCCCAGTCTTAACCCCAAGACCGAATTGACTATAGTAATCCCTCATAACTTGAAAACTTCCAGGAGTGTAGTTCATAGTCTCATTTCGCACATAATTTCTGTGTCCTGCAATTCTAATTGCAATATTGTACATATATACGTTTGAAGATTTTTCTAGTGCTTGAATATCATTGATCGTACCTAAGGCTTTATAAGATGCTTTTTTAGGAGTATCTTTAAATTGAATAGCAATATTGTCGTTTATACGCTCACCATAATTGATAACACCAGAATCATACCCCGCTAACACCGTCGCTCCCTTAACCGCAGAACCAGGAGCATACTGCTGAGTAATCGCCCCTAGTGAAAAATCTTGGAAGTATGGTTTTTCTCCATCTTCACCACGATTATATTTCTGACCAGAAACGGCTAGAACTTCTCCATTATCTGGATCCATCATGACGACCATTGCTTCGCTCATATATTGATTTTGTACAGGAAAGCGAGTAATGGCTTCTTTTAAGTGCTTCTGCACAATCTCATCCAGTCGTTTTTGAAGTTCCATATCAACCGTCAACCTCAGATCATCCCCACGTGTACCTTCCTGAATAACTTCAGAATTTATAACCTCTTGGTCACTGTTAACGGTATGCTCAACCTTTTCCTTTTGACCTTTAAGTACCATTTCATAACGCTTTTCTAAACCACTGGTACCTACCCGATCATTAAGGCTATAGCCAAGAGACATAAAGTGGTCTTTCTCATCCTTAGGAATTCCAGACATACTTACACTGCCTAAATAGTTACGGAACGTATCTCCATATGGATATTTCCTTTGCCAATCTGTACTAACATTAATACCAGGGAGTTTATCAAGGTTTTCTGCAACTGTTGCGTACTCCTCTAGTGTTACACCTTCATTTTTCACAATATGAGGAGAGAGCGAATACGCACTGTCTAATTCACGTTTAATCGCAATGATTTCTAATACTTGATCTGAAAATTGTAGGTCTTGTTCTGGATCAATGCGATCTAACAGAATTTCATACGGCGTGTCCGCACCTGTCTCCTGCTCTTCTTCCGTATAGGTTTGTTCTTCTACAGACAATCTTTCTTTTATAGCCTTGTTATCTTCGTTATTTACTAATATCCAATAGTCCTTCTTATCACGAAGAGTCACTTTCTTTGTATCTTTTTCAATCATTGGCGCTAATTTTTTGGCTATCTCCAAATGCTTCCCCTGATTGGTTGATTTCGGTGGTGTGTATGTAATGGCGTAAAGTGGTGAATTATCCACAATTACATTGCCATATCGATCATACATCTTCCCTCTCGGTACAGGTTTCTTTGTCGTGTCATTTGTAGTTCGATTGATCTCTTCTTGTGCTTCAGCACCGTGTAGGATTTGTACCATCCCAAGCTTTAACACGACTCCTGAGAACATAAGAAAGATAATAAAGAATAACACATTTAATCGAAAGGGAAGATGAGACTTCTTTTTCTTGTTCTTTTTCCCCATAAGTCTCTCCTCCTCTAATAAACACTTTGAGGCTATTATAGCATTTTTGGCTAAATTTCACTATAAAACAGAAGGACTGTTTATCGATTATCATTGTCAGCAAGCTTATTTTTTACAAAAATGGACTCCTCTTTTGTATCCGCCGGAAAATGAACATCCTTAATAAAGAAATAAATGATGAAATGACCCGCCCCGACAATCATCAGAATATAAGGAATAATCGTTTCAGGAGAAAAGAAAGTAATTCCCGTTAAAAATATTGCAATAGAAATCACTCTACCTAAGTTTAGGAACAACTCCCTAACCACGATATATTCAATTCTCATCTCCCCAGCATGCCATGCCTTTCCAATAACATCATATGTTAATGAAATATACGGAACGAACAAAATGGGATAGGCAATCCCAATGATGGCCGCATAAATTAACAGCGTAGGATAGCTTAGGTGGATTAAAATTAAATATAGGGACAAATATAGCGTTAAACCTCCAGTAAAAATGGACCACTTACGCCGCTTTGGTTTTATAAAACGGGTAGCTAAGTAATAAAACAAGAACGCGAAACCAGAAAACACAAGGTTAAAGGTTCCTAGCGCTAGCTCACTTTGGGTTGTGATGAATACCCAAATAGATATTACAAAAAGGAATGTTCCTTCCCGTAGTCCTTGGAAAGTATGTGCATACAATATTTTGTTCCAATTACGATCCCGCTTTCTTTCATGAATAATCCTTTTAAACGAGAAGTTGCCCTTGGCAGATCTTCTCTTGAGGAAGAAACTACAGACTACAGCAAGCACGAACAAGCTAAGAGATATTGTAAAGATTACCGTATATCCTGTGTTCGCCGCTAACCTAGAGATAATAAAACCTGCTAAAATTGGGCCAATCATCCCTCCAAAGGACTGTAACAAGCCTAAAAAGCCGTTAAAAAAGTCTCTTGTATCCGGCTCTGTAATTTCAAACGTTAATACATTAAAAGCCAACCAGTAAAATCCATAACCTATGCCCAAAACAGAGCCTAATACAATTTTATAGTTTGCTGCCTGCTCCCCGAAGAACAAAACAGTCAGGAAAAATAAAGAGAGAAATATAACGCCAAGTCGCAATACGATTACACGATCCATACGTTTAGCCCACCGACCCGCTAATATAAACGTTAAAGGTTGCATAATGTAAATGGATAAATTGTAGAGCGCAATCGCCACATATTCCCCTGATTGTTTCCATAAATAAATATTCACAAATGTATTAGATAAGAAGATCCCTAATGCATAGAGTCCTCCAATCGATAGCAAAAGAATTAAATCTCGGGTTACTTCGACTTCACCTAAAATTGCGTTTAATCCTTTCTTCATTTCTAAACGCCTCCTACTCTGTCTTTATTGTTTTCAAATAGGAGGTACTTATACCATAATACATCTAAGTAACAAGAAAGTGATGAAGGGCTCCATTTAGGTGATAAAAGCGTGTATAAGCTTTCGCAATAAAAAAGTCCTGAACCTCTATAGAGGCTCAGGACTTTTATTGTTCTTTTAGAATGCTATTACTTAGCTGCAGCGTAACGCTTGGCAACTTCATCCCAGTTTACTACATTCCAGAATGCTGCAATATAGTCAGGACGACGGTTTTGATAGTTCAGGTAGTAAGCATGCTCCCAAACATCAAGACCAAGGATAGGTGTTTTACCTTCCATGATTGGTGAATCTTGGTTTAATGTGTCCATTAATTCGATTTCACCGTTGTTTACAACTAACCATGCCCAACCAGAACCGAAACGTCCAGCTGCTGTAGCTGCGAATTTCTCTTTGAATTCATCGTAGCTTCCGAATTTGCTGTTAATCGCTTCAGCTAGTTCGCCTGTTGGCTCACCGCCACCATTTGGAGACATGATTGTCCAGAATAGAGAGTGGTTAGAGTGACCGCCACCGTTACGACGAACCGCTGTACGGATGTCTTCTGGCACTGCATTTAGATCAGTAATTAGTGCATCAAGTGATTTATCCTGAAGATCAGCGTGACCTTCTAGAGCATTGTTAAGCTTGTTAACGTAACCTGCGTGGTGTTTAGTGTGGTGAATATTCATTGTTTCCTTGTCAATATGAGGTTCAAGCGCATCGTATGCGTAAGGTAATTCTGGTAATTCGAATTTAGCCATTTTGAATCTCCTCCTTTAAATAGTATGTAGTTCCTTCCTGGTACCAATCCGGTCATGAAGGTTACATTGTAAGCGTATCAAAGGTCCAATCCATCTGCAAATGTTATGCATCACAAATAGGCTTCAATACGCACATAGATATAATAACCTTTTCTCCAAAATTTAAAACATGGAACGAATGTTTCATCTTACTCATAATTGAGCAAAAAAAAGACAAGCACTTTTGCTTGTTTTAGATCAATCTTATGTAAATGGTGGCTCGGGACGGAATCGAACCGCCGACACACGGATTTTCAGTCCGTTGCTCTACCGACTGAGCTACCGAGCCAAATTAATGTTATAACCCTACCTCATACTTAGAAAAGGAAGTTTATTGTAATACATCATTTAATGATAAGTCTTTAGGAAAATAAAAAAGAACGTAATCTGACTTCCGTTCTTAGAAGAAGAAAATTAATAATGGCGGAGGAGGAGGGATTCGAACCCCCGCGGGGCGTTAACCCCCTGGCGGTTTTCAAGACCGCTCCCTTCAGCCGAACTTGGGTACTCCTCCGAGCTAAAAAATGACTAAGATTGGTGGACCCTGCAGGACTCGAACCTGCGACCGATCGGTTATGAGCCGATAGCTCTAACCAGCTGAGCTAAGGGTCCAATCTTATGGGGCGATTGATGGGGATCGAACCCACGAGTGCCGGAGCCACAATCCGGTGCGTTAACCACTTCGCCACAACCGCCATAATTCTTAAGTTGTCTTATTCATGATTGTTCTTTATAACATGAACTCTGTTTATGTTATTTTAGTATGAAAAACAATTTATGTATGGTAGCGGCGGAGGGGATCGAACCCCCGACCTCACGGGTATGAACCGTACGCTCTCGCCAGCTGAGCTACACCGCCATTGGCTCCAACGGCAGGATTCGAACCTGCGACCGATCGGTTAACAGCCGATAGCTCTACCACTGAGCTACGTTGGAATAATTAAAACGTCTCTTTAACGACACAATATAATATATCATGCAATGTTGAGAGTGTCAATAACTTTTTTGCTCCCAAATGAAGCAACACGAATAATATAGCATGGTATGCCCTTTTTGTACAAGGGTTTTTTAATAAAAACTTTAATTTTTTCTTCATTTGTCCTTTGTCGATCTATATTCCGGTTTTATACGTGCTGGAAATGAGTCTGTTTGTGAGGGAGGGCGATGGTGCGTCTGGACACTTTTGACACTCGTTGCGACGGTACTGGCTTTCGCCTCGACTCTTTTGCCGGTGGTTCTGACTCTTCTGGCGCTCGTCTCGACTCTTTTGCTGGTTGTTCTGACTCTTCTGGCCCCGTCTCGACTCTTTTTCCGGTTGTCCTGACTCTACTGTCCCTGTCTCGACTCTTTTGCCGGTCGTCCTGACTCTTCTGGCCCCGTCTCGACTCTTTTGCTGGTTGTTCTGACTCTTCTGGCCCCGTCTCGACTCTTTTGCTGGTGGTCCTGACTCTTCTGGCCCTGTCTCGACTCTTTTGCCGGTTGTCCTGACTCTACTGGCGCTTGTCTAGACTCTTTTGCCGGTTGTCCTGACACTTCTGGCCCCGTCTCGACTCTTTTGCGGCTCATTCTGACACTTCTGGCGCTCGTCTCGACTCTTTTGCAGCTCGTCCTGACTCTTCTGGCGCTCGTCTCGACTCTTTTGCGGCTCGTCCCGACACTCCAGCTACACGTCCAGACTCTCTCACAGCTACCCTCCTTCCCCACACTATTTCGTTACGCCAATCGAATGGTTCCCATTAACAAAGCATAAAAAAGCGGTTCTAAGTCAATTGTTGGGGTAGGAGGCAAGCTCCTGCCCCTTTATC
>NZ_AVBG01000021.1 GCF_000770675.1 Pontibacillus chungwhensis BH030062
GACGTTACATGTTGTTTCGTTCAGTTTTCAAAGATCAAATGTTTCTTTTGTTTGCCTGCTGTTTAACAGCGACTTAATCATCTTAACATTTCGTTGTTTTGTTTGTCAACAATGTTTTTTTGATTTTTTTCGATGCCGTTTTGTTGGCTGTCCGAAAATGTGTGTGCCGTTTCAGCGACAAGTAATACTATATCACCTTGAGAAAACATCGTCAATAACTTTTGTTAATTTCTTTTGATATTTTCTCGAAGCTTGTCGGGCTCTCTTAAAGCCGCTTAACTATAATAAAAGAAAAAAGCCTCCTACGCAACCCTTTTTTAAGAATTGTTGGAGGCTTGTTTAATTTTAGTCATTCCTTCTTAACCGATACGTTCTGTGATATAAGTTCTTGCCTTTTGTTTCGATTTGAACAGCTTCAATAATTTCCTTATCAACTAGGTAATCTAAAAGTGCTCCAAGATCAAGCGCGTATGGTTGAATATCTGGATGAACCATCAACTCCCCATATGCCCAAGGCTCTTCTTTACTGCCCATTACTTCTATTAAATGTTTTGCACAATTAATCGTTCTTGAATTAATTGCAAACTCAGTAGCTAAAAGCATAAGCTGAACTCGTTTATCTAGCGTTTCATTACTTTTACTCAATTCTTGATGGAGCTTGTAAACTTCTGGCTCTATTCTTTTCACTTGGTTCCATACTGTCACTTCTGGGTGGAAGCCTTTTTCTATAACAGAGAGACGAGCTAAGTAATGTAATGAATGAATCATTTTACTAAAAGCATCCATGTATTGTTCCGTTTCATATAGATCTTTACATTCTCCATACGTTCGAATGAGCTTAGCGAATTCGATTGCCTTTTTCAAATCACGCTTTTCCTGCGGGAAGTTACGTAAGTTTTCTTTTAAAGAAGTTACATACTCGTTTCGATCGAATACAACACGACCCTCTATTACCCACTCTACAGCTCTGCGGAATGAGCTCGTATCGATCCAATTGGTAAGTTGGTCCTCATCCACAATGTGCATGGCGGCATTTTTGTTCTCAAATTCATAATGTTTAACGTACCAAGGCTGAGTAGCTCCTCGTACAATAATTAATAAAATAACATCAAAGTTATCTGTTACAGGGCTAATGGGCTTTTTCTTTTCTATAATCAAAATTCCTAATGTGTTTTTCTGACTAGCGCGTTCTTGGTAGATCGGACGTAACACATCTTCCATACTACTTTCCCCCAAATACTAAGATAGTGATTAATTTCGACACATTCACAGAAAATCCTTTTTTCGACGACGCTTTCTCTCCTAGAAATATGCTATACTACCAATTGAAAATGTTAGGAGGGAAAAGGTTGGGCGTTAAGTACTCGAACAAAATAAACAAGATACGCACGTTTGCGCTAAGTTTAGTATTTATCGGTTTTGGCATCATGTATGTTGGCCTCTTATTTAAAGATAAAATGTGGCTAATGAGTATCTTTATGATCCTTGGGCTTCTTTCAGTCACCCTGAGCACAGTTGTGTACTTTTGGATCGGGATGTTATCCACCAAAACAATAAAAGTTGTCTGCCCTAATTGCGGCAAGCCAACAAAACTATTAGGACGCGTTGACGCGTGCATGCACTGTAATGAGCCCTTAACTTTAGATAAAGATCTTGAAGGAAAAGAATTCGATGAACGGTACAATTCTAAAAGATATCAAAAAAATACAGAAAATCAAAAGTAAATTCACAGTTAATTGAAAAGACCTTGCAGAGTATACACTCTTCAAGGTCTTTTGCATATCCATAAAAAATGAGAGTTCTTTAAAAAGAACTCTCACCTTAGTGCTTTGATTTACACTCTTCACAAATTCCGTACACTTCCATTCGGTGGTTACTAACATCAAATCCTGTAACCTGCTCCGCTAGCGATTCTACCTCATCAAGTGATGGGTAATGGAAATCGACGATCTTTCCACAATTATTGCAAATCGCATGGTAGTGCTCTGAGGTGTTACAATCAAATCGGCTTGATGAATCGCCATAAGTCAATTCACGAACCAATCCAATTTCACGGAATACACGAAGATTGTTGTATACCGTAGCAACGCTCATATTTGGAAATTTGTTTTCTAATGCTTTATAAATGTCATCTGCGGTTGGATGAGACATGGAATCAATGAGAAACTCAAGCACCGCATGACGTTGGGGTGTAATACGGACGCCAGAATCTTTTAATGTGTCCAAAGCCTCACGAAGTCGATGATCAGACACCGTCATGCACCTCGCTTTCACATATTTTCATATAAACAATATTATTACATTAAAATCTTTATAAATAGTGTATACCCTTGTGACTCTTTTTGTCAACGTAACTCGCTTGATACCAAGGCTATTTACATATATTACACATCAGCTCGTAGGGGCATTTCTTTACCACCTGTCATCTTATTAACAAATCGAGCTGCTACGAATAAGAAATCAGATAATCGATTTAAATATGTCAGAACAAGTGGGTTATTTAACTCATCTTTCACGACTACGGCACTACGTTCTGCTCTCCTTACAATGGTACGGGCAGTGTGTAAAGCAGCAGAGGCTTCATGACCTGATGGGAGAATAAAGTTCTGAAGAGCTTCTAGTTCTTGATCCCAACTGTCGATTTGCTTTTCTAGCTCGTCAATATGCCCTTGAGTGAGTTGCCACTTCACTTCTTTCCCTTGAGGGGTCGCAAGTTCAGCACCTACATGGAAGAGAATGGTTTGCACACGTTGCATCGTGTCACAGAAGGCTTGTTTTTCCGGCCAGTCTTCTCTTCTTAAATAACTTAATGATAACCCAATCATGGAGTTGGCCTCATCACAAGTACCATAAGCATCGACTCGTGCATCACTTTTCGGCACCCGGTCCCCGTAAATAAGCGATGTATCACCTTTGTCACCAGATCGTGTATAAATCTTCATTATTAATACCCCTTTCTTGGATCAATTTGATTCACAAATACTTCCCCACCAGCTTGGAAAGTACGTAGGTTTTCTTCAAAGATTGACATAGCCCTTGGTTGATAATGAGGAGACATCCCTGAAGAATGAGGTGTTACGGTCACATTCCCCATCTCCCAGAATGGGTGAGCAGCAGGTAAAGGCTCTACTTCAAATACATCTAATATTGCATGGTGAATTAACTTTTCTTCCATTACATGCAGTAAAGTATCCCCATCCACTACATCACCTCGGCCCATATTAAGAAAGACCGCTTCGTCTTTCATTATTTCAAAGTGCTTTCTCTTAAGAAAGTTCTTAGTTTCTTCTGTACTAGGAAGCACTGAAACGACAAAGTCAGCTTCTGGCAGATGCGCCTCTAGTTCATCTTTCGTATATACATTATCAAAGTGTTCCTTAGCCCTGCCACTATTCGATATACCGATTGTGTACATTCTAAACGCCTGAGCAAGACGAGCGACTTCCTGACCTATCGCCCCTGTCCCTGCGATGAGCATCGTCTTGCCTGTAATTTCAACAGGCTTCACGTTACGGTCCCATTCGTGGGCCTTTTCGTTTTCTAGCAATAAACGAGTATTCCTTGCTGTTTGGAGAAGCATTGCTATTGCATACTCTGCCATTGGGACTTTGTGGATTCCCTTCGAATTAGTAACGAGGATCCCTCTTTCTTCTATCTTCTTAAATGGCATTTTCTCTAACCCTGCCGACAAAACCATAATCCACTTCAATCGGGCAGCTTCCCCCACGAGTTCTTCCGTCAGATCTTCCCCATATGTAAGTAATACATCCGCTTCCGACAAAAAAGAAGCAGCTTCCCCCATCGACTCTGTAAACTGAAACGTAACTGAAGGATAGGCCTCCACTAAACGTTCCCTTAAATCCCTCCTGATCTTACATGACGATAAAATAAACAAACGATTCCCTCCCTATCTATAACTCCTACTATCTATACTATAACCTATTCCAAAAAAATCATAGAAATCAATGCTCCACAACATTTTCGTACACTAGCGCAATAAAACGTGCCAGACACCCTGCAGCCCTGCACAGCAGTAAAGGGTGTCTGGCACCCTGGGCTGCGTTAAAGTGCTAGAGACATAAAAGGAAGCGCGGATGAAATCCGCGCTTAACATGTTGCTCTATATAATAAGGGGAGGTTGGTTTCTTAATGTACTATACGCTGATCTTTATCAATTGGTATGGACCTTCACCCAGCGTTTTGAAAATAGGCTAATACTTATTTTCCATTTTTAAGTTGATTTTCAATATAAAACATGAGTATAATAATAGTAATATTATGGAAAGGGTGAACGTTAGCGCAATGAAGTACTAATCCTAGTTTGAGAGGCGAATTCAATAGCACATTTTATTGGAAACGACTCGTTCCAGACAGGATAGGTATGTCTTCTTACAGGCCAATTGCGCAAACGCACACTTTTCACCTAGAACGGTAAGATTTATTTGGTGTGCCATAAGCCCAAGTACGTCTACATACCTTCCTCTCTGGAGCGTCCAGGGAGGTTTTTTTTATGAGATTATTACACGCTAACCATATTCATTATTCAATAGCAGACCGCACTCTGCTTCGCATCAACGAACTTTCCATATATAAAGGAGACCGCATTGGGTTAATCGGGAGAAACGGCCAAGGGAAGACACTTTTACTACACTATTTGCTAGGGAAAACCGAAGCAACTACGAGAGTAAAGTTATCTGGTGAAATTGCTATATTTGATCAGTTAGACCTTGATCAAGAAGATTTGAGCTGGGATCAATTAAGTGGCGGAGAGAAAACACTTCAGAAATTAGAGGAGTTGTTTCAGAAGGAGGCTGATCTTCTTTTCTTGGATGAGCCGACCAACAACTTGGATTGGCAACATATTGAAAAGCTTGAGCACAGGCTTTTGTCATGCAAGAGCTCCTACGTCATTGTTTCGCATGACCGAAAGCTCCTTAATCGGGTTTGTTCGACCATTTGGGAACTTGATGAAGGCGAGATATCTATATACAAAGGAAATTTCAGCACTTATGAAAAGGCTAAAAAGGTCGAAATCAATCAGCAACAAGAAGCTTATGAGAAGTATACAGAAGAAAAAAAGCGCCTTACAAAGCGAATTCAACAAAAAGAACAACAGTCAAAAGGAATGAATAAGCCTCCTTCACGGATGGGAAATTCTGAATGGCAGCTCCACAAAGGAAAAGCCAAAGGGCAACAACAAAAAATCCAGCGCGTTACAAAAGTAATGCAAGAACGCCTGGAGCGGTTAGAACATGTAGAGAAGCCGTTTGAATGGGCTGACTTAAAAATGACAACTCATTCAATGGAGCCCATAAGCAACAAATTTGTCTTATCTGCACAAAAATTATCAGCCAGTACAGCTTCCACTCTTTTATACCGAATAGATCGACTATCGTTAAAAACGGGTTCAAAAACAGCCCTTATAGGCTCTAATGGTAGCGGAAAGACCACGTTGCTTAAACAATTAATGGCTGTCACAGATTCCGTAACCATGTCTAAGCAAGCACGTATTGGATATTTTGCTCAAGTGATTGAGGAGCTTCCGCAAGAGCAAACCATTCTTCAATATGTGAAACAAGATAGCCCATTACCCGAGTACATCATCCGAACGATTCTTGGACGCCTTCGCTTTCTGAGGGAAGATGTAAATAAACCCATCCGTGTTCTTAGCGGAGGGGAACGAGCTAAAACGGCTATTGCCAAATTGTTGAGCGGTCAGTTTAATGTTCTCATCCTTGACGAACCGACCAACCACCTTGATATTGAAGCTATTACAGCATTAGAGCAATTGATCAACGATTTTCCCGGTACAGTACTTTACGTAAGCCATGATCGACGCTTCGTAGAACAAACAGCCACCAACTTGTGGTTACTACAGAACCATACCATAAACGTTTTTGAGGGCACCTATAATCAATGGACAGAAAGAAACTCCAGAGCGACTGCAACTGAAGAAGAACAATACGATCTTATGAAACTTGAAACAAAGTTATCCGAAATTATAAGCCGACTCAGTACACCAGACACCAGAGAGGACAAAGACGAACTTGAACAAGAGTATCAGAACACATTACGCAAAATACAATACATCAAACAAAATTAGGTCACAGTGACACACTAACGCATGAAAGTGTGCCAGGCACCCTTCATTACAGTAAAGTAATTATCACAAAAAAACCCTCCTTGATGGAGGGTTTTTTTAGTTTAGGTTTTCTCTTATATATTGTAGGGCTTCTTCAACATGCCCCTTAACGCGCACTTTACGCCATTCGTTCACTAAGTTACCTTCCTTATCAACAACAAAGGTCGAGCGTTCAATCCCCATGTACTCTTTACCGAAATTCTTCTTTAACTTCCATACCCCATATTCTTCAGCGACAGCATGCTCCTCGTCTGCTAATAATAAAAAAGGAAGTTCATGTTTATCGATAAACTTCTGATGGCGGTCAACAGGATCTGGGCTAACACCAAGAATAACAGCATCTAAGTCTTTGAAGCTCTCATGATGATCGCGGAAGTCACAAGCTTCAGTTGTACACCCTGGCGTCATATCTTTTGGATAAAAATACAACACGACATTTTTTCCTTTATAATCAGAAAGCTTTACCTTTTCCCCATTGTTAGCTGGCAATTCAAAATCTGGAGCTGGTTTACCAATTTCCATAGTCATTCCTATCCCTCCTGAACATAATCTACTTTAAGGGTAACCAAATTCAGGAGAACTTACAACTTATCTGATGGATCATCCTGGTGATGATGCATATATTGAACAACAAAAGCAGCCGGCACGATATAACCAATCATTGCCTCAATTAAAGCAATCGCCTTTCCTAATCCTATCGGAGTAATATCACCGTACCCTACCGTCATGAGGGTTACCCCGCTAAAATATACAGAATGAGCAAAACGGTCAAGCAATGAATCTTGTTGCAGGAGCTCATCTTGCAATATAACCAGACCTTCAGAAGCCAGAATAAAATAGATCAAACCAAACCCTATCATAACGATTCCATAAACCGTAATAAGCGTATAAAAGTGATGAAAGGAAAATAACTGACGAACTTCTTGATCACGCCGAAAAAAACCTGCCAGACTCCCACACACGCTCAACACAACGAGACTCAACAACACCCAAACCATATCCCATCACTCCCCCAAACCTCCACCTATCACTATCATATAAACAAGCCCTACCGAATATGAATTCCCTTCACCATATTAAAGCGTGCCAGACACCCTCTAGCTCTGCACAGCACAAAAGCGTGCCAGACACCCTTCTCTTCTGCAAAGCATTAAAGGGACGGTGTATGTTAAAATGGGGTTGAGTATTTTTTATGGAGGTTTTCTTGTTGAATATTAATAGATCGAAAGAGTTATATAGAGAAGCAGAGGACCATATAGTCGGAGGGGTGAACTCGCCTTCTCGCGCTTATAAAGGGGTTGGTGGCGGAACGCCTATCTTTATGGATAAAGCAGAAGGGGCTTACTTCTTTGACGTGGACGGAAACAAATACATCGATTATCTAGCCGCGTACGGACCAATTATCACAGGCCATGCGCACCCACATATTGCTGAGGCGATATCAAAAGCAGCATACAATGGTGTGTTATACGGCACACCTACAAAGCTTGAGAACAAGTTCGCAAAGATGATTAAAGAAGCGATTCCTTCTATTGAAAAGGTTCGCTTTGTGAACTCTGGTACTGAAGCCGTTATGACAACGATTCGTGTAGCCCGCGCTTATACGAATAGAACTAAGATCATTAAGTTCGCTGGCTGTTACCACGGACACTCTGATCTTGTCCTAGTTGCAGCAGGGTCTGGACCCGCAACACTCGGTACACCTGACTCAGCAGGGATCCCAACTTCCATAGCACAAGAAGTGATTACGGTCCCATTCAATGATATCGACACATACAAAGAGGCACTTGAGAAATACGGGGACGATGTTGCAGGTGTACTAGTAGAGCCAATCGTTGGGAACTTCGGCATCGTTGAACCAAAGCCTGGTTTTCTCCAAGAAGTAAACGACCTTGCTCATGAAGCTGGCGCCCTTGTCATTTACGACGAAGTCATCACAGCTTTCCGCTTCCACTACGGTAGCGCTCAGGATATTGTCGGTGTTGAACCAGATATGACAGCAATGGGCAAAATTATTGGCGGAGGTCTTCCAATCGGAGCCTACGGAGGCCGTGTAGACATCATGGAACAAATTGCTCCACTTGGGCCAGCATATCAAGCTGGAACAATGGCTGGTAACCCTGCATCCATTTCAGCGGGAATTGCTTGTCTTGAAGTGCTGCAACAAGAAGGCGTCTACGAAAAAATGGACCAGCTCGGAGCCATGTTGGAAGAAGGCATCTTACATCACGCAGAGACATATAAGCTACCTGTTAAGATCAATCGCTTAAAAGGAGCCCTCACCGTATACTTCACAGATGTAGAGATTGAAAACTATGACCAAGCAGAAGCGACAGACGGGGAAATGTTCGCGAAATTCTTCCACCTAATGTTGCAAGAAGGAATCAACTTAGCTCCATCCAAATTTGAGGCATGGTTCTTAACAACTGAACACACAGAGGCTGACATTAAAGAAACGCTACGTGCCGTAGAATCTTCATTCAAAGCATTAGCAGGCGAATAAATATACAGCCTTTTATACATCTCCGCAGACACAATATTTGCGGAGATTTTTTACCTCTTTTATGAAAACGCTTACCCATAGGTCTCTCAACGATTTTAGCACTTCGCACACACCGAGATCCCTCTGCCCCATCATACAAATCACTGTATATTTAATTGCAAAGCCTACCCCCTTATGATACTATAATAAATAATTCAGAAAATTTGTACATCTGTTTGTGCACTTTTCATTTCTTACCCTTTTCAAAAAAATCTTTCACTTCGCTCCGAAAGATTTTGTTCTGAACAGAACACTTTTCAAGGCTTTTGCAATCTATTGCGAAAGCCCTTCTTTTTCTCCATTAACGACTACAGGAAGTTCTTCACTTCCTAATGTCGATTCTATTTGTAAATCTTCAAGGAGGTGCGGTCATCTTGACCAAATCGAGACGCGTAAACTGGGATCCTAATGAATTTCGTGATTATCACAAACATGAACATGATGCATGCGGAATTGTTGCTTGTGTTCAGAAAGAAAACAAGCCCACAAAAGAAAACATTAACACTGTTATTAATGCACTTGTGACCATGAACCACCGTGCAGGCTTCACTAAGCAAGAAGGAGACGGCGTTGGTATTCATATGGATATACCAAAAGCCCTTTGGGAAGAGAAACTAACTTCTAAACAACAAGACAAAAACCTTGCCCACCACTCTCAATTTACTGTAGGACACCTTTTCATCAATAAACAGGCCCAAACCACCACCATAAAAACAAACATCCAAGACATTTTAAATCAACACGGTTTTCAATTAATCTACCAAGACGAACAATCAACACGCACAGAAGCACTAGGCCCTCTTGCGCAAAAACAAGAGCCAATTTTCTGGCAGATTGCCCTTTTACCAAACAATGAAGACGTTAATTTAGAGCGTGCTTTATTTGATGTTTCCCTTGCGATTGAAGAAGATGAGAATGTGCATGTCGCGTCTTTATCTTCTTATCACGTAGTCTATAAAGTAATGGGTGCAGGAGATCAGCTTCCTCAGTACTTCGCTGACTTAGACCACCCTAAGATCGCTTCTGCCATGACGCTCGGGCACAACCGTTACTCTACAAATACGCTTACAAGCTTTTTTCGTGTGCAACCATTTAGCATGCTAGGGCATAATGGTGAAATTAACACGATCGCTAAACTTCGAGATGAAGCTGAAATGATCAATGTCCCTTTAACCGGTAACGGTAGTGATTCACAGGACCTTAATCGAACAATTGAAACGTTCGTCAAACGAGAAGGTTATGGTTTGTTTGAAGCACTCGATTTAATGTTCCCACCGATTTTAAACGAATTAAAGCGGTACCCATCTCACCTCCAAGACATGTATGCCTACATGCGTGAAGCTTGGGGTCATTTCGCGCAAGGACCAGCTGGAATTATTTCAAGACACAAAAATGAAGCCGCCTTCAGCTTGGATTCCCTAGGGCTCCGTCCACTATGGCAGCTTGAAACAATGGATGCTCATCTATTCTGTTCAGAACCTGGTATTCGGGCAAATAGCGAGTACGTTAATGATCCTAAACCTCTCTCCCCAGGAGAAAAGGTAGGGGTCAAATATGATGAAGAAGGTACATTACAAGTATTCGACCACTTTGCTTACCAAGAAGAAGTATACCGCCGTATGGGCGCACGCTTTGACTTCGAAGGGTTCCATTCTCGCATCCAACCTGGCAAGGCAGACACAGTTAAACCCCATCCAACCGTAACAAATGTCCATAATGGGTGGTATGCTGCATATGGTTGGGACAGGGAACATATTCAACTTCTTGAGCAAATGGCTGAAAAAGGAGCAGAACCAATTCGCTCTCTTGGGCATGATGTTCCTCTCGCTTCTTTACACCAGGGTCGTAAAAACATAGCCGATTATTTTAAAGAGAGTGTGGCAGTTGTTACAAATCCAGCAATTGACCGTGACCGTGAAGCCGAACACTTCTCTACAAGAACAATTTTAGGGCGTCGTCCTAATGTAGTAACAAAAGACGAAGCTCCCTTTAACTTAGAACTTCTATCGCCGATTCTCGTAGAAGGTGTACACGCTCAGACCATTTCATCTCAAGAACAGCAACCTTCTTATGAACAAATTCTTCACCGCTTTGACCAAGATGGACTTACTCAAACTCTCACTATAACAGCTAGAGATGATGAATCCATTGAAGAAGCCGTCATCCGCTTATCAAACGAAGCAGAATCACTCGTAGATAAAGGTGCTGAACTTCTTGTCTTAAATGATGGGGATACCCACCAGGAAGACCACCTTTGGCTAGACCCTCATCTTGTCGTTTCAGCCATTGATAAACGACTCGTAGAGAGTCATAAACGGAGAAACACATCGATCATTTTACGTTCGGCTTCTATTCGCTCTTTACATGATCTCATCACCGTATTTGGTTTAGGAGCAGATGCAATCAACCCTTATCTACTTTTCGCGACTGTAGCTGAGGAAGAATTAACACCAACTCTTAACTTATATCATGCGTTGAATAAAGGTCTTGAAAAAGTTATTTCAACGATCGGTATTCACGAACTAAGAGGATATGCTCGCCTCTTCTCAAGTATCGGTTTACACAACGATTTCTCAAGATTGCTACGCATCGTAAACTTCTTTGGCGGTGACGGGTTGTCCTATAACTGGAATGCACTAAAAGAAGATTCAATCGCTCGTCGAGAAGATTTCCTAAACGAAAAAGCTCGTCCGGGCAAGAGCTTCCATGCTTGGCCTCGCCTTTGGAAATCAATCGGAGATGTAGCGAAAGGAAATCCTATAGATGATCTTCGCGAGAAAATTGACGGACTAGAGGAGAAAAATCCGCTCAGTATTCGTCACTTAGTTCAACCAAAATCAAACGAACATAAAGAAGACGCATCTAAAGTAGACCTTGGTGTCGGCACACATGATTTGCCATTTATGATCTCTTCCATGTCATTTGGTTCTCAAAACGAGACAGCTTTCCGTGCCTATGCTGAAGCTGCCGACCAATTGAATATGATTTCCTTTAACGGTGAAGGCGGAGAGATTAAAGATATGCTTGGAAAATATCCAAACACTCGCGGTCAACAAATCGCTTCTGGTCGATTTGGTGTGAATGCAGAGTTATTGAATTCTTCTAATCTACTAGAAATCAAAATTGGTCAGGGCGCAAAACCTGGTGAAGGCGGTCACCTGCCAGGCTCTAAAGTAACCGCTAAAATTGCAGAAGCACGTAATGCGACAATTGGTTCTGATCTAATTTCCCCATCGAACAATCACGATATCTATTCTATCGAAGATTTAGCACAAATGATTTCAGAGCTAAAAACCGCCAATGACCAGGCGAAAGTTACCGTAAAAGTCCCGATTGTTCCAAACATCGGAACAATCGCCGTCGGTGTCGCTAAAGCGGGGGCTGATTTCATTACGCTCAGCGGCTTTGATGGCGGTACAGGTGCAGCAAGAATTCACGCTCTTCAACACGTGGGACTTCCGGTTGAAATCGGTGTAAAAGCTGCTCATAATGCACTACTTGAAGCCGGTCTTCGTCATTCTGTTGAGATTTGGGCAGATGGCGGGCTGCGTAGTCCACTTGATGTAATGAAAGTTATGCTTTTAGGAGCTAATCGAGTTGGATTTGGCACGCTTTCTATGATTGCTGTAGGTTGTACCGCTTGTCGCGGCTGTCACCTTGATACGTGTCACGTAGGAATTGCCACTCAAATTGAAACAGAAGCACAAGCAAAAGAGCACGGACTCCGCCGCTTCGTTCCAAGGGAGTACCAACCTTCTGTTACAGGGATTATGAATCTATTTACCACATTTGGTGAAGAACTTAAACGCCTAACAGCTGAGCTAGGCTTCTCCAATACGCAAGACCTGGTCGGCCGTTCTGATTTACTAGAACAGTACCGAGGTGAAGATTGGATGGATTTAACCCCTCTACTAGAAAAACTCGAAGTTGAAGAAATCCAAGCTTATCAGAAGAAATATGAACGAATGGAAGAACGTCTCCTTATGGCAGTAGGAGCAGAATATTTAGACGGGAACCAAGAACAGCTTCTTGATTCCAGGGAATTCTCAAATGTAACAAGTGAACAACGAAACCTTAGCAGTCGCGTTTCTTGTCACCGCGTCCGTGATCGTCTTGATGGATCCTATCGTGATCTTGATCCAATTCGACTTCACTATAAAGAAGGTTCTATAGTCGGTAATGGATTCGGGGCTTACCTGACTGATGGTATGGATACATCTGTTATCGGTGGTGGTCAGGACGGTGTCGGAAAAACGGCGTTCGGTGGAACCCTTGCTATCTTAAAATCCCCTGGAGCTCACGGTGGATATATTAACGGAGCAGTTGGAAAAGGATTTGGATACGGCGCTCAAAAAGGGCGACTCATTGTTCAGGGCACAGCTGACTCAAGAGCAGGCATTCGACTATCCGGCGCTGATATCATTATTGGCCAGCAATTACAGTCCCCTCTTCCTGCTGAACACGATGGCAATTTCGGGTGCTACTCAAGTATTAAAGGGTTCGCCTTTGAATATATGACGAACGGGCGTGGTCTCGTACTTGGTGATCCGGGACCTTGGATGTGTGCTGGGATGACTGGTGGAGCCGTTTACCTTCGTCATCAACCCGAAATGGGACTAACAAAAGAAGCCCTTTATAAGCGAATTGCTAAAGGAGCTAAAGTTGAAATTGAACCCCTGAACGAAGGCGGAAAAGACGACGTGACTGAAATGCTTACTGGCTACATTGAAGTCTTAAAGGAGCATGACCAGCATGCGGAAGCTGAATCTCTTGAACTTCTTCTTGAAAATCTTGAAGAACACTTCCTTCAAGTCGTTCCTGAAAAAATTCAAGCAGATCCATCCGTATCAACCGAATAATAAGCGATACCCTGCCAGGTGCAGGGTATTTTTTTGCCTTTCATTTCCCTCTATACTAGACTCACTGTGAATAGTATGTGACACTGTCCACATAGATTAGTAAAGATTTACAAAGAAGATCTATTCTTTTAACGAAAACAATTGTATAATCAATCTCGCTTATTGGATTTTCTTCTGAAGGAAGGTTATGAAATGAAGTTAGGTGCACGCATGCTGAAGACAGGGTTAGCCGTAGCCATTGCGATGTATATAGCGGCTGCGCTCCCCTTTCAGACCAGCACAGTTTTCGCCGGGATGGCTGCCTTATTCTCAATACAGCCGTCAATTTACCGGTCGTATCAATCCATTGTTGAACAGGTAGAAGCAAATATTATAGGTGCTATTGTAGCCTATATCATTTTGATCTCCCTTGGTAACGACCCGTTCATTATGGGATTCACCATTGTCCTCGTTATTGGAGTTTGTGTGAAGTTTGGCATGAAGGAGAATACGATCCTCCTTGCCCTTGTTGCTGTAATTGCCATTATGGAATCAACCGAGATGGATCTGCTTCCATTTACAATGCTACGCTTCTCATCTTTAATGATTGGAATCTTCGCGTCCTTTGTCGTAAACTTAGTCTTTTTACCGCCAAAATATGAAACAAAGCTTTTTAATCAAGTGGACCAGCATACAAGTGACATCCTTCAGTGGCTGCGTATTACCACACGTCACTTATCCGATCGCCCTGCTCTTCGTGAGGAGATCGAAAGACTAGAAGGTGCAATGGTCAACTTAGATCATACGTATAGCTTATTTAAAGAAGAACGAACGTATTTCAAAAAACGTCGTTTCGAAAAGGCCCGCAAACTCATTTTGTTCAAACACTTAATCTCAACTACACGTAAAGCTTTCGAGGTATTAAAAACATTTAGCAGTCTAGAAAACGAAATGGATAAGGTTCCAGCTGAGTTTCGAACGACACTTGTTAACGAAATTGATAAGGTTATTCATGTCCACGAGAAGCTCATTCTCTCTATTAAAGGCAGAATCCGTTTTCACGAATCAGATCCCATAGAAGAAGCAGGCGAACCCAACATTCCAAAGCTCGTTGAACATCTAATTGATATATACGAGGAGAAAGAAACAGAAGAAGAAAAATTAATGTTTCTCCCCCTTGCCACAAAATTAATGGATTACCATCAAAAAATGGCACACTTGAAAAAACTCCTCTCAAGTTATCAGCTTTATCATACGAGCGAGCATATTAAGACGATTAAAAAGTAGACCCTGTCCATGGATAGGGTCTACTTTTCATTTGACGATCGTTAAAATGACATTTCCGTCAGCTTCGATGGAGTGTAAGATGGGCCTGAGAATCACTCGCTTTCCGTGATCCTATACAATATGGGAGGAAAGAGAATTAAGACAACCTGTAATAAGCGGTCCGTTCACCCATTAACGTCAGGGCTTGCTGTGGGACGACGAGACTCCCGCGGGGTGAGGAGCCTAGGTAAGACCCCGGACGGAGCGTCAGCGAAGGAGGAGGCTTACCAGCTCCCCGCAGGAAAGCGAGTTGTCCCACAGCAAGCCCTAGGCCCCACTCGGTAACGGACCCCATTTTACATAAAAAAAGAAGAGGAGCCGCGCGGTGCGGTCCCTCTCCTTCTTTTTTATGTTCCTAAATATTCAGTTTCAGGCTCGGCGTCATCCAGTTGCTGTACTTGATAAAGATCATAATACGCACCCTTTTTATTCATCAACTCTTCATGACTACCAACTTCCTTAATCTCACCATCAGCTAACAACACAATGCGATTCGCATGAGTGATTGTTGATAAACGGTGAGCAACGATAAAGGTCGTTCTGTCTGCAGCAAGTTTTTCTAAGGCCTCTTGTATTAAATGCTCACTTTCAAGGTCTAGTGCGGAGGTTGCTTCGTCTAAGATTAACAGAGGTGGATTCTTTAAGAATACGCGCGCAATGGCTACACGCTGCTTCTGCCCTCCTGATAATTTGACGCCTCTTTCCCCTACAGTGGTGTCATACCCATAAGGCAGACTCATAATGAAATCATGAGCATTAGCCGCTTTGGCTGCTGCAATCATTTCATCATCTGAAGCGTCAGGGTTCCCCATCTTAATGTTCATCGCAATCGATTCACTAAACAAGATGTTATCCTGCAGAACCATACCAATCTTATCACGAAGCGTGCGAGCTTCTACATCTCGTATATCTTTTCCATCAATCTTAATACTTCCTGATTCTACGTCGTAAAATCGAGGCAGAAGGCTAATGAGGGTCGATTTTCCTCCACCACTCATTCCTACAAGCGCAATCGTTTCGCCTTTCTTAACGTTCAGAGAAAGATCCTTAAGCACAAGACTTTCATCCTCATCGTAACGGAAAGAGATATGGTCAAATTCCACATCACCGTGAACGCGGTCGAGCTTCTCTGCGCCTTCCTTATCTTTTATGTCATACGTCTCATCCATGAATTCGAATACTCGGTCCATCGATGCTAACGATTGAGTTAGAACCGTTGAAGAGCTTACAAGCCTACGAAGCGGACTATAAACCCTCTCCATGTAACCAATAAACGCGACCATCGTACCAATTTGAATATTACCTTGGATGACAAAGTAACCCGCAAACCCAATTACGATAAGTGGTGCGATATCGGTAATCGTGGATGTTACGCTGAACGTCTTCGCATTCCAGCTTGTATGACTAAGTGCTTTATTCAAGAAGTTTCTATTCTGAACAGTAAATTGCTCCTGTTCGTAATCTTCAAGAGCGAAACTTCTCACAACAGGCATCCCCTGGACTCTTTCATGCAAATGTCCTTGTACTTGAGCCAAAGCTTGAGAACGATCTCTTGTTAATCTCCGTAATTTAGAATAAAAGAATTTAATAGCAAATCCGTAAAGTGGAAACAGAGAAATTGAAACGAGTGTTAACCAAACATCCATATAAAGCATGATACCAATGGCAATGACAATGGTAATCATATCTAGCCATATATTCATAAGTCCTGTCATAACGAAGTTTTTCGTTTGTTCCACATCGTGAATGACACGAGATATAACTTCCCCAGTCTTTGTTTTAGAATAAAAGCGTAAGCTAAGTCGTTGAATATGATCAAATAATTTCTCTCGAATATCAAATAGAATACTGTTTCCAACCCATTGAGCAAGATATTGCCTGAAATACTCAACAGGCGGTCGAATTACAGCAAATACAATAAAGGCTCCTCCCATGAGCCAGAGCAGTTGATCGATTTGTTCTGCCTGGGTCATGTCAGGGTTGTTAAGAATTGAATCAATTACATATTTAGAAAGCAGTGGAATCAACAACGGAATACCAAATTTCAATATCCCGATTGACACCGTTAATACAATCTTCCATTTATATGGCTTCACAAAGTTCATATAGCGCTTCACGCTACCCATGGTGTCACCTCTTTCTCTATGTTGTTGAAAAAACGTTCTCCCACCTCAAGAACAAGATATCAACAAAGTAGTCATTCTGATCGTGCAAAACCATTCAACGAACATAAAAGGGGACAATCCCAAAACTTGCTGGGATCCGTCCCCTTTTAGGACATTTCTTGTACTTACGATAAGTAGGTTAAATAACGTTCATACCATTGATCTATAAATTCCGGTGAGAATGGCCCTTTTCTTTGCCTTACCCAACGAAGCAAATGATTCACATTATTTTTTAGAATGTGGTCTAAAACACCGGGATAGTTCATATCTTCACGATGGATTTCATACTCATCCTCATCTAACAGGATATGTGTATAATCCGGAAACACTTTAACGTCAAGGTCATAATCAATGTACTTAATTGCTCCTTCATCATAAACGAAGGGAGAGCTAATATTGCAATAATAATAAACCCCGTCGTTTCGAAGCATGCCAATAATGTTAAACCAATACTTCGAATGGAAGTAACATATGGCTGGTTCCCTTGTTACCCAGGTACGACCATCACTTTCGGTTACCCTAGTTTTATCATTGGCACCGATTACCACATTATTCGTACCCTTCAAGATGGTGGTGCTATCCCACACTCGGTGCAACTGACCATTATGCTTGTAGCTATGAATTTGAATATGTTGACCCGGCTTTGGGACTGACATGAAATCTCCCTTTCTCCTCTATTCGCACGACCTTTATTTATAAAATTCTATATCTTTCCTTCATATTATTATAACGATAACAAGGGACGATTGGAAATAATAAAACCAGATTAAAGAGCGAGAAAGGGATTTTTATGTATAATATGTATAAAAAGAGTACCCCCTAAGCTACTCTTCCGTAGGTTCCTGGCCGATTAGGCTAAGGAATACTAGGGGGAGAGAACTTTTCAGGGATACTCTTCTTCTTAGGAAGTCGTTAGAATTCGGGGGTTACGACCGCCAAGTATAGTGTTACTGTTATTGTTTCTTTTGAGCAGACTTTTGGTTTTGTTGTTTCACGTGTTGTACGTCTGTTTTACCTTGACCTTGAGCAAATTCTGTACCATATTGCCCTTGTCCTTGTGCAGACTGTTGGTTTTGCTGTTTCACGTGATCAACACTTGTACCTGAAGCTGTTTTGTTTGCTTGCTGCTGTTGGTTTTGTTTTTTAGCCAACTTAATCACCTCCGCAACAACTAGATTGTGCAGAAATCGTTAAAGCTATTCCACGAATTTATATTCCATTAAAATCCATTTATCACAACAGCCTATCGGTATAGGTGACGTTCAAAATGCTCATCCTATATATATATGGGAGGGATCAAATATGTATATCGGTAGAGATATGACCGAACTCACAATGACAAAAAAAGACGATTGGCGTGAAGATGAACTCGTTTATTTTCAACATGCTTTAAGTCAGATGGTTCCTTACCTTAACTCTGAAGGAACCACCATCCTCAGAGAAATTAACCAAGAAATCCAAAACCGCGGGGGCTTCCAAAGACGAGAAGCCACATGGACATCCGGAACAAAACCAGTGGTGGACTAATACAAAAGCAAAAGCGCCCGTTTAGCAACGTACAGACTGGACTGCACCGCAGTGAGATAAAGGAAACACGGTGAGCGACAGCGAATCGATGTTGACTTATCGACCGGAGGTGAAGGAAGTCTGCTAGTTGCTGGGCGCTGTAGCTGGATGATACAAAAGCAAAAGCGCCCGTTTAGCAACGTACAGGCTGGACTGCACCGCAGTGAGATAAAGGAAACACGGTGAGCGACAGCGAATTGATGTTGACTTATCGACCGGAGGTGAAGGAAGTCTGCTAGTTGCTGGGCGCTGTAGCTGGATGATACAAAAGCAAAAGCGCCCGTTTAGCAACGTACAGGCTGGACTGCACCGCAGTGAGTAAAGGAAACTAAGTAAAAAACTGCCCCATAGTCAAGGGGCAGTTCTCTTTCTATAAATGTTTATGAACTTTTTGGTGAGAAACCGGGAACGGTAACTCTTCTAGCTCTTCTTTTGCAGCAAAACGTGCAACTTTAGATTGCAACTCTCCACTTGCTGAAGCGGTCACCACTTCCATATCCCAAATAACATGGGAGAAAGTGTGTTTGATATGGTCCACTGTATTCAATAGATCAATATCCAAACCATAATGGTCTTTTACCCAATCTTGGACTTTTTCTCGGTCTACTTGCTGCATCGGCACCATTGGAAACTGCCAAAGATTAGCGAGTAACCCGGTATCAGGACGTTGTTCGACTACATATCGTCCTTCTTGATCTTTTAGGACCAGCGTCATATAGGACAGGCGTTTCTGCTTCTTTTTAGAAGACTTAATAGGAAGCTCGGTTTCTTTCCCCTGATGGAAAGCTCGACAGTGAGAGCGTACCGGACACAGAAGACAAGATGGGCTCTTAGGTGTGCACACAAGAGCGCCTAACTCCATTAAACCTTGATTGAAAGCAGATGGATCTTCTTTTGATATTAACTCTCGTATAAGCGATTCAAAGATCTTTCTTGTGGCTGGCTTGGCAATATCTTCTTCAATCATCAAAATACGGGACAACACACGCATGACATTTCCATCCACAGCAGGAGATGGAAGGTCATAGGCGATACTTAAGATCGCCCCACGAGTATAAGGCCCTACACCTTTTAAGGAACCAAGTTCTTTTTCATTATTTGGCACCTTGCCGTCGTAGGATTCTACTACCTCACGGACGGCTGTTTGCAAATTGCGTGCACGGGAATAGTAACCTAAGCCCTCCCACGCTTTTAATACTTCTTGCTCTTCAGCATAAGCGAGAGCTTGTGGAGTCGGAAATTTCTCTAAAAAGTTTTGAAAGTATGGAATTACCGTATCAACCCTTGTTTGTTGAAGCATAATTTCAGATACCCAAACACGATAAGGGTCCTGATTCTCACGCCAAGGGAGTATTCGTTGTTCAGCTCGGAACCACTCGATTAAATCATTGCGAAAGGCTTCTATATCAAAGCCTTCGAGCATATTGTAAGTTGGTTCATTTTTCACAATTGTTCACCCTTTTGTTACAATAAAATTATCTAAAAAATCGAAGAGAGTCTACAAGGAGGCTTAAGATGGACACTGGTACCCATGTTGTTATGGGAGTTGCTTTAGGAGGACTAGCTACTCTAGACCCTGCTGTACAAAGCGATCCAGCCTTATTCAACGCCGTTTTCATTGGCGTAATGGCTGGCTCTCAAGCTCCTGACCTCGATACCGTTAACAAACTTCGCAATAACGCAGTCTATATTCGTCACCATCGGGGAATTACCCATTCAATGCCAGCTGTTGCTTTATGGGGGATTTCAATCGCAGGATTGATCTACGCATTCTTCCCTCAGGTGGATTTCCTTCATTTATGGTTATGGACTTTCTTCGCCGTGATTCTGCATGTATTTGTCGATGTATTTAATGCATACGGCACTCAAGCATACAGACCATTCTCAAATAGATGGGTTGCCTACGGGATTATTAACACGTTTGATCCGTACATTTTCGGTCTTCATATTGTTGGCATCATCGCTTGGGCGCTTGGTGCTAATCCTGGAATAACCTTCCTTATCGTCTGGTTTGTACTCGTCCTTTATTATCTTAAACGATATTTCACTAAACGTGAAATGGTAAATAAAATCAAGAACCATTATGATCATGTTGAGCAAATCGTGACTTCTCCGACCATTCGATATAATAAGTGGCGGCTAGCCATTACAACGATGGATAAGTTTTACGTTGGTCGTGCCGAAAACGGCGAAATTGAAATACTTGATGAATTCAAGCGTAAACCACTACCTGATTTACCCGTTATGCAAAAGGCCATCGAAGACGAAAATATGGACGCCTTCCTTTCATTCTCACCGGTCTATCGCTGGGAGATTGATGAATACGATGATTATACGGAGGTAAGGTTGATTGACTTGCGTTATCGGTCCAATGAACGCTACCCGTTCGTGGCTGTCGTAACATTAGATGATGATCTAAATATTTTATCTTCCTATACCGGATGGATCTTCTCAGAAGAAAAGTTGCAGAAGAAGTTAGACATCTTACCGACATGAAAGGATGAAAAAGACACGGAATAGCTATTCCGTGTCTTTTTACGCCTCCGAAAAACAATGTATGTCCTATATCCTTCATTAGTGCAATTGTTGATCATCATTGAATAAGTGCTGGTAACGGGGGTTTTGACTCATAAAGTCATGAAGACGGGAACCATAGCTGTTAATCCATTGCATAACAATCTGCTCTGTCATCTGTTTCCCCTCATATTCACGCCCAGCTTTGGCTCTTGTTGTTTCAAAATCTTCCCACAAGTACTCTACCCAAATCCGTGCTTGATACATGCTTAGCTTATCATTTTCTTCACAAAGACGATTCGCTAATCGATCAAAAATATCTTCCATGGTATTCACCTCTTTTACTTCCAACAATCTACCCTACATTGTATCACATAGCTCAGGTCTAGATGCACATACTATGCTTACACCACTTTAAAGACCTTGTTCTTTAGAAAGGTGTAAGAGATGACTCAGGAGGGATTAGAATGGTAAGAAATAAAACCGTGGGATTTCCTGAGAAAAAGCCAAATGGTGAAGCACGTGCTAAATCCGAATACGGAGCTAAACGTGCAAACGGCACCATAAACACGCGCCCACAAGAACGAGCGCGCAAATCTTCCCAACGCGATCACACAAATTTCTAGGAGGGACCTGTCGTGGCCAATAAATCAGAGAAACGTGAAGATAAACGTTTTTTCAAGAATTTATACAGTGACCCTTTCCAATCTCCGAGAGCTAGTGCGAAACACGCTTTCGATCAAGTAAACGGAGAGACCCAGCAATCTCAATCCGAAATCATCACCAAAGTCCAGATGCGCAAACGTAACTAACGCTGGCTAGGAAGTAAAACACTATAACGCTTCACAAAAGCAAAGAGTGTTATTCCTAAAAAGAAAGAAGACGAGCCCTTAGCCGGCTCGTCTTCTTTTATGTAGCATCTCTTTAACGAACTAAAGGGTGTCTGGCACGCTGTAACCCTCTACCTCGATAAAGGGTGAGCGCAAAAGAAAACCAGCATCCTTAAGGATGCTGGTTTTTCGTTTGGTTATTATTCGCCTAGTTCTTGGTTTTTAACAACGTCGATGATTGCTTTAAGTGCTGCATCTTCGTCGCTACCTTCAGCTTTGAATGTTACTTCTGCGCCTGAAGGGATTCCTAGAGACATGATACCCATGATTGATTTAAGGTTTACGCTTTTACCATTGTAGTCAAGGGTAACGTCTGCTTCGTATTTACCTGCTTCTTGAACAAGTACTGTTGCTGGGCGTGCGTGCACACCGTCTTTAGCTGTAATCTTCACTGTTTGTTCTGCCATGAAAAATCTCTCCTTTTATTAAATTGAAATAATATCCTCTTGTCCATGTGAGACAGTGCCTTCTGCGTTGATCTTCACAGCTTGTCCTTCTCCAAGGTTTGTAAATACGATTGGAGTGACAATGGATGGTACTTTCTCTTGAACAGATGCAATATCAACTTTCAATAAAGTTTGACCTTGCTTAATCTCATCACCTTCTGAAACAAATGCTTCGAATCCTTCACCTTTAAGAGTAACGGTATCGATTCCAAAGTGGATCAGTACTTCTGTTCCATCTTCAGCTTGTAAGCCAAGAGCATGTTTCGTTGGGAAGACATTTAGTACTTTACCGTTGATCGGTGAAACAATCTCACCATCAGATGGAAGAATTGCAAAGCCGTCCCCCATCATTTTACCCGAAAATACGTCATCTGGCACGTCTGAAATCGGCATAATTTCACCTTTTAGAGGACTAACAAAGCTAAATTCACCTGCTGGGGTATCACAAGCTTCTTCTGTAGTCGGTTCTTCAGGCTTGGCTTCCGCTTTCCGAGGCACTTTGCCATCAATAATATCTTGAATCTGTCCTCTTATTGAGTCAGAAGCAGGGCCGTAAATGGCTTGAATATTATTACCAACTTCCATTACACCTGATGCGCCATTTTTTTTCAAGCGATCTTTATCAACTTTCCCTTTATCTTCAACAGATACTCGTAAACGAGTGATACAAGCATCTAAATATGTGATATTATCTTCTCCACCTAAAGCTTCAAGAATGTTATAAGGTTTTTCACTTACTTCAATTTCATCTCCGTCATCTTCGGATTCATCTTCACGACCCGGTGTTGCCAGGTTAAATTTCAGAATAGCCCAACGGAAACCAAAGTAATAAATAACCGCAAACACTGCCCCTACCGGTAGTACAAGCCACCAGTCGGTTTTATTTTGAAGAACTCCAAATAGTAAGAAGTCAATTAAACCACCAGAGAACGTCATCCCGATCTTAACTTGCAAGATCTCCATTACCATAAATGACAAACCAGCGAAGACCGCGTGCACCGCGAATAATAATGGTGCCACAAATAGGAATGAGAATTCAAGTGGCTCTGTAATACCTGTTAAGAAAGATGTTAAAGCTGCAGAGGCCATAATTCCCCCAACAACTGCTTTTCGTTCAGGTTTTGCTGTATGATAAATGGCTAATGCTGCTGCTGGTAGACCAAACATCATGAACGGGAACTTACCTGTCATAAAGGTACCAGCCGTTAATTCTACGTTGTCTTTTAACTGTGCAAAGAAAATCTGTTGGTCACCACGAACAATTTCCCCCGCTTGAGTTGTATATGTTCCAAACTCAAACCAAAACGGTGAATAGAAAATATGGTGCAATCCAAACGGAATAAGTGAACGTTCAATAAGTCCGAACACAAACGCTGAAATCACTCGGTTTTGATTCAACATTAAGTGCGAGAACGCATTAAGTCCATCTTGAATTGGTGGCCAAACGAAGACCATTGCAATACCTACGAATAAAGATGTAAAAGCAGTTACAATTGGAACGAAACGCTTCCCTGCAAAGAACCCTAAATATTGTGGGAGTTCGATATTAAAGAAACGCTTGTATAAGAGGGCCGCTATGACACCTATTATAATACCTCCAAATACCCCCGTTTGTAAGGTCGGTATTCCTAGGACCTGACCGTAGGCGGCACTGTTTTCTGCCATTTTAGGTGTTACTTGTTCAATCGTACCCATCGTAACATTCATAATAAGATAACCGATGATGGCAGCTAGTCCTGCTGCACCTTCACCACCTGCTAAACCAATCGCAACTCCGACTGCGAAGAGCAAGGCTAAGTTTGCAAAGACAATATCCCCTGCACTCGCCATTACTTCAGCAAGAAGCTGGAACCAATCGGCTTTAAGAGCAGGAAGACGCTCTAATAATGTATCATTTTGAAACGCTGTACCAACCCCAAGTAGCAAACCGGCAGCAGGCAATAACGCAACCGGAAGCATTAGAGCCTTACCAACTTTTTGTAATGTACCAAATGCTTGTTTAAACATTTTTGTTTCCTCCCCTTCATGAGTTTTGGAACAAAAGCTGCAAGCCCATTCACAAACGCTTTCATTTAAAGCATTAAAAAAGGCATGAGTAAAAAAAGACTCACAAATCTCCTTAAAGGTACACGTTACCCTTAGTATGATTTGTATTGTCTTTCCTTACTCATGCCTGATCGTGTCAGTAACACGTAAAGAATAACATTTATGATGATTGCAAACGCTGTAAATGAATCGTTAAATAAACAATTTCAGCGTCGTCGATAGGCTGTTTAAGCTTTTGTTGCATAATCTTAATCAACTTCCAAGCTAAATTATAGCATACAGGATACTCATTTTTCAATAGGTTGTCTAGTTTTGTTCTTTCTCCCACTTCTTCACCTTTGTAAACGCGGTCAATCGCACGTCTTAAGTGCTGAACAAGTCGGTGAAAGTCAATACTCTGGCGATCCAAATCAATTGCAAGCTCCTGTTCAATCAGGTGCGTTAATTGCCTGATTAATTCTGAATCCCGGCTAATTTGGGAGATTTCTTTATCAGTGATGGCACTGTGAATGTGCATCGCTATGAACCCAACTTCCCCTATTGGAAACTTAAAGCCAAGCTGGCTTTCAATCATATCAACAACTTCTAAAGCGACCTCATGTTCTTTAGGGTACAACGACTGTACCTCAATTAAGAAAGGATTGTTAAATTCTAACCCTTCCTTCATCCGCTTAATCGCAAATGATAAGTGATCGGTTAACGCAATGTGAATATGCTCATTCAAGGTACTGTCCATCCGCTTTTCAATATGTGATAAGAGATCGTCCATAAACCCAATAAATTCTTCCCCCACATAGGGTAAGAGCTGTTTATAATTTTCTTGCATCACCTTATCTTCTAATAAAAACGTCTTCTCTACTTCACTCACATCCAAAGCCTCTCCATTTTTCTTGCCGAACCCAATCCCTTTTCCTATTAAGATAACTTCTTCATGAACAGGATGGATGGCTATGACAACATTATTGTTGAGGACTCTTTTGACCCTAGCTGAAGCAGGCATTCCCTCACCCCATTTCCACTCTTTTAACCAGTTATGTCTCTTTATCTTTATCATAACAGTCTTTACTATTTGTATAAAAACGCTTGCAAATTATAAAATAATTTTATGTTAAAATCAATCTTTGACCCTAAACCATATAATAGAAGGTGTGTTACATATGATAAAAATGCTTGTTCTTGATTTAGATGGAACGATTTTAAACTTTGAGAGAGAGGTGAGCCCCCGTGATATCGAAGCCATTAAAAGAATCATGGATGACGGTGTTCAATTAACCATTGCCACAGGCCGCCTCGATCACGAGATAGAAGCTGTCCTAGAGATGATGGACCTAAATGGAAAAGCCAATCGTATTAGTCAAAACGGTGCTTTTGGTTACGACAAAGACGGTCTCCACATTCACAGTCACACGTTTGATCCTACTCATGTCAAAGAGATCTTCCAAGCAGCTGTACATGATGAGTTAATTACAACAGTCTCTACAGAAAAAGACGTATATGTAAAAGAAGAAAGCGAAGGTCTTGAGGCTATGAAAAAGCGAATGTTCCGTCCAGTAATTATTGAGCCTAACTTAGCTGACGAGCTCGGAACAAATGTAGAACCATCTAAGATCTCTCTTCACGGAGCCAACATAACTCTTAAGAGAATGCAGCAAAGAATTGAAGAACAGTTCGGTGATCTTCTGGACACATTCATTTCGGATCCTGCCTGTCTTGACTTAATGCCAAAGAATATCAGCAAAGGAGAAGGAATTAAGCACCTTCTTGAATCATTTGATATACAACCAGAAGAAATTGCATGTGTCGGAGACTCCTTTAACGATTTATCAATGTTCAACTTAACGGAGCATAGCTTTGCGATGTCTCAGGCTGAACAGGCTGTAAAAGACCAAGCAAGTCACGTGGTTCCTTCTGTAGCCAAAGCGATTGAATCCATGTATGATCAAAGATTAGTCTAAATGATCGAGAATTAAAAAAGTCCCGCCTTAAGGATGAATTCCTTGTGCGGGACTTTTTCTATAATTGAACTTTTTCACCAAACATCGAAATAGGCATCGCTTCTTGCTCCTCAGAACCTTGAACTTCTAAGCGCTCAGCTTGTGAACTCAAGCGATATCCCCAGGCAAAAACACCGTTCATATATACAATCTCAAAGAAAATCCCCGGGTCTCCCTCGATCTCATAAACCTCCCCAACCTGATACTCGGCTGGGTTCATCATATATGATTTTGCCATAATAATTTTTCGCTGATGGACCGCATATTCATTTACCATTCCCATTTGCTCAGCTTTCCTAGCTTGTTCAGTAAGCTCAGCCACACGGTCTCGTAACTCTTCAATCGTCATATCACTAAAACGTTTCTCCATGTTGACACCCCTTTCATTTACATTTTAGCAACGATTGGACACAATAGAAACTAGATTCTATTTAAAGAAAGGGAGTCATCACATGAGTTACATAGCCATAACAGGCGCCGGAACAGGGTTAGGAGCAGCTCTCGCCAAACAGTATGCTGCCAATGACAATACGATTTATTTACTTGGCAGAACAGAAGACCGATTACTCTCCGTAAAGCGAGAAATTGAAGAACAAGGAGGAATGGCAAGCGTTGTCGTTTGCGATGTAACTGATCCATCTTCAGTTGAAGAAGCGATGGCACAGATGCCTAAGTTAGATGTTTTAATTAACAACGCAGGACTTGGTATTTTCGGCCCCGTTCAAGAGTTAACCACAACAGATATCAACCAAATGCTCAATACAAATGTGAAAGGCACCATTTATATGACCCAGACTGCTCTACCTCGTTTAACTGAATCAGGCGGCCGAATTTTAAACATAATTTCCACAGCCGGTCTTAGAGGAAAAGTAAACGAATCCGTCTATTGCGCTAGCAAGTTCGCACAACGAGGATTCACCGAAAGTTTACAAAAAGAATTAGCCGAAACGTCCGCATCAGTAACAGCTGTATATATGGGTGGCATGAACACCCCATTCTGGGACGGAAGTGAGCACGTGAGTAACCCATCAAAACTAAAAGACCCTGCCGCAGTAGCTCAAATCATCTTTGACCAAGATGACGGACGTCAAGAAATTAAAGTAGATCAGTGATATACAAAAGCGGAAGCGCCCGGTTAGCAACGTATAGGCTGGACTGAACCAAAGTAGAGATCAAGGAATCACAATGAGCCATAGGCGAATTGATGATGACTGATCGACCGGAGGTGAGGGAAGTCTACTAGTTGCTGGGCGCTGGAGCTGGATGTATACAAAAGCGGAAGCGCCCGTTTTGCAACGTATAGACTGGACTGAACCAAAGTAGAGATCAAGAAAGAGCTGCCTCACTCTGTTCTCACAGATGGCAGCTCTTCCTTTATTCTTCCGTCACATATTCTTCTAGGAATTGTTCAATTAACTCAAAAGGAAACCCTTTGCGGTATAAAGCCCCTTTGATTTTATGCTTTAATTCATACCCCTCTGCCTTTGAAGAATACTTCCTGAGAGCTTTTTCTCCCTGATGAACAACAGCCTCCCATTCGGCATCATTGTCTTTTTCCTCTTTCACATCTTCCATCGCAACTTTAATCACATCTTGAGTAAATCCTTTTTGCATAAGGGTTTGTTGAACTTTTTGAACCTGCTGTTTGAATGACTTTTTTCCATCTAAACGAAGCTTCTTCTCCACCCATTTACTTGCCTTTTCCACCTGTTCTTCATAGGGATAGTGTTGAAGCGCATCTTCCGCTTCATTAGCTGTTAACCCTTTTTCAATCAGCTCTTTCTTCACAAGCATTGGACCTTTACTCGACGTATGAAGTCGTGTACGAACGAGAGCGACCGCAAATTCCTGATCATTAAGGAGCCCCTCTTTTACTAAACGGTCTACCACATAATCAATTTTATCCTCTTCGTATTCTTTCTCTCTCATATATGTCCGCATCTCCTTCACAGAGCGCATTCGATAGCTTAAGTAATTGAGGGCAAGGGAATACGCTTTGTGATAGCCGTCTTTCTCAACAAGTACTTCAATCGTCGGTTCATCAATCTCTTTCCCTTTTCGAAGCATATATTCAATCAATATTTCTTCGTCAACACTAAAGGCGTAGGCTTCCCCTTCGCCTCGATCAAGGAAAATGTTATAGCGCTGCGTATTTTTCTTTTGCGTAGTTATTTTAGTGATTTTTGGCAACCATATTCACCTCTGTTTCATCTTATCATGAATATAGGAATGATTCGTACATTCCTATATCGCTTTTTCCTAAGAACTGATATAAACTAAAATTACCTATATTTGTAGGAGGGTTTCCAATGCGAATAGCCATTACCGGAGGAACAGGTTTTGTAGGAACACACATCACGAGACATTTTGTTCACCAAGGTCATGAAGTTTACGTTTTAACAAGAAATCCAGACAAACATCCTAATACTGATCAAGTAAAATATGTAGGTTGGTTAAAGGATGAATTTAAACCAGAAGAAGAACTTCCACCCTTAGACGGGATTGTGAATCTTGCTGGGGAGAATTTGAACAGTAGTCGCTGGACAGAAGAGACAAAACAAAGCATCATGAACAGTCGTATTCAAGCAACGGAAGCAGTATTGGACCTGATCAAAACAATGGAACAACCACCGGGAGTACTTGTCAACGCATCCGCCGTAGGCTTTTATGGCACATCAAGAAGCGAAACATTTACAGAAGAGACAACCACTCCAGGTGATGATTTTCTTGCAAAAGTCGTAACAGAGTGGGAAAAGCGTGCGGAACAAGCGACAGATTATAACGTCCGTACTGTTTACTTACGCTTTGGGGTGATTCTCGGTGATGAAGGAGCCCTTCCGAAAATGGCGCTCCCTTACAAAATGATGGCTGGGGGCCCCGTTGGTGACGGGGAACAATGGATGTCGTGGATCCACATTCAAGACATCGTTGGGATGGTCGACTTTTCTTTAAATAATGAAAATGTGTCAGGACCAATGAATGCAACAGCTCCTGAGCCAAAACGGAACAAAGAGCTTGGTCAAACAATCGGGAAGGTACTAAACCGCCCTCACTGGCTACCAGTCCCTTCTCTCGCATTAAAAGGAGCACTTGGCGAAATGAGCATTCTCCTTCTACAAGGACAATACGTATATCCACAAAAAGCGCTAGACCTAGGCTATGAATTCAAATATGCAACTCTTGAACCAGCCTTACGCGATATTTTGTGCGATTAAAGAAAGGGAAATAGGCAACCCATGAAAACTCGTATTACAAATGTTTCGATCAACCCCATTACATCTCCTGCTCTAGAGTATGGAGAAGTTCTTATTGAAGACGGGAAAATTAAAGCGATTGGGCAGACTGTCGATGGAAATTCAGATGATAAGGTCATTGACGGACAAGGCCTCCACTTATTCCCGGGTTTTATTGACGTTCATACCCATTTAGGTTTATATGATGAAGGGACAGGATGGGCAGGTAACGATGCGAACGAAACGATTGAACCCATGACACCGCACATTCGTGCTTTAGACAGCGCACATCCTCTTGATAGCGCTTTTCAAGATGCACGACAATTTGGTATTACTGCAGCTCATATCATGCCAGGTAGCGCAAACGTAATCGGAGGTACTACTTCTGTCATTAAGACGGTGGGAAAGAATATCTCTAACATGTTATTGAAAGAAACGGCCGGACTTAAACTTGCTTTAGGTGAGAATCCAAAACGAATTCATTCTCAGTCTCGCGATGATTCCATTACCCGCATGGGCATTATGGGAATGCTTCGGGAAACATTTATACGTGCACAGTGGTGCGAATATCCTGAAGACCCTCGTAACAAACCAATTATCCAAGCCCTAAAGCGTGAAATCCCTGTACGGATTCACGCACATAGAGCAGATGATATTATGAGCGCCGTCCGTTTTGCTGAGGAATTTCAGTTAGATCTTCGCATAGAACATTGTACAGAAGGACACCTCATTGCAGAGGAATTAGCAGGACGCAACCTCCAAGTAGCTGTGGGCCCTACATTTACCCGCCGTTCAAAAGTAGAGTTAAAGAATAAATCCTGGGAAACGTCTCGTGCTCTTACAGAACAGGGCATTCACGTAAGCATAACTACCGACCACCCCTACACTCCTATTCAGTATTTAAATGTATGTGCAGCGCTTGCGGCCCGCGAAGGTCTTTCACCACAAAAAGCACTTGAAGCCATCACCATTCTCCCTGCGCGAAACTTAGGTGTAGCCGACCGCGTTGGTAGTATAGAAGTGGGTAAAGATGCGGATCTTGTATTGTGGAATGGTCACCCATTTGATTTTATGTCCAAGCCTGTTTGGACAATGATTGACGGTAAAATCGTATAATCCCTCCCCTCTTTGATTAGTCAGAGAGGGTTTTTTTGTTCAACTACTATTAATTGATGGGAACTTATGCCCCACTAAATTCATATCTTCCAAATACACATGCCTCAAAAGAAAATTCTTTAAGACATACTTTTTTACCTAGGTGGGTACATACGTTACACTGTACACACCCTACTTCTTTATATTTGTTAACGTTTTGTGAAGAAACGGTAATCTTGAAGGAAATCCTAGGCTTTTCTTAGAAGAAACCTAGTTAGGACAAGATCTTAAACCGCAAACATTAATTACCAAAAAACAAACCCCTTTACCCCCGAGGGTATATGTGGTACTATAAAAAATGTAGCAAGCAAGACAAAAATTTTTTAGTTATTTATATACCTCCACTGGTATAAAAGATTGATATAAAAACTTATTAAAAGCGAGGGATTTTCATGTTATTAAAGTATTTTTATGATGAAAAACTAGCACAGGCTTCTTACATGGTTGGTTGCCAGGCAACTGGTGAAGCACTCGTTGTAGACCCTTCCCGTGACATTCAAGCTTATTTAGATACTGCAAAGAAAGAAAACTTAACGATTACACGTGTTACAGAAACACACATTCATGCTGACTTCGTTTCAGGTGCTAAAGAGCTAGCAACAGAAACAGGCGCAACAGCGATGTTATCTGGAGAAGGCGGTAATGATTGGACGTACCAATTCCTAGATCAAATCAATCACGAAATTGTACGTGATGGCGATGAATTTATGGTCGGTAACGTTAAGATCGAAGTCATGCACACTCCAGGTCACACACCTGAGTCAATCTCATTCGTTCTTTACGATCGCGGCCAAGATACGCCAATGGGTGTATTCACAGGCGACTTCGTATTCGTTGGTGACGTTGGGCGTCCTGACCTTCTTGAGAAAGCAGCCGGTCAAAAAGACACATCTCGTGTAGGAGCTAAACAGATGTTTGAATCACTTAAACGTTTCAAACAACTTCCAGATCACATGCAAGTATGGCCTGGCCACGGAGCTGGAAGTGCTTGTGGTAAAGCACTTGGTGCAATCCCTTCTAGTACAGTTGGATATGAAAAAGTAACCAACTGGGCACTACGCCATGACGAAGAGGAAGCATTCATTAACGAATTAATCAGTGAGCAACCAGAACCACCGAAATACTTTGCTGTTATGAAGAAAGTCAACAAAGTTGGCCCAGCTCTTATTCGCGAATTAGGCGAACCTAAGAACACAATTCTTTCAGCAGATGAACTAACAAAAGAACTTGAAAACGGTATGCAACTAATTGACACCCGCCCTGCAAGTGAATTTGCGAAAGAACACATTGCCGGAACTATTAACATTCCAAACAACAAGTCCTTTGCAAACTGGGCAGGTTGGTTAGTTGATTACAACAAGCCTGTTTATCTAATTGCTGACGAACGTAACATTGAAGATTTAACGAAATCTCTTCGTTCTATCGGAGCTGACGAGGTTGCAGGTTACATGGAAACAGCTGCAATTGCCGGCTTAAAAGGAGAAGGCATTGCAACTGAATCTTATGAAGTAGCCACACCTGATCAGCTGAAAGACAAAATCGCTAACGAAGAAGTTACCCTAATCGATGTGCGTAACGAAGGTGAATGGAACGATGGACACATTCCACAAGCTCAGCACATTATGCTTGGTTATCTTCAAGAGCGCATTGACGAAGTACCTACAGATAAGCCTGTTGTCCTTCAATGTCAATCTGGAGGCCGCTCTGCAATGGCTACAAGTATCCTTCAGGCAAACGGCATTAAAAACGTAACAAATATGGCCGGTGGCTTTGGTGCTTGGTCTAAGGAAGACCTACCACAAACTAAATAAAGCTAAAAAAAAGAACGCCTTCATGGCGTTCTTTTTTTATAGTTTTAAAAGGGAAGTTCTAGAGCGAACACATTGAAGAGAGTTTAAAGGTTGTTTTTATTCAATATAGGGTAATACAATAAATGTACAACATCGTTACAAATGTTGTACAAAACATTAAAAGGAGAGATTCTTAAATGAAAAAGATCTTATCAGCACTTTTTGTCACGATGCTTATTGTAGGTTCGATGGCTTCATCTGTTTTTGCCGATAACCACAGTGATATGGCAATGGTTCGTGTGCTTCACGCTTCCCCTGATGCTCCTGAAGTTGATGTTTATGTAAATGGAAATGCAGTTGTAGAAGGCGCTTCTTTCAAAGCTTCAACTGACTACTTAGAACTACCTGCTGGTGAACATACTGTTGAAATTTACGCGGCTGGCACTAAAGGTGAGAAAGAACCCGTAATCTCACAAAACTTAACTGTAAAAGCTGGAATGGCTTATACAGTAGCTGCGATTAACACACTCGAAAATCTCGAGCTTAAAGTTGTAGAAGATTCTATGAACATAACAGAAGGAATGACTAAAGTACGCGTTGGACACCTTTCTCCTGACGCTCCGACAGTAGATGTTGGTGTTGTTGGTGGAGATGCTCTATTTAGTGGCGCTACATTCCCTATGGTAACGGATTATAAAGAACTTGATGCTGGCACATATGATTTGGAAATCCGTACAGAAGACGGAACACAAGTTATGGACCTTTCAGGAACATCACTTGAAGAGAACACTGTTTACAGCGTATTCGCTGTAGGTATGGCTGATAATCTTGACGTACTTATGCTTAAAGATTACACGCTAATGCCTAACGATATGCCACAGACGGGTATGGGTGGAGCATCTACTAACGCTACATCTTACCTACCAATGCTTGCTGGTGTTGCAGTACTAGGCGCAGGTGCACTTCTGTTATTCCGTCGTCGTACTCAGCAATAACATGAAACGCATGACCATCGTGTTTACTCTTCTCTTGTTAACTGCTTGTAATGGAGAGATGGTTAACACAGCTAACGAGACTTCATTAGTAGAACCAGAACAGGCTACGATCCAGCCTCTGTCTTCTACGAGTGTTAATGCAACAAGAAATGGCTCTGAAAGCGGGCAACCAACCATGCTCCAAGAACCTGAGCAAAACGGAATCTCCCCTACTCGTATCCGAATCCCCGCCATCAATGTTGATGCACCCATCGTTCAAAAAAGGTTGAACGAAGAGCGCGAGATGGAGGTTCCTGATAACGGCGAGGATGTTGGTTGGTTTGAACCAGGTACCATGCCAGGTAATAGCGGTAACGCGATCCTTGCCGGTCATGTTGATGATCGCAATGGCCCAGCAGTTTTCTTTGACCTCAAAGAATTGGAACAAGGAGATTTAATCTATTTAACAGGTAAAGATGGTAAGGAACTTACTTTTGAAGTCAAGAAAGTCATTGCTTACCCAAAAGACAATGCTCCTCTTCATAAGATTTTCGGGCCATCTAACCAAAGAAATCTTAATCTCTTAACCTGTACAGGTACATTTGATCATTCAATCCAAGATCACGAAGAGCGCCTGGTTGTTTATACTTCACTAAAGCCCTAACAGAAAGCCTCAGTCCATCTTTAAAATTCTAAAGATGGACTGGTTTTTTTGAAATATTTTTTAAAAATGAGCAAAATAATGATTCCCTTTTTCACTTGCATCGAGTACTATAAGGTTAGAGATATGATGCGAAATCATAAATTATTAATAGACAATTTCGCAGGGAAGGCAAATGGTGAGCCACCAGTTACGACTGGTCCTAGTGGGTTCGATTCCCACCCCGGATTTTTGTGAGCATTTGATAAAAATTCGAGGGTGGTTCGAGACCAGGAAACCAATGTGTGGATTCCAGCGACGGTACATTTCTGCCCTCTTGACCAGGAGGGTATTTTTTATGTTGAAAAAACGCGATTTGCACGATTCCCCGCACCTTTTCGATTTGATGTCTGACCCTGAAGTTTTCCCTTATGTCCGCCACAAAGCTTATTCCTCAGATGAATATTACTTTCTAACAAAACAAACCCTCGAGGCTGAAGAACGCGGCGAATTAATTTCAAGAACCATTGTAGACGAATGGCACCAGCCGATTGGTACAATCAACTTGTTTGATATGGACAACAACACTGGTTTCCTGGCAACGTGGTTAGGTAAACCGTTCCACGGAAAAGGGTATAACCGTTTAGCTAAAGAAGCTTTCTTCGAAGAGTTGTTTTTTGAGTTAGATGTGCAAACCATTTTCATGAAAATTCGAAAAAGCAATCCAAGATCTCAGAAAGCTGCTCTAAAACTCCCGTACTGCTCTATAGCAAACAAAAGTTATCCAGAAGTTTACCATTGGATCAATAAAGAAGATGAGGTATTTGATCTCTTTGCGATTTCTAAAGATCAATTTGTCTTTCATTACTACCGTACAGACGAAGGTGAAGAACAAGCGCAAGAAGCATGAAAACCAGCTTAAAGAGCTACTCGTACCCAATAAGGCGAGTAGCTCTTTTTGTATAATTTTCCTCTTTTCCGCCTATCCTATAACTAAAAAGGAGGCATCTCTAATGAAATCAAAAGCCCAACAAGCCAAAGAACGACGCAGCAAATTAAGTAAAGCTCAAGAAGTGATGTATCGTAAAGAATTTAAACGAGCAAACACAGCTCTCGATCATGCAAAGAAGAGTTGATTTTTTTGAAAATTAACCCTGTTGAAAAAAGTTATCCACACAGTTGTGCACACTGTTAACAACCTTGGAAAAAGCTTTCATATCCGTCCCCCATTTTGTGTATAATAAAATGTGTATAACTTTTCAGAATTTTGTGGATTATGTTGATAACATCTGGAAAACACATGTATATTACACTTCACTTGTGGATATAACTGTGTATAACAGATTGTTCCATTCAAGCGAACTATATCGCAATCACATGCACCGATTCCTCCCCTTTTCGTGCACATATAGAATGGAGCAATCACTCTGTACGGCTACCTAACTAGTAGCCGTTTTTTTTATTTCCGGACGCTTCAGGAGGGCGTCCTGGTGCTTTGTGGCTTGGTCCGGGCGCTCTGGGGCGGCGTCCTGACTCTTGGCGGCCTTGTCCGGACACTACGGGGCGGCTTCCCGACGCTTGGCGGCCTTGTCCGGACACTACGGGGCGGCTTCCCGACGCTTGGCGGTTTTGTCTGGACACTACGGGGCGGCGTCTCGACACTTAGCGCCTCCGTCCAGACACTACGGGGCGGCTTCTCGACGCTTGGCGGCCTTGACCGGACACCCAGAGCCGGCGTCTCCACACTTAGCGCTTCCGTCCAGACTCCCAGAGCCGGCTTCTCGACACTTAGTGCCTCCGTCCAGACTCCCTGCGCCGGCTTCTCGACACTTAGCACCTCCGTCCAGACTCCCAGAGCCGGCGTCTCGACACTTAGCGCCTCCGTCCAGACTCCCAGAGCCGGCGTCTCGACACTTAGCACCTCCGTCCGGACTCCCAGAGCCGGCGTCTCGACACTTAGCGCTTCCGTCCAGACACCCAGCGGCGGCGTCTCGACACTTAGCGCCTCCGTCCGGACTCCCAGAGCCGGCGTCTCGACACTTAGCACCTCCGGCCAGACACCCAGAGCCGGCGTCCCGACACTCGGCACCTCCGTCCAGACAACCAGAGCCGGCGTCTCGACGCTTTACGACCCTGACCAGACACTCAGCCACGCACTCCCGACAATAAAGCATGTCAGGCACCCTTTAACAAACTAAAGGGTGTCTGACACACTTTATTGCTCTACTAGGCTAACGTAAAAGTTATTGCTCCCTTTTAGGCTTTTGTTTTGTTATAATACTTTTATCTTGAAGACTGAAGGAGGAGCATGTCGATTATGCTACAATCTGAGCCAGAACTATTTGAAGTACTCCAGCTTATTTACCGTGAAATGGATAAACGCAGTGTTCCTGAGGCGATCTATTATGCTCTTGAGCAGATGAATCATTTTTTCCAAAGTGATGGCGCCGTCGTATATACAACTCATAACGGTCGTATGTTCCCGGAATACGAAGCGATTTTAAATACAAGTCTATATCCCCTTCCTTTGTTATCTCCTCAGTGGTTAAACGAAGTACATGCCTCGGACAAGTATATCCATACCAATCCTCTTTCTTCCCCTATTATCGAACCATTTAAAAACATGCCCGCAGCTCATCACATTGTCGTTCCTTTAGAGTATAAAGACCTGCAATTAAATGGAGCTCTTGTAGTATTTTCAGACAAACCCTTTAAGCATCATCATTATATTACGCCACTCATTACATTAATTGGGGTCATGTTAGCTCAGAAACAACCAGCTTCCAAAGTCCAGGAAGAAGGCGTGTTATACAGAACAGACCAAGTTCGACGTCAACAAGCCGAGTTTATGCGACTCGCTAAAGACGAACGACTCAACTCTGTAGATTTAGTTCCTGCTATGAGAATGCTTTGTGAATCCACAGCCCATACGCTCGGAGCTAGCCGTACTAGCATCTGGCTGAAAGAAAAGGATCAATACTCATCATACTTTGAGAATATTACAACGTACTCGAGTGAAACAAGGTCCCATTCAAAAGCAGATCCTTTGAGAAAAGATGAACACCCCACGTACTTTGAAACAATCGAGGAAGAGCGTACCGTTTCAATAGACAACATAATTCTTGATCATCGTGTTAATGAGTTACAAGACATTTACTTTCACAAAAACAACATACACGCATTACTAGATGCACCGATTCTTTGTAACGGGGAATCAATTGGAGTTTTATGTGTCGAACATACACACCCAAGGCACTGGACATTTGAAGAAGAAGCTTTTGTTAGCTCCATTGCAGACCTGACTGCTTTTGTACTAGAACATATTGAACGTAAGAAAGCTGAGAATGAGATACGCAACCTTGCTTACGTTGATCCATTTACCCAGTTACCTAACCGCAATCAAATGGAAGCTTATATGGAAGAAAAGATCGAACAGGTAGATGAAGAGATAGACAAATTTGCCGCAATCTATATTGATTTAGATCAGTTCTGGAAAGTTAACGAAGCGCTAGGGTATAAAGTCGGAGATCAACTGATTCTCGCCATTACGAAACGTATCCATCACTTACTTGAAGACGGGGAACATTTGGGGCGTTTAAATGGGGATAGCTTTCTCTTGCTAACCCAAGTTACTTCTGACCAACACGCTCTTTACCGTCGTATTCAGACCTTTAAGGACGCGTTTAAGGAAGCTTTTACCGTGAGCGAACAGTGCTTATTCTTAACGTGTAGTTTTGGGATTGCATTTTATCCCGAGCATGGAGATTATTCTGGGGTTTTAATCCAAAATGCACATCGAGCTACTTATGAAGCAAAGCACTCAGGGCGAAATGGACTTCAAGTCTATCAAGATTCAATGGAACACCAATCAAAAGAACGCCTGATCTTTGAAATGAATCTTATGCAAGGGTTACATGAAGGCCAATTTCAACTATATTATCAACCTCAAATTGACCTTCACACGAAGAAAGTTGTCGGAATGGAAGCCTTAATTCGCTGGCATCACCATGAGCATGGCCTTATTTCTCCAGCTGATTTTATTCCATTAGCTGAAATCACAGGACACATTGTCCCGCTTGGAGAATGGGTTATACAAGAAGCTGCTCATCAATTGAAAGAGTGGAATGCAATGGGATTTAGAGGTCTCACTGTTTCTGTGAATATATCGCCGCGTCAGTTCCAACAAGGAAATCTTCCTGAAGTCATCCAAGAGGCCATCACTCAAACAGACATCGAGCCCTCATCTCTTATTATCGAAATCACTGAGAGCTTAGCTATGGAAAATCAGGAACGAATCATGAAACAAATGGATGCCATCCGAAATCTAGGATGTTGCATTGCCATTGATGACTTTGGCTCTGGGTATTCGTCATTACGCTACCTTCAACACTTCCCTATCCAATCGTTGAAAATTGATCGTCGCTTCGTAGAGAATATACATTCAAACCAAAAGGATGCAGCTATTGCGAGCACAATGATTAACCTAGGCAAAAGCTTGGAATTGACTGTGGTTGCAGAGGGTATAGAAGAAATGGAACAACTTAAAACCTTAAGAAAAATGAACTGTCACCAGGTACAAGGCTACTTCATTTCAAGACCGCTTCCTGTTCAAGATATTACAACATGGATGGAACAGTACTCTTTATAAGCAAAAAACAGCATCTCTACTATGAGATGCTGGTTCTCAATATAGGTTATATTAGCGCAATGCCCACTTAATGGCTGTCACTTTAAGAAACGCTTCACCCGACGGACCGCACTATCAGTTGAATACGCCCTATACACAGCGTGGGCAAGTCTAACAGGATCCCCGAAAAAGAAACGTTCATAAAGAGTTTGTCTTGAACCAAATTCACTCATCGACAAATCCCAAGCAAGGCGGAATAGCTCGACTTTTTCCTTCCCGCCCTTTTCATACCCTTTTAAATAGAAGGTAAGATCTTCACCTAATTCAGAGGAAAAGTCACGTTCAGAAGGGAGGGTCACCATCCCGCTAGCACCGAGTTGTTGAAGAATTTCCATACAACGAGGATAGAAACTCTGGAATTCATTCACTGCTACATAAAGAGGTATAGGATCGGGGATATAAACCCCACTTTGATCTAACTTCCCTGTTCCTTCTGCCTTGAACAAAAGGGCTTTTATGGACTCAACGCCCCGAATCATTTCCGCCATCTTCCCCTGCACATGCTCATACTCATCGATATTAATCATCTCAATAATAGATTGAGCCACCCCAAGGGCAAATTCAGCCTTTATCACTTGCCTCGAAACAATTTGATGGAGAGTAAACGGGATAAACTTCCCATCTTGATACAGACTCGCTACTGCCCTTATATTTTCATAAATAAACACCCGCTCCCAAGGGACGATGACATCATCGAACAAAACGACTGTATCCATTTCATCAAACCGCGAAGAAAGAGGTGTATTACAATGGGCGAAAGAGCGCCTGCATACAAATTTCAATCCGTTTGTATCACTTGGTATCGAAAATAAGTATGATTGATCGTCTTCTGCTGTCCCCGGGGTGGAATACACAATAATCTCGTCTGTGATCCCTCCTTGTGTTGCAAGTAATTTCGCCCCTCTGATCACCAAACCTTCGTCCCTTTTATCTATGATGCGTGCATTTGTAACCTCTTCATCAAGAACAGAAAGCTTCGATCGGTTTGATTGAGGACTAATAAACGTATGAGTAAAAGATAAATCATTCTCTCGAGCGTATTCGTAAAAACTCTTCAATTTCTTTGGGAATGTTTTCTTCTCTCCTTTAAGGACTTCAAGAGAAGCAGCAAATGAAGCTAATACCGTATTCATATAATCCGGACTTCTCCCCATAAGTCCTCCATTAAATGACGCCCACTCCTGAATCATGTCTCTTCTCTTCTGTAAATCCTCTTTTGAACGAGGGATAAGGTAAGAGACACCAACATCCTCCCCTGTTTTCTCACATTTAAAAGTCATATTTTTCTTCTGGTGTTGCAAATCATATAAAGCTGCTTGGCTTTTAATCATTCCAGCAAAAGCAGGGTGCTCCGAGATCTTTCCCGTTATCTTCTGCCCGTCATACCACACATCGCTCTTAAGTGCATTGACTCTTCTGAGGTACTCATCGCCTGTTATAGCCGGCATATCCTCACATCCCATTTTAGAAAGTTCATATCCTATATTATTAGGGAATCCACTAAACGTGAGCATAAGAAAACCCTCGTTCCAAAGAGAACGAGGGAATAGAAAAATGGTTCGTCTGACACGTCAGACCTAGATAGCACCCCTGATTTATAGAAGCGACCATTTTAATCATTTATATTATGAAACTTTAGAATTCTGACTTGGAACATACGCTTTTGAGTTTGGTACAAGCCATCCCACTCTACCAGCAACAGCTATGAGCACAAGACTCCCACCTAATAAAATCAGCGAGAACACCGGCCCAAGTCCACTCATCGCCATAACAGGCCCAAGCGCAATAATTAAGATTTCAATCGGAATCATGCCTACATAACCTAGAGCATAATCATCAAGCGTTGTACTCTCAGATTTCGGATCAACGATGCGCAGTAAAGCAATTCCCATCGCTACAGTACCCGTACTCCAACCCCAGCCGAAGATCCCATTCTCAAACCAATGCTGATGGAACACGCGTGGTGCGATAAACCGGAAAATGCAGTATGCCCATATGACACCAAACACCATTAACGCTAATAGCGGCCATAAATATGAAGCTACTACCGCTAGATTAATAGAGGTCATACCAAAGATGACAATTAAATCTGTAGCTGTCCCGCTTAAACGGTCAATAATACGCTTATCCACATATTCATTTGTACGGGTGCCATTCAACACCATCTGGATAATAAGACCAACCACAAAGGATAGACTCAATAAGGGAATACTCACTTGCGGGAACAAGGCTTCAATACCCGTTTTTAAATAAAAACTTCCTAACACCACAACACCTAAGATCGCTATGTGGAAAAATAACGGATCAACTGTATTGCTAGAAACCGTATCCTCACCTGAGGCTACACGCTTGTCCTTCTTCACAAGTCCTGTACGCAACTCCTGAGGCAGGTCACTAAAATCTGAAATAAAGTTTGTTTGCTTCTTCTTTGTATTCGTCTTAATTAACAAGAGTCCGCCTAATATAGAAGCAACAAGTCCTATCGTTGCTGAGGTATACCCGAGGTCTGTCGCCTCTTCCCAGCCTAGTCCACTAAACGCCTCTCCAATTGCCGCTGCTGTGCCATGGCCTCCAAGGAAACCAGCACCTAAAATTAAACCAAAACCATCTGGAACATCCGACACCCGGGCAATCAGAAGGTACGTAATAAATGCTCCCCCGCCCCACATAAGTAGGGTAAGTAGCATGGAGTAGACCCACATATTGCGAACTCGTCCAAAGGTTTTCTTCCACTGAACTTTAGCAGCTCCAATCGGAATCGCACCAAAAATGACGGCAATTAAAACCGTTGGATAAGAAGAAACCATATCGCTAAACGGCAGAAGGTCAAACCCATTTGGTCCAAAGGTCAGTCCTAAAACCCCTGCTGTAATACTTGCTGGAATAAATAATTTTTGCATAAATGTAACTTTGGCACGTAACACCACGCCAATTAGTAATAATACGGAAATGACACCTAAATCAATTGCTAAATCCCAAACTGTCATTTACCCACGCTCCTTTTATATGGTTATTGTCTTTCTCTCGTATAGGGTAACTCTGTAAATGTAGGGTAGAGTTCTCGCGGAAGTTAAACTTCAAAAATATGGAAAGGTAATTCATTAAAAACGACTTTTTTAGGCAGAAAAAAAGCCGCTTCAGGTAGAGGGATCCTCTTGTGTTGGCAGCCTAGTGTGCAGGGAAATCGACAAAATATCTCGACTTCCGACTTATTTAATTATAAGCATTTTTTCGGTTTTGGCAAGGAAAATTTTCAGGATGTTCGTTCCATTTTTATAAGTTTATGTTGGCGGTACAGTGATTCTTAGTCCGATTAGCTTACATTTAATATACCTATTAGAACATACAAAAACCCTCTTGCAAATATACAAGAAGGCTTTCTCGATGGAGCATAGCGGGCTCGAACCGCTGACCTCTACACTGCCAGTGTAGCGCTCTCCCAGCTGAGCTAATGCCCCGTATGGAATGTGAGTCATCGATAATTATACTGTACAACGCTACCTTTAATCAATCCTTTTTCAAAAAAATCTAATTTCTTATTTCTCATGAACCTTTCCCCTCCCCCATACGTTATATAAGTGAAAACGTAGAAGGGATGATGGAAATGGAACAAACATTTTCTGAAGTGATTAGTAGCATTCCATGGGGGATTGTAGCTCCACTCCTAGTTATACAAGCCATTTTATTAATAGTCGCCTTAGTGGATTGGTTCAGAATTGAGCGCACAAACGGCCCTAAGTGGGTCTGGTTAATCATCATACTATTCTTCAATATACTCGGCCCCATTCTTTACTTCCTTATAGGAAGGAGAAATAATGGATGAGTTTTATACACGTACAACATTTAAACAAACAATTTGATGGGACTGCTGTGATTGAGGATGTTTCCTTTCAATTAGAGAAAGGTATGTGTGTATCTTTACTCGGCCCAAACGGAGCTGGCAAAACAACCACCCTGAGGATTCTCTCCGGGTTAATGAAGCCAACGTCTGGAATTATTACGTTTGAAGGCAAATCCAATAAAGAAGACATTCGTTCTTGGATTGGATATTTACCTCAATATCCTGTCTTCCATAACTGGATGTCAGGACGTGAATTCCTCATCTATGTTGCTCGCTTAGCTTATTTATCTAAGAAAGAAGCCGCAAGCCGTGCGGATCAACTTTTACAAAAGGTAGGATTACACGATGCTAAAAACCGCAGGATCGGAAAATATTCTGGTGGAATGAAGCAACGACTTGGGATTGCACAGGCCATGATTCACCGTCCCAAGTTAATCATGCTCGATGAGCCTGTGTCCTCCCTTGATCCAAACGGACGGCGTGAGGTATTGAATTTAATTGATGAATTAAAAAAAGAGACGACGATCTTATTTTCAACTCATATTTTAAGCGATGCGGAAGAGGTAAGCGATAGACTATTGCTTCTTCATAATGGAACACTGCATCATTCAGGTACGATAGAAGAGCTACAAGCAACTCAAGCTGTAAATAGAATCATTTTACGATTTGATTCACAGCCAGAGAGGTATATTGAACAACTCGATTCATTACCAGAAGTTATTCATATAGAGCAGAACCGAGAGGCATTATACATTGAAGCAAACAAAATAGAGGCTGCCAGGTCGGCTATCCTACATCAGGCTGCCCAATACCAATGGCCTCTCACATCATTTGAAATCGGACGCCTCTCCTTAGAAGAGTTGTTCATGAAGGTGGTGAACAAGTAATGCAGTGGATGACACTATTTCAAAAAGAGACACTCGAAAATTGGCGAAATTTTAAATGGTTGTGGGTGCCGATTACCTTTATTCTTTTAGCTGCTCTCGATCCTGTTACGACACATTATTTACCCGTCATCCTTGAAAAGTCTGGTGAGTTGCCTGAAGGAGCAACCTTTGACTTACCAACCCCCACACCGCCTGAAGCATTCTTATTAAGCTTCGGACAGCTTAACCTCCTGGGCGTTGCCGTTGTGCTTCTTATGACGATGGGGATCATTGCTTCGGAGCGTAAAAGCGGGGTTACAGAATTAATTCTAGTAAAACCCGTGCGTTATACAGCCTACATTACGGCTAAATGGGCAAGCACGCTTGTCCTCATACTTGTAAGCTTATTCTTAGGTTTACTGACTAGCTGGTATTACGTCAACATCCTTTACGGAGACTTAGCATTCACTATTATGCTCGGTTCTTTTTTCCTTTATAGTGTATGGATGACGTTTGTCCTTACCATATCGATTTTTATGAACGTATTCTTTAAAACACCTGGGCTTGTGGGATTTCTATCAATAGCCCTTATCATTCTTATTAACAGCCTTAACGGACTTGTCTCAAGGTTTATTGACTGGTATCCATCTCAAATCAATACGTATATACGCACATATGTCATAAACGGCACAACTAATGGAGACCTATTGCTTACTATCATCATCACTCTTTTACTTATTATTGTAATGTTAATAAGCTCCGTTTTGGTATTCCGGAAAAAGGAACTCGCTGCATAGTAAAAGCGTAAGAACCGTTTCTCTTTAAATGAACTCAACCAGATGATAATAAAGAAAGGGAGGCTCATGTAGAGCCTCCCTTTATGTTGTATGCGGAACGGTTCTTTCATTCCATTTAATGCACAAATCTCCTTCTCTGGATTTAGAACTCAACAGAAACGGGTACATTATAAGAAAAAGGAGATTGTCCATGTTTGCTATAGTATCTTCCATTATCATCGTTCTTGCCGTTATTATTTTTCTTGTTTTTGGACGCTTCCGTGCTTAAACAATCTAAGTTGACTTTAAGTATAAATTTATGTATGGTTTAAATACTTAAACATACGAACTAACAAACATTGTAGGAGGTTCTTTTTGCTATGAATCCAACTGCCCTTATTACAGGAGCATCTAGTGGTTTAGGATACGAATTCGCAAAACTATACGCAGCAAACGGCTATAACTTGATTATAACTGCCCGAAACGAAGAGAAACTTCAGAAGCTGAAAGACGAATTGAATCACATAGAGGTTACGATCATACCTAAAGACCTCTCTCAACCCGGAGCTTCAAAGGAACTGTACCAATATGTTGTGGACAAGGATCTTCAAGTCAGTGCGCTCGTCAACAACGCTGGGTTTGGACTAAATGGGTATTTTGATGAACTTTCCCTTCAAGAACAACAGGATATGCTTCAAGTAAATATTACAGCGCTGACTGAACTTACACATTACTTCCTGCCTTCATTGAAAAAGGCAGCAAAACAAGGCTTGTCCGCTGGAATCTTAAACGTAGCCAGTACTGCTGCATTCCAACCCGGTCCGAAAATGGCTGTTTATTACGCTTCTAAATCTTACGTTCTTTCCTTCTCAGAAGCCATGGCTGAAGAGTTAAAAGGCTCGAATGTTCATGTCACGACGCTATGTCCTGGTGCAACGGAAACGAACTTCTTTAAAACGGCAAAAGCAGAAAATTCTAAGCTAACTTCGAGCACGATGTCTCCACAGATGGTTGCTAAAGCGGGTTTTGAAGGATATATGAAGAAGCAGCGCGTTATTGTACCTGGCCGTGTAAACCGCGTGAGTGCCCTTGCTGCTAAATTTGTGCCTCGTTCTGTCGCTGCTCGCATTGCACAGAACATGAATAGTGCCAATTCCTAAAGGAGTTGGCACTATTTTTATGCATCAATTACATAAACCGTCCACCCAAACTCCTCCTCTAGTACCGATGCATACCGCTCAGCTTCCTCTTTTGATAC
>NZ_AVBG01000008.1 GCF_000770675.1 Pontibacillus chungwhensis BH030062
AACTCCTCCTCTAGTACCGATGCATACCGCTCAGCTTCCTCTTTTGATACAAATGTGCCTGTTATGAGTCGGTAAGGTGGGTTAAAGTTTGAATGGTCCGCTCGTTCATACACCGTCCAGTTAAAGCGGCTTAATAAACGCTTTTTCCCTTTTGACAATTCTTCAGCTGTAGAGAATGTGCCTGTCATTATTCGGTATCTTTTGACGTCTGCTTCCACCTTCGCTTTATCCAACACAGCCCTAAAGTCAAAACTAGGACAAGCTTTCCATTCATAACCTGGAAATTCATTATGACCTAACGTACGCTCATAGCGAGGCATCTCTTCCTTCAATGCCTCATGAAGGAGTCTGAGTGCTTTCTTCTGATCCAGACTCGGCTCATAATACCTGAAGTCCCCTACTAAGCAAACTCCGATCGCTCTTTTATTCCCATTTCCTACGTGATAACTCATTCGATCCAAATCGTGGTTCCATTCAATCGTTCCATCTTTCAGAATGACAAAGTGATAGCCGATACCTGGCCATTGATTCGTATGGACATGATACCTGGCAAAGGCTTCTGAGTCCCCCTCATCCGTTAACGAATGGTGAATCGCAATATCTGTCTTGCTCTCTAAACCAAACCGTTTATAATCCCCATCCCGCGCTGTTTTCCCACGTAGATCTACTAGTTTAGGTAGACTTTTGATTTTCATCCTCTTCCTCCTTCTTCGTCTCTTCTTCTATAACTTCTCTATTTGCCTCCTGATCTAAAGGCTGTTGTTCTTCTTCCTTAGACTTGATTTCCTCTTCTAATACTTCCTTAATGACTTCCTTCTCAGGTGAATGGATGACGCCAAGGAAGATTAAGATGGAAAGAATCACGCTCACGTACATTTCATATCGATCTACCATATCGATAAACCCGCAATCTTGCAAGAACATTCCCAATAGCGCAGCAATAGCTACCCATAGTCGATAACTCTTCCATTTGTTCCTCTTCATATACTCACCTCCTTTTCTCTTTCTATAAAGTATGAAAGGTGGTCCACTTTTGACTGTATAATCCAGGAAAAACAACCCCTTTCTCCTCTATAATCGCGTCCAAATTAATATAAGGTGCCTATCTTCTACCAAAAATCAATTTGTGAATATTCATTTCGTTACGTGAATAGAGTGATAGTACTAGATATAGAGAAAGAGGTGGAACTGTGGACAAGCAGCAGGACATTTTACATGTACAAGGATTACGAACAAGTTTCTTTACTGATAATGGAATCGTACCAGCAGTCGATCATATCGATTTCACCATTCACAAAGGAGAAGTATTGGGGATTGTTGGAGAATCCGGTTGCGGAAAAAGCGTTACATCATTATCGATTATGGGCCTTCTCCCTCAAGCAGGGAGAATCGTGGATGGGGAGATTTTGTTTCAAGGGGAATCCCTTACGAAAGCTACTGAAAAACGAATGCGGTCTATAAGGGGAAATGAAATTGCCATGATTTTTCAAGAGCCCATGACCTCACTCAATCCCCTATTTAAGATAGGGAACCAGCTCACAGAAGCCATTCATACCCACCAATCATGCTCCAAAGAAAAGGCGAGAAAGCGATCAGTTGAGATGCTTGAGCTTGTTGGGCTACCGAGAGCTGAGCAACTACTTAACGATTACCCACATCAGTTATCAGGGGGTATGAGACAAAGGGTTATGATTGCGATGAGCATGATTTGTGAACCCCAACTTTTAATTGCGGATGAGCCTACCACAGCTTTAGATGTCACGATCCAAAAACAAATACTTCAGTTGATGAAAGAATTAAATAAAAAGCTTCATACATCCATCATGATGATTACTCATGACCTCGGTGTTGTAGCTGAAGTCTGTGACAGAGTGGTGGTCATGTATGCCGGAAAAATTGTTGAGGAAGCGCCTGTTAGGACGATCTTTAAACACGCTTTACATCCATATACAAAAGGACTCCTCGCATCTGTTCCAGATATTCGTTCTAAGAAAGATCGCCTTCAATCTATACCTGGCAATGTGCCAAAGCCTGGATCCATTGATAAGGGCTGTCGATTTGCGGAGCGTTGTGAACATGCAATGGAGCGATGTTTCACAGAAGACCCTCCTCTATACAAGGCAGAGGAAAATCAACAAGTAAGATGCTTTCTATATGACACAGAGGCAAAGGAGGAAAGCCATGAAACTACCACTCCTTGAAGTAAACCAGATTAAGAAATACTTCCCCATTACCGGTGGCATCCTCGGTAGAAAAGTTGGAGAGGTCAAAGCCGTAGATAGGGTTTCTTTTGCCGTGTACAAAGGAGAAACGTTAGGTCTTGTAGGGGAAAGTGGGTGTGGAAAGTCGACAATTGGACGTCTCTTACTCCGCCTCCAGGAAGCTACAGATGGTGAAATACGATTCGAGGACAAAGATATCCAAGCACTTTCACCTAAACTATTGAAAAAGATCCGAAAAGAAATGCAGCTCGTCTTCCAAGATCCCTATGCCTCCCTTAATCCAAGGCACAAAGTTGAGAAGATCCTAGAAGAGCCGCTCATTGTTCATGGCATTAAGGATAAAAAAGAGCGGAGAGAACGAATCATGAACATGCTCGAAACCGTCGGATTAGACCGATACCACGCCGAGCGTTATCCCCACCAATTCAGCGGCGGACAGCGCCAGCGAATCGGCATTGCTCGTGCATTAATGACAAATCCAAAGCTCATCATTGCAGATGAACCTGTATCAGCTCTAGACGTTTCCATACAGTCTCAAGTTTTGAACTTATTAAAGGATTTACAAGCTGAATTTGACCTCACATATATTTTTATTGCACACGATTTAGGAGTTGTTCGTCATATCAGCGACCGTGTTGGCGTAATGTATTTAGGAAGAATGGTCGAGCTAACAGACAGTGAAAGACTTTACGAGGAACCGCTTCACCCTTACACCAAGTCTCTCCTCTCTTCTGTTCCTGTACCAGATCCAGACGATCAGTCAGATAGCGAAGTTTTAACAGGAGAGATCCCGAGTGCTTCTAACCCTCCTAAGGGCTGTGCCTTTCACACAAGGTGCAAGGAGTGTATGGATGTCTGCAAAACGAGCCGACCTACATTTCAAGAAATTAGTCCAGGGCATCACGTTGCGTGCCACCTTTATGGTGATGCGTAACATTTATATAAAGTTATCTAACATTTAAGGGGGAATTTCACGCATGACGAAACGTTTTTGGCTTTTATCATTACTACTTATGCTTGTCTTATCTGTGGCTTTAGTTGGTTGCAGTGACAAGGAGAAAGAAGACGAAACGAAGGAACCTGCTACAGAAGACCAAACCGATGACACAACAGAAGAAACGACAGACGAAGCATCAGAAGAGGGAACTGAGGAAGTAAAGGACACCTTAGTTTATGCTCGCGGTGGAGACTCAACAGCCCTTGATCCGATTACAACGACGGAAGGTGAAACATTCCGCGTAACAGAAAACCTTTTTGAAACCTTATTAAACTATGAAGATACAAATACAGAATTAGTTCCAGGTCTGGCTAAGGAGTGGGACGTTTCTGAGGATGGGTTAACTTATACCTTCTCACTTGAAGAAGGTGTGACATTCCATGACGGAACTCCTTTCAACGCAGAAGCAGTTGTATTTAACTTTGAGCGTTGGATGAACGGGGATGCAGATCAATTCCCTTACTACACCATGTTTGGCGGATTTAAAGGAGACGAGGGACACGTTATCGCAGGCGTCGAAGCCGTTGACGAGTTAACTGTTCAATTTACTTTAAATCGCCCTCAAGCTCCGTTCCTGAAAAACTTAGCTATGTCCCCATTCGGAATGGCAAGTCCAGCTGCCCTCGATGAATACGGTGATAAATTTACAGAGAACCCTATTGGAACAGGACCATTTAAGTTCTCTGAATGGAAACGTAACGAACGTATTGTATTAGAGAAGAACGAAGATTACTGGAAAGAAGGACTACCAAAGCTTAGTAAAGTGATTTACACGGTTATTCCTGAGAACTCTGCTCGATTGAATGCTCTTATGTCAGGAGAAGTTGACCTCATTGATGGCGTGAATCCTTCTGATGTAGAACGAATCAAAGCAGATGACACTCTTCAGCTATTAGAACGCCCGTCTATGAATATTGGATACATGGCTTTTACTATGAATCGCGAAACACCAATGGCTGATGTATTAGTGCGCCAGGCTCTCTCTCATGCCGTACCAAAGGATCAAATCATTGAAGCCTTCTACGGAGGGTTAGCAGAACCTGCAAAAACAGTTATGCCTCCAAGCATCGAAGGATACAACGATGCTATTGAGGATTATGAATACGATTTAGAGAAAGCTAAATCTCTCTTGGCTGAGGCCGGATATGCAGATGGCTTCGAGTTTGACTTATGGTATATGCCTGTTCCACGCCCTTACATTCCAGAAGGCCAAAAAATCGCAGAAGTCCTACAACAAAGCTTCGCGGAAATTGGGGTCACAGCGAACTTACAAACAGCTGACTGGGGTACGTATCTTGAGAAAGCCAGCAAAGGTGACTTTGATGCCTTCTTACTTGGCTGGACAGGTGACAATGGCGACCCTGACAACTTCATTTACACTTTACTTGATAAAGACAGCATCGGCAGTAACAACTATGCTTACTACTCAAACGATGAGCTTCACGACATCTTGATTGAAGCTCAAACGATAACCGATCAAGACAAACGTAACGAGCTATACAAAGAAGCACAAGTCATCGTACACAATGACGCGCCATGGATCCCACTTGTTCACTCAACTCCAGTCATCGCAGCTAAAAAGGAAATCAGCGGCTACATCCCGCACCCAACCGGATCTGAACCAGTCACAAACACAGAATTCACCAAATAAAAATTTCACGCATTAAAGCAAGAAACGGTGTCAGACACCATGCCATACTGTACAGCATTAAAGAACTGAAGGGTGTCTGACACCCTAAGTTGTTGTACAGCGTTAAAGTGGTGCAGGGTGTCTGGCACCCTTCTTTATGATAAAGCAGTAAAGTTTGTTATTACGGGAGGTGTCGTATGGGGGCTTATGCCGTTCGTAGGATTTTTATGCTTTTACCTGTTTTGTTTGGTATGAGTTTACTTGTTTTTTCAATCATTTACTTAATTCCTGGTAATCCAGCGCAGATTATATTGGGGCAAAGAGCAACCGCTGAAGCCATTGCTGAAGTAGAGAAGCAGCTCGGACTTGATCAACCATGGCATATCCAATATGTAGATTATATCGGCAGTCTTCTTCAAGGGGACCTTGGGACCTCTATTAAAACGGACGTTCCAATCAGCCAGGAGATCTTCCCCTATCTCGCTGCTACAGTAGAATTAACGATGATCGCTATGATCATTGCGATCTTTATCGGAGTCAACGCAGGAATCATTAGCGCCTGGTTTCATAATTCCTGGTTCGACTATACCGCTATGATTTTTGCTCTTATTGGTGTTTCGATGCCAATCTTCTGGCTCGGTTTAATGGAGCAATATATCTTCTCTGTTCAATTAGACTGGCTCCCTTCTACTGGCCGTTATGAAGCTTCAAGCGTAATCGACCCTATCACGCATTTATATTTGGTGGACACACTTTTACAAGGAAATATGGAACAGTTTACAGACGTAGCGAAGCACCTAGTTTTACCCGGGATTGCTCTTGCCACTATCCCAATGGCCATTATCGCCCGGATGACTCGTTCATCAATGCTTGAGGTCATGCGTTCTGATTATATCCGCACGGCACGCGCAAAAGGGCTTACAAACTTCTGGGTGGTGTACAAGCACTCTCTAAAAAATGCCGTGATTCCCGTCCTTACCGTTATTGGGCTTCAAACCGGTCTTTTACTAGGTGGTGCGATCTTAACCGAAACCATCTTCGGTTGGCCTGGAATCGGTCGATATATTTACGATGCCATCCAGTACAGAGACTACCCTGTTATTCAGTCTGGGATTCTATTAATTGCAACGATTTTCGTTTTTATTAACGTTATTGTGGACTTGCTTTACGCCTTTATTGATCCACGAATCGATTATAAATAGAAAGGAGGAAACACATGCAGCATACCACACCCTCACTTCAACAACCTGCGAACACCTCTATCGAAAAACCATCATCTCCTTGGCGTGACGCATGGCGAAGCTTTGCCAAAAATAAAATAGCTATCGCAGGCTTGAGTATTGTTGTCTTTTTTATCTTAGTGGCGCTCTTTGCCCCACTTATTATGCCCTATGATCATACGAAACCAGATCTATTAAATCGATTAAAAGGTCCATCTGCTGAGCACTGGCTCGGGACAGATGACTTCGGACGAGATATTCTATCACGCATTATTTATGGTGCACGAATCTCGCTTTGGGTCGGTTTCTCTTGTGTTGCAGGATCCATTCTAGTCGGCTGTACACTTGGGATATTAGCCGGTTTTTACGGAAAATGGGTAGATACAGTCATCTCAAGAATATTCGATATCTTGCTAGCCTTCCCTAGCATCCTTCTCGCTATTGCAATCGTAGCTATACTAGGACCGGATTTACAAAATGCACTCATTGCCATCGCTGTTATTAACGTACCGAATTTCGGTAGACTCATTCGTTCAAAAGTGTTGAGTGTGAAAGAAGAAGAATACATCACAGCAGCCAGATCAATTGGCATGAATGATGCGCGGATCCTTTTCCATCACGTACTCCCTAACAGTATGACCCCGGTCATTGTACAAGGGACACTTGCTGTAGCTACAGCGATTATTGAAGTAGCTGCACTAAGTTTCCTTGGTCTAGGTGCACAGTCACCAGACGTCGATTGGGGAAAAATGCTTGCAGATTCAAAAAGTTACCTCGTACAAGCCCCGTGGACCATGATTTTCCCCGGACTTTCCATTATGTTGACGGTCCTTGGGTTCAATTTAATGGGGGATGGATTGCGGGATGCCCTGGACCCTAAGATGAAACAATAACACTTTTGTCCAAGAAAAATGCGCGAAGAGTCCATTTAACCCTTCGCGCATTTATACATCTTTATTCCGTAAACAAATCAAATACGATTTGTTCATTTCCTTCCTTATCCGCTTCCTTCTTTTTTAACCCGTCCCCACTACTTTCAACGTCTGCCATCCGTGCTCTCACATGTCGATTAGCCTTACCTACATCAACAATCGGTCCATAGTAATCCAAGTGAAAGAAGCCATCATATTTCCAAGGTTCATGAATGTAACTATCCGGGACATGCTTTAATTCCGGCACGTATTGACGCACGAATCTCCCTTCCGGATCATGCTTTTTCCCTTCTTTGATCGGATCATACAAACATACCCTTTTCATAGATTCAGGGGAAACCACTAAATGTACCTGCTTATAATGAATACCAGGCTCATAATCTACGAAAAGCCCTGCAAGGTAGTCAGCTGGTTCCTTCCAGTTCATTCTAAGTGTGTGACACGCAAAAGATAAAAGCATGGCCCGTGATCTAAAGTTAAGCCATCCTGTCTTTATTAGAGCTCGCATCGCCGCATCAATTATAGGGAAACCCGTCTCTCCTCTAGACCAACGTTCAAAGCCTTCTTGCCATACATCCCTACTTGGATCGAATGTAGGGTTACCAGAGTTGCAAGCAAATTGAGGGTGGTCCTCAATCCATTGAATCGAACGACAATGCTCTTCCAACTTAGAGTTAAACGCTTTTAATTGTTTCTTGTCATCACTCTTATCACATTGCTCAATCGCTTCCTTTGTTAGCTGCACGACCTGCCTCATAGATATATTCCCAAAAGCAAGGTAAGGAGAAAGCCGGCTACAAGTGTTCGTTGAAGCAAGAGGATTGGCAAGTTCTTCTTTGTATCTTGTAAATCGCCCGTCAAGAAAGCTCTCAAGCGTTTCATGCGCCAGCCCTTCTCCCCCTTGTTGCCCGTATTTGATACGATATCCTCCGATTTTAAACCTCAAAAGCGTATCCATATTAGTGGTAATCGTACTTGGGAGAATTTCCTGATCTAGAGTCAGAATCGAATCAGGAGCATTCATAACTGGCGTTTCGATAAACTCTTTCCAATCTTTCTTAAAAAGTTCCTCGCTCCTCTCTCCCCGCACAACCCCACAATGTTGATATTCATGAAAAAGAAGACCCCGATCCTTCATCCATTGACGCACACGTTTGTCTCGCTCGTATGTAACAGGAGTTCCATTCTCTTCATGCGCATGCAATGTAAAAGGGCCCACAGATTCGTAAATCGTACCTAGAACGCTCTCCATCTCTGCTATCGTCACGAACATTGATCCCCCTAATCTTTCAAAAGCTCCTTGTAAATCTTCCAAACTTTCTTTCACGAACTGTAAATGGCGAATGGATAATTCACTCTCTTGCCAAATAGACGGTTCCGCCACATAAAGAGGTAAAATAGGCTCCTTTTCTCTCCATGCTTCTTGAAGCGGACGATGATCACCAATACGTAAATCTCGTTTATACCAAACTACATGTAACACAAGAATCCCCCCTCTTGATGTACAATTATTGTAAATCAAATTGGAAACATTCGCACAGAAATAGAAGCGCTCTCCATAAAAAAGGAGTACTCGATTACCGAGTACTCCTTCTCTATCTAACATAAACTTTATAAATGATAGGCAATTCCCCTGCAAAATTCGTAAACAAAATCTGCATCAACCATCTTCGTTGATCCATTGGCAGAGCATAAGTAAAAGGTACCTTCTTGATTATGAATATAATCTCCACTTCCAACGTATTGACCGTTTCTTAATTCAATTAAGCAATTAGGCACGTGTACGATATTTTCATTTCTAAAAGTAATCAAATACTCTACAGTTTTCTCATCTTGTTCTTGTTTCGCCCGGGAAATGCTTTGCAATAAACTTAAGTCCGATTCAAGAAACTTTGCTGTCATTGTCATATGCATACCCTCCTAATTATATTTATATAATACCCGTTCCCAAGTATTATAAAACGTTTCTAGCGAAAAAACGCGCGAATTTTGTAGATTGTTCTAAATTTTCTAATAATATTATGTAAAATATTTATTACAGATAGATACTCCCTTCTTTACGTAAGACTTCCCACTTCCCCGCTATACAAAAAAGTAGTCCAGTTCAAGGGAATCACCCCCTTAAATACTGAACTACTTCTATACACCTATTGAACTGCTTCTTTTTTAGCGGTCCCAACCTTATAATAGTCTAAGAAATTACGAAGGAGTTTCTTACCATGTTCGGTTAAGATCGATTCAGGGTGAAACTGAACGCCTTCCACTGCAAAATCCATGTGACGAACTCCCATTAAGTCACCCTCTGGCGTACGCGCGGTAACTTCCAGACTCTGTGGCAACGTTACTTCACTTCCAATTAATGAATGGTAACGAGCCACGGTAAATGGAAGAGGAACTTGATTATAGATGCTACGTCCATCATGTAAAACGAGCGAAGTCTTGCCATGGAACAACTCTTTCGCTCGACCGATTTCCCCACCAAACGCTTGAATAATCGTTTGATGCCCCAGGCAAACGCCTAAGATCGGCGTGACACCAGCAAATTGTCGAACGACCTCCAGGCAAATCCCAGCCTCATTTGGACTACACGGACCAGGAGATAAGATAATGGCATCAGGCGCCATAGCTCTAATCTCCTCAATACTCACCTCGTCATTTCTCCTTACTGTGATATCTCCATAAATCTCACCTACATATTGAACTAAGTTATATGTGAAAGAGTCATAGTTATCAATCATTAAGATCATATTTACTCTCCTATTCTCGGCTATTCTCGGCTCCAAAGGAATATTATTCGTTGCCTTTAACTAACTGCTCCACTTCACTCTGTAACTCTTGCAACGCTCCTGCTCTAGTCCCTTCATTTGATAGAGCTTCACGATGAGCGTCGATTAATTTAATGATTTTACTTCCAATAATGACACCGTCGCTATGTCCTTGAACGAGCTTGACTTGTTCATAGCTCGAAATCCCAAACCCAACCGCTACAGGTACTTGGCTATATTGCTTCACCTTCTCTAAGAAAGAAGCGATATCAGGGTTCATATCCTTTCGTTCACCCGTTACACCAAGGGAGGAAACACAGTAAAGGAACCCTTTTGCTTGCTCTGCAATGCGCTTAATGCGTTCTTCAGAATTTGGAGCCACAAGGGATATGAGCTCTACCCCGTACTGTTCTGTAAATCCCCGAATATCTTCACTTTCTTCTAGCGGAATATCTGGAATGAGTAACCCATCAACATCATTTTCTTCCATCGCCTTCGCGAAAGCTTCAAGACCATATCGTAATACAGGATTGTAGTACGTAAATAGGACAACCGGAATAGTGACTCCGCGCTCCCTCATCTTTGGAACCAGCTTCATCGCTTCTGTCAGGTTCATTCCTTGCGCCAGAGCTCTACCTGCTGCTTCTTGTATCGTTGGTCCATCAGCTAAAGGGTCTGAATAAGGAACGCCTAGTTCTAATACATCAGCTCCACTTTGCTGCATGGTGTATGCAATCTCAACAGTGGCCTCAGGAGTCGGGTCTCCACCCATGATAAACGGTATAAATAAATCCTTCTCGCGCTTCAATCTCTTTTGAAAACGTGTTTGTTCGACCATTTGCGTCATCGTGTTACCCCTCCTGAAATTGTTCCATAATCGTATTCATATCTTTGTCTCCTCGACCAGATACGTTAATTACAATGGTTTCGCTAGGATCCATTTGTTTTGCTTCCTTAACGGCTTGAGCAATGGCGTGAGCACTCTCAATAGCTGGAATAATCCCCTCTGCCTGAGAAAGGGTCTTTACAGCTTCTAACGCTTCAGCATCTGTAATGGATTCGTAACGTACGCGCCCGGAACTGTGCAAGTAAGCATGCTCTGGCCCGATACCAGGATAGTCAAGTCCAGCTGAAATGGAATAAGGCTCTACGATTTGGCCGTGATCATCCTGAATTAAATACGTCATAGAACCATGAATAATTCCTTGTGTTCCATTAAGAAGCGTTGCTGCGTGATCAGGCGTATCGATTCCTTTACCAGCCGCTTCTACACCAACAAGCTCCACATCGTCCTCTAAAAATGGATAGAACATGCCAATGGCATTGCTTCCTCCACCTACGCATGCGTAAATTCGATCAGGAAGACCCCCTTCCTTTTCTTTGAACTGACGCTTCGTTTCATCGCCAATGACCCGCTGGAAATCGCGAACCATCTTCGGATATGGGTGTGGACCTACAACAGATCCGATTAGATAATAATGATCATCACAGTGAGCAACCCAGTAACGAATCGCTTCATTAGTGGCATCTTTCAACGTCTTGTCACCAGAAGAGACAGAGATGACTTCCGCTCCTAACAACTGCATACGAAATACATTTAGCTGCTGGCGTTCAATATCTTTCTCTCCCATGAAGACCTTACATTCTAACCCGAGCTTCGCAGCTACGGTAGCAGATGCGACACCATGTTGACCGGCACCTGTTTCAGCTATAATCTTTTTCTTGCCCATTCTTTTGGCAAGAAGGGCCTGACCAATCGCATTGTTAAGTTTATGAGCTCCTGTATGATTTAAATCTTCACGTTTCAGATAGATCTGCGCTCCACCTAATGTCTTCGTGAGCTGATCGGCATAAGTAAGAGCCGTTGGACGACCACTATAATGCTCTAATTCATTCCGGTATTCTTCCTGAAAGCTCTCATCTTTCATAGCTTCATCAAGCGCATCTTGAATCTCTTTTAACGGAGCCATTAACGTCTCAGGTACAAATTGACCTCCATAATCACCATAACGGCCTCTATTATCCGGATATACGACTGACATGATGTGTCCCCCTCACAAATTTACTCATCTTATCTAGATCTTTAGCTTCATCTGTCTCAATCCCTGAAGAAACATCAATACCTTCAGGCTTTAACTTTACTAATTCACGCACATTTTCATCTGTTACGCCCCCAGCTATAAAGCAAGGTACGCCTTGTCTTTTCCCCTCTTCTATATAGAAAGGAGCCTGCCCCCAGTCAAAGCGAACACCTGAACCGCCCCAGTGTCCTTTCACTTTAGAGTCGACCACGTATCCGTCAACTACACCTTGAAACAAGCCCATTCTTTCGAGCGCGTCTTCAGAGTGATGGATTGCCTTCCAAACCGGTTTCTTAAATCGTTCTTTAATAGCTAGGACTTCAGACAACGTCTCCGTTCCATGCAGTTGTATAATATCTAAATGAGTCAGGTGCAGGGCTTCTTCAATATCAGCGATGGACGGATTTACGAATACACCCACTATTTGCTGATCCTCACTTAAAGGCGACCGCTCTAACCAGTCTGCAACCTGCTCGGGAAGAACTTGGCGTTTACTTTCAGCAAAGATTACACCTACGTAAGGGACACCTGACTGAATAGAATTCTTTAGGTCCTCAAAGCTTCGGTTCCCACAAAATTTAAGAGCGGTTTTACTCATGATGTACACGTCCTAACATGTTGTGAATTTGTTTTGTAGCATTGTTCTCACGCATGAGAGCCTCTCCGACAAGAATTGCTTTGGCTCCTGCTTGTTTCACCCGCTTCACATCTTCATAAGAGAATAGACCACTTTCACTAACGACAAGGCTACCTTCAGGAATTAACTTGGCAATCTTTTCTGTTTGCTCTAGAGTCGTTTTAAAAGTTGTTAAATCTCGGTTATTCACGCCAATAATCTTCGGTTGAAAAACATCAAGAATGCGCTCGAGCGTTTCCGCTGCATGAACTTCCACCAAAGCATCGAGACCTAACTCTGCGGCTTTTTGATAAAGTTCGTAAAGCTTCTGAGGTTCTAACACTTCTCCTATAAGAAGAATCGCGTCTGCCCCTATCCGTGCACTCTCTTCCACTTGGAGCTCATCTATAATAAAGTCTTTACGTAAAACAGGGACTGTGACGTGTTGCTTAACTGCCGTTAGGTCTTCCCTCTTTCCTTGGAAGTAGGTCTGATCGGTAAGAACAGATATCGCACTAGCTCCTGCTTCATTATATATAGTAGCAATTTCGACAGGACGGAAGTCTTCACGAATTACACCCTTAGATGGAGATGCCTTTTTCACTTCAGCAATGAGCGAAACGGGATCTTCGCCCGTACTTAACGCTTCATAAAAGGAACGCTTTTCCACTTCTGCTTGTTCAGGTAATGAAAGAATACTCAATTCTTCTTTCTTCGTTTCAATGATTCGATTAAGCATAACGAGCTCCCTCCAGCGTGTGTCGCAATGATTGGTAATAATGATGAACCGTTTTATTCATTAATGCCTTCTGAACTTCTTGTACCCCTTCTTCTATAGAAGAAACTCTTCCTCCTACATAAAGACCAGCACCAGCGTTCAGGATAACAATATCTCTCGCACTCTCATTTGCGGTTCCTTCAAAGATTGCCTGTATGAGATTAGCACTCTCTAGTGAATTCTTGACTTGTACATCTTCTAAACGCCCACGCTTCAGACCAAATTGCTCGGGCTCAACAGTCGTTCTCGTCACAACACCTTCTTTTAATTCCACCACGTTCGTTTGTTCTGCAATCGAAAATTCATCTAAGCCATCTTTTCCAGTTACAAGCAGAACATGCTCAGATCCAAGTTCGTGCAAAGTATGAGCCAACTTCTCTCCAAGAGAGGTATCATAAATCCCGATCACTTGATGTCTAGCGTTAGCAGGATTTGATAAAGGACCTAGTACATTAAAGGCTGTTCGAAAGCCCAGTTCCCGTCTTGCTGTTACAGCATGCTTCATGGCTTGATGATAATTTGGAGCAAATAAAAACGTCATCCCTGTAGTCTCCAGCATTTCAGCCGCTTGTTCAGCTGTTGTATCAACCGGCACTCCGAGATACTCCAGGACGTCAGCACTTCCACTTGCAGATGATACTTTTCGGTTTCCGTGCTTTGCGACTTTCACATCCATTGAAGCTAGGACGATTGCAACGGCTGTTGAGATATTAAATGTAGACAAACCATCTCCGCCCGTTCCACAAGTATCTACAACTACCTCTTCTGAATGCTGAATCGTTCGCATGTGCTTACGCATTCCTTTAGTAAATCCTAGTAGTTCTTCGACCGTTTCTCCACGAAAACGCAAGATTGACAGAAAACTAGCCAGCTGCTCTGTACCGATTTCTCCTTGCATGATAAGATCCATAATCTGAAAGGCCTCTTGTTCTGTTAAAGTCTCTTCATTTAACAGTCGGTTTAGGGTTGCTTTAAGCATAGTTGGTCTCCTCCTCGTGAGATTTCGTTCCAAACAGTTCTTCTGCTTGATCAATGGTCTGTAATAGCGCGCTTGCTTTATTCACCGTTTCCTGCCATTCTTTCTCAGGATCGGAATCAGCTACAACACCTGCGCCAGCCTGCACGTGAGCCATTTGATCTTTAAGTAGAATTGTTCTAATCGCAATACACGAGTCGAGGTTTCCATCAAAGCCAAAGTAAACGACGCCCCCGCCATATACGTTACGGGCAGTCGGCTCAAGCTCTTGTAAGATTTCCATAGCTCTGATTTTAGGAGCTCCTGATAACGTTCCTGCCGGAAAAGCTGACTGAAATGCTTCAATCGGATGCGTCCCCGGGCTTAAGTGCCCCGTAACTTTACTAATCATATGCATAACCCTTGAGAACTTCATGATTTCAGAAAGCACCGGGGTTCTGACTGTTCCAAAAGAAGCTACTCGACCTACATCATTTCTCGCTAGGTCCACTAACATGTAGTGTTCTGATCTCTCTTTCTCATCTTGGAGAAGGTCTTCTGCCAAAGCATCATCTTCTTCTTCTGTTTCCCCACGCTTACGTGTGCCAGCTATGGGATGGATTTCGATTTCATCATCAGCTACCTGAATTAAACGTTCGGGGGAACTACCAATCAATTCATAATCCTGGTAGTTAATATAAAACATATAAGGTGATGGATTCACATGGCGTAATACACGATACAACTGAAGTCCATCAACACTCACTTTCTTTGAAAATCGTTGGGATAATACAGATTGAAATATGTCTCCTGCGCGAATGTATTCCTTAATTTTCTCTACATCTTCTTTATATTTGCTCTTCTCATAGTTCGTCTCAACACCCTCGAGACTGTTTGCTTTACTATGGTTATGAAAAGCTAAAAATGGCTGCGCCTCTTGTGTTGAGGAAAGCTTTGACAAAAGTTCATTGACCGTATTCACAGCCTCGTCGTACTTTTGACGAAGTGTATCTTCGTCATCACCCTCGTTTCGAACAAATCGAACAAGAGTTAGCTCATTCGACTTATGGTCGTAAGCCAATAAGGTTCGACAAAACAAAAAGTGATAATGAGGCATATTTAAGTCGTCATAAAGAGGAGCTGGTATCTTCTCCATATCAGAAATGGCGTCATAAGAAACAAATCCTACTCCCCCGCCGTGAAATGGCAATGGGACATCCGGGAGTTTCACCTGTAGTCGATCAAAAACTTGATCAAAACCATCTTGAAGGGAATCTGCTTCTGTTGTTTCTTGCCGATCTTCATCATAAAACGAAATTCGGCCATTCGTTTCTGTCATTGTAATAAATGGGTGTAATCCAATAAAGGAATATCGAGACCAAGAGGAGGTATGGTCTCCGCTTTCTAATAAATAAACCGCTTCTTCGCGCAAGCGTTCATACATTTGAATGGGGGTTACGGTATCACTATAACACTGATACGTAACGGGAACCGTCTTATGGGTAGACGACTCCTGTAAAAATTGAAGTATGTCTTTCATCGATCTCACCTCTCCATAAAAATTCATGGAGAATGAGAGGGCTTGAGGATAAATATATGGGGAACCATCCTTATTTGATGGACCTATTCTCAACTCAACTCAACTAAAAACTCCTCAACTCACCTATCTCATTCTCAACTCACCTAAACTAATCTCTTCTACTTAACATCATACTAATCTTCTCTACTCTACATACATCTCTTTGCCTAAATTTCTCTAATCTAATCTCTTCTAAAACTTGTAAACAAGTGTAATACATGCCTCACTCCATGTCAATCGGACAGCTGTCCAACATTTACGCGAATGCATTTATTGGAGATTGATTTCCCTTTTTAATATAATAAAGAAAAGAAATAATTGGGCAAGCTAGAAATAATATTGCCTGTTTATACATTTATAAGTGTCAGTTACAAAGGACGGGATTCAGAATCGAAGAGCTATTTCAATCTAATCAAACCATACTGCTTATATCAATTTTATTAATAACAAGTGTTTTAGTCACCAAGTTCTCAACAAGACTAGGTGTACCGTCTCTTGTCTTGTTCATTGGAGTTGGAATGCTTGTTGGAAGTGACGGTCTTGGCTTTATTTATTTCGATAATGCCGGACTTGCTCAAACGGTCGGGACGTTTGCACTCATTGTTATATTGTTTGAAGGTGGACTAGAAACAAAGTGGGGCACGATAAAAAAGGTCGCAACGCCTGCATTAATCCTTGCTACAGTCGGGGTATTGATTACTTCAGCCCTTGTCGGTGTAGCCTCTAAATTTATATTTGATATTTCTTGGCTTGAAGCCTTGCTATTTGGCTCAATCGTCGGATCTACGGATGCTGCGGCCGTCTTCGCCGTATTAAGAGGGAAAAATGTAAAAGGAAAAATTGAAGCAACTCTAGAAGCCGAGTCCGGGTCAAACGATCCCATGGCTGTTTTCTTAACCGTTTCATTTATTGAACTGATTAAACAACCAGAAGCCAATTACTTCATTATTGCAGGCTCTTTCTTTTGGCAAATGGGCATTGGTTTACTTGTTGGCTTAGGTATCGGGAAGCTCGGGAGCATGGCAATCAATCGAATAAATTTAGATTCTGGAGGACTCTATCCTTTATTTGCTCTTTCCTTTGCCTTACTTACATATAGCGTAAGTTCATTACTGCAAGCAAGTGGTTTACTCGCTGTGTACGCTGCAGCTCTTGTAATTGGTAATTCAGAATTAACCTATCGTCACTCTATTCTCCGTTTCAACGAAGGATTTACGTGGATGATGCAAATTACGATGTTTGTCATACTAGGGTTACTCGTTTTCCCTTCTGAATTATTCACAACAGATGTAATTGGAAAAGGATTACTGCTATCGGTTATCCTCATCTTCGTTGCTCGTCCAATTGCAGTCTTTATATCCCTTGGGACATTTTCTTTCTCTGTTAAAGAAAAATTCTTCTTGTCTTGGGCAGGACTGAGGGGAGCTGTACCGATCGTCTTAGCTACTTTTCCACTAATGGCAGACCTTGATGACAGCCAGTTGATCTTTAATGTTGTATTCTTTATCGTGCTTACTTCTACCCTTCTCCAAGGAGCTACTATTACACCGCTAGCTAAGAGATTAAAGCTTGCAGGTGAAGCACGAAACAACCCGGTTCATTCCCTTGAGCTCATCTCCATCGGTAAGGCTAACGTAGAACTTGTGGAATATGAGGTGACACCTACTACCTCCATTAATGGGCAGAACCTTGAGTCCATCGAATTCCCAGAAGGAACGCTCATTAATGCGATTATACGTGGTGGAGATATTGTGACACCTTATGGCCAAACCGTCATTCAAGAAGGTGATGTATTATACATCCTTGTTTCCAAGAAGAACAAATCAGAATTACAACAGCTGTTGCAAGCCGAAACGCTTCACGCCCAAATTGAATAACGTTTACCTAATGGCACTTCGATTGAACCAAATCGGAGTGCTTTTTTTGCGTTTACGAAAGTCCTATCAAAAAGCGTTGTTGATTTTTTAAGATCCCCTACAAAAAAATCCCCTGCAACTGTAAGGTTACAGGGGATTTTGAGGAGCTTGGCTCTTTACGCACTATATATTAAATAAGGAATAAATAGAACGAATAGCACATACATCATTGGATGCATGTCCTTGTGTTGTTTGGATGCAATCATTGTAATTGGATATACGATGAACCCAAGAGCGATACCTGTTGCGACACTACTTGTTAAAGGCATCATAAGAATGGTTATAAACGATGGGATCGCAATTTCGATTCGAGTCCAATCAATTGCTTTGGCCTCTGATGCCATCATTGCACCAACAATTATAAGAGCTGGTGCAGTTAGTGTAATTGGGACAATGGACAGAACAGGTTCAAAGAAGATTGCAATAGCAAAACAGATACTCATAATGACAGCTGTGAATCCTGTACGTCCTCCTGCTCCAATTCCTGCAGAAGATTCTACCATTGAAGCGGTAGTAGAAGTTCCAAGTGCAGCCCCTACCATTGAAGCTGTACTATCTGAAAGTAAAGCACGTCCTGCGTTTGGTACTTTATTGTCCTTCATTAAACCAGCTTGAGATGCAATGGCAATTAGGGTACCCGCTGTGTCGAAGAAAGCTACGAATAAGAACGTAAAGATTACAGGTAAAACAGCAGGAGAGAGCGCGTTGGCTAGGTTCTCAGGTTGGAGCGCCACACCAAGAGTTGGCTCTAAACTTGGAATACTCCCTACAATGGCGGCTGGCTTTTCAATCATACCTGTAAATAAACCTACAACCGTAGTAATAATAATCCCGTAAAAGATAGCACCTTTCCATCCGTAAGTTAGCATAATAATTGTAATAATAAATCCGAATACAGCTAAAAGCGTGCTCGCGTCCGTTAGATCTCCGAATGCTACAATCGTGTCAGGGTTACTCACAATCAAGCTCGAGTTTTTTAAACCAATAAAAGCAATAAAAAAGCCAATACCAGCTGATACAGCATGCTTTAAATTTTGGGGAATGGCGTTAATAATCTTTTCGCGGATTTTTAATAAGCTTAAGATTGTAAATAGAATTGCTGCTATAAATACACCAGTGATGGCTGTTTCCCAAGGAATCCCCATTGTATTTACAACTGCAAAAGTAAAGAATGAATTTAAGCCCATACTTGGTGCAATCCCAATCGGATAATTGGCGATTAAACCAATCATGAGTGTACCAAATATAATGGTTAAGGCCGTAGCGGTAAAGACAGCACCCTTATCCATTCCTGCCTGACTTAAAATCGCCGGATTGACAATTAGGATGTAGGCAAGTGCCAAGAAAGTTGTCATCCCAGCAATAGTTTCTTGTTTGAAATTCGTTTCGCGTTCTTTAAATTGAAAGAACTCTTGTATGCGGTTCATAGTTGATCCTCCCTTTATGCATTAGAAAAAGCTTCGGTTAGGTATCTACCGAAGCTTGAGATCTACAAAGGGATCGCGTATCAAAATCCAGAAGTGGAATTATAGATAAACGAAATCCCTTGTAGCCTAGCTATTTACGGTAGCTTAGTAGATACGTTCGAGCCCTATTCTCGAACTTATACAAGGAAATGAAGTGAAGTGTAGTGTATAGTATTAATTCATTGATGACGATATCGTCACTTAAGCAACTTTAGCAGTCTGGGATAGTACCGTCAACATTATTATCATTTTCGAAAAATTAAGTGTTTAAAGAAGGTAGAAGAAGATGGTCATACCAATGAACCCTCTTACTTCATGTAGGGTAAAAAAACTTATACAAAAAACACATATTTCTTATACATCTTTGCCATTTAATGCTATTATATGTAAACGAATAGACTACAATAAAAGGAGATTATAGTATGGAGATGAAAACAGATCATTCTCTGCGCGCTCTGTTCACCTTTTATTATTCGACCAGAGTTCCCATCTATTTCTTCGAGTACGCTAATCAGAATAAGACATCCTTAGGTGAGATTCCAGCGCCGTTCGAGCGTTTATACCAAGAAGAAAGGCAACTCATCCTAGAGAAAATGAAACAAAAAGGACGGGTTCACCACGTAACAGACGCTTTCCACCGCCACTTTTTAGCTATTAATACCGAAACATTTGCCTCGTTTCCAACAGGGTATGTTTGTATAGGGCCTTTCCTGTACAATGAGTTAAACAACCAGGATATTCAAGAAGCCTTTCAAAGACAAAGAGAATCTATTTATGTTTCGAGGAAGGTGTTAGCTTACTATTCCCAACTTCCTGTTGTTCATACGAAGCAAGTTCTTTATTACGGACAAGTCTTACTCGCCTTACTCACCACTGATTGGGACACGTCGATCCTTGATCAAACGTTTGATCAATTTACTTTTTTCCCTAAGAAAACAGAGCCATCTCAAGAAGACACAAAGTTCTTATCTCAAGCTTTTCAGTTAGAGCAAGAGTTCTTGCACAAGTTACGACAAGGAGACCCTTCTGCGATTGATGATTTGAGTCACGCCAAGTATTACCCTACTCCAACTTACGGGAAGGACAACATGGTACGTTCTTATAAGAACAGGTTAATTGCCACAGTGACGCTAGTAGCCCGAACAGCTATTGAAGCAGGAGTGAACGAAACGGAATCCCTATCCATTTCTTACTACTATATAAATGAAATCGAACAAAAAGAGAAAGTTGAAGATCTTATGCATTTAGAAAAAGTAATGGTCCATGATTATCTTTCTAAAATACAAAAACAAGAACAACATGACCACACCCCACTCATGCAAGCCTGTCTTGAGAGTATACAAGCTAACCTTCATAAACCTATTACAATTGAAAGAATGGCGAAGGAGTTAGGTGTAAGATCAGAGCACCTATCCAATCTCTTCAAAAAAGAAATTGGCCTCTCCCTTCAACAATACATTCATAGACAAAAAATGAAAGAAGTAAAAAAAGCATTACTGCACCAAAAAGACTCTATTTTATCCGTCGCAGAACAATACGGCTACAAGAGCGGTTCTCACTTCTCTCGTATATTTAAAAAATACGAAGGTGTATCACCAAGCAACTATCGAAAACAAAATGGGTTATAAAAACGAGGCTGTCACATGCAGCCTCGTTTCTTAATCATTTAACCGTTCTAAACGCTTGAAGTTCCAACTAATAGGGCGAGTTACTTCCATCTCTTCGAAATAGATTTTATACATCCTTTTCCGATCATCAACCTCTTCAATGGTACCTGTACCGAAGACAGGATGCTTTACCCGCTCTTCTTTCTTGAATTGAGCATCAGATGTGTGCGTCGAGTCCAATTGACTGTTCATCCGAATGACTTCCTTCGCCTCTTGTTCAAACCCATGCTCGATTATACCGATCCGTTCATATAGTGTTTCTTCTAGTTCAAACAGGAAACGAGAAGGATACTTCTTCTCTCCTCTTCCACTTGTCCCCTCAGATTCGGTCAGGTATAGTTCACGTTCCGCTCTAGTGATTGCGACATAAGCAAGGCGACGTTCTTCTTCAAGGGCGTACTCTTTTCTTTCTCTCAGAGATCGTTCATTAGGTATAACCCTATCATTAAATCCAACCAAGAAAACATACGGGTATTCTAATCCTTTCGAGGTGTGGATAGTCATTAGCTTTACAGCTTCTCGCTGGTCCTCTCTATCATTTTCCGTGTAAAGCGTAAGCATTTGTAAATAATATTCAAGAGAAATCTCTTCCCCCATTGCTCCTTCGTACTGTACAACGGAATGCTTCAGTTCCATAAGGTTATCTAACCTCTCATGATCTCCATCCTCACGAATAAAGGCTTCATATCCCGTAGCCTGCAATAAATCTTGAAGTAAATCTGCGACAGATAGTTCGTTCCTCTTTAGTTTCATTGCTTCTATGACTTCAATGAATTCTTTCGCTTTCGTACGGTTAAAGATAGAGTGGTCTATATGGTCACGTAACGTCTGATATAGTGACTTCCCTTCTTCTTCAGCCCGCTCTCGTAAAAAAGTAATTCGCTTCTTACCCATTTGTCTTCTAGGTGTATTTATTATTCTCATAAATGATAAATCATCTTCAAAAGCCACAAGCTTAAGATGAGCAAGCGCATCCTTAATTTCTTTACGTTCAAAGAACTTAAACCCTCCATAAATACTATAGTCTAAGTTTTCATGGATGAGCTCTTGTTCCACAAAGCGCGATAAGTAATTCGCACGGTATAAGATCGCTACCTCATTTAACGAGACGCCTCGCTCTTTTTGCAAAGATTGTATTCGTGAAACAATCCATTTGGCTTCTTCTTGCTCTGTCTTAGCATGATAATGAATGACAGTAGCGCCCTTTGGATTTTGTGTGAACATATCTTTATCCACTCTTAGTTTATTTTGCTTTATTAATGCATTTCCGAGATTTAAGATTTGAGGAGTTGAGCGGTAATTCTCATTTAGTAGGATCGTTTTACAACCAGGAAACCACTGATCAAAATTCACCATAAATTTCGGATCAGCGCCCCTCCATTCGTATATCGTTTGGTCTGGATCTCCAACAACAAATACATTTCCGTGACCTTTACTTAGGATTCGGATGAGCTCAAATTGTTTTGGACTGCTGTCTTGAAACTCATCTACTTGAATATAGTATAGTCTTTCTTGCCATTTCTCCAATACGTGCTTATATTCTTCAAAGAGAACTAATGTAAAGTTTAAAAGATCATCAAAATCGAGCCCATACACCCTTTTTTGCTTCTTTAAATAGGCCACTATAATCTTTTGGTCTAGCTCTTCTACTTGGTCAGGCTCAAGGCTTTTTTCCCTTGAAATAAGGTCATACACATAGCCGGTATCTGCTTTATATTCACCAATTTTCTTTAAAATTCGTGCAAACTTATGATCATTCACCTTTAACCCGAACTCTTCATAAATTTCCCTTAAGATTGATTTTTGATCTTCAGTGTCCAAAATAAGAAATTGCTTCGGATAAAAAAGATGGTGAATGTCTTCTCGTAAGATCCTCACACAAAAACCATGATACGTATTAATATAACCCGTATCCCTTTCTCCTCCTACAAGTTTTTTCACCCTTCTTCTCATTTCTTGAGCTGCTTTGTTTGTAAACGTGACACACAAGAGATTAGAAGGCTCAAGGCCTAATTCACTTACTAAATAGGCATATCGATTCGTTAGAGTTCGTGTCTTACCAGAACCAGCTCCAGCAATAACCCGAACAGCTCCTTCAGTTGTAGTAACCGCCGTTGTTTGCTGTTCATTTAGACCATTAAAAATTCCATCCACTTCCATATAACCAACCTCCGAACAGAACATTTGTTTGTACATCATTATACCAAACAACCCACCCCTTTAACCATGCACAGCAATGAAGGGTGCCAGTCCCCCTTTACTCAGGTAAAGGGGGACTGGCACCCTGCGATTATTTACAGTGATAAAGGCGACATAAAAAAGAGAGCTCAAATAGAGCTCTCCACACAGGCTTTTAAGAGAAATCAAATGCCCAGTTTCCATTACGGAAAACAGGTTCTGTTTCACCAGATGGCGTGATGCCGTCGATATCAAGTTCTCCTGATCCCATCATAAAGTCAACGTGAACAATGCTGTTATTCACACCGTTTTCATCAAGCTGATCATCATCCATCTTTGCTCCCCCCTCAATACTACTAGGGTAGGCTTTACCTAAAGCAAGGTGACAAGACGCATTCTCATCGTAAAGTGTGTTATAGAAAATAACGCCACTTTGAGAAATTGGGGACTGATGAGGAACAATGGCAAGCTCCCCTAAACGACGAGCCCCTTCATCCATGTTTAACAGTTGCTCTAATGTTTCGTATCCTGTTTCTGCTTCAAAATCAACCACTTTACCTTCTTTGAATGTTAAAGAGAAGTTTTCGATTAAGTTTCCTCCATAACTAAGTGGTTTTGTACTTGAAACGGTGCCATTCACTCCGTATTTATGAGGTAATGTAAAGACTTCTTCAGTAGGCATGTTTGCATTAAAGGAAATCCCTTGCTCTGATTTAGACGATCCACCTTTCCAAACATGACCATCAGGTAGATCTACCTCAAGATCGGTACCTGGGGATTTATAAATCAATTTCTTAAATTGCTTCTTATTAAGATAATCACGAGCTTTCCCTAACGTTTTATTATGCTCATCCCATGCTTTCAGGGGTTCTTCTTGGTCTACTCTCGTGATCGTAAAGATCTGTTCCCAAAGCTTTGATACCGCCTCTTCTTCCGATACATCAGGGAAAACCTTTTTAGCCCATTCTGTATTTGGTATGGCTACGATTGACCAAGTAATCTTGTCATTCATCGTGTACTTTCTAAAGTTCTTCATCGCTTCTCCACTTGCTTTACTAGCGGCTGCTATTCGAGAAGAATCAATGCCATTTAAATTATCAGGGTCGGTTGAACGAATAGATAAAACAGCAGCACCATTTTCAGCGAAGTAGTCATATTGATCTACTTTCCATTGAGGGACTGTTTCTAATACATCTTGTGAAGCATGTTCAAAGTAAAGACGTTGCATAACATCATCGGACCAGTTAATATGAACATCTTTTGCACCAGCTTCATAGGCTTTCCTAGCTACAATACGCGCAAACTCAGCACCATCAACTGGAGCATTCAACATAAGAATTTGGTCTTTCTGTAAGTTGACTCCTTTATGTATAGCTAACTCTGCGTATTTTTCTAACTGTTGTGTTGCAGGCATATAAGCCCTCCTTTTAAGTGTTTTGAATACTTCGACTTCTATTTAGCATAACAAATCCCGGCCTTTTTTGTAACAAAAGCCTTCTAACTATTCCTTTATTATCCACTATTAAGAATCGTTTTTCTTCACGGGATGTAAAAATAAGGGACAGAACCATGCTTATCAGAAAAGACTGGACTGAGCCACCGTGAATTCAAAGGAACTCTTACACTTTTTATCAAAAACTATGTAACATTCCCCAAAAACTTCGATGCAAAGCGAGATTTTTTCATTTTTTTCGACAAAATTCCAGTACCTCTTCAACCCAGTATTTTCAGTAAGTTTGTCCAGTTTGATCATCACGTTCTTTTCAATTAATTCAAATAGATTATACAATTTGTTCTGTACAAAAAGTTATCAATCTATTATGATTAAATATGTACTTTACAGAAAGGACGATTATATGAATAAAAAAATAATGGATTGGCCCACATTTGCAGGGGCATTATTCCTACTATTATCAGTTACAATTCCACTCATTTTATTTCCTCAAAAAGGTCAGATTGTTGTAGACAAACTCCAAGGGATCATAACCACAAACTTCGGTGTTGTCTTCATGATGGTTGGCCTCGGCATTTTCTTATTCCTTCTCTATGTCGCATTTAGTAAAAACGGTCAAGTTAAATTAGGTGACAAAGGTGAAAAGCCTGAATTCAATACATTCTCCTGGGCAGCGATGTTATTCTGTGCCGGAATCGGTTCTAGTATTCTATACTGGGGTACAATCGAGTGGGCTTACTACTACCAATCTCCTCCATTCGCCGCTGAAGGTGGCACGAAAGAAGCGATCCAATGGGCAAGTGTTTACGGGATCTTCCACTGGGGACCAATCGCTTGGGCCATTTATACATTACCCGCACTACCAATTGCTTATTTCTATTATGTTCGTAAAAAGCCTGTATTAAAAATTAGTGAAGCTTGTCGACCTGTTATCGGAAAACGAGCTGACGGCCCTCTAGGTACGATTATTGATGTTCTATTCATGTTTGGTTTAATGGGCGGTGCCGGTACGACACTAGCACTAGGGACACCTATGATAGCCGAAGGAATTTCAAGTCTTACTGGCGTTGAAGTTACACTCGGACTTAAAACGGGTATACTAGTAGTTTGTACTATTATTTTTGGCATTAGTGCTTACTCAGGATTAAAAAAAGGAATTAAAGTACTAAGTGACGTAAACTTATGGTTATCACTTTTCTTACTTGCCTTTGTATTTATTTTCGGACCAACGAAATTCATCTCTGAAACAACGTTTAATAGTCTTGGTTTATTAGCGGATAACTTCTTCCGTATGGCTACTTGGACAGAATCATTTGCTGGTCTTAACTCCATTGCTGAAACAAGCTTCCCAGAATCATGGACGGTTTTCTACTGGGCTTGGTGGCTTGTATACGCACCATTCGTTGGACTCTTCATTGCTAGAATCTCGCGTGGACGTACAATTAAGCAGATGGTTCTTGGAACAATGCTTTACGGTACACTAGGATGCGTTCTTTTCTTCGGAGTAATCGGAAACTATGGTATGTACATGCAACTTACAGGACAATTTGATGTTATCGGTGTCTTAAATACACAAGGAGCACCAGCTGCAATTATTAGTGTAATCGCACAATTGCCAATGGCTCCTATCATGATTACAACCTTTACTGTTCTAGCAATTATCTTCCTTGCAACAACATTTGACTCCAGTTCTTACATACTGGCGTCTGTTGTACAGAATTACGTTGAAGAAGAACCCTTACGTTGGAATCGATTGTTCTGGGCCTTTGCCCTTTGCCTACTTCCACTTACCCTAATGTTTTTAGGCGGCTTAGGAACATTACAAACAGCTAGTATCGTCGGAGGAACACCATTATTATTCATTATGGTCATGCTAGCCTGGTCATTTATGAAAGCTTCAAACGAAGACATCGTTGCTTCAGATGACTACCAACCAAAAACAATTAATCTAGATTCTAAACAAATCAAACGACGCTTAAAGCGCAAAAAACGTCTTCAAAAAGAACAAGAACAAGAAGACTCTCAAGTAAGCTAACCCCCTATTTATATAGAAGAAAAGGTGCTCCTTCACTAAGGAGCACCTTTTTTATTTAGGCTGTATTAAACAATAATATAGAAGATAAGTTTGTTGGAAACTCGAAGCTGAGAAAATGTTTCCGTTCACGTTAGTTTAGTCTAAGGTGGGCCTGGAAACTACTCGCTTTCCTGTGGGGAGCTGGTGAGCCTCCTCAGCCGGCACGCCGGCTTCCGGGATCTCACCGAGGCTCTTCTACCCACGGGAGTCTCGCAGTTTCCAGGCCCACCTTTGCCATATAAGAATGAACGAAAACATGCCATATAGGGTGACATCAGATCTCCTGATGCGAACTGCGGGCCGTTCACCTCCTTAAAAGCCAGGGCTTGCTCGGGGACTGCGAGACTCCCGCGGGAAAAGGAGCCTATCTAGTTCCGGCGTGGAGGACCTAGCGAGACAAGTCATCTTTTTTACAAAGGCTTAACGCCTTTTCCAAAAAGCTGTCTTGTCCGTACGGTCCTAGGCACCACGCCTGCACTTTTAAACCAGGGAAGACCCCACAGAGAGCGAAAGCGAACGAGGAGGCTCTAAAAAGAAGGGGAAGTTCGACTAAAACCGTCACGTCCTGTGACAATGTCGAACGACCCCACATCGTGTGGGGCCGCAGGAAAGCGAGTTGTCCCCGAGCAAGCCCAAGCACTCATAAACGTAACGGACCTTCCCAGCTGAAATATCCCACAAAAAAAGCAGCACTCTTCAAAAGAGTACTGCTTCACCTTATACACCTCGTCGGTTACCCCAAAGAAGCGCATGCACCTGAGGCAAGACGCGGACGCGGTTCAGTTCTGTCGAGGCCATTACTTGCTCAATAAGCCATTCATACTTCCCTAACAAATGATGCATCAGTTTCGTATCATCTGCTTCATCCGTATCGTCGTTCCCAACCTGTACGAAGAACGGAATACCAGGATAGCGTTTATGCACTCCTTTGGCATACTCCAAGTCTTCTTCATCAAATACAACAACTTTCAAGCTCGTTGTTTGAGGATCTAGTTGTTCAATAATGTCATCAAGCTTCTGCCAGTCCGTTTTCATCATTGAGCTTGGTGGCTTCGGTGAAATCGTAAGGTCATCTATACTTGTAAACCAGTCCTGCCACTTACTCCCCTGCGTTTCAAGAGCGACCTCACAACCATTCTCGTGTAAGAGATCGACGAGCTTGCCCATATGTTTTAACAATCCAGGGTTGCCACCAGAGATTGTAACGTGATCAAAGGATCCTCCACCAACTTGTTTTAGCTCATGAAATATTTCTTCAGCTGTTAGTAAACGAATGTCCTCTTTCGCACTTCCGTCCCAAGTGAAGGCGGAGTCGCACCAGGCACAGCTGTAATCACAGCCAGCTGTCCGTACAAACATCGTCTTTCGCCCAACAACCATCCCTTCCCCCTGAATAGTCGGTCCGAATATTTCTAAAACAGGAAGTTTACTCAAGCTCCATCCACTCCCTTCTTGCCTCTGCAAAGCTTGTTGGTGTTTCGTAAAGCTTTACAAATTCAACACGAAGGGACTGATCATTTTGCGGTAATGCGCCCGCCATCTTCTCATAAATCCACACGACCATGTTTTCGGCAGTCGTATTCATTAAAGGTAGTGTTTCATTAATGTAACGGTGATCTAGGTGGACTTCAATTTGTTCTTTCCAAATTTGCTTAATATCACCAAAGTCCATTACAATACCGATCTCATCCGTGTAACCACTAATGCCAAACACAACACGATACGTGTGTCCGTGTAAGTTCTTACATTTCCCTTCATAGCAATGCAGATGGTGAGCAGCATCAAACGTGAATTCTTTACTTACCATGACGCGCTTTTTATGATACTGAAGGTCACTACGCTTAATATCCTGGTCAATTTTCTGTAAGTCTTCTACGATGCGAAATCCATATTGATCCATAGCCATTATGCGTTCGCTCCTTCTTTTTGATTGATATAAGTGTCTAAACCGTTTTGTCTTAATTTACAAGATGGGCATTCGCCACAGCCTGAGCCACGAACACCGTGGTAACACGTTAACGTACGTTCCTTCACGTAAGTAAGCGCATTAAGGTCATCCGCAAGCTCCCATGTTTGTGCTTTGTCTAACCACATTAACGGCGTATGAACAACGAACTGATCGTCCATTGATAGATTAAGCGTTACGTTAAGAGATTTAATAAATACATCACGGCAATCCGGGTAGCCGCTGAAATCTGTCTCACAAACACCTGTTACGATATGCTGCGCGCCAATTTGTTTCCCCATAATAGATGCAAAAGATAAGAATAATAGATTACGTCCCGGTACAAATGTAGAAGGTAGATCACCATTTTCCCCATCTTTCACCTCAATATCATCTCTAGTCAGAGCGTTTGGTGCCAACTGACTTAATAATGACATATCTAGTATGGTATGCTTCACACCCAAATCTTCAGCTATCTCTTTTGCAACTTCAATTTCCTCATCATGACGCTGATTATAATCAAACGTCACCGCCTCTACTTCATCAAAATGCTTCATTGCCCAGAAAAGACAAGTCGTACTATCCTGTCCCCCACTAAACACAACAAGGGCTTTCTTATTATCCATAAAAAAATTCTCCTTTCATTATAAAAAGAGAATTCTACACACCCGTACATCAATTCGAACTAAATAAAAAAACCATACCTAAGGCGAAGGTACAGTTCGATCCTTAGTTTTTTATAGAGGGTGTAGCTAGAACCTCTCCTGCATCAACCATGCAGATTTTCATTCAATTTTTTGTCTACTTGATTGTAACATAGACCGCATTAAAACGTAAGATACTGAGACAAAATTGGATTGGTCCTTTACGGGAAAAGGTGCTTGGGCTTGTTGGGGGACAACTCGCTTTCCTGCGGGGAGCTGGGAAGCCTCCTCGTTCGCTACGCTCTCTGCGGGGTCTCCCCTAGGCTCCTCTTCCCGCGGGAGTCTCGCTGTCCCCCAACAACCCCTGACATAGGTAGTTGAAAGGACCCTCTCTCCCCCTCCAAGAAATAGCATGTTTCCGTTCCTCAATACTTGGCAAAGGTGGGCCGGGAAACTGCGAGACTCCTGCGGGAGAAAGAGCTAGACGAGATCCCGCAGGGCGATTTCCCCGAGGAAGCTCGACAGCTCGCCCGCGGAAAGCGAGTAGATTCCCGGCCCACCTTACCCGACACAAACGTAAACGGAAACATTCACTAAACTTCGCCCCCTCCATCTTACTAACTCTATAAAAATACTTACATAAATCAAAACATTAAATATGTCCATACAAAAAAGAAAGCTAGCAGCTCGTTTCCAAGGTGCTAGCTTTCTCTTATGGGAGTGGTTTTTACAATTTAGGAGTCTTTTTACAATGCACACGGGGGAAAAGATTCTCCAATTGCATAAAGGGAAAAAGCCGCCAAACCTTTCTATCTAAACCGGTTAAACATTTGTGGGACACGGAGTTCAATAAGCCAAAGGATATTGTTTAAACCTGACGTAATCGACAATAACGAAAGGGGGGCGTTTGGCGACTTTTTTTATGGGTAAAAGGTGGTCAATGGCGTTTGACCTTCTATAATGTATCAAGTTGAAAATGCTTTCAGCAACATAAAATACTTGGAAATCAAGATGTTTTTATTTTCTCAATAATCCAAACAAAGAATTATAGTAGATTTACCAGTTATTAATTTCATTACACTTTCATCTTAGATATGATGGGAGGAGCAAGAATAAGCCGGAGGTGTAAACGATGAACATTTATCATAAACTCTATGAATACATAAACAATAACGTATCAGACATTACAGAAACATGGCTAAACATGCGCGACCACGATATAACTTCCTACTACTCTTCAACAAAGAGTAATGCTAGTACTGACCAACTAAGGAATGAGAATTATCAATTAATCGAATCTCTATCAAATGTTTTCATTTCTGAGAAAACAGATCCAAATCTTGAACTAAAAGACTGGGCGCAACAAATTTCTGAAAAACGAGTGGGAGAGCAGGTACCTATTAATGAAGTACTTGGGCAGTTCTCAAATTTCCGGAAAGCGATTTGGCAACACCTTAAGACATTTGTCAATGAATATAATATTGGGATCGAAGAGGCAATGGATATCGGCCAAATGTTTAACGACGCCCAAGACTATGTGATTTATCAATTCTCTAAGCATTATTACGAAACAAGCATTCGCCAAATCCATACTCAACAACAGCTTATCAATGAATTAAGCGCACCCGTTATACCTATTACAGATAAAGAAGCCATCATTCCTCTTATTGGTGACTTAGATCCTGAGCGCACGAAACATATTCAAGAACATACGTTAGAACAATGCAACCAGCATCCTTATGAAACACTTTACCTTGATATGTCAGGCGTTCAAAACATCGATACCCTGGTAGCTCATCATTTATATCAACTTATTCAATCCCTAGATCTTCTAGGAGTAAAGTCTGTCCTATGCGGAATGAATCCAAAAGTAGCACAAGTAGCTATCCAACTCGGAATCAACTTCTCCAATGTGCCTATTAAAAGCACGCTTTATCATGCACTTGAAGAAGCATCCTTACACCAAGGAAAGTGATTTCTGATAGGCTCCAAAGACTCAAGTATAAACATATACTTGAGTCTTTTTTTACTAAAGATTTCCTTTTTCTTCATATTTTATGGTTTAATTATATCTATAGGAGGGTATTTTCCTAAGGAATTGGTTATAGGAGGAAAGTCTTATGCATGCATTTGCTAATCAGATACAAACCTACTCATTTGAAGACGACGGAGAGATCCCAAATAGTCCGCTTCCGCTATTGGTTTATCCAGGAGTACTAAACGAATACATCGATCAGATGGACGAGATCTTTTTACAAAAAGGGTGGCACAGTACATGGATTGGCTCAATCTTACCCCACCACCATTACCATAGCACTGCCCACGAGGTGCTCGGGGTCCTAAGCGGTGAAGCCACAGTTCAGTTTGGTGGTCAAAGTGGACGGAAATTAGAAGTATCCCCGGGTGATGTTCTTATTATCCCAGCAGGTGTAGGACACAAACAGCTTTATGGTTCGAGAGATTTCCTTGTTGTTGGAGCTTATCCAGAAGGCCAGTATAAAGATATGCGAAAAGGCAATCCAAACGAGCGCCCTGAAGTCTTACAAAACATTAAAGAGGTTACTCTCCCTTCAACAGATCCCGTATTTGGAGACGATCTTCTGTTCTTAGAGTATTGGGGCAAATAATAGGCAATACATATAAGAAGAGGCTCCCACTAAATGAGAGCCTCTTCTTATTCGTGTGAATGATTAAGAAGCTGACTTATCACGCTAGGTCCTAGGCACCACACCTGCACTTTTAAAACTAGGGAAGACCCCACAGTGAGCGACAGCGAACGAGGAGGCTTCCCAGCTCCCCGCAGGAAAGCGAGTTGCCCCCGCGAGCTAGCCCAACCACTCATCAAACATGACGGTCCTTTCCAGCTTAAATACCTCAACTTAGAGCCTTCCACATAAGGCGGCTTATGTGAAAACAATCAACATTCACTAGTAACAGAGACAAAAAAAGCCTGACCTACTATTGTAGATCAGACTTTCCCGGATGCTATCAAAGGTCGCGACTCTGGCTCTCTCTCCACCTCAGGATCAGACACAGTTTGTGGCATTAACCAAAAGGCATACCATCCACCTTCTTTAATAATAGAGTTGTAATCTGATAGTGTAAGACCTGAAGCGTCAGCTAACTCTTCTATATCCTCAGAGGAAGGGAGCGCATATAAGTTAGAGTGTGCCGTAAAGAAACTATTGAAGGCTGTAGAAAATGCCTGCCCCTGAGCTGTTTCGTTCACAGGTGTAATGACTGAGATGCGACCTTCATCAGATAACCAGGTCGTTAAATTACTCAAAAGTTCCGTGCGTGCGATTGGGTCTAAATAGTGAAATACATTATGCAATAGAATCAAATCAGCTTTTTCACCCTCTTCAGGACGCCAATCACTAGCATCTGCAACAATATAATCTATATTGTCATATCCTGCTGAAGCCTTTCTCGCTGATTCGACTACCCGTTCATTCACATCCACACCTAGCATTTGTACTTCAGGGAAATCTTTCGCAAGCTTTCTTAAGTAGCCTCCGTGTCCACAACCTAAATCAATCACGGTTTCTACTTTATGTTCTTTCATCATCTTCTTAATCCGACGTATGGCGAAGTGCTCTAACAATGTAGACGTTTCCGCCACCACATCTCCGAACTTCTCATGATTGAATACCGCACGTTCGTTTGATTTCATGTACTTTGGATAAGCAAGTAATGTGGGGATGTGCAGTTCCATCATCTCTTTTAAGAGAGCCCCCACACTGTTTGATCCATCTTCAAGAAACTCCCCACAGTGATGTTTAGACGTTCGATACCGTCCACCTGTCCGTTTTCGTAAATGCTTAATGGAAGCCCCCACATCTACCCAACACTGCAAAAGCTCTTTACTGAGTCCTGTTTCTGCTACAACTTCATCTACTGTCTTCGGATTCTTGAAAGTCTTAAATAAGTCTAACTCATATCCTACGTAGGCATGCCAGGTAGGTAAGAATGATTCATTCCGTTTCATCCAATTTCTCGCCTTTAAGGCGGTTTGGATTATATTCATTTCCCATCACTCCTCTTTCCCCCATGGATAGTCTTCCGTACGTTAAAAAATATTTAAGCTGTTTTGATTCTGAGATGCTTCGTTTAGGAAAGATACCGATTTGAATAAGACGGTCCACTAAGGATTATGTAATGTTAATCTATTCCACTCACCCAAATAGTTGAAACATCTCAACTATCCGCCCATTTCCTTTTCGTATCGTAACCTACAATCTTTTGATAAAATATTGAATAACCTTCAATAAGGAGGATTCATTCATGTTTATCTATCAAATTAACAAAGAACTTCATTTAAAATTACTAGATACAACAGATGTAGACCGACTATTTCAATTGGTTCATTCGAATCGAATCCACTTAAGAAAATGGTTACCTTGGATCGATGAAACAGAAAGACCAGCAGATACTAAACGTTTTATTGAAGGAACCATGAAGAAATTCGCTGATAACAAGGGGTTTGAAACTGGCATTTATTATAAGGGAGAGCTAGCCGGTGTGATTGGCGTCCATCAATTGGACCATCAAAATAAACACACGAGTATTGGATATTGGCTAGGTGAGAAGTTCCAGGGTAAAGGGATCATTACAAAAGCCGTTTCCACCTATCTGCATTATCTATTTGAAACACGTGAATTTAATAGAGTAGAAATACGCTGCGCAAAGAGAAATAAGAAAAGCCAAGCTATCCCTGAGCGCCTAGGCTTCACAAAAGAAGGAACGATCAGACAATGTGAGTGGTTATACGATCGTTATGTAGATCATGTTGTTTACAGTCTCTTAAAAGAAGAGTATGAACTTATGAAATAAGAAAAGCTGGTGTAGAGGTCGTTGAAGACTTGTACACCAGCTTTTTATGCAAGGGTATTATGCGCGTTCTGATTGTTTTTCTTTATTCCGAAGTTCAACCCGGCGGATTTTTCCTGATGTTGTCTTTGGTAACTCATCAAGATACTCAATTTTTCTAGGGTATTTATAAGGAGCTGTATGATCTTTGACATGTTGTTGAAGTTCACGGGTAAGCTCGTCTTGGTCCACATGAATGTTCTGCTTCAACACCACAAACGCTTTCACAATGTTCCCTCTGACTTCATCAGGACTAGCTACGACGGCACACTCTTGCACAGATGGATGTTTCACAAGAGCATCCTCTACCTCAAAAGGTCCAATTGTATATCCTGAACTGATGATAATGTCATCACTCCGCCCCTCAAACCAGAAGTACCCATCTTCATCCATACTAGCTTGGTCCCCAGTTAAATAGTAATCCCCTCTATAAGACATCTTCGTACGTTCTGGGTCTTTATAATATTCTTTAAATAGAGCTGGTGTATTCAGATGAACGGCAATATCACCGATCTCTCCCGCCCCTAATGGTCGCCCTTCTTCATCAATAATCGCAACTTCATTACCAGGCGTCGGTTTCCCCATTGACCCTGGTTTAACTTCCATACCTTTTAATATACCAACTAACAGCGTATTTTCCGTTTGGCCATATCCATCCCTCACCGTTACATTAAAGTGGTTCAAGAAGATATCAATAACTTCCCTATTTAATGGTTCACCTGCTGATACGGCACTGTGTAAGTGTGATAAATCAAACCGGTCTAAGCCATCTTGCTTCGCCATCAATCGATATTCAGTTGGAGTACAGCACAATACGTTGATCTTGTGGTTATCCAACAAGGTCAGATAGCGTTCAGGATCAAATTTACCTTGGTAGACAAAACCAGTAGCTCCGGTGCCCAGAACAGATAAGAACGGACTCCATATCCACTTTTGCCAGCCAGGACCCGCTGTAGCCCACACTTTATCTCCTTCTTCAATAGCCAGCCATTTATAAGCAGCTGTCCGCAGGTGAGCAAACCCCCACCCATGGGTATGTACAACCCCTTTAGGGTTCCCTGTTGTTCCAGATGTGTAAGATAGAAATGCCATGTCATCCCTTGATGTAGGAGCGATCTCAAGATAATCATTCTCTTGGTCCATTAAATAATCTAAGTAAAGCCACCCTTCCGATTCGTGTCCTACAACAAATTTAGTTACTTGACCAATTCCATCTACCTCAGCAAATTGGTCCACATAAGGGTAGTAACTGACTACAGCCTTAACTTCCCCATGCTTAATTCGATATTGAAGATCCTTCGCACGAAGCATTTCTGAACTCGGAATGACGACAAGACCAGCTTTCAGTGCACCAAGATAAACTTCATACGCTTCAATGAGCCGAGGAACCATGACTAATACTTTATCCCCTTTCTTAAGTCCCTGCCTTAAGAAAGCGTTACCAATTTTACTTGCACGTTTTATCAGTTTCCGGTATGTTATCTCACGAGCATTACCAGAATCATCTTCCCAGTGAAGAGCTGTATGGTTCGAATCGTTCGCAAACCGCTCTACTTCACTCACGACATTATACTGCTCTGGAGCAATTAAATCTTCACGTTTCATCCTGACATCCCCTCTCAACAAATTGATCGACTTCATTATACCAAATTTTCTAACAATTTAGGAAGAGGCATATTCTCCCCACCCGCACTACACTTTCTTAATCTATATAAGGGGAGGATAGCTGAAGACTCGAAGCTGAGACACTTTAGGTGAATAGGTCCGTTGCTGTAAAAGTGCTTGGGCTTGCTCGGGGACAACTCGCTTTCCTGCGGGGAGCTGGGAAGCCTCCTCGTTCGCTATCGCTCTCTGTGGGGTCTCCCCTAGGCTCCTTTTCCCGCGGGAGTCTCGCAGTCCCCGAGCAAGCCCTTTCAATAGATGGTGAACGGACCTCACGCAATCCTTGTTCTTAAGCCCTCACTACCATTTATAGCGCGTTTCCGTCTCCTCACATTTGGCAAAGGTGGGCCTGGAAATTGCGAGACTCCTGCGGAAGAAAGAGTTAGACGAGATCCCGCAGAGAGCGAAAGCGAACGAGGAAGCTCGGCAGCTCGCCCGCGGAAAGCGAGTGATTTCCAGGCCCACCTAACGCTCCATTAAAGCTGACGGAAACCTTCCCCCGTCTATCGAAAACATAAAAAAGCACGAGGCATTCCTTCTATACAATAGAAGGAATGAACCTCGTGTTTATTAGGAGATGAGTTCAACCTCATCTTGATAATTCGGATGGAACCGATAATACATTGGATAAGTTTTCATATACCAAAACTGTATGGCTGGGCCTAAGAATAGAATACCAGCTAATGTCCCAAGACCAACAGGACCACCAATAAGAAATGCACTTGTAGCCATAACAACAGCTACGACCGTTTGCCCCATGCGCAAGCTTAGATTAAAGCGGCGGCTTACAGTTAAGAACAGCTGATCCACTGGTGCTCTTGGGAACTCAGGAATAATATAGATTGCTACACCAAGACCCGTAATGAGGACACCTGATATAAGCATAACAACTTGTAATAGAAACGGAGCTGTTGAAAAGTCTAAATGTCCAAAGACAATCTCTAACCAAAAATCCAAAATAAAACCTTCCAAGATCACAGGAATCACTGCTCTAAATTCAGGTGCTTGCTTAATTAGCCATCCATTGACAAAGATAATGAGAAATTGAAAGATGGCATACCAAGTACCCACCGTAAGACCAAATAGGTCGGACATACCAATAAAAAACGATGTCCAGAATCCCGCTCCAAGTGTGGCATTAATAATTAATGCTACACCAAAGAAATTCACAAACATTCCAAGAAGGTAAACCGTTACTCTATAAGTCATGACGATTTCCTCCTTTCTTTGATGTAATTATTCGCTAAGCTGTAGGGCCAATTGAAAAATCCTGAAAACATTCTACACCCGCTTATACGAGGTGGTCAACACGTGTAATCCAGTTATTCAATAACGTTTTTTAACAATTTTATTACACTCAAAAATGATATCGTATTCACTGATTCACACTTACATAAAAACAGTAATAATAACCGATCATTTCAAAAAAAGAAACCTGAACCGCCATCCCCTCTAAATCCTCCAGAGAAGTATACGTTCAGGTTTCTTTTATCTATTTATACTAATTCAAGTTCGTCTTGATATGCTGGGTGTAGTCGGTAATACATAGGGTATGCGTGCGTATACCAGAACTGAATGCCAGGTCCGAGGAAGAACATATTCGCTAATGTTCCGATTCCTACAGGTCCTCCAATAAGGTACGCACTAATCGTTACAATGACAGCTACGATGGTTTGTCCTGTGCCTAAACTTACATTAAAACGTTTCCCTATCGCCAAGAACAATTGGTTCATTGGCCCACGTGGGAATTCAGGTAAGATATAAATCGCAACACCAAGGCCACAAAAGATGACGCCAGCGATTAACATAACGATTTGTACAGCATACGGTGCTGTTGTGAAATCAATACGAGAGAAGACGATCTCTAACCAAAAATCTAATATTAAGCTTTCTAACACTACTGGAATAACTGCTTTATATTCTGGAGCTTGTTTAATGAGCCAGGCATTTAAAAAGATAATTAAAAACTGAAAGATCCCTGTCCATGTTCCGACTGTCAATCCAAATAAGTCAGACAGACCGATAAAGAATGATGCCCAGAACCCTGCTCCTAATGCCGCATTTACAATTAAGGCTACACCGAAGAAGTTTACAAACATTCCTAACAAATAAACCGTTATTCTATAAGTCAACAAAGCGTCCCCTTTCTTAGTTCCATTGGCTAAGATGAGCTTTATTTTTAAACCATTGATAATTGTAAAATCTACCACTTTTAGAGTCAACACTTATAACAATATTTTTTACCATTTTAGGTTTAAATTTCTACTTGAAAGGGAATTGAAATCGTTATCTTTTTAGGTGCTTTTATATTGATTCTATTAAATTATTTAGCCGAGGATTAGAGACTTCCATATAAGGAGGCATATATGGAACAACACTTCATAAAAAAGACTGATTGCGAAATGGCTCACCATTCAACAAATCAGTCTTTGAGGACGTTCTCTAGCGAACGATATGTGGTTTTATCTAAATTCATTGATTCTAAACTAACTTGCATATGACGCTCGATTAAATGCATCAATTGATCAAGATTCCGGTTACTAAGAGCTTCAATGATATGCTCATGCTCAACGAAGCGTGTACTTCCTTCCATCGATGAGTCAGCATCGTAGAAGACATCATATAATACTAGATAGACATTCATCTGATCCAATATTCGCTCCATATAGTCTTGCAAAAACGTATTCCCAGTCTTCTGAGCTAGATACATATGAAAGGATTTATTGACGTGAATATATCTTAGTATATCGGCGCTTTCATACGTTTCTTTTTCGCTAGAAACCAGCTCTCTCATGACTTCTAGGTCCTCGTCTGTTATCTCATCAATTGCTAAGCGAGCTGCAGTACTCTCTAGTTCCTTTCTCATGACAAACGCTTGTCTGATTTCTTCTACTGTAGGTTGAACAACAAAGGCTCCTCTATTTGGAACAATCGTGACGAGTCCTTCTTGCTCTAAACGAATCATTGCGTGTCGAATGGGCGTTCTAGAAACACTAAGCTGCTCAGCAATCGTCTTCTCAACTAGTTGCGTTCCAGGAGCAATCTTCCTATAAAGAATCGCTTCTTTAAGGGATTGATGAACGCGATCAATCATTGATTTTTTCTCACTCATGGTGAACAATTCATCCTTTATAAACAAGTTCTATTTTGACAAGTTTATTTACCATCTACTTTTAGGCCAAACGTTTAAAGTTCTCTCCGATGATTTCATTCATCGAATGAACGGTAATAAATGCTGTATGGTCAATTTCAGCAATATATTTCTTAAGACGCGTATAATCCTTACGTTTCAGAATCGTTGTAATAACTTCTTTAGAATCCTGGGTAAAGGCACCTTTAGCAGTATGAATCGTTGCCCCTTTTCCAAGTTCATTGACGATAAAGTGTTGAACTCGTTCACTTTCACGACTGATAATGACAATCTCTTTGTTATTATCAAATTGCTGCAGTGCGTAATCAATCACAATTCCATTCAGAATAACACCAAAGAAGGCATATAGTCCGATTTGTGGACCGAATAAGAATATGGATGATGTTGCAATAGCAATATCCGAAAGCAAGACAGCCTTACCAAGTTCTAGGGAGAAGAATTTATTAATAATCATAGCAATAATATCGGTTCCTCCCGTAGATGCTCCCTGGTGAAAGACCATAGCAATACCAGCAGCAGCTATCATTTGGCCGATAATTAGTTGGATTAGAATATCATCGGATAACGGTTGGCTAAGGGGAGCAAATCGCTCAAGTGCCCAAACCATGAACGAAACCGCAAAGCTTGTATAAATGGTTTTCGCTCCAAAGTTAAATCCGATAAAGATAAAGCCTAGTATGAAACAAAGCACGTTCAAGATTAACATAACAAGTCCCAATGAAATGTCCGGATAGATATTATGAAGAACGATAGAAAGACCACTTACTCCGCCTGTTGCCAGGTTGTTTGGAGATAGGAAAAAGTGAACGTTTACCGCTAAACAAAATACACCCAGATTAATGATTAAAAAGGAAAGAACCTTTTTGAACATACGCATCTTCCTTTTCTTCAAATTGTTTTCGTATTGTCGATCAAAATTGTAGTACAATCTGAAATTATAAGACTCATAGAAGACCGTGTAAACAGCTGAATTTAACTTTTTACAAAAAATCCACACAAGCGCTGAAACCTTGATACGGAGCCTTCGGAAAGCGTTTACTTAAACAAATTTTCTAACAATTATAAAGAAGTTAATACTTTTCAATCTACTCTATGTATTTGCAATTTATAAGCTATTACATTGCTAAGACAAATTAAAACGCTTAGAGTTAAAAACTCTAAGCGTAGCTACTTTTAAAATGTAATACCTATTCAAACAAAAGGGTCCTACTCGCCTTCCTCCAAAGCCTTCTTGATTAGCTCCAAATGCTCTTTGTCTTCTCGCTGAAGGGTTCTCTTAAAAATCGGTTTAATCATCTTCATCTTCAATGCAGAAGTCTTCAGTTCGCACTCAAGCTCAAGTCTGGTCTGATTCTCTTCTTCATGGAAGGAATAACGATAGATTGTTTCTAACCCTTCAAGCGCGCTTCGTACAGAATAGCGCTCATTTGGCACATATTCAATCACCTCAATTGTAGAGGTACCTTGCCTCCCCTTGATCTCTCGTGTTTCTTTCAACTTTGTCCCGACTCCAAATGCACCATCCGTAATTGATTCCATTTGTACTACATTAGGCATTACGTCTTTAAAATGTTCTATATTAGTTGTAAATGCAAAAACCTCTTCACAAGGTTTTGCGATTACAATTTTGTCTGTAAATGCACTCATTTCCAGTCTCCTCCCCTTAACGTTCTTATTAAGCTAGTATATCAAACGGGGCGAGATTAAATCTATGAAGTATGCGGTAAACAAGGTGGGTCCATGGATGTTTGTGCATGGATAATATATGAAAGCGCTTCCTTTTCAGATAAGAATTTCCCCTCAATCGGGAACCAGCCGAAACGCTCTCTTAAATCCTGGACCGCTTTCAACTCTATATACTTTAAATTCCCTCTATCATCCCGATACACAGCATAACCTTCTGTATCAAGCTGAATTTTCCCTTGCCGCAACCGATTTTGTACATACTTCCTGGCTTGCTTCTGCGTAGGAAAACCTCCTACAACATCAACGTAGCCCCATACTTTTTGAAAACTTTGGTAATCATAACTAGACAATATAAAAAAGCAATCAGGGGTTTGCACGACAACAAAGCGTTTCGCTCTTTCCATGGTTTCTTCCCCTCCTAAAATAAAGCCTTTTCTCTATTATATCTCAATCTCTTTCTTTAATACTAGTCCAAAAGAATGATTCATTTTACAAGTATGTAGTGTGGTAGAAAAAGAAATACTAGATATATAAATACAGATATTCCGTATAAATTTTCACGAAATAGAAGTCTTTTTACGAAAGTAAGAGGCAAAAAGGATGACGCGTAGCGCCACCCTTTGAACAAATTGCCTATTAGATAAACACCGGTTCAAGCTGCCAGATCCCACTTGCATACTCATGAATGGTCCGATCACTTGAGAACTTGCCGGAATGTGCGATGTTGTGTAAACTCATGCGCCTCCATTCCTTTTGATCCGCATACGCTTTGGCAATGCGCTGCTGGGTATCAATATAGGCAGAGAAGTCCTTCAGCACGAAGAATTCATCGTGATCAATTAAGCTATAATAAATGGACTTAAAATCTACGTCTTCTTTTACAAATGTTCCATTCATCAGCTGGTCTAAAATTTGCTTCAACCTTGGATCTTGATTATACATTTCGCGGGCATGATAACCACCATTCTCATAATAGGAAAGAACTTCATTCGGCTTAAGGCCAAATAAGAAGATATTCTCCTCCCCAACTGCTTCAGCGATTTCAATATTAGCCCCATCATGTGTACCGATTGTAACAGCACCGTTCATCATAAATTTCATATTTCCTGTCCCTGATGCTTCTTTACTTGCCGTTGAAATTTGTTCACTAATGTCTGAAGCCGGGATGATTCGTTCTGAATCTGAGACCCCATAGTTCCGGATAAAAACAACTTTAATCTGGTCATTAATTGATTTATCGTTGTTGATGACATCCGCAATTGTATGAATCAGCTTTACAACACTTTTGGCTAAATGATAGCTCGGGGCGGCTTTACCACCAAATATGAACGTGCGCGGCGTAATTCTGCTCTTTGGGTTTTCCTTTATCCTGCGATAAAGATCCATAATATGAAATACATTCAAAAGCTGACGTTTGTAAGCGTGCATACGTTTAATTTGGACATCAAATATCGAGTCAGGGTCCACAGAGATTCCGTATTGATCTGCAATATGATTGGATAGCCTCTCTTTATTGTGACGTTTCACGTAAGCGCTGGCTTGTTGAAGTGATGGATCATTGGTTAAAGATTGCAAATTCATCAGGTCACTAGGGTTCTTTAACCACGTTGAGCCAATCGCTTCTGTAATGACTGATGTTAGGTCAGGGTTCGCATACATTAGCCAACGCCTGTGAGTGATGCCATTTGTCTTGTTATTAAACTTATGAGGTTCCCATTCGTAAAAAGGCTTCATCAATTCCTTCTTAAGAATGGTGCTATGAAGCTTTGAAACACCATTTACGCTATAGCTTCCTACAACAGCTAAATTGGCCATATTCACATACCCATCAGCAATAATCGCCATGTGGCGAATCTTCTCCCATTGACCAGGATACGTTTCCCACAAGGTCTTACAAAAGCGCTCATTAATCTCATCTATAATCATATAAATTCTCGGAAGAAGCGTTTGCATTAGATCAACGGACCATCGCTCTAACGCCTCTGCCATAAGTGTATGATTGGTGTAGGAAATCGTCTTCTTCGTAATCGACCATGCCTCATCCCAACCTAACCCTTCTTGATCCATTAACAGGCGCATCAACTCAGGAATAGCAAGGACTGGGTGAGTATCATTCGTATGAATCGCCACTTTATTCGGGAGCTCTGACAAATCGTTGTTCATTCTTTTAAAACGACACAAGATACTTTGAAGGTTCGCTGATACAAGAAAGTATTGTTGCTTTAACCGAAGCCGCTTCCCCTCTTCTGTCGAATCATCGGGGTACAGGAATTCCGAAATGGCTTCAGTCGCTTTTTTATATTCAATAAGACGGTGGTAATTGTGGTCATTCATTTGATTGAAATCAAAATCCTTAATAGCAGACTCCGCACTCCACAAGCGGAGAGAATTCACCGTTTGATTCTGATACCCGACAATCGGCATATCATATGGAACAGCCAACACGGGTTCATAATCTTCGTGCACAAACGTTAGTTGATCATCCTTTTCATAAGACGTTACCCGTCCCCCGAATCGGACTTCAACAGCTTTATCCGATTTCCTAAGCTCCCACACATTCCCTTCCCTCAGCCAATAATCAGGGATCTCTACCTGATACCCATCTATGATCTTCTGCTCAAATAATCCGTACTTGTAGCGAATTCCGCACCCATGCCCAGGAAGTCGAAGAGAAGCCATTGAATCAAGGAAGTCAGCTGCAAGACGCCCTAATCCACCATTTCCAAGACCAGCATCAGGCTCTTGCTCTTCGATCCTGTCCAAATCAATCCCCAATTCGTCCAGTCCTTGCTCGCACAATTCACGGATTCCTAAGTTCATCAAATTACTCTTCAATAACTTCCCTAACAGAAACTCCATAGACAGATAATATACTTGTTTTTCACCCTTATCCCGGTACTGATTATTCGTGGTAATCCAATTTCGACTAACATATTCCCTAACCATTGCTCCAAGCGTTGCATACTGGTCTGATGGAGTCGTTTCCTCCACACCTTTCCCATGCATATTCACTAGCCTTTCTAGGTAAGCCTCTTTAAAAGCATCTACGTTTCGAAACATTATAACCGCACCTCCTGATCAGTGTATGAAAGAAGCGTTTTATATAAATTTACGTACGATTTAGATGGTTCATTCCAGCCATGGTCTTCAGATTTAATATTTTGCACAATACGCCACCAAAGTAACGGATCTCTATAAAAGTGAAGGGCTCGCCGCACGGTGAAAAGCAAGTCGTGAGCTTGATAAGGGGCAAAACTAAATCCGTTTCCTTCTCCTGTAAATTCATTAAAGCTCTTAACGGTATCCCTCAGCCCACCTGTTTCTCTCACCACAGGGACCACCTCATATTGAAAAGCCATAGACGCCCTTTCCCCTCCTGGTTCACATTGAGAAGGGATTAACGATAGATCCGCCGCAGCGTACGCCTGCCTAACCAACTCTTCGTCCCACCCACTATGAACGAAAAGCTTTTCTTTATACACGTTCTGCCATTCTTTCAAACGGTGCTCAAAGCCCTCACTTTCTCTTCCTATGATCAGAACTTGTACTTCTTCATCTAATAATTCTTCTAAGACAGGTAAGAGGATTTCTATTCCCCTTGAATATGCAGCTGTAGAAACCATAATAAGAAGAGGAACTTCTCTTACCGCCAATGAAAGGTGTTGTTGAAGAGCCCTTTTATTCATAGCCTTCCACTCTTTCAGTGGGGGGTGACAGACGAGTGAAGGATCTGTATAGGGGTCATAAACAGATAGATCTATCCCATTAAAGATTCCTACAAGTTTAGATTGTTGTTCACGTAACACACCATCAAGACCTTCGCCGTAATCGGGAGTGAGAATTTCATCAGCAAAAGTTTTACTTACTGTTGTAAGTAAATCCGCATGTATCAGAGCTCCTTTCATCAGATTGACCTTGCCATAGTACTCACAGGTATCTTCATTTATACTGAGCAGATCCTTAAAGGTTCCGGCTGAATAGACTCCTTGTTGATTCAATTGATAGATCGTGAATAGGGTCTTTATGGAAGCATAATAAGTGTTATGCATATACTCTTCTTTTAACAAATAAGGAATGAATGCTGTTTGCCAGTCATGCGCATGCAACACATCTGGCTTATCACGAAGCTTTGGAAGAACTTCTAGAACGGCTTTACAGAAAAAAGCAAAGCGCTCCGCTTCATGAAAGGATTGAGGGGCACCATAGATCTCCTCTTTCCCAAAGTACTCGTTTTGTTCTATAAAATAATATCTCAGTCCATCAAACTCTGCTTCTCTCAAATAACAAACCTTCTCTCTCCAACCCAACTGCAACGAACATACTGTTTTAGTTGTCATCAACGCTCGAAAATGAGAAGGAATCGCTTTATATAAAGGTAGTATAACGCTGAGGTTAACATCTTGTTCCTGAAGAGCCCTTGGCAAGGAACCTAGTACATCAGCTAAACCTTTCGTTTTACAAAAGGGCACACATTCTGAAGCGATATGGAGTACGTTCATTTTTCATCTCCTCACTCGATTGATCGTATATGTGATAAAAGACATATAGAAAAATGTATGCTCAGGAACAACAAACATGCCCACTTTCCGTTCATGGTTACTTTGAATCAAATAAAAAAAGCCTGGTCATTTCACATGACCAGGCTTCTTCATCCTTCTATACTTCTCCAAAGAGTCAGAGATGCATAACTTTTATATGGACTCCAACCAGTACTCATAGCCTCAATATCATCTTGTTTAGGCTTTGATTCAAATCCAAAGTAGTGCTTTAAAGCATTTTGGATACCTATATCAGCCTTAGGTAAAAAGTTAGCTCGTCCTGCTCCAAATAAGAGCCAATTCTCTACCGTCCAAGGTCCAATCCCACGAATTTTGGTGAGCTTCTTCATAACTTCTTCGTTATCTAATGTCGTGAGTTCTTGCAAGTTAAGCTCCCCATCAACAATCTTTTGAGATGTATCGATTACATACTCAGCTTTTCGCTGGCTAAATTGCAGAGCACGTAGCTCTTCATAAGGGATTGTTGCTACGCGCTCAGGTGTTGGATAAAACCACACGCCATCTATTTGATTACCGTATGCCTGAACAAAGCGCGTACTCAATGTGTAGGCGAATTTCATATTAAGCTGTTGATGAATAATCGTTTTCATCAGGCAATCATATGGATGATAATCTTTAACAATCGGCGTGGCAGGATGATCCTTAAACAACTGATCAAGGTTCGTATGGAGAAAATGCTCATGAACGTCTTCAAGATTCACATCCCACTGAAATAAGTCGTGTATATGATGAAGCAGCTCTTCTTTCCGCTCTACGGAATCCCCTTTTATAACAAAGGCAGGTTCTTCTCTTGTGCCAGTCCCTTCTACTTCAACAACATGCTGTTCTGAACCGATTTGGACAGGGATTTGCACCCATCTTTCTTCCCGGTTTAACTTACTCAACGGGTCGAGACTAAAACGTAGCAATGTGTAGTCAAAGTCATAAACCGTATCTAAATGAACATGTTCCTCCCAAGCGTAACGTGTCGACATATCAAGCCCCTCTCTTTCTATAATCTCAATGTCTTTTACGCTACCCTAAAACGATCCATATGTAACTTGATATGGTTTTGTTGTTTATCAGACTTACAAAAAAGGAACAGAAAATAATAGTTTGTAAACAAAGATGAAGAGGTGAAGATCATGGATGATAAATTAATCGTAAAAATTGCAACCATCGAAGTCCCCGTTTCAAATTTAGATAAGTCACAAGAGTTTTATACTGAAATTCTCGGCCTACACACGGTAGAGAAACAAGACCATGCCTGCTACCTTTCCTTTGGAGAAAAAGGAACAGCGACAATCAAATTAACGGAGACAAATTCGGTCTCTCCTTTACATTTCTCCAATTCCAACACGAATATCGAGCATAATCCTGTCATAGATTTTTATACAACAGACATTCATGCCTGTTACCACTTCTTCCACGAAGTGAATCTGTCCGTTACAGAGATCGAAGAAGCCGAAAAGGGAAAAATCTTTTATTTTCAAGACCCAGATGAACATTGGTTATGCATGAGCACAACCAACCATGCCAGTCAGTAAGGAGTTGATCTAATGAGCTCCGAGCAAATTGGGGCGGTTGATCCCCAACATGAAGCCTCACATAAGTTTGACTACTTCCTGCAAAAATGTGAAGACCAGGGCACAACAGTCTGCAGGAGAAAAGTATTAGCCCTGGGCTGTGGAGATGGTGCTTTCACAAATGCTCTCTTTCATCACGAAGCGCACGTCACAGGACTTGATTGTTCTACTAAGAAACTCGCTGATGCTAAAAGCAGAAACCCAAACATCACTTACCGTAAAGGCGATGCTGAACACTTGCCTTTTGAAAGGGACAGTTTCGATGTCGTCATAGCCTTTGGGGTATGGCATTTATTTGACCGCCCGAAAGTTTTGAGTGAAGCAAGCCGTGTCCTTACTGAACACGGAACCTTACTCATAGTTAGCGAAAAAGTTCTTTCCGCTAATGAAAATACCGAGACCGCTCCCTTTTTTCCTGAAGAATGGTACGAGGAATGGGAAGACACAAAGTGGCACATTAATAACCAATGGTCTGTAGAAGATGTTTCTTCCAAATGGTTTCCTGAGAAAACATTTTTCCAAAACGACCAGAAGTTGAATCAATTTAATTTGGTTGAAGTCGAGACGCACTACAACTGCATTACATTACAAAAATAGCGAGTCCTCTAAAAGCGAGGCCTCGCTATTTCTTATGGCGAAGATAATGACTGCAGTGGATTTGGCAGTAGATCTTTCAATACTAAATCATCAAGACTCTTAAATGTGTATCCTCTTTTACGAAGTTCATCGATCATATGTTCAAGAGCAAGTGCATTATCCTCTGAAACAGTGTGAAGCAGTATAATGGCCCCTGGATGGACTTGTTTTACAACACTTTTATATGCATATTCCCATCCCTTTTGACCGTCCGTGTGCCAATCCACAAAAGCTAACGACCAAAACATTGTAATGTAGCCCATTTTTTCTGTTTCAGCTAGGCTCCTCTCACTAAAGGTTCCTCTAGGAGGGCGTAGGTATTGCATGGATTCCTGATCTGTAAGCTTCGCAACAGCGTCCTCAACCCTGTCTAATTCTTTTTGAATTTTATCAGAAGAGGTTCTCGAGAAATCTGGATGATTCCAGGAGTGGTTACCAATAATATGACCTTCTTGAACCATTCGCTTCACAAGATCAGATGCGCTATTCACATAGTGCCCCGTTACAAAGAATGTTGCCGGAACTTCTTTCTCCTTTAATACATCTAAAATCTGTCCTGTGTACCCTTGTTCATATCCATTATCAAACGTTAAGTACACGACTTTTTCATCTGTATGGTCCATATAATAACCGCCATATTTCTCTAAAAGCGGTCCATATTTACCAACATCAGGAGGCTGTCCTTCCCCCACCTTACTGAACCCCCACCCATAGCTACCGTGAGCACTCACATTTGGCGCATAGAGTAAACACCCCGCCACCATACTAATAAGCAACCAAATCCTCACAAGCACACACCACCTTTTTACATTAGTCTTCATCACAACCACCAAAATATACATCACCCACCCTTCATCACTCTAACGCAGTGCAGCGTGCCTGACACCCTGCAGTGCTTTAGTGAAATGAAGGGTGCCTGACACCGTTTAGTGATTTAAAGTCATAAAAAAGCCTGCCCCGGTGTGGTGGGGCAGGCTGGTGGAACGATCGATTTATTCATTTATAAGATAATCGCTGCGACCCAACCGAACACAAACAATGGGATGTTGTAGTGTAAGAAGGTCGGAACACAGGTGTCCCAAATGTGGTTGTGACGACCATCAGCGTTTAAGCCTGATGTTGGGCCAAGGGTACTGTCAGATGCAGGTGAACCTGCATCGCCAAGGGCTCCTGCTGTACCGATAAGCGCTACAGTAGCAAGTGGAGAGAAGCCTACTGCTACACAGATTGGTACATAAAGAGCTGCTAAAATCGGAATTGTACCAAAGGATGAGCCAATCCCCATTGTGATCACAAGACCAACAACAAGGAGAAGGAACGCAATGATAATCTTATTATCACCAAGTTGACCAGATGTTTGTTCAACAAGGGCGTCAACTGCACCAGTTGTCTGAATGACATTAGCAAATCCAGAGGCAATAAGCATAACAAAGGCAATCGTCCCCATCATGCCAATACCTTCTGAAACAACTTGATCACCTTTCTTGAAAGGTACAATACGGAAAGCAAACATAGAAACCAGTCCAGCAAGTGCACCGAACACCATGCTACCTGTATACCACTGAATACCAAGGGCAACAATAATGGCAACAATCGTTAATGCATGCTTACGACCAAAGGTTTCTACTTTTTCGTCAGAAGCAGCTACTTCAGCTTTTTCAGGATCAACCTGAATAATCTCCTCAGGGTCACGTGGTTTACGATACGTAAACAAGACCGCAATAAGGAGTCCAACAACCATTCCTAAACCAGGAATCAGCATCGATTGAGCAATTTCAGGCACTGAAACGCTCACTCCATTTTCTTTCATAGAGTCTTGAATAGTCTGATGGAAGATCAGGCCAAAACCAGCCGGAATCATAAGGTAAGGAGCTTTCAAGCCAAATGTTAAAGCTGTAGCTACCCCGCGACGGTCGATCTTCATTTCATTAAACAACTTTAATAGCGGTGGAATAAGAATTGGGATAAAAGCAATATGAACCGGAATTACGTTCTGGGATAAAGAAGCAACACCTGCAATCACGAATAGAAGCGCTACTCGTTTCCCCTTCATCACCTTTAATAAATTTTGGACAAGAATGCCTGTAATACCTGAATAAGCAATCGTAACAGCAAAGGCTCCTAATAATATATAACTTAGAGCAACCTGCGCCTGACCACCCATACCGTTAATAATCATATCTAGCGTATCCGTCAAACTCGCACCAGTCATAAGCCCGCCTGTAAGCCCTGCAGCTAATATGGCAATGATAACGTTGACGCGCAGCAAGCTTAAAACCGTCATAACAAGCACAGATACGACAACTGACCAAGCTAGCATATATTAATACCCTCCTATAGTCTTCAAGAAATTTGTATTTTTACGTTATTGTATTAGTTCGTTAACAATTTAACATGGTAAAGGACTAACGTAAAAAAATCAACCCTCTTGATTAAAAAAGGGAGGTGGAATATTTGTACAAAAAAAATGCCCAGCTGGGCATTTTTTTATGATTAACCTATTCCAACAACGTGTGGGTCATACATTAACTGTTGCATCTCTAAGTGACTATCGCTAGTAAGAAGATCTTCTTTGGTTTGGAACTCTTCAACTCCAGCCCCACCAAAATTTACGGCAAGAGCTAAAACCAGAGCACTAATTAACATAATTAACTTCTTCCTCATTTTTATCCCACCCCCTTTTCTTCAGTTCCTTAAGTGGTAAGTTTGCAAAGAAGACATCTTGATATTCTTCTTTTAGCCTCTTATATGAGTTATATAATAAGTTTTTATCATTTTTAGCTAAACCCAAGTAATATTCCTGAAAAGGTGTTAAGTATTCAAAGTTTGACAAAATTTCTATAGCTTTGTCTAAATTACCTGCTGCTATGGCTAAGTGAGCAACCTCTGAAGGTTCAGTAGTTTCTACACCTTTATATATTCCGTTAGAAGCAGAAATGAAAGGAATTACTTGCTTCTCTATAGCTTGTCTCATATATGTGAGGTTATGTTCTTTAGAGATACGTAATGCCCGATCAGCATATTCCTTAGATTTGTCATATCCTTCAAAAATATAAGTCTGAGACAAGCAAAGCAAGGTGTAGCATTTTTTCTCATAATTAGATAATGTATTATCCAAAATGTTAAAAGCATATGTTCTGGCAATCTCCAATTCATTTCGTTTCCAATGGTAGTGAAACATTAACTCATTTTCCCGCATCTGAAAGTAAATCCTTAATAATGTATTATCAATGTGTAACAAACTAGCGGTTAATTCATCATGATAGTCTTCTATTTTTTTAAAGTCTTGAATGTCACAATGGCTATAGATTCTCAAAAATAACTTTAACGCTTGTAGATTTAAGTCTTCAGTTTTATATTCGTTAAGAAATTCAAGGATGTTTTTTTGGTAGTCTAGCTTATACAATCTACGATTTAATACATGTTGATAAACGTAGCCCCATTCCTGACTAGTTTCATCATTTGAAGAGCAATTTATTTCTATAAGCTTTTGTAAGTCTTCATCAAACCCATTCATATAAAGAAATTCCATCCCTACTCTTTTACTTTCATAAGAATGGCACATAAAACAAAACTCTTTAGCTAAATGCAAAGTAGTTTTCTCATCATATTCCTTCGTTAACTGTTGCAACACGGTAAACAGCGCAGGCTCATCGGGGCCTACTAACTGTCGAACCGACTCTAATTGCTCAGAAGAACAGATTGGACCAGTTTCTTCATTTCGCATATGCTAATCCCCTTATATAGAAGATTGAATTCACATCTGATCGTTTTTTAGTAAGATGCCAGAATTCTTGGTGCTTTCTGAGGTTCTTTTCTAAGGTGTCCTTTTTCACATTTCTGCATTGTCAATGATTCTCTGTGACTATCTTAGTTATCATCTTAATATAAAAATGGAAGTTTTACCATTCTAAATGTTTAAAAATGAAGAATTTATAGAAAAGTTAAAACAAAAAGTAAACTCCTATAAAAGTTGTCAGATCGATTTATAAACCCCAACCCGTATTTACCGTTCGACTCATTTCTCTTACTTGTGATTACCTATATAGATATAAAAAAAGACACCCGTAAAGGTGTCTTTTCATTAAAAGCGTTCTTCTAAATCTTCAAGCATTTTAATTAAACGATCCACATCTTCGACAGATGTTTTCTCTGGGTCTAACTCGTCAACTTTCGTCATAAACGTATTTAGACGTAATTTCAGTTCATCAATTTTAGCTTCGTTACTCATGGATGTGCTCCTTTTTGATTGAAGTCATGTAGCTCTATCCTATTAGAAAAGTCGTAATTTGTCTAATGGCGCCTAGTGTTTATAGAGTCGCACTTCCGTTCATGCTATAATATAGCCAACATACAGCACGACGGAGGTGTCGATATGGAATGGATAAACAAATTGCAAGACTGGTACGGAGTTTTTATTCAAATATTTGAATATAAAATCGTTCAAGTCATAGTTGCGATTCTTGTCGTTTTTATAGGAATCCGGTTCATCAGACGTTCGATTCGATCTTTCTTTTATCGAACTTCTTTCATAGAAGAACGAAAAGAAAAGACGCTTGAATCAATGATTAACTCCATTGTTTCCTACACAGCTACAATCGGAATTATTATTTATATTCTTTCTGTCTATGGCGTAGAAGTCGGAAGCATCCTTGCCGGGGCAGGGGTCATCGGTATTATTCTTGGCTTCGGTGCCCAAAGTCTTATTCGAGACATCTTATCTGGGATCTTCTTTATTTATGAGAAGCAGTTACATAAAGGCGATTTTGTCTCGATTAACGACAAGTTCATCGGGACTGTTGAAGATATTGGGCTACGCTTCCTTAAAGTACGGCAGTGGAGCGGGAAGCTACTAACCATTAGTAATGGACAAGTAACTTCGATCCAAAACTATAATATTGATCATATGCGCGTGATTGAGGCTATTACAGTTAGCTTCACTGAGGACCCAAAGCGTATATTCACACTTTTAGAAGAAACTTGTGAACAGCTTAATGAAGAACTTGATCAATACCTTAAGAAAGACTTAACAAAGACGCCGATTCAACCATTCCAGGTGTACGGCATGACCTCCTTAAACAAAGATCACAGAGGATATGAATACACCATTGTTGGATTAACCGAAGACCTTGTGTACTGGACTGCTGCGAAAGAAGCCAGGAGAATGATCGCTGAAAAGCTGTTTGACTCTGGCGTTCAGATGTCACTACAACATATTGACCTTCCATCTCCGACATCAAATGAACAGAACCAATAAAATGCCTGCCCTCTATAAAGGGACAGGCATTCTTTATTGCTGTAAAGGACCACCGCGTGCCAGACACCCTTTAGTACTCTAAATCTCTAAATGGTGTCTGGCACGCTTTGTTTGGCTAAAGTGTTATTGGATGTTGAAGTTGAAGGAGATGTGGTCTTGGATTGGGATCCAGGCTCCGATTCCTTGTTTGGTTACGTTTTTTACAACAAGGTATTTTTTTGAACCTTTTAATTCAATATATACTTCTCCAAATGTAACTTTCCCTTTTTCATTTACGGCTGGGGCAAAAGCACTTAATGTTCCGATCTTTTTAGGCGGTATACCGTAGGAGTTGTCTTTCTTTGTTCCTTTACCAAACACCGTATGGAACGATAGTGGTAAATCTGTATTCTCCTGCGCCTCAAGGAGCATCATCTTTTTGATGTCTTCTGTTTTTTCAATCTTAGCCGTTAAGCCACCTTTGATATGCTTCTCAGCCTCTTGATTATAATTAAGCTTTTGCGTCTCTTTACCACCAAGATTGTTTAATTGGTTTTGGTTAATCTTTTGGTACTGCCAATTAATACTTGTTTCTTCTGATTCATATTGAAGTGGCCAGTGCCCCATATAGATCATGCCACGATAACCAATCGCTACAGGTGACGGTTTTAAGTTCGTTTCATTAAGCATCTTAATTAACTGAGGGTTCTCAATTTTCACTTCAGAACCTTCAATTAACTCTCTTGTTAGTTCACTTGGCTCTAACGTCACTTGATCTTGCGTTGAGTTAGGATAAGTATTGTCTTTTGATATGTTTAATACGTGACTTGGAATCTTGCCTTTTTCATCCTGACTTTCATCAGAGCCTTTCTTTTCAGCTGCATTCACAAACCCAGGAACAAGTAGGACGATAGCGACAATAAGAGCAAGGAATTGTTTCATATCTATTTTCATCGGTCACTTTCCTTTCGATTTTTGCTTAGTTTGAACGTCCTCAGGAGTTTGTATGCATACAGAGGTTCATTTCATACACAAAAAAGAGCTTCACTGCTCATGCAGCAAAGCTCTTTCCCTTTTATACAAAATTAGTTTAGCTCGATCGCTTCAACTGTTTCCTCAATCTCGATGCTACCTTTAACGGATTGAACCATTGAGCAGTTCTTGCTAGATAACTCTAAGTTCTTTGTAAGCTTCGCTTCATCAAGGTGTGATCCTTTAACGACAAAGTGCAAATGAATCTTCTCAATTCGATTGGCTTCAGCTTCATTACGAGTAATATCAGCTGTCACTTTAATATCCTCATAACCAATACGCTGCTTGTCTAAAATTTGACGATAAACAGAAAGACTACAACTTGCAATGGAAGATACCATCAATTGAAACGGGCGAAACCCTTTCTCCTCATCAGGTGAAATGTTAAGTTGACCAAATTCCGTAGATGTACGAACACCTTCATTTTTCAAATAAAATTGTAGTTGTGGCATGATGCTTCACTCCTTTTCAAATTTAGTTAGATTTCTTGTTACTTATAGTGTAACCGTTCTTAGTGGATTGATAACGTAATCTGCTTACATTAACCCTTCATAACTTTGCCACAAGGTCCTTTATGAAACAAGAGACTTAACCGGATTTTTCTTGCTATTTCCAATGAGCGTTAGTAGCATAAACAGATGAACAAGTTTTGGAGGACGACATAATGGCTTCAACACGCTTTCGCTTTACAGCATTAATTCTTTTAGTTTCGATTTCAGGCTTTACCCAAGGGATGCTCCTTCCGTTAATTGCAGTTATTTTAGAGCAAAACGGTGTCTCTTCATCAATTAATGGACTACATGCGACTGGATTATATATTGGCGTTTTACTTGCATCTCCCTTTATGGAAAAACCTCTTCAACGAATCGGTTTTAAGCCCATGATTTTACTAGGTGGTGCGCTTGTCTTTGTATCCATGGCCTTTTTTCCATTCTGGGAATCTTTATGGTTCTGGTTTATCTTGCGCGTAACGATTGGAATCGGGGATCATATGCTTCACTTTGGAACGCAGACTTGGATTACAACAACGTCTCCTGAAGAACGGAGAGGTCGAAATATTGCGTTATATGGCTTATTCTTTGGTGCCGGCTTTGCGATTGGCCCATTAATGACAAGGCTCGTGGATATCCATATTGCATTACCATTCTTATTATCCGCCGGTCTCAGTATACTTGTCTGGTCTCTTATGCTTTTTGTACGCAATCAGTATCCAGAAGATGATGGAGGATACACCTCTTCTTCAAGCTCTTTCTCCCGCTTCTTTCAAGCCGGAAAACTAGCTTGGGTAGCATTCCTGCCTCCATTTGGATATGGCTTTCTAGAAGCCACCCTACACGGCAACTTCCCTGTGTACGGAATGCGTATTGGACATGAAGTGGGTATGCTGTCATTAATCATCCCTATGTTTGCAGTTGGAAGTATTCTTTCACAACTTCCCCTAGGAATCCTTAGTGATAAAATCGGTCGTAAAAACGTGCTTATTGGTGTAATCCTCGCAGGAATCGTTTGCTTCTTCCTTGCTTCGATCTATGAGGAATCTGTAGCCTGGTTATTTGCGTTATTTACAATTTCAGGCATATTTGTAGGATCGATCTTCTCGCTCGGTATTTCTTACATGACTGATATACTACCAAAGAGCCTATTGCCTGCCGGGAATATTATGTGCGGAATTTCTTTTAGTATCGGGAGTATAATTGGACCCTACACAGGAGGAGTCTTTATTGACTTATTGCCTGAAGCGTCCTTCTTCCACATCATCACTACCATGCTCATCCTAATATTAATTCCGATCTCCCTAAAGAAAGAAGCACCACTCGCTTCAACACAATAAAGACCCACAGCGTGCCAGACACCCTCTGTCACACTAAAGCACTAAATGGTGTCTGGCACGCTTCGCTGCTTTACAATAAGAAAGAGGCATCCTGTAACGGGATGCCTCTTTCTTATTGTGTTGCTACTGGACTTTGTGGGATTGGGGCTTGGGGTTTGACGGATGCATCTTCACCGAAGAATTGTTTAGCAAGACGGGTTAGCTGACCTTCTTGTCTCAATGACAACATGGCCTTATTCAATTCTTGCTGAAGAGATCGATTTTCCTTATTTAATAAAACTCCATGCTCAGTTGGGTTTAGTTTAATATCAGGATGTAAGACAAGATCATATTCAGGATATGCTTGAAGCCCTAACTTCGATAAATAATAATCATTAATAATAACATCAAGTATTCCTCGATGGACATCCTTTAAATAAACTTCATTCGAAACGTTATCATATGTAATTACTTTAGCTCCAAAAGCACGTGCAATTTCACTAAATGTCGTCGTGGCTTCTCCCCCTGCTTTCTTATTCTCCAGGTCTTCCAACTCCTCAATTCCGCTATAATCGTCTTCCCGCACAATCATGGTGGTATACGAATACTTATAAGGATTACTAAACAAATAGCTCTTCTCCCGCTCATCATTTATCTGAAAGTCGTTCATTGCAGCATCAACCTTTCCGCTCTTTACTGCCGCAAACATTTCATCTACACCAATCTCTTTAAATATAATATCTACACCCATTTGCTCTCCAAGGGCTCGCATAACTTCTACGTCATAGCCCGACAATTGATTAGAACCTTCTGGTGTATAAGAAACGCCTACAAGCGTTCCAGAGGTCCCAACGACAAGCTCGCCACTCTCTTTTACTCGTTCCCACTTAGAATCAGATTGTTGAGTATCTTGAGAACACGCCGATAAAAGAAAAACAAAGGATATGAGAGCTCCATAGATCACTACACGTTTCAAAACTGTTGTCACTCCTCTTGATGTAATCTCACTTAATATAGCAACCACCCCCTTTGAATTCAAGTGAGTTTACAAATTATCCTCCGCGCATGCGTATTTAAGTGGTAAGTCTTGACTTCGATCAGAAACGTGCTACTATTAAATTACATACTAAATTATAATAATTATAAATAAGAATCGTTATCACTATCATTAATACTCTTACGAAACACACTCGAAACATTTGAGATAATTGAAAAGAGTTTTCATTCTCAATTAAAAAAGGAGAGTTGAGAAAATGTCAGCTGAATCAAAAGCAATGAACACCTCCCCTTCCACTACGTCCACCACACATAATCCATCCGCTTTTATCGCCAGAGTAAGAAACAACGGTGAATTAATCGCGGCCATTATAAGTGGAATGATTATTTTATCAGCTTGGTTAACAGAAGGTATACTTAGTGACCCTGCTACCGTCGGCCTCTACATTTCTGCTTTTATCATAGGTGGTTTTGCTAAGGCAAAAGAAGGTGTCCAAGAAACAATCGAAGATAAAGACCTAAATGTAGAAATGCTCATGATCTTTGCTGCGATCGGATCGGCTTCCATTGGGTACTGGACAGAAGGTGCTATCTTAATCTTTATCTTTGCTATGAGCGGAGCTCTTGAAACGTACACAATGAACAAGAGTCAACGTGAGATCTCATCTCTGATGGACCTTCAACCAGAAGAAGCTCTTCGTGTTCATAACGGAAACACAGAACTCGTTCACGTTTCTGAACTTACAATTGGTGATCACATCCTCGTAAAGGCTGGTGAACGCGTTCCTTCAGATGGAGAAATCGTTAAAGGAAATACATCTTTGGACGAAGCGGCTATTACAGGTGAATCCGTACCCGTGTCGAAAGAAATCGGTGCAGAGGTTTTTGCCGGAACTGTTAATATTAACGGGAGCATTACGGTAAAGATTACGAAACGATCTAACGAAACGCTCTTCCAAAAGATCATCCAACTCGTTCAATCGGCCCAAAGCGAAAAATCACCTTCCCAGTTATTCATTGAACGATTTGAGGGAACATACGTCAAAGTTGTTCTGATTGCCGTGGCTCTTATGATGTTCATCCCTCACTATGCTTTCGGATGGAGTTGGCAGGATACGATTTACAGAGCGATGATTCTGCTTGTAGTTGCCTCTCCTTGCGCTCTTGTCGCATCGATTATGCCTGCAACATTATCTGCTATCTCTAATGGAGCACGGAATGGCATCCTCTTTAAGGGAGGCGTTCATCTAGAGAATCTATCCCATCTTCAAGCCATCGCTTTTGACAAAACAGGTACTTTAACGAACGGGAAACCAGTAGTAACAGATGCCTACTTCCGCTCAGAAGATGAGAACTTATTAGAGATTTTCACTTCGATTGAACGGGAATCGAATCACCCACTTGCACAAGCCATCGTAAAATACGGGGAAGAAAATAACGCTACTGAGCACTTGGATGTATTCAATATGCAAGATGTTTCCGGAAACGGAGTAACAGCAAGCGTATATGATAAGGAATGGAAAATCGGGAAAGCTGCTTTCGTTGGAGAAGAAGAAGCTTTCCATTTCCAAAACGGCATAGCTGAGAAATTAGCAAACGAAGGAAAGACGTTAACCTTTATTGCTGATGAGAATGGCATAGCTGGATTAATTGCGCTCAAAGACACAATTCGCAAGGATACGAAACGCGCGATCCAAACCTTACGTCGTAATGGCATTTACACCGTAATGCTTACAGGTGACCACGAAACAACAGCCAAAGCCATCGCAAAAGAATGCGGTATCGACAATTACGTCGCGGAGTGTTTGCCAGAAGACAAAGTTGAACAAGTGAAGCTTCTCCGCCAATCCTTTGACAATGTGGCCATGGTAGGCGATGGCATTAACGATGCACCCGCCCTAGCTACCGCAAACGTAGGAATTGCTATGGGAGAAGGGACGGACGTCGCACTCGAGACAGCGGATGTCGTTCTTATGAAGAATGATTTACCGAAGATATCGAATGCATTGTCTTTATCAACAAAAATGAATCGAATTGTGAAACAAAACGTGATTTTTTCTATACTCGTTATAATGCTACTCATCATTTCGAATTTCCTACAGTTCCTAAACCTTCCTCTAGGTGTGGTTGGCCACGAAGGGAGTACCATTCTTGTTATTTTAAACGGTCTTCGTTTATTGCGCTCATAGGAGAAGATCCAAGGAGTATGAAGCTGTCCTTCAGCTACATGCTCCTTTTTAATTTCCATACAAAAAAGCCCCGCTAACTAAATAACGGGACTTTCTATTGTCGAAGCTTACTCGAATTGAGCTTCGCCTATTTATTAATGGAAATTGTTCTTTTTATTCGCTGAGCTGCTTGTTTTGTGCTTTGCATCATCAGAAGTTTGTTTATTTTGGTTTTTATCACTACGTGCTTTTTGGTTACGCTTGTTATTAGCCATTCGACATCAACCTCCCTCTCATTAGTCCTTATTAGAATGCTCCGAGGAGACACCCTTTATGTACATCGTAAGGACTTTGAAAGAGTTACCGTTTAAACCATTGACGCTCACGCAACATCGCATTGATCTCGCCGCCCAGAATGATCACAACACCTGAGAGGTAGAACCAAATCATTAAAATAATGACAGCCCCTAAACTCCCGTAAGTAGCAGAATAGTTACTCACACCTGAATTCACATAAAATGAGAACCCTAACGAAGCAGCTTGCCAGGCCACCGTTGCAAATACAGCCCCAATAAATGATTGCCGGATATTTACGTGATGGTTAGGTGCTAAGATGTATAAAGACATCAGTACAAGCAAGAAGAGCGTAGACGATATGACCCATCGCAACGCATTCCATATAGCCAGAAAATCTTCAGACACACCAAACCATGAAAAGATGTACACCCCTATCGCTTTACCGAATACCGGAAGCATAAGAGCAACAAGTATGACAATAAACATCGCTACGGTAAGTACAATGGCAATGAGACGACTTTTAATAAACGAGCGGTCTTCCTGAACATTGTAAGCTCTGTTAAATGCTCTCATGACAGCATTCGTACCATTTGAAGCAGACCATAGCGTTGCAAGTAAACCGACTGATAACAGCCCTGTATTTTTCGTCTCTAAGTTTGTCGTTAGTAAATCCATCGCTTCACTTGGAATATAGCGCGACATGGCCAACACGATATCTTCAATAGATATCGGCAAGTAAGCCATAAGCGCAATTAAAAAAATCATAAATGGAAAAATGGATAGCAGAAAGAAATAGGCCAATTGTGCAGCAAGACCAGCCACTTCATGGTCGGAGAAGCGACGAAACAAATCTTTCCCGAATTGAATTATAGTCGACAATGTATCCCCCTACCTCACATATGAATAATGGAGTGTTGTTACTCAGGAGGTTCTTCGCTTTGACTTTCGATCTTTTCTAGAAATTCATTAAGCTGATCCAAGATATGAACAGCTTGCTCAGAACCTGCAGTAACAGCTTGTGCCATATGTTCGTATTTCAAACGAAAGTCGTGAATCGCATCAGATGGGTGCGCTGCATACTCTCTTATTTTTCCACTCGTTCGCTTTACACATGTTGAAGCTTCGAGTCGAGTATCTTTATCAAAAAGCGCATACACAACACCCGCTAATGCCCCGATTAACATGCCTTTTATTAACTTGTTTTCTCCCATGGTATCTCCTCCTATTTTATAACTGATAAGCTTCTTTTATGTCAGCTAAAAGGTTTTCACAGCCTTTTTCGATAAGTTCATATACTTCCTCAAAGTTCCCTGTGAAGTAAGGATCCGGAACGTCTTTATCATCGCTGTCCTCTACAAAATCCATGAACTGAGCAACTACCACACCTTCATCAAACGAACGAAGTGTCTCTAAATCACTATAATTTTGACGATCCATTGCAATAATGTAATCAAACTCGTCCCAGTCAGAAACCTTGACTTGGCGGGCAGTCATCCCCTCATAAGAAACGTTATGTTGATCTAACATTCTGCGCGTATCCTGATGAGGGGGTTTCCCCTCATGCCAACTTCCCGTACCAGCTGAATCGATCCGAAATTGCCCTCTCAACCCTTCTTGCTCTGTTAAATTCCTAAACACCGCTTCCGCCATCGGAGAGCGACAAATGTTCCCAAGACATACAAACAATACATTTATCAAGCGATCACCCTCTTCTATCATTAGTTCTTTCTTTATTATATAAAATCCTCTACTCAATTACACATCATAGCTCTTTTCGAAAACTTATAAAAATTTTTAGCACACGGACCCTTGACATTTCTTCTGATTTTTCAGAATATTTATACTATATGAAAAAAGGAGGTCAGTACTATGCAAGAGCAGATCTTAGAAGTATTAAGTAGCATTAGTGATTTCGTATGGGGAACACCACTCCTTGTTCTGCTAGTCGGAACAGGAATATACTTAACGATTCGATTAGGGTTTCTTCAATTACGCATGTTACCCTACGCTCTTCAGCTTGCGTTTAGCCCAAAACGACAAGACAAAAAATCAAAGGGAGATATTTCTCACTACCAATCGCTTACAACCGCCTTGGCGGCGACTATTGGAACAGGTAATATCGCCGGTGTAGCTGGAGCGGTTCTTCTAGGGGGGCCTGGTGCGATCTTTTGGATGTGGATCACAGCACTCTTTGGTATGGCAACCAAATATGCCGAAGCCATACTTGCGGTTAAATACCGTGTGACTGACAAAAATGGCAAAATGGCCGGTGGTCCTATGTACTACCTTGAAAAAGGTCTAAAAGCAAAGCCGCTTGGGATTTTATTTGCTTTTTTTGGTTCAATTGCCGCTTTTGGAATTGGAAACATGGCCCAATCCAATACGTTAGCTGATGCCGTAGACACTACGTTTAATGTGCCGACTTGGCTCACAGGAATTATTTTAACAGTCTTAACGATTTTAGTTGTTTTAGGCGGGATTAAAAGTATCGGGAAAGTAACATCTTTCTTTGTACCAATTATGGCGATATTTTATATTATTGCTGGTCTTATTATTATCCTTCTTAACTTAGATCTTGTCGGTCCTGCCTTTTCTACGATCTTCACAAGTGCTTTCACAGGGGAAGCTGCTGTAGGTGGAGCAGTAGGTAGCGCAATCCGATACGGTGTAGCTCGAGGCGTATTCTCGAACGAAGCTGGTCTTGGTTCTGCACCCATTGCAGCCGCTGCCGCCAAAACAGACTATCCTGGCCGTCAGGCACTCGTTTCCATGACTCAAGTGTTCCTAGACACCATCTTAGTTTGTACGATCACAGGACTTACAATTGTTATGGCGGATATGTATTCAGGAAACATTGATGGCGCCGATTTAACAAGTGCATCCTTCGAGCATTTCCTCGGTAGTACCGGTTCAATGATTGTCGCAATTGGCTTGGTCTTCTTCACGTTCTCAACAATTGTCGGTTGGTCTTACTACGGAGAGAAATGTTTTGGATACTTAACGAAAGAACGAATGCTCCCAGCCTATCGAATCGTCTTCATCGCATTTGTATTCGTTGGGGCTGTTGTCAAAATTGATATCGTTTGGACATTTGCTGATATCATGAACGGTCTTATGGCTGCACCAAACTTAATTGGCCTTCTTGGATTATCTGGTGTGGTTGTTTCCGAAACAAAACGATTTATGCGCGTTGCAAAAGAAGAACGAAAAGCAAAATCTGACCCCAGTTATGAAGCCTAACAAAAAAGAGCATCCTCATTCGAGGATGCTCTTTTTATGAGCTGACAGAATGTTTCCGTTTGCTGTAATTGAGCGTAAGGTGGGCCTGGAAACCACTTGCTTTCCTGTGGGGAGCTGGTGAGCCTCCTCACCCGGCAAAGCCGGGCTCCGGGGTCTCACCTAGGCTCTTCTGCCCACGGGAGTCTCGCAGTTTCCAGGCCCACCTTTGCCATATCGGTAGATACGGAAACATGCCACATGTAGATTCAAATAGGCATCAGGAACGCCCAAGCAGCAGGGCCGTTCGTACTTCACATGGCAAGGGGTGTCTGGGGAACGGGGAGACTCCTGCGGGAGAAAGAGGTCGACGAGACCCCGGACTGAACGCAGTGAGGGAGGAGGCTCGACAGCTCGCCCGCGGAAAGCGAGTCGTTCCCCAGACACCCCTACCACTCAATAAACGTAACGGCCCCCATGAAGCAAAACCTCTTAAGACCTAGGGCCCACGTCTTTGATTGTAAATTGATCAACCAGATTCAGTTGTATGACCGCTTCTCCATCTCCAAACACTTTCTCTTTATAAAACAATTCATTCTTCTCGTCACCGCTACGAATCGTTTCTTCTTTATCCCACTCAACATCCCAACCTAGTTGCTCAGAATAACTTTCAGCTTTAACAGAAACGCTGGCTTCTTTTGAGAGATTCAGGATCATATTACGGGCTTCATCAATCATCCAGTCCCCCGTGATGTTCCCTGCGTTTAGTTTCAGGTTCCCTGTAGTCCCACGGATCTCAACATCAACGTCTTCCGGCAAGGAAATCGTACGGTTAAACGTTGTTCGACTGTAGTGCATTCCTTCCTTAGACGGTCCTTGCAATAATTGAATGTACAGTTTATCTCCTACTTTGTTAATTGAAGCTACATCGTTCTTATCTAAATCTTCTTGTTTAAGAAATTCTGAGGTAAATGTTCCAAATATGTGAACCTTACGAGCATTATTCGTCTCAACGACCAAATCATCATACGCTTGCTCAAGCACGATCGTATTGATATCTTCTGAGATTGACTCTTCTATAGAAGGCATGGGACCTTGAACTCGTTCTGCATTCATAGCTCCCTTCACTTCATTCACCAGACCTAATGAAGTCATTAAATATAACCCCAGGGCGACCATTCCAAGTACTCCGATAAAGAAGATTGAAAGGAAGTCATATTGCACGATTGGCTTCTCTTTCTTAGATAGAGCAATGTATGCAAGCACCTCGACTCCAAGCACAATTAAAATAAACGGCCACCACGACATGGTTAATGTAATAGGATCCCAATCTGTAAACTGCCCAACCATTAGTAAGACTCCTAGGAAGATAAGTGAAAGTCCCATTGATACCGTTCCTACGCGCCACTTTCTCATTTGCTGACCTCCTCCTTCTTCACTTTTGAACCTAATAATAGCTTAATCCCCCCGCCGATAAAGAGCAGACAGACAATAATCATTTGGAAATAGCGTTCGTAGTAATAATAGAGATTGATCTGAAACGTTTCACGGATTTCATCTGCTAATACAGGCATTAACACATCATCTAACATGTAGAACACACCTAGCAAAATAAGCGCAATTCCGATCCAACGCTGATGATTAATAAAGTATTTAATAACTGGAATATCTTCAATGATCTCCTCTTCATATCGACTAGCAAGCTGAAGAGCATCAAAGAAACTGAAGAACCAAATAATCGGAATCAAGAATAAGAAAATCGATAAATGTAAGACATCAAGAATATAGATCGACAATAAGAATGCAGCCATTAGTTGTAGCCCTCTGCGCTGTAAACCTAAATACATATGTCCCGCTCCTGGGAAAATCCCGAGTAATGTCGCGATAACACGACTCTTCTTCCCACTATCACGGTGACGGTCAAAATCTTCTAGTATTGTCCGATCTTCAAGAGTCTCGCCTTTATCTTTCTGATTTAACAGCTGAATGACATCAAATAAACCGTATATCCAAATGACCGGCAGGGCTAAAAGGAAAATAAGAAACCCACCCGTACTAGTAATAGCTGCGACAAAGAAGATCATTATGCCTACTCCAATAAATCCTACAAGGAAGGTGAGCCCTCTTTGGTTCAACCCAAGATGAAAATGGCCAACACCTGGAATAAATGATAAGAGAATAGTTACAACCCTTTCTTGGTCTTTCGAAGTGGACGGAATTGTGCTGCCCTTCTCTGTAATCTCTATTTGCTGGCTTCTCTTCTCCAATTTTCTTAAATTCCTTATCATATCCACCATATTTATAAGCCACACTAGCAAAGGAAAAATCAATAGTATAAGAGCTTCCCCTCCTGCATTCATTACCGCTACTGCAATAATAAATAAAGGAGCAAAGAACAAACCTCCAAACAACACCCCTCTCACTATAAGACCGAGATATAGTTGCCCTAATCCTGGTACAAAGGAAAAGAAAAATGCCAATATTACTGACTTATTCATCTGCATCACTCCTCATATCTTCATTTACTTTCTGCAACAACCGATCTGTTTCACTTACAATATTTTTCGAGATAGAAGGTCTTTCTTTAAATGAATCTTCATCAAACACATGAAGCACTTGTTCAAACACACCCGATATCATTAAAATCATCGTTAAGCCTGCCGCAAGTCCGTAATGCACCAGCGTCCTCTTCTGCTTCTGCACAGCACTTCGCTTAGCCTCTTTACCCGGCATCACTTGCTTTTTGATAATTTGATCAAACGTTTGATCAGTGAAATCCATTGCGAGGGATGGTTCTAATGTCCAAGTTTCTATACTAGTCATGTAGGCTTCAAAACATAAATCACATACATCTAAATGGTCCTCTATTTCCCAACGTTCATGGTCACTCAATGAATCTTCTATATATGCTTCTAACCGAGTCGTCTCTATATGCTTCATCAAAACTCATCCTCCTTCCAATTTCGTTTCATCCATTTCCTAGCACGGTACAATCGCATCTCAACCGTCTTCTCCTCAAGCGCTTGCTCACTAGCAATCTCGCTGTATGATTTCCCTTCTATGTAATAAGCTTGAACAACCCCTTGATAATTAGCTGGCAACAAGCCGATAGACTGAGACACAGCCGTAACTTTCTCATGTTCAAGCCATTCTTCCTCAGCACTTTGAATCCGTTCATACTCAAACGTTTCAAAAGCTAAATCCTCTTTTTGCCTGGCTTTCTTGCGCTTATAATCAATTGCTTTATTCATTGCAATACGACTTAACCACGTTTTAAATCCTTGCGACTGATAAGAGGGGAGCGCATCCATCATTTTTATAAATGTTTCCTGAGCCAGATCTTCAGCCTCTTTCTCATCACGGACAACGCTATAGGTTACTTTAAACACGTGTCCTTTATAACGCTCAATCAAAAGCCTGAGCGCCTGCTGATGCCCTGCCTTAACCTTTTCAATTAACCGCTCATCCTGAATTCTGCTCCCCTCCCTTCTTTCCTAATCCACCTTATAGACGAAGCATACAACAAATCCCCTACACATTTTAGAAAAATTTTTCAAAACATAAAAAAGCTCAGGTTATAAACCTGAACTTAGTCATTATCAATTCGAAAACCCTATCCCTATCTCTCATTCTAAGCTAGAGGCTCCACACATTCCGGACCTTCATTCTTAGCGTTGTTTACATACGTGCTGACCGGATATGCTTCTAGGGTCTCTATATTTAATTGGCTCAAATAATCATGCATCTCATCAGGATCTTGCTTTGTTTGCTCCATCCACCAGGACTCATGTTCTCTGGGGAGAATAATTGGCATTCGATTATGAATGGGCGCCATGAAGTCGTTGGCTTCTTTCGTTAAGATCGTACAGGTTACAAGTTCTTCCTCCCCTTGTTTCCACCGGTCCCATAAGCCTGCAAATGCAAAGAAAGGTCGATCTTGAGGAGAAATTCGATAGGGCTGTTTCTTTCCATCTTCTTTTTTCCACTCATAGAAACTATCCGCTAAGATCAGACACCTTTTTCTCTCTAGCAGACGTTTGAAGCTTGGCTTTTCATGAGCTGTTTCAGACCTTGCGTTAATCATTTTATACCCAATAGAAGGATCCTTCGCCCAGACAGGAACGAGCCCCCATTTCAATTGACCAATCCGGTTCTTCTCGCCGTCATTTACAACCGTTACTACTTGTTGACCAGGTGCAATGTTATAACGAGGTTCAATCAAGTCTTCATCTGGTTTAATCCCGTACTCTTTTAAAATCTCGTGTTCTTCTATTGAAAATGTAAAACGACCACACATGTCATTCCGCCCCTTTCTACTTACTGGTAGTGTAAGCATTTTACAGCAGAATTTCAAATTGAACTGCACCTACAGAGAATTCACCCATAATTCTTCTGATGCTCTTTCTTATAAGCTAAGTATTCATCATCATTACGCACTTCTTTCCACTTTTCCTCAAAGATGCGTGCCGATTCGGCTTTTTCTTCGTCGATGTCTCTTTCATTTATATTGCCATCTTGGTCGTACTTCTTTCCACCTTTGTAATTTGCATAACGTCTTGCTCGTGTATATCCCATTTGGATGTATTTACGCGCCATATCCATGCCGACAAAATCTTCTTGCTCTTTGTATTGCTGAAACAGTTCATAAATCTTATCTGCTGACTCTTGTGCGATTTCAGGAGTTTTAAATCGCCAGTGGGGAAGGATTTCACTTTTATATGGCTCTACCATTAGCACACCTTGTTCTCCCTTCCCCACTCTGTAAAGGTCCGGCCGCTCTCTAAAATTAATGTTGTCGAAATCCATTTCATAATCAAAGCTCATAGAAAAACCCCCTTCCTTTGCTAAACTTCCCAATACAAAGGAGGGGGAAACACTTCAATCTTCTTAAACTAGTAAGGCATATAACCACTTTCTTCACCCTCTTCTTGAGTGGGTAGAACAGTAGATGAATCTCCTGCCTCACTTCCATTTAAAAAAGATGCGATTAAGTTCCCTATACGATCCAAAATGAAGGTGCCCTCCTCATTATGATCCGATTGCTGCTCCCTATCATTAAAGACCTTATACGAGCCGTAAAAGCTTTGGCGAGCTTCCCATATCGGGAATTTTTGATAGAGCGCCTCTAGTGAATTCGTTTGATAGAAGTCCACAACTTTTAGGTTGCTTCCGTATTGGTAGTGAGGGAGTTTCCCCGTTTCAATCTTGACGATATAGGTTTCTTGCTCATTAAAGTGAGGGCTATCAACCTTCAACTCATATGTTCCTGATTGAAGGGATTGAACAGTACGCTGCGTATCACCTTTCTTCTCTATATAAACCTTATCTTCTTTACTCAAGATAGCCTTAGCTTCAGGATCTTCTCCATTTGCCCATTCTAATGTTAGAAAGTGAACCCCGTTCTGTGCTTCGAAATAAATATCATCAAACAGAACACTCGCCCCAGTTTTAAATGACCAAGTTCGTGACACATCAAATAGATTTCCTTCCGCTGTCTTCGCTTGAGCATTCACTCTCACCTTATAACCTGCACCCGGCATAAGCTTCTCTTTTGGAATTAGGAAAACGTGATGAGTACCTTCGTTCTCCATTTGTGGCGTGACCGTGTAGGATGGGACTGTTTCACCATCCTCATTCACTAATGATGCCTCTGAAACTTGGAGTTCATGAGAGGAAGGACCATAATACACATAAGAAACAGGATACCCTGTCCATACCTGATCTCGGTTGAAAAAACGAAGAGGATTAGGCGTTTCATAAGCAAACCAGGAAACTGGCACACCTCTTTGATTTGGGTAAGGATACTGAATAATACGATGCTCCCCTTCACTTCCATCTCCACCAAAGTTCATGACTACGTCGCCTTGATGATTGTATCCTGTTCCTACTTCGTTATAAAACGGGTTCATTAAGCTCAAACGATGGTAAGGAGCGTCAAAGAGATGATCAACAGCTGATGCTCCGCCGGGCTCTTCATAAGAAATCCCTTCTCCTACGAACCATTTTGGATAACCAAAATAAGACGTCCTTTCTGCAGGTTGTTTTCCGGTAAATAAGTTAGCGCTGTTGTTCGTTTCATGGTGACCTTTGGAATAGACGTTCATATAATTGGCATGAGCTTGAGCTGCTTCTTTTAAATGATCATTGCTTTTTAATAAAGGAATATCCAAACGCTCACGATATTCGTTAGCACGAGCAAGCGCATCGTTTCCGACAGAGGTCAATATTTCATTATCCATTGAAGCAAAAGGATCCATATTACGACTGTCTATTTCAAATGACCAAGAACGTTCAAGTTGCTTTTTACCATACACTTCAAGTTGAACTGTTACTGTATTTGCACCTGTTAAACCCCGGGCCTCATAAGTGAGCATACCTGTATTTTCATTATACGTTGAGGAAACTTCTTTTCCATTTAAAAACATGTCCACCTCATAGGGCAAATCATAATGTGATAGTTTTATAAAATATGTAATATCCGGGGAACTTGTAGATACTAAACCAGTCGGAGCTCCTTCTTCATGATAACGAATCGTATAAGAATTGGACTCCCTCTCAGGCTGATTATTCTCAGTACCATGAACGTGATCTGGCGAAAGGACGAACAACACAATACCTACTAGAACCCAAACCGAATGCTTGATCATCTTTATAACACCTTTCTCCGATCTTTTACTTTTATTTTACTAGAAACAAACCAACACTCCTAGTGGTTCAGAAAGTTTTTCCATACCCTTCCCTACCTCTTTACTTGAAATCGAAGAAGGGATTTCAGATAATGAAACAAATTGCCGGAAAGGAAGCTGATCGCTCATGTCTCAACATGATTCATACTTAGACGAATGTCACCTCTTCATCTTCGACCTAGACGGAACCCTTTATGAAGACACAAAACATTTTGATCATTTTGCTTATAAGTTAAAGGATAAATTACCAAAAGAAGAACACGAGTCTTTTTTAAGAGACTTTACACAAGTAAAAGAAGGCCTTCACCCCCTCACCATCGGAAAAGTCTATGACACGAAAGAAGATCTATTCTGGACGTGGGACCCATTTACCGAAAAGATCAGCAACCCTGAATCATGGAACGGTGAACAAGTAGAGCGCTCCTCAAATGAACCATTACCCGCCTCTACATTTGATTTTGACCGATGGATTGCAATCGGAGATGGCTGGTGGCCCCCATATGTACTCGCTCGTCATTATGGGTTACCGATGAGTGAATGTCACAAAGCTTATGATGAAACAAAAGTCGACATGTCATCTCAAAAAGGGTGGCTAACAGAGACACCTGGATTACGTTCTTTCTTGGAGAAAATAAAAAAAGAGAAAACGATCGTTCTTATGACTAATAGCGAGGCTACAGATGTAGATCGTTTACTAAAGGAACTGAACCTCCAGAATCTATTCCATGACAGGATCACATCAGCTACAAAACCCGTTCAAACGAGTGAACACTTCCATGAGCTATTAAAACGGTACAAAGTTAAGCCAGAAGAAGCCGTCTCTATTGGCGATAATTTCATGAACGAAATCGCCCCGGCTCTTCAATTCGGCATGCACGCCATCTGGCTCACTCCTGATGAGCCAAATATGGAACACGATAAGCTCCATCCTGTTCGTTCGTTAACAGACATTCTTTAAATTAAGCTCTGTTACTGTTTATTGTTGCATTCATTTAATCCATATAACCCCCCTTCTTGAAGTTGAGATATTTCAGCAGGAAGGGGCCGTTACGTTTAAGAGTGCTTGGGCTTGCTCGGGGACAACTCGCTTTCCTGCGGGGAGCTGGGAAGCCTCCTCATTCGCTTCGCTCTCTGCGGGGTCTTCCCTAGGCTCCTTTTCCCGCGGGAGTCTCGCAGTCCCCGAGCAAGCCCTGTCTTTAAGGTGGGTGAACGGCCCCGCAATTCGCATCAGTAGGTCTGTTGTTACCCTATACGGCATGCTTTCGTTCCTCCTTGTATGGTAAAGGTGGGCCTGGAAACTGCGAGACTCCCGTGGGCAGAAGAGCCTATCTAGTTCCCCACAGGAAAGCGAGTGGTTTCCAGGGCCACCTTACGCTCAACTAGAGTTAACGGAAACATTCTCTCAGCTTCAAATGCAGAAAAATAGAGAAAAAGATCCTCTAATAGGGTCCTTTTCTCTATTTTTCCCACATTGTAAAATGCATGTAACATTCTTGTTAGAATTGCAATCACATTGTTGTCATTCTGTTGTTGGGCTTTTCCCATTAGGTTGTTATAGTAGTCCATAGAGTTAATTCGTTACTCAATAAACCGCGAATTTCAACAGCTCATGGCTATTGTAATTCCCAGGAGGTCAACAAAATGAAAAAACTATTTCTATCCCTAGCTGCTGTAGCAACGATTTCTACAACAACAGCGATCACAGCAAGCGCAGAAGAAGTAGACGTCAAGAGCGGCGACACATTATGGGGAATCTCTCAGGATTACGATGTGTCCGTTGAACAAATAAAGCAAGAAAATAACCTAACATCTAACTTAATCTTCCCGAACCAAAAACTAACAGTAAACCGCAACGGAGACAGTGAAGTTGCTCAAACAGCAACAGCTGACAGTGATGTGTATACAATTCAACCTGGCGATACACTGTTCGCTATTGGTCAACAATATAATGTAAGTGTGAATGAGTTAAAACATTGGAATAGCTTAAGTTCAAATACGATTTATTCAGGAGATACCCTGAATGTAAACGGATCAAACGTAGCTACAAAAGAAAAATCAACTGTTGCAAGCACACAACCTGCTGAACCTAAAACAGAAGAAAAACAAGTTCAAACACAACAACAAGAACAAAAGACGATTACAATGGAATCAACAGCCTATACAGCGAATTGCGTTGGGTGCTCAGGTATTACAAGAACGGGCATCAACCTTCTTGAAAACCCAGATCGCAAAGTAATCGCAGTTGATCCTAATGTAATTCCACTAGGCACTGAAGTATATGTAGAAGGATACGGAAAAGCAGTAGCAGGAGACATCGGTGGCGACATCCAAGGAAACAGAATCGACGTCTTCATCCCTTCTCAATCAGAAGCCCTAAACTGGGGTCGTAAATCAGTAGATGTAACAATCTTAGACTAATTCCTTCCCTTAAAAAATGATACAAGCCCAAAGCTGAAAGCAGCTTTGGGCTTTTTTATGCTCTACTCATACCATTTAACTTTCCATATAAGCCCCCTTATATGGAAGAAGAAATGAAGTTGAGATATTTCTATTTTGCGAAAGATAAGGGCGTTTCCGTCAGGGCAGGCTTCTGGCAACGGAGCTATCCTGCCCAGTGACTTAGCTTCGATTTTTAGGATTACTGAAGCTCTCTGACTAAAATAAAAACACCACTGCGCACTCTTCAAAAGAGAACACAGTGGTGTTATTTATTAGTCTTGAACAACCTTAAGACCATTCAAATTCACAAAAAACCTGTATATTCCATTGGCAACACAAAGCTCAAGAAACGGGCCGTTAGTCAAAATATAGCCCTAACACTCATTAAACATAACGACCAAAGGCTTCAGATTATAAACCAAAACGACTGCGAATTTTACCGCTATACCTCTTATAAGCTCCCGATTCTTTCATCTTCCGTTTTTCCATTAACGTTTGAAAATGAATCTGCTTTTCGTTTAACTCTTTTTGATAAGCAAGTCGTTCTTCCTCATCTGTACAAAGGGCCACAAGTTCTTCGATGCGAATCATTTCCTTCTTCACTTCCATCTCTTCAGGAAGCATATTCGCATTCTTAAGAATCGTATAACTCGCCCTAAGGTCTTCAGGAACAGCTTGAATCTCTGATAAATCGAGCGGTTTCCCTTTACCAGGGAGGTCTTTAAACGCACCTTCACGCTCAGCTTGTTTAATCTTCTCCTCAGCCATCATCGTTACATAATCCAAGTGACTGAACCTCCTTTATGAGAACTCCTCGTTACGTTACAAAAATTGTAACATACCGTTTAGGACGTTTCGACACCGGAAAGTTAGGCTACATAATTAGGACGAAGACGATTGGGGGCAGGAATATTGGTTACATTAAGCAATGAATATTTAAAAGACATAATAACCGAATATACACCTTATACCACTCAGGGAGAAGTCGTTCAAAGCCTCCCTTGTGTGAGTGAACTAAATCAAAACGACATCGGAATAGCTGTGATTGATTTAGATCAGAATATCTACACAGCAGGTACTACGGATCTCTCTTTTTCTTTACAAAGTGCTTCTAAAGTTGTCAGTCTTATGATTGCACTAGAAGACCTCGGGGAAGAAAAAGTCTTCCAAACCGTTGGGATGGAGCCAATGGGTGATTTCTTCAATACCATTAGTCATTTGGAAGCTGATGATGTACATAGACCGTTTAATCCAATGGTTAACGCAGGGGCCATTGCCATTTGCTCTCTAATCAAAGGATCTTCAGTAGAGGAGCGTTTTGAGCGGATTATGACGATGTTAAAGAGCGTCCTCGGTCACGATGACATTCACATGAATGAAGATGTCTATAAAGCTGAAAGACGTAAAGGAGATCGGAATCGCGCTCTTGCTTACTATATGAGCAGTACAGGTTCTGTGGCTCTTGATCCTGAGGAGGCGCTCGATTTGTATTTCAGGATTAATTCCATACAGTTTCAGGTACGGGACTTAGCCTTACTCGGTTTGTTTTTTGCAAACGGCGGCAAAACGATTGAAGGAGGAGAACAACTTCTACATCCCGATCATTTAACAACGATTGAAGCCATTATGATGACATCTGGCATGTATAACGAATCAGGTCGCTTTGCTGTAAATGTTGGGTTCCCATGTAAAAGCGGAATCAGCGGCGGGATTTTCGGAGCAGTTCCAGGGCGTTATGGAATAGGCGTTATCGGACCAGCTATTAACCCTAAAGGTAACAGTGTAGCTGGTAGTAAAATCCTTGAACGTCTCTCGAAGGATCTCGGTTTAAACATCTTTCATCCTGAAGCTAAAGAGTAAAAGGTCATTAAACGAAAGACGCCTTTGGGGCAAAACCCAAAGGCGTCTTTTAGATGATTCTATTTCTTATAGCTTCCAATGAGAAACATTTAACGTCAGCTCGCCTGAAGAAGCAAAATAAACGGAACGATTCTCTTGCTCAGGATAGTAACGAGCTGTGAAGACTTCTTCTCCGCCATTAACAAACATCTCTACAGAAGATGTATCTACGAATAAACGAAGATCTTCTAATTCACCAATTTTGCACGTTCTTGATTCCATTCTACGATCTTCAAATCGTTTACGCTCAAGGGTTAATTCACCACTTGGCTTGTGATACACAACGCGCGCATTGTTTCGTAGCGTTAGCTCGAACACATCTGCCTTGTTGTGTTCAAACCCAAGCTGAAGTTCAAAGGCATCCCCTTCGATTCCTTCAATCGTTGTTTCTACCCCGTTTAATTCCACGCGTTCGTAAGAGATTTCTTCTTTTCGAAGCTTCTCTAACTCCGCCACAGGCTTTTGGATCAACTTGTCCCCATCAAGCGTTAACTCTCTTGGGAGAGTAAGCGTATGAATCCATTTATGCTTAATCGTTGGATGGTGTTCTTCGTCCTGGTCAGGTACACCCATCCAGCCAACTAAAATGCGACGCCCTTGATCATCTAGAGTGGTTTGAGGAGCGTAGAATTCAAACCCTTGATCCAGTTCTTTAAATGAACCATGCTTAAGCTTCCCTGTTTCATAATTCATATCGCCCACAAAGTAACCAGATTGGTAGACATTTTGATAATGGTTGCCTTCTACTTCTAACCCTTGAGGAGATACAACTAAGATGTGGTTATCCTGAAGTTCGAACAAATCTGGACATTCCCACATAAAGCCGAAATCATCCAGTTGATCCGTATGTGCACCAGTTACAACGCCCATGTGCTCCCAATCACTAAGGTCAGATGAACGGAACAAAGCAACACGCCCTTGTAGATCGTGATTCTGTGTACCAACAACCATATACCAATACTCACCATGCTTCCATACTTTTGGATCTCGGAAGTGGGCGGTATATTCTTCAGGTAATTCTAATACGACACCTTGCTTCTCAAAATGAATCCCGTCTTCTGACGTTGCTAACACTTGATAGCTTTCACGGTTGCCTTCTTCATCTTTTACATTCCCCGTATAGAACAAGTTCATCAATCCGTTCGCTTCAACAGCACTTCCGGAATAACAACCATTCTTCTCAAACCATTCGGAAGGGGTTAGAGCGATCGGTTCTGCCTGCCAATTTACTAGATCATCGGATGTATAATGTCCCCAATATTTTGCACCGTGTCCTGTTTTAAATGGCATCCACTGATAAAACATATGGTAGGTGCCATTGTATTGGATAAAACCATTTGGATCGTTTAACAAACCTACAGGTGGCTGGATATGAAACCGAAGGCGATGAGGATCGGCTTCTACTTGATCACGAAATTTCTCGATTTCTGCATAAGCCTCTTGGCGAAGCTGATTATCTCTATGAGACACAAAAGTCCCTCCTTAGGAAGATAAATGTTGTTTAACTTGTTCAATGGTTGGTAAAGCTGTCATAGCACCTTTAGTCGAGGCTGCGAGGGCACCCGATACGCTGGCCATCTTCGCCATCTCTACAGCTTGTTCAATAGTTAGCTCTTTCATAGAAACATCCGTTTCATTAATTGCATAAAGGATCCCTGACACGAAGGCATCTCCAGCACCAGTTGTATCAACCGCATTTACTTTCATAGCGTCCACTTTAGCGATCTCTCCATTGGTAACCACGTAACTACCTTCTCCACCAAGTGTTACAAGCATAAACGGAATATCGTGCTTCTCGTTCACTTGCTTGATCCCAGCTTCAATGTCTTTCTCACATGTAATGAATTCAAGTTCTTCTTCTGAAACTTTCAGTACATCTACCTGGTCAAGCATAGAAACAATTGCTTCTTTCGCCTGGTCTTCAGACGACCACAAGCTCATACGCAGGTTTGGATCAAAGGATACAATCATGCCTTTTTCACGAGCTACCTGCACGGCGTGCTTCGTTGCTTGCTTAGCAGGTTCATTAATCATCGAAATCGTTCCGAAGTGAAGAACGCGATGTTCATCAAATAAAGATTCTTCTACATCATCTACGTGAAGCATCTGATCCGCACTTGGATTAATGAAGAATTCAAAACTACGCTCTCCATTAGCTGCAAGAGATACAAACACGACACCTGTTCGTACGTCTTGAGTAAAGGTCATGCCATCTGTTTTCACACCATAAGAAGTAAGAGTATCTTTCAGAAAGTGACCTAACGAGTCATCCCCTACCTTACCTAAAAATGTTGATTTCGCTCCTAAACGCGCCAAACCTACTGCAACGTTAGCCGGGGCGCCACCTGGGCTTTTCTGATATTCAATGTTCTCACTTGTTAGTGGGATAAAGTCGATTAGTGCTTCTCCCAAACTAATAATTCCTTTTGTCATGGTTCTATCTCCCTTCACAAGTTCCATACTTAAAGATTACCAAAAACGAACTCTTATGTCCTACATGAATAAAAGAAGTCAGGCAACCGGGCCTGACTTCTTGTTCATTTGTTCTATTTTTTCTCTTCTTTCCAGCCGAGCAGTAATGTTGCTAGGAAAGCACCACCGATTGCAATAACAAGACCTATACAATAGTTCAGTGTGTCTGAACCTGTTGTTAAAGCAATCATTGGCAGACCTGTTAATCCAATACCGTTTGCAATTACACCGGTGAAAGTAACGTAGAAGCCACCCAGAGCACCACCGATCATCGCACCGATAAATGGTCGACGGTGTTTTAAGTTAACACCGAAAATAACAGGCTCTGTTACACCAAGGAATGCAGATACAGCACCTGGAAGTGCAATTTCTTTTGTTTTTTTGTTCTTTGTTCTGAAGAATACAGCTAGACCAGCCCCACCTTGAGCTACGTTTGCCATCGCCCAGATTGGTAGAAGGTAGTTACCTGCTTTGGTTAAAAGCTCTGCTTCAATCGCGTGGAAGCTGTGGTGTACACCAGTTAGTACAATTAGAGAGTACGTACCACCAAATACTAGACCAGCTGCTCCTTGAGCTGTACCATAAACAGCATCTAGAGCAGTCGTAATTCCAGAACCAAGTAGGCGTCCTGCTGGTCCAACGATAAGCAATGCTGCAAAACCAGTTAGAATAACCGTTAAGAATGGTGTAACAAGTAAGTCAACAACTCCTGGAACCACTTTGCGGATATTCTTTTCTAGTACACTCATGATATATACAGTTAATAATACCGGGATTACGGTTCCTTGATACCCTAACATTTCAATGGAAAAGCCGAAGAAATCCATCGTAGGAATATCAGCTGTTCCTGAATTCCAAGCGTTCAATAAGGCTGGGTGCGTCATAATACCACCAATAACAGCACCTAGATATGGGGTGGCCCCAAACTCCCTCGCTGCACTAAAACCAATTAGAATCGGTAAGATAATAAAGGCTGCAGAAGAGAACATATCTAACATAGTGAAGACCGCGCCATCTGGATCTCCCCACTCATAAGCCTTCATTAAACCAAGAAGACCCATTAACATACCACTGGCTACAATCGCCGGGATGATTGGGACGAAGATATTTGAAAGCATACGAGCGAAACGAGCAAATGGATTCATGTTTTGCTTAGCTGCCTCTTTATGATCGACACCTTCTTTTTGCTCACCTTGCTCAATGCCTAATTCTTTTGCAAATGGTTGGAACACTTTGTTGACGATTCCTGTACCGAATATAATTTGATATTGACCTGAGCTTGAGAAGGCCCCTTTAACCCCATCAAGATCTTCAATGGCAGATTGGTCAACTTGGCTTTCGTCACTAATCACCAAGCGAAGACGTGTTGCACAGTGAGTCGCGCTAACCACGTTATCCTTTCCACCTAACAACGGAACTAACTTCTCTGCTATATCTTTGTAGTTCATGTTGCTTTCCTCCCTTTTCAATATAGGTTAACCAAACCGTTTCTAAAATATAAAAAAGGCAAGACCTAAACCATCTACAAAGGGTACACTTGTCCCTTGTAAACACTTTAGGTCTTGCCTGCCAAAACAGTAACAATCCTGCTTTATTAGTTTGTATCACCATTGTAGTGTAAGCGTTGTCCAGATGCAATACTTTTATCTTAAAAATCCTTTCCAGTCTAGGTACGTTCTAGTACTCGCTGGATGTGAAGAGCAATATAGCCGATTTCGGAATCAGGGAATGTGATTTCATACTCTTTTTTAATAAATTTGGCCATCTTCTGAGACAACACAAAAGCCCCTTCATACTTTGTTCGAATGAGATCAAGCATATCCGGGTCCATATCGTGAAATGGTTCACCTGTTTCTATACGATTTAAAGCGAAGTGAAGATGCGTTACCATGCGCTGGTGAGAAATCCCTTCAGGATCTACACTTGAGCCTGACTCTTCTTCTAATACACCGATCATTTCATTAATCATCGTTGTATGCTTCATCGTATTCTCCATCGTACTTGCTCCAAGCTTTGCCGTATGAATGTGCAAGGCAATATGGGCTGCTTCATCCTCAGGAATCGGAACCCCTGTCCTCTTCTCAATCAAGTCAATTGCCCACAAACCTATTGAGAATTCTTGAGCATAAAGGGTTTTAATTTCTGTAATAAGCTTGTTCTGAATTCGGAAGCCTTGTCTTAAACGCTCTACTGCGAAGGAGATATGATCGGTTAGAGAGATGTGAATATGGTTACTAAGCGGTACTTTCAAAAAGCCCTCCGCATAGCTGATAATCTCTTCTGCTAATTCTATAACGTCTTCAGGCAGCGTTTTCAACAGTTCCTGGAATTTCTTATTCCCTTCAGACATCACGAAGATCTTCTCAATCTTTGATTGGCTAATCACATCATTCTTGGATTTTTGGAAGGCAATCCCTGCTCCCATGACAATCTTTTCCTGTTCATCTTCTTTAACGACTACCGCATTATTATTTAGGATTTTGTTAATTTTCATATCGCCGCCACCTCCTATACGTTTCTTAAAAATAAAAGGTTGTGTTTATCATGGCAGTTTTCCATGATAAACACAACTTTTGTTGGAGCAAATGACGGCTAGTGTATTATTTTACGGTTACTTTTAGTAGTTCAGTTTCACCTTTTGTTGCTTCACCGCTATTTAAGCGCTCCATATTCTCAACTTCATCACTGTTTGTGATGATCACTGGTGTAATAGTGCTCTTAGCTTTTTCTTTTACTTTATCCATATCGAACGTAATTAGAGAGTCACCTGGCTTCACTTTATCCCCAACTTCTACGTGACCTTCGAAACCGTCACCTTCCATGCTAACAGTCTCAAGACCAATGTGAATAAGTACTTCTAGTCCACCTTCTGTCTTGATGCCAATTGCGTGCTTGGTTGGGAATAATTGAACAATTTCACCAGCGATTGGTGCTACAACGTTACCATCAGCAGGTTCAATTGCCAGTCCTTCACCCATCATTTTTTGAGAGAAAACAGGGTCTGGTACTTCTTCAAGGTCTAGCACCTTACCGTTTAGTGGAGCTACTAGTACTTCTTCTGATACTTTGTCTTTTTTACCGAATAATTTCTTTAACATATTAGGTCACCCTTTTTCAGAATATTTTATGAAATTAAAAAGACCTAAAACGGGTAGAGGCTATCTACGTTTTAGGTCTTGCCTGATCGAGTCAGTCACAATCCAAGTTATATGTTTACTTTTAAGAGTAAACGGATCCATATGGATTGTCAAGAAGTTGTAACGTAGTTTACCTTATACAATGAATATACCCGATCCACATGTGATTAACCATTTTCTTTTTTATAGTAACCCATCGCATCAAAGTCTGAATTGCTAATCGGGACGTGCACCATATCAATCGAGCGTTGTTCTTTAGGTTTTGATAACTCCATATAAACGTGTTTAGATAAACCAAGCCCTGCTTCTTCAGCTTCAACAATCGTTTGAGCGTAGAACACTTTCTCTATGCCGGCGAAATACATAGCTGTTAAACACATTGGACAAGGCTCGCCACTTGCGTACATCACACAACCTTTAAGATCTGTTTGTCCCAACTTCTCTTGCGCCCTACGTATAGCTTCCATTTCCGCATGTGCACTAACATCGTACCTTTGGTGTGTACGATTTACATCTTCCGCTACAATTTCATTCCCTTTTACAAGAACTGCCCCGAACGGCGTTCCACCTTCGCTCACGTTCTGAACTGCTAACTCTAAAGCTCTTGTTATAGGATCCATATCTACGCCTCCTTTTCCCTTTTCATATTATGTACCCGTTCTTTCTCTATTAAAGTATCCTGATTGGCACAAAAAATGCTCCAGGCATAATAACCTGGAGCACGAAGAGATCTTACTTTCCAATAAATTGTTGTGTCCATACATTACCGTTCTCAACGAAACCAACACCAATGTGTGTATAGTTTTCGTTTAGGATATTTGCACGATGACCTTCACTATTCATCCAAGCATCCACCACTTCTTGAGGGGTTTGTTGCCCTTTAGCAATGTTTTCACCTGCTGTGCGATATTCAATACCAAATTGTTTCATCATATCAAATGGAGAACCGTACGTTGGACTATCATGAGAGAAGTAGCCATTTTGGGCCATATCTTGAGACTTTTTCTCGGCTACATTACTCAACTCTTTATCAATCTCAAGCGGTTCTAAGCCCTGTGCTGCACGCTCTTCGTTTGTCAGTTCAACCACTTTCTGCTCAAACTGACTGAGTGCATTTGCTTGTTGTTGCTCCTGTTGCTTTTGAGTTTGGGTAGGCTCTTGTTGTTGCGGAGCCGGTGCTTGCTGTTTAGCAGGTGCAGGTGTTGCTTCCTCTTGTTGCTCAGGCTTCTCTTGTTGAGGTTTTTCTATTGGTTGTTCATTTGTTTGATTCCATTTTATTTCATAGTTTGATAGAAAATCGTTCATCCATTGATTTACTTGTTCTTGGCTGACTTGTTGTCCACTTTCTAATTGGAACGTCTTCGTCTTAAATGAATCTTGAGACTGTGCATGTGCGTCAGATTGCATCACGCCTCCTGCCATAAGAGATGCTGCAAGAGCAGTAGTAATCGTAACTTTCTTAAACATGTAATCTCCTCCTGTAGAGTTCTTGTTTGGAACACATTCATCATACCACCGGATTTTATGTAATATTTTTGGTATAGATTTACACGAGAGGATATCGAAACGAATTTCTATTATCGAAAAAGGACTCAATTATTGATATTCCGAACTAAAATACAGATAGAAACGGGCTTCAAATCCATTCCATATATAACCTATAATAGTATAATTTTTAAAGGAATTGCTATTGACGTCTATAAAAGAAAGCCTCCCTTGTAACATTAAGGGAGGCTTTGTAAACTTGTTGTTACATTATTTCTGTTGTTCTTCTGAGATCCATTGCTTGGCCCAGTTCGCAAGATAGTCATAGTTCCAAACGTCTGACGGATAGTCTATAAACATCTCTTCTCCGTCTTCATACAGTTCTTGAAGAACCTCATTTAATGAACCCATATAAAAGTCATAAAGGAATTCATAACTAATCGTTTCCTTTGGCATATAGTTATCCGCACAAACCTGTGGATCTGCATAGTTCACATACGTTCGGCACGGGATTGGCCTGATTTCATAAGCCATACACATGTTACTCTCTGTATCTAACATTGGACAAGGAACCTGTGAAGCAATGTATTTCTTCTTAAACTCAGGGTCATTCTCGTGATCAATGGACGTAACATGTTCAATTTCTTCCTTATAATTAGCCTGCCACTTTTTCAAATGATCCATAATACGCTGCTTACGATCCGCTGGCCAATGATCAATGATCCGCTTCATTGTTTTTGCTTCAAGTTCGGTAATAATAATTGGGAAGTAACAACAAAACGCACATCCCATAAAACAAGAAGCTTTAACATCCATGAATTGTTCCATGTTGCTCATTTCTTCATTAACTTGTTGAAGAAATTGCTGAAACCCATCCATTATAATCTCATCAGCCGACCGTTCACTCGCCAATAGCTGATCCGTAATCGAAGCAAAATATCTATCATTTAACTCGTACTGTTCATTTAACGATTCAATACGTTTTAAAATGTCTTCATATGACAAATAGTGCTGTGATGTCACACCTTACACCCTTTCCTAAACCTTACCTACTCACAATAGTTTAACATCAGCTCTTACATTTGTACTAGTTTAAAGGGGAATTCAAACACCCTGAAACACCATCCATATTTTGTAACCTCCTTTAAAAAGGGAGAAGGCGCCCCAAAGACAAACTTCCCTCAATAAACGGAACGTCCTCAACCAAGTCCCAGCTTCAAGCCTTTCACATATATGGAGGATATATGAAACGAATAAAAACAAGAGTAAACATAAACACGACCAAAAAAATAAAGGGATACCCTTTCACTAGCTTGGGAAAGATGGTACAATGACAACGATGATTAATGCTCTTTATTAAATGCTATAGAAGAAAGGATGTTAGCCATGCATATCGGAAGCAAAGGTTGGTATGTTAACGAACTTAAAAAAGCTGGCATGAGCCGTTACGAAGGCCGCAAGCTTGAAAGCTATAAAAAGCACATTCTTGCAAACCTATACTTCGGCAAAGTTGCTAAGTAAGGTTGCTTGAAAAACAGAGAGTCCTCGCGCTCTCTGTTTTTTTATGTTTAAATAACCTCATCCTTCATTAGCCATTGGAATATATTGTGCACAAATCACGACGTCTGACACCCCCATAAAACTTGGTCTATAGGAGAATACCTATAGGAAGAAATACATCATTGGAGGAACGCTACACATGTTTTCTAATGCAGAAATTGGTATTGATTTAGGTACTGCGAACGTTTTAATCTATTCTAAAAATAAAGGGATTGTTTTAAACGAACCCTCTGTTGTAGCTATTGATACAGAAACTAAAAATGTTTTAGCTGTCGGAAAAGAAGCGAAACAAATGGTCGGGAAAACTCCTAAGAACGTAATCCCGATCCGCCCTCTTCGAGAAGGCGTTATTGCGGACTATGACATTACCGCACAAATGTTAAAAGAAATGCTTAAAAAGGTCAGTAAGAAGATGGGCCTTTCTATGCGTAAACCGAACGTAGTCATTTGCACACCGTCTGGTTCTACATCGGTGGAACGTCGAGCGATCCATAACGCTGTAAAAAGTTACGGCGCAAAACATGTTCACTTAATTGAAGAGCCTGTAGCAGCAGCAATTGGTGCTGACCTTCCTGTAAGTGACCCTGTCGCAAACGTTGTGCTTGATATCGGTGGTGGTACAAGCGAAGTAGCCATTATCTCCTTTGGTGGCGTCGTATCTTGCCGCTCGGTTCGAAATGGCGGAGACACAATGGATGAAGAAATCGTCCAACACGTACGCCGAAACTACAATGTACTGATCGGTGAACGAACAGCTGAAGAGATTAAAATCAACATCGGCTATGCACTAGTCGATCACGAAGAAATAACGATGGAAGTACGAGGCCGCGATATGGTAACTGGCTTACCTAAGACGATTACACTTAGCTCAGGAGAAGTCCAATCTGCCTTACGCGAAAACCTTGAAAACATTCTTGAAACCGTCCGCGCCACGCTAGAAGATTGCCCACCTGAACTAAGCGGTGATATTGTAGACCACGGCGTTGTCATTACAGGCGGAGGTGCCTTATTAAATGGTATGGAAGAATGGTTAAGCAGTGAGATCTCTGTTCCTGTTCACCTTGCTCCAAACCCATTGGAATCTGTTGCAATCGGCACAGGCCGTTCCTTACAAATGATCCAAAAACTTCAAAAAGCTGCAAAATAACAAAAAGGCTGTCCTACTAATGGTAGGACAGCCTTTTTGTTTTGGGTTGGAGCTTTTAGGCCATACTCTTCCATTTCCTGTCATGCCCACTCTTTTCATACTCGTGTTGACATCACCGACCGATGCACGTAAAATATTTTAGTAAGTAAAAGCATAAAAGCATAAAAGCGTTAAAGCGAATTGTATACATCTTAGATTTTTCACTATGAAAGGATTGCACTCTATGAATAAACAACCTAGCTTTCTACTAGCTCTGTTCCCGCCAGCTGCCCTTATTGCAGCGGCCGCGTACTCCATTCCGAATGAGTTGGGCATGTTCCTTCCCTTAATCATTGGAATTGTTGCTACGAGTATCGTTGGAATGATTACAGGCAACTCATGGGACGAGCTACAAGAATATATGAAAAACGGAGTCTCCAGGGCTTTACCTGCTATTTTCATCCTATTTATTATTGGTACCATCGTTGGATCGTGGATGCTAAGCGGTACGATCCCTTCCATTATCTATTACGGATTAGAATTTATTAAACCGAGTCTATTCCTTCCTACCATTGCCTTAACAACAGGTGTGGTGGCCATTACACTCGGAAGTTCATTCACCGCCATTGCTACAGTGGGTGTAGCATTCATGGCAATCGGAGCCGGTATGGGAATACCAGACCCTTATATCGTCGGCGCATTAGTATCAGGCGCATTCTTTGGTGACAAGATTTCACCACTATCCGATACAACCAATATTGCTCCGGCTATGGTTGGGGTAAACCTTTTTGATCACGTGCGACATATGCTCTGGGATACGATCCCTGCATTTGGTATTAGTTTAATTTTATTCTGGTTCCTTGGTTTAAACGCAGGAGGAGGCGCCGCTCAATCAGAGAAGATCTCTTCCATTATGAGCGGCCTAACTGACACGTTCACCATTCACCCATTACTTCTGGCTCTACCAGTTATTACGATTGTCTTAATCGTGAAGCGATTGCCAGCAGTGCCTTCCCTTGTGATCGTGAGCGTGATTGGAGGAATCGTGGCCTTCTTCGTTCAAGGCAGTTCACTTGCTCAGATTATGGGCGCTATGACAGATGGCTTCGCTCCAAGCACAAGTTCAGAGACATTAAATGCTTTATTCGATCAAGGCGGAGGCGTGACATCCATGCTTCCAACAATCGGTTTAATTATTGCTGCAACAGCACTTGGCGGTGTCCTTGAAGGAACAGGAATCTTCACAGTTCTATTAAATCGCATCGTCAATACGATTCAATCCACAGGGTCACTCGTGTTACGCACAGTTCTCTCAACGCTCGTTGTTGCCTTTACAAGTGGTGAGCAATACTTGTCAGTAATTCTCCCATCCCGTGCAATGGCTGAAGCATATGAGAAACAAGGGGTTCACCCGAAGAACTTATCTCGTACCGTGGAAGCAGCTGGTACGGTGGGAATCAACTTAGTTCCATGGGGAGTCACGGCCCTGTTTGTTAGCAATATTACAAACGTTAGCCCATATAGCTTCATCCCATTTATCTTCTTTGCTTATCTCGTGATCGGCATCAACTTATTCTACGGGTACACCGGGATCTCTATTACAAAAGCAGACTCTCAATCAGAGCAAGGCGAACAACAAGAAGGGGACAGGTTCCCTGTAGCACGTTAACACGCTACAGGGGGCCTGTCCCCCTTTTACCATCTAGCGGAAGTCATGTAAGTAAGTCTTCCATGTTTTTTTAATCATTTTCGTTAAGCCAAGGAGAGCAAGAATGTTTGGAATGACCATTAAAGCGTTAAACGTATCAGCCATTTCCCAAACAAAATCAACTTGAACGAGAGCTCCCAATACAATGCAAGTTAAAACAATACTTCTGTAAAACGGAACACCTTTTTCTCCAAACAGAAACTTTACATTCACTTCGCCGAAATAAGCCCATCCAAGGATTGTTGTAAATGCAAAGAAAAGTAAACAGATCGCGATAAACGGAGTTCCAAATGAACCCAAGCCTCGTGCAAACCCCTCTTGAGTAATCGCACTCGCTTCTAACCCAGATTTATGAGCATCTGTTAATAGCACGACCATAGCCGTTAACGTACAAATAACAACAGTATCAATAAATACACCGACCATCGCAACTAACCCTTGTTGGGCTGGGTGTTTCACGTTTGCAACAGCATGAGCATGTGGTGTTGAACCCATACCTGCTTCGTTTGAAAATAACCCACGCGCAATTCCATAACGCACCGCTTCTTTAATCGTCGCTCCAAGTACACCACCACCTGCAGCTTCCGGGCTAATAGCTGATTGAACAATCAACTTTAAAGTCGGAATGACCTGATCAGCATGCAAGAACAAGATAACAAGACTTCCTATGATATAAAGGAGCGCCATCACAGGAACAACATTCCCAGCGAATGTTGAAATACGGCTAATTCCTCCAAATAGAATGAGCCCAACAAAGAAGGCAATGAACAAGCCCAAGGTCACATTAAAGAATTGAGAATGATTTCCGATTGCTTCGTTCATAGCTACAGTAATCGCATTGGATTGAACCATGTTCCCCACAAACCCTAACGCGAAAATAATCGCAATCGCGAAAAAGCCTGCAAGCCAGCGACTGCCTAGACCATCTCTTATATAATAAGCAGGACCACCATACACCTGATCCCCTTTTTTCACTTTATACACTTGCGAAAGCACCGCTTCAGCAAAGATTGTCGCCATTCCAAAGAAAGAACTAATCCACATCCAGAAAATTGCCCCGGGACCACCAGCAGCAATCGCCGTTGCTACACCAGCGAGGTTTCCTGTACCAACTTGCGCTGAAATGGATGTAGCGAGTGCCTTAAACGAATTAATACCGTCTTCCTCCTGCTTTTTAAACAAAGGGGCAAACGTACGCTTAAATCCTTCCCCTAAAAAGCGAACTTGAATGAAACCAAGCTGTATCGTTAACCACAGACCTGTTCCAAGTAAAAAAAGGAGCATAACCGGCCCCCATAAAAAACTGTTAATCTGCTCAAATGTAGTTGTTAGAAATTCCACAATGTATTCCTCTCGATCTCTTTTCATTATTCACGCATAATACTATAGAAGAGTATATTACGTGCAAGCGTTTTACAGCAAGACATTTTCCACTGGGGGTAGACAGTAATTTATGGGAGGTGGAATCATATAAAAAAGAGGCCCATTTATAGGACCTCTTCCATTATTGATCAAACGTTTGATTAAAAGAAGAATGGATAGAACAGACGACCAATTCCGAAGAACGGGAAACGGTATCTTCTAAATCGTCGGAAGCGTCTTGGATAACCATATCCATAACCACCACCGTATCCTCCGTAACCACCATAACCGCCATATCCAAACTGGCGCTCATCTGGTGATTCATCATCTTCATCATCACCCATTGGAACAAGCATGTAGACATTTTCTTTATCTACTTCATCAATAATCCCTTCATACTGAGCACCATCCTGCATTTCGATGATTACAAAGTAATGCATGTGACTCTTCGCTTGGTTTTGCTTATCTTTCACACTCATATTTTGAGAAGGTGACATGCCTCCACCTTGCCCCATGCCCTGCTGTGGCATTTGCATTCCATTTCCTTGACCCATGCCCTGCTGTGGCATTTGCATTCCGTTTCCTTGACCCATGCCCGGCTGTGGCATTTGCATTCCGTTTCCTTGGCCCATGCCTTGCTGTGGCATTTGCATTCCGTTTCCTTGGCCCATGCCTTGCTGTGGCATTTGCATATTAAATGGTTGCTGTTGATACACATTTATCTCCCCTTTATGTTTCTTAAGTCGATGTTAGTGTATTCTTTTGACTGGGTGAATGTGACACTTTACTGTGAGCGATCCTTTAAATCAGTACGGTAGAGTTTGTCGTCATCAGGTTCTGGCGTGCCCCTTCCATCCGTATTATTCGTTACAAAGTACAGAACATTTTCTTCTATAATCAAGTCGCGTATACGACCAACCCCATCTTTATAGATGCGAGACGTTCCTTTCTTTAAATCGAAGGCCCGTATCTGTTCCCCTCGCAACCCCGCCATATAGAGCTTTTCGTTATAGTATCTCAAGCCTGAAGGCGCCCAAGTGTCTTTTCCAGAGTGAAATAACGGTTTCTCCATACCAGCTTTCTGTTCATCCCCGCGAATGACAGGCCAGCCATAGTTTGAACCTGGTTTAATGAGATTAATTTCATCATAAGCTCTAGAGCCATGCTCAGCAGCATACATCGTACCATCCTCAGACCATGTCATTCCTTGTGGGTTACGATGGCCGTAGCTGTATATGTACGAGTTAGCAAAAGGATTATCTGAAGGGATTGAACCGTCAAGATTCATGCGCAAAATTTTACCTGCAAGGCTATTTCGATCCTGCGCACTACTTTCATTCGCAGCGTCCCCTGTAGAAATATATAGGAGCTGATCAGGTCCAATCTCTAAGCGTCCTCCATTATGAATATTACTACCTGGAATTCGATTAATCAGAACACCTTGCTCCTTCCAAGTGTCACCCTCAAGTTTCACCGTAATCACTCGGTTAAAACGCCCCTGAGCTTCATACGTATGGTACAGAAACGCTAAACGGTTATTATCAAAATCAGGGTGAAGCACAAATCCGAGCAGACCGCCTTCTCCCTGTTGAACAACTGGCTTATCTAATTGAAGGGGCATCTCATCTTTCGCTCCATCTTCTTGGACTTTCACAATCGTTCCACTGCGTTCGCTAATATAAAACGAATCCCCCACCTTATTGATATCCCAGGGCACATCAAGGTTCTTGGCAATGACCTCTCCTCTTTCCATTTGATCGTTCGTAACAGGTTCAGCTTCTTGTTTTTTTTCATCCGCCTGACACGCAACTAATGTTAGGGCAGTCATTCCCATTAAAATGTATTTCATTTGATCGATCCCTTCCGTCCTTTTACTTACACGTTTCCCCATAACTGACCAAATTAGACCCCGCATTCTACAGAGTTTCACAAACCACCAAAAAAACGACCAGGAAACATCCCCTGGTCGTTTTATCGTAAAAACTGCAAAATAATTTCGGTCTATTCAAACGTACCCTTAACAATCGCTTCTTTTCCTTCAACCATAAGCCTACCAAGGGCAAATACCGTATCCACTTGAAGATCCTCATCAAGCAAAACAAGATCTGCATCTTTGCCTTTTGAAAGCTCCCCTTTATGAGTAAGCTTCAGAATATGAGCTGGGTTACTCGTAATCGTTCGGATGGCTGTTTCTAGATCAATGCCTTCCTCTATTATCGCTTCTTTCACCGCTTTATAAAGCGTATCTACTTTCCCTAACTTCAAGCCAATAAATTCACCATTTGCGTCAAAGTCAGGTAAGCTTGCCTGACCGTCTGAAGTAAACGTGATCTGTTCTACAGGAACCTCCGCTTCTAGCATTCTTTTTAGCGCACGTCCACATTTCACTTCTCCCTCTTCAAGGAACTTTGGAATGGTACTTGTTGTAAAATCAACATAGCCACCTTTCAGCGCGTATTGAATACCTGCTTCAAATAAATGCGGATTCCGGTTCATATGGGTCGGATAGAATTGTTTAATCGGAATATCCGTTCCTTCTGCAATTTCTTCTAGGATCGAGACTCCGTCTTTACTATCACCGACGTGAACATTCACAATCCCAGCCTTACCAGAAAGTATCCCACCAATTCGCGCTTGTGAAGCAATTTTGGCCAATTCTTCAACAGTAGGTTGAGAAGAGCGATGATCAGCTATTGCAATTTCGCCGGCCCCAATAATCAGGTCAATTAAAATGAGGTCATCCTCAATCTTTCCCGTCAACGTCTTCACAGGCACTTGATAGGAACCTGTATGAGCATAGCAACTGACCCCTTCCTCTCGCAACGCTCTCGCCTTTGCAACAAGGTTCGTCATTGTTCGAGTTGTTCCATCTGTCCCTAATACACCTACAAGGGTCGTGATCCCTCCAAGCGTAGCGTCTGTTAACTGAAGTTCTGGCGTACGAGTCTTATAGCTACCCTCACCACCACCCCCTGTAATGTGTACATGGGAATCAATAAAACCAGGAACGACTTTTTTTCCAGTCGCATCCATGACTTTCATATCTACAAAGTTCTCCGGAACCGGGATCGAATCTTGAATCGCTCCGATTTTTTGATCTACGAGTAAAATGTCTTTTTTTCCTATATATTGCGGCGCATATACCTCACCATTCTGAATAAGGGTTAGCATAGATTCTCACACCTTTCCTGCTGTCTACACAAAGTTTAGTAAAGAAGCTCCAATAACAAACAAGGATCCTCCGATAAATAGTACGACGAAGAATTTAATAACAAACTTAAACCATGTCCCCCACTCTAATCTCGCCGCCCCTAATGATCCCATAAGGGCCGCAGAGGTTGGAACAATAATATTCGCAAAACCATCGCCTAGCTGGAAAGCAAGTACAGCAACTTGTTTTGTAACACCTGCAAGTTCAGCAAGCGGAGCCATAAGAGGCATCGTTAATGCAGCCTGTCCAGAACCAGACACAACGAAGAAATTAAATACAGTTTGGAACACATACATAAACCAAGCTGAAATAGCCGGAGTTACACCGTCAAATAACTGTCCCGCTCCATACAAGATAGTATTTAGAATAGAAGGTTCAGCCGGGTTATCTCCACCTAAAATAATCACAATTCCTTGCGCCATTCCTACAACTAATGCTGCCGGCAGTAAATCTTTTGCCCCACTAGCAAAAGCATCGGCAATGTCGTTAACCCGCATGTTATTTAATTTAAAGAGAACTCCAATAATACCTGCCACAAGCCCCATAGTGAAGAATTGGCTTGCGATCTCAGGAATATAGTAAGCATGCTCTACAACGCCCCAAATAATCCATGTAATACCGGCTAACACAGTGAACAGGACAAGAATGTGGCCTGTTTTAAAATGGACATCCAAGTCTTTTGATTTAAAGTCTTCCCTAAAATACTCGTCAGATTGATACGATAGCGAGCGAGTTGGCTGCTTCCGAATCTTATTTGCGTACCACCATGTGTAAGCAATTCCTAACAGCGTGAAAAATGCCCACATCGCAATACGAAAAGGTGCACCTGAGAATACCGGAACTCCCGCGACACCTTGAGCAATAGCTACTCCAAAAGGGTTCATCCACGAAGTTGCAAACCCAATTTGAGTTGCTACATACGTAATCATGACTCCTGTTATTGCATCATAGCCAAGTGCAACAACTAAAGGAACGAGGATCATAGCAAAAGCTATTGCTTCTTCCCCCATACCAAATACTGCTCCACCTAGAGAAAAGAGAAAGAATAAGATTGGAATAACAAGTCCTTCTTTCCCTTTCGTTTTATCAATAACAGAAAGAATACCCTCTTCAATCGCACGGGTGCGAATGATAATTCCAAAAGCACCCCCCACAATGATAATAAAAGCGATAACTCCAACAGCAGATCCCCATTTACTTCCTGAAACGAGTCCTTCAAAAACGTAGTTTAAGAAACCAGCGCCTCCTCCAGGTTCAAATAAACTTGTTCCTTCCTGCTCTCCTTCAACATAACTGAAGCTATCCGGAACCAGGACCGTTTCTGTCTGGGTTTCTCCACCTTTCTCATACGTAACCTCTTTTGTCTCGAATACACCAGCTGGAACCACATAAGTCAGAACAGCTGCCAATACAACGACAAAAAAGATAATAACGTACGTATGAGGCACCGTTATCCCTTTCTTTGGTTCTCTTTGATCATTCTCCATTTTAATTCCTCCCTGTAATGGTCTTATCTAGAACAGATGCAAAAATCATGCCAACTCAATAATCTGAATTTTCTGGCCTGAATTGGTTCATAATCTCTTACCCGATCGTTTCAGGGTGTTATAATTAAACCAATAACAACCTAAAAGGAGAATTCAATGAGAAAACAAGAGCTCGTCTTATTAGCCGGAACTACCGAAACACAAAATACGCTTCAAGGCCAGCTAAACGATATCCTCGGAGAATTCATTACCATACACAGCTATGCCTCCGAAGATTGGCTACCAGGAATACTAACAGATCAACTCGTTATCTATTCTTCCGCTATCATAGATGAAGAAGTTCAACACGTAGTAGGGCAAGGATGTAAAGTCATCGTAGCTCGCCGTACCACAAACTATGAATATATCGATCAACTTTTTGAACTCCCAAAAGGTGAGAGGGTTTTATACGTTAATGACTTCCCCCAAACAGCAGAAGAATCAATCGAGACACTCCAGAAAATCGGAATCCAACACATCCATTACGTCCCTTATTATCCAGGCAAAACACTTACCCCCGAACAGCAAACCATTAAAACGGCCATTACACCTGGCGAGATGCATTTAATTCCTGACTCAGTTACACAGAAGATTAACATCGGGGTTCGCCTGATTGACATTACCACCCTTATGGAGATTTTAGAGCACTTTAACCTTAAAGAAGCTTTAGGTGGGGAGATTTCCGATCGCTATACTAGAAAGATCATAGAACTAAGTCACCATCTTTCTCTCGTAAACCAGCAGACTACTCTATTGAACCAGCATTTGAAACATGTGGTTGATGGAGTGAATGACGGGGTCGTTGCCTTTGATTCAAGAGGAAAAATTACCGTTTTTAATCAAGTGGCTGAACAGTATACTGGCGTACCTTCCGTTCATGCGATTGGGAAACACATTCAATATATTTTTAAGCAAGACTCTCTTCTCTCGTTTATTTTTCAAAACGATGAAACAAGCCGTTACTTTACCATTAACGGAATGAACTTGATGGTTTATCGCTTCCATTTAAACGAAGAAGATACGACCGTTATTATTTTTAAGAATACAGACGAGACCATCTCTATGCAAAAAGCAGCTCGTCACGACCTCCTCCAAAAGGGTTATATCGCTAAATATACGTTTGACGATATCATCGGTAACAGTCCAATCGTTTTAAAAACAAAGCAAATCGCGAACCGCCTCGCCCAAACGGAACTCCCTGTTCTAATCCAAGGAGAAAGCGGAACAGGAAAAGAACTGTATGCAAATGCGATCCACAACGTTTCATCGAGAAAATATCAACCATTTCTAGCTGTTAACTTTAGCGCTTTACCTGAAGACTTACTAGAGAGTGAACTTTTCGGATACGAAGAAGGAGCTTTCACTGGGGCTAAAAAGGGAGGCAAGAGGGGACTATTCGAACAAGCCGATGGAGGAACCATTTTTCTCGATGAGATAGGTGATGTAAGCGTGAAGATGCAAGCAAGACTTCTCCGTGTCATTCAAGAGTTGGAAATCCGCCGTATAGGAGGAAATAAAAATATCCCGATAGACGTCCGCATTGTTGCTGCAACAAACAAGGACCTACTCAAACTCATTGAACAAGGGGCGTTCAGAGAAGACCTCTATCATCGCCTAAAAGTGTTAACTTTATCTTTGCCACCGTTACGAGAGCGAACTGGAGATATTCCTAAACTCGCAGCCACGTTCATAAGGGAGCAAACTCATGAAGAGATCCATATCTCCTCTCCAGTAATGAATCAATTGAAGATGAATCCCTGGAACGGCAATATCAGGGAACTAAAGAATACCATATCCTATATGCTTGCCGTACGTGAATCCAACGAATTAAAGAGCGATGATTTACCAAACCCCGTTTCTTATCAACCTGAAACTACGCAGGCCACCACTGAAGATATTGTAGAGAAACAAGAGCAAGTCGAGCTCCTTCAAGTCATCTATGACCTCAACCAACATCAAGGCAGGGCAAGTCGAAGTAAAATTACCCAAAGGACACCTCTATCCGAGCAACAAGTTCGATTGAGACTCCACAAGCTACAAGAGAAAGGTTACATTCAAGTTGGAAAAGGCCGATCAGGAACAGCAATTACCGATGCTGGCGTTTCATTTTTACAAAGTCAATCCTTATAATGAAAAGGTAAATCCCCCAAGCATTTATGAATCTAATGTTTGGGGGATCTTTGCCTATGGCGTGGCAAAAAAAATCGGCCCCCCTTTAAGGTGCTCCGATTTTTAATCTGAATGTATGAAAGGTAATGTAATCGTAACTGTTGTACCATACCCGATTGTACTTTTATATCGAATGGTACCCCCTAAGCTCTCAATAAATTTAGTAGTGACCATCATACCAAGACCTGTCCCCTTTTCCTTTGTCGTGAAGAAGGGTTCACCGATTCTTTTGAGTTTTTCTGGCTCAATTCCTTTTCCGCTATCAGAGATGTTAATGACAACACTATCTATATCAGCCTTATATATTCCGACTACTGTAAGGTCCCCAGGGCCTTCCATAGCTTCAATCGCATTTTTTACAATGTTAATAAAGATTTGTTTTAATCGCTTCGGATCTGAAGGGAGGTCTGGTATTGCTGCATCAAAATCTGTTGTCACTTTAATGCCACCTTGGCGACATTGAGCTCGAAATAGAGCAAGGACATAATGGATAACATCAATAAGATTTGTATCTTCAAGCTCAACTTCCTGTTCCGGTTTAGCTAACAACATAAATTCATTCACAATCGCTTCAATTCGAGATAATTCTGAGAAAACGATATCCCCATATTGCCCATTATTGGCTTGTCCTGACATCATCAATTGTAAAAAGCCTTTAATAGACGTGAGAGGATTCTTGATTTCGTGAGCAATTCCGGCAGCAACACGCGTAATCGTCTCAAACTGTTCAGACCGAGCAATAAGCTCGTCTTTTTCTTTAATATCCGTGATATCTTCATGAACCCCAACAATCATAACCCTTTCTGCTTTCTCTAAAGGGTAGCCTTTTGTACGGATCCACTTCCACACACCCGGCTCATACTCAAATCGGTATTCACATGCCGTCTTCTCGGCCCCCATTTGACGGAAGGCTCTCACTACACGATCCCTATCCCCCACATGAATGCGGTCTAACCATGTAGTATAATCCCTCTCAACATCTCCTATTGAGAGACCAAAAATTGATTCAAATGTTGGACTCATGTACTCCCATGTTTGGAAATTGGATGACAGAACCCAGAATGCTTCATTAATGTTATCAGCCAGTAATGAAAAACGTTCCTCTGTTTCCTGCAACGCATGAATGTAGGTATTTACCTCTGTAATATCCTGAATAAAGACAGTAAGTTCATCATTAGAAGGGTAAGCAGTAACATCCACCACCCTACCTCTCCCATAAATATAATCTTGGAACTTTACAACCTGATTCAGTTGAAAAGCTTGTTTGAAATGAAGGTAGTAGTTTTGATAGACATCACTTGGGAATACCTCCCACAAATTGTGATTGCACAACGTTTCTGAAGAACGGCCGAGTATTTCTTCAAGCGTAGGGTTCACGTACAAAATCTCCCAGTCCCTACTGATCACCGCGAATCCATGAGGAATGTGCTCCACAACTTCTTTCAAACGATTATAGACAACCGAACTTCCACCTGGTGCTTCAAGAAACCGTTCTAAACTCTTAGTATTTAAGGATTGGTTATTCAGTTGGTCATCTATCAAAGAAAGCCAAGTCATAAAATGATCGACTGATTGCGAAGCCGGAATCGTCCCTAATTGACCATCAATCTGATAGCTCCCTTTGCTTTCATTCGCCAAGGAAGGGGAACCCGTAACCATAACTCTGTTAGAAGAAAGCCTCTTCATAACCCCTTCAAATCTAATCCCCTCAGGACTCGTCATAAAAACATCTACAGAAGTGTCACCACCATCATCCTCAAGCCCACTTTGTCCCCTTTCGTTAAACATAGATATCCACTCATCACGATTAATCACCGAGTGATCTAACTTGAACAACTCCATGAATTGTTCATTAACTCGTACCTCACCTTTCTCTTCATTTAATAAACACAGCCACTTCCCCGCTACATTAAACATTTCCAAACACTCGTCTATAAGAAAGTGCTCTTCCACCTTTTCAGTTTGAACCACACACATCCCTCTCTTTTCCTTGATCGCGTAGTTCTTTCTCATCAAGTACACGTATAATAGTACTCTCATCATATACTAAATAAGTAAAAGTTTGTATAGATTCGAGGGTATTTTCGGTTATTCGCTACCATTCGACAAAAACCTCAATAAATGAGCCGAAAAGGCCCGTTACGTTCATGAGTGCTTGGGCTTGAGGTGAACGGCCCCACACCGCATCAAGAGATCTGGTGTCACCCTGTACGGCATGTTCCCGTCACACCTTATACGGCAGAGGTGGTTCGGGAAATTGCGAGACTCCTGCGGCAGTAGGAGCCTAGGGGAGACCCCGGAGGGAGCGAATGCGACTGAGGAGGCTCCCCAGCTCGCCGCGGAAAGCGAGTGATTTCCCGAACCACCTCCCCCCCAATAACGCATACGGGAACATTCTCTCAGCTTCGTGTCTTCAAGATTAATTCCCCATTCTTGAACAAGAGAGCAAAAAAAGACCAACCAAGGCAAAGCCCTAGTTGGTCATATTGCTATGGAAGGACCTCCAGAAGGACCCGTTATAATCAATAAGTTCGCTGATACGCTCAAATGGTATTTCAAACGTAGGGAAACCTGCTACATAAGGAGCAATTTCATAAGGGGCATAATACAAGAACAAAGATGTATCGTTCACATAAAACGGCTGATCGGGATCTACTTTCACATCTACATCGTCAAAATAATAAGAGTCATCCTCTTCTCTAATCTGCTCATTGACTAGCTTTGTTAATACTTCAGCATAAGAGCTTCCTTCTTTGAAGAGATCCGATAGTTGATAGATTGTACCATCAACCAGATTCAGGTTAGCATGCCGTTTTGTTGGCATAGGATGAGCAGCTCCAAAGTAATATTGCGAGCCGTTTAATTCAATAACGACAAGATCTTTATGGAAATAATCTATCGCGAAATCACCGAAATAGCTGTAATCGAGCTTCTTTTCTTTTGGGATTTCCTTAACCTGTGACATCTCTTTTAATGTTTCGTTGACTTCTTTTTGAACAGCCGTATCATCCATCCCTCTTACGACTGGGTAGTAGACGAGATAATCGATATTTGGTTTGTACTTCATCTTCAAAATTCGAAACTGGTTATTCAGTCTTATTGTCCTCTTTGGCCTCCATATCACTTCCCCTTCTTGTGTTAAATAGAGAAGCTCATAGTCAATCATAGCTTTAATAAGAGGGCCTTCTATCGAGAGGCTGCCTTGCCCTGGCAAGACCGGTTTGTTTTGCGCAATATTTCCTTTACGATTAAGGAAAAATGTATTCTCATCATCATGGGCGGATGCCAATCCTTTCTCATAGTCCAATACATTTTGATAACGAAATGGAGATAAAAGGTCACCATTTAAATCCGCTATAGCATATTTACTCCCAAGATACGGTTGGTCAGGGACAATGGCTTTGCCGATCGCTATCCTCTTCTCCCCCAACCGATTGATATCATCATGAACAGGTTGTAAGATTTGGTTGCCTTTTGGGTCAATCAGTCCATACTTAAAGATATAATCTTCAGTCACGGTGACAACTGCACGCCCTTCTTTAAAAGCCTGCACGTAATCATAAGAAGGTTCAATGACCACCCGTCCTCTTTCGTTAATATAACCGTATTTCCCACCCTTATCTTGTTGAAAGGCGAGCATTCCTTCGCCATAATTGCCAACATACGGGTAATTATAGGTATAAAAAGGATTTCCATCTCGGTTAATTAAAGCGTATTGATTCTCCTTGACCTGCACAACTGCCCTCGCATCTTTAAATGGGTCACCGGACAAGTATTGAGCAGGAATTGCTTCTTGCCCCTGATTATTTAAATAACCGTAATACGTCGTTCCTTCTTTCTCTTCACTAAATAAGGCTAAACCATTTTGATACTCTCCAATGTAAGAGTAGGCTTTGGGTGTGAGGATCGTCCCTTTCTCATTAATAACCTGAAACCCATTATTTCTATAAACGGCTGCTCGCCCTTCACTGAATCCCGTAATGGATTCATATATAGGTTCAACAACATATTCGCCTTTTATATTAATAACTCCATTTCGCTGATCCACTTCCACTACTGCTAACCCATTATTCTGAAAATCCCTTGCATATGAGTACTTAGGCGCAATTTTAATGTCGCCTTTACGATCAATATATCCCCATTTTTCCCCCTCATCCGTTTGAACCAATACCGGAAATCGCTTGATAGACATAGCAGCTCCCCCCCTAAATGAACACGTTTACATTAGTTTATTCGCCCATTTGCATAATGTGCTTAGACTGTCGTAAAAGTTAGCCAATTAACATATAGTGACAAAAAGGAGGAGATCAAGATCGCGGATATAAAAGTTAGAGACAACGGCCCTTTATTCGTAACGGGGGACTTCACACTTAAAGATGCTACAGGCAAACCATTTACTACGAAAAAAGGGTGCTCCCTATGCAGGTGTGGGCGATCTAATAACAAACCCTTTTGTGACGGAGCACATAAAGGCGTTTTTAAAGACGAATCCCGCGCCAGCGAATAAGGTTCAGGTATATAAAAATCATATTACGCACAAAAAGCGACCTTTCTTAAACAAGAAAGGTCGCTTTTATTAAGAGACTTCATTTACTTTAAACAATGCATCGACTTTTTGTGCCAGTTCCGATATGAATCGGTTCACATCTGGCGGAACAGTTTGTTGACTCTTCCATTCTACTTCTCTGCTATTCATCATTTTCGGGCGGCTCGATACAAATACCCATCCAACGTTCCCTTTCTTTACAAAAGCCGTCCATAGCCATTCCTCACGTTCCCCAACACTTACGCCCACGAGCTTGTGTTCAGCTCTGCGGTTGCCACTACGCTCAATTCGTTTCAGTTGATGCTTCAAGCCTGCCACTCCTTGCCTTTTTTTCTATCAGTATGAACGAATGGAGTCGGAAACATACTTGGAGTAGCAGCGCTGATTTACTTACTGGTTAGATTGAGAATAGTAGACTTCTTCAAAAGGTTGAACGATCACGAAACCTTCGCCAGAGAATTTCATCTGAATAGACTCTCCACTCCCACGTCCAAAGAAGCTCTTCAACGTGACATCGGTTTTAAATTCAGGCTGCAAATGCCCAGACCAAGCCACGGTGGCGTTAGGGTCCGTCATAACAGGTTGATCCGGTGTAACTAAAAGGGTTAAAGGCTCGTAGTGAGAGGTTATAGCTACAAGTCCGCGACCTTCTAACCGAATATTAAAGAGCCCTCCAGACATCATGCCAGCTACCTTTTTCATCAACTTAATGTCCCAATCGATGCCAGGTTCAAAAGCAAGAAGGTCATTGCCATTTACCGTAATGGCTTCATTATTCAGATGAAGGATGGTAATCTTCTTTCCCTGATCCGCTAAATAAAGCTTTCCATTTCCATCTGCCTTCATCAGAGAAGCACCTTCTCCTGAAAAAGCTTTCTTAAACATCTTTCCAATTCCATGTTCAAGGATTCCTTCACGCTCAAATCGAATGGATCCATTATAAGAAATCATAGACCCCATCTTTGCCCACACATCACCATTTAAATTAACCTCAAGCATACGAGGAGTTTCTAACTCAAAGTAATCATTCTCCGATTCATCCTGTTTTGTCTGCCGAATAAACTCATCAATGGAATAGTTCTGTTTCATAAGTCAACCTCTCCTCTATTAAGTATAAACTCTAGTCTCTTTGCCAGATTTAAAATAAAGCTGTCCCACCTTTGTTGTATGAGACAGCTTTGGTAATTATGAATCGTATGATGTTTGTTTCTGGATACTGCCATCTTTTTTATGGATAATGACTTTCGTTCCTTTGTTTTGAGCAATTTCCTCAGCACGGTCAATAGCATCTTGCTTTTGCTCAAATACATCGGAAGGCTTTTTCGCCTGCTCCGTTTGAACGGCCCATCCATCTTCATGAGCTACAACATGCTCTCCTTTTTCAAGAAGTTCAGGTCGAGGATCAGACTGCTTGTCTCGATCATCACGGCTCTTTAAATCCTGATCACTCATCTGGTTCACTTGATTGATTTCTTTATCACTTGCATTGTCATACCATTCTTTCGCTTGTTCTGTGGCAATTGGAATAGCCCGGTCTTCGTCATAGCCATCATCTAACATCGCATTCGCAATATCGATTGCTTTCTTTCTTACAGGCGTGTCTAAATTCTTCAATGAACTTGGATAATCATTTGTATCCCAAGGCATATCGCCCACCTCCGGTAACCTTTTTCTTACAGATTACCGCATTAGGAGCAAATGTAAACCTATTTCAAACGACCGTAACCACTCACGAACTGCTTCGCTTCATCAAGACTTGCCGTCTCAAAAACCAACGCTTTCCACGGTAAGTCAGATTGAGTTACCGCATGAATCTTATGCTCGAAAAACAAGAAGTACGGCTCTTGTTCCTTATTATAGCGAGTATTTGCAAGAAGTCCCTCCCACGTTTCCTCATAGTGATCCCCGTACAGATCAACTCTGCAAAGCATATGGCCAGGCTCGAACCACGAATATTGCTCGGAAAGCTCTTTCAATGGTTGAAATGACTTCTCAAATTGCTCTTCATCTTCTATTTCCATAACGATATAATTGCTAATGATGGACATATGTCCCTCTTCCTCAACCTCTTCTCTCTTACGATCCGTACGAATAATCATATACGCTAAGAAAAGGGCTATAACCGCAAAAAGCGCGTAAATCATGCTGGATCAATCCTCTCTTCATTATCTTCGTGACACCTTCTAGTATTTCCTCTTCACTCCTAGAGTTTACATAGTTTTCACAGAGGAATACATTTGCTTTATTAGTATTCTATCATGTATGTATGTTGAAAAAGAAAGGATAACAGAAAGCTTATCACTCAATAATTCTGAGTTTCCAACTATAAAAACCTCGTTCATTCTAAGGAATGAACGAGGTTCTTCAATTATTCATTAATAAGGCGGTTTAACTTTGCTAATTGCTCTTCGAATTCATCCACAGGTACGAAACGAGCTTTACGGAATTGCTCTTTCCCATCTGCATAAACCATTACGACAGGCACAGTAAAGATAGAAAATTCTCCCGCTATTTCAGGGATTTCATCTGCATCTGCATGGACAGCTTGAACGGCAGGGTATTGCTCTAACACCTCATCAATTTGTGGTAGAAGGGCATGGCACACCGAACATCCTGGCCTTGAAATATATAAGAGGTTTAATCCATCTTGTCCAATGGTTGAGTGGATCTCTTCCATTGTTTGAACATGTTTCATAGGTACACCACCTAACATATAATCGAATACTCGTAGTGTACCACAAGAGCAGGAACGTTACTCCATATATGCTCATGGGGGTATGTGACTTAAAGGGATATGAGCTGCCTGGCACTTGTCGAAGTGTCATTAATATAAGCACCTATCTTCTCACTATCTTCATTAAGGCTCTCAATCGTGGCACTCATCTCTTCCATGCTCGCAGAAGCTTGTTCAATAATGGCAGCTAGCTCGCTCGTTGCCGCTTCTACTTGGCGCGATCGGTTTTCGACATCCTCGCTTATTGTGTTACATTCATCTGTGCGTTCTTTAACATGGCGTAATGATGACTGAATACGTTCAAACGAAGAAATAACTTCGTTCATGGTCTCTACACTTTCATCGAGCTTTTCACTACCTGTGTTCATCTGACTTAACGCTTGTGCATTGCTATCATTTAATTCTCCAAGATTAGTGGTAATCTTCTTGGCTGACTGACCCGTCACCTCTGCCAACTTACGAATCTCTTCAGCTACTACTGAAAAGCCTTTCCCTGCTTCTCCGGCTCTTGCTGCTTCGATCGATGCATTAAGGGCAAGAAGGTTCGTCTGTTCTGTGATTTGCTGAATATCTTCAGTAAATTGATTCGTTTCTTTAATTTTACCCGTTAAAATATTAAATGTATCATTGAGCATGCGAATCACACTTCGCAACTCATTCATTTCAGTTTCAAGATGGTAAATACGTTGTTGACCTCCATTAATCTCTTCAGACGCTTGATTCGTTTCTGACTGAAGTACAGTTAGTGACTCTTTCATTTGAGAAATGGTTGTCATTGTACTTTGAGCGTGTTCCGATATATCTGCAATTTGCTCACTTTGACTTTGGCCACCAGCTGACACCTCTTGAACGGCTGTTTTCATTTCCCCTTGTGCCTGAACGTTTATCTGAACCTGATCGTTAACACGGGTAATGTTTTCCGCAATAAGTGTAGCCTCCTTCTCAAGTTTTTCCTTCTGCTTAGCTTGAAGCTCTCGCTCCTGTTCAGTGGTATCGAGAATTGTCTCAAGTTTTTTAAATGTCCGTTCTGCCAAATAGACCATCACACCTAAAATGACTCCCATTAACACATAGATTAACGTTATAGTTGGGAAGATCGTATTCATCAAATCAGCTTGTTGTGGGTTAGGCCAAGTATGACTTGCAATTAAGGTAATTAATCCAAAAACATACCCTATAGCAAACGTTTTACGATCCAAGTGAACGGCTGAAAAGACAGCAAGGAACAACAAGATTAGGTCACCTGAAAGGGAGCCACCCTCTACATAGATTAATAAAGCGTACCCGACAATCGGCATAAGCACTGCGATATAAGAAAAAGCTTTTGGTTTATGTATGATGCGTTGCAGAACAAAAAGCAAAATCCAAAACAACGCCAACTCCGTTCCATAAATCGATGAACGAAGAAGTGCTCCCTCCTGTAAAGATAGGGATAGTGCTGACAACATAGCTACACTGTAAGTGGCGGTCATCAATACATTTTTCTTTTTCACATCCTGTAAACGCATTTCTGTAACATTCATAAATATTGTACCTCCAGAAGATGTCTTTTTCTTTTTATCGACAGCTTAGAGCGTGTGATTAAGATAATATGGCAAATTTTGTAGAACACGATCAAAAATATATCAGAAAGGAATCATTCTTCTATGATCTCTAATGCTATAACCCTCATCCTATTGGCTATCATTACATTTATTTTTATCTCATTATTGATCCGCTCCATTACCAATGGGATTACTCCAACACCTACTCATCCAAATGTTAAGAAAGAAGTAGTAAGACAAGTACATGCATCTCCCCCTTTTACAGTCGCTGATTTCGGTGCTGGGTGGGGAACGATGGCTTTCGCTTTCGCAAAAGAGTTCAAAAGTGCAAAAGTCTACGCCTATGAAACATCTCTTATACCATTCCTCTATATGAAAGGGATGGTTCGTCTAAGAGGATACTCAAATGTAATTGTCATTAAAAAAGATTTCTTTACCGCTTCACCTGAACAATTTGATCTTATTTACTGTTATCTTTTTACTAGGCTCTGTTAAAGTTAAGTGTTGATATTTATAGAAAAAACAGAACTTCCATATAATTGGAAGTTCTGTTTGTTTTATTGTCTTATTAAACTAACGCACCCTTTAGTTATATCGTGTAGCTACTGTATGTTTGAATACTTCTTCAATGCACTAACGATAAAACCAGTACAAACTGTTATGACACTAGCTAAATAAACAAGAGAAAATGCAATAGCTGCATAATATGATAACTCTATTTTACCTCCTTCGTAATTAGCGAAAATCCCAATTATCATATAACCTATTACAAATACTAAAATACCTATCAAAACATTCTTCATAAAATCTCTCCATTATGTATAAATCTCTTCAAGTGTATAATACAATATTTCTTAGTAATTTAAAGTAGAAAAAGATGACTATTCTTGCTAAATAATTGCACCCGTTAACGCAATAAGAAAGTTATTCATAAAACTTCCCTGCCATTAAAATTTTAGCAATGGTAGTCCAGTTTGGATTACTTGGTAAAGAATTTGTATCCTCTACCCAACCTTTAATTGCTTCCAAGTAATCTCCAAGGGTTAGATTTTCCCACTCGGTTTGATTAGTCACCAAATCATCCATTAAATTATCAATAAAGGAAATCAGTTCTTCTTTACTTTTAATGCTTTCAATTTCCATTTAGTATTACTAACAACCTTTCTATATTGAAGAGAAGCCACCACTTACTGAACTTTTTATATTGCTGGTTCAGCGTTCATCACCAACACTGATGGTGGATTAAGTTCTTCATCTACTTTGATAATATTCGCCATAGGATTATTATTTTTTATGAAGGAAAATGAATAATGACCTAATCCATTTTCTAATCGTTTAACGGTAAAGAGTAATTCATACATTCCCTCTTCTATATCAATAACTTTTGTTTCCATGATAGTGCCAACTTCAATTCCTTTGTTATTGATATAAAGAGGTACAGCTATTGCCCTAATAGCATCGATATCCACTTCTTTTTTATCAGTAACTCTCACGGTAATTTTGCATTCTTCATCATTAGAAAGAGTTCCAAAAGATACAGAACCTTCTCTCCATGCAAAACCTTGGTTAACATGAGTGTCATTCCAGTCATTAAAGGGGTTTTCTAAACCATACTGAAATACTGCTAATTGTGAATAGAGAATATCACTTTCAAAAGTCATCTCATTCATTTAATCAATCCTTTAAAAAATAATAAATCTATTATACCCTGCATTTTATCAGAAATTTCTTCTTGCACTAAACTGCCCGTTAGTTGAATAAAGAAATAACCTTTACACAGTAAACTTAGACAATCTTAGTGTATCATAAGTTTCCACACTTGGAATTAAATTTCCTTTTATTATCATTTCATTCATTGTGACTTCGTTTCTTTGGTGATGGATGCTCTCTAATACTTGAAACCACGCAAGATAATTGTTCAGATACTTGGTTGCCACACCGTTAAATCGCTGTATCCACCCTTTAAGTCTTCGGTGGTAATTGTTAACGTTTTGGATGTGATAAAGACCTTTGGTGCGAACTTTACCGTCAGATTTGAATTGGTAAATCGATAACTCCTTTTCAGCAGCATAGGTTTTAAAGGCACGCCAAGCATCGGTGCATAATACATTCTCGTGGGAAAGTTTATGCCCGATGGCTTTGTCTAATTGCTCTTTTGTTAATCGCCCCATCCCTAACGTCTGGGAAAAGGTCATTTTGTCACGGTCTCTTGCGACTAAGACACATACCTGTTCGTTGCTTATGCCACGTTTCTTTGCGGACTCGCCACGTTTACGAGGCTTTCTATCCTTTATCTTTCTTTTCCCCTTTTCAGAGTACAGGAAATAGGTCTCGTCCATTTCAACGATACCTTGGAATTTTGAACTTTTCATTTGCTTTAATGCCGACAAGAGCTTGTGCCTCCAATAGAACAAGGTCACATGAGTAACGCCACCAATCAACTCTGCTGATTTACGAAGTGAATAGCCTTCTATCATACATTCAATAAACTTCATCCAACGATTGAGATGACGAGTTCTATATAATGCCGTATTGGTGAGGTCAGTAAAAGTCTTTCGACAGGCTTTACAGCGATAACGTTGTTTCTTCACTTCTTCACCGTCTACGATAGTGGAGTATTTACCAAAGCGTACAATATGTTCTGACTCGCAATCAGGGCAACGATAGCCATCCTTATTTTTACGTTCTGATATTTCATCCAGTACGGTTCCTGTTAAGGATGACGCAGTAAGAGCGTCTATTAAATATTCTCGTAAACGATGCTTCTCCGAAGGATTAAGTTTTTGAATGGCTTTAAGGATATCGCTTGCTCTCACAGTCATCACTACCCCATATTTGGTGACTCCATTATAGAACATTTGTTCGATTTAAGCAATTATCAACAACAAACTTTAACAGAGCCTTTTACTAAAGCAATGAGAGAACTTTCCATAACACTGTCTGACTATAGAGGAATTGTCATTTCCAACACCTTTTCCTTACCCGGAATAACTCCCTCATCTTCCGTTCAAGTGAGTTCTTGGAATACCACAACTCCTATTTATATATACCGCAGCAATTATTAAGCCAGTTAAAAAAAGGCGATGCGTACCGTTATGAATAACGGTTCGCATCGCCTTTAGAATGAATCATTATGTAACCTGCCACCTCAAACGGATGGTTAAGTTCCCGCAGTCGTATCGATTACGAGGTGGCATTGAGAATAAAGTATCATATGTTCAGAAGAAACACAAGTTAGGCTACCTTAGCCAATTCCGCAAGAAACGGAGCCATTCTTCTGAAGATACTTCTGATGATACTCTTCAGCGTCGTAAAACTCTGTAACTTCATTAACTTCCGTAACAATCTCGCTCTTAAAGATGCCTTTGTTGTTCCATTCCGTGATCTTATTAGCTGCAATCACTTTTTGATTTTCTGCTGCAAAAATAACAGATCGATACTGTGAACCAACGTCTTCGCCCTGACGATTACGCTGTGTAGGGTTGTGGCATTCAAAGAAGTGATCGACAAGTTCGCTATAGGAAATCAGGCTTGGATCGAATTCAACTTTCGTCGCTTCCGCATGACCAGTCCCTCCCGCTTTCACTTGTTGATAAGAAGGGTTTGCAACAGTGCCACCCATGAATCCGACGCGTGTCGCTTTCACACCTTCAATTCGTTCAAAATAAGCCTCTACTCCCCAAAAACATCCTGCTGCAAATACTGCTGTTGCCATTCTAATCTCTCCCTTTCTGAAAACGACACTTCTTTCTTCGAGAGTACGATCGCGGCCTCTTACATATAGAAGAGCCCTCTCTTTTATCCAAGAAAGGGCTCGTAAGTGTATATCCGTACGATCCTCTCATCTTCCAAGAACATATTGTTCCTGCAGGAATTGGCACCGTTCTTGTCAATTGTATTCATCGACTCGATGGTTGCCGGGCATCAAAGGGCCAGTCCCTCCGCCTCTCTGGATAAGAAGTTTATCGCTATTTAAAATTTTATGTTATCCCAAATCATACATGATCCCATTAGTGAAGTAAAGTGGTATGCACCTAAAAATTTGGATCGTTAAAATTTTCTGATAATATGTGGTATGATAGGCGTACTTGTCACGCAAGTTTTCATCAACTTTTGTATCCTCATTATATAAGAAGTTCATCGCTTTTATGCGTGTCCATTAGACTTTTTATAAATAATGAGGGCTTCAATCATAGGGGTGGACTCCCTCACATACCGTCCCATTAAATAGTAAAGGAGTTTTTCAAAATGGTTAAAGCAATTTCAACAAACAACGCACCAGAAGCGATCGGTCCTTATTCTCAAGCAATTGACCTTGGTCAAATTGTATTCGTATCCGGACAAATTCCATTAAACCCAAGCACGATGGAAATTGTTTCAGAAGATGTGAGCGAACAAACGACACAAGTGATGAAGAACGTTGGAGCAATCTTAGAAGAAGCAGGCCTTAACTATGCGCATATCGCTAAGGCGAATATTTATCTTGCTTCTATGGAAGACTTTCAAACGGTGAATGAAATCTATGCCAGCTTCCTTCAAGAACCTTACCCAGCACGAGCAGCTATTGAAGTAAGTCGTCTGCCGAAAGATGTTAAAGTCGAAGTAGAAGTAGTCGCCCACCGCTCAGACGCTTAAGCAATCCAAAGGTGACTATGGGCAGAGAAGGTCCGTTACGGTAAAAGAGCTTGGGCTGGCTGGAGGACAACTCGCTTTCCTGCGGGGAGCTGGGAAGCCTCCTCGTTCGCTAACGCTCTCTGTGGGGTCTTCCCTAGGCTCCTTGTCCCGCGGGAGTCTCGCCGTCCTCCAGCCAGCCCTGATCGTAAATGGGGGAAACGGACCCGCACTTAGAACCAGGAGGGCTCCCTCTCGTTTAGCATACTTCCGAACCACCTTACACTCAACTAAAGCGAACGGAAACACCCTACAGCAACAAAGAAGGGCCACCTTTTTAGGTGGCCCTTCTTTGTTAGCGTGCGTTTTCGTCCATATGGACAAATGGTAAGTCTGTGTCGACTTCGCCATAGATGCGTGAGATGTCCAGGTCATTTCCTTGCAACCAGTGAGCAAAGTCAAATTCGACCGGTTCTCTGTCACCGCCAAGGGCCATCCAGGCTGTAAGGCTCTTCGGGAAGTAGGCGGAGGTATGAATCGTTCCTGCCCAGTTCCTATATTGCTTTGAGAATACACCTCGGTCGGAATCATTCATAAGTCGAAAAGCCTCGTACCCATTTGAGAGTTGCCCTTTCTCCTCATTGATCACATCCATACGACGCTCAGAATCCTTTAAGTAATTTCGATTTTCATCTTTCATAATTTCGAAATGATTCGTGCATACATTCGATTCGCGCACCTCAACACCTCTAGGGGATGTTTCTACAACATAGGTCTCGCCTTTGCCATCATAAACGATATAGCTGAAGGAATGGCGATGAGGAATTTCTTTAAGCATCGCAACTGCTTCGTCCACATTTGCACAGGATTCAAGAATTAAGCGTCCAATCATGCAACAAATAAATCCATTACCTGGCTTCTTGCGGTGCATAAAGTTATATCCTAGGGCTAAGCCTTTTTCATTAATGCCGTCCATTCTGCCCGTTACACGCTGTGAGGGCCCAGCTATCGCGTATCCTCCATCGGTTGGCTGATAGAAAACATAACGACCTTCGTATGTTTTGGGTTGATAGTCGTAGTTACGAATCATGTAACCATCGCCTGTTAAGATGGAACAGCCCGATTTTACATACTCGACGCGATATCCACCAAACTCCATCATCACCCTCTCCATCGTCCAATCGAGAGCATCTCTAAGCCCTAATAATTCATCCCAAATACCAGGAGCAAACCGCTTAATAGCATGTTTCACTTCCTCTTCCTCCACCGTAAAACGCGGTTTTCGAATCTTCCACTGCTTCTCTCTGTTTCGCACAGTTAATGAATCCTTTAAGAGTTCCCCTTGTTTATAGCCAAAGTCATAATGCGTCCCTCTATATTGCAGCACTTCACTATAGATTTCTTTCAATGCAAAGCTCCCTTTCTACATGGCCTCTCCCATATTAATCCTCGTCCTTAATGTCTGGGTCTTCTGGGATTGGTTCATTTAAGTAGTCTTGTATATATTGGCGATACTTCTCGACTTGTTCAAAATGAGTTGTAAACTGATTTTGGTTAATCAGATAGTCTTCACCATCAAATATAGAACGGATTCGCCCCGCCCTTACAAGCTTTTCAATATATTCTACAGGCAACTCTAAGTACTCTGCTGTTTCTTGTATAGATAAATACATGCATTCACCTTCTACACTTCAGTATCGTACGTTCAAATTACCAAAACTAGCACAAAAACACAATTGTTCGGTATATGTTCATCAAATCCTTGTAGAATTGACACTAGTTTTGTCGAATCGACTATAAAGCGCTTACTCTTTTTGCGAGTTATGATACGTTTAAACTAACACTGCACTCCATCCAAACTTATTTTGGCAATCATCATGCTTCTCCACAAACGTTTCATCATTTATTGATTAAAAGGAGCGATTTATATGGAACTTGATCAATTAGAAAGAGAAACATCTACACAAGAAACGGATTTAAAGGAACAAACAAAACCTTATTTAACTGCCTTAATCGGTTGGAGTCTACCTGCTATCGAAGCAGCCGCTCGACTAAACCGACCATTTGTCGTAGTTGGACCTCCAGATTTTGAATCTTATGCGGAAAAACATGATATTGCTTTTGTTGGGTGGGACTTTCATAAGCTAAATGAAGGATCTGACTTATTGTATAAGAAGTTAAAAGCACTAGGTGCGGAATTAGCCGTTCCTCTTTACGAAGAGTGTGTAGAATGGGCTGGCGCACTAAACGCCCGTTTTAGAGAAGAACCACGGATCTTCAACAGATCCCTATTGCTACGCGACAAAGGAATGATGAAGCGTAAAGCTCAAATTGCCGGTATTAAAGTTGGAGTATTTGAAGAAGCACGCTCAATCGAAGATGTGAAATGGTTCTTAAAGCGAGTAAATGAAGCCTTACTTAAAATTGATGGTGATGTGTACGACCCAATTCACGTTAAGCCTCTTGATAAAGCAGGGTCTGTCGGTCACTTAGCCATTAATACAGAAGAAGATGTTGAAAAGCTTCAGGATCAGGACTTCCCTTTACTTATGGAAAGTCACTTAGACGGTCAAGAGTTTTCGTGTGAAGCTTTTGTTCATAAAGGCAAAGTTCGTTTCTTAAACATTACCGAATACATTCGCTTAGGCTATTCCAATTTCGTCCCTGCTTCTCCTTCATTAGAAGAGAAGCGTCCTCTCATCGAAAAAGCTGTTCAACAACTCGTCGATGCGTTCGAAATCGAGTATGGAGTCATTCATCCGGAATACTTTATAACTCCAGATGGAACCCTTCACTTCGGGGAAGTTGCTGCACGAGTTCCGGGTGGACATATTTTTGACCTGATTGAAAAAGCGTATGGATTTAGTGCGTACGAAGCACAAATTCTATGCAGCGATCCAAATACCACAGATGAAGAACTAGAACTCTTCTTCCCTAGCCCAACTGATTTTGACGGTTATGCAGGATGCTTGATGGTTCATCCAAACACAGATTACGTAGAAGAGTTGAACATTCCAGAAGAGCTTGAGGAACATCCGTTTTTTGAAAAGCACGATCTGTTTACGCCTCCTCAAGGGAAAGTAGCGGAGCGAATCGGCTTTGGCAATCACTATGGAACGATTTTCTTCCACGGAGAGGACAGCGAAGAAATGCGTCGATTACTACAGTTGTACGAAGAATATAATTTCTACCGTTAAGTTTCTAAAAGTAAAGGGAGAGTAAATATGGCTCAACGTACTGAAGATCTAGTCGAACGTTTCACACATGCTTTACAAGCTTTAGAAAAAGCTGCACCTTTTGCAAAATCAAGATACCAAACGGACGTGTATCAGGAAGCCAACCGCCTCCTTCGAACGGAAGATGGACTTGAGCAACTGTTTCATTTTGCTCACCGGTTTGAAGAAATAGGCGTCTTCCAAGATGGTCCTTGGGAAAAGGCTGAAAATTTACAGCCTCCTCTTGTTTCAGGATCCTTAAAGGCTAAAGGCGTACCGATGATTATCGAGATCTTAAGCGAATTACGGATGCTTGCGATTGCCAAAGGTGCCTATACTCATCCAAAAATTTCAGCTGAAATAGCAGAGGAGTTTCTGAACGAAGTATTAGCTTTAAATTTAAACCTCCTTTTCCCTGATGCTAGTGAAAGTGCTCGTATTGAAAAACACGAAAACGATGACTTAACAAGCGAAGTCTTTCAATTTATTGCAAGCTATTTATCTAACAATGGATTAACCAAAACACTTGTGTCTGAGATTACAAGAATAACGGCTCAAAGACCCATAATGATTAAGCGCGTGGTCTCCATGATCAAAATGGGGAAAGAAATGCTCAAGTCAGATCTTGAATATGAAGAAAGAGAAGCTTTACTTACTTATATAGAAGCCATTGAAGGCCCATCTCCGGTCAGTCAGCAACACACTGATTTGAGCGCTTACAGAAGTCGTTTGCGCGAGATGTCTCAACAAGAGCTTCGATCTGAATGCGTTGCAATGGCCGCCTCCTTACGCAAAACAGGTCTGGCCTGCCCGCATCACGCAACCCTATTAAGAGTTCTATCGAAAAAAGTCCCTACCCTTCTTCCGTATGCCCTTCAGCTAAGCGGGAAAGGAAAGGCGAATCTAGAAGAACACCAAGAACTTGTAACCCAGTTAATTAAAGTAGCGATTTTTCCGTCCACATGCCAATCCATTTACGGCCTGGCCCTAATGCTCGAGCGCGGAGTGTTATCCTCCTCCCCTGTAATGCCTGGGCTCAGAAGACTTATTGAACTAGACATTCTCCCAGATGTCAGGACAGCTCTTTTGAAAACCGTCCGAAATGGGGAGGGAATGACAGCAAATAGCATTCTCGTCGCCGGTGTCATTAGCGTACTCGGTCAACCACTTGGGGTCGGTCAGGGATTTAATCCAACTTGCCAGGCAGCCAGAGGCATTAGCCTTTGGGCCCAACACGCACCAGGCGTCTTGCTCGATTTAATACCACGTGCAGCCCGTGATGGGGATATTGACTTTACCTTTGAAGGTCTACCAATTCATTCAAAAAACCTTAAAGGAGGTCTAGCACCAGAGTTGCATACAGAACTAGATCCCGTCTCACTCGTCCTAGTTCCTCACCTAGACCGGATCTATAGTGAAATGATGACCAAAGTTGCCCTGCGCGGTGAAGATGGTCACAGATGGGTGAACCCATCCTTTTACGGCGACTGGGTACCAAAAGGATTCAGTACCGTCATCGATCCACTCACTGGATTTATTAACGACTTCTCTGGATTTGTGCGTCTATTCTATGCGACCCACCATCCAGATTATAACGATGACTACGAACTGATTTACCCGAACCCAGTCGGAATCTTTATCACAAACGTACGCGGAAAATTACTCGGCTTCCACGCCGTATCGATCATCCGAATCGCCAAAGACCCAAACAATCAATACCGCGTCTACTTTTACAATCCAAATAACGACAGCTCACAAAACTGGGGACAAAACATAGAACCAAGCGTCATGGGCAACGGGGAACAAGAAGGCGAATGCTCCTTACCATTTCACGAATTCACATCACGCCTCTACGCCTTCCACTACAACCCATACGAACAAGGCGACGCCTACGCAGTAGAACCCCACCTCATCAACCAGGTTAAACAACTAGCAAAAGAGAGCTGGGGCGAGGACTATACGTGGGTATAAAGAAAAGCACAGGCGGGGTGATCAGTTAGAAGAGGAAGTTCGACTAAGTTCGCCACATCCTGTGGCAACATCGAACGACCCCACGTCGTGTGGGGCCGGATAAGCAAGCTGCCGGAAGTGACGTTAGTCACTGCAGGTAGATTGCTTATCACGCTAGGGGCTAGGAGCCGGAGCTGGATCTCATGAAAAGCACAGGCGACTGTTCAGCAAAAGAGGAAGTTCGACTAAGTTCGCCACATCCTGTGGCAACATCGAACGACCCCACGTCCTGTGGGGCCAAAAAAGAAAAGCTGCCTTCTTTAAAGAAGGCAGCTTTTTATCATCCTTTTAAATATAACTCTGACGTTTCTCAAAATAGTGTCGAATGCCGTTCCCTAATAAGTAAAACCCAACCACAAAAATCGTAATCGCACCCGCCCCCGCAAAAGGGACCCAAACACTACCAAATACATCAGAAGTAGCTCGTTGGAAAAGAACAGGCCATGTATGAGAGGTGTTAATAACTTTATAAGCCGGTGTGGTCACTGACGCTATGGCTTCAATTTTATGACTGATAAATACCTGAATTAACCCGAGCTGACCGATCACAAACATTACACGACTAATATCGAGCGATATGTTCACCGCCATATGAGGAAACAACTGGGGAAAATAATAACGCCGCAGCATCTGAAATGGCGTATTTCCTGATGTAATGGCTGTATCCATAAAGGGCTTATAGGAGATTTCTTCTGTTTGCTTATACAACACATCTCCCACCCTCCCCACTTCTACAACTGCCAATATGATAATTAGCCAAGTTGTTCGATGCGGTGAGAAATACAAGTAAGGCATCGTAATAAAGAACAACACGATAAAGATCATAGGAACAAAAGATAATGTATGGTTTAAAAACTGCAAAACCCTACGCACTCTCCGGTAATAGAAAGCTCCAAGCCCAAGGGGAATTGCTAAACAGTAACGAATCAGAACAACGGACAGCACCACCGCTAGCACCTCTTTTGTCCCCACCACTAAACGACTCAAAATGTCTCTTCCGTAGTGGTCAGAACCTAGCCAATACTCGCTAGATGGAGGGAAAGGCGGGATCTCTATCTCCCCATTCTCTGTAATCATCATTCCCTTTTTTTCGATATCTTCATCAATAAATGGAAGGTAGGGGCCTACAAACGTTACAAATAGAAGTCCTACAAGGAATATGATCCCTGCTAGTAATTGTTTATTTAGCTTCACGAGGATGAACCCCCTCTACGCAAGAGCTGATATGCTGCTAGTTTACTAAATAGTTGAACAATCAGGAGCACCCCTGTGAATACAATAATATATTCAATAACAAGGGATGTATCAATAGACTGAGGGCTCCCTACTGTAAAGCTCCCTCTAACGTGGAGTGCTTTATAGAACCGATAAGCAGCTCCCCGGTAGGATGTAATCAACTCTACGATAAATAAATTTGATAAGATATAGAGCATGATCGTGTTCAAGTGGCTTGTAATGGCAAGCCAACAGTTACTAAGCATATGTGTCCAAATGATCTTGAAGCGATGTGTGCCTTTACTGAGCGCGGTACGTATGTAATCTTCGTTAGACTGTTGCTCTAAACTCGAATACGTTAATCTCGCTATATAAAAGGTTGGATAAATGGCCAAAAACACAATACCGACAATTTTATTTGAAACCTCCTCACTTCCATATAAACTAATACGCGGAAACCCATAATGGGCAAGCGTAATAAGAGCTACCTGGATCATTAATAACAAGAAGAAATCAGGAACTGAAAGAAAGAACACAGTTGTTTTCTCCCCCAAAAACTTGAGCTTTCGATGCTTCACATAAAAATCATAGATTCCTTTCAACACTCCTAAAATAGAACTCAAGATAAAACTAGGAACAATAAGCCACATGCTTTTCTTCAAATACCTCCATACTTCATACTCTACAGAGTGAGTATGGATGGTTTCTCCTAAACTTTTATGTTTCCATGCATACTGAATCAAAGTCGTCACATTATTCCCGTAAGCCTCCCAAGAAAAATCCGTAATTCCTTCTTCGTATTGTTCCATCTGCTCTTCTCTAGACAGCGACCGGTCGACCTCGTGGTTCCCCCTTGGTATAAGAACGACTAGGATCAACACCAGGGTCACAGAGAGCCAAATTCCAAACGTCTGAACTATAACCCGCCACATCAGTATACAAATCCCTTCTATCAGAATATTAGCTTAATTACATGATGGTTCAACAATATTTTCCAAATACCTTCAAAAAAATCCAATCTCTATATTCACTTAGCCGAATCATGAATAAAAGATAGAAAATCAAAAGAAATTGCCGCTATTGTAAATAAAACGAGCGTATTTACGACACACCTTTAATTTTCAGACTATTCTTTAAATCATTAGCGCATACAGATATTTAAATTTTCTGACTATTATGAGATACTTGTACACAGATTTATAAAATTTGGAAGGGGATGTCCATTAGGTGAAACGTTTATTTGCACTTTTTATCACAATTCTATCAATTGCTGTACTAGCAGCATGTGGTTCTTCAACTGACTCTAGTGGGGATGCAACAAACGGAGATAGTGGAGACAGTGGGGACTCTGGAGAGAAAGAGACCTACACGGTTGCTACAGATGCAAACTTTAAGCCTTTTGAATATAAAGATCCGGATACCGGAGAAATGAAAGGCTTCGATATTGATTTAATGAAAGCCATTGCAGATGAAGCTGGCTTTAACGTTGAATTCAAGTCTATGCAGTTTGACGGACTTATTACTGGAATGCAGTCCGGGCGCTATCCACTTGCCATTGCTGGGATCTCTATTACAGAAGAGCGTAAGGAAAGTATTGATTTCTCAGATCCCTACTATGATTCTGGCTTAATCTTAATGGTTCAAAGTGATAACGAAGAGATTCAATCAATTGATGATGTCGATGGAAAAGAAGTCGGCGTTAAGACAGGAACAACGAGTGAAGCATACTTAAAAGAAAATACAGAAGCAAAGATAAAAGCTTTCCCTCAGATTATCAACGCTTATATGGACGTTCGAAACGGTCGCGTTGATGCATCTTTATATGATAAGCCAAACGTCGAATTCTACATTCAAGAAAGCGGCGAGGGTGAGTTAAAAACAGTTGGTGAAACCCTTCAAGGTGAGTCTTACGGTATTGCAATGGAAAAAGGCTCAGACCTTGTAGAACCTGTTAACGAAGCGCTTGCTACTCTGAAGGAAAACGGAACTTACGACGAAATCTACGAGAAATATTTCGGGAAAAAACCAGAGTAATAGAAGTCAATTAGGTTCATAACACCTTAGAAGGCACAACAGAAAGCGCGACAAGTTATGAACTTGTTGCGCTTTTCTATTTCGTACTTAATTAAGGAGCGATTAATCAATGTTTGATGCTATTATGGATTCTCATTACATTCGAAGTTTTCAAGCGATCTTCCCTGAAGGACTTATACTCACAATAGGAATTACATTGGCTGGTTTATTTTTCGGCTTTATCATTGGAGCTATCGTAGGTCTGGGACGTTTATCAAAGAAAAAGATTATCAACTTACCCTCTCTTTGGTTTGTAGAGATTGTTCGTGGTACTCCGATGCTTGCTCAAATTCTTTTTATCTATTCAGGACTTACAGAAGATATTATCGGTTTCAACATCGGAGCACTTCCAACTGCCATTATTGCAATCGCTATAAATGCCGGCGCTTATATTGCTGAAATTGTCCGCGGTACGGTACACTCTATTGATAAAGGACAACGTGAAGCAGGACGTGCACTTGGGTTAAGTGAGCGGGAGACAATGCGCCTTATCGTATGGCCTCAGGCTTTTAAACGAATGATTCCTCCTCTTGGAAACCAATTTGTTATCAGTTTGAAAGATACCTCTTTATTTTCCGTTATCGCCATTGGTGAGCTCTTATATCTCGGAAAACAGTATTACAACATAACGTATTCTCCATTTCAGACGCTAATTGTTGTCTGTTTCTTATACTTATGTATCACAATCCCTGCCTCATTTTTCTTAAGAAGATTAGAAAGGAAGCTTGACGTATAAATGATTACTGTAAAAGATCTACACAAATCGTTTGGTAAAACAGAAGTCTTAAAAGGAATTGACGCGAAAGTTGAGGAAAGTGAAGTAGTCTGTGTAATTGGTCCCTCAGGTTCAGGGAAAAGTACTTTCCTAAGGTGCCTGAACCTCTTAGAAGAAGTCACCTCTGGTGAGATTGAGATTGATGGAGATGTCTTAACAGACCCGAAAGTGGATATTAATGCTGTACGTTCCCAAGTTGGAATGGTGTTTCAGCACTTCAACCTATTCCCACACAAAACTGTATTAGAGAACATCTCACTAGCTCCTATTAAAGTAAAAGGCCTGTCTAAAAGTGAAGCGGATAAAGAAGGGCAAGCTCTTCTTGATAAGGTAGGACTTGGTGACAAAGCAAATGTCTATCCTGAGAGTTTATCAGGTGGTCAAAAACAGCGTGTGGCCATTGCTCGCTCTCTTGCCATGAATCCAAAAGTCATGCTCTTTGATGAGCCAACTTCTGCTCTTGATCCAGAGCTAGTCGGAGACGTTCTTCAAGTTATGAAAGACCTTGCCGTTGAAGGTATGACTATGGTTGTTGTTACCCACGAAATGGGCTTTGCCCGCGAAGTAGGTGACCGTGTTCTCTTTATGGACGAAGGCATTATTATGGAAGAAGGGTCTCCATCTCAAATCTTTGATGACCCTCAAAATCCTAGAACTCAGTCCTTCTTAAGTAAAATATTATAAAATCTAAAAAGCCTAAATCGTATATACGATTTAGGCTTTTTAGTAGGCTCTACTCCTAACTCATCATCTGCTCTACGACCCGAACCGCTTTCCCCTCAGAACGAGGGATGGAATTCGGTTTGTTCACACGTACATCGACAGAGACGAGACAGTTATTTTTCATGATGGTCCTAATCTGTCTTGATAAGGTTGCGCATTTCTCATGCTTCAGATTCTCTCCGATACTCCCATAGAACGCTTCATCGACCTCCACCTGCAATTCAACTTGTTGCATGCTTCCTTTACGCATTAAATGCAGCTGATAATGAGGAACAATTCCTTTTACCTGCAATAGAAAATGTTCAATCTCAGAAGGAAATACGTTTACTCCCCTTATAATAAGCATGTCATCGATTCGACCTTTCACTCTCGACATGCGCGCTGTCGTACGCCCACAAGCACAAGGCTCACGTGTAACCGAAGCGATGTCACCCGTACGGTAACGAATGACTGGAAAGGCCTCTTTCGTTAAACTTGTAAAGACAAGCTCTCCATCTTCACCATCCGGCACTGGCTGCATTGTTTCAGGGTCAATGACCTCAACGAGGAAATGATCCTCAGCAACATGAAGACCATCTTGTGCTTCATGACATTCCATAGCCACACCTGGCCCTAACACTTCACTTAGACCGTATATGTCGCACGCTTTAATATCAAATTTCTCCTCAAGCGTGCGTCGCATCTCCTCAGACCATGGCTCTGCTCCAAAGATGCCATATTTTAAGGAAGTAGCACGTGGATCTTTCCCCATAAGTTCCATACGCTCTGCAATATTCAACATATACGAAGGGGTACCACAGATTACCGTTGGCTTGAAATCCTCAATCAGCGTAATCTGACGTTCGGTATTCCCACCTGAAACAGGGACGGTAGCCATCCCTAACTCTTCACTTCCAAAATGGAGGCCAAGCCCGCCTGTAAATAAACCGTATCCATAAGCATTATGCAGAATTTCCCCCTTCTTCCCACCCGCTAAAGAGATCGCACGAGCAACAAGATCAGACCACATCTGTACATCCTTCTTTGTATAGCCAACAACAGTCGGCTTTCCGCTTGTCCCAGAAGAAGCATGCAGACGCACCAGTTCACTACGATCTACTGCGAATAACCCAAAAGGATAATGTGCACGAAGGTCCTTCTTCTGCAAGAAAGGAAGCTTTTGAACATCCTTAACTGTTTGAATATCACTCGGTTTCAGGCCTAGTGCATCAAATTGTTCCCTATAAAACGGAACATTCTCGTAAACTCGTTGAACAGTAGCCTTAAGACCATCTAGCTGCACTTGTTCCATATCACTTTTTGAAGCGCTTTCATTTTTGTGCAAAATCATGTATCTTCCCCCATTTTCGCTTAGAATCATTCCTAAAACCAGGCAGACAGAACCCAAACGTATTGCACTAAATTACCGGAATTATATTTATCGTTATATTATCTACTTACTAACTTATCTTGAAAGAAAAGGAAAGTCAACAAGTAATCAGAAAATTAAATCTTTTATACCGGGCACACTTTGCCTTTTGTTTATTCATCTATGAGATAATACCTTTATAGAAGGCTCTGTTACTGTTTAGTGTTGCTTTGTTCTAAGCCTAAGCCCCCTTATGTGGAAGACTCGAAGTTGAGACATTTTAGTATGGAAAGGGCCGTTACCATTATGAGTGCTTGGGCTTGCTCGGGGACAACTCGCTTTCCTGCGGGGAGCTGGGAAGCCTCCTCGTTCGCTTTCGCTCTCTGTGGGGTCTTCCCGAGGCTCCTTTTCCCGCGGGAGTCTCGCAGTCCCCGAGCAAGCCCTGACATTAAAAGGGTGAACGGCCCCACAGTTAACACCAGGTGGTCTGATGTCACCCTACATGGCATGTTTTCGTTCATCCTTATATGGCAAAGGTGGGCCTGGAAACTGCGAGACTCCCGTGGGCAGAAGAGCCTAGGTGAGACCCCGGAAACCGGCTTTGCCGGGAGAGGAGGCTCACCAGCTCCCCACAGGAAAGCGAGTGGTTTCCAGGCCCACCTTACGCTCAATTGAAGTTAAAGAAAACATTCTCTCAGCTTCAACAATCCTTCCCGATTCTTGAACAAGCTTGTTATAAAGAATAGCAACATTAAACTTTAACATAGCCTTATAAAAAAAGAGTAATGAGGTGTTACGATGAAGAAGATTTTTTACGGAGACAAAAAAGACCAATTTGGAGAAATAAGACTCCCAGAAGGAGAAGGCCCTCATCCCGTTGCGGTTGTTATACACGGAGGATTCTGGAAAGAACAGTTCCAGGTGGATCTTATGCATGATGTTGCAGAAGACCTAACCGCTCAAGGCTTCGCTACTTGGAATATTGAATATCGCCGCGTTGGACAAGATGATGGCGCATGGCCTAATACCCTTTTAGACGTAGGGGCAGCGTTCGATTACGTACTTGAGCTTTCAAAAGAATATAATCTAGATACCACCAAAACCATTACCATTGGTCATTCAGCTGGCGGTCATTTAGCGATGTGGCTTGCAGGTCGTCATAAGATTCAGACGACAAGCGATCTTTATGTAGAACATCCCCATTCTGTAGCAGGAGCTATGAGCCTTGCAGGTGTAGTCGACCTTGAGACAATGCACGACGTCCACCATTTCAGAGATACTTCTATGGGAGCAGAACCAAACAACCCTGTTGCCGATTTATTAAAAGGCAGCCCTAAAGATGTATCGGAACGAATAAAAGCAGCCTCACCGCTTGAACTGCTTCCCTTTAACGTTCCGCACGTCCTTGTTCACGGCGCACTAGATATACATGTTCCTATTGGAATTAGCTCACGATACCATCGCATCGCTGAAGAACTGGCTGAATTTGTGAAGTTTGTAGAACTTACAGAAGCCGAACACTTTATGCTGATCGACACAAAAACAGAAGCATGGGCCGCCGTACGAGAAGAAGTGGACTTACTTCTAAAGAGCATATAAACAAAAAGGCATTATATTGAAGACTCAGTCTGAGACAAGGGGGTGGGCCGTTACATTTAGTTATAGGTGAGTTGTCTAGGGAACGACTCCCTTTCCACGGGCAGCCCCACACGATGAGGGGGGCGTTCGACGTTGTCACAGGACGTGACGGTTTTAGTCGAACTTCCTCTTTCTTTTTATCTCTAGGGTTCTCTGTGGTTCTCATCGACCTAGAAATGTGTAGGCGTGGTGCCTAGGATACAGATAAGACATCTTTTCTCGCTATGTCCCTTCTCGCCGGAACTAGGCTTCTTCCCTTATACGAGTCTCCCTGTTCCCCAGCCAGAGTGATTTCCCGAACCACCTTACACTCAATAAAATCAAACGGAAATATCCTCATACAAACACCATTCAGAGCCCAGTGAATAAGATAAGAGCGTTCACTACAGGAGGCGATGATATGGAAAAGTATTTTAAAGCACGCTTAAAAGGAAAAAACGAAGTTCCACCAGTTGAATCTGAAGCGTCTGGCTTTGCAAAATTTGTCGCAAATAAGCATGACACAAAAATTAAATTCGTTTTAAAAGTAGAAGACATTGAAAACTTTGTTCAAGCACATATCCATTTTGGCGATCGTGACCAGAATGGGCCTGTTGTAGCCTTTTTATTCGGGGCAGACCTTGATACACTACCAAACCAAAACGGCATCTCTACTCGTATGGGTGTGGTAACAAGCATTCTAAGGGATGAAGACATTGTGAAGAATGACGTCGGCATTCACTCCATTGCTGACCTCCTCGATTGTATGAAGAAAGAATTAACTTATGTGAATGTCCATACAGAACAAAACCTTGCAGGGGAGATTAGGGGACAAATCATACCTATACATGATAACTAATGGTCTATAGACGATCTGAGTCAAATCAAGATAAGTAAAATAAGTTTTCCGGCCATGCTCTCTCATTTTCTAGCCATGCGCATCTGCGTTTGAGCATTACTCATCTCTATTGACCAGTGGCCAAATTACAACAACGAAAAGCCTGCACCTCCTATAGGAGATGCAGGCTTTTTCTACGAATACCACTTATGCCACATATTATCGTTACGCCCTCTTACGAAACAATCCACTCGTTTCCTTGCCCATGAGACTGCCGCAGGGCTTGAGCGGATACCACCTTGTGGAGCACCGAGGTCTTTCCAATTACTCCATCTCGTACCTTTCCATGTTTTCTTCCACAAACTATTGTTATCACCTCGAACGAAGCAATCGATTCTGTTCGAAGACCACGATGAAGCTGCTGGTGCATTTTCAAATCCACCACGAGGAGCGCCAAGATTCTCCCAGTTGCTCCACCTAGAACCATCCCACCATATATGCCATAGCTGATCAGTACGACCGCGCACGAAACAATCAATTCGATTCGGCCCCCATGACACAGCACCAGGACCATCACGCAGCCCGCCTTTAGGGGATCCTAAGTTCTCCCAGTTGCTCCACCTGAAACCATCCCACCACTTGTGCCACATGTTGTTGTCTTCACCTTGAACAAAACAATCTAATCGGTTTGCCTGCCATGATGCCACAGATGGGGCTCCTTTCATTCCTCCTGGAGGCGTACCAAGGTCCTCCCACTCGTTCCACCGGGAACCGTCCCACCACTTATGCCACATTCGTTCGTTGCGCGCACGAACAAAACAGTCAATGCGATTTTGCCCCCATGAGACAGCAGCTGGGTAGCTCCTAAGACCTCCTCGTGGTGCGCCAAGGTTCTCCCACTCCCTCCACCGGGAACCGTCCCACCATTTATGCCACATGCCGTTATCGTCCCCCCGTACGAAACAATCCAACCGATTGGGCTGCCAAGAAGCTACTGACGGCGCTCCTTTCATTCCCCTCGGCGGAGAGTCAAGGTCCTCCCATGACTTCCAACTAGCTCGATAGGCTGGCTCAATCCCATCTTGTACTACAGGCTGATCGGCATATAAAATTGGAACTTGCACTGGATCATAATAAACAGGTTTCTGCTCGGTTCCATAGCCTTCCTGTCCAGCGTATCGGGCATCATGGTAATAAGGAGTTTGAAAAGGATAATAAGGATACATATGATATCCATTCTGATTCCACATTGATGTCCCTCCTATCTCAACTCATCTATACATGATATGCCCATGGAGGAAGGATTAGAGGTCGTCCATTGGAAAAAGTGTCTCACTCCCCTTCTTTTTCGAAATCGGGAAATTTATTATGACGAATAAGGTCATAGATTACCCTCCCATTGCTCGGCTGACCATCAGGGTAATACACAGGAAGAAAATCGAATAAGACAAAGTAAAACGCATAGAAAATAAACTGAGTCCAGAACGATTCCATAGGGATCCCATCTATCGCCAGAAGAGCGTTCACTCCAATTGCTACCACTACATTACTTAATATGGGCGCAGAATAAATGACGATATGAGCCCATTTCTTATCAAATTTTAAAGTATCATAGCTACACCAACTATACATAAAATAGTAGCGCCGCACTTCAAAAACTCCTAAATTAAATACCTTCGGCCCACATCCTACCGTTACCTTAGAACTGCTGGCCCCCAATAAATAACTCGCAATTAAATAGCCCCCTTCCCTAATAATGGATACAACGGGCAATATAATAAATGCTGATAAAATAAGTTTAATTACACCTGCAAATCCAAACATGTTTTCTTACTCCTTTTCTTTCATTCGTTTTATCCACAAAAAAAAGCCGAAAAGACGTCATATGACGTCTTTTCGGCTTATGTCTAGCTCTATAGTCTAGCTCATTTCCACCTACATCGGTTTATTCTTTTGAATAATTAATGTTATAAAACTCTGATCCAACTGAAAATCCCAGTCTACAAAAAGATCGATTATCGTGACACCTAATATAGATTCATAGAGTCGACGATCGAGCATGTCTTTCTCTAACCGTCGCTTACTCAAGCGAAGCGGTTGCTCATACCCTGATCGAATCAATTCTTTCTCAATATCAACTAGGATACCCTTACGCTGAATAACAAGCGTTCGATCGTTTAAATAAAGAGAATTCGTTTCTTCCGGCTCTTTCTCCACCTGACGACTTACACGGTTAATCTCTTCATGGAGCTTCCCTTTGGCCGGATATTCATCAAAGTGTTCGTCCTTGTTTGCTTTATCTTCTGACAGTACGCCAAGAATAATACCCGTTCGGTTTTCTAACGACCAGTCATAATATAAGTTTTCAACGTGAAGGTCCGCCACAACCGTTAACGTAGCCTTCAGTTCATGTAAGACTTCTTTCATTAAGAGGTCCCGCGTCTCTTCCACCTTCCGATCGTGACCTTGACTTCGCAGGACACGCTCTGTCGGGGTGAGGAAATCACGAAGATAAAATGTAATAAACGGATGCTTAATCGATACATAGACAGAAGCTGGTCCTTTGCCATAATGCTCTCGTAAAAGCTTCCCTGTATAACTCGCTAATTCAGCTTGAACAGACTTCTCCTCCATATCTCTCAACCCTTTTCTTTCGCAGTTTCTACTATCATCTGATAGATATAATTACCACTTAAGAAAACAAGCTAAACAAATCGTTTAAGAAGCGTTCAAAAAAGCCAAAGAAGGCTGACCCTCAATGGCTTAGGTAGACAATTGTGGTTTCTATTATAGGAGAAAAGTTTGTTCATCTCTCCCAGGGCTATTATAACGCTTCTACCATTATTTTTAAATAATAATGTTAAATGTTTCCGTTACTTTTGTGTAAGAGGAAAATGGTCCGAGACCATATTCATACTTATACCTGAGAGGTTTTAGAGGATGGACCTTTCAACGGCTTCATTCCTTTTACTGACATAGGTGTGTGTTGTTTTTTCTGGTTTAAGTAAACGTAGACAGCTCCCACAAAGAAACCTCCGCCAATTATATTGCCGAGCGTTACTGGAATGACGTTATGCATGAAGCCTTCCACCGTTACTAAGGCTGTGTGGGGAGAGGATAGCGCGATTGAGAACAGAGCGATATTGGCGATGCTGTGTTCATAGCCTGAAAGGAAGAAGGTGAACACAATCAGAAGCATAAGAATAATCTTTGAGACATCTTCCTTTACTTGCATAGGAATCCATACTGCTAAACAGACGAGCCAGTTGGCTAATATAGCTCGGAAAAATAGCTGAGAGGTTGGGACGTTCATCTTCTTCTCAGCCGCTGCAATGAGAAAAGATTCTTCAGGAATAATAGATTGAAAGAGACCTGTGAAATAGATCATCCCTGTGAAGAACAAAATGCCTACCACATTACCTCCATAGCAATAGCTCCACACTTTAAGCGTATCGAACCAAGTGGTCTCCTTCTTCAGAGAAGAAACGGTCATATACATTGTATTGGACGTAAAGAGCTCTGAACCCCCGTAAATGATCAAACAAAAGGCAATTCCAAAGAACAATGCGTTAATGAAGTAAGTAGATGATGCATGTTGCTCGTAAAAAGGCTGAGCTAGCTTAAAAGACAAAATCACAGCAAATCCGATATATACGCCAGCTAAGGCTGCTCGTATCAGGTAATGACTTGGATTCTCCTCAACCATTTCCTTCTTCCCCAACGCTTTTTGTACAACTTGGTGGATCGTTTTCTCTTCCATATCCATCACCATCCGTCCATTTTGTGAAACTTTTCACATTTAATCATATGCCTGTCTAAGAAGAATGGCAACCTTTATCACCAATTTGTAATATATAGAAAGGAATAGTGTTTTCTTGTTGATTTTAAATTGACAGCTCCACTTTATATGGTTCTCAACATGAAAGAAACCTCCCTTATTTTTAAGAGAGGCTACATTTCGTTCATACTTTTAGTTATTCTCTAGCTTAGCCGAAGCAAAACCGAGCGCACAACCGAACAGGGCTCCGCCTAATACTTCCACAGGTTGATGTCCAAGAAGCTCCTTTAACTCTTTCTCTCGCTCTACAAATTCAAAGCTCGGGAAGTCACCAGCTAAAGAAGCAAAGCTGTCCTCTAACTCATTTACTAGGCGAGCGATCTCACCAGTATGTCGCCTTATTCCTTGAGCATCATACATAACAATCGCTCCGAAAACCGTGGCTAGCGCCGTTTCTGTATGACGGGCCCCCTTATGAGAAGCTAAGTACGTAGCTAAGGCACAAACCCCAGCCGAGTGTGAACTTGGCATTCCACCTGTCGTTGCTACCTGCTTCCAGTCCCAGTTGCCTGAAAGTTTCTTATGGGTTAAGATTTTTAGCCCTTGAGCGATCCCTATTGATGATAAAGCTGTCAATATTCCTCGATTCATCTTCTTCATATCTTCACCCTCCGTAACATCATCTTCATTCCAGTCCTTTATTTCTAATAATCCCATACCCCAAAATGAAAGAAGTTAAGCAGGAGATGATGTCACAATGTTTATTCATAGTGACAGATACGATCTTGGTGTATAGCCTTAAACTATCCACCTTCCAAAACTTGCACCAAGCCCTGTCTGCCAAAAGTAAAGAACCACTACCATTACACATAACCAAGAGACCCTCCAAACCTTTCTATCACGCATAAACTGCAGGAGATAGAATGCCCCCCAAAGAGCAAAAGAAAGGACAATCGTTAGGATAGCTGAAAGATTGATCCCTCCTTCACTAATACCAAAAGCGAATAAAACTAGTAAATTCATAAACAACAACAGTAGTAAGATTATAATATTGTAAATATGAAATGCCCTTTTACTCATCATACATCCCCCTTTAAAAACGAACACCTCTTTTAAGGCACTGGATACACTGAAAGGCTTGCAACGAAGTATAGAAACAAAATTACATAACAGGCTCCATTCAACAAAATACCAAAGACCGAATAGGAGAACTTCTTCCGGAAACGCGCTAACCCTATTAGCCCGCACAGAAGACCTATACCAGGGAGCGGCATAAAAAGTCCTCCCGGTAAAATCATTCTCTCCGTTAATACCAAGGCGTTTAGAAATACTAAGAAAATGAGCGCAAGGATAATAGAAGCCATACCAAAACGCGTTTCTGACTGCCTTGTATTGCCTCCCTTTACTTGTAATTCCACAGGCGCACCTCCCCAACTTTCATATTGCGAATCTCTCGCCTTTCCTTTAATGAAAGCAACTCCTCAACGGGACCTGTAATGACAGCTCCATACACTTCGACTCCGTTCTCATCCAAATAATCATTTCGCTCCTTCAAATCAAGCCACTTTGTTCGAGCAATATCAGTCGCCTGTTGTTCATAATCCTCTAATTCTTTCATTACACGCAGAAACTGCTCCTCATTTGAATTGCCACGATCGTCAATCCCTTCTCTTGGAGACCAGTCCCGTGCATTCGATTCTGAAGGGTATCCGATCGGTGTCATATAACCACCCTCTACACTTTTCCCATTCTGCTCAAGCCCCGTATTAACTGCAAACCACTGCCAATCTGTCCGCATCTGTCCAAGCAGTTCTTTTATATCACTTTCTCGATACAACTGATCAAACGATATATATACTTCAGCAACCGTTCCATCAGGCAACTGCTCAAGCTGATCCCAACCTGATGAAGGTGCGTACTCATCAGGGTGATAGAGCTTCTTCTCCTCAGGACGCGGAATATCTAGAGGCGGGTTTTCTATGACATAGTTACGATTGGGATAATCGGGATAGTCTACACGATTCAAGTCGTAAAGAACGTCCCATTCTCCAATCCTCACTTTCTCACCCCCAACTTGCTTGTAAAGATCCATTGTGAAGGACATGTTAAAGAAATGATCGTTTACGTCTAACTGACCCTCCCCTACAGTTACATTCGGTTCCGTCAGATAGACTGTTTTCGTTGTGAGATCAACGAGATCGCTTGCTTTACCGACGTAATAGATTTTACTGCTTAGCCCAAGAAGGGGAATGATGAGCAACAAAATAGTCAGCACGGTAGCGATGATCGAGAAGCGCTGGTGAAACCACCCCTTTCGGATGACCTCCTGACTATTAATTTCTGTATGATCCTCCTCTTCTTGCTCATCAAGGAACGATTGATACACATCGAACTTATCAAGCTCTCTTTCCATTTCTGCTTCTTCGTCAGCTGACAATTGTCCCTCGTGATAACGCTTGAGTCGCTCCTTAAATTCATCTGTCATCGCTCTCCCGCCTTTCCTTGATTTTCTTCTTAAGCTTTGTACGTCCTCGGAATAGATGACTTTTGCATGTATTTTCTTTAATAGCAAGTACCTTGGAAGCTTCCCGAATCGATAATTCATTCACATCCACCAATAGGATAGCTTGCTTCTGAGAAGAAGGTAGTTCATCCAACCATTTATAGAAAGTTCTCTGCATCGACATGTTCATCGCTTGATCTTCTGGCGTATAAGAATCTGACAATGTACGAAAATCATCGGGGTCTCTAGGACGCACCCGCTTTGTCTTCCGGTAATCATCGACAAACGTTCGATAAGCAATGGTAAACAACCACGGCTTCATTCGCATCGGTGGTTCAGCTCCAAGCGTATGAAAAGCTTTAATAAACGTTTCTTGAGTCACATCTTCTGCCAGGTAAGGGTCGCCACAAAGCGATAAGATATAACGATAGACGTCTTTCACATAACGTTCGTAATAGTCCTCAATCTCCATGACTTCCCTCCCTTCTGATACAACCACGTTTACATAACAGGAAAAGTTTCACATATCACAAAAAAGTTTACAATTCTTTTCTCTAAATCATGGACTAAGGAAAGAGGAATGGTATAAATGTTTCTACCAGAAACATACTAAACGTGATGAAAAGGAGGGGTTCACATGGCAAAGAAGACGAAGAAAAACGACGCAGAGCAAAAGCATAAAAAAGGGTTCGATCCAAAGAAAATGGACGTGGAATTCGGACAAGAAGTAGCAGGAGAATTCGGAAGCGCCGCAGCGAACAAAGCACATAAAGAATCAGCTAAACGCGCTCGCAAATCCAAGAATCCTGAACAAAACTAAAAAAAAGGACTTCCTAATTACAGGAAGTCCTACTCTTTCTTACGCAAGATCCCATTATCAATACAGATCTCCGCATTAAATTCTTTATATCCTACTTCTTTAAATTGAATCGTAATGGCATCGCCGCCGTACTCTTTAATAACACCAACGCCGAATTTTTGATGCTCCACTTCTCGTCCAACCTCAATCTCATCCCATCCAAGCAAACTCTCATCAGATAAATCGGGAGCTGGACGTTTACGTCGTGTTACAGCTCTCTTCTCATCAGGAAACTTGGCAATTCTGCGCACGTTGGTCACAAACTGCGACTCAGATACACGCTCGTCCCCTTTATACCCATAAGTCAACAGCTCCAAGTGAGTACGTGCACGCGTCATACCAACGTAGAAGAGGCGAACCGCTTCTTCCATCGGGCCATATTCTTTCTTCCGATAGCTATCCATGTCATCCTTCGAAGGCACAACCCCATTAATCAGGTCAATCATATACACCTTGTCATACTCAAGTCCTTTGGCGCTGTGGAACGTGGTCAGGGTAAGCGAACACGAATGCTTATTATATTTAGACGTTTGCACCAATTGTTCAAGCTCCTTCAGACGGTCTGCAAAACCTTTTAAAGAACCGAGTCCTTCAGCAATCTCTTCAAGCGTATTTAAAATCGTGAACAAATGCTCGCCGTTAAAGCCGAATTTCTCTACCATCTTCTGAATGGCTTTATCATACCCAAGTCGGTCTCTGATGGCACGGATTGCTCTCGCTGGTTCCATCTTGTTCATCTCAGCGAATAGCTTCTTCGCCTGCGTCACGTTTTTCTTCTGATAAGAAGGGAGCTCAGTTTCAAGAAGGAGATCAAAGACTGATTCTTGCCCGCTGCGGCTTCTGAGAAACGCAATCTGCCTCTTTGTGATATACGCATTAAACTTCGTATGAATTCTCTCTAGAATATCAACGCGGCGATCATTATAAGTGAGTCTCATAAAGTTCAAAATATCCTCAACAATCCAATGTTTAAAGAACTTCGCATCAATATCTTTCATATAGAAGTCAATCCCTGCTTTACTAAGCTTATCCGCAAGGGGTACTGCAGAGGCATTATTCCGATACAATACAGCAACCTCTTCTTCTGGTCCACTTTGTTTCACTTGCTCTGTCACGTACTTTAACTGATCCTCGTAGCTGCGCATCGCTTTAATCGCAATCGGGTTCGCTGAAGGGTTCTCCGTGAACATTTCTTTATGAAATCTGTTCTGATTCCGCTTAATAAACTGATTGGAGACTTCAACAATCTCAACTGAGGACCGGTAGTTCTGCGACATTGTGAGTACAGTCGCATACGGGTACGTCTTCTCAAACTGAAGAAGCTTCGTCACATCAGACCCGCGCCACATAAAGATTGACTGGTCATCATCGGCCACGACACATAAGTTATTTTGAGGCTTAGCTAGTAACTCAACAATCTCATGCTGAACAACTGAATTATCCTGGCTCTCATCTGTTAGAATATATTCAAACTGTTGCTGATACCTGCTCAGGATCTGCGGATCATCCAACAAGCTTTGATGGCAATAAGTCAGCATATCATCAAAGTCGAGCAACAAGGAGCTCGTATATTCTTTCTTAAACCGCTCGTAAGACTCATAGATGGAAGCTGCATTCTTCACATTTGCTTTCACTTTATAAAGCTCTTTCCCACTAAGCATACGGTTTTTTACATAACTAATATACGTCATCAGCTCGTCCATCTCATCATCAGAGATTTGGGTTCCGTTCTCATCTTCAAAGAGTTTCTTTAAGATAAACTTCTTGTGAAGAGGCACATGCTCCCCCTGGAATCCTTTCTTCCACTCGTCCTCATTAATCTGTCCCTCGATGAGCTGAAAGTCTTGCCCCTCTTTCCTTAAAGCCTCCCGGACCACCTTGAAAGCAAAGCTGTGGATGGTTGAGAAATGAACTTTATCACTAGTCAGATCAGAGAAGAATTCGTCAAAGCGTTCTGACATATCCTGAGCCGACTGCTTACTGAACGTAATTGCCATAATACGATCGGGTCTAACCTTCTTCTCTAACAACAAGTACCCGATCTTCATATTAAGAGTTGTGGTCTTCCCCGAACCCGGTGAAGCTAATAACAGAAGCGGCCCATCCGTATGCAACACAGCCTGCTGCTGCACCTCATTCAACCGAACGCCTGTTGCCTCTTCCATTCTTGTAAAGAAATCCATTAAAGCCTCTCCCTTTCCTTTCATGTAAAAACAAACGAAAAGAAAAATAGATGGAAGAAGGCACAGCATCCCTCTTCCATCTATTCCTCTTACACGACATGTCTCGGCCTATGTCCTACTCGTATTATATCTTCTATCTCTATGAGATTCTACCTCTTTTAAGGTGGAAAGCTATGTTAAAATAAACTAATATAAGCAGAACCACGTAGGAGTGAACGACCGATGGATAAGAAGGATATCGCCGGAATTCGCCGGCAGTTAAAAGTCGATAATGATCTACTTAAGATCCAGAACATCTTTAACGTCTATATCATGAAAGAAACAACAGAAATTTATCACCACCAAAGTCAACCATTTGAACTACTAGAGCGAGAACAGCAAGAACTGTTTATGAACAATTTTAAGAAGTTGCTAACAGGAAAGCTCGATGAGAAGTTGTTTGAACTAAAATTTCAACGAGAGGCCGAGAATCATACGCAGCTTATTTTACATAAAGGCCTGTTAACCAATAATGTCCAGGACTGGATGCAAGAAATGCTCTATATGACGGAGAAGATGATCGCAGAACGCCCTTATGAACACGATGTAGTTATTACATTCGTCCGCGCAGAATATCTGAAACCAACGCGTAGAGGAAGTTCAGAATCTGAAGAAAGCGACCGGGATACTGTATACTCCCATCCCTTCATCCTTTGCAGCGTGAACAAAACACAAGATCCGAAGAAGGAATATCAATTCGATTATGTACAGAAAGAGTTTAAGTACAACATTGAAGTTGACCCTGTTGTTGATTTGAATACGCCAATGGGCGGCTTCCTCTTCCCTACGTTCACAAATCACTCAGCGGATGTGAACCATATTCTTTATGCTTCTGGGAAAGCGCATGAGCCAGACCTTCATTTTGTAGAAGAAGTGCTAAACGGTGAAGAGCCAATGACGGCTATGGAGGATAAAGCGGTGTTTGAAGAAGTGATTCGCGATGTCGTGGGTGACCAAATGAACCCTTCTACGCTCGGTAACGTTTATCGTGAAGTCAATCAAGTTGTCGAGGACCATGAAGAAGGCGAAGAACCACCGAAGCTTGATTACAGAGACGTCGAACGCGTTCTGACGATGAGCGGTGTAGAGCAGGAAAAGATTGATACCGAGAAAATTAAAGAATCCTTTAAAAGGTACACAGAAAACGATAATTACGAACTAAAAGCAAGTAGTATCGTACCGAAATATAAGTCAAAATCCATTAAAATCAACACGAAGCTCGCCAACATTTCCATTAGCCCGCAAGACTTAGAACACGTCAAACAAGTCAATTTCGACGGCAGACGTTATCTTATGATTGAGCTAGAAGAAGACGCGGAAATCGAAGGCTTTAAGATGTTACCAGAAGCCTTTGGCGGTGCCACAAAAGCAGAAGAGAAAGAAGAAGAGGAAGACCGTTAACGGTCTCCCTCTTTTTTTCCTTGATCAAACGTTTGATCAATTTATGATTCGTAAGGAATTTCCTCATCCTCACACCATCTCTTGGCAACTTTAAGAAATTGAGCTTCTTTATATGCGTACCAATCTTCCTCAAGCCCCAAGTCTCCCACCATATCTTTAAAACGGCGGAAAGCTCCTCGGCCGCGGATCGCCCGGAGTAACTTATTCCCCTTCTCTTCATCCTCTAGCGAATGAGCGAAGGATTCCATCACTCTATACTCGTCCAGGTCACGTGGTGTTGGCAGTTCTACGAAGCGACCATCCTCATCCCAAACAAATAGATCGGCCCATTCGCGATTCTTTCGCTCCCAATCCTGTAAATGGTCAATCGGTTTCTCATCTTCTGCATCACGGATCTCATCATGTGTAATGGTAATGAGCTCACCTGTCTCTTTATCCAGATAGATATTTACATCGCCATCATTCAGTTCAGCGTTCTCTGCAATGGTTTGAAGGTTTACTTTCATTACGTTCAGTCCTTTCCTCCATAAAACATAGTTTATTAATAATTTCAAAACACCCTATTTGGCTCCACTATAACAAATCTTACTTTGCACAAAAACAGCCCTAGAGCACCTAACATGCCCCCAAGCCACTCCGATGTTATAATAGAGGCACGAAAGAGACATGGAGGTATGTATCATGAGAATTGAAGTATGGTCAGATGTAGTCTGCCCGTTTTGCTATATTGGGAAACGTCGCTTAGAAGCGGCTCTTAAAGAATTTGAACAAGCAGATCAAGTAGAGATTGATATACAGTTTAAAAGCTTTGAATTAGACCCAAATGCTCCAGTAAATAGTAATCAAACTACAAATGAAAAACTCGCTGAAAAATATGGCAAGACGTTAGAAGAAGCGAAACAAATGACAGCCAATATGACTCAGCAAGCTGCCGAAGAAGGTCTTGATTTTGACTTTGATCGCACGATTCCAACAAATACGTTCGACGCTCATCGCCTGTTCCAACGTGCTGCTGAACAAGGGATCGGCAACAAAGTATCTGAGCAATTGTTCCATGCTTATTTTGAAGCAGGCAAGCATGTTGGCGACCGCTCCGTCTTGAAAGAGATTGCCCTTCAAGCGGGACTTTCAGAAGACGACGTAAAAGCTGCCTTCACTGAAGAGAAATATGCAACAGCAGTCAGAAGCGATGAACAAGAAGCCGGACAAATCGGTGTCCAGGGCGTTCCATTCTTCGTCTTTAACCGCAAATTCGCTATATCAGGTGCCCAGCCGAAAGAAGTTTTCTTACAAGGCTTACAGAAAGCTTACGAAGAAGAGAAGCAAGCTCCTGCTTTCGAATCGATCGGTGATAAAGATACAGAAGTATGTACGGATGAAGGATGCGACATCTAATTCAGAATTTATATGTATAGAAATAAGACAGGGGCTGAATCCCCTGTCTTATTTTTTAGTATATGTTATTGATCAAACGTTTGATCAATAGCTCATCACCTTTGCTACCAAAGAGCTTTAGGCAGTATTGATAAGACACTCTTAAAGGAAAGATAGTAATAAAATTAGCAGAATGGGAACCACTAACACCATGTAAGCCATTGGACGGGCGAAGTTAACCGTCATTCCTATCCCGAACCGCTTCTCCACCAAGACAGAAGGATCTTGTTTATTGAAATAGATCATGCCACCGATCCAGTACCTGTCTTCATCATACTCCTCTACTTTATCATCTTGACCCGTCACCACAACTTCATCTAAGTCAGAATCCACTTTCCCAACTTTAATAGCAAACACTACAGCCCCGGCTAATGTAAGAAACATAAAGATCAGAGGCACCAGCATAATCATCATGTCACCAAACATGTTTCCGTATAGAGTCATAGCTTGTAAAAACGAGAATAGCATGGTCAGTAACAAAGAGACGAGCAGCAGTAACCAGCTTGTGTATTTACGTAAGTTTATTTGCCTCTTTTTGGACGCCTGATTGTTCGTTGGACGAATTTTTATACCTGAACGTTTCGTTAGTTCAATGATACCAAGAAACATCCCTTGGAGAACCAGCAAGATAATCGGAAGGGAGAAAACAGACAGAACACTCTTATCTGTATAAGCATCAGGCTGCCCATCTGCTCCCCAATGGACAGGAATCTGATCAGGAAACTGATTATAGTTGGCTGCTGTAAAAGCCATTAATCCGATCGTTAAAAGAATTGGTAGGGACACGACATACCAGGGCAGCATTTCATCTTTAGCCCTGATGTTTAAATCAGAGATTTTCACTTGCTTTTTACCCTCAAACCAGCTCTGTTCCTTCTTCAACTTAGAGATCTTCACATGAAAATAGAAATAAAGTACAAGTGAGGTAACAATAACAATCATCGGCAGTATCGTTCCCATAAGTGCCATTTGAACATCTGTTGGTGTGGTGCTCATGCTCCAGACTAAGAACGTTGTAAGAACCCCGAGGGATAAAACACCGGTAATAAGAGAATATCGTTTTTTTGATTGCTTAATCACCGCATGATTCGTATGGTCCATTGGCACCGTCACACCAAATACAACAGTCCGTTTAACCAAGAAAGGAATAGAAACTTGAATGACACTTACGATCAACGTCGATAAGAATAAAATGATCCCTTCCATTTACTTCATCTCCCTTACATTTCTCATAATTGAGTCTACAAGCGCGTGAATCTCATCATCGTTCATCCCGGAAACCATAGCCTCAACAACAGTAGGTCGTAGCTTCTCAGACAATAGATCCGTTTGCTCTTTAGAGGCACCTTTCAATGGGGCCACGCTTATAACAGCCCCTGATTTCGGAACGATCGTAATAACCCCTTTGGCCTCCAGGTCATGATAACTCTTATTAATTGTATGCATGTTCACACCAAGGTCCGACGCGAGGCCACGTACGGAAGGCAACACTTCACCAGCTGCTAGCTCGCCGCGAATGATTCCTTCCATCACTTGTGTGCTCACCTGGGAATAGATCGGTATATCCGACTCTGGCTCTATCTGAATATACATCCTCCCACCTCCATTCTGTTCTACTACTATTATAACAAAACTGTTCTAGTTGGTGTATAACAATTGAATGAAGACATAAAAAAATAGGCAGGAATCGATTTGTGATTCCTGCCTGTTTTGGTTTGCACCCTAATTGCATGGGAGGTCTTCTTATTAATTTGCGTCTTCTGGTATAACGACTTCTAGACTTACGTTATCAATTTCAATGGAATGCGCCTCAGCGAATTGGCCCATTAAATATTTTAGAGAAACTTTGTCATCAGCTGTCATCTCGAATTGATAGGTAAACGTGTTGTACTCTTCGCTTAATGAAACTTTCTCACTAAGATAACGGTAATAACCAGCATTCTCTAACGTAACCTCGATCTCACGTGGTACAGAGGATTTGGCATCAAAGGATAGCTCGTACTTTAGACCTTTAATTAAATCCAACCCTGCATATTCTGGAAGGACACTCCATGTTTCATTACCTGCATTGGTAATATCAACACTCAACGCTTCATCCTTTACTTCTATAGTTGCATTTGCATCAAAGTGAATGTAGTTAGTCCAAGGATCCATACCTTCTGAGAAGTCCCCATTCTTTAATGGGCTCAAATCAATCTCACTATAATCAACATAACTAGATGTTTGATCCAGACGAACGTCATCCATATAAACGTTTACCGCAGTTCCACCCATGTTGAAGATTAGCTGACCATCTAAATCAGACAACTCTTTCGTCATTTCAAACGAAACGGTATACGTGTTCCATTCGCTTCCTAAGGAAACAACTTCAGCTTCTTGATAGACCATTGATCCATCTTCATTCACAAAGCTAACGGACATCTCTCTATCTTGATCAGCCTTCGCTCGGAATGTGAGGTCATAAGTACTTCCTTTCAAGAATTGGAGACCGTTTTGCTTAAACTGAATATCTTCCTTATCAGATCCAACATCTTCTATATTCATATGCATAAAACGCTCTTCTTCCGTAACATAAGACTCAGCTTCTGCACCGTTTTGCGTTACGGTTTCCCAGTAAACAAGTCGGCTGAAGTCGCCTTGGTCAAACGTTCCATTATACACATGGTTGCCATCTGCTAGCGGTTCTTTTTGATTTGATTCATCAACCTGCCCTGTAATGTCTTCTACTCTTACATTGCCAATCCAAACAGGGTTTGTTGAAGTCTGACCCAGATTGAATTCTAAACGTGCCGCAAGATCTGTATCTTGGTTGTGCGTAAACGTATATTCGTATGATTGAACTTCATCAGTCAATTCCATCGTCTTTTCACCTGAATAGTTCGCATATCCTCGTTCAGCACCACCAGATACTTTCGTCATCAAAGTACGATTCGCATCCGATTTAGCGTCAAAGCTCACTTTATAGGTGCGTCCTTCTCCAATTGATAATTTTTGAATCAATTGCAGAGCCCATAATGCATTACCTTGATTTGTTATTTCAGTCTTGGCAAACGTAGTGCCGTTTACCTCATCTGTCGAAATACTTCCTTGTCCCTGAAAATCAGGTAAGGTAAGGAAGTTCCAATACGTATTATCCATAGTATCGCTATTTTCATCAACAATGGTAAACCCATTTTCATAGGACTGATCATAAATCAGATTTCCATCCTCAAGTGGTTGCTTCGCATCTTCTGGAAGTGGCTCAATGTCAACGGTTGGCTCTACAGGTTCCATATAGTCACGACCTGTAAGTTCATAAACCCTCACATAGTCAACTTCCATCTGGCCAGGAAATTCAGTAGTCTCATCCACGTCACCGCCATACCAGCCACCAACGGCTAGGTTTAAGATCATGTAGAATTCCTGATCAAATGGCGCAGGGAATGTATAGTTCGCTGCTTCATTTGTCCCTTTACTAAACCACTTATTTAACGTTTGGTACAGTTCACCATCTACATACCAGCGAATTTCACCAGGCTCCCACTCGATTGAGTAAGTATGGTAATCTGTGTAGTTCTCCCCTTCTGGGAAGTGATATTCCTCACCCGTATACGTGTTATTCGGCCATTCTTCACCATAGTGAATCGTTCCACCAATCGTGCTCGTATCATTACCTGCTGCTTCCATAATGTCAATTTCACCTGAAACAGGCCAATTTCCATAAACGCTATCTTCCGGCATCATCCAGAATGCGGGCCAATACCCTTGACCTTCAGGCAACTTCATGCGCGCTTCGAACTTGCCATACTTTTTGCTAAATAGGCCTTTTGTTTTTAACTTGGCTGAGGTATAGTCATAAGAGCCAAATTGGTCTGTTTTCTTTTCTTTTTTGGCTTTAATGACTAAGTTGCCGTCCTCAATATAGGAGTTCTCTGGAGAATCAGTATAATATTCCTGCTCATTGTTTCCCCAACCTGGAGCAACTCCATTTCCATCCTCATCTACAATCCAGTTTCCGATGTCGTATGTCCACTTATCTGAATCTATTTCTTCCGTTAAGAACTCATCGTTCCAAACAAGCGTCCAGTCAGTTGCCTCTTGTCCAAAAGTATAGACAATCGCTTGATTGATGTCGGACTCAACAAATTTTACTGTATTTTGAATAGACGCTTCGATATAAACGTTGCCCTCTACTTTCGTATTGTTCAGTACCGCATTACTAGCGCCTTTTGTTAAGAGTAAGTCCCCTTTAATCGTGACATTCTCAATAGTAACGTCCGATTGAGTAATTAGAGCTGAGCCCTCAACTGTCTCATTGGTGTATGTACCTGAGGTAAACACCGTATCTGCAAGAGACTGAATGTAGGTAATGGCTTCTCCCCATTTTACTGGCTCATTAGACTGTGCTGGGTCCTCATTCCATGTTTGATACGGGAAAAAGTACGTTAACATCTTCACTGCTTCTCCGTGCTTAATAGCTGAATCCGCGTCTCCCTCTTCCTCTTCCTCTAGCCAATAGCCTAGCTCTTCTGATAGATTCAAGATCTCTTTTTCCTCGTCAGAATATCCGATAGTTTGATTCAATAAATCTGCAAAAGCGAGCCTTGATGTTGCTGCATTCTCATTAGCAGGGTGAAATTCTTTCTGTTTCAGCCACTCTACTTCAACGTTTGCCGCTTTTGCTTGTGTTGTACCGCTTACTACCAAAGCTACCAACAGACAAAACACGAAAAGTTTCCTCATACATTCAGCCTCCTATAAATTTTGAAAACCACTTGCACTCAACATCGAAACCGGTTTCGTTTTTCGCATAAAAAATACTTTCACTAGATCCATTAAAGCAAAACGAACTTTCCGAAAGCGGTTTCGAATTAATAACTATGAAAGCGGTTTCTAATTGCTTTAATAGTATCATAGATTCCGATCCTTTCAAGTGAATATTTTCGACATAATTTTACATGAGCACCGAGCTCATAAGTCTTTACTCCCCCGCCCTTTAACCCATATAAATAGCGGAAGGGATACTGCTTAGTCCCTTCCGCACGTTGTACTACTTATGAAAATCAAGCCCTGATTCGACAGGCGCAATGTATCCCGCTCGAACGACATAGTCTCCGAAATGCTCCCCTTCTAAGCGCTCCTTTGCATAGCTGTGAATGATTGGTTTAAGTGATGCTAGAATCTCATCCTCACCGATATTTTCTTTATAAAGCTTATTTAATCGCTCGCCTTTAAAACCTCCTCCTAAGTACATATTGTACTTACCAGGGGCTTTGCCAATAAATCCGATTTCACTTAGTGCAGGGCGAGAGCATCCATTCGGACAACCAGACATTCGTATGACAATCTCTTCATCTCTTAATCCCGCTTCTTCTATAATGTCTTCAAGCCGATCAATGAGAGACGGAAGGTAGCGTTCAGACTCGGCCATTGCCAAGCCACATGTGGGAAAGGCTACACATGCCATCGAATTCCTTCTAAGTGCAGAGTTATACCGTCCATCAGACAAACCGTATTGCTCCACCATGCGTTCAATCGTTTCTTTCTCATCTTCCTCCACACCAGAAATAATCAAATTTTGGTTTGGAGTGAGACGGAATTCTCCCTTATGCAGTTTAGCAATCTCTCTTAACCCTGTCATAAGCTGATGGTTCTCTTCATCCTTGATTCTACCGTTTTGCACAAATAGAGTCAGGTGCCACTTCCCATCTCCTTTAACCCAGCCGTATCGGTCGCCGTTATGGTCAAATGAATAGGAGCGAGCTTCTTCTAAGGACCATCCTAGTCGATCGTTTAACTCGTTCTTTAACCAATCGAGTCCTCTCTTATCGATTGTGTACTTAAACCGGGCATTCTTACGCTCAGATCGATTTCCGTAGTCCCGTTGAATCGTAACGATCTTCTCAGCAACCTCTTTCGCTTGGTCCACTTTACAGAATCCTATTACGCGTCCAAGTTGAGGATACGTAGTTGTATCTCCATGGGTCATGCCCATACCTCCGCCAACAGATACGTTGTAACCAACAAGCGCCCCATCTTCGACAATTCCAATGAAGCCTAAGTCTTGGCTGAAGACATCCACATCATTCGAAGGAGGTACTGCGACGCCAATCTTGAACTTCCGTGGTAAGTAGAACGGGCCGTAAATCGGTTCGTCCTCATCACGTCCGTCTAACACCTTCTCTTCATCTAACCAAATTTCATGATAAGCTTTTGTCTTTGGTAACAAGTGCTCACTCACTCGATTAGCGGTGTCATAGACTTGGCTATGTACAGAAGACTGATAAGGGTTCGCTGTCGACATGACATTCCGGTTCACATCTCCACACGCTGCAATGGAATCCATTAACGCCTGATCCATTTCTTGAATCGTTTGCTTCATATTCCATTTCAAAATGCCGTGCAGTTGAAATGTCTGCCTAGTCGTCAGTTTCATTGTTCCATTGCCATTCGTATTGGCTAGTTCATCCATCTTCAGCCATTGTTCTGGTGTCGCCACTCCCCCTGGCAAACGAACGCGTATCATAAATTGATAGGCGGGTTCTAATTTCTTATGCTTTCGTTCCTGACGAACATCTCGATCATCCTGCATATAGCTACCATGAAACTTAAGGATCTTCGTCTCTTCTTCTGGGATACTGGCTGTAATCCGATTACCGAACTCTTCAACTAGAGATCCCCTTAAGAAGTTACTATCCTGCTTAATCCGTTCCATCGCACTAGGGGCGCCTCCTGACTGCTTCCCTTCATCTCTTCCCATGATCTCCTCCCCTTTCTCTTCTATTAATAGACATCTCGCTGGTATCGCTTTTCCTTACGAAGCTGATTTAAGTACGTTTCTGCTTCTTCAGCCGTATAGTTTCCTTCTTTTTGAATGATTTCTAGAAGGGCATTTTGAACATCTTTCGCCATATACGTCTCATCCCCACATACGTATACATATGCGCCACCTTTTAACCATTCATAGACTTCCTTACTGTTCTCTAGTAAGCGATGCTGGACGTACACTTTCTCCTCGGTATCTCTTGAGAAGGCGACATCCATCTTCGATAGTACACCATCACTCAACCAGCTCTGCCATTCTGTCTGGTATAAGAAGTCACTGACGAAATGCTGTTCACCAAAGTAGAGCCATGATGGCCCCTTGTCTTCGGTTTCTTCTCTCTCTTGCAAGAAAGCCCGATAAGGCGCAACCCCTGTTCCGGCGCCAATCATAATAATAGGCGTATCTTTCTGTTCAGGCAGCTTAAAGTTGGAGTTCTTCTGGACAAAGACAGGCAGGTGATCTCCAATACTTGATCTCTCCGAGCACTGTACAGAACAAACACCTGATCTTTTCCTTCCATGTGCTTCATAACGAAGGGCTCCGATTGTCAGGTGAACTTCATCAGGATTCGCATTTTGACTACTAGCAATGGAATAGAGACGAACCGGAATTTTCCGGAGTAGTGCTACAAAGTCGCTTACCTCCCCTTTCCAAGGCGCGAAATCGGTAACAAGATCAATCAAATCTCTTCCATAAACATAGTCTTGTATCGCTTTAGAGTCATTCTCTTCTAACCACTTCTGCAATGAATCACTTAAGGAAGCTGTCTTTTCAAGAAGGGGTTTTGATAAAGTGGTAATGTCAAAGATTGAGCGAAGAGCTTCTCTCAGCGCCAGTTCCTCACCTTGCTTATTAACTGGAACAGTTAAGTCCCCATCCCACTCCAGAACTTGAAGCAACTGCTCTACGAGTGCCGGGTCATTCTCAGGATAGATTCCAAGACTATCCCCAGGTTCATAGGTAATCCCGGACCCTTCTAAATCAAGTTCAAGATGACGCGTTTCTTTATTGGAACCTCGACCGTTCAGATCTAGATTCTCTAAAATTTCAGCCTTGAATGGGTTTTTCTTAGAATAATTTGTTTGCTCTTCAATCACAGCAGATGCAGGGGCGGGTGAGGCAACGGCTTCCTGTCCTAATTCTTGTTTCACTGCTTCGATCCATTCTTGCGCTGGTTCCTCATAATCTAAATCACAGTCTACCCGGTTATAGAGCCGACTAGCTCCCAATTCTTCCAAACGTTTATCCAAGTCCTTTCCCGTCTGACAGAAGAATTCATAAGAGCTGTCACCTAGAGAAAGGACAGAGAAACGAACACCTTCAAGGCTTGGCGCTCTCTTACTATGAAGGAAATCGTACAGAGAAAGAGCGTTGTCTGGCGGATCTCCGTCTCCATGAGTACTTGTAACGATCAGGAGGTCTTCTACTTTCTTGATATTTTTTGGTTTTATATCATCCATTGATAAGCATTCTACCTCTAAATGGACGGCTTGCAGTTGTTCCGTAAATTCTTTAGCAAGCGCCTCACAGTTTCCTGTGTGAGAACCATAAAGAATCGTGACTTTTCGAGTTTGTGGTGTGTTTCCTTTCGTGGTATCTGTCGCCTCTACCGTTCCTTCTTGATTGCCGACTTGAGCTGAGGCTAAGTAGCCGCTGAGCCAAATCTTTTGACTTTCCGTAAGCGTAGGAAAAAGGTGATTTAGTAGATCTATTTGTTCCTGGTTAAATGGACTATTCGTTACCTTTAATGACACCTGTTGTCACCTCCAAACGTTGTTCTTGAGACGTTCGATAATAGCGTTCTAATTCAACGACCATTGCCCCCATCTTCTGTACCTCAGGTTCAACGACATATGTAATTCCTTGCTCTCGTAATTGACCGGCAGTGATCTTGCCAACTGCCACCGCTATAACGCCATTGTTAAACGATTGCACCATTTCATGCTTTTGCTCAGCGAAAACATTAAGAACTTGTGTTTTACTGGTGAATACAACAGCATCAAGTGACTGAGCGATGATGGATTCACGTAGCCGATTCGTGACGCTTTGTTCCGGAGGGTCAAAAGCATAAGGCTTTGAAACGTATACATCGTACCCTAACCCCTCTAACGTCTCTTGCCACAAGGCGTCATCTTGATGATAGGCCTGGAGAAAGACACGTGAGGTCTCCGCGCCTCTTGGAAGAGCTGCGACGAGATTTTCCATCGTTCCATCTTCTGAGACTAGCGCTGGTTGTAGCTCTTTTTCTTGTAACCACCGCAACGTTTTACTCCCACGTATAGCAAGGGATTCTTTCTGTAGCTGCTGTATAAAGTGTTGTTCGAGACCATGTTCAATCGAAGCATCTTCTAATGTTTTAGCTCCTATACCGGTCGTTAAGATGACCCAGTCAAATTCTAGCTGGATATAATCGCGTACGTTTTGCGCGCTAATATCTTGGTTTAATTGCTGCTTTCCTTGTGATGGGTAAGCCACCGCTTCCGCTCCTTTCTTTTGAAGGAGCGTACATATTGCTTCTAATTGGCGATCAGCTGCGACGCCAACGACCTTACCCTTTAATCCCGACACATCCTCACCACCTTCGATCTATTGCTTCTTTAAATTGACGCTGTTCTTCTTCATCCTTATACCGTTCCTCTACAATCTCGCGAAGAAGCCTTCTTTTTTCCCCTTCATCCATAGAGGAGTGCTTAATCTGTTGCCTGCATTCATATAGAAAATCCACATACGGTCCGTAGTCGTCATAATGCTCCCTGATTTTTGATAAAATCGATGAGGTGAGTCCAGGACTTGCCCCAGCCGTTGAGACTGATATGGTGAGCTTCCCTTTCCTAAATACCCCCGGGAAGGTGATATTCCCTCGCTCAGCATTTGTTGCGTCATTAATAAGTGGAATATGAGCAGCGACCTGAAGTACTCTCTCATTCACCTCTTCGTCATCTGTCGCCACAACCAATAGAAACGCCTCGCGGGCATCGCTTGCTTCAAACCGCTTATCAAGCCACTTAATCTTCCCAAGGCTAACCAACTCTTGAAGGGAGTCCGTCAAGTGCGGGCTGATAATGGTAACAATAGCCCCATTTTCAACAAGGGCTTTAGCACGTTTACAAGCGACTTTTCCTCCCCCAATAACGACAGCACAAAGGCCTGTCATTTCGACCATTAAAGGAAGTTGACTCATCGTGTGCTTCCTCCTATCTCACTCTCATTTGTTGGTCCCATTCCTCACTGACAAAAGCTTCGTGAACACGGTCTGCCAGTGCCTGAATCATAATCGGATGGTCACCGAGGTAATGTGTCATTGTAATCGGGACCCCTTCTTGTTGAAGACTTTCCACTCTCTTGTTCATGGTTTGAATGAGCTTCCCAGTAAACCATAAATATGGGATCACAATCGTTCTCTTATTTGAGAGGACGGCCCGACGGGTTCCCTCCTCAAAAGTAGGAGAACAGGCAGCCAGATAGCATACATCAACATATGCTCCGCCTACTTCTTCACCTAGCCAGCTAGCAATCTGTTCAATAGATGCTTTTGTTTCAGGATTGCGACTGCCTCTTCCAACAAGGACAAGGTGAAGATCTTCTTGTAAAGATGCGACCTCCTGAATCCGGTCAACTAGAACTCTCGTTATCCGCTTCTGTATGCCAAGGGGCTTCCCGTACTTGAAGCGAATGTTCGGATAAAGAGCTACACCTGCTTGTATTTCATCCGGTATATCGTGATAGTAATGACCAGCACTTAGCAATAAGACAGGGGCAATTGTGATGTCTGTTGCCCCCTTCTCCACAAGACGCTTGATCCCTTGATCCATCGTTGGTTCGGCTAGTTCCAGAAAGCAAATTTCAAATAACGGAGTAGCCACTTCTTGATGCACTTGATGAATATAGGAAACTGCTTCTTCTTTCGTTTCCTCTACTCTACTTCCATGACTAACGTACAGAACAGCTTCCATCATCATCTTCCTTTCTATCCCACAACGAGAGGTTCAATAGCTGGCAGGCTTTCAAACCATTTCAACTCTTCTCGTAATTTTACGACCTCTCCAACCACGATCATGGAAGGATTTTTCATACTTTTAGCCGCGTCGACAATATCTTGAAGCGTTCCCGTTACGGTTTGCTGCTCTTCTGTTGTGCCCCAGTGCACGAGAGCGATCGGTGTATCAGCAGGTCGACCATGACGGATTAGCTTATTACAGATCTTTGGAAGATTCCGCACTCCCATATAAATGCACAATGTATCAGAACTCTTTGCCACATGCTCCCAGTACTCATCTTCCTCGAGATTCGTGACGCCTGTGATAAAGGAAACAGAAGAACTGTAATCCCGATGAGTTAATGGAATCCCTGCATAGGCAGGAGCAGCCACCCCTGACGTTATGCCTGGCACAATTTCATACGGAATACGTGAAGATGCTAGCGCCTCTGCTTCCTCACCGCCTCTTCCAAAGATAAACGGGTCTCCCCCTTTTAACCGGGTTACCGTCCTCCCTTTAGAAGCATACTTGCACATCAAGTCATTAATCGACTCCTGTGATAAAGAAGGATGATCAGGGCTTTTGCCACAGTATATAAGTTCCGCATGCGGACGCGCTTCTTTAAGTAAATCTGCATTTATAAGACGATCATATAAGACCACATCTGCTTCTTGTATCGCTCGTAATCCTTTCACCGTAATAAGTTCTGCATCCCCTGGACCTGCACCTACGATATACACCTTCGCCATCAGCTCTCACTCCTTCATGTAGTGGACGTTTTCTTTTACACCCAGCCTCTTTCTTCTAAATAGTCGATCACTTGATTTGCACAGGTTTCAATATCCCGCTCGTGTGTATGTAGAACCAACTCTGGGTCGATTGGCGCTTCGTAGGGGGCATCAATTCCTGTAAATCCTTTAATTTCACCGCTTCTCGCTTTCTCATATAACCCTTTTGGATCTCGCTTCTCACATTCTTCTAACGGACAATCGACAAAGACTTCGATAAAATCCCCTTCAGGAAGCAGATTACGAACTCGGTCGCGATCCTCCTGATAGGGAGAGATGAACGCTGTTAGCACGATCGTGCCGCTATCCGTAAACAATTTCGCAACTTCCCCGATTCTGCGAATATTCTCTTCTCGATCTTGAGCTGCAAAGCCAAGGTCTTGATTTAATCCGTGCCTTACGTTATCCCCGTCTAGCAAATACGATTGGAGGTGCTTCTCGTATAACTTCTCATTCACGCGGTTAGCCACACTCGACTTTCCAGAACCAGATAGACCGGTAAACCAGATCACTCCACTATGGTGCCCGTTTCGCTTTCGGTAATGATCAACCTGCAAGGAAGCGTCGTGCCATGTAAGATTTGAACCCATATCCATCACCCTTTCCGTTTAAGATTGAACAGAAGAATCTGTCCTAAGTCCTTCTATGAGTACATCTGCAATTTCTGGACGACTAATGGTTTTAGGCGGTCGCTCTCCATTTCGAAGCAGTTCCCGGACCTTAGTTCCAGAAAGAATGACATGTTCTTCTTTTCCATGAGGACAAGTCTTGCCAGATACCATCGCTTCACAAGCCTTGCAATAGAAACTATGTTCAAAGAATAAAGGTGTAATTCCTAACTCTTCTTCATCAAAATGGGAGAAGATCTTCTGAGCGTCGTACGTACCATAATAGTCACCAACACCAGCGTGATCTCTGCCAACAATAAAGTGAGAGCAGCCGAAGTTCTTACGGACAAGAGCATGGAATATGGCTTCCCGAGGCCCTGCGTATCTCATCGCAGCACTAAACACCGCTAAGACGACTCGGTTGTCAGGATAGTAATGCTTCAGTAACACTTGATAACTCTGCATCCGTACGTCTGCCGGAACATCATCACTCTTTGTCTCTCCGACTAAAGGATTTAGGAAAAGGCCATCCACCGTTTCAAGTGCCGCCTTTTGAATATATTCATGCGCTCTGTGCACAGGATTACGCGTTTGGAAACCGACGACTTTGCTCCACCCAAGCTCTTCAAAGTGTTGTCTAGACTGGGCTGGGTCTAAATAAAACCCTTCATTGTGCTCGCGCTCTGAGCGTTCTATAAGAACAATCTCACCAGCTACATAATAATCAGGGCGTGCGAAGAGCTTCTTCACTCCTGGGTGCTCCAGTTCAGTCGTTAAGTACACTTGCTCTGCCTCTTTTGTCTTATTCGGCTGGTACACCTCTGAGACCTCAATATATCCATACACCGTGTCTTCTAAATTCAGCTCAGCTACATCGCCTTTACTCAACTGTTTTGCTTTCTCCTCATCAACTGGTAACGTAATCGGAATGCTCCAAGGTGTTCCATCTGATAACCTCATCCGGTCCACAACTGATTCATAATCTTCCTTACTCAAGAACCCCGTTAACGGACTATAAGCGCCATTGGCTAATAGCTCTAAGTCACTTAACGCCATCTTATCGATCGAGATGCTCACATTTGCTTCTGGCGCTTCCTCTTTCGTACTCCACTGATTCACTAATGTTCCTCCGTGCGGTGCAATGGCTGTCATATTCTTCCTCCTCAAAAATAATTAATCTTGGTTTCCTGTCGTGTGAAGCCCACACTCCGTCTTATTAAATCCTTTCCACCTGCCTGATCGTCCGTCTCCTTCATCAGGAGATGTGCACGGCATACATCCAATACTCGGATAGCCTTGATCATGCAAAACATTGTAATCCAAGTTGTTTAGTCGGATATATTGCCATACAAAATCCCACGTCCAATAAATTAAAGGACATACCTTTACAGACTGGAATCGTTCATCTTTATTAACAAAGTTTGTGTTCTTACGACTTGCTGATTGTTCACGTCTCAACCCAGAAACCCAGGCTGTGGCACCGCTAAGCGTATCTTCAAGTGGCTTAATCTTTCGAATGTAACAGCACTGATTCGGATTTTTCTTCCACAAAGCTGATCCATATTCTTCAGCTTGCTCATCTAGTGTTAAATCTGGCTTTCTCATTTCAATATTCAACTGAGGGTAGCTGGCCTTCACCTTATCGATTAGTTCATACGTTTCTTGAAAATGAATACCTGTATCCAAGAAAACAACCTTCGCATCGGGTTTTACTTTCGAAATCAAGTCAATCAACACGATTCCTTCAGCTCCAAAACTACAAGCATACACAATTGAATCTCCGTAGGTTTCATACGCCCATTTCAACACCGTTAAAGCACCTTCTACTTCATTATCTGGCCGATAAGAAGCGAATGGATCGCTTGTGAACTGCTCATACGTAACAACGTCTCGTGTCATAAGCTCCTCCCTCCTTGCTTCAATCGAATACAAAAACCTCTCTTCTTGAAGACAAGAAGAGAGGTTCACTCTGCTATACAGTGAGCCATCTTCTTATCTTCCAAGTAATTCCCTTGCTGGAGTTGGCACAGTATCTTTAGATAAGACCCGTTGCCGAGGCTTCAAAGGGCCAGTCCCTCCACCTCTCAGGATAAGAAATTCGGTTATCGCTTGCTGAATATTTTATTATCCAAAATACTATTCCCCATAGAAGAATATGTCAACGATTTATTTAAATTTTTATAATTTTATAAAAATGTTGACAATTTATTGGCTGTATTTTACATTAGAAACTATTCAAATTCGAATATGTCCTTATATAGAGCCGGGGGAGGAAACTGGTCTTACGATCCCGCAGCAACCTCTTGCTTATAAAGAAGGTGCTCAGTCCAGCAGAAATAGTTCTGAAAGATAAGGAGAAGGTACTATTCACCTCTTCTTACCTAAGGGGATTTTTTTATGTCTATACTCGCTTAGCTTTATTTTTTCATTTTAATCCCGAGTAAAAAGATGAGAATAATATATTTAGGGGTGACCAAACTTTGAGGAAACTATTAATCTTTGCTTTTGTAGGGTTTTTTGCTCAGTTAATTGATGGTGCGTTAGGTATGTCTTACGGATTAAGCTCTTCTTCGCTTTTGCTAGCTTATGGAGTAGCTCCCGCAGTGGCGTCTTCTTCCATACATATGTCTGAAATTGCCACTACGGCTGTCTCCGGCTACTCCCATTACAAATTTAAGAACATTGATAAGTCATTAATCCTGCCACTTATCATACCTGGCTCGATTAGCGCCTTTTGTGGGGCGGCTTTCTTAAGCAGCCTCCCTGGTGATGTCATTAAGCCATTTGTCTCATTCTTCCTACTCCTACTCGGTGTCTACATACTCGTGCGCTTCTTACTTCTTAACGTAGAGCGTTCGAACTCAAGACCAAACCTCTCTCTTAAGAAGCGTTTCATCTATCCGCTTGGTTTTGTAGCTGGATTTCTAGATGCCATCGGTGGAGGTGGGTGGGGACCTGTGAACACTCCGATTTTATTGTCCCAAAAAGGAGCCACCCCAAGGAAAGTAATCGGTACAGTCGACACAACAGAATTCGCCATTACAACCTCCGCGACACTTGGATTTATTTTATTTCTCGGATGGGAGGAATTTAACTGGTTATGGGTATCAGCATTTGTCATAGGAGGCGTGGTCGCCGCTCCCCTTGCAGCCTGGCTTGTTCAAGTGATTCCAGCATTAATACTCGGTGTGTTAGCAGGTGGCTTTATCGTCTTAACAAATCTACGGACGTTACTCTTAACGGTTCATTTAGATACAACTTTAATTTATATGATTTACGGCATTCTTGTAGCAGCTTGGTTAACGGTGGTTATGTTTTCAATACGGAAGTACATTCGAATTAGAGACTATGGGAAGTCTTATGTGAAACAGTAGAGTTCGTATGCCACAGCCCCATTTCCTGTAACCCCCACCGCCTACCTGCTATACTAAACGTAGATTAAAAAGTGGGATGGTGAATACATATGAACAAAACAATTGGCTTTATCGGAACGGGTGTTATGGGGAAAAGCATGGCACGAAACTTGATGAAAACAGGGATTTCCGTCAACGTGTATACCAGAACAAAAGCGAAGGCAGAAGACCTAATTGCTGAGGGTGCTTCGTGGAAAGACGATGTGGTACAGCTCGCTGAAAGCTCAGATATTATTATCACAATCGTGGGATACCCAAGTGATGTGGAAGAAGTGTATCTTGGAGACAACGGGATTATCCAACATGCCAATTCCGGTTCTTACCTCATTGACATGACCACCTCCTCGCCGCAGCTGGCTCAACAAATCTTCGACACAGCAAAAGAACATAATCTTCACGCTTTTGACGCTCCTGTATCAGGTAGTGACATTTACGCAGAACAAGGAAAGTTAACGATTATGGTTGGTGGAGACAAGAAATACTTCAAAGACGTTCTTCCGGCTTTTGAAGCGATGGGCCAAAATGTTGTCTTGCAAGGCCCAGCAGGCTCAGGGCAACATACGAAGATGTGTAACCAGATTGCTATTGCCTCCACGATGATGGGCGTTGTTGAAGCGATCACGTATGCAGAAAAAGCAGGACTCGATCCCAAAACGGTTCTAGAGAGTATTCAATACGGAGCAGCAGGCAGCTTCTCCCTATCCAATCTAGCCCCTCGTATGATCGACGGAAACTTTGAACCGGGCTTCTACGTGAAGCACTTCATTAAAGACATGAACCTTGCCATCGAGTCCGCTGATAAAATGGAGTTACCGGTCCCAGGGCTAAAGCTAGCCAAAGATCTATATGACCGTTTGAGTGAAGCAGGTGGGGATAATGACGGGACTCATGCGCTTTATAAGTATTATAAGATGATGGCAAAAGAGCAATAGAATAGAACTTTTTCAAAAAATAAAGGCTAGGAGTTCCCCTTGATACGGAGGATCTCCTAGCCCTTTTTATTCCTTATTTATTTGAACGTTTAAGAATGCTCTTAAAGTGTGTGAATGTGTCAAAGCTCGCTTTACCATGGTAAGCGCCCATCCCGCTATCACCCACACCGCCAAATGGCAGGTAGTGCGTCGTCATGTGATTAATGGTGTCATTAATCGCACCGCCACCAAAGGAAATGTTGTTCAGTACATCATCTTGCACCTCTTGATCATCAGAGAAAAGATATAGCGCTAATGGTTTTGGACGATTCGCAACTGTATCAATCGCTTGTGAAGTCTCTTCGTACGTCAACACCGGAAGGATCGGGCCAAAGGTTTCGTCTTGCATGACAGGGTCTTCAAAAGAAACATTGTCTAACACCGTTGGCTCAATAAACAGCTGAGATCGATCTGATCTTCCTCCTACAGCCATGTCTCCATTATCCAAGAAGTTGTACAGACGATCGAAATGTCGTTCACTCACAACGTGATTATAGTCACTTGCAGAGACATTTTCTCCATACGTGTTTGTGATTGCTTCTTTGATTTTAGCGATTAATGGATCTTTAATACGGCTATGAGCAAGAACATAGTCTGGCGCTACGCAAGTCTGACCCGCATTGGCGAATTTACCGCCAGCAATACGTTTTGCTGCTTCATTAAGATCCGCATCTTCATGCACAATGGCAGGGCTCTTTCCTCCTAGCTCAAGTGTTGTAGGGGTTAAGTTCTTAGCCGCCGCTTCTGCAACGATTCTCCCTACACCTGTACTACCTGTGAAGAAGATATAGTCAAAGTCCTCTTTTAAGAGAGCTGTACTTGTTTCGACTTCCCCTTCAACGACACATAAATACTCTCTTGAGAAATTGTCATTGATCATATTTGCTAATAGATTGGATGTGTTTGGCGTTAATTCAGATGGTTTTAAGACCGCTGTGTTTCCAGCCGCCACTGCCCCTGCTAACGGAAGAAGCGCAAGCTGAATCGGATAGTTCCATGGGGCAATGACTAAGGCGGAACCATAAGGCTCAGGTGTGATAAAGCTTGTAGCCCCCTCATGTGTTGATGGCGTGTCTACTTCTTCCGGTGTGGACCAATGCACTAGGTTCTCAATCATATAATTGATTTCCGCTACGACAAGACCAATCTCGGCACGCTTTGTTTCCCCTTCTGGTTTATTCAGATCCGCTTTAAGAGCGTCTAGAATATCCTGTTCACGGGTTGTCATAAGATCTTTCAATTTATTTAAAGTATCGATACGGTATTGTGTATGTTTCGTCTTCCCAGTACGGAAAAATGACTTCTGCTTTTGCGTTAGTTCTTGATAGTTTTCCATCATTGATTCTCCTTTATCAAGTCTCAATCAAAATGAGTATTCTATTTAATAAATTTTCTAGATTCGTTGCTTCTATTATTCAAAGAATGGAGCGTGCATATAAAGATACGCTTCTAGTAAAGTATGGTCAATTTATTTGTTTCGAAATGCGAAATAATCGTCAATCTCAATATTTTATTAAGGAAACAAGAGCTATTAAACAAGCCCTCATCCACAATCTCCCCCCTACTTCACATGAAAGACCCTTCCCCATTTGTTAAGAATTCTAGTAAAATGACAATAGATACAAAAAGAAGCTAGATAAAGAGAGGATTATGCAGGCATGTCTTACAAAATGATTATTCTAGACTTAGACGATACATTACTTGGCAATGACCACAAGATATCAGAACGAAATAAAGAGGCCTTAATGAAAGTACAAGATCAAGGAGGAAAAGTAGTACTCGCATCAGGGCGACCTACTTATGGCATGGTACCTTTCGCCAAAGAGCTTTCCCTTGCAGAATACGGAAGCTTCATTCTCTCCTTTAATGGCGGAAAGATTATTAACTGCCATACAAATGAGGAATTCTTTAGTCAGACATTAAGTGTAGAAGCCGTCCGTCGGCTAAACGAAATTAGCCAGCGAGAAGGCGTTCAGATCCACACCTATGTTGGAGATGAAATCGTTACAGCGGAAGAAAACCCATATACGTCAATCGAATCAGATCTGACAGGTCTTCCGATTAAAGTGGTGGATTCATTTATGGACGGTGTGACTGAACCCGTTGTGAAAGTGCTAATGGTTGGAGAACCTGAGCACCTTAAAGTTGTTGAAAAGAAACTTCAAGAAGAACTAGGGAACGAATTTAGCGTCATGCGCTCGAAGCCATTCTTCCTCGAATTCACTGATAAAGGCATTACAAAAGGAACAAGCATTGAGAAATTAATACAAGAACTTGGTGTGAAACGCGAAGAAGTAATTGCCATGGGCGATAGTTACAATGACCAGGAAATGATTGAATTCGCTGGTCTTGGCGTGGCAATGGGAAATGCCCCTGAGGATATTAAAGGAATCGCGGATTTTGTGACCGATACGAATGTGAACCATGGCGTCGCACAGGTGGTTGAGGAGTTTATGTTGAAAGGTGAGCTATCCCATAAGTAATAGGACTTGGGGACAGGTCCCTTGTCCCGCTCGGAGTATCGGTTACCTTTTTGCACCCATCATCTTAAGAAAAGGTCACTGATAGCAGCCTTCCCTTACATTTGAGGGCTTTGAGGATAGGAAAAGGTCGCTGATAACCTTCTTCTCTTACCTTTTTTAGTTCTTAGCTTAAGAAAAAGGTCACTGATCTTCTGGATCTGTGACCTCTTTTATTCTTTAATTTGGTTAAATGTCATTGATTATCATGGCACCCCTTGAAGAATTCACCACACTTATGGATCATTCGGATTAATAATCGCAAACACCTGATGATCTTCCCAGGTTCCATTAATCTTCACATTCTTAATTGCCAGTCCCTCTTTATGAAAACCTGCTTTCTCTAACACACGACAAGAGGCTTGGTTCCTTGGCATAACACCCGCTTCAATACGATGTAGCCCCAAAACAGTAAACGCATATGCAACAACTAACTTTACTGCTTCTGTAGCATATCCTTTGCCGTTATAAGCATGCGCCAAAGAATAACCGATCATAGCGCTTTGTAAGGCGCCCCGCTTCACCTCAAATAAGCCCACCTCTCCAATCAACTCATCATTTTCCCTTAAGAAAATACCAAACTTATAACTTTGATCCTGCCTTTGGTATTCTATAAACTTCTTAATCCTATTAAGTTGATTATCATATGTATAAAAGCCAGATTCTCTTGCCATCGAGGTGGATTCAAAAAATGCCCGGTTGTTTTGCTGTAGTTGAAGCAAACTTTCTATATCCTCCATTGTAAACGCCCTTATATAGATCACAGTTGATGTCAATTAAATCACCTCCTATCGCTTTATTCATACCGTTATACACATTGTAACACTCAAGGGACTAGAAGGGACTTAGGGACAGGTCCATTATCCCACAAATTAACAAAAGACTTGAGTTTCCATCTAATGTATATTATCTTTAAACTATATTGTATTACAAAGTAGTTGAGGGTTCTGGTTATTTTTTTGATTAACTATATTGCATTACATGCTAGTTAGCGAAATCTAACCTATTAAAAGGAGGAACGTGATTGTCTTCAAGTCAAATACTAAAAGGCATTCTAGAAGGGTGTCTTCTCTCGATTATTGGTAAGGGAGAAACCTATGGCTATGAAATGATAGAAAAACTACATGCTTCCGGTTTCACTATGGTTAAAGAAGGGAGCATATATCCCCTATTACTCCGTATGAAAAAGGAAGGGCTTGTAGCAACGACTCAAAAGAAGGTGCCCTCAGGTGGACCAAAACGTAAATATTACTCTTTAACCTCAAAGGGAGAAGAAGAACTAGAGGAGTTCAAGAAGAGATGGAGTGCTATTTCAGGAAGCGTTGATACTTTGTTAGGAAAGGATGGTTAAATAAATGCAGGTATCTAAGGAAAGTCAGGAATTTTTGAAAAATCTAAGGGTGTACTTATTGTCTAGCGGTAAGAACGAACAAGAAATTAATGATATTGTTGAAGAGTTAGAAGATCATTTATATGAAGCTGAGAAGAATGGAAAAGACGTGGATGATATCATCGGTCAGTCTCCAAAAGATTACATGAATCAGTTAGCAGATGAAATGCCACTTGATCTCACAGGCGTATTAAAGTTTATTCCTATTATTATCCTTGGGGGCTTTTCGTTTATCCTTCTGGAGGACGCGATTCGAGGTAACTTAGAATACGCATTACTAGAGATCATCGGTTACCCCTCGGTTTTCCTAATCAACCTCTTTCTTATCGGCGCCGCTTTTAAATATTTAGCTAGCACTAAATTATCTACAACCAAACAATGGCTCATCCTATCCATTGTCGGAATGGTCCCTACTGCATTATTTATTGGCATTTATTATTTAGATCACTTTATTGAAACACCTGCGTTTCAGTTAGGAACCTTTGGAGTCGCGTCGGCGGTCGTTGTTTCCATTTCGGTCTTTATCGGAATCGCTGTATGGAGTAAATCGTGGGTAACGATTATAATTCCACTTCTCTTGTTCCTGCCAAAGGTGCTTATTGATATGACAAGAATTCAAGGGGACACTAAATTAATCATTAACAGTATCTTACCTTTTTTATTGGTCGGCATTTACCTGCTGATCGTTTCAAAGAAAGAGCAACAAACCTAACGGTAAAAAGACTGCTACTGTAGCAGTCTTTTTTTGAATGCCCTATAGGAAAGATGGAATTATTTTGATCTGTAGTTACTATGTATTTTATAATGAACGCTGATTGAAAAACGTTTGGAGGACTTTTTTTGAATAATGTATTTATGATACTCGTGCTCCTGTCATTCTTCGGATTGATTGCAGGCTTAATAGCTCCTAAACTCGCAATCTTCTGGAATCGCAACAAGGCGAGTCGCAAGAAAGTGTTAAAAATTTATCCGGCAATCTTAGTAGCCAGTTTCATTCTGTTTGGTATTACCGCTCCTTCCCTTGAAGAAATGGAGGAGGAAACAACTGTATCTAGCGAAGAAGATTATGCTGAAGAAACTGAGCCAGCGGAAGAATCAAAGGATACTACCACTCAAGAGGACAAGGAAGAACGAGAAGAAAATCCTCAAAATAGTGATAACAAGCCTGATGAGGTAGATAATAAAGAGAAGCAAAGCTCGGAGCAAACTGAAAATAACGCCACTGCCAACGAGAGCAAGAAAGAAGACACAGAAGAACAAACTACAGATGAATCAGACCAATTAAACAATAACGGTAGCAAAGAAGACAAGAAGAACTCTCCTTATGAACAAGCGACTGTTTCAAGGGTAGTAGACGGCGACACCATCGAAGTTACCTACAACGGGAAAACCGAAGACGTGCGCTTGTTACTTGTGGATACACCTGAAGTGAAACACCCATCAAAGCCTGTTCAAGAATTCGGGCCAGAAGCATCGGCATATGCAAAGAAGATGTTAACACCAGGAACAAAAGTTGGACTCGAATTTGACGGTCCGAAACGGGATAAATACGACCGACTTCTTGCTTATGTTTGGATAGAAGGACGAAATTTTAATAAAGCATTACTCGAAAATGGATATGCTCGGTTAGCCTATAGGTACGACCCTCCCTATACCCATTACGAAACGTTCATGAAAGCACAGAATCAGGCTAAATCTCAAGAACTTGGCATTTGGAGTGTAGAAGGCAACTATGTTCAAGATGACGGGTTCCACCAGGAAGTACTCGTTTCATCAAATGCTAAGGAAGATACCCAGCAGCCCAAAACATCTGAAGAACAAAACGGAAGTAGTTTACCTTATGACCCAGACGGCCCCGATCGTGACTGCGGAGATTTCAATTCTCATGAAGAAGCCCAGGCTTTCTTTGAAGCAGCAGGAGGCCCAGAACAAGACCCCCATCGATTAGATGGATCGGATAATGACGGGCTAGCTTGCGAGAGTTTATAGCGGGACTGGGGGACAGGTAGAAGGCACTGAAAAACGACTCCTAAAAAAAGGTAATCATAAAAAAGCATAAAGAAAAAGCCCCCAAGTTTGGTAAAATAGAATTGACTAGAAACCATCTACCAAATTGGAGGCTTTTTCTAATGCTCACTCAAAATAAGCAAGCAAGTTTATATTCTATATTATACGATAAAATCCCCGAAAATCATACTCTTAAAAGGATTAATGAAGCGATTGATTTTAGTTTCATTAACGATCTTCTTGAAGATTCCTACTCTAAATACTATGGCAGACCAGCCAAAGAACCTGAACTTATGGTAAAACTGTTAGTTCTTCAATACTTATATGATTTATCTGATGAACGCTTAATTGAAGAAGCTTCTTTAAATCTAGCTTACTTATACTTCTTAGGAATAAACCCGGAAGATGAGCTGCCTGATCCAAGTTTATTATCAAAGTTCAGAGTTCATCGGCTAGGTGATTCTTTACTTGATGAGATCCTGGAGACCATTAATCGGCAGTGTGTGGAAAAAGGAATTATCAAATGTTCGGGTCTAACTATAGATACGACTCACACACGGGCGCATACCTTCCAAGCAACCCCTGAAAGGGTCATGAAGCGCCTGGCAAAGAAAATCTATCGAAATTTGGATGAAGAAAACGGGTCAATTCCGGAGGAATTGGACCAGGATATCCCAAACTACAAGGAGATAGAGGACCATCGAGAGGCTAAACAGACGATGAAGTCTCATTTAGAAAAAACGATGAAACAAGTTGAAGAAGCCGTAGAACTTAAGAATCATCCGAAAACCAAAAGCGTTATTGAGAACGCTAAGGAAATATTAGAAGACCCAAAATTCCTCCAATCTAAAGGGGTTCGCTCTATCGTTGATCAGGAAGCGCGAGTCGGTCACAAAAGTAAAACGAAGCGATTCTTTGGTTACAAAACGGAATATATGATGACAACAGAAGAACGTATTATTACTGCCGTTCATGTAGAAAATGGAGCGTATGTAGATGGAAAAGCTTTTGATGAACTGTTAGACAAGACGAAGAAATGTGGATTAACTATTAAAGAATTCTTCGGTGATAAAGCCTATTTTAGAAAGCCAATACTAGAAAGTATTGAATCGCTCGGAGCTATTCCATATATTCCAGTTAGTGAAATGGCCTATAAAATTGATGAGGATCGTTTTAGTTATAATAAGGATTCAGATGAATGGTTTTGTGATCAAGGGAATAAAACAATTCGAAAGGATCACAAAGTTAGAAAGTGTGGCAAACAGTCTCTAAAATATTATTTTGAACGTGAGACGTGCAGGAGCTGTCCTCTGAGGAATGAATGCATTACCGCAAATACTGTGGCAAAGATTATGGAAGTCGGTGTGAACACACCGGCACTTTATAGTTATAGCCAACGTCAAAAGTCTGATGAGTTTAAAGAGAAGTATCGAAAACGAGCTTGTCAGGAATGGAAGAATGGGGAGATGAAAAACTTCCACGGATTAGACTGTGCCAGGTGGTACAGTCGCTTAAGTATGTCTAAACAGGCCAAGTTAACGGCTATTGCCGTTAACTTGAAGAGGATAGGCAAGATCCTATCCTCTAATAAAGGTAAATATAATACGCATTTTACCATTTTATTGAATTATTCAATGTCAAAGCCTCTTAGCCGAAATTAAGGCGTAAAAAACACCCCTTTTTTCAGTGGCCTCGGACAGGTACCTTGTCCCGCTAGAGAGGCATCTTTTACCGTTCGCATCCTTTACCTCTACAAAAGGACACAGATAGCGACCTTCTCTTTCCATTCAAGCATTTTTCCCTTTGAAAAGGTCGCAGATACCCTTTCTCTCTTACTTATTTAATACAAAAACCTATTAAAAGGTCACTGATCCATTGGATCAGTGACCTTTTTCGTTTACATTTACCTCAAGAAGACACAGATCCAGCCACCTATCCTTCTCCTGTCCCAGAAGGCGGGACAAGGAACCTGTCCCCCAATCCCTTACGCCAACAAATTCTCTTCTATATATGTCTTAAGTTTATCAATATCTACCGTGATATTATCTCCTCCTGCCCATTCGTTCTTCACACCAGAAGAAGAGTCTTTTGGTTCACCGATAAGATAGTGATACCTCAGATTTCCCAAAGCACTAATCGCCCAATAGTGTGGAATGATGTAAGTTGGTGCAAAAATCTCAAGAACCTTTGTTCCTGGCTGGCAAAAGGTTAAATTTGTTAAACCTGCCCCATGCGCAGCAATTACTATTTCTGCACTAGAAAAGATTTCAACTTGATTAGCTACTGATAGGTCTTCCAATTCCAATGTTACAAAACCTAATCCTTCTAAAAGCTCTACTAATTGATCAATATTTGTGAAATTTCGCGACCATCTACGTTTAATAAAAATCCTTTTCTTATCAGAAGAGGAGGTGTTGGGATTTGAAAAGGTTTTACGCAAGAACTCATAAGCCCACTTAGTTGGGAAAGATGGCTGGGATGGTACAATTAATTTTTCAGCTTGAAGATGAAAATGATCATGTGTAGGCACTAGCTGTCTCTCGTCTATACCTAATCGTTTCAAAGTTTCAGATTGGTACCTTTCCCCAAAACCTTCATTGACGACATAATAATTAATGGTTAAGTTACTCTGATGAAGCAAGTCAATTCTAGGAAGTACTTCATACATGTAATGATAATAATTTCCGCTATAAACATGGGTTAAGTCGGCTACATTCTTATAATGAGAAACAGAAGGAAGCCCCTTTTGCTTGAAAATTGAGTGATTTTCAGATGTAATGTGAACGCCTTCAAAAGATACATCGCCTATCAAATAATTGTCAGGAGTGAGAATGGCACCATTCTTCCCCCATATACGCCCATTTGGAATAACCGACACATCACCACCTGAAAACTGATTGGGATACCATGAAGGAGGACAAGGAGGCCGGAGCTTTGCATTCTGTGGTACAGGAAACTCCCCGTGGATTTTCTTAAGCATATTCCCACCTGCCCAAGAATCCCCTTCTGAATCTAACCAATCTTTTATAGTTTCAAAGGTTCCAAATGGCAAAGAAGTTTGATCCAAAGAAACACCTCCTTTTCCCCTCTGAATTTTGTTTTTCTCTAACAGCCAGGAGCTTAGGGTCAAGACATAGTTGGCCATAGAATTGATCGTGAAAAATCAAGAGGTGTTAGACGTCTACCATTCCAGCCTATTTCTATAGAACTCGTATTCCTCTTTAAGAAATGTATTTCCATTCCAGGGTTTCACATCTGTGTTGAAGTGAATAACCTTTGGCACTATATTCAAATCCTTCATTCTAAAGACTTGAAAATTCCACTTATAATCGAGTGGAAACCAGTTGTCGTATAAGACCGCATTAAGGGCATCCTGATCCCACCACATAATCTTTGAAGGATTATCTCTTATAAATGTCAGAACCTTTTCTGAAATGTTTTCTTCTCTCCACCTGGAAAGATTAAAGAGCAAAACGCCAGAATTAAAGTATTCATACCCTTCAGGCAGTGTAATACCAGCGAAATCCACAGGGTCTACAACTGCGCCTAAGGCATAGCTATCCAATTGATTAGAGTCCCACAATTCTTGGAGGTCGCCTTTAATAATCATGTCACTATCAAGGTAAAGGGCTCTTTTCACACTGTGATCTAAAAGCTCAGGAATAGATATTCGATAAAAAGCCTCTTGGCTTACATGCCCCCACCCCTTACAGTCTTTATACTTTGTTTTATCAACACCTAAATAGATAGGAGTAGCATCATATTGTTGTAGAAGCTTAGTGATCTTGCTTTTGTTTTCAGGAGATAAGTCCCCGTCTATAATATAAATTTGGTATTCTGTTTCATCCTTTTTATTCTCAAATAAAGAAAAAAGCATGGTAGCTAAATGTACCGCGTAATGGTCATTACTAAGTGCAACAATTGAAATCGGGTCCATCTAATACCCCTCTCGTAAACGTTGATCTAATTCTCTGTATTTCGTTGCTAAGGCCTCACAGTAGAGTAATAGATTATTAACCGCACTGATTTCATCATGATTTGTATATTTCATTTCTATCGGAGAACAAAAGGCGTACTTCATCGGGACACTTCTTTCATCATTTTGCAAAATCTTATTCATGTCAAAATGTAAATTGTTTTTTCTAAGTTCTTCAAATAACTCCTGCCAATGATAATTATGCCCTTCATTATAATAATGAGTTGCTAGTGTGTTAATCCAACCGACAGTTATTTTTGACTTTATTTGTTCTAATGATCGATAAGGATAATGGAGGAGCTTCAGATCTTGTAACACCTCAACTTGCACCCCTGTCTTATCAAACATCAAGTCATGGTTGCCACCTGTAATCGATGGTGAGTATTTCTCCCATATCTCTTTCGATACAATTACCTTTGGCCAGTAATCTTTAATGGGACTTGCATAAGTGACTCTAGCCGGTACAAATGACTCTTTTTCATCTAAGTGTATAGGAAAATACGTAAGTTCTCTTTCTAAGTAACATATCTTAGAAGATGATAACTTATTTATGAATTCTTTCGGGTTTGCAGAGTGATTGGGTGATATTAAAAACTCATCAACATCTAAAGGGAAGATAAATTCCGGCTCAAATTTATTAAACGTATAATGAATTAATTTAGTGGTCTTCTCACCTTGAGCATAGGATAAGTTTTCGTCTTGGAGCAGATAAATGGGAAGGTTCTCTGATTGTAATAGTTTGATAATCTCTATGGTACGATCCGTACTACCGTTATCCTGAAGCACGATGCCATCAAAAATATTGAGATGATAACGTATATACGACTCGATGATGTCTGCTTCATTTTTCACCATACCAACACAGTACACCTTTTTCATAACATTCTTCCTCTCCTAATGAATAATCAGTGTAGTTTATTCATCAAAAATCTTATTCGTGTTGTATTTAAAGAGGTTTTTGTTTACATACAATGGTTCAGATAGCTTTAATAAGGAGGAGAGAGATGGATATAACTGTTGTGACTGCTGTATATAATGGCGAAGAGTACCTTAAAGAATCGATCGATAGCATCTTGAACCAAACGTTTACCGAATTTGAATATATTATCGTGAATGATGGCTCCCATGACCATACAAAGATGATCCTGGATAAAATACAAGATTCAAGGGTTAAAGTGATCCACCTAAAGAATAACGGTGGAGCCGCTAATGCATTAAATATCGGTATTCAAGAAGCTAAGGGAAAATGGATTGCTATTCAAGATGCGGATGACGTGAGCGTCAAACATAGGCTTGAAAAGCAAATAGATTATGTGAGATCACACCCCCAGCTTGTGGCCGTTGGTTCCTCGATTGAATGTATAACAGGAAAGGAGAAGATGGATGAATCATCATTAGAATGGGAAGAATCCTTTTTTAATAATAAAGTTAATCTAAGAGTAGACCAATTTTTCAGTACGCCTCTTTGCCATGGCAGCGGCTTTTATTTAAAAGAAGCACATGATGCAATCGGAGGTTACGATCCTATGTTTAAGATTGCCTATGATTATGATTTATGGACGAGAATGTTTGATAAAGGAGACATCCTTAAAATTCCGGAGGTTTTATATAAATACAGGGTTCATGGAGACTCTCTAGCTCATTCCAATAAATTAGTTACCACCAATGAAGTCTTAATTAGCACTTTTAAGAATATCTCAAAAATAAGGTATGCCCATTTAAACAGGAAACCAAATATCCTATTTTTAGGCACAGAAAGCAACATTAAATTTTACCAGGAGAATCTCAAAATAAGAGATGATTATCTAATGATGCATTGTGTGAATGAAGATAACATTAACAAGTTAAGAGAGATTGGAACCATTATACGTTCAGGTCATTACGATGGGGTTATATTATCTGTCAGCATAAGATATAACGAGATTTTGCGCTTTTTAATCCAAAGAGGGTTTTCATACACTGATAATTTATTTAAGGTTTGGATGCCATAGGTGTGCCTATTTTTTGGTGTTGATTATACATCCACAAAACAAATAATTCTACGACCTTACTCATCTACCTTTTCTTTAATTAAGTTCATTAAATGCTCATGCCGATCATACTGGTGAATAATAGCTGCAACTGCCCCACTTTTAAGCAGGATTTGGTTTGCATGATTAATATGAAAGTTATGCTCAAAAGCCACAGTCATTATGGGGCCTTTTTCATTGTCAGAATAAGCTACTGGTTGAACTTTGCCTGAGTGAATTAAATAGTTATGAACAGCTTGATCATTAATAATTTGAGGAAAGTAATGAAGTTGGAATAAATGATAAACCATTTCTTCTAAATAAGCTAAAATCAATTCGGTTGGTCCATAAGTTGTTCCTGCACAAATAATGGTTTCGTTTTCTAATTGTTGATAAATATGATTTCCGAATTTAGTTAAAATCCATTTCGTATTCCAATATTCATCTTTTATTTTCAATTCTTCTTTAGCAACAGTTATAGAGCCATCGCTCCATCCAGCATCAAATGGATTTAACTGAAAGAAGACATCCCTAACATCTGTTAATAAAACTTTATTGTAGCGATGTCCATGCGCTCTCAAGAAGTTAAGATAAAGATAATGTCTATAATCAATAATATCGAAAGTTTTTTCTAACCCTATTCTTTCGTAAGGGATAAGACTTATATTAACGTTTAAATTTTTTAGAGTATTTTGGGTTTCTTCATTAATATGTTCAAAGAACATAACAACTTCCCCACTATAATTCACCTTTTCTAATGATAAAAAAAATGGTTTTATATCTTCCCAAGAATAGTGAGAAATCAAGCCCATAATTAAATTTCTTTTTGGTTCATTGCCCATTCATTCCCCTCCTCTAGGGACCCTTTTTATTAACTAAGAGGTTTGCAAGTAAAATTTTTCAAACTCTTTTATTTTTATTTTCTTTAGAATTTAAACTACTATCTCCCCCTTAGATCCTTACTCTTACAATCTATTCACTCACTCCACCTTTGTGTAGTTAAAGCTCCCATTAAGATTTATTTATAAATGTAAGTAGATGCCTGCTAACCTTACGCAGGCTTTTTTCTATTCCCCGATCATTTATACAGCCCAAAATACCTAAGTACAACTTCCACAACGTTTCTATTTGAATACTGTAAACCTAAGTCGTCCGAAAGGGGGAAATAAGTTGATCAAAAAAGCCATTATACCTGCTGCTGGTATGGGAACCAGATCTTTACCTATAACAAAAGTCTTGCCTAAAGAGATGTTCCCCATATGTGGAAGACCAGCTATTGATTATTTAGTAGAGGAAGCAATAGAGGCGGGTATAGAAGAAATCCTCATTGTTACATCTCGCTCAAAGGACATGATTATAGATTACTACGATCGTTCTATTGAGTTAGAGGAGCACTTAAAAGCTAAGCATAAGAGTGACCTAATAAAAATAATCACCCCACCTAATGTGCACCTTCAGTATGTAAGACAAATTGAACCAACCGGCCTGGGTTCTGCCATTCTACTAGGGAAATCATTTGTAGGATCTGACCCCTTTGTGGTTATGTTGCCGGATGAGATTATGATCACTAAAGAAGAAAACATCCTCACTCAGCTTATAAATATGTATCAATCACATAAAGGAAATATTATTGCTTTAAAAAAAGTGAGAAAGAATGAACTTAAACATTATGGGGTAGTGGAAGCCGAAGAGATTTCAAAGGAGTGCTACAAGGTACTCGATATCATTGAGAAACCTCAATTAAATCCTCCTTCTCAACTAGCAGTCATAGGAAGGTATGTATTTGACCCTGAGATTTTTCAATACTTATCAGACCTCAAACCAGGAGTCGGAGCAGAAATACAACTTACAGATGGTATCCAAAAGATGTTAGCCAATAAAGATTGTTATGGTATAGAAATCAACGGGGACCGCTATGATATTGCCCAAGAAACAGAATATGTGAAGCTAATAAATTTCCTTTTTCATAAATTAAACGGAAAGGTGTAGCCAGTATGAAAGTTTTAATAATTGGAACGGGATATGTAGGCACCACTACTGCCCTTCTATTTTGTGAAATGGGGCATGATGTAACAGGACTGGACCTGGATGAGAGCAAGCTATCCATGTTGAAGTCCGGTAAGCTCCCTTTCTACGAACCAGGTATTGAAGATTTACTAAAGAAACATTTAAACAATGGGACTATTACCTTTACAAATAATGTACAAACAGCTGTTAAAGAAAATGACGTTATCTATATTTGTGTAGGCACACCAGAATCTAAGGATGGTAGTGCAGACTTGTCGTATGTGAAATCGGTAGCTGAGTCAATTGGAAGATATATAAACCGTTACAAACTCATTGTTACTAAGAGCACGGTACCTGTTGGCACGGCAAAACAAGTGACGCAATGGATACTTGCCTCTCAAATTAAATCTATTCCTTTCGAAGTAGCATCAAATCCTGAATTCTTAAGAGAAGGCTCTGCCCTTCAAGATGCACTACATCCTGATCGTGTAATTTTAGGAACTTCTAGTCACAAAGCAACTCTACTCTTAAAAGAATTATATAAGAATTTAACATGTCCGCTTATCGAAACCTCCCCTTCTGCAGCAGAGATGATTAAGTATGCAGCTAACTCATTTCTCGCACTTAAGATATCTTATATCAATGAGCTTGGGAGATTGTGTGATAAGTTAGGCATCGATATTAATGAAGTTTCAAAAGGAATGGGCCTAGACCACAGAATAGGTAATTCCTTCTTGGAAGCTGGAATCGGATATGGTGGTTCATGCTTCCCCAAAGATGTAAATGCATTAATTCAGATTGCAAACACCTATCAATCTGATTTGTCCATTTTAAACACTGCGACCCAAGTAAACCAAACCCAACCCTTATACTTCTTTGAGAAGATAAAAGAAAACACGGGGGACCTAAACCATAAGAAAGTCGCTGTCCTTGGATTATCATTTAAACCCCATACTGATGATGTAAGAGAAACTCGCAGTCTATTCATTATTGACTATTTAAAAAAAGCGGGTGCTCAAGTGCATACACATGATCCTATTGTCAACATATCATTAGAGAGTACCGTACAAAATGCCACAATAGAAGAAACAGTTAGAGATGCAGAAGCTGTCATTATCTGTACAGATTGGCCTCAGTATAAAGAGGCTGATTGGAATGATTTAAAAGATATGATGAAACAGGCAGTTATTTTCGATGGAAGAAATATGTTGGATAGAGATAAAATGCGATCTATGGGCTATAAGTATTATGGAGTTGGAAGGTAAAAGATATGAACCTAAAACAAAGGGGGAAATTTATCGATGATTCTTGTTACAGGTGGCGCAGGATATATAGGAAGCCATATCGTAAAGGAACTAATCCTAAAGAAATATCAGGTCATCGTCATCGATAATTTATCAACTGGCCACAAAGAAGCAATTGACAAAGAAGCCACATTTATTGAGGGCGATATCGGAGACAATCAGCTATTAGAAGACGTGTTCACAAGGTTTCACGTGGACGCTGTCATCCATTTAGCTGCCCTTTGTTATGTACATGAGTCCGTTATTCACCCTGAGAAGTATTACGAGAACAATGTCGCTAATTCTTTGCAGTTAGTAAAGTGCATGTTGAAGCATAACGTCCTAAAGATTATTGCTTCTTCTACATGCGCGACCTATGGACTACCAACCACTTCCGTATTAGATGAAAAGCACCCTACACACCCAATTAACCCTTATGGGCGCTCTAAGTTGATGGTTGAACAAATGTTAGCAGATTTCTCGCGTGCACATGGATTATCTTACATTTCTCTAAGATATTTCAACGTATCAGGAGCACATCCATCTCGTGAGATCGGAGAAGATCACACACCTGAAACTCACCTGATCCCTTCGATCTTGAATCATATCGCAGAGGGTTCCAAAGAGTTAAAAATATATGGTTCAGACTATCCAACAAAGGACGGGACGTGCGTTCGAGATTTTATCGACGTAAATGATATAGCAGATGCACACATCAGGGCCCTCGATTCGATTTTAAATACTTCTAACCAACAAGAGGTTTATAACATCGGATCAGAAAGAGGATATTCTGTTTTAGAGGTCATTAAGGCATGCGAAAAGGTAACGGGCCAGAAAGTACACTATACCTCCCAGCCAAGGCGTGCTGGAGACCCCCCTCACCTCGTGGCGTCTTCAACGAAGATTCAATCATCACTTGGCTGGAAGCCTCATCATCAATTAGAAGATATGATCTCATCACACTGGGAGTGGATGAAGAGGCACCCTGATGGCTACCAATCAACTCCTTAACTACATTTAGAAATGAAAAAGAAACACGAAAATCGTGTTTCTTTTTTTGATAATTATTTAGCAGACAACCGTTAATCTATCAACCTATCCGTATACATTCCATAGTTTAAATAGGTTCTCCCCTAAAGAAAAACCTTTACGTTCCATTCTATCCGAGATTCGATTAGCGTGTTTATGATCCAGAATAAGGATAACATGTTGAGATGGATCAGCGTGGTTCTCACCTTTCAGAGATGATACGTCTATATGCTCATAAATTGGGAACGGTTTATTTAGCAGCATAAGTTGTTTACATGCTTGAGGTGAACCTATAAGAATGATTTTACTAGTAGTAGGGATCATTCTTTTTAAATAATCGGTAGAAACCTCAACCACCTCTCTCCACGTTTGTTCAATATCACTACGACATAAGGAATTTGGATGCACCCGCGAGAGGTAAAGGACTTCATTTAATTTATAAGGGTCTGTCACCTGGTAAAGCCTCATAAATAAGTCGTAATCGTGCGCAACCTTAATTGCAGGATTGTATCCCCCTACTTCATTAAATAACGATCTCGAATACATGACCGTTCCGTGAGCCAGATGGCAGCCGTGAAACCGATTCTTCATCAACTCTTCTGTTTCCTTAAAACGGTTACTCCCCTCTGCCTCTTTACGCAGGCGCAGAGAAGATATCTTCTCTGCGCCTGGAATGCATGAGATTAAGGACCCGACAAGTTGGGTCTTTGGATGTTGCTTTAGAAAAGCTAATTGAGTATTTAAACGATGAGGGACGCTCTTGTCATCACTATCTTGTATGGCGATCCAATCCCCTCTTGCACATTCTATCGCTTTATTCAGTGATGCAGCCGTTCCTTTATTTTGATCATTGTGTATGATGCGTACTCGCTTGTCAGTAATACTATCTAATATATAGGGCGTTGTATCTGTGGAACCATCATTTACGATAATCCATTCAAATGCTTCATACGTTTGATTAAGAATGCTGTCTATAGCCTCCTCAATGTACTGAGCACCATTGTATACTGCAGTCACGACAGACAGTTCCAAGAGAATTACCCCTTTTTATCCTTAATGGATTTTTGTAAGGTGTTTCGGTAAGCGTTAATAGTCTGTTCCAGCCCATGCTGCAATGAAACTTCGGGTTTCCATCCTAACAACTCCATTGCCTTATCAATGGTCGGTTTTCTTCTCTTTGGATCGTCTTCAGGTAAAGGGTGAAAAGTTATTGCGCTCTTAGTTCCGGTTAGCCGTTTGACCAATTGAGCTACATTTAAAATGGTATGTTCATATGGGTTGCCAAGATTTATGATTTCACCGTTTGCCTCATCTCGTTTCATCATCAACTTAAGCCCTTTAATCGTATCAGTCACATAACAGAATGAGCGCGTTTGCGTTCCATCCCCATATACAGTTATGTCCTCACCCTTTAAAGCTTGGTTAACGAAGTTCGAGATCACGCGCCCGTCATCGTTTGCAAGGCCTGCAGAATAGGTATTAAAGATTCTAGCTACCTTTACCTTTGTATGGTATCGGGTAAAATATTCATAACAATATACTTCTCCTAGACGCTTTGCCTCATCATAACAAGCACGTGGCCCCCACGTATTCACATTTCCTCGGTAGCTTTCAGATTGAGGATGTATAAGAGGGTCCCCGTATGCCTCGCTCGTGCTCGTATAGACCATTTTAGCTTTTTGTTGAACGGCGAGGTTCAACATATTTCTCGTACCGTCTGTATTAATCGCAATGGTTTCAAAGGGAAATTGTTGATAATATTTCGGAGACGCAGGAGAAGCTAGATGATAGATTTCGTCTATATCGTATATCGACGTATGCTTCAATAAATCTGTTGAACAAGCATCTGCTTCCACAAACGTAAAACGATCTTTGAGATGAGCCAAATTATCTTCTGACCCTGAGAGGAAGTTATCAATTCCAATGACTTCATGACCTTCTTCAATTAATTCCTGCACTAAATGAGATCCTAAGAACCCAGCTGCACCTGTCACTACGATTCTTTTCGTCAATTTGCCACACTCCGATCCTAATTGCTGAATAGTATGATGATCATTATCATATGAAAGAATAAGGAGTTTTGTATGGGCAGGAGGCATTTGTGATGATAACTGTGATCACGAGTACGATCCGTGAGGACATGTTCGATAATTTACTTGCTAACTTTCTGAGGCAAAATGTTTCCCCTAAAGAGTTAATCCTTATCCTAAATTCCGATAGCTTGGATATAGATATTTATCGAGAGAAAGTAAAATCCTATAAATCTATTCATGTAGAACAAAGACCCTCATCAACCACTTTAGGAGAGTGTCTAAATGTGGCTTCTTCAAAGGCCTCTTATGAAACGATCGCTAAGTTTGATGATGATGACTATTATGGCACCGATTATCTGAAGCAATCATTAATGGATATGGAGCACCATCATGCTGGTGTGGTAGGGAAATCAACGTACTATATCTATTTTGAAGAGAATGGATGGCTCACTTTATTCCAGAATGGAAAGGAAAATGCGAGGATTCAAACGACTAAGACTCCTTTAGCTGGCGGGACACTTGTGTTTAAAAAAGGCATTTCGAGCTTCCCTCACCTCAATAAAGGAGAGGACATTGGGTTTCAGAAGGCGTGTATACAAAGAGGAATTCCTTTATACTCCGGCAGCGCCGAAGGATATGTACTAAAAAGATATGGCTTAGGTCATGGACATTCATGGACAGTCAGCGATGACCGTCTATTTCATCATTGCCACAAAGTAGCCTTAACAAATGATTTCGATCATTACTTTGGCAAAGGAAGTGAAAAGAATTGATTTCTGTCATTGTTTGCACAAAGCGTCCGGAGTTTATAGAGAACATTATAAGAAACTATAAGCGTCAATCAGTTCCCTATAAAGAACTCATTCTTTTACTTCATTCTAAGGAGTTTAATCTATCAAAGGTTCAAAAAACGATGAAGGATTTACAGATTCAGGCTCAATGTTTTCAGTTAGATAAGAATCAATCCCTTGGAGAATGTCTAAATTACGGGAACCGAATAGCCACATACGATTTGGTAGCCAAATTGGATGACGATGATTATTATGAGGATCACTTCCTTAAAGAAGCTGTGCAAACGATTACGTCTAAGCAGTGTGCTGTGGTCGGTAAAGGAAGTTTTCAAATCTACTTACAAGCATTTGGTGAGCTACGCCTTTATCACCCTCACCATCAAAACAGATGGGTTACTAAGAACGTTGAAGAATCGTTTAGTAGCAAGCATTTTCTATGCGGAGCCACTATGGTCTGGAATCGATGTTTGGTTGGAACGAACCCTTTCCCAGATGTTAATCAAGGAGAAGATAGCGGTCTTCAGAGAAGGTGCTTCGAGAGAGGTTTACCTATGTATTCAACATCAGAACAACACTATATTCACATCCGCTATAACGATCCAGCCCATCACACCTCCGATATGAAAGATACACTTTTACGCAGTAGAAGTACCTTTATACGAAAGATTAACCATATACATGAACTGAAATAAAAAAAGTTAAGTACATCAGAGATGTACTTAACACGAGGAGTTGTGTGGAAGTTCAATTGAGAAACTCTCAATATCTTCACACCTAACAGCAGTAATTCGTTTTTCCATATATGGTGTAAGCATCTCAGGTTCAAGAACAACAGCACAGCAGTCTTTCGTAATGGCTAATAACTCTCCCTCAATCATATCTCCTGATTTTGTTTTTAAGATTACATCTTTGTTTTTAGCAAATTTATTAAGAAGGTTGCACAAACAATCACATTTTTTGCATTTACACTTGTTTAGACTTTGAATCTTTTCAAAATCACTCTTACTTTCAAACTCATCCTCTTCATAGAAATCATCGAATTCATCAAACTCTTTAAATCCCATACATTATTTCTCCTTTCATCGTGAATTTCAACTCATATATAGACTATTCAACATGAAGGGTAAATGTTTGGACGATTAAGCATTTTTTTGGGATCTGGGGACAGGTCCCTTGTCCCGCCACAGCGAAATAAAGCAAGGAACCTGCTATCCAGGGATGGTGAATACATTAAATTTTGTTATAATAGATAAAATATTGAAAAATTTCAAATATGGGGTGAATACGAATGCCTATTAATATACCAGAGCAACTTCCTGCTAAAGACATCTTGGAGAAAGAAAACATCTTTCTCATGGAAGACCCACGCGCCAATAACCAGGATATCCGTCCTTTGAATATCCTCATTCTGAACTTAATGCCAGAGAAAGAGAAAACCGAACGCCAATTGCTACGTTTACTCAGTAATTCACCATTACAAGTTAACGTCGAATTCATACACACGTCTACATACGAATCGAAAAATATTAGCAAGTCCCATTTGAGTCAGTTCTACAAAACATATGATGACATTAAAGAGAAAAATTACGACGGGATGATTATTACTGGCGCCCCTGTCGAGCAGCTCCCTTTTGAAGAAGTAGCATACTGGGAAGAACTAACGGAAATTATGGAATGGACGAAAACAAACGTTACCTCTGTGCTTCATATTTGTTGGGGTGCACAAGCGGCTCTGTATCATCATTACGGAATTAAGAAGTATGAACTGCCTGAGAAAATATCGGGTGTTTTTCAACATCGTATTATGAATGAGACGAATAAGTTAATCCGCGGAATGGATGATGCGTTCCTGGCTCCTCATTCACGCTACACTGATGTATCAGAAGAGGAGATTCTTGCGAACGACCGATTAACGCTCCTTGCTTCATCAAAGGAAGCTGGGGCATTATTGATGATGTCTAATGATGAGAAGCATGTGATGATCACCGGTCATATCGAGTATGAATCGACTACATTAGCTGAAGAATATGAGCGCGATATAGCAAAAGGGCTCGATGTCAATGTTCCATCCGGTTACTATCCAGATGACGACCCTGAACAGAAACCTCTCAATCGCTGGCGATCACAGGCCTACCTGCTATTCTCGAATTGGCTGAATTATTGCGTTTATCAGGAGACTCCTTACGAATGGGGCACGGAGGGTTTGTGGAGCATTTAGCGGGCCGGGGGGACAAGCGGGCCGCGTGGACCATGGGGACAGGTACCTTGTCCCCATGGGGGCATCTACTACCTTTTGCATCCTTTCTCAAGTCAAAAGGTAACAGAGAGCGACATTCTCTTACCTTTCAAGCTTTATAACCTTTAAAAAGGTCATTGGTAGCCTCGCTCTCTTACTTTTTGAATACAAAAACCTAATAAAAGGTCACTGATCGGTTGAATCAGTGACCTTTTTTCATTTTATCTACCTCATAACGTCACAAATACAGCCACTTTTACTGCCCCCTGCCCAAAAAAGTGGGACAAGGTACCTGTCCCCCCTTCCCAAAAAAATACCCACCCCTAAAAGGGGTGGGTATGGCATCTATTATCCTTCTGTATCAGAAGAAGATTCTTCAGACTCCTCTTCACCATCATTTTCCGGCTGGGAAGGTTGTTGTTCTTGTTGAGCTTCTTCCAACAAGGACTGAATCTCCTCCATAATACGTCCGGCTTCTTGATAGTTTCCTTCTGACGTTTGTTCCTGATACTGATCAAATAGATCGGATACTTCTTGAAGCACTTGACTTGATTCAAGCATTTCTCCTGTATCAGGTGTCTCGCCTTGCTCACCTTCTCCTTCTGGCGCTTCGCTATCAGGATCAATGCGGGATAGCAAGACTTCTAAAGCACGGTCAAAGGTCGGCTCCATCACAATCTGGTTCTGATAGGCAACGATGACCTGTTTGACTTCTGGTAAAGATGTTTCATTAGAAGATTTTATATAGATTGGTTCCGCGTAAAGGATCGTATCCTCAATTGGCAGAACGAGTAAGTTTCCTCGGATAACCTCAGATCCACCTTGAGACCACAGATTCAATTGCTGCGAAATATCGCTGTCCTGGTTAATTCGGTTCTCGATTTGTTGCGGACCGTATACGTTTTCTTGTTTAGGGAATTCGTACACCATCATCTCCCCGTAGTTATCCCCATCGTTTCGAACACCCATCCAAGCAATCATATTTTGACGATTACGCGGAGTGAATGGAGTCATGAGGACGAATTCTTCTTCCTCTGCTTCAGGCAGACGCATCGTCACATAATAGGGTTCCATCGTTACATCGTCGTTAAAGTATTTCTCCGTTGGAATCTCCCAGTAGTCCTCACGATTATAGAAGACTTCAAGATTCGTCATGTGATACGTCTGATACAGATTAGACTGGATCTTGAACAGATCGATCGGATAACGGAAGTGACTGCGAACATCTTCAGGCACTTCTTCTGTGAACAGGTCTGGGAAGATATTGCGGTACGTCCCAAGCAATGGCTCTTCAGGGTCTACCACATAAAACGTTGTTTCTCCTGTATACGCATCTACGGTTACTTTCACCGAGTTACGGATATAGTTTTTACTTCCTTCATAGGCCTCAGAGTAAGGATAATTACTCTCTGTTACATATGCATCAATCATCCAGGCCATTGTGCCATCATCTCTGACGAAAATATATGGATCCTCATCATAAGAAAGGAATGGTGCAATACGCTCCACACGATCCATAATGTTTCGTGTCTGAAGCATTTGGCTATCCCCCGTTACCTGGTCCGAAACAAATAATCGGAACGATCCTTCATCAAGAGCAAAAAGTGCCCGGTTAATACCAGATAGCGGAATGCCGGTATCCGCTTCAAAACGGTTCGACTTGTTCTCATCCCCAGAAGGATAATCAAACTCGTCGACCCCACTATTTACAACAACCGTGTCATACTGCTCTTCACCGAAGTAAACTTGCGGTCGTGTGATCTCCAGTTCTCCTTGAGGAGGCAAGTTCTGAACCATATACTCCGGTTGTCCTTGTGGTGTAATCTCATGAACGTTACTCATCGCAAGCCCGTAACCGTGCGTATAACGAAGGTTCTGGTTCACCCACGTCTGTGCTTGTGAAGGTAAGTCAGACGTATTCAATTCACGAGCTCCCAAGAAGACTTGTTGGTACTCCCCGTCAATGTTGTAACGATCAATATCAATATCATTAAATTCGTAATACGTACGGAACGTTTGCAGCTGATTGTACACATCAAGAATTGGTCGACTATCATTAATGCGTACATTATTAATCGTATCCTGGTTTCGTTCCACCATCTCACGATCAAGCGTATCCGCTCCAGGATGCTGAGCCTCCGTCATATCCTCAAGCTCATAGGCAGTTCTTGTCATAGAGAGGTTCTCTTCCAAATAAGGACTTTCTTTAGAAAATTCATTCGGCGACACAACGAAGTTTTGTACAATCATGGATGCACCTTGTGCCACAATCCCCACGACAATATAAAGAATAATCGGCAGAATCATGCTCTTCCAATTGCCACGGAATAAAGAAATGATCACCCAGATTGTACCGAGTAAAGCGACACCAGCCAGAACATATGAAGCTGGGTTATTAATCACATCGTCCGTATAGCTTAAGCCATGCACAACACTTTGTTGCGCCACATTGACCTGATTGGTAAGTAGTGAATAGAACGGTTCAAGCACATGTTGCGCTGCTAGTAACACACCAATAATCGCTAGCGTCGTACCTAGATGCAATTGCGCCGTACGACTTGTGCGATACATCGTGAAAACAGAATACAACCCAATTTCCACAAACAAGAAGAAAATCGCAAGACCTAGTACTGTCGATAGTGCGAACTCTATAAATGGCAGCACGAACATATAGAAGGATACATCACGATCAAAGTGTGGATCGCTTACACCGAAAGGCTCATAATTTAAAAACTTAAGCCATGGCTCCCAGCCCACTCCTTGAACAATTGTACTTCCAATCAGTCCAATGAATAGAGCCAAAAGAAGTACCAACGATCGACTCCACTTCTTACTCGTAACAAGCGTCGGTAACTGCCCTTCATTAAAGTGTCTTAGATAAGATTTCCGTACCCAACTAAACGTAATGTAGGTACAAACCGCGAAGAGGATAAAGCCAACAATCCCAAGCATAAACTTGCTCGTCAGAATCGTCATGTAGGAATCCTGGTACCCCACTGTCCCCATCCATATGTATTCCGTAATCCAGTTTAAGGACAAAAGAGTGAGAACCAACAAAGCAATGACAACAAACCCTATCTTCCCAAACCATCCTCCAAACTTTTTCATCTTTTTATTTCCACCAGAGGGAAATCCTCTGACATTACTCGTCTCGTTGTCCAAACCAACGCCTCCTTTTTATCTATACCTAACTATACGATTGAGGATAAGAAATGTTTCGCGATTCTTTAGTTTGACTATAACGGAATGGTAGGGTCTCTGCAATCAAAGGATGGATCGTCTTGATCAAACGTTTGATCAATTTTTTATAGAGGGCGGGAGTAGCGGTTGGATCTGTGACCTTTTGTGTACTTTTTTCTAGTAAAGGACTCTGATAAGGGGGCTCTTTCACCTTTTAAAAGGTTTTATACGTAAAAGGTCATTGATCTTGGTCTTCTCTTACCTTTTAAGATCTTTTATGCATAAAAAGACTTTGATATCTTGTTTCTCTTACGTTTTGAAAAGTTATACCAATGCAAAGGTCATCGATCAGCTCCTTCTATTCCCTTCTTCATAATTCAGTCATCCGAAACATCACTGACCAGGGAACTGACCACCCAACCCCCACCTGTGCTATACTCAAATTATCCCGTATCAGAAAGGAATGAAGCTATGTCGCTATATAAACTTCGAACAAAGCCGCTCCACTTAGCCACTTTAGAAATCCTCCAAAGAAGAATGACACTCTCCCCAAAAGCAAGTAACGATTATACACGCTGGCTTAAAGGCTTCGAAGGAGAACAACGCTTTGATCAATTCATCGAACCAATCGCCAACGAATCGTATTTACTACATGACCTCTTGTTAAAAAAGCAAAACACAACCTTCCAAATCGACTCCCTGTTGATTACACCTGAGAAAATTTATCTTTTTGAGATTAAAAACTACGAAGGTGATTTTCTCTACGAAGATGAGAAATTCTATCGCTTACCGAATACTGAAATCCTTAACCCGCTCCATCAGTTACAAAGAGCCGCTGCATTACTTGGCCAACTATTGAAGTCCCACGGACATACGATACCGATTGAAGGATACGTCATCTTCATTCACCCGCACTTCCACCTTTACAATGCTCCCCTGACACCATCCATCATATTTCCTACTCAAATAAAACCCTTCCTAGAACAACTCAAGACGGCTTCACTGCTCACTTCTTATCATGAACGACTAGCGCAGGATTTGAACGACCTCCACCTCAATGATTCTGCCTTAAATGAAATACCGTCCTATACGTTTGACTCATTGCAAAAAGGGATGAGCTGCTTTCAATGCTTCTCCTTTTCTGTTCGTCTTAACGGCCACAGGTGTCTTTGCGAAAATTGTGGCGCCTACGAAGCTTATAGGGATGCGCTTTTGAGAAACGTGGACGAGTTCAAGATGCTTTTTCCTGATGAAAAGATCAGGACTAAACTCATTTATGAATGGGGCGGGAAACTCGGAAGTTATAAAAGGATACGCACCGTGCTTCAGAAGCATTTCACCAAAAAACGTAATAATCGATGGATGTACTTTGAATAGGAACTGGTACAAGCGTGCGGATCAATGACTCTATGAAGACACTCCACACAAAAAAGGGAACTGATCTCTGGCTTCGCTTACATTATAGTCCCTCTCACTACAAATAGGGCACTGAGTAGGTGCCTCCCTTACTTTTCAGCTTACCAACCAAGGAAAAGGTCACTGATCTAGTCCATCAGTGACATTTATTCTCTTCACAACGTCATTAATACTCTGACCTTCGACCAGGCCAGTTGCACCCTGGTGATCTTTTACCTTTGTGGGATCTTTACTAGAAAAAATGTCATTGATTACTTGCCTCTCTTACCCTGCAGCCCTCCATACTACAAAAAAGACACTGACCAGTTCTATCAGTGACCTTTTCGCCCTTATTCTCTACCAAAATGGACCTCAGTCGTACGAACTACTACCTCATTCACTCACCTTCGCCATCCACTCCGATAACTCTTCAAACCGACCATTTACACGATAAAACTCCGCCTCTTCCTTCATCTGAACATTCCTTTTAAAGCTACAAGCCTTTCTACTCTTAATCTCATCAGCATAGTCCTTCAATTTATACGCCATCTTCAACGTATCCCCATAAATCTTATGAGTATCCCAGCGCTCATCTCCCCCCTTACAAGCAACCAATTTCGAGCCTGAACCCCCTCTGTATTCCACTTTCCACGTATAGTTCAGCTCCAAATCGTTTAGATATTGCTCCTTAATAACCTGAAACCACGCTCCGCTATACACACCAGAGAATTGAAGGTTAGGAGCGAATTTCAGATGCCCGTCGCAGCCTGCTAGACATGGGATCCCCGCTTGGTTGACCGCCTTCACGAAGCTCGAAATGTATGGATCAAGCTTCAACGCATCAACCTTCAGTCCATGCTTTCGGTTTACGAACGCTCTCCATCTGAAGTGATAGCCTTCCATACTGACAGGGAACTCCTCACCACGGTAAGCTGTAATCTTCTTCATCATGATGACCGGGAACTTATTCGTGAGCAGTTGAAAACGATCGTCATTCCAGAAGATTGGAATGTTCAAGCTGTTCAGGAGTCTCTTCACATCTACTAGATCCGCCTTTGAACTTCCACTCGTCAATGCTAAAAACGGCCCATCCTTCTCCACCAAGAACCCTCTCATCTCAAGCGCCTCGCGTAACCTTTCTTGACCGTCCATCTTTTCTAGGGAAAATAAATTTGATCTCATATGATCGCCTCCTCATTTATTACCCTAAGTATAAAAGAAAGAGGATTACAAAATTGTAATCCCCTCGCGTGACCTAACACCTCTACGGCTATTGTGCTTATAGTGAACATTTCCTTTCAAACATTCGTGATTCCAAACATAATGACCATTCGTCATTTTCAGAAGTTGTTTCCCATCAATCCCGGTTGCTTTTTCTATATCTGAGCGAATACTTCTGACCATCCTCGGAACATAAGAAGAAGACATTTCACTAGCATTATACTCCCAAAGCACCTCAGAAAGCTGAGCTACTGTTAACCCATCCTTACTCAGCATAACTGCTTCTAATATTTGCGTATTTACAGTTGAAAAGCTGACACATTCCTCTGACCCATTTAGCTCAGTACGGTATGGATGAATAATTAAAACCGCGCGTTCACCGTTTGATACGCTATATTCTATATCATCCTCTGTTTCCACCAGCGTCCCATGTTGCTCAGTAAGAGGGATATAGCCCTTCTTCTTAACTTTAATTTTCGCTTGATAAGGTGTGAGAAAAGTGGAGAGAACACGATCTTCCCTTGCTTTCTCTTCAACTTTAAATAAATAGCTATAGGCATCCTTAAATAACAACAACCTGTAATAACAAAGCGCCATGTTACAGAACAACTTATAACTCTGTTTATCATCAAGCCCCAATTTAAGCGCGCGTTCTGCATAAAATAGGGCGCCCTCATAGTTGCCTTTTTTCTCTAATAAAAAAGATAGGTGATAACAAGGCCGAGGATCTTCCGGAGCAATGTAAGCCGCCTGCTTCAAGTTACGGACGGCACGCTCAAAGTTTGCGAACTTCATCTTTTCATTTCGTCCAAGGTTCAAATAAAGCCTAGAGAGCTCCTGTAAGTATTCACTTTTATTCTCTTTATCTACTTTTATACATTTTTCATAAAGCGTAATACCAGATTGGATCCACTCTTGCTCTTCCTCTTCTTCATCGATGCCCTGCATGTTTTCCCAATCGTAGAGCTGTTGTTTTAATTGAAGGATGTTTTCCAAGCGTACACCTCCTTGTTTCTGCTCTTTGTAAATACAACAAATCATATCTATGAAGATTCACCTTCTCTAAAGTTTCCACCACTCTGCCTAGGCCATCAAATCCTATTTCTCACTATCATAATATTTGAAGCCTACTTAAAAAAACTCTTCCTAAGGTACTCACCCAACTCTTCATCACAACAATAAACATAACACCCCTTCATCCCACGTGTCATAAGCGTCTTATACGTATTCCTCACCAAATCAAACAAAGGATCCTTTTCCCCTTTCTTAGGCTTACGAGGTCTAGCGCCTTTATCCTTAAACTCTTCTCTGCGCACAATAAGGGAATTCGTTTCCGGGTCATACCCCAGGTCCTTCCCAATAATGACACCTACATAATCCATCTCTAACCCTTGGACAGTATGAATGCACCCCACCTGCTCTGCACAGTCAGGGTGAATTGCCCAATCTATTCGATTTGGGTCGTTCCAAGGAAGAGCAAAATTATGTTCTGGTATCGTTACATCAAGGGGAAGTTCTCTCCCTTTTGAGTTCTTATCCCAATCCCAAGCATACCCTGCCAATAACCTTCCTGAACGTTTATTGACGATCTCTTCTGTTAGTTCATGGGGATTTGAAACCACTTTAAAGTCAAAATCACCTTCTAGATCAACCTCTTCATCGGAGTAACCTAATACACTATTCAACCATTCAATGTAATTCCCTGAACCCGAACACCGATACTGCGAATCGAGTTCAACGGTATGCATTGTAGCACCTTGTTTGGCTGCTTCTTCTCTAATGACCTTTTCACTTCCAATATCCTTTTTAGAAATTACTTGCTCGTCATCTACAAAAAAGACACTCACTTTAGAAGATCTAATAATCTGTGTAGCCTGATTCTCACCTTCAATCTTTTTCTTCATATGACCCTGTTCTTTCAAACGATGTGCCTCATCGCAGATCAACACATCAAAATAATCTTCTGGTGTGTGGACGTAAGAAGCTGAGCCTTTGAAAAGATCTCTTACTTCTACATGACTAGTAGATCCAATTAACTTTTTACGAAGGATTTCTCTGAATGCTTGGTTGGGTGTAATATACTCAGCGTATGCGTTTTGCTTTAATAACTGACTCATAAGATTCAATCCAATAACAGATTTTCCGGTTCCGGGTCCACCTTTAATAAGAATCGAGTGCTTATTTTCTGTTTCTTCACTAATTTGACTATAAATACTTAATACTTTCTCAAAAGCTACCTTCTGTTCGTCCAGCAACACAAACTCTTCATTTCCATCAATTAAAGATTCTACTGTCTCTACTAGTTTCTTAGAAGGCTTTATTTTTCCATATTCAATTGCTTCAGCTATTTCGCCACCCCTACCTTCAGAAACGGTATGGTTAATCCTCTTAGCTAGATCACGATCACTAAATTGAAAGAATAATGGAGATTCAGCTAAATATCCTTTATAACGCGGGTCTAACAAAGGTTCATTGTCTGGATTCTGAATATAATTATGTAAGTAAGCACAAGAAGACAACTGGATCGAATCGTCCGTATAAAGATTTTCATTAAAGTTAAGTAAAAACCTTTTGTAAGAGGATGCCTGATAAGAAGGATGAACTGTTTCTCGGTCACGACCTCCTAGAAATGTAGTTACAATCCCATTCCCATCTGCTAGATTAGCTTTTTGCCACTGTTTTAATTCAATAATCATAGCGTTCTTTTTATTTTGTTTATCACGCCCGGCTATGATAAAGTCAATTCTCTTCTCTGTAGAGGGAAGCTTATATTCTAATAGAACATGGGCATCTTTTTCTAATCCAGAGTCTCTTATAACCTTAGCCATTTGAGGCAACGAGTTTTCCCACGATCTTAACTCATTGAATGACACTACTTTATTCATTTTGTTTAAGACGTTTTCTTTTAAGACATATCCAATTTTATTTTCTTTTATATGATTAACGAAGCTTGAGGACGTTTCATTGTAGATAATCATAATTATTATTCAACCCCTTTAACCGGATATTTGAATGCGTTTTTATCAAGTTTCTTATAAACTTCCTCTTCTAAATCAACATTCATTTTGTCAGCCATTTGAACAAGATAGATCAAGATATCTGCCATTTCTTCATTGGTATTCTGATTCTTATCTAGCAACGCCTCTTGACTACTTTTCCATTGAAAGTTCTCTAGTAACTCGTTTGCTTCTAGCGAGATAGAAATGGCTAAATCTTTTTCATTATGATATGGCTCCCAACCTCTTTCGTTTCTAAACTCTATAATCTTCTCTATCATTTTTTCCATTTTAATAAGCCCCTAAAGTAAATTGTTATAATTGGTTTCATTTTACCACCTATTTACATTGTTTTGTATTCGTGAGAGACCCTTATAAATTTTGATTCAGATAAACATAAAAAAGCAGACACCCTCAAAGGGTCTCTGCTTTATCTTTTAAATATGATGTGTCTTGTCTTATCTTATACACTTAGATGCCTTAAGTCCTCCAAGGGCCGTTTGAGAAAAATCAGTTCAAAACCTACCCCCTATACCTCACAGTCAACCCCTTCAAAAAACTCCTAGCAAACTTATCCCCACAATCCTTATAATGCTTATGCCCCTTCTTCCTAAGCAAAGCACTCAGCTGACCCTTCGTCACGTGAACTCCCGCCTGGTCGAACACCTCAAGCATATCCTCACTCGTCAACTTAAGAGCAATCCTCAACTTCTTCAACAAGACATTATTAATCCACTCATCACCAGAGAGCGCTGGTCGCTCAGGCTGGCCTGGTTTGGGTTCTTGCTTACCTCTTTTATAAATAATCAATCCATTTAAGAAGCGCTCTACGGTTTCATCATCGACCGTCTCTTCCGCTTCCTCTAGGTCGTCGCTGTAACTATCATTTGGTTTAGTAAGCATTTCGCCTACTTCTTCTTTTGTTACCGTCATTCCGCCGAGTTCAAAGATCTCGACCATTTCTTCATTCTTTAAATCAAGCGCATATCGTAATCGGATCAATCGATCATTATTTATCATTTATATGGACCACCTTCATTTATAAAGCAAAATCCCGAGAATTAGGACAAACTCTCAGGATTCTTGTCTTTTGTTTTATTTTCTTTTTAACCAAGCTACATTCTCAATGTGGCCGGTTTGTGGGAACATGTCCACTGGCTGTACTTCCTGGGTCTCAAAACCGCCGTCTTCTAAGATACGAAGGTCGCGGGCTAGTGTTGAAGGGCTGCAGGATACATACACAATTTTCTCTGGCTGCATCTCAATCATCGCCTTCAATAGCTCTTCATCGCACCCTTTACGTGGAGGATCGACTACGATTACATCAGGATCAAGGCCCTGGCTCTTCCACCATGGGAAGACTTTCTCGGCTTCGCCGACGAAGAACTCAGCGTTGTCCATGCCGTTTAGCTTCGCATTTTTCTTAGCGTCTGTTACGGCTGGGGCAACGATCTCAACGCCGTATACCTTCTTCGCTTGTTGCGCTAAGAAGAGAGAAATTGTACCGATGCCGCTGTAGGCGTCGATAACTGTTTCGTGACCTTTTAGATCTGCATAAGCTAGAGCTTGATCGTATAGCTTCTTCGTCTGAACAGGGTTGACCTGGTAGAACGATTTTGGTGAGATCTTGAATTCGATATCACCAATGCGGTCGACAATGTAATCGTCTCCGTATAGAACGGTCGTTTTGTCACCTAAGATAACATTTGTTTTCTTGGAGTTGACGTTGTGGACGATTGATTTAACATTTGGATACGTCTCACGAATCTCTTCGACAATTTGCTCTGCATATGGCAACTGCTTCGTACGCGTTACCATGACGACCATAACGTCGCCTGTTGTCTGGCCGGTACGGACCATAATATGACGCAGGACACCGCGGTGCTTTTCTTCGTTATAGGCCTCAACACCGTACTTCTCTGCAATACGACGGACAGCTTCGACCATGCGGTTGTTGTGTTCGTCCTGAATCATGCACGTGTCCATTTCAATAATGTCGTGGCTGCGCTTGCGGTAGAATCCAGCCTTCAAGCGATCACCGTCTTGCCCGACTGGGATCTGGACTTTGTTGCGGTAGTACCATGGATCTTCCATGCCGATGGTTGGATGTACAGGCACGTCGCTTAAGTGTGCGATCTTATGCATGGCGTTTTTCACTTGATTCTGTTTCATATCTAGCTGCATTTGGTAGCTCATATGTTGAAGCTGGCAGCCACCGCATTGCACGTAAACAGGACATGGCGGGTCTACACGGTCCTGACTTGCTTCTGTAACATCTAGTAACTTCCCAAATCCGAAGTTCTTCTTTACTTTAATGACTTTCACTTTTCCTGTTTCACCTGGTAGAGCATAAGGTACGAAGAGCGGGTAGCCGTCGACTTTGCCGACGCCATTTCCTTCGTGCGTTAAGTCTTCAAATGTCACTTCAATCGTGTCATTCTTTTGTACCGGTGGTGCTGGCTTAGACATTCACATCTTCCTTTGCCGTTCAGATTGCTGAATAGAATCAGCTCTTTTGTAGTAGTGTTGCCATTTCCTAAGCAGAATAACAAACGACTCTGAATCTTGCCGCTGTGACAAAATCCGAGCCGTTTTCATTCCTTATTTCTCTTCCCATCGATCTCTTGGGAGAAAGAATTCCAGGTGGCGATATAAATTGACAAATTCCCCGGGCAATAATCCGCCATATTCCCCGTCAATATTTAACTGCATCTTCTCGTTCGTATGAACTTTAATGCGGTTTGCTTTTGTATAAATGACGTTTGGGTCACTGATGTGATTCCCTTTCATTGCGAGTGAAGCGAGACGAATGAGTTCAGCCAAGTTGACGCGCTTAATAATAAGCAGATCAAACATGCCATCATCCATCTCGGCATCTGGTGCTAGCTTCTCTAAACCGCCGACAGAGTTCGTGTTCGACACAAGAAATACCATCACTTCGCCTTCAAAATACTTCCCGTCATACTCGATCTCAACAGTCGTTGGACGGATGGAAGGGATCATTTCAACGCCCTTCAGGTAATAAGCGAGCTGTCCCAGCATCGTTTTTAATTTACTCGGAACTTCATACGTCAGTTCCGTTAATTTACCGCCACCGGCGATATTCATAAAGTACTGGTCGTTCACCCGGCCAATATCAAGCTCTTTTGAAAATCCATCCAGAATCACATCAACAGCTTTTTTCACATTTCGTGGCACGCAAAGTGCTCTAGCGAAATCATTCGTCGTTCCAACTGGAATAATCCCCAGTTTCGGGCGATATTCATGTTCGGCGAGACCATTAATGACTTCATTAATCGTCCCGTCCCCACCTGCTGCAACCACCACATCAAACTTTCGCTCTACGGCGATTTTGGCTGCATTGGTTGCATCTCCAGCGCACGTCGTTGCGTGTGTAGATGTTTCATATCCTGCTTGTTCAAAGCGTTGCATGATATCAGGGAGCTCTTTCCTTACAGCCTCCCTGCCTGACGTGGGATTGTAAATAATTCGAGCACGTTTCATAGGTCCTTCCCCCATCCAAGCCTGTTTTTCCTTACATCATCATAAACCTTTTTCATCCATTTGAAAAGTTTTTCCTATTAGGCTCTTTTTCCATTTTATAACCCACACAAAAGCACGCTGTAGCAGCGTGCTTTCATGCAAGATTCATACTCTTTAGCGCTTATCCATTTCTTCAACGATAATCTTGTTTACCATTGGTGGATTCGCTTGTCCTTTAGTAGCTTTCATCGTCTGACCAACAAGGAAGCCTAACGCACGGTCTTTACCGTTTTTGTAGTCTTCGATTGATTGTTGGTTCTGATCAAGGATTCCTGTGATAATCTCACGAAGCTGACCTTCGTCAGAGATCTGACCCATGCCTTGATCTTTCACGTATTGTTCTGGCTCTGTACCGTTCTCGACTGTTTCAGCGAATACTTTCTTCGCGATCTTAGAACTGATCGTGCCATCTTCAATAAGCTTGATTACTTTTGCAAGATTAGCAGGAGTTAACGCAACGTCTGCTAGTTCTTTCTGCTGCTTGTTCAAGTAAGCTGATACTTCACCCATCATCCAGTTTGATGCTTGCTTCACATCAGCACCTGCATCGATTGTTTCCTGGAAGAAGTCAGATAGCTCTTTGTTATTTGTAAGAACCATTGCGTCGTACTCAGGTAATCCAAGGTCATTAATGTAGCGAGCTTTACGAGCATCTGGAAGTTCTGGAATCTCAGCACGTACGCGCTCTTTCCATTCTTCACTCACGTAAAGAGGTACAAGGTCTGGCTCTGGGAAGTAACGGTAGTCATCAGAACCTTCTTTAACACGCATAAGGATCGTTTCTTTCGTAGCTTCATCGAAACGACGCGTTTCCTGAAGGATCTCGCCACCTGCTTCTAGTACTTTTTGCTGGCGCTTCTCTTCAAATTCTAGTCCTTTTTGAACGAAGGAGAAGGAGTTTAAGTTCTTAAGCTCAGTTTTCGTACCGAATTCTTCCTGACCGATTGGACGGATGGAGATGTTCGCATCGGCACGAAGAGAACCTTCTTCCATCTTACAATCAGATACGCCTGTGTACTGAATGATGTTCTTCAGTTTCTCAAGGTATTTGTATGCTTCTTCAGGAGAAGCGATGTCTGGCTCAGAAACGATCTCAACAAGTGGCGTACCTTGACGGTTATAGTCTACTAGAGAATAGCCGTCGTCACTGTGCGTTAATTTACCCGCATCTTCCTCGATGTGAAGACGAGTGATTCCAATGCGCTTCGTCTTGCCGTCTACTTCAATGTCGATATACCCATTCTCACCGATTGGCTGGTCAAATTGAGAGATTTGATACGCTTTCGGGTTGTCCGGGTAGAAGTAGTTCTTACGGTCAAACTTTGTATGTGTAGCGATGTCACAGTTTAGTGCCATCGCAGCTTTCATTGCGTAATTGACAACCTCTTCGTTTAGGACAGGTAGTACTCCTGGGTACCCTAAGTCGATTGGGTTCACGTTTGTATTCGGCTGGTCACCGAACATGTTCGGACTTGGGCTGAAGATTTTAGACGCTGTCTTTAGCTCAACGTGTACCTCAATACCAATAACTGTTTCAAAGTTCATTACTTCGCACCTCCCAGGCTTGGCTTTTGTGTATGGAAATCAGTCGCCTGTTCGTAAGCATGTGCTGCACGGTAAACCGTTGCTTCATCAAAGTGCTTACCAATGATCTGTAAACCAATTGGAAGTCCTTCTCCTGAGAATCCACATGGCACAGAGATTCCTGGTACGCCCGCTAGGTTCACAGGGATTGTCAGGATATCGTTCGCATACATCGTTAGTGGATCTTCTGTCTTCTCGCCTACTTTAAAGGCAGGAGTTGGTGTTGTTGGTCCGATAATAACATCGTAATCCGCTAGTACATCATCAAAGTCTTTCTTAATTAGTGTACGAGCTTGCTGTGCTTTCTTGTAATACGCATCGTAGTAACCAGAGCTAAGCGCAAATGTACCAAGCATAATACGACGCTTCACTTCGTCACCAAAGCCTTCACTACGAGATAGCTTGAACATGTCTAGCATGTTCTCAGCATTTGGAGAACGACGACCATAGCGTACACCGTCGAAGCGTGCAAGGTTAGCAGACGCTTCAGAAGAAGATAGTAGGTAATACGTTGATAGTGCGTATTTAGAGTGAGGAAGCGTTACTTCATCCCACGTAGCGCCCATATCTTCGTATACTTTAAGAGCCTTCTGAACGGCTTCTTTTACTTCGTCAGACACACCTTCAGCAAGGTATTCTTTTGGCACAGCGATTTTAAGACCTTTCACATCACCTGTAAGAGCTTCTGTGTATTTCGGTACTTCAATGTCTGCAGATGTAGAGTCCATCTTATCAAGACCTGCAATCGTCTCTAAAATGTACGCATTATCTTCAACCGTACGAGTTAATGGACCAATTTGGTCTAGAGAAGATGCAAAGGCAATTAGACCGAAACGAGATACACGGCCATACGTAGGTTTTAGTCCAACAACACCACAGTAAGCTGCTGGCTGGCGGATCGAACCACCTGTGTCAGAACCTAATGAGAACGGCACTTCGCCTGCTGCAACAGCCGCTGCCGAACCACCACTAGAACCACCTGGTACATAGTCAGTGTTCCACGGGTTACGTGTTGCATAGTAACTTGAGTTTTCGTTAGAGGAGCCCATTGCGAACTCGTCCATATTTAATTTACCAACGTTGATCGCTTCAGCTGCATCAAGCTTCTGTACAACTGTTGCGTCATATAATGGGTCTGTTAAGTTATCTAAAATTTGGCTGGCAGCCGTTGTGCGAAGCCCTTTTGTTACGATGTTATCCTTCACACCAATTGGCATACCGAATAACAAACCACGTCCTTCAGGCGTCCCTCGTAGTTCATCTAATTCTTTTGCACGAGCACGAGCAGTTTCTTCATTTAATGTAATGAAGGCTTTCACGTCTCCGTCTACTTCGCTGATTCGATTATATGCTTCATCAAGAAGATCATTTACGCTGATCTCTTTCTTATGTAGCATTTCTTGAAGATCTGATAATTTATAATCAAAAAGAGACATTCGTCACCCTCCTATTCCAAAATAGATGGTACACGGATTTGACCATCTTGCGTTTCCGGCGCATTCTTAAGCGCATCTTCTTGTGTAATCCACTTCTTCGGTTCGTCCTTACGCATCACATTCTTAAGATCCTGAACGTGTGTCGTAGGCTCAACACCCTCTGTATCCAACTCGTTCAACTGCTCCGCAAACGAGATAATATCATCCAACTGCTTCGTAAAACGCTCAGCTTCTTCATCAGACACGTGCAAACGCGCCAAATGAGCCACATGCTTCACTTGCTCTTCACTAATTCTAGACATCCTTTAACCTCCATTCGTATCGAACATCACATAATAATGATAATACCAAAAAACAAGGTACTTTATCAATCTCGGGACTAAGAAAAGCACAGGCGGGGTGCCCAGGGCCGTACGGATAAGCAAACTGCCGGAAGTGGCGTCTAGCCACTGCAGGTAGTTTGCTTCTCTCGCTAGGCCCCCCCCGCCGGAGCTAGACACCACGAAAAGCACAGGCGGGGTGCCCAGGGCCGTACGGATAAGCAAACTGCCGGAAGTGGCGTCTAGCCACTGCAGGTAGTTTGCTTATCTCGCTAGGCCCCCCCCGCCGGAGCTAGACACCACGAAAAGCACAGGCGGGGTGCCCAGGGCCGTACGGATAAGCAAACTGCCGGAAGTGGCGTCTAGCCACTGCAGGTAGTTTGCTTATCTCGCTAGGCCCCCCCCGCCGGAGCTAGACACCACGAAAAGCACAGGCGGGGTGCCCAGGGCCGTACGGATAAGCAAACTGCCGGAAGTGGCGTCTAGCCACTGCAGGTAGTTTGCTTATCTCGCTAGGCCCCCCCCGCCGGAGCTAGACACCACGAAAAGCACAGGCGGGGTGCCCAGGGCCGTACGGATAAGCAAACTGCCGGAAGTGGCGTCTAGCCACTGCAGGTAGTTTGCTTATCTCGCTAGGCCCTCCCCACCGGAGCTAGACACCATGTAAAGCGCAGGCGGGTTGGTCAAGGGCGTACGGATAAGCAAGCTACTGTAAGTCTGCATAGCAGACTGGAGGTAGATTGCTTATCTCGCTAGTCCTTACCCGCCGGAGCTAGATCTAAAGAAAAACGCAGGCGGGGTGATCGTGAGGAGGTTCGGCCAAAACCCTCAGAGCCAATACCCAACACCAAACGCCCCACTCCTGTGGAACCAAAATGTTTATTTCCCCACCATAACGGAAAGAGCTATACAAAAGAGCCCCTTCTAAAAAAAGAAGAGGCTCTCAACAATCTTAGCTATTCGCTTTATCAAATTCAGCTTGAATTTCTTTAGACGGGCCATTGCCAATCAGACTTACAACAACCGCTGCAAGTGTACAAAGGATAAAGCCTGGTACGATTTCATATAAACCGAAGATATTCGTCCAATCTTGACCTTCTGTAGGTTCTAACAGATCGCCCCAGATGACGACTGTAACAGCACCTACAATAATTCCGGCTACGGCGCCATTACGAGTAAGGCGTTTCCAGAATAGACTCAAGATAATGATTGGTCCGAATGCGGCACCAAATCCTGCCCAAGCGTAACTTACAAGTTCAAGTACAGAGCTTTGTGCGCCGTATGCAAGTGCAATCGCTAGTAGAGCAATCGCCGCTACTGAGAAACGTCCAACCCATACAAGTTCACGCTCAGAAGCGTTTTTACGTAGGATTGCTTTGTAGAAGTCCTCCGCTACTGCAGAAGATGATACAAGTAGCTGAGAGTCAATGGTACTCATAATCGCAGATAGAATCGCTGCTAGTAAGATACCTGCAATAATAGGGTTGAACAAGATTTGTGAGAAGGCGATAAAGATCTTCTCAGCTTCTGTAGAATCCGGAATGACATTGTAGCCACCTTGCTGAACGATTTTCACACCTAAATCAGCAAGTTCACCTGCTGTACCACCATTAGCTACATAAGCGATACCAACAAGACCTGTAAAGATTGCTCCATACAGACCCAGAATCATCCAAGTCATACCAATGAAACGAGCTTTCGGTACATCTTTAGGAGAACGAAGCGCCATAAAACGAGTTAAGATGTGCGGCTGTCCAAAGTAACCAAGTCCCCAGGCGAGGGAAGATACAACACTTAAGACTCCAACACCTTTAACCATATCAAGACGAGTGGCATCGATCTCACTAATCATGCTAACCACTTCATTCCAGCCCCCAAGTTCGCTGATCGCAACGATTGGTACGGCCAGTAAAGCAACAAACATCAGAATTCCTTGGAAGAAGTCCGTCCAGCTTACTGCCAGGAAACCACCTAGGAATGTATACGAAATAATAACAATTGCACCAATCCAAAGGGCTTGGTTATAACCCATGTCGAAAGATGCAGCGAACAATTTAGCTCCACCTACCATACCTGAGGATGTGTAGAAGGTGAAGAAGAATAAGATTACAAGTGCGGAGATCACACGTAAGATATGTGATGTATCATGGAAGCGATTTTCTAAGAAGTCCGGTACTGTAATGGAATCATTCGCAACCTCTGTGTAAACACGAAGACGACGTGCTACGAACTGCCAGTTTAAATAGGCCCCTATTGCTAGCCCGATTCCAATCCATGCTGCAGACAAACCTGAAGCATAAACAGCACCTGGTAAACCAAGTAATAGCCAACCACTCATATCAGAAGCTCCTGCACTTAACGCAGCAACACCTGGTCCTAAGCGTCGACCACCTAACACATAATCTGATAAGTCATTTGTCATTCTTGATGCAATAACACCAATTAAAAGCATTCCAAGTAAATAAATTATAAATGTAATTAACGTAGCTATACTCATTAAGTTCTACTCTCTCCTTCCAGTAAATAAAGTGATGGTTGATAGGATAATTAATAATGGCATGGGAATAAAGAGCCACATCCATGTTGCAGTTGTTAACATTCGACGCCCCCTCCTTTACAATGCATTATATATACAATACCATACATTTTTCTTATAATTCTGACAAGTCATGCATGGTACGCATAAAAGATTTAGAATTGATATACAACAAGTACTATAACATAAAGAAATTATCAGAACATTGTGTATTTTAATTTCTCCGTATTATTTTGTATTATTATACATTAAATCCTTGTATTTGTAATAATATAAATAGATTCGCCTATATGTATTCATCATAATTTATAAAATTAAATCTAGAACTTTTGTCATTTTTAACTTTTTTTAGAAAAAAATCCTAACATTAGCATGTGTATTTCTCACAGCTATTTTTATTACCCTTTTTACACAAAACTAAACTTCTTTTTAAACGAATCAGCCACTTTTCCTCACAAAAAAAGAAGCCCAGAAAATCTCTGAGCCCCACTCTTCTTATTCTCCTTTTAGCGCTTGAACGAAGTCTTCTTTCAGATCTTCTACGTCTTCAAGTCCGATTGATACTCGAACAAGTCCCTCGGTAATCCCTAATTCCGCTCTTCTGTCACTCGGGATTGAAGCATGAGTCATTTTTGCTGGGACTGAAATAAGACTTTCTACAGCCCCTAAACTTTCAGCTAACGTAAAGTACTTTAAGTTCTTCAATAGTTTCTCTGCATTCTCATCACTTCCAACGTCGAAGGAAATCATACCGCCCGCTCCCCGGGCCTGAAGAGCATGAATATCGTGACCAGTGTGCTCTTTTAAGCCAGGATAGTAGATCGATGTCACTTCCGGATGCTCCTTGAGGAATGAAACAAATGCGTGAGTATTGGATTCGATCTCTTCCATACGGATGCCAAGTGTTTTAATCCCTCGCATTAGAAGCCAAGAATCCTGCGGCCCCAATACAGCTCCTGCTGAATTTTGAACATAATGTAGTTCCTCCGCCAGGCTTTGTGAGTTCACAACGACCAAACCTGCTACCACATCACTATGCCCACCTAAGTACTTCGTTGCACTGTGAAGCACAATGTCAGCGCCTTTTTCAATTGGATTTTGCCAGTACGGGGTACTAAACGTGTTATCTACGATAAATGTGAATCCTTTTTCCTTCGTCAGACGAGCAACGGCCTCAAGATCTGTAATCTTTAGCAAAGGATTTGTGGGTGTTTCCACATACACAGCCTTCGTATTCGGCCGAATCGCTTCTTCAATGTTATCAACATCAGACGTATCCACAAACGTTACATCAAGATTAAAGCGACTTAGCACTCCAGAAAGAAGACGATAGGTTCCTCCGTACACATCATCTGTAATGATCAAATGATCCCCACTCTTATACATCATAAGAATGGACGTGATGGCAGCCATCCCTGATCCAAAGGCAAAGCCAGCATAGCCGCCTTCTAGATCTTTAATTAATTCTTCTAGCGCATGACGAGTCGGGTTGCCTGTTCTCGAATATTCATAGCCCTTGTGCTTGCCTACTCCGTCTTGCTTATACGTACTCACCTGATAGATGGGTACAGAAACCGCTCCAGTTTGTTCATCACCTGTGATGCCACCGTGTATTAGCTGTGTTTTCCTTCTCATATTCTCACTCCTCGTAGATTCCTTGGCTTAAATATCGCTCACTACTATCCGGGAAAATGGTTACAATGTTTGTTCCAGGCTCAGCCTGCTTCGCTTCCTTCATCGCTGCCACAAACGCAGCACCTGAGGAACTGGCGACAAGCAGTCCTTCTTTCTCCGCTAAAAGCTTTACGGCTCTGAACGCATCTTGGTCTGAAATGGTATGAATGCCATCGAAATAATCCGCATCCATATACTTCGGTAAGAATTCCATCCCAATGCCTTCAGTTTTATGAGGCCCTGCTGGACCCCCGTTTAAAATCGAACCCTCTGGCTCGACAATGACGGTTTTAATAGAGAGATTTTTTTCTTTCAGATAGCGTGCGGTTCCCATAAATGTCCCCCCTGTTCCGCCACCTGCTACGAATACATCCACTCTACCTTCTAAAGACTCATAGATTTCAGGGCCAAGCGTTTCATAATAGGTCTGTGGATTGGCACTGTTATCAAATTGTTGGGGGCAAAAGGCGTTTAACTCTTTGGCAAGGTCAGTCGCTTTGTCAATGGCTCCCTGCATGCCTTTTTCTGTGGGGGTATTGATAATTTCAGCACCGAGCGCTTTCATAAGCGCCTGTTTTTCCATGCTGAACTTCTGAGGTACAACGAACATTATTCGAAACCCTCGACCTATAGCGGCGAGAGCTAATCCAATCCCTGTATTCCCAGCAGTCGGTTCGACAATGGTTCCTCCGGGCTTCAAATGGCCAGACTGAATGGCGTCGTCAAGAAGCTTCTGCCCAAGACGGTCTTTAATACTGCCTCCTGGGTTAAAATATTCTAATTTAGCAAAGAGGCGCACCCCCTCAGGAACACCAACATTCTGGAGTTCCATAAGAGGGGTGTGGCCGATCAGTTGCTGAATACTTGTCACGTACTGCATATCGTTCGCTCCTTATTGTTGTTCAGCGAAAATCTCTGTCCATTCATCTCGTTTCTCTAGTAGTTCTTGAGCCAGCTGTTTCGCTCCTTCTAAGCTGTGACTAGCTGCGAATCCACATTGAACTTCATTGCAAGCTGGTACTTCGGTCGCTTCTAGGACGTCTTTAAGCGCGTTCTCGATAACCGTAAGCACGTTCTCATAACTGTCATCATTTAATACAGCAATATAGAAACCGGTCTGGCATCCCATTGGGCCAACATCTAAGATATGGTCGTGATGATTGCGGCTAAATTCTGCCAACATGTGCTCTAACGAGTGAAGAGCTGGCATGTTCATATGATCCTTATTTGGCTGTTTAACACGAAGGTCATATTTGTAGACTTTATCTCCTTTTGATCCTTCTGTAATCCCAACCAGTCGTACATAAGGTGCTGCGACTTTGGTGTGATCTAAGTTAAAACTTTCTACGTTCATTGGCATGGATAAACCTCTCCCTTTTTTGAAATTATTTTTTCTCTGCTACCATTACCCAAACATATTTATTCTTCTGCTCAAACAGTACTTCAAAGTTATATTTCTTACAGATTGCTTGCAGGGTTGGAATGTCGGAATAGTATTCTACTGATAAATCATCAGCTAGATTGTTATAGTGTGAGGCAATGGCTGTTTCAATCGCTTTCCTCTTAGAAGCAGGTGTTTCAAAAACGGTATCAGCGAAAACAATCCGGCCTCCTTTTTCTAAAACACTACTATATTTGCCAATCGCCATATCCTTTTCCTCATCTGTAAGGTGATGAAATGCGTAACTGCTCACAATCGATTGAACCGGTACCTGTGGTTTTGGAAAATCGATAAAGTCGCCATCATGCACTTTCGCGTCTGGTACTTTAATCTGAGCAATCTTCAGCATTTCTGACGAAGGCTCAACACCAATCACCGAATGCCCTCGGTTAATTAACTTCTTCGTTAAATTTCCAGTGCCAACACCAAACTCAATGACATTTGGCCCCTTTGTGTAATCAACTACAGCGTTTAAGATCTCGTCGTAGTGCGCAAATACTTCTTTATATTCAACGTCCTCACCAGACACGGTCTGATCATAAGACGACGCCCAACCATCAAATAAGTCAATAAACTCTCTTCCCATACCCTTCACCTCGTGGTGTTAAAATATACAATCCTTATCAGTTTACTCAGGTTTTAGTTGTATAAAAAATTCTAACATATTCGAAAACGGAAAGTAAATAGGCACACGCCCAATTTCTAAAGCGAAAGTGCCCGGTAAGCAACGTATAGACTGGACTGAGCCGCAGTGAGATAAAGGAAACACGATGAGCCTCTGGCGAATCGATGTTGACTTATCGACCGGAGGTGAAGGAAGTCTACTAGTTGCTGGGCACTGCAGCTGGACGTGACCAAAAGCGAAAGTGCCCGGTAAGCAACGTATTACCATAGTAAAGCGTGCCAGACACCCTCTGCTTCGGCACAGTATTAAAGGGTGTCTGGCACCCTGCGGTACTGCACAGCACTGAAGGGTGTCTGGCACGCGTTCTTCTTTTAAAGCGCAAAAGAAAGGGACAGCGCTGTTAGCGCTGCCCCTTTCTTTATTTGTCGTAGATGTGGACGTATGGTTTGTCTTCGCCTGGTTTTCGGACGATGAGACTTTCTTGTCCTTCATGTGATTCAACTTTTACTTCAATCCCGAAGTAGTTCGGGAAATTTTCCATGATGAGCGAGTAGACATACTGGGTTAACGAGACGATTTCGGCTTTACCTTTGAATTCAATAGGAATGGTAACTTCCATATTGACTAATTCATCATCTTTGTAGAACCCTTTCCCAACAACACCAATGTAGTTCGGGAAGTAGTTGGCAACATCGTTCTGAAAGTCCAACATGTCTTCAGACTCTTTCTTATAGTTTTCTTCCGCTTCATCTGAAGGGAACAAAACGTATTTCTCATCAATTGTTTCCCATTCACTAATCTCACCATTTTTTCCTTCGACGGTCGTTTTCGCTAAGAAATTACCTGGTACTACAGAAGACTTTGCTTCTTGCTGATAGATCGTAATCATAATGGGAATATCCTCAAGCTTGTTCATTCCACGAAGACGCTCTAAAACCGTCTGCGCCATTTTCTTTCCTTGCGTGAGCATTTCATCCCGGCTAATCTCTTCATAGTAAGAAGCTCCCCACTTCTCTACTTGGAACTCGTATTCTGACTTCATCGCAAGACTTATTGATATACCGCTTAATTCAACATTGTCTTCATCCGTCTTCTTAAAGAAGTTCTGCTCTAGAATATGAGACAAGTAAACAGGGTTTTCTCGGTATTGCTGCTCAGAGGCCCCTAAAGGAAGGGAAGGATTCAGACCATTTGGCGTTCCATCTGACCCCTCCTCGTTCACTTTTCGATCGAGCCAATCGTTCAGAATATCATCTGATAAGTACTGACCGTCCTGAAAGAAGTATTCCTCAGGGTCATAAACTTCCTTGGAATGACGTCTTAACCCCATTTCCATCTCTTCAATATCCAAGCGATTATCAACTTGACGCACAATGATGCCTCGCGCTTTACTCGGCTCATACTTATCCTTCTTATTTACAAGAGGACGATAATACTCATCAGAGATGCTATACTTCGGCACAATTGCCTTTTCTTTCTGATTATTCTCCTGCGTTTCCTTCATCAATTCTTCTTCCTGTTTATCATAGGCCGGAGCGCACCCTGCCAGTAAAATGGCAAGGCCTACTATCCATGCGATCCGTTTCATCCGTCTCCACTCTCCCTATTCTTGTAACGCAGATTGGAAGCGCGCTTCATCCCAGATATCAATGCCCAGCTTCTCTGCTTTCTCATATTTCGATCCAGCATCCTCCCCTGCAATTAGCATATCTGTGTTCTTACTCACGCTTCCTGTCACTTTACCGCCTAACGCTTCTACATGTGCTTTCACATCGCCTCGGCTATAGTTCTCCATTTTCCCCGTAATTACAATGGTCTTACCCGCAAACGGAGAATCCTCAGGCTGCTCGCTTCTCTTCTGCCCTTTATACTCCATATTCAGACCGATCTCTTTCAATTCCTCAATTAATTCGACAACAGGCCCTTTCTCGAAGTAACGAACGATTGAATCAGCCATTTTTTCCCCAATGTCATGGATAGCCACCAACTCATCATAGGTCACATTCATTAAACGCTCCATTGTTTCAAACTCTTCAGCAAGCGTCTGTGCTCCTTTTGACCCGACAAATCGAATGCCAAGTCCAAATAGCAAGCGCTCTAACGAGTTCTCTTTCGACACGTTAATGGATGAGAGAAGATTATCTGCTGACTTTTCACCCATGCGCTCAAGTTGCAATAGTTCATCTTTATCCAGCTTATACAAATCAGCTATGGTATGAACCAAATTCTCTCGGAAAAGTTGTGCAATCACTTTCTCACCAAGTCCATCAATGTTCATCGCATTTCTAGAAACAAAGTGGATAAGGCCTTCGCGAAGCTGAGCCGGGCAGTTTGGATTAATACAGCGAAGCGCCACTTCTTCCTCTAAACGCTCCAAATCACTTCCACATTCCGGACACACGTCAGGCATATAATAAGGTTCTTCATCCCCTGAGCGCTCATCCGTCACAACGCGAACCACTTCTGGGATAATATCCCCCGCTTTCTTTATCACAACGGTATCCCCGATGCGGATATCTTTCTCGCGAATCAGGTCCTCATTATGGAGAGAAGCACGCCCTACCGTTGTACCTGCTACTTGAACAGGGTTCAAAATCGCTGTTGGGGTCACGGCACCTGTACGACCAACACTTAATTCGATATCCGTTAATTTCGTAATCGCTTCCTCCGCAGGGAACTTAAAGGCTGTCGCCCAGCGAGGGCTTTTTGCTGTGAAACCAAGCGTTTCCTGCTGCTCTAAACTGTCTACTTTAATAACAATCCCATCAATTTCATAGTTCAAATTAGGACGCTCTTCTGTCCACTTTGTAACATAGTCGATGACTTCCTCAATATCGTTACACTTTTTCCACTCTGGATTTGTCTTAAATCCAAGTGACTTCATATACTCAAGTCTCTCGCTATGAGACTCAAGCTCTCCAGCTTCCCATTGCCCAACACCGTATAGGAAAATATCTAAATTACGTTTCGCTGCGATCTTCGGATCAAGCTGGCGAAGAGAACCTGCAGCCGCATTACGTGGGTTAGCAAAAGGCTCTTCCCCGTTCGCTTCACGCTTTTCGTTCATAGCTAGAAAAGAACGATGCGGCATAAACGCTTCCCCGCGAACTTCAATCGGCTCCTGCTGCTCAATACGAAGAGGAATACTCTTAATGGTCTTCAGGTTCTGCGTAATGTCCTCACCTGTTTGCCCGTCACCACGCGTTGCACCGCGAACGAGTAGTCCATCTTCATATTTCAAAGAAATCGCTAGTCCGTCAATCTTCAATTCACACACATAGTCCACATCTTCACCGTCAACGCCTTCGCGCACACGACGGTCGAAATCTCGAAGTTCCTGTTCATCAAAGGCATTTCCTAAGCTCAGCATCGGAATCTCATGCTGCACCTTTTGGAAAGCATCAAGAGGTGCCCCGCCTACACGCTGTGACGGGGAATCCGGAGTGACAAAATCAGGATGCTCTTCTTCTAAATCAATGAGCTCACGCGTCTTCTTATCATATTCATAATCAGATACAGAAGGCTGATCAAGCGTATGATACTCATAGTTGTACTGTTCTAACTCACGGCGGAGTTCATCAATTCTACTCTTTGCTTCTTCCTTATTCATACGTTCACCTCAAAGCTATTGCTTAGTAATCGGAGCAAATTTGGCCAGAACGCGCTTGATTCCATTTGGTGCAGGGAATGCGATGTCCAGCTCTTTAGAGTCCCCTTCACCTTGAACTTTCACGACCGTTCCTTCGCCCCACTTCTTATGGGAAACCTTATCACCTACGGCAAAATCGGCTCCATCTCCACCAGATGCTGCCTTTTGCTTCATCGTTGTCGCTTTACGCTTCGGTGGTTTCGGTTGACCTGTACTGAATCCAGAAGGTGCAGGATCCTGGAATCCACCGCCAAACGGAGATCCACCACCTTGGTTCCCTCGTCCTTCAATCAATTCAGCTGGAATCTCTGAAATAAATCGACTTTCAGGATTCATATTCGTACGGCCAAACAGGGTACGCATCTTCGCATTTGTTAAGAATAACTGCTGTTCAGCACGAGTAATCCCTACATAAGCAAGGCGACGCTCCTCTTCCATTTCTTCTTCATCCTGAAGGGAACGGCTGTGAGGGAAAACACTCTCTTCCATACCAATTAAGAATACAACCGGGAACTCGAGCCCCTTAGCTGAGTGAAGCGTCATAAGCGTAACCTTGTCATCAGCGAACGGATCCTCATCAGCCGAGTTAATATCCGCTACAAGTGCAAGATCCGTTAGGAAAGCAATCAAACTCTTGTCTTCATTTTGCTCTTCAAAGTTTTTCGTAACAGATAAGAATTCATTAATGTTCTCAAGGCGACTCTGCGCTTCTAAGCTATTCTCGTTCTTTAACATATCCTCATATCCAGTGATCTTAAGCACATCTTCTACAAGATCTGTTGCAGATAAGAAATCTTGTTGCTGCGTCCAGTTGCGAATCATTTTGTGGAAGTCACGAATCGCATTCGTAGCACGCTTACTAAGTCCAACCTGCTCGACTTCACCAGCTGCTTCATATAATGAAAGATCGTGGCGAGCGGCATACATTTGTAAGTTATCAAGGGACGTACGCCCAACACCGCGCTTCGGTTCATTTACAATTCGTCCAAAGCTAATATCATCATCCGGGTTCGCAATAAGGCGCAAGTACGCGAGCATGTCTTTAATCTCTTTGCGGTCGTAGAACTTCGTGCCTCCAACGATTTGATACGGAATATTCGCTTTCACAAACGTTTCCTCAATTGTACGCGACTGAGCATTTGTACGATAAAGCACAGCGCAGTCCTTATATTTAAACTTCGTTGCACGTACCATGTCTTCAATCTTGTTCGTTACAAAAAGTCCTTCATCACGTTCTGTCGGCGCCTGGTAATAGAAAATTGACTCGCCATCATCATTGTCTGTCCATAAGTTCTTCGGCTTACGACCAGAGTTATTCTGAATGACCTCGTTCGCCGCATCTAGTATACGCTTCGTGGAACGATAGTTTTGTTCAAGCATAATTACTTTAGCGGTTGGATAGTCTTTTTCAAATGACATGATGTTCGCAATATCCGCTCCACGCCAACGATAGATCGACTGGTCAGAGTCACCAACTACGCACAAGTTTTCAAAACGATTGGCAAGCATTTTAACAAGCTGATACTGCGCATGGTTCGTATCCTGATACTCATCTACGTGAATGTACTGGAAACGGCGCTGGTAATACTCCAACACCTCAGGAAGACGATCAAATAGCGTTAATGTCTGCATAATCAAATCATCGAAATCTAAAGACTGGTTCTTACGAAGCGTCTTCTGATATTTCTCATACACAGCTGCTGTTTGTTGCTCATAGTAGTTGCCTGTCGTTTTGCTGAAATCTTCAGGCGTTTTCAGCTCGTTCTTCGCCGTGCTAATAGCTCCAAGCATGGCACGAGGGTCAAACTTCTTTGGATCTAAATTCAAGTCCTTCAGTACCTGCTTAATAACAGAAAGCTGGTCCGTCGTATCTAAAATAGAGAAGTTACGGTTAATTCCAATACGATCAATATCACGACGCAAAATGCGTACACACATGGAGTGGAACGTGGATATCCACATATCGCGTGCTTCCGGCCCCACTAGGTCACCTACACGATCCTTCATCTCGCGCGCTGCTTTATTTGTAAAGGTAATCGCTAATACGTTACGTGGTGCAATCTCTTTCTCTCCTAATAAGTAAGCAATACGATGGGTTAACACACGCGTCTTCCCACTACCTGCTCCGGCCATTAGAAGCAACGGGCCATCTGTCGTTTTCACAGCTTCTCGTTGTTGTTCGTTCAATCCTTTTAGCAAGTCGTTTGTTAACGGGCTCAAGAGAGCGACACTCCTTTATTCTCGTTCTTTTACGGCTGCTACCGTTTTTAAAGCTTGTTTCATATTATCGTAAATGACATTCCCTACCACAATTACATCGGCAAAAGCTTTCATTTCCTTCGCTTGTTCTGGCGTCTCAATACCGCCTCCATAGAATAACAAGGTTTGATCAAGCGTTTGATCAACTTTCTTAACTAACTCCGGATCACCATATGTGCCGCTATATTCAAGGTAAAAGATCGGCAGTCGAAACAAATGTTCAGCCATTCTGGCATAAGCAATCACGTCTTCCTCATCAGGCATGACACTATTGGTAGCCTGAAACGCCTTCGACTCAGGGTTTAAAATGCAATAACCCTCAGCAAGCATTTCATCCCAATCTGTAATATCTCCATATTCTTTCACAGCTTCGTGATGAACATCCATCATCCAGCGTTTTTCAGAACTATTTAACACCATCGGAATAAAATAATAGTCATATCCAGGTGTAATGGCTTCTAAATTGGATATCTCTAAAATACAAGGAACCGAATAACGGCGAATGCTCGCAAGCAGTGAGAGGACTTGGTCTAACGTCACATCATCCGTCCCACCTACAATGACAGCATCTGTTCCCGATTCACATATTCGTTCTAAATCTTCATCTGAAATCTCTTTGTTGGGATCGAGCTTAAACACGTGCTCCCACTTTTTCATATCGTACATGGCACTAGCCTCCGTTTACCATATTCCATTTATCCATTATAGCAAAAAACCCCTATCAAATCGAAAGGGAGTTCGGCTTTTTCCGGGTAGACTTGTGAACAGAAACAAGCTATGCTACTATTAGAAAACAAAAAGTTTATATCATATGATGACGGAAAAATAGTATTTAAACCCCCTTCCCCCTAGCGATCTGAGGACGGTGCGAGCTCAGAGAATGGTTTAAAGAAACGGCGTTCCTGAGTATGCACACATAAAGTGGATGCTTGCTAACCGAGCAAGTCATCAATCAGGGTGGAACCGCGGGTTATAATCTCGTCCCTGGGCATAGTCCCAGTGGCGAGATTTTTTTATGGCTTTTGGGGCTACTTCACAATCTGTTTAGTAAAGTTCAAGTGATAAAGGAGGACATACACATGTCTAAGAAAGCAACAATGGATCAATTAGTATCACACTCAAAGCATCGCGGCTTTATCTTCCAAGGTTCTGAGATCTACGGTGGCCTTGCGAACACATGGGATTACGGCCCACTTGGCGTTGAGTTAAAGAACAACTTAAAGCGCGCTTGGTGGCAAAAGTTCATCCAAGAAAACCCGCTTAACGTTGGTCTTGACGCAGCGATCTTAATGAACCCGAAAACATGGGAAGCATCTGGTCACTTAGGTAACTTCAACGACCCGATGATCGACTGTAAAGAATGTAAGTCTCGCCACCGCGCAGACAAACTAATCGAGAACAAGCTAGAAGCGGAAGGAAATGAACTAGTCGTTGATGGCCTTCCATTTGAAGAAATGGAAAAGCTAATCGAAACACACGACATCGCTTGCCCAACATGTGGCGAGAAGAACTTCACAGGGATTCGACAATTCAACCTTATGTTCCAAACGCAACAAGGTGTTACAGAAGGCGCAACAGACGATATCTACCTTCGCCCTGAAACCGCACAAGGAATCTTCGTGAACTTCAAAAATGTTCAACGTTCTATGCGTAAGAAGCTTCCATTCGGAATCGGCCAAATCGGTAAGAGTTTCCGTAACGAAATCACACCTGGTAACTTCATCTTCCGTACACGTGAATTCGAACAAATGGAGATGGAATTCTTCTGTAAGCCTGGCGAAGAACTAGAATGGTACGATTACTGGAAGAACTTCTGCCATAACTGGTTAATGTCCCTTGGTATTGATGGCGACAACCTTCGCCTGCGTGAGCACGGTGAAGATGAACTATCTCACTACAGTAACGCAACAACAGACATTGAGTATCAGTTCCCAATGGGCTGGGGCGAACTGTGGGGCATCGCTTCCCGTACAGACTTCGACCTGACTCAACATGCTGAGCATTCTGGCGAAGACTTTAAGTACATCGACCAAGAAACAAACGAGCGTTACATTCCATATGTAATCGAGCCTGCCCTTGGTGCAGACCGCTTAGCTCTAGCATTCCTAGCTGACGCATACGAAGAAGAAGAATTAGAAGATGGGTCTTCCCGTACTGTAATGAAGTTCCACCCTTCCGTTGCTCCATACAAAGCAGCGATCTTCCCACTTTCGAAGAAGCTAGGTGACGAAGCAAAAGAAGTATTCGCTGAATTATCCAAGCACTTCATGGTTGACTATGACGACGCTGGTTCCATCGGTAAACGTTACCGCCGTCACGACGAGATCGGTACACCATTCTGTATCACATACGACTTCGATTCCAAAGAAGACGGTCAAGTTACCGTACGTAACCGTGACACAATGGAACAGACTCGCCTGAACATCAGCGACCTACGCAGCTTCATCGAAGATCAATTAAATTACTAAGATGCATTCAGAAACCCACATGCTGACGATTTCAGTCGACATGTGGGTTTCTTTTATATAGATAATCGAAAGGGAGCGTTTATTAACTATTTTTGTCATAATAATCTTGGTTACTGGTTTTAATTGATTTTTTGAATGTTAAAAAAGTTACACGTGAAACAATTTCCAGAGCGGGGAGGGATTAGCTTGGAAGGAACTTTACAGAGTGGCTCGAGTTTAAGGGGAGCGGCTCTAGTGCTTGGCGGGCGGCTCAAGTTTGCCGAGACTGGCTCAAGTTAAAGGAAAGCAACTCAAGCCTAGCTGAAGTG
>NZ_AVBG01000005.1 GCF_000770675.1 Pontibacillus chungwhensis BH030062
GTTCATGCTTAAGCAAGTCGGGGATACCCGGGCCCTTCCGCTTTTGATGCGGCACATTGCTTAAAATTCTCTAGCGTACGAGCGGTGATTCTTGGGTATACCATAGTTGTAGGCAACTGAATCGGAGTATTGGGAAAAAAGGAGCGAATATGAAATGAAGACATTTTCTAGTTTACAACGTAATGAAATCTATAATGAGATGGAGAAAGAAACCCTTGATGTGTTAGTGATCGGTGGTGGGATTACAGGTGCGGGGATTGCGCTTGATTCTGCTACGAGAGGGTTAACAACAGGTGTTCTAGAAATGCAAGACTTTGCTGCTGGTACATCGAGTCGTTCAACGAAACTCGTTCACGGTGGTCTACGTTATTTAAAACAATTCCAAGTGGCTATGGTAGCAGAGGTAGGGAAAGAGCGTGACATCGTTTATCAAAATGGACCTCACGTTACGACACCTGAGTGGATGCTACTGCCATTCCATAAAGGCGGGAACTTCGGACCTCTTTCTACAAATGTAGGTCTGCGTGTCTATGATTACTTAGCTGGTGTTAAGAAGAGCGAGCGACGCAAAATGCTTTCAGCTAAAGAAACGCTAAAACGAGAACCGCTTGTAAAACGTAATGGCCTTAAAGGCGGTGGGTACTACGTTGAGTACCGTACAGATGATGCGCGTCTAACGCTTGAAGTTATGAAAAAGGCTGTTCAAAAAGGAGCCCATGCTCTTAACTATACAAAAGTGGTAGATTTCCTTTATGAAGAAGGCAAAGTAACAGGTGTTGAAGTGGAAGACCAGTTAAGTGGTGAACGTCGTCACTTATATGCGAAGAAAATTATCAATGCTGGTGGACCTTGGGTAGATACGCTTCGTGAGAAAGATGGATCTAAGAAAGGGAAAACCCTACAGCTAACTAAAGGGGTACACCTTGTATTTGATCAACAAACATTCCCTCTTCAACAGGCAATCTATTTTGATACACCTGACGATCGTATGGTCTTTGCTATTCCGCGAGATGGTAAAACATATGTGGGAACAACCGATACGGTATACGAGGGTGAAATATCTCATCCTAAAATGACGGTTGATGATCGTGATTATATCTTAAGTGCGATTGATTACATGTTCCCAACTCTATCTATTACAGCAAATGATGTAGAATCAAGCTGGGCAGGTTTACGTCCACTAATTCACGAAGAAGGAAAAGACCCTTCTGAAATCTCTCGAAAGGATGAGATCTTTGAATCTGATTCTGGGTTGATTTCGATTGCTGGCGGTAAGCTGACTGGTTACCGTAAGATGGCTGAGAATGTGATTGACCTTGTAGCAGATCACCTTAAAGAAGAAAACGGTAAAAACTATCCGAAAAGCCAGACGAAAGAACTTCCGGTATCTGGTGGTGAAGTTGGAGGAGCAAAAGGCTTCCAAAAATTCAAGGAACGTAAGACAGGTGAAGGCATTGCTTACGGTTTAACGGAAGAACAAGCACGTGGACTTGTACAGCTGTATGGTGCTAACGTTGGTAAAGTCTTTGAGTTCTATCAAAATAATAAAGATGAAGCCGAACGTGAAGGTTTAGATCCGCTTGTATTCGCGATGCTGAAGTATGGAATTGAGTATGAGCTAACAGCTAAGCCAGTCGACTTCTTCATTCGCCGTACAGGTGCACTATTCTTCGATATCCATTGGGTTCATAAACACAAAGAATCTGTTATTGCTTATATGGCAAGAAGATTCAATTGGACCGACGAACAGATCGACATCTACATTTATGAACTTATTGAGCTATTAGAAGAAGCCGTTACACCAGTTCCTGCTCAATAAAGTGAAACCTTCCCCCTCATCTATTCGTAAGTATAAGTAGAATAGTTGAAATGGGTGAGGATATGCAAAACATGCAAGAACTGTTGCGAAATGATGCGAAGCGGCAAGTGAGATTAGGGAGTATCTATTTGGGGATTACACTTCTTGTGTTCTTATCCCCTTTCCTTTTTTCATTTAACTTTTTGAATTTCTTTATTATTGCATTACCTTTTTTCTTCATTGGGATAGCGATGATGAGCAGTGCAGCACGGGATTTTCGTTTCTCGAAGCTAGCTGAACAACAGCCTGAAATGGTAAATCCGTTATCTACTGAAGGATGGCCAATGAAAATGTACCTAAGTACAGAAGTGACCTATGAACATACAGGACGCTTGTATGATTTGCACGGGGATCTTTACTCTTATTTGAAAGAGGATGGACCGTGGTACTGGAAGATCGCAACTGGAATTGCAGCCGTCCTAAGCGCTCATCCATTTGCTCCTAGATGGTTTTCGTATTTCGATACAAGGGATCAATTAAAGTATAAGATTGAGAAAAAAGGCGGACTTAAGGGACGTTATTTTGTGAAAAAACCAAATGGTGCCTTGGCTTATTATATGGAAGCTGTAGGGAGAAAAGGTGGAGGTCTAACATTCTACATGTATGAACAAAACCGACTCCTTTGGCAGGCAACTACTGACAAATTTATGGACTCCATTACAGTGTTAGATCCAGAGCAATTAAGTGTAGTCGAAATGAAAAAAGACGCAATCCCACTCGAAGCCGCCGATCGGTTTGGATCCAAATCAGGGTTTCTCTTACAACGCTATGATCAAGATTCCATGCCCGAATCGCTGCAGCTGTTCTTGTATATGATTAATCAGCGCCGAAGCATGTAAAAACACAAAGCCTATGAGTACGGTCTTCACGACGGTGCTCATAGGCTTTTTTGTCTGGAAGTGGTTGCTTTTCTACATTTGCCATAAGAAAATGACTTCCGTTTGCTTAAATGAGAGGGGGAGGGTGGTTCGGGAAATCACTCGCTTTCCGCGGCGAGCTGGGAAGCCTCCTCGTTCGCATACGCTCTCTGCGGGGTCTCCCCTAGGCTCCTACTGCCGCAGGAGTCTCGCAATTTCCCGAACCACCTTGCCATATGTAGAAGAAACGGAAGAATGCTTTATGAGAGGGTACAACTGTCCTAAAGGAATTATGACTTTGGAGAAAAGACGACTTATCTCGCTAGGTCCTCTACGCAAGAACTAGACCTCTTTATCCCGGAGAAGTTTCCCGTTTGCCCAAGACACTTCAGGCTATTGTCTTGACAAAAGACCTAGCTGGTTGGTTTTGCTGATACCTAATTGAATCTACATGTGGCTTGTTTCCGTAGCTCTCAACATGGAAAAGGTGGGCCTGGAAACTGCGAGACTCCCGTGGGCAGAAGAGCCTAGGTGAGACCCCGGAGCCCGGCTTTGCCGGGTGAGGAGGCTCACCAGCTCCCCACAGGAAAGCGAGTGGTTTCCAGGCCCACCTTACGCTCGTTTAAAGTTAACGGAAACATTCTATCAGATCCGAGTCTTCAACAATACTACCCTATTTCTGAACAAACAAAGTGCTTCAAGAAAGAACATAAATTTTATAATGAATTTTCTCCCAATCTATGATACTCTATTTTTAAATGTTAACCGTTAATGATAGTTAGTTAACGAAAAGGGAGGCAATAAAGATGGTAAAGAAGAAGTGGACAGCTTTAGACATTACAATGGGGAGTTTATTTGTGGCTATGATGGCTGTGGGGGCTAACATCACAAGTATTGCTCCATTTATGGTAATCGGAGGGGTGCCGATTACGCTTCAGACATTCTTCGCAATCCTGGCGGGTCTTGTTCTTGGAAGTCGTCTCGGAGCTTTTTCAATGCTTGTATACATGTTGCTTGGATTAGCAGGAACGCCTATATTTGCACAATTTAAAGGTGGGGCAGGGATGCTGATGGGCCCTACGTTTGGTTTTATTATATCTTATATTCTTGTTGCTTATATTGTAGGGAAAATGGTAGAGATGAAGCGTACGCTACCGATGTATATAGCTGCTGCCCTGACAGGGATGGCTTTCAATTATATCTTCGGTACGAACTGGATGTATGCAGCTTATGTTCTATGGTTTGATGCGCCAGAAGGGTTTACCTACACAATGGCTTGGGGATGGATGATGGTTCCGTTGCCAAAAGATATAGCATTAAGTGTTGTGGCTGGTTTCTTAGGGATGCGTCTTGAGCGAAGTGTGCTAGCGAACAGCCAGTTTAGGCGAGAAAGACGTAAATCGGTAGCTTAATTAAACAATAGGGGGGGAAGCGCGATGTGGAGAGAGTTAGCGGTCCAAGTGTTAGAAGGACAAGAACTGAGAGACACAGAAGCTTTGGCTGTCCTTGATTGCCCCGATGAAGAGTTGCTGGATTTGCTTCATAGTGCTTACCAAGTAAGGAAGCACTATTATGGGAACAAAGTAAAACTCAACATGATTATTAACACGAAATCAGGATTTTGCCCTGAAAACTGTGGCTATTGTGCCCAATCCATAGATTCTAAAGCGCCTATACAGAAATATCGTATGATGGATCAGGAAACGATTATGAAAGGTGCTGAACAAGCACATCGCTTAAACTCTGGTACATATTGCATCGTAGCAAGCGGTCGTGGACCTACCTCAAGAGAGTTGAATATTGTGACCTCAGCAGTAAGAGAGATTAAGCAAAGGTATGACCTTAAAGTTTGTGCATGTCTTGGTATCTTAAAGCCAGAGCAAGCAAAGGAACTGAAAGAAGCAGGCGTCGATCGGTATAACCACAATGTGAATACTTCAGAAAATCATCATGAAGCCATTACAACCAGTCATACGTATGAAGATCGAGTGGGAACTGTTAACCATGCTAAAGAAGCTGGAATATCTCCTTGTTCGGGTGTCATTGTCGGGATGAAGGAAACAAAAGAAGATGTCGTGGATATGGCGCGTGCCTTAAAAGCATTGGACGCGGACTCCATTCCTGTGAATTTCCTGCACGCGATTGATGGAACGGCTCTTGAGGGGACCGATGAACTCTCACCAACGTACTGTTTAAAAGTATTAAGCTTATTCCGTTTTATTAATCCAACTAAAGAAATTCGCGTATCGGGTGGCCGGGAAGTGAACTTACGTAGTTTACAACCGCTTAGTCTATATCCAGCTAATTCTATCTTTGTTGGTGACTATTTGACAACTGATGGTCAGGATAGTACTGAAGATCATCAAATGATTAAAGATTTAGGGTTTGAGATTGATTATGTAACAGAAGAAGAAGCTGTTTTGTAAGAGAAAGAGGCGAAATCCAACAGGGTTTCGCCTCTTTTAATTGTATATCTAATTCTTTTTCGGCCGGTTCTTCCTTAATATTAGCTTTGCTCTCTATACATTTGGGGAAGATAGAATATAGGAGTGAAAAGTTGATTCGTTGACGTTCTTTCTTTATCATGTTATCGTATTAGCACGCTAAAGGATTTTGATTATTTTACTCAAATCAACGGAAATAGAGAGGGGTACATTGTTTTGGCAAATCGTCTTATGTTCGAAAAACCACTAGGAATGCGCGACACGCTTCCTTTTTTCTATCAACAAAAACGCAAAGCTCGTGAAGCAGTTTCAAATAAAATAGAATCGTGGGGATATCAATTCCTAGACACCCCAATGATGGAATACTTAGAAACAGTTGGAGAGGCTAGTGCGATCGAAGAAACACAGTTGTTTAAGCTGTTAGATCAACAAGGGCATACGTTAGTTCTTCGACCAGATCTTACTTCGCCGATTGCTCGTGTAGCCGCTTCACAATTAAAGGAACAAGGCTACCCGCTTCGTTTAAGCTATGATGGTCCTGTATTTCGTGCTCAACAAATCGAAGGCGGGAAACCTGCTCAATTTGAACAAGTTGGTGTTGAATATATCGGTGAAAACTCGATTTACGCTGATGCTGAGGTTATTGCTTTACAGATTGAAACACTAAAAGCTGCCGGGCTTAATGAGTTTCAGTTAACGGTAGGACATATTGGGTACGTTAAAGGCCTCTTAAAAGAAGTCTTTGGAGATGAAGAAGAAACGCAAGAAGAGTTTCTGCGTTATTTATATAGAAAGAATTATGTTGGTTTCCGAAAAGCATTAGAACAAGTGGAACTGTCTGGGGAGAATAAGGCTCGAATGAAGCAATTGCTTTCTCTTAGAGGACAGAAAGATGTGTTAGCAACTGCCGAAGAGATTACAACCAATGGTGCCTGTCACCGTGCGACGAGAGAACTGAAACAGCTACAGAACCTTCTAGAATCATACGGCGTGAGTGAGTACGTATCATTTGACCTCAACCTCATTAGCCATATGAGTTATTATACAGGGATTTTGTTTGAGGGGTATGCTCCTCACTTAGGTTCGCTTCTCTGTAATGGAGGTCGCTATGATCAGTTGCTTCCATCTTTCCAATCTACAGCTTCCGCTACAGGGTTTGCGATTCGAGTAGATCGTTTAGTCGAAGCCATGGAACAACATGCGGATCAAGTAGGGCCCGTTCTTGTCATGTACGAGCCACATACATTTGATCAAGGTTTACAGGTGGCACAAGAACTTCGCGCCGAAGGAGAGCAGGTCATTTTGCAAAACAAAGCGTATTACGAAGAAGGACAAAACAGTTACAAACAAGTGATTGACTTGACGGAAGGGGGCGCTTCTGTTGAATAATTGGTTAACCATTGCGATGCCTAAGGGAAGAATCTTTGAGGAAGCGGCTGAACTTCTTCAGAAAGTTGGCTATGATTTTACAGACGTAGAGGATTCCAGAAAGTTAATCTTAGATTTTCCTGAATATAAAGTGCGTCTTATGATGGCAAAGCCTATGGATGTGGTAACTTACGTTGAATATGGTGCTGCTGACTGTGGTATTGCAGGCAAAGATGTATTGTTAGAGCAAGATCGTGACGTTTACGAAGTGCTAGACTTAAAAATAAGCGGCTGTTATTTGGCGGTAGCTGGTTTACCAGACAAACCACTTAGCAAGATTGCGCCGAAGATTGCAACGAAATATCCTCGTGTTGCCTCGGAGTACTTCCGTGAGCAGGGTGAGCAAATTGAGATTATCCCACTAAATGGATCGATTGAACTTGCCCCGCTTATTGGATTAACAGATCGCATTGTGGATATCGTATCTTCAGGCCAAACGCTACGTGAAAATGGCCTCGTAGAGTATGAAAAGATTGCAGATATTACGTCTCGTTTTATCGTGAACCCAGTAAGTTATCGGATCAAAAATGAACAACTTGACCCGCTCATTGAAGCCTTAAGTGAGTACGTCTAAGGAGGGCGAATCCATGAAGATCATCACACCTGAAGAAATTGATGCATTTAAAAGAACGGTAGATGGGGGGACAGAAGCTCAGAGATCTACTGTTCAATCCATCATTTCAGATGTTAAAGAGAGGCAGGATGAAGCCGTGCTCTCTTATACAAAACAACTGGACGGGGCTGACTTGGAAAGGTTAGCTGTAACGGAAGAAGAATTTGCAGAAGCAAGAAGTCAACTTGACCTAAATGATGTAGCTATTTTGGAAGAAGCGTGCGCAAATATTCGTTCGTTCCACCAAAAACAAGTTCGAAATTCGTGGTTTGATACGGACCAAGACGGAACCATGTTAGGTCAAAAAATTACACCCCTTGATGCAGTTGGCGTTTATGTTCCAGGAGGTACAGCTGCTTATCCATCATCAGTATTTATGAATGTGATGCCAGCCATTGTAGCCGGTGTGGAACGGATCGTCATGGTATCTCCTCCATCTGAAGAAGGGACATTACCAGCGGGTGTACTTGTTGCTGCAGAGATTGCAGGGGTCAAGGAGATCTATAAAGCAGGAGGCGCGCAAGCAGTTGCAGCGCTTGCGTATGGAACAGAGTCGATTCTACCTGTTGATAAAATTGTAGGTCCAGGAAATGTCTACGTAGCCCTTGCGAAACGAGAGGTTTTTGGCGATGTCGATATTGATATGATTGCGGGCCCAAGTGAAATTGTCGTGTTAGCTGATGACACAGCATATCCAAGAGAAATTGCGGCGGATTTACTATCACAAGCAGAGCACGATGCCAGGTCTTCAAGTGTTTTAGTGACATCATCACAAGAACTCGCCGAAAGAGTTGCAAGTGAAGTGCAACACCAGCTTGAGGATCTTCCGCGTAAACGAATTGCTGAAGCAAGTGTTAACGACTATGGTGGAATAGTCGTGTGCGATAACTTGTCCCAAGCGATCGACGTAGTAAATGAATTAGCACCAGAACACTTAGAAGTTCAGACGAAAGAGCCGTTTATGCTATTAGGTAAAATCAAGCATGCAGGTGCTATCTTTTTAGGGAGATATAGTTCAGAACCAATTGGAGACTATTTTGCTGGTCCCAATCACGTATTGCCAACAAGCGGAACGGCCCGCTTTAGTAGCCCGCTAAATGTAGATGACTTTGTGAAGAAATCAAGTGTGATTTATTACAGTAAGGCGTCTTATGATAAACATGCGGATAAAATTGCTCGCTTTGCAAGATTAGAAGGCTTAGAAGCCCACGCTCGTGCAGTGGAAATGAGAAAGGAGTCAGGTGAGGAATGAAAGAAGAACGAGTAAGTCGAATCGAACGAGAAACAGGGGAAACGAACATATCGCTAGCTTTAGCCATTGATGGGACGGGAAAAGGGACGGTCGATACACAGGTCCCTTTTCTCACCCATATGCTTGAATTATTTAAAAAGCACGGCTTCTTCGACCTAACCGTTGAAGGAAAAGGTGATGTGGAGGTAGATGATCACCATTTGACGGAGGATATCGGTATCTGTCTAGGTCGTGCACTTCGAGAAGCATTATTAGATAAGGCAGGTATCAAACGTTATGGATCCTTTTCACTTCCTATGGACGAAACGCTCGTAACGGTAGCTGTTGATCTTAGTGATCGTCCACATCTTGAATGGAAAGCGGATTTGCCGGCTTCTAAAGTGGGCACGTTCGATACAGAGAATGTTCATGAGTTCTTCTGGAAGCTTGCACTCGAAGCTCGTATGAATTTACATATCGTTGTCCATCACGGGACAAACACGCATCATATTATTGAAGCGATGTTTAAAGCGACAGCCCGTGCACTTGATGAAGCCACGCAAATCGATCCTCGTATTCAGGGCATTATGTCGACAAAGGGGAGTTTGTAGATGATCGGTATTATTGATTACGGTATGGGGAATTTATTTAGCGTATCGAAAGCGCTCGAACGCTTGGACGTTCCATATTGTTTAACAAACGATCCGGAACAACTCGCCGAATGCGAGGGGCTAATCCTTCCAGGTGTAGGAGCTTTCCCTGACGCAATGAAATCTTTAGAGGAAACAGGTATGAAAGATTTTGTTCTTTCTAAAGTAGGCGATGGGATGCCATTACTTGGTATATGCTTAGGGATGCAACTCTTGTTTGATGAGAGTGACGAAGGTGGCATGACAGAAGGGTTAGGATTATTACCAGGAAGTGTGGTTCGTTTTAAAGGAGCTGATTCAGACGGAAACCGATTTAAGGTTCCTCATATGGGCTGGAACCACCTTGATCAGCACCACCCTAATTCTCCTATTCTTCAAAATATAGAAGATGGTTATGTTTATTTTGTTCATTCTTATTATGTACAAGCCAAGCAGCGTGAGGACATCATCGCAAGTGCTCAGTATGAAACAGAAGTGCCAGCAGTCGTTGGTAGAGCGAATGTCTTTGGGGCACAGTTTCACCCGGAGAAAAGTGGGGAGACGGGCATGACGATTTTACGAAACTTTTGTGACCTGGTCAGTAAGGGAGGAGTCGAATTATGAGTCAATTTACAATATATCCAGCAATCGATATGAAAAACGGGAAATGCGTACGTCTTGAACAAGGAGATTTCGATAAAGAAACGATCTACGGTGATTCTCCGTTTGATGTAGCAAAAGGCTTTCTGGATCAAGGGGCTGAATGGATCCATATGGTGGACCTAGATGGCGCGAAAGAAGGAAAGCGTATAAATGCAGAGCATATCCTTCGCGTTGTTGATGAGTTGTCTGTAAAGGTTCAAATGGGAGGCGGCATCAGAAACAAAGAAGATGCAGCATACTATTTAGACCGTGGTGTAGACCGCGTTATTATTGGAAGCCTGGCTATTTCGAACCCAGAATTAACGAAAGAATTAGTAGCAGAGTACGGGAGCAAGATTGCAATAGGCTTAGATGCGCGTGATGGATACGTGGCGACTGATGGTTGGTTAACGAAATCGGACCAAACAGCCATTGAAGTGGGGCAATACTTCGCTGAAGCGGGTGTTGAGACGTTTATTTATACGGATATCTCAAAAGACGGCATGATGAGCGGTCCAAGCACAGACCAGATTGTCGAGCTGGCAAAACAAACAGGAAAAGAAGTGATCGCCTCTGGTGGTGTTCGTAATATCGAAGATCTTATAAGCTTGAAGAAATATAGTGATCAAAATGTAGGTGGTGCCATTGTCGGAAAAGCCATCTATACAAAAGAACTTCCCCTTAGAGAAGCACTAACTGAGGTGAATCAATAATGCTCACTAAACGTATTATTCCCTGTTTAGATGTGAAGGATGGCCGCGTTGTAAAGGGGATTCAGTTTGTTCAGATCCGCGATGCAGGTGATCCAGTCGAGCTGGCTACGGTTTATGATGAGCAAGGTGCTGATGAGCTTGTTTTTTTAGATATCTCAGCATCCCATGAAGGACGTAAAACCATGATCGAAGTCGTTCGTGAAGTGGCGGGTACGCTTGCTATCCCATTTACAGTCGGAGGGGGCATTGGTTCTCTTGAGGACATGCGCGCACTATTACGGGCAGGGGCTGATAAAGTATCTTTAAATTCAGCAGCCGTTCGGAAACCGGAATTGATTACTGAGGGATCGGACTTTTTTGGTGCGCAATGTATTGTGGTGGCAATAGATGCGCGATACGATGAATCGATCGGCTCTTGGCGTGTGTATACACACGGAGGTCGTAATGCTACAGAATGGGAAGTGTGCGACTGGGCTAAGCATGTTGTGGAGAGAGGAGCAGGTGAAATCCTGTTAACCAGTATGGACCAAGATGGTGAGAAAACAGGCTTTGATATTAATCTACTTAAAGCCGTTCAACAAGTTGTCGATGTGCCTGTCATTGCTTCAGGAGGAGCTGGCAATGCTCAGCATTTCGTGGATGTTTTCAAGGAAGCAGACGCAGATGCGGCACTAGCAGCTTCAATCTTCCACTATAAAGAAACGTCCGTACAGAGCGTAAAAGGTGAACTAAAAGAAAACGGGGTGCATGTGAGATGAATGTAGACGCGATACAATTTGATGAAAAAGGGCTTGTTCCAGCCATTATACAAGATGCACGCAGTAAAGAAGTTCTGACACTTGCTTACATGAATGAAGAAGCTGTTAAAAAGTCTGTGGAATCTGGGGAGACGCACCTTTACAGCCGTTCTCGTCAAGAATTATGGCATAAAGGGGCCACGTCCGGGAATACTCAATCCATCGAAACGATGAAGTATGACTGTGATCAAGATGCTGTATTACTGCAGGTGATTCCAAAAGGACCTGCTTGTCATAAAGGGGACTATTCTTGCTTTTCAGAAACGGTGTATGGGAAAGATGCAGAATCTAAAAGCAACCGTTATCAAATTCTGGATGATTTACAAAGCACATTGGCTGAACGTTTAGCTACTCTACCAGAAGGTTCATATACATCTCAGTTATTCCAAGAAGGTGTGGATCGGATTCTGAAAAAAGTAGGCGAAGAAGCAGGCGAAGTTATTATTGCAGCGAAAAATAATGACGCTGAGGAGTTGACGTGGGAAACGGCAGACTTGTTGTTCCATACCCTTATGCTCCTTACTGAAAGAGGCGTTCCATTCGATCAAGTACTTGAAGCCTTAGAAGGAAGAAATAGCAAAAAGTAAGGCGTATGGATAAAAACGGAATCACTCCTATAATCCCCTTTACAAATGTGGTATACTGCTAAAGGAATGTTACGGTTCGAAGATAGGAGGACCTACATGCATACTTCAAACAACAATACTGGAGGAGCTGTTGTTGATAATATCATTCCGTTCACACCTGAAGGGGAGTTTTACTTCAACAAAGGTGTTCGTGCTTTCAGAAAGCGTGAATTTGAAAAAGCGTCAAAATGGTTACGAAGAGCGGTTGAATTATCACCAAAGCAACCGGTTTATCAGTGCCAGCTTTCTGTGGTGCATACAGAGACGGGTGATTACCATACAGCGAACCAGATTTTAATGAATGTATTAGCAGATTTTGGCCATGAATATGTCGATTGTTATTATCTTATTTCGAATAATTATGCTCACTTAGGGTTATTTCAGGACGCTAAGAAGTACGCTAAAGAGTACTTGAATAAAGCGCCTGAAGGTGATTTTAAAGAAGAAGCAGAGCAATTAGTCTCTGTGCTGGATATAGAAGAAGAAGAGGATGAGGACGACGATTGGGCATTTGAAGAAGAAGATGAATTAATGATGCACCAGGAGTCGGCTTTTTATTATATGGAACGACAACAATGGAAGGAAGCGCTACCCATTTTAGAGGAAATGATTCGTCTCTTTCCTAATTTTGTTTCGGCAAAGCATGATTACGCCGTATGTCTCTTTTTCGCGGGTGAAGAGCAAGAAGCAATAGAGCTAGAGGAACAGTGGCATGAGCGAGAACCATTTTCTCTTCATTCGATGTGTAATCTGGCTGTGTTTTATTTCCATCAAGGAAAGGCTCAACAAAGTCAGGGGCACATACAAAAACTTCGAAATGTGTATCCTATAGGAGAGCAACAAAAACTACGTGTAGCAGCTACTTTAACCCAAGTGGGGGAGTATGCTGCAGCGTATGATCGTTTTTGCCGGTTGGAAAAAGGTAAGCTAAAAGGGCACTTATCTTATTATAAATGGTTTAGCATAGCTGCTTACCATACCGGAGAGCCTTCTAAAGCATTAAGCTTATGGGAAGAAGGATGCACCAGACACCCAAATCTAGCAGAACAAGGCGGACCGTGGCAACAAGGATAAAATACCCTCATGAGCATATCAATAGACGCAATTGGACAGATTTTATACCATGAGATTACAGCAAAAGAGAATTGAAAAGGGGTTGAGCGAAGTGAGCGAAGAAATGATCTACGATGTAATCATCGCAGGTGCTGGCCCGGCAGGTATGACAGCAGCTGTTTACACTTCTCGTGCAAACTTAAATACACTTATGATTGAACGCGGAATTCCAGGCGGACAAATGGCGAATACCGAAGAAGTGGAGAACTACCCTGGGTATGAACACATTTTAGGTCCGGATCTTTCAAATAAAATGTTTGATCACGCTAAAAAATTCGGTGCAGAATATGCATACGGAGATATTAAAGAGATCATTGACGGTAAAGAATACAAAACCGTTAGAGCTGGAAATAAAGAATATAAAGCTCGTTCCATTATTATTGGAACAGGAGCTCAATATAAAGCATTAGGTGTGCCTGGTGAATCTGAACTTGGCGGCCGTGGTGTATCTTACTGTGCCGTATGTGACGGTGCATTCTTCAAAAACAAAGAACTAGTTGTTGTTGGTGGTGGTGACTCTGCTGTTGAAGAAGGAGTTTATTTAACTCGTTTTGCAAGCAAAGTAACCATTGTTCACCGTCGTGACTCCTTACGTGCACAGCAAATTCTGCAACAACGTGCCTATGACAATGAAAAGATCGATTTTATTTGGGATACTGAGGTAACGAAAATTAACGATGAAAATGGTAAAGTAGGAAGCGTTTCTCTTATAAATAACAAGACGGGCGAAGAGTACGACAAACCAATTGATGGTGTGTTTATCTATATCGGTATGATTCCTCTAAGTAAACCATTTGAATCCATTGGCATTACGAACGAAAACGGCTATATCGAAACAAATGAAAAAATGGAAACGAAAGTGCCAGGAATCTTCGCAGCCGGAGATATTCGTGAAAAGGAACTTCGTCAAATCGTTACCGCTACAGGGGATGGTAGTATTGCAGCTCAATCAGCTCAACACTACATCGAGAACTTGTTAGAGGAAATCGGCGAAGCATAAGTGTTCCATGCAAGGTTCAGCCGCAATTGTAAAGATGCCTGTTACTAAACGTAACGAAACGTAATAGCATTTTAATTGTGCTGTAACACGCATGAAACAATTATGGGGTATAATATAATTAACTAATTGACCCCCTTTTAATAAATATATTTGGCACAGGCAAACTCGCCTGTGCCCCTTTTTTTGTCTAAATGTAGTTTCGCCTGCTTTTTGGTGTCTAGCTCCGGCTCCTAGCCCCTAGCGTCATAAGCAACCTGCCTCCAGTCCGCTGCGCGAACTTATGGCATTTTGCATATGCGTACGGGGCTAAGCAGTCGCCTGCGCTTTTCGATATGTCTAGCTCCGGGGGCTAGGGGCTAGCGAGATAAGCAAACTACCTGCAGTGGCTATCGCCACTTCCGGCATTTTGCTTATCCGTACGCCCCTGGGCGAGCCCCCTGCGCTTTTCGATATGTCTAGCTCCGGCGGGGAGGGCCTAGCGCGATAAGCAATCTACCTCCAGTCTGCTGTGCAGACTTACAGTAGCTTGCTTATCCGGCCCCACACGATGTGGGGTCGTTCGACGTTGCCACAGGACGTGGCGGTTTTAGTCGAGCTTCCAATTAACCTGACCACCCCGCCTGCGCTTTTCGATATGCTTTTCTAACTTACGCAACCGTAGTATAATAATAAGGAGAATGCCTCTCGCATTTTTTAAATGAGGTGAATAGTGTGCAGCGAGTTACAAATACAGTTTTACGTAAGAACGATGAAGTGTTAATGCTTCAGAAGCCACGCCGGGGTTGGTATGTGGTTCCTGGTGGGAAGATGGAGCAGGGAGAACATATTAAAGAAACGGCAGCACGTGAATACAAAGAAGAAACAGGGTTAACGCTTAAAGATCCGCAACTTCGTAGTGTATTTACCTTCATTATGAAAGACGGAGAAGAGGTAGCTCACGAATGGATGATGTTCACTTTTTATAGTGAAGATTATTCAGGGACGTTAAAGGCAGAAAGTCCTGAAGGGGAACTTGAATGGGTTCCTGTTGCAGAAGTTCTTCAAAAGCCTATGGCTGAAGGTGATCAACATTACCTTCGACATATATTAAACCATAACTCAATATTATATGGCACCTTTACGTATACACTTGATTTCAAGTTATTAGACGTTACGCTTGATCCAATGAATCCATAAAAAGGGAGAGATGGAAACATGGTAGATCAAACACAAGAAACCCAACTCGTAATTATCACAGGAATGTCTGGTGCCGGAAAAACAGTCGCAGTTCAAAGCTTTGAAGATTTGGGCTTCTTCTGTGTGGATAATTTGCCACCTGCGCTACTTCCAAAGTTCTTAGAATTAATGAAGGATCCTAAGAATAATATACAAAAAGTCGCCCTTGTTATGGATTTACGAGGTAGAGAGTTTTTCGATACGCTTTTCGAAGCGCTAGATCGATTGTCAAAAGAAGATGGATTAAATGAACACATCCTTTTCCTTGATGCTGAGAACCAATCACTTGTTTCACGTTATAAGGAAACCCGCCGCTCCCATCCTTTAGCACCGGATGGATTACCAATGGAAGGCATTCAGCAAGAACGTCTAATGCTTGATGAACTTCGTGGTCGTGCGCAACAAATAATTGATACCACTACATTAAAGCCTCGTGAACTACGAGAGCGCATTTTGGAATCTTACGCTGAGAAAACCCAGCAAGTGTTCTCTGTGCAAGTTGTTTCTTTTGGTTTTAAATACGGATTGCCTATTGATGCGGACCTTGTCTTTGATGTTCGTTTCTTACCGAACCCACATTATGTGGAACAGATGCGACCATTAACAGGGTTAGATGATGAAGTGTCAAAATACGTATTCAAATGGACAGAAACCAATCAATTTTTAGAGAAGTTGTTCGACTTGTTAGGGTACATGCTGCCTCAATATAAGCGGGAAGGGAAGAGTCAGTTGGTGATTGCGATTGGATGTACTGGAGGGCAACATCGATCTGTAGCCATCGCAGAACACATTGCAAACCACTTCTCCCGCGATTATGTGGCTCATGTTACTCATCGAGATGTCGATAAAAGAAAGGGAAAATAGACGATGCCTAAAAAACCTTTACCTCGAGTAGTTGTACTTGGAGGAGGGACAGGGATGCCGGTTTTATTACGAGGCTTAAAGTCTTTCCCTATAGACCTGTCAGCCATCGTTACTGTTGCTGATGATGGGGGAAGCTCTGGACGTTTGCGTGAGGAATTGTCGATGCCGGCCCCAGGTGACATCCGTAATGTTATTGCCGCCTTATCTGATGCTGAGCCGATGCTGTTGGATCTTTTCCAGCATCGGTTCCGGAATGGCAACGGGTTATCTGGGCATTCCATGGGAAATTTACTTTTAGCTGCTATGAATTCCATCACTGGTGATTTCTTTCACGGCATTAAAGAAATTTCTCGTGTCTTAAATGTAAAAGGAAATATTTTTCCTATTGCAAACCAAAATATGTTCCTTCATGCTGAAATGATGGATGGATCTGTTGTTTCAGGCGAATCCAAGATTCCTGCATCAGGAAAGAAAATCAAACGAGTTTTTCTAAGCCCTGAGCCAGTGCAACCTCTTCCTGAAGCTGTTAAGGCGGTTAAGGAAGCAGACTTAGTTGTCATTGCTCCAGGGAGTTTATATACAAGTACCTTACCCAATATGATCGTCTCTCAAATCGGAGATGCTTTACGTGAGACGCAAGGTGAAGTTGTCTATGTATGCAACGTAATGACTCAACATGGAGAAACAACTGACTACACTGCATCTGATCACGTCCAAGCGATTCAAGATCATATAGGCGAAGGATGCCTTCATTCGATTGTTGTCCATAATCAAATTATTGATGATGAGGTTCGAAAAATGTATGCAGTTGAGCATGCATCACCTGTTATCAATGATCAAGATCGGTTACGTGAAATGGGCATTAACGTTATAGAAGGTGATATTATTGATCCAAATCAAACGTCACTACGTCACGATACAACAAAAGTCGCCAAGTTGTTATATTCTATGCTTGATTAAGCATGTCCTTTAATAATCACTAGGTGAAGAGGAGGTGAGAGGGTTGTCATTTGCTTCTGAAACCAAAAAAGAATTGACCGGCATCGAAGTGGAACCGTGCTGCATGGAAGCAGAATTAGCGGCGTTAATCCGTATGAATGGCTCCATCTCGTTTTCCAATCGGAACTACATTCTAGATGTTCAAACGGAAAATGCAGCAATTGCCCGTCGAATTTATACGTTAGTCAAAAACCTATACCAACTACCAGTAGAGCTATTGGTTCGTAAGAAAATGCGTTTAAAGAAAAACAACGTTTATATTGTTCGGATGAAAGAAAAGGTTCGTGATTTATTGCAGGATTTAGAGATTCTAGAAGAGCCTTTCACTCTAATTCGAACGATATCAAAGAAGTATCAGCAAAAATCATGCTGTATGCGTGCTTATTTACGAGGAGCCTTCTTAGCAGGTGGGTCTGTAAATAATCCAGAAACGTCTTCTTATCACATGGAGATCTTTACCTTCTATGAAGATCACAACGAATCCCTGTGTGAACTTATGAATCAGTTTGACCTTCATGCCAGAGCAATTGAGAGAAGAAAAGGGTATATCTGCTATTTGAAAGAAGCCGAGAAGATTACAGAATTCCTCAATATCATTGGAGGTCACCAGGCCTTATTGAAATTTGAAGATGTCCGCATTATGCGTGATATGCGAAACTCCGTAAATCGACTCGTCAACTGTGAAACGGCTAATCTGAATAAAACAATTGGAGCTGCCTTCCGCCAGGTTGAGAATATTAAACTTATTCAAAATACAGTTGGATTGGAAGCACTGCCAGATAAATTACAAGAACTAGCCGTACTTCGTGTGCAGCATCAGGATGTTACTCTGAAAGAACTTGGGGAGCTTATGTCGCCTACTATTAGTAAGTCTGGTGTAAACCATCGCCTGCGTAAAATAGACGAATTTGCTGATAAGCTTCGCAAGGGGGAACTTGCGGTTAAATAATAGATATCCATTCCTTTTTTATGATGTTCATGATATAATAATCTTAAAATTTCGACGCTTCTTATCGGAAGCGTTTTTTTTACAATTTTGTGATAGCGCTTTCGAAATTATGGTAATACAATTTAAATAGATAACACAGAGAGGGGAATGGGATTGATCGAGCGGTCTGTAACAGTAGAATTAAGTACCGGATTACAAGCAAGACCAGCTGCCTTGTTCGTTCAGGAAGCCAATCGTTTTTCGTCCGATATCTTTTTAGAGAAAGAAGGGAAACGGGTGAATGCTAAGAGCATCATGGGACTGATGAGTGTGGCCGTTGGACCAGGAGAAACGATTACACTTCAGGCAGAAGGAACAGATCAAGACAGCGCTATTGATAAGCTAGTTGAGTTTGTGACTAGCCAGTAGTGGATACTTATTTTTTGTCTTAATTGTGAAGAAATGAACAACAAAGCTCGAGAATCGATATGGAATCGATTCTCGAGTTTTTTATGTGGTGATGGTATGCAGGGTCATGCTTATATCGACGAAGTTTGGAACATGATGATAAGTTCCGACTTGAGGCTGAGGCAAATATCTTCTCAGGTAGGAGGAAGGAAATGGATGTTATTTGTATAATAAGTTGTAGATAAGGGAAAAGGGAGGATTATATGGAAACGATTATTGAAGTAGATGGCATTCGAAAAGGGTATAAAAAACGAAAATCTAAAGAAGAATTTATAGCTGTGGATGGTATTTCATTCTCAGTCCGTAAAGGGGAGATTGTAGGTCTACTAGGACCTAACGGAGCAGGTAAAACGACCACGATAAAAAGTATTTGCGGACTACTCGTGCCTGATCAAGGTTCGATTAAAATAAACGGTTATGACAGTGTAAAAGAACGGAACAAGGCTTTACGTCATATTAGTGCGGTGTTAGAAGGAAACCGAAATGTATATTGGCGTTTGTCTGTAGAAGAGAATCTTGAGTATTTTTCAGGTAATCGTGGAATGAGGAAGAAAGAGTCGAAAGAGCGAATTGACCAACTCCTAGAGCTTTTTCGCTTAGAAGACAAACGCAAAGAGATTGTGAATAACCTCTCACGTGGTATGCAGCAAAAGTTGGCGATAGCTGTTGCCTTAATGGCAAATACAGACGTGATTTTACTTGATGAGCCAACTCTTGGCTTAGATGTAGAAACGAGTTACGAAGTTCGTTCCTTGTTAAAGCATATTGCAGAGCGCGAAGGAAAAACAATTATCATTAGTACTCATGATATGGCCGTGGTGCAAGACCTTTGTAAACGAACGGTCATTATAAATAGTGGAAAGGTTATTGCCGATGAAAATGTTCAGCATCTCTTAAAACTTTTTGAAACAAGTGCCTATGAAATTCAATTAAAAGAAACGCTCACCGAAGAACAACTCACCAAACTCCAACATCAGTTCCCGATTTATAACCTCCATGACCTCACCTTAGAAGTTAGTCTAGAACATGAAGAAGCGATCTATCAAATTATGAATATACTTAGTCTTAATCAAACGGGTATTGAAACAATTAATCGAACCCAAGTGAATTTTGAGCAAGTATTTAGAAGACTTGTAAAAGAGGAGGCTGTATCATGAGTGCCTTCCTGCAAGTTTTACGAGTGAATACAAAGAAAGAATTTATAGAAATGAAGCGTTACTTACCCAATACATTAAGCTTATTAGCCACATTCTATATTATTTTTCTGGCCCTATTCTTTGGGATTCAGGTAGTGGGTGATCCTGCTGAAGCTTCTTCAAACACCCAATACATTATCGTTAACTATGTATTTTGGTACTTTGCGATGATGACGCTTCAATCTACTGGTGGAGCCATTACGATGGAAGCAATGCGAGGAACGTTGGAACAGTTGTATATGTCACCCGTTTCAGCATGGCGCATTCTTTTAGCTCGTGTGTTTGGAATGGTAGCCATTCATCTAAGCATTATGGTTGTACTCATCTTTGCTTCAATGGTAACGACAGGAGAATGGTTGCATTTAAATATAGGAGCGATCATACCCATTCTCTTACTCACCATTATTAGTATGATTGGCGTTAGCTTTATTATTGCTGGAATATCCGTCATCTTTAAACAAGTCGATGCGTTCTTGCAAATCTTGCAATTTATTCTAATGGCATTTGCATTTGTCCCACTGTCCGTCGCCCCTTACCTTGTTTTTGCTCCTTTTGTAAAGGGAGTGGATATGATGCGTCACGTTATGATTCATGGTTATACCCTTGGAGACTTTACGTGGGTCGATTACTCTTGGTTAGTTGGGAATGGGATATTTTACGCCATTATTGGCGTCATCGTTTATCGAAGTTGTGAACGCTTGGCGATGAATAAAGGATTGTTGGGTCATTATTAATGAGGAGAAGGCTAGCTATGATGCTAGCCTTCTTTTTATTTGGTTATCTTTCATAATAGGTTTGTTCAAAAGTCGAAGTTGAGAGGATGTTTCCGTTAACGTTAGTGTTGAGTAAGGTGGGCCGGGAAACTACTCGCTTTCCGCGGGCGAGCTGTCGAGCCTCCTCCCTCACTGCGTTCAGTGCGGGGTCTCGTCGACCTCTTTCTCCCGCAGGAGTCTCGCAGTTTCCCGGCCCACCTTTGCCGAATTGGGAGGAGACGGAAGCGTGCCATTATGCATGCAAGGGGGATCGCTTACAGCACTATAGCAGTCCGTTTCACCATTTAATATCAGGGTAGGCTTGGGGACTGCGAGACTCCCGCGGGATAAGGAGCCTAGGGGAGACCCCGGAAAGCGCGTAGCGATTGAGGAGGCTTCCCAGCTCCCCGCAGGAAAGCGAGTAGTCCCCAAGCCTGCCCTAACCTCCATATGGTAACGGACACCTCCTGATCTAAATGTCTCTTGCTTAAACTAGGAAAGAAAAGGAGAGTTTTTATCTAAGGTTGAGAGGGAAATTGAGTGAGTGAAGTTAAAGAGGTGATTGAATGAATAAGCGGAACCTGGTTATTATTACGCTTGCGGCCGTGTCGATAACATTTTTTTATATGATCGTAGAGCTCAGTTTTAAGGCTGATGTTTCAAAAGGGCTGATCTTTGCTATATTCCTAGTCTTTGCCGTGTTTTTTGCCCTCTATTTTATATTTGCACTTCCTATTCTTATTTATTTGCAGAGGAAGATCGGCAATCGGGATTATAGCTTGAAATACTTTGTTGCTTTTTTGGGAGGCTCATTCCTTATCCATCTCATGGTGAACCCAGTATTGAATGAGTATCAAGCTCCATTTGTTACTCCTCTGTGGTACGTTTATGTCGTAAGTACAGCGCTATTTATTTGGCTGTGGGATTCTGCGAAAGTTAAAGTTTTTGCATAAAAAACCGCTCTGATTGTAATCAGAGCGGTTTTCAAATAGTTGAATTAACCTTGGCTACGTTCGAAAACGTTGTCGATCAGGCCGTATTCTTTTGCTTCTTGAGCTGTCATGAAGTTGTCACGGTCCGTGTCGCGTTCAATTACAGATAGGTCTTGACCTGTGCGCTCAGAAAGAATTTGGTTTAGTTTCTCACGCATTTTGATAATGCGTTTTGCGTGGATTTCAATGTCAGATGCTTGACCTTGAGTTCCGCCAAGTGGTTGGTGAATCATAACTTCACTGTTTGGAAGAGCAGAACGTTTGCCTGGCTCACCAGCAGCTAGAAGGAAAGCACCCATAGATGCTGCCATACCTGTACAGATTGTTGCTACATTTGGCTTAATGAACTGCATCGTGTCATAAATCGCCATACCAGCTGTAATGGAACCACCTGGAGAGTTGATGTATAGAGAGATATCCTTCTCTGGATCTTCTGCTTGAAGGAATAGCATTTGTGCTACGATTGAGTTTGCTACGTTGTCATCAATAGCGCTTCCAAGCATAATAATGCGGTCTTTCAGAAGGCGTGAATAGATATCATACGCACGTTCACCGCGGTTCGTTTGTTCAATAACTGTAGGGATTAAATTCATGAAATTCTCCTCCTTTAAATCGTGTTCTAACACTAAGTAAGTACCGAATTAATTTTATCATACACGCAAGGTCAAAAAAGGTCAAACGAAAGGATTGATGTTTTCTTACTAACTATGTAAAAGACCTTTCTTACCTTATATATATATATGATGATCCGGTTGCACATACAATCAATTTTTCCCCATTTCAAGAAAGCTAAACGTTTTGAAATTGTTATTTTCTAAGTGCTCTAATTTGCCAGATCGCCTGATGAATATTCTTCGACAAATCCTTCTCCCTTACCTCCCACACGTTCCACCCATTTCGAATTAAAAATTTAGACCTTTTCTTTAAGCGTCGCTTCTTTACAGGGTGTAGGAGATCTTCAGGTTTGTAAAAAAGAATAGCTACTTTTACATCTAACAAAGCGAGGTCAATTTTCACCCTTCCGACTTTTACATGTGTATACGGAAGAAAGCCATAACACCTAAGAGAATAATAGGTCTTACGAAGCCCGGGTGAGTGAGAAGGAGGTTCATAGGAATCTTGTTGTAAGCTTGGGATTGGATAACGAAACAACCCAAGTCCACCTATTATAATAAACGAAAAAATTAAGCATACCCAAACGCCAATAGCTACAGACACAGAGCATCACCTCGAAGCTAGCATTTCCAAAAGCACGAGTGCTCATACTCAGTGAAATGGGTCTTGAATTTTAATAATTTGAACCGTATAATGGAAGTTGTCCTTATTATAACTAGCATGCGCTCGTAGCTCAGCAGGATAGAGCGGTAGGTTCCGGTCCTACGTCTGTCGGGGGTTCGAATCCTCTCGAGCGCGCTCGTATAAAACGCCTTACCCTTACTGGGTAAGGCGTTTTTACTTAACTTTCGAATGCGCCCTTCTTATGTGGGGTTGAAGCTGAGATGAAATTGGGATGGTCCGTTATGACAAAAAGTGCTTGGGCTTGCTGGGGAACAACTCGCTTTCCTGCGGGGAGCTGGGAAGCCTCCTCGTTCGCTATCGCTCTCTGTGGGGTCTCCCCTAGGCTCCTTTTCCCGCGGGAGTCTCGCAGTTCCCCAGCAAGCCCTGACATTAAGTGGAGGAACGGACCACATAAAAATGCGCGCAAGCTTGATCTTCTTCCAAATATGGCAGGTTTCCGTTCCTTCGTATTTGGTAAAGGGGGCCGGGAAACTGCGAGACTCCTGCGGGAGAAAGAGGTCGACGAGACCCCGCAGGGTGGTTTCCCCGAGGAGGCTCGACAGCTCGCCCGCGGAAAGCGAGTAGTTTCCCGGCCCACCTTACGCTAATCTAAAGCTAACGGAAACCTTCTCTCGCACTAGATTATTCAAGGGTAATGTCTGATTCTTGCTCGTCTTGCCACAGAGCCTATGCTCACTGCGAGGTTTAGTTTATTCCTTTTAAAGGAAATAGACTACTGTAAACTAATCTAGCAACACAGGAAGGTGGAAAAGATTATGTTCAATCGATTTGATCAAGGACGTCACTTAACACCTGAGCAGAAGGAAGATATGTTAGATCGTAAACGTAAGAAGATGATCGCTGAAGATGAAGCGAAACATAATTTAGAAGAAGATCCAGATGAAAAGGAAGAAGATAAGTAGTTTTTACTATGAAGAGTCTTAAGGTTGGTGAGCCATTTTAAGGCTCTTTTTTTATGTGCTGTCATTTCTTATGTTGGATACTTTTCGTGACTTCCTTCTATTATAAAAAGTTTGGTATAATTGTTTGTAAACGTTTTCTGGGGAGAGGGTCTGTTTGAAGCATCAATTAAGTCAGGAGCAGCGGTTAACGTGGAGGATGACGCAAAGGTTAAGCCAAGCGATTGAGATGTTGGCCTATAATGGACAAGATTTGATTCGTTTTCTTCAAGATCAAGCAGAAGTAAATCCTCTTATAGAGCTTAGTGTATCTTCGGCTCTTCCAAAGGGAGGGCAAGCTGGGGCGAGTCAAACCGTTCAATCATCTAAAGAGAAGTCCTTCCGTGACCATTTACAAGAGCAGCTAATAGAAAGTAGGGTCCCTTCATCCCTCCGCCATGTCGTTCAGTATGGAGTAGATTCATTAAATGATCATGGTTATTTGGAGACAACGATTGAGGAATGGAGTGAAGTGTGCGCCGCATCGCTAGCGGAAACGGAAGAGGCGTTATCGATTATTCAATCCTTACATCCTGCTGGTGTTGGAGCAAGAACGTTACAAGAGTGTATAGCGATTCAGTTAAAACGAGAAGAACATCCCATGTATATGACCCAGCTTGTTTATGACCATATTAACTGGGTTGCTGAACAAGATATTGAGTCCATTCAAGATGAGTACAACATCACAGCCGAAGAGGCACAGCGTGCCATTGAAACAATCCAAACGTGTCACCCCAGGCCAGGTATTCAGTATTCGTCTGTACAAGAGGATTATATTGTTCCGGATGCGGAGGTGTTTAAGAAGAATGGAGAGTGGGTTGTGAAGCTCTCGCCATGGAATGCGCCAAAGATTGTCGTAGATGAGGACATGTATGCCTTATCTCATCACCATCAAGAAGCATCAGCGTATTTGGAGGAGAAATACCAACATGCAAAATGGCTTCAAATGGCAATCGAACAACGGAAACAAAATATGAAAGCCATAATGGAGGAGATTGTTAAAAGGCAAGTTCCTTTTTTTGAAGGAGGCGCTCACCAGAAGCAGTCCCTCAGAATGAGAGAGGTTGCTGAAGCAATTGGAGTTCACGTATCAACCATAAGCCGTGCGGTACGTCATAAGTATGTACAGTCACCTAAAGGAATTATTCCTTTGAAGGATTTCTTTCAACAAGGGCTGAAGACGAGGAATGGTCAAGAAACCTCCACTGAAGCGATTAAACACTTGTTAAAGGAAACCATACATACTGAAAATAAGGACAAACCTTACTCGGATCAAAAGTTAAGCCAATTATTTTATGATCAATTTGGTATTTACATTTCCAGAAGAACCGTGGCAAAATACCGGGAAGCACTTTACATACCATCATCTACGAAACGAAGGAAGAGGGGGTAGCCACATATGGCAACAGAAATTATTCTGTACACGAAGAAGGAATGTCCTTTATGTGATGAGGCTAAAGAATTAATTGAAACACTCTATCATGATTACGATATTGTAATCCGGGAAAAGGATATATATGAAGAAGATGAGTTAATTGAACGATATGGTCTCATGATCCCAGTAGTGGAAATAGACGGTGAAGAGGTCGATTATGGGAAAATCGATCTTTTTTCTTTAAGTAACCGTTTACAAAAGAAAAAGGGCTAGTAAGTCTGTTGCAAGGGGTTATGGGGACTGATACAATATAAATGTAAGCTAGCCGTTGAGGTATTTTTTTGGCCCAAGCGGGACAGAATACGTCAAGGCGGGACGAAAAAGCTCCCGCTGCAGCTTACATACAGCAAAGGAGCTTTTCCATGAGGGCACTAATTGACTTACAGAGTAAACTATTCCCCGATTTGCTATCAATTATGCAACGAAGGTATGAAACCCTGACATTGATTCAGCTAATGGAACCGATTGGACGAAGAAGTCTTGCTGATCATTTAAACATTGCAGAACGTACCGTTAGAACAGAAATTGATCTTTTACATGAACAAGGATTAATTGAAGTGACGACTAAAGGGATGCATGTGACGAATACTGGCAAGAATGTAATCGTTCAGCTAGAGGCCTTCATGAATGAATTAAGGGGCTTTAAAGATTTGGAGCAACAAGTGAAGCAACGTTTACAACTCGATCACGTAGTCATCGTACCTGGGGATAGCGATGAACTCTCATGGGTGAAACAAGAAATGGGTAAGGCCTGTGTCCGTTATATGAAGGGAATCCTTCGTAGTGATGACACAGTGGCTGTAACCGGTGGAGGAACCATTGCAGCTGTGGCTGAGATGATGACTCCGCTTGAACAAGCAGGGAACTGCTTATTTGTCCCGGCCCGCGGTGGGCTTGGTGAACAGATGGAGAATCAGGCGAACACCATTTGTGCTGAAATGGCGAAGAAAGCAAATGGAACGTATCGACTTCTCTATGTACCAGATCCGCTTAGCGAAGAATCCTATCAGACCATTATTGAAGAACCTTCTATTAAAGAGGTGCTAACCATTATTCGTGGAGCTGGTGTTGTTGTCCATGGTATTGGTGATGCCACTACAATGGCAGAACGACGAAAAACTCCACAAGAAGTTATAGACACCATTCAAGAGGGTAAGGCTGTAGGGGAGGCTTTTGGTTATTATTTTAATGAAGAAGGTAGTATTGTTCACAAAGTGCGAACAGTAGGAATTCAATTAGAAGATTTACAACATACTAATTGTGTTATTGCTGTCGCAGGTGGCAAATCGAAAGCAAAAGCGATTTCTTCCTATTTTAACCTGGGGCAATCCAATGTACTCATTACCGATGAGAGTGCAGCGAAAGAGCTAATAAAGGGATCTTCCCTTTAGATAGAATATAAACACCTATATACCTTAAGGAGGAATTTTTCATGGCAATCAGAATTGGTATTAACGGTTTCGGACGTATCGGACGTAATGTATTCCGCGCGTCTCTTAAAAACGACGAGGTAGAAGTAGTAGCGATTAACGACTTAACGGACGCTAACATGCTAGCTCACCTTCTTCAGTATGACTCTGTACACGGTCAGCTTGATGAAAAAGTAACAGTTAACGGATCTAACCTTGTAATCGGTGGTAAAGAGATCACAGTTCTTTCTGAACGTGACCCTGCTAACCTTGGTTGGGGAGATCTTGGTGTAGATATCGTAATCGAATCTACTGGTCGCTTCACTCAGCGTGACGATGCTAAAAAACACATCGATGCTGGCGCGAAAAAAGTTATCATCTCTGCACCTGCTAAAGGCGAAGACCTTACAGTAGTTATGGGTGTTAACGAAGATTCTTACGACCCAGCTAGCCACCACGTAATCTCTAACGCATCTTGTACTACAAACTGCTTAGCACCATACGCTAAAGTTCTTAACGACAAATTCGGTCTTAAGCGCGGTATGATGACTACAATTCACTCTTACACGAACGACCAACAAATCCTTGACCTTCCACACAAGGACTACCGTCGTGCGCGTGCTGCTGGTGAGAACATCATCCCAACAACTACAGGTGCTGCACAAGCAGTAGCGAAAGTAATGCCTGAAATGGAAGGTAAACTAACTGGTATGGCTATGCGTGTTCCTACACCTAACGTATCTCTAGTTGACCTTGTTGCTGAGCTAGACACAGACGCTACAGCAGAAGAAGTAAACCAAGCGCTTAAAGAAGCAGCTGAAGGTGAGCTTAAAGGTATTCTTGGTTACAGCGAAGAAGAGCTAGTTTCTAGCGACTACAATGGTAACCCAGCTTCTTCTACAATTGATGCTGCTTCAACTCTAAGCATCGAGAAGAACATGGTTAAAGTTGTTTCTTGGTACGATAACGAGAGCGGCTACTCTCACCGTTGTGTAGACTTAGCTGTATACCTTGCTAAAAAAGGTCTTTAAGATTTCGTAAATAAGCAGGAAAACAACTCCTGTTAACCGTATAAATTATGAGTGTCCATCGCAAAGAGCAGGAGGAGAGCAACCTCCTCCTTTGCGATGTTTGTTTGATAGAACCATGAAAAGAATGGAAGCCCACCACATTTTTACCATTTGACTCTTTTTATGATCTTAAATCAAACCCTTGTAACACGTTTGTCTTCTTGAAAATAAGGAAACGTACATACAGGGGAGCTAGACACATTCCAAGGAAAATTTTAAAGGAGGTCCTCATCCCGTGAACGTGAATGAGAAAAAAACCATCCAAGATGTAGAAGTAAAAGGCCAGAAAGTATTCTGCCGCGTTGATTTCAACGTACCTATGCAAGATGGTGAAGTAACTGACGACACGCGCATCCGTGCAGCGTTACCAACAATCCAGCATTTAACTGAACAAGGTGCAAAAGTAATCTTAGCAAGCCACCTTGGTCGTCCAAAAGGGGAAGCCGTTGATGAACTTCGCCTTGATCCAGTAGCGAAACGTCTAAGTGACTTACTTGGTCAAACCGTTACGAAAACGGATGAAGCTTACGGAAGTGAAGTGGACAAAGCCATTTCTGAAATGGAAAACAGCGATGTACTTCTTCTTGAAAATGTTCGTTTCTATCCGGGTGAGGAAAAGAACGACGCAGAACTTGCGAAGGAATTCGCTAATTTAGCAGACCTTTATGTGAATGATGCATTCGGTGCAGCTCACCGTGCGCACGCTTCAACAGAAGGAATTGCTCAACACCTTCCAGCAGTAGCTGGCTTCTTAATGGAAAAAGAATTACGTGTCCTTGGTAATGCGTTAAAAGACCCTGAGCGTCCTTTCACTGCTATTATCGGTGGTGCAAAAGTTAAGGACAAAATCGGCGTGATCGATCATCTACTTGACAAAGTTGATAATTTAATTATCGGCGGTGGTCTTGCTTACACATTCGTGAAAGCACAAGGCTACGAAATTGGTCAATCTCTTCTTGAAGAAGATAAGATCGATCTTGCGAAGCAATATATGGAGAAAGCTAAAGAAAAAGGCGTTAATTTCTATATGCCACAAGATGTAATCGTTGGCGATGACTTCTCTAATGATGCAAACACACAAGTGGTTAATATCGATAGCATCCCAGCTGATTGGGAAGCAATGGACATCGGTCCAAAAACGATTGAATTATACGCTGATATCGTGAAGAACTCTAAGCTAGTGATCTGGAACGGCCCAATGGGTGTGTTCGAGCTTGAAACATTCGCTAAAGGTACAAAAGGCGTTGCAGAAGCTCTTGGACAAACAGAAGGTTATTCTGTAATCGGTGGCGGTGACTCTGCTGCTGCTGTTGAGAAGTTCGGTTATGCAGATCAAATGGACCACATCTCTACAGGTGGCGGTGCATCATTAGAGTTTATGGAAGGTAAAGAACTTCCAGGCGTAGTCGCATTAAACGATAAATAATAGGTGAGGTGACAGTATGCGTAAACAAGTCATTGCAGGTAACTGGAAAATGAACAAGCTAATGGGCGAGGCTACACAGTTCGTTGACGATGTAAAAGGTCAAGTCCCTTCTTACGATCAAGTTGAATCTGTTGTTGTAGCACCTTTCCCTTATCTTCCAACGCTTGTTCAACAAGCAGAAGGCACAGATCTTAAGATTGGTGCGCAGAACATGCACTTTGAAGAGAGTGGAGCATTCACAGGCGAAGTTAGTCCTGAAATGCTTAAAGACCTTGGCGTAACGTACGTTGTTCTTGGTCACTCTGAGCGTCGTGAAATGTTTGCTGAAACAGACGAAACAGTAAACAAAAAGACACACGCTGCATTCAAACACAACCTAGTACCAATTGTTTGTGTAGGTGAAACAGATGAGCAACGTGAAAACGGCGAAGCTGAATCTGTAGTAGAGACACAAGTAAAAGCTGCTCTTAAAGACCTTACAAATGAACAAGTTAAAGATGTCATCATTGCTTATGAGCCTATTTGGGCGATCGGCACTGGTAAAACAGCTACAGCTGAAGATGCAAACGCAATGTGTGCTTCTATCCGTAAAGTCGTTAACGAATTCGCGGGCAGTGAGCCAGCAGAAGCGATTCGTATCCAATACGGCGGTAGCGTAAAACCAGCTAACGTTGACGAGCTTATGTCTCAGTCTGATATTGATGGTGCACTAGTAGGTGGCGCAAGCTTACAACCTGATTCTTTCTTATCTCTAGTGGAGGCAGGTAAACATGAGTAATCAAAACCTAGCAGCTCTAATCATCTTAGATGGTTACGGCATGCGTGACGAGGAATACGGTAATGCTGTAAAACAAGCGAACACACCAAACTTTGATCGTCTTTGGGAACAGTACCCACATACAACGCTTACAGCTAAAGGTGAAGCGGTTGGCCTTCCTGAAGGTCAAATGGGGAACTCTGAAGTAGGTCACTTAAATATTGGTGCAGGTCGTGTTGTTTACCAAAGCCTAACTCGTGTAAATATGTCCATTCGTGAAGGCGACTTCTTCGAGAACGAGCGCTTCATCGAGGCAATGGAACATGCGAAAAAGAATGATAAAGCTCTACACCTATTCGGACTTCTATCCGATGGTGGTATTCACAGCCATATTGAGCATTTATATGCGCTACTTGAAATGGCGAAGAATCGCGGTGTAGAGAAAGTCTATGTTCACGGTTTCCTTGACGGTCGTGACGTAGGTCAGAAATCTGCAAAACAATATATTGAAGCCCTGCAGAACAAAATGGATGAACTAGGTGTCGGTGAGATCGCGACTCTATCCGGCCGCTACTATTCCATGGACCGCGACAAACGCTGGGATCGCGTGGAGAAAGCCTACCGCGCAATGGTTTACGGTGAAGGTCCAACGTACCAGGATCCAATTGAGTTAGTAGATGATTCTTACGCGAATGATATCTATGACGAATTCGTTCTTCCATCTGTTATGACAGACGATGCGGGTAACCCTCGTGCAACTGTTGAAGATGAAGACGCGATTATTTTCTATAACTTCCGTCCAGACCGCGCAATCCAAATTTCACGTACCTTCGCAAACGAAGACTTCCGTGAATTTGAACGTGGTGACAAAGCACCGCAGAACACTCATTTTGTTATGCTTACGAAGTTCAGCGAAACAGTCGACGGTTTCGTTGCATACAACCCTGTTAACCTGGATAACACAGTAGGGGAAGTATTAGCACAGAACAATATGAAGCAGCTTCGCATTGCAGAGACGGAGAAATATCCACACGTTACGTTCTTCATGAGCGGTGGACGTGAGGAAGAATTCGACGGGGAAGAGCGAATCCTTATCGATTCTCCTAAAGTTGCAACGTATGATGAACAACCTGAAATGAGTGCTTATGAAGTAACAGATGCTCTTCTGCAAGAGCTTGATGCAGATAAGCACAATGCAATTATCTTAAACTTCGCAAACCCTGACATGGTCGGTCACAGTGGTATGCTAGAGCCTACTATTAAAGCGATCGAAACAGTGGACGAATGTTTAGGTAAGATCATTGATAAGATCACTGAAAAAGGTGGACATGCGATCATTACAGCTGACCACGGTAACGCTGACGAAGTTACGAATTCTGAAGGTAAAGCGATGACAGCTCACACAACAAATGATGTACCTGTAATCGTAACTAAAGATGGCCTTGAGCTTCGTGAAGGCGGAATCTTAGGTGACTTATCCCCGACATTATTAGACTTATTACAAGTCGATCAGCCTAAAGAAATGACAGGCGAAACGTTAATTAAAAAATCTGATCAATAAAAAGGAGAGAAATAACCATGCCATATATTACGGACGTATACGCACGCGAAGTCTTAGACTCCCGTGGTAACCCAACAATTGAAGTAGAAGTATATACGGAATCTGGTGCTTTCGGTACTGCACTTGTTCCAAGTGGTGCATCTACTGGTGAATACGAAGCAGTAGAACTACGTGACGGTGACAAAGAGCGCTACCTTGGTAAAGGTGTATCTCAAGCTGTTCAAAACGTTAACGAAAAAATCGCTCCAGAACTTCTTGGTTTCGATGCAACTCGCCAAGTAATCATTGATGAACTAATGATCGAACTTGACGGTACTGAAAACAAAGGTAACCTTGGTGCGAACGCTATTCTTGGTGTATCAATGGCAGTAGCTCGCGCTGCAGCTGACTACCTTGGTATTCCTTTATACCAATACCTTGGTGGATTCAACGCGAAGAAACTTCCAACACCAATGATGAACATCCTTAACGGTGGTGAGCACGCAGATAACAACGTGGACATTCAAGAGTTCATGGTTATGCCTGTTGGCGCTCCAACATTCAAAGAAGCTCTACGCATGGGCGCTGAAATCTTCCACTCTCTTAAGAAAGTTCTTAAGAACAAAGGTTACAACACTGGTGTAGGTGATGAAGGTGGATTTGCTCCTGACTTAGGTTCTAACGAAGAAGCACTATCTACAATCATCGAAGCAATCGAAGAAGCTGGTTACAAGCCAGGCGAAGAAGTTCAACTTGCAATGGACGTTGCATCTTCTGAAATTTATGAAGATGGCAAGTACAACCTTAAAGGTGAAGGCGTAACTCGTACGTCTAAGGAAATGGTTGACTGGTACGAAGAGCTTGTTAACAAGTACCCAATCATCTCAATTGAAGACGGCCTAGACGAAAACGACTGGGAAGGTACGAAACTTCTTACAGAGCGTATCGGCGACCGTGTTCAACTTGTTGGTGACGACCTATTCGTTACAAACACAAACAAACTAAGCCGCGGAATCTCTGAAGGCATTGCAAACTCAATCCTAATCAAAGTGAACCAAATCGGTACACTTACAGAGACATTCCAAGCAATCGAAATGGCGAAAGAAGCTGGTTACACAGCAGTTATCTCTCACCGTTCTGGTGAAACAGAAGACTCTACAATCGCTGACATCGCTGTTGCGACAAACGCTGGTCAAATCAAGACAGGTGCTCCGTCTCGTACAGACCGCGTAGCGAAGTACAACCAACTTCTTCGCATCGAAGACGTACTAGCTGGTACAGCAGTATACGCTGGTAAAAACGCATTCTACAACCTAAACAAATAATAGGTTCTAAACAAACCCCCTTCATTCGGCCGAATGAAGGGGGTTTTTCTGCTTTATACGATAGAGTGATAAAAGACTAAAGGGTGTCAGACACACAGTAACACTGTAAAGGAATAGAGCGTGCCAGACACCCTTCAGTGCTGTAGAGAGGGGAAGGGTGTCTGGCACGCTTTATGACGATATAGTATTAAAGTGAATATCATTTGAAAAGAGCTGTCTCCTGAGTGGGGACAGCTCTTTGTATTTTATAAGTTATTCTTCTTCTTTAGGGAACCAGTTTGGTACGTTTAAGATTTTAGTCCACATTGGCTCTGGTATGGCTAGTTCTTCTTGTTGATTCAATTTCATCGCTGTACGAATTTGGTCTTCTTCACCTTTAGCAACCTTTTCAACCCAATCTGGTTCCATGAGCATTTCGCGGCCTAGCGAAATCATTGGAACTTTTGCAAGGGCTCCTTCTACATCGTCTGCTGTATGGAGGCTACCGACACCCATTACAGGAACAATGCTGCCAACTCGTTCTTGGATTAAGTCGATACGAGGACGTGTATCGTTCTCATCGCGCATAGAACCTTGGTTAAAGCTAGATAGAGAAATATGAAGGTAATCCAGGTTTTGTTTAGCCAAGACATCTACAAGTTGTAGCGTGTCGTCCATCGTAATTCCAGGTTCTTCACGCTCTTCTGGAGAAAGACGATAGCCAACTACGAACTGATCTTTAGCATGTTCAGTGACGGCTGATTTTACAGATTCAACTACTGCAAGAGGGAAGTTCATGCGATCTTCTACTGAACCGCCCCACTGATCGTCACGTCGGTTAGAGTGAGGAGAGAAGAATTGTTGTAAGAGATACGTATTCGCTCCATGAATTTCTACGCCGTCAAAGCCAGCTTCAATCGCGCGACGTGTCGCTGCGCCGAAGTCAGCAATGGTTTGTTGAATTTCTTCTTCTGTCATTTCTCTTGGTGTCGGAGAATTTGGACGAAGAGCAGCTACCGCACTTGCACTGACCACATCTTCATTTGGAATAAGGTGTGGAGGGCACATACGGCCTCCATGAAAAATTTGTAGGATCGCTTTAGAGCCTTTTGCGTGAATAGCATCGGCTAATTTGTGAAGGCTTGGAATTAAATCGTCACGGTGTGCACCAATCTCACCATCAAATCCCTTGCCATATTCGTTCACGTTTGCACACGCGGTAATGACTGCGCCAACGCCTCCAGAACGACGTTTATAATATTCAAGTTCTTTATCAGATACACTTCCATCATCATTTGATAAAAAGTTGGTCATCGGTGCTAATAGTACTCGATTTTTTAAGGTTACGCCTGAAGGTAACTGGTAGGAATCAAATATATATTTACGATCACTCATGATTTTGCCTCCTTGATGTGTTCCTATTTATTTGAGAATTTCAATTTAAGAACATGATTAGTTTATCACGGAGTAAAAAGCATTGTCTTTCAAAGTGCATCAGCCAATCGGTTATGAAACAACACTAGAATTAGGAAGAATGCAAGATATTCTCGATGACCTGGATAACGTTAAGCCCCTCTTGTCCACTTACCGGTACCTGATTTCCGCTCCTGATCGCTGCAGCTAACTGCTCATAGTAGGATTCATAGCTTCCTTTTTCTGTTGGGACACGGATTCCATCTGGGTGTTCGTCATTTGTTAATATACCGTAATTCTCTTCAGAATCAACACCCCATCCGAACTGATTCGGTAACATGCCCTCTTTAAGCTGATTTTCTTGAGGATCTGTCCCATATTTAATAAAGCTTCCTTTTGTACCATGCACTTGAAATTTGGGTCCTGTTGCTCTTACCAGAGAACTAGAGTGGAGAATAACTTGTAATGGATTATAGTCTAATAACACGTGAAAGTAATCATCCACCTGTGCACCTTCACGTTGAGCTCTAGCCATTCCTTGGACTTGTTTTGGTGAACCAAATAGATGAAGAGCTTGATCAATTAGGTGAGCGCCTAAGTCATACAAAATACCGGCACCAGGTACATCTTTCTCTCTCCATCTGTCGCGTACATGTGGACGATAGCGGTCAAAGTGAGCTTCGTAGCTCGTAACGTCTCCGAGAGCATTGCCTTCAATCAATTTCTTCACAGTGAGGAAATCATTATCCCATCGTCTATTATGGAAAGGGCTAAGCACTCGATTATTTGCCTCAGCAATCTGTAGTAATTCCTTGCCTTCCTCGCTATGAACGACGAAAGGTTTCTCTATAACCACATGTTTTCCCGCTTCAAGCGCTGCCTTTGCAAGAGGGAAGTGATACTCATTTGGAGCCGTAATGATAATAAGCTCAATATCGTTATTTTGTATTAGAGCATCAGGCGTAGGTGTAATGTGGGCATGCCCAAGGTCTTGTTCTGCTTTTTCCTGTTTAGAGGTAGACACGGTTGTAAGTTCAAATTCCGGCATAGATTGAAGGAAAGGGGCGTGAAAAACTTGCCCTGATAAACCATATCCAATTAATCCGGCTTTTATAGGTTTCATAGTAATCGACTCCAATTTATTTAGATTTCCTATACACTCTAGCACATAAAAGTGACAATGTGGAAAGGCATTCATAAGGTTTTGGTATATGGTGTTTATCGTTTACGTGTACTAATACCAACCAAAGGCATGTAAAGCGACCATAATAATAGCTATATCAGCAATTATATGGACTAGCCATGAACCTTTGTACGTGCCCGTTCGCTCTGTTAAGAAGCAGAAGACCAGACCGATAGTGAGTAACCCAAACAAGATGAGGATCGTTAGAGGAATCGAGAACCATCCTTGGATACTAGCAAGATGGTACAAAGCAAAAAGACTAGAAGAATACATATAACCAAGGCGTTTCTTTCCGCGAGATAAAAGGTTTTGAAAGATAAATCCTCTGAAGAACCATTCTTCTACCCAAGAATTTCCGACTATAATGTAAACTCCCACAGCATAAAAGGTGACAGGTGTTATACCAAGATCCATTTCGATATAAGATCTAATTTCAGTGAAGTTAATCCTATCATTTGTAAGCCAGTAAGCAATAAGGATTGCGAAAAAAGATACAGTTGCACATACTAATGGATATTTCCAAGGTTCTTTTCTTCCTGTTAGATGAGGAGGAGAGGAATACCGATAAAAGAGTAAAGGAAGTCCGATAAATAAAACGAGCTTACATGCTGTTTTAACAATGTAAGGAACACCTATCCCTTGTTCTACCCCATATAGAAATAGGGAGACAAGGAACGTGGATCCCACAATAATCTTAGCTTGATTCATTACATCACCCCTCAAAGTAACATTTTACACTTTTAATGTTATTTTAATCTATAATGTCTCGATTAACAACGGTTAGTAAGTGGTGTGATAAGCTAGATATAAAACATCACAGAGTAGGTGAAGGGATGAGAAAGTGGAAATGGTGGCAAAAGGTTCTTCTGGTTGTCGGGGTGTTATTGGTGGCAATTGGAATAACAGGCTACGTTTACTTACAACCGTATGAACCGAGCGAGAGGGCTCTTCAAGCACTGACTACAGATGAAGGAATTGAGATGAAGGATAAAAGTGAATGGATATCTTTTATACCAGCACAAACAAAAGACACAACCATCCTCTTCTATCCAGGAGGTTTAGTCGAGCCAAAGAGCTATGCACCTCTTGCTCATCAACTAGCCGAAGAGGGGTATCCAACCTATATTCTTAAAATGCCCCTGAACCTGGCCGTACTGGCACAAGATAAGGCGAATGGAGTGATTCAACAAGATGCTAATCGCTCCTATGTTATTGGAGGACATTCGCTAGGCGGTGCTATGGCAGCTAGATATGCTGCCAAGAATGGAGAGGTTTTAGATGGCGTTTTCTTATTAGCTGCTTACCCAGATGAAGTGGGGGACCTTAGTGAAATGAGTTTGTCATTCTTATCCATAACAGGTGGGAAAGACGGAGTAATTAACCGTAAGAAGTATGAAGAGGGGAAAGCTTATGCTCCCGAAGATCAACAATATATAGAGCTAGATGGAGCGAACCACGGACAGTTTGGAAGCTATGGATTTCAAGAAGGGGATCGGAAGGCAACAATTACAGAGGAACAACAACTTGATAAAACAACTGAACTTATTACTGAATGGATTTCTAAATAAAAAACGGTGCGTGCTTCTCTTTTCTAGATAAAGAGAAGCACGCACCGTTTGTTTTTGGTAAAGGTTCTATTGACGCTTAAAGCCTTCTTGTTCAAGGTAGTCTGTTGCTGCTGCATAGGTTGGGAACGTACCGTCGAGCATATCGCCAGCATAGATATTCCATAGGTCAAAATCGAAGACAAGCGCTAATGTATGGCCTTCTTCGTTTACCCACGTTTCTTGATCAGGCTGGGATAGAGAGTCAATAGCATCGCGAACAATTGCCTTGATGTCTTCTCTCGAGAAGTCACGAATGTTCACCATTCCGCGGTCATCTGTCTCGACACCATCAATATAATAACCGAATACAAAGCCATTTCCATTAGGATGCAGGTGATAGACAACGTTTTTCTTGTCCATTACGCTTTCTTCATAGTGGAAATTCACGCGTCCAAGGGATACGTCGTTTCGCGTTAATTCGGGAAAAGATTCTATAATCTCTAGTTTTTCTTCAAATGTAAGCATAAAGCCTCCAGGTATTCTTTTATTGTTATACGTGTCATTATAACATTCTATAAAAGTATTGTGCCACCGGGGGTTGTCGTCATTCATCCTTTATTCTTCTCTCTTTTTCTTATGCCTAGGCTTTTATAAAGGTTGATGTTGTCAATAATTCAAGAATAGGTCAGGATTACGGAAACTCCAAGTTGAGAGAATGTTTCCGTTTGCTTAAATTGAGTGTAAGGAGGGCCTGGAAACAACTCGCTTTCCTGTGGGGAGCTGGTGAGCCTCCTCAGACGGCAAGCCGTCCTCCGGGGTCTCACCTAGGCTCTTCTGCCCACGGGAGTCTCGCAGTTTCCAGGCCCTCCTTTTCCATATAGGTAGAACGAAAACATACCACCTAGGAAGAAAAGAGTTCTCAAGATACCATCTTCGTGACCGTTCAGCTCCTTTATGCAAGGGATTGCTCGGGGACTGCGAGACTCCCGCGGGGTAAGGAGCCTAGGGAAGACCCCACAGAGAGCGTAGCGATCGAGGAGGCTTCCCAGCTCCCCGCAGGAAAGCGAGTTGTCCCCGAGCAATCCCAAGCACTCATCAAAGGTAACGGTCTCTTCCTGCTAAAGTAATCTTCGCTTGATTTCTCACTTCTCTCTTGTTTTTCCTCTTACTTTAAGAAATCTTTCTCTAGATAACGAGGGTTGGGATATTCATAAAACCCTTTTCCTGCAAGCTTACCCGTGTGCCCTTTATCAATGAACTCTGTCTTTAAATACTCTGCAATTTTAGCTGCTTCTTCATCCCCAGCATCACCTTTTGCTTTCTGAAGATTATACGGTGTATGAAGTCCGATGATGTCTAAGAAAGCAAATGGGCCTACTGGGGCTCCTGTTGAAATGACCCATGTTTTATCAATGGTTTCAGGGTCTGATACTCCTTTGATGAGTAAGCTCTGTGCGGCAGATAGTAAAGGGACTAATAGGGAATTCAGGATGTATCCTGGTTGTTCTTTATAGATCGGAATGGGTACCATACCGATTGCGCCAGCGAACTCTAGTAGATCGTTGAAATGCTTTTCTTCTGTGCCTTCATGCTTCATTACTTCTCCGATGTTATTTTTCCAAATTTCATTAGCAAAGTGAAGCGCTAAGAATTTCTCAGGACGACCTGTAAATTGCGCGAATTGACTAGGTAAAAAAGTTGAAGAATTCGATGCGAATACCGTTTTCTCAGGTGCTACCTGACCCAACTTGGTGTAAAATTCTTCTTTAATCGAGACTACTTCAGGGATCGCCTCCACAACTAAATCAGCATTCTTCACTGCTTCAGCAAGGTCTGTTGACATGCTTATTCGTTTATATGTATTGTCTACTTGTTCATTAGTAGCTTTCATATCCTTTTGATAAATTCCTTTGTACGTTTTAAACCGCTTATCTGCTTCCTCTAATGCTTCTTCAGTAATATCGTATACCGTAACCTCAAACCCGAAAAAAGCGGACTGAAAAGCAATTTGGCTTCCTAACACGCCACCGCCCGCTATCGTAATATGTTTATAATCCATCTTTTTATTCCTCCTTATTCATCAAGTCATGTGAACCATTTTTATGGATTCTTTTTACATATTCGATAAAAAACGGGGCGATCCTCTGTTTGCATAGAAAAAATTGGTATAAAAAGTACTGAAAATGTTGGAGGGAGAGGACCATTTTGATCTTCCTCGCCCTCCATTCTACTAAGTTACATAAAAGCAAACCAATTTAAGCATAACGGGGTTCGTCATATTGACCGAACCACTGGTAGCGGTGGCGTGAAAACCATTTATAGAGTGGAGAGCCGAGACGGTCTGCGAATGGAATATAAAGAAGCAGGCTAATTGGAACAGTTAAGGGTAGAGCAGCAAGTAAACGGCGAATGGCGTAATAGCCTTCTTTTAAACTACCTGAAGAGGTCAGCATATGGATTTCATCATAAATATCCCGATATTGTAAGTACGGATACTGATCTGGGTTTTGGTCAACCTCCTGAACCGATATCCAATCCACTTTTTTGAACCAGTCTAATTTTCTTAGCACAAGCTTCACATGATAACAAAATGGACATTGCGCATCGTAAAACACTAAATGTTTCATGCAATCATCTCCTTTTTAATACTTTACACCCGTTCTCTTAAACGTAAACTTACGTATTTGTTTCTAAAATAAAAAAATTCTGAAAATAAGCAGATGTATATACAAATCTGCTTGGATGCGCTATCATGTATATACAAGTTATTAAGAAAGCGTTTTTATAGATGAACAAATTATAGTGGGAGAGGGGATCACTATGAACTTAAAAAAGCAAGCTCAACAGATTATCGAGCACGTAGGTGGCCAAGAGAATATACAAGCAGCTACACACTGTGTGACTCGTTTACGTTTGTCTTTGTATGACGAAAGCAAAGTCAATCAAGAAGAATTAGAAAAATTGGAAGCGGTTAAGGGTTCGTTCTCAACGAATGGACAGTTCCAAGTTGTCATTGGACAAGGGACTGTGGATAAGGTTTATAAAGAAATGGTTGGATTAGGCGTAGGCGAATCCAGTAAAGATGATGTAAAACAAGCTTCTTCTGAAAAAATGAATCCGCTTCAAAAAGCGATTAAAACGCTAGCAGATATCTTCATTCCAATCTTGCCAGCGATTGTAACAGCTGGTCTTCTGATGGGTATTCACAACATTCTTGCACAATCGGGAATTTTCTATGATGATCAGTCTCTTATTGAAGTTCACACACAGTGGGCGGACCTTGCGAGTATCATTAACTTAATTGCAAATACCGCCTTTGTCTTCTTGCCAGGTTTGATTGGTTGGTCAGCAGTTAAGAAATTTGGCGGGAATCCGCTACTTGGTATCGTACTTGGTTTAATGCTTGTTCACCCAGAGCTTTTAAATGCTTGGGACTACGGAAATGCTGTTAAAGAAGGAAGAGTTCCAACTTGGAACCTGTTAGGTCTGGAAGTTGAGAAGATCGGTTATCAAGGTCAGGTCCTTCCGGTACTATTAGCTTCTTATGTATTAGCAAAAATCGATGTATTCTTACGTAACCGTATTCCAGATTCTATTCAGTTGCTTATTGTTGGCCCGGTTGCCCTACTTGTAACAGGGTTCCTAACATTTATCGCAATTGGACCGCTGATGTTTGCACTAGGTAACACGATTACAGACGGATTAGTTTGGACGTTTGATCAGTTTGCGGCTGTTGGTGGACTTCTTTACGGTGCGCTTTACCCATTACTCGTTGTAACTGGAATGCACCACACGTTCCTTGCTGTAGACGTTCAATTAATTGGTAGCACAGGGTCTACGTTCTTATGGCCAATTCTTGCATTATCTAACATTTCACAAGGTTCCGCGGCATTTGGTGTATGGTTAGCTTCGAAGAATGAGAACTTAAAAGGACTATCCGTATCATCAGGTGTATCAGCTTGGTTAGGAATCACTGAGCCTGCCTTGTTTGGGGTTAACCTTCGTTACAAATTCCCGTTTATTGCAGCACTTGTATCCTCTGCAATTGCAGGTATGTATATTACCATCCAAAGTGTACGAGCGAACTCAATCGGAGTTGGTGGCGTTCCAGGGATTGTATCGATCCAAAACCAGGACTGGATTTCATTCATTATTGGAATGGCGATTGTCATCGTCGTACCATTTGTAGTAACGTATTTACTGGCAAAACGAAAAAAAATATAACACTAACCAGTTAGCAGCCGACCACACCCGGTTGCTATTGGTCTTTCTAGTGATATCACATCAAAGATAAGGAAGGTGCTCACATGACACAGCCATGGTGGAAACAATCAGTTGTCTATCAAATTTATCCGAAAAGCTTTAACGACACGACAGGAAACGGGACAGGAGACATTCAAGGTATAATTGAAAAATTGGACTACTTGAAAAACCTAGGTGTCGATGTCATATGGCTAACTCCTATTTATTCTTCTCCGCAAAAGGATAACGGTTATGACATTAGCGATTATTTCAATATTCATGAAGAATACGGAACGATGCAAGATTTTGAGCGTCTTTTACAAGAAGCTCACGATCGTGGTATTAAAATCATTATGGATATCGTTGTGAATCACACGTCAACCGAACATGAATGGTTCCAGCAATCGAAGCAATCTAAAGATAATCCTTACCGCGACTATTACTTCTGGAAAGACCCGGTTGAAGGTGAAGCCCCAACAAACTGGGAATCGAAGTTCGGTGGGAACGCATGGGCATACGACGCCGATACAGAGCAATACTACCTGCACCTTTTCGATGTAACACAAGCAGACCTGAACTGGGAAAATGAAGCTGTTCGGAAGAGCGTCTATGATATGATGCATTTCTGGCTTCAAAAAGGGGTCGATGGTTTCCGTTTAGATGTAATTAACCTCATTTCTAAAGACCAGGCCTTCCCGAATGATTATAAGGGAGATGGACGTCGCTTCTATACGGACGGACCGCGTGTTCATGAATTTATGCATGAAATGAATCAAGAGGTATTCTCTAAATATGAAATGATGACTGTCGGCGAGATGTCTTCTACTACTATTGATAATTGTGTGAAGTACACTCGTCCTGACCGTCAGGAACTTGATATGACCTTTAGTTTCCATCACTTAAAAGTAGATTACCCAAATGGGGAAAAGTGGACCGTTGCGAATTTCGACTTTAAAGAATTGAAGAAAGTCTTATCTGAATGGCAAGTTGGTATGCAAGAAGGCGGAGGCTGGAACGCGTTGTTCTGGTGTAACCACGATCAGCCTCGCGTTGTGTCTCGTTTCGGAAACGATACTGTCTATCACAACGAGTCTGCCAAAATGCTTGCCACAACGATTCATATGATGCGAGGTACCCCTTATATTTATCAAGGTGAAGAGTTTGGTATGACCAACCCGAAATTTGATACCATTGAGGACTACCGCGATGTTGAATCCCTGAATATGTATGAGATTCTAAAAGAACAAGGGAAAACGGAAACTGAAATTCTTGCCATACTTGCTCAGAAGTCACGAGATAATTCCAGAACACCGATGCAATGGAATGGTGAGGAACAAGCTGGTTTCACAGCGGACACCCCGTGGATCCCTGTAGCAAAGAATTACAAGGAAATTAATGCAGAAGCAGCTGTAAGTGATGAGAATTCTGTGTTTTATCATTATAAGAAGCTAATTGAGCTTCGCAAGCAATATGATATTATTACATCAGGAGACTACGAACTCTTAAGCTTTGAGGATGATCGCGTATTTGCTTATGCTCGTCATGGCGAAGGTGAGAAATTGCTTGTTGTGAATAATTTCTATGGTGATGAAACGACGTTTAACGTGCCGGAATCCATTGACCTTGAAGAATTCAGGAGCGATCGCATTCTTTCTAACTATGATGAGTCACAGAACGTAAGCCGTACAATTAAGCTGCGTCCTTACGAGTCCGTAGTGTATCATTTAACGAAATAAATGAGTGGTGCTATGTGAAGCAGAATAAATTTATGGGCATTTATGAAGAACTTGTTGATGCGATTAAGATGAACGTGTATAAGGAAGGGCAGACCTTGCCATCTGAAAATGAGTTAGCGGAAACCTTCCAGACTTCGAGAGAGACGATCCGGAAGGCGTTGAATCTGTTATCGCAAAATGGATTTATTCAGAAAGTGCGAGGCAAAGGGTCAGTTGTTTTAGATGTTGATAAATTCAATTTCCCAGTCTCAGGTCTTGTTAGTTTTAAGGAAGTTTCTAAAGCTATGGGCGAAGCGACCAAAACTCATGTGAATGAACTTTCCCTCATTCATCCTTCCTCCTATATTCAAGAAGCGATGCAGCTAGAGGAAGAATCCCTAGTTTGGTATGTAAGTCGTTCGCGAGAATTTAGCGGAGAGAGGATCATTTTAGATAAAGATTACCTTTATTATGGTAGCGTTCCTCGCTTAAGCCGAGAGATTTGTGAAGACTCTATTTATGCATATCTTGAAGGAGAGATTGGTTTAACGATTAGCTTTGCGAAGAAAGAAATTACGGTAGAAGAACCGACTGCTGAAGATCGCAAGCTATTAGACCTTGAAGGGTTTGCGAACGTAGTGGTGATTAAAAACTACGTTTATCTGGATGATGCAACGCTTTTTCAGTACACTGAATCAAGGCACAGACCAGACAAGTTTCGATTTGTAGACTTTGCCCGTCGTTAACGAGTAGAGCGAGTGTGACATCCGCCGGATGTTACACTCGTTTTTTGTTTAATGAGAGTGTTTCCGTTAGCATTAGTTGAGTGTAAGGCGGGCCTGGAAACCACTCGCTTTCCTGTGGGGAGCTGGTGAGCCTCCTCAACGCTGGAGCTAGACTAGGCTCTTCTGCCCGCGGGAGTCTCGCAGTTTCCAGGCCCGACTCTACCAAATAGGGGGAGACGGAAACAAGCCACTTGTAGATTCAGATAGGCATCCGCAACGCCCAAGCAGCGGGGCTGTTCGTACTTCACATGGCAAGGGTGTCGTTCCCCAGACACCCCCAGCACTCACGAGAATAACGGTCCCATTCTAACTTTGGTGTCTCAGCTGCGAGTATTTAAGATTCCTCTACTATATACTAGAAAAACACCGTTCAGCAAAGGAGGCTGAACGGTGTTTTTCTATGAGTTTTGTCGATGCTTCCGGCCTACAGGGGTGTGGTCATATAGTGCCGGTTGGTCGACAACGGAAATGTGGTAATAGATGATCAGAATACGCTGATGGATGCTTCGTATTCAGTTAGGGCTTCTTCTAATATAGCCATTCCTTCGTCAATTTGAGCTTTTGTCATAGTAAGAGGTGGAATTACTCGGATGACTTCAGTTTTGTTGCCGCAGAAGTAGAAGAGTGCTCCTTTTTCTAAGGCAGATTGTAAGATGGTCATCAGCCCTTCGCTGTCTCCTTCTCCTGTCACAGGATTCACAATTTCGAGACCAAGCATCAGACCGACCCCTCGAACGTCTCCAATTACGTCGTGTTTCGTGGCTAGTGTCTGAAGTTTTTCGTATGCATAGGCCCCGACTTCTTTCGTATTGTCTAGCAACTGCTCTTCTTGTATTACATCTATAACAGCAAGTGCAGCGTTACAGGCAATCGGATTTCCTCCGTAGGTCGTGGCGTGGGAACCAACGGGCCATTTTTTCATTAGTTCTTTAGAGGCGACTGTGGCACTTAATGGGAGTCCTGAAGCCATCGCTTTGGCTACAGCCATAATATCTGGTGTAACACCAAATGTATCGGCGGCAAACCATTCGCCCGTTCTTCCGAATCCAGTCTGAACCTCATCGAAAATAAGCAAAATGCCGTGTTGGTCACACACTTCGCGAATTTTTTCTAGCCATGCTTTTGGAGGGACAATGTAGCCTCCCTCTCCTAAAACAGGCTCTAGGATTATGCAAGCTACTTCCTCAGGTGTTACCTGGTGCTCAAACAGGGTTTGGAAATCTCTTTCTAGTTGTTTCACGCAAAATTCACCAACATCCTCGCCGTCAGGACATGCCTTTGGATTAGCGTACGGTATTTGGTAGGTTAACCCATTTGGTTGCATGAATTTACGATATTTACTTTTAGAGGTGGATACTCCTAGTGACCCCATTGTTCTGCCATGAAAACCTCCTGTAAAGGAAACGACGTACGGGCGTTCAGTTGTATATTTTGCTAACTTTAATGCTCCTTCTACAGCTTCCGTCCCGCTATTAGAGAAGAAAAAGCAGTCCAGATTTCCGGGCATGATTGCAGCTAATTGATCCGCTAATGTAAGAAGTGGTTCATACATAATAACGCCTGATGGCCCGTGAGTTAGATGATCTGCTCCATCTTTAATCGCTTGAACGACTTTAGGGTGCCGATGCCCTACATTTGTCACAGCTATGCCGGAAGAGAAATCGAGATATTCTTTTCCATCAGTGCCGTAATAATAGCATCCTTCCTCTTTTTCAACAGGAAGATTTGGGAAGTCTTTAGCCATTGTTGGAGCTAAGCGGTCGTGTATTGATTCGAGTAAATGCGTCCATGTCATTTTTGTTCCCTCCGTAACTACGTTCGATTGATTGTATTAATAAATATACATTAAAATTAATTTATATACAATATGCATAAATGAATTTCCCATATTTTTTTTAGTAGACTTTTGCATCTTAAATCATAGTTCCTCTTCATGACTTTCGGACGGTTGCAGAATAGAAGAGACCTGTTATACCCTTAAAAAGGTGCTAGAATGCTAGTGAGAAGGGGAACGAACATTGAAAAGATTATTTATGTTACTATTCTGGATCGGCTTTCTTTACGTTGCCTACATAGGTTACTCAATTTGGACATTTGAGGGTGAAGAACGACTTGAATCCACAGATGCGGCTATTGTACTTGGGGCAGCAGCTTATCATGATAAGCCATCACCAGTTCTAAGAGAGCGTGTGAATCATGCAGTTAAGCTATATGAAAAGGGAGATGTAGACCATATTATCTTTACAGGGGGAAAAGGAGATGGTGCTCCTTTTGCTGAATCAGAAGTAGCTCGTGACTATGCGGTAGATATGGGCATTCCTAAGCAGAACACATTTGTGGATATGACCTCGAAGATTACAGAAGGGAATATCATCAATGCTAAGCTTATCGGACAAGAGCAAGGATTTGAAGATTACACCCTAGTCAGTGACCCTCTTCATATGAAGCGATCCATGGCGATTGCTAACCAAATAAACCTTGATGTCGAAGCATCACCGACTAAAACTTCGGCCTATCAATCTTTAGAAACAAGGGTTCCTTTCTTTTTAAGGGAATGGGGTTTCTATTTTCTCTATAAAGGCAGTATCGTTATCCCTGACAACTGGAAGCCAGATGACTGGGTCCCAGTAAACCGATAAACAATCCTGCTTTAGCAGTGTAAAGACCTACAGCGTGCCAGACACCCTTTAGTGTTGTATTGCAGTGAAGGGTGTCTGGCACGCTTTCGTACGTTAATGTGTGCGAGGTTATAGGGCTTTAGAGGTGAATGTACATTCACTTGTCATTATTAGACATCAGACTATTTACTTTTTGTGAGAGTGGCATTAAAATATAGTTTAAATAAGTATATAAAACGAATCTTTAGTGTGAATTTTCACGCAATTCAGTTTAAACATCCTAGAGTAGACAAGCTAATCAATCCTTCATTAGGAGTGGACAACTTGAATGCAATTTTATCAACCCCTGAGTTAATTGGGATGGAAATTGAAAAGAAGCGTAAGGAAATGGTTGATAGCGCCATACAACGTGGGTTTAATGACGAATACACGCTGCGATTAAGCCAAGAATTAGATCAGTTAATTAATAAGTGGAACGCCATAAACGAATAGGGGCTCAAATTGAGAAAGCACATGCATACGAATGCATGTGCTTTCTTTTCATTATATGAACATCCCTACAAAGACAGCTGTAATAAAGCTCGCTAGTGTTCCGCCGATAATGGCCTTTACACCAAGCTGTGCTACCTGACTCTTCTTAGAAGGCGCTATAGACCCAAGTCCAACAATTAACTGGCCAATTGAAGACAGGTTAGCAAAGTTACATAGAGCTACCGTTAGAATGGCCATCGTTTCTGGCTTTATGTTCTCTTGTCCATCAAGCATCATGTTAAAGGCGATTAATTCGTTGGCTGCAATCTTGGTTCCGATAATGGAAGCAGCCTGGAAAGCATCACTTACTGGAATTCCGATTAATAAGGCAAAAGGATAGAGAGCGTAGCCAAAGATGGTTGCTAGATCAAGGTCAACAATCCCTAGTATTCCGTTCACTAATGCCAAGATGCTTATGAATGCAATCAAAAGCCCTCCAATATTTAAGGCGAGCTTCACGCCGCTCACGGCTCCATCAGAAATGGCTTCTAACACATTTACTTGTTCAGGTTTTTCCATGATGATCTCTTCATTTAACTGAGACGTCTCGCTCTCAGGTTCTAAAATTTTAGCAATGGTAAGAGATACAAATGGCACGCTGAAGATTGATATGAGCAGGTATTTCACATCAATCCCCATCCCTGCATAGGCCACAAATATTGCCCCACTGGCCGATGCCGTTCCACCAACCATAATGGCAAACGTCTCAGAGCGCGTCATTTTACTTAAATAGGGTTTAACAAGAAGGGGAGCTTCTACAACCCCAAGCATTGTATTTCCTACAGCACTAAAGGATTCTACTTTGCTAGTTCCTAATATTTTACCAACAATAAATCCGATGCCACGGACAATAAATGGGATAATACGTAAATAATAAAGTGCAGCGATTAGAGACGATATAAATATAATGACAGCTAGTACATTAATCGCAAACACAAATTGAATATTTGTACCTTCTCCAAACAATCCACCAAAGACGAAGTTAATTCCCTCGCTACTAAAATCGATTACATGCTGGACGCCTTTAGCTGCGACATCTAGCATTTTTTGTCCAAAGGGAACTTTCAGCATAAAATACACAAATAATCCTTCGAGCACGAGGCCGACTGCAACGGTACGCCATTTGACAAGCGTTTTATGGCTGCTTAACAACCAAGATAAAAAGATAATTCCTGCTAACGAACCTATTCCGAATAAAATGTCCATTCTTAATCCTCCTGTAAAATCAGTGATGTCCATTCATTCAAAACCTTATACGTATTTGGATGTATGACGTCAGACCTCTTGAGGGGTATAAAAAAAGCACCCACGGTCTTTGTCCTACAAAGAAAGTGGATGCATGTACGTAGACGTAACCAAATGAAGATCATTCGGCTATTATATGCAGACTTTCCTTATAGTCCGGCAATTTACGGTTGCCAGGTAGAGACTTATGGACCCTATTTCCATAGATATATAAGGTGTTTGTATGAAGTTGAATACGAGTAATATAGCAAACTCCTAAGTTGGTGACAATAGATTTTCGAGATGTCTGAAGATGGAGAATAAATAGACTTTTTGTCAGGAGGTTTGACAGTACGGTATGAATCGTTTACATTATATTATATAAGCGAAGAAATCATTCAATCGAAATCACTCTTGAAGGAGTATGTTTTATGAAGGTCGTTGTTCTTAACTAACCGTTAACTTAATACGGACCAGAAAAGGTTTGAAAAAGCTTGCAATCAGGCAAGTTTATTTTTCTATACACTTTTTTGGGAGTTAAGAACAATGAATCATAGCATAACTAGCAAGGTGTACCTCAGGGCTATGACACATGTGTCATAGCCCTGTTCTATTTTCTGTACACGTCTGCACTCGATTGAATGATGGAATCGAAAGTTAGCTGCAATGATTATATTCATTGCAGCTTTTTTTATTAAAAAACACTTTACTTGAATAAAGCGTGCCAGACACCCTTTAGTGTGTTAAAGCGAACTGGCGTGTTGAGGAGGATATAGAAGTTGAACCAGAAGACGTTTGAGGTATTGGATTTTTATACAATTTTGAATGAGGTAGCGCGGTTTGCGTTTACGGAAAGAGGGAAGGGAACGATTCTCTCATTAACGCCATCTTTTAATCAAAAGCAAATTGAAAGGTGGCTTGAGGAAACGGACGAAGCGAAGGAGATATTGAAGATTAGCAGCAGTGTTCCAGTTCATAGCTTGGATGACGTGAGTCACATGATTGACCAGGCTAAAAAAGGAATGTTTTTGAGGCCGGATCAGTTTCAGCAGTTGCAGTCGTTTCTTGATCATTGCGGGAAGTTGAAGCGGTTTATGAGTGACAAAAAGTACGCTGCTCCTACTGTTGCTTTATATGCAGAGTCCATTGAAGATTTAAGTGATCTTGAACAGGAAATTCAAGGTTGCCTTCGCCATGGTCAAGTGGATGACTATGCATCTAAAGAATTGTTGAAGATCAGAAGACAGAAGCAGAATCAGCTTGCTGAAATTAAAGATCGGATAGGCCGCTTAGCCAAATCCAAGAAGCTATCAACCTATATGCAGGAGCATGTAGTTGCAGAGAAGAATGGTCGGTTTGTCCTTCCAATCAAAGCAAACTATCGGAATAAAATCAAAGGAACGGTGCTCGATTCTTCTTCTTCTGGAGCTACTGTCTTTATTGAACCAGAAGAAGTCACGCGGTTGCAGGAAGAACTCGGAATGACAAAGTTAGCTGAAGAGCGGGAAGTAGAGCAAATCTTATACTATTTGACGGCACTAGTGTTGGACCAAGAACGAACCCTTCACATCGCTATGGAAACGATGCATCAATACGACGTCATTTTTGCGAAAGCGAAATATAGTATAAGCATCGAGGGGCGAGCTGCCATGTTAAATACGGATTATAAGATTCAACTGTGTCAGGCTACACACCCACTTATTCATGATCCTGTTCCGCTCACTATGTCGCTTGGAGAAGACTACCATGCCCTTGTTATTACGGGTCCAAATACAGGCGGGAAAACGGTCACCCTGAAAACAGTAGGACTCCTAACGGTTATGACACAAGCCGGATTACACATCCCGGCTCAGGAAGGAACCAACCTTCATATTTTTCAGCAATTGTTTGTCGATATAGGTGATGGGCAAAGCATTACCGAAAACTTGAGTACATTTAGCTCTCGTCTTGTGAACATTATTGAGATCCTGCAGGAGACAAACGATCATACCCTGGTGCTGCTTGATGAACTTGGATCAGGGACGGATCCGACGGAAGGGATGGGGCTAGCCACAGCTATCCTGGATCAATTGTATGACAAAGGTGCGATGCTTTTAGCTACAACTCATTACAATGAGATGAAAGATTTTGCGGAATTGCGAAATGGCTTCCTGAATGGTTCTATGGAATTTGACATTGAAACGCTTCGTCCGACGTATCGCCTTCTCCTTGGGACAACTGGTAAAAGCCAAGCCTTTGAGATTGCTCTCAAACTTGGCATGCACCCGGCGATCATTGAGAAAGCTCACGAGATCTCTTATAAAGAAGAGAAAAAGTATGACATGCGTGAGGACGCAGATGCTAAAACAATGGAAAAGCAAATTAAAACGAATGCCTATGCTAGAAAAACGTCCAAGAAAAAAGACCGTAAAGAGGAGAGCATACCACGCTACAACATGGGGGATAATGTTACGGTTCTTGCTACTGAAGAGACAGGTATCGTTTATAAAGGGCCTGATGAAAAGGGAAACTATGTGATTCAAGTAAAAGGAGAGAAGCGAACCATTAACCATAAGCGGATTGCGCTTCATATCCCAGCAGAAGAGTTGTACCCTGAGGATTATGACTTTGATATTATTTTTAAATCTAAAGAATACAGAAAGATTCGTAAGCAATTAGACCGCAAACATGTAGATGGACTGACGCTCGATGAAGAGGATGAAACGTGATTTCAGGTTTACGGATCGTTTCTTTTGTGAATGGGTTAAGGGGTCCGCTATACTGAAATGAGAAAAGGAATAGCTATTTGGAGGGATCTTGATGAACATTGCTGTAATCACAGGTGTTTCAAAAGGGCTCGGTGAGTCTATTGCCGAAAAGATGATGGAAAGAGGCACACATATTATTGGAGTGTCCCGTTCGGGTAATAAGAACTTGGAGAAACGAGCAGAAGCGAATGGAGTGACGTATACACATTATGCGTGCGACTTGTCCTCTCAAGAGGAGTTGCTATCCGTGTTCTCTTCGATTGTAGAAAATGTGAAGAATCAAGCTCCTGAGAAAGTCTACGTTGTAAACAATGCGGGCGTAGTTGAACCGATTGATCGCGTAGGGTCTCTAGATGCCGATCAGGTCGTCAAACACGTTCACATCAATTTAATTGCCCCCATGTTAGTAACTAATTTAGTTGTGGAGAAGTTAGCAAACATTGATGTGGATATCATAAATGTCACCTCTGGAGCCGCTAATCGACCTGTATATGGCTGGAGCACATATGGTGGTACGAAAGCAGGCCTGAATTACTTTACAGAAACAACTGCGTTTGAACAAAATGAGCGGGGCACGAAGCACAGAACAGTGGCCTTTAGCCCTGGCGTGATGGATACAGATATGCAAGCCGATATTCGCTCCTCTTCAGAAGAAGCTTTTGCTGATGTGGAAAAGTTTAAAGCGTTAAAAGAAGAAGGCAAACTTCGATCAACTTCCGTTGTTGCAGGAGGTCTGATGAAGCTTCTGGATGAAGGTTTCGAAAGTGGAGAGGTTTATCGTGTGGACCAGTTATTAGACTAAATGAGGTGAAATGATCGTGCAGTTAGAAGAATGGTTTGAGAAGGGGATTCGTCCTCAAGAATATGTAACCGCAATGGAGAAACACCAAGAAAACTTCATGAATGTGTATCAGTCATACCAATTACCAGATGACCAACAATTTTTTGATGATCTTAAAGTAAAACAGCTTCGGGTCATTGTTCTGACAGAAGACTGGTGTGGAGATGCTATGATGAACATCCCTATTCTATTAAAGCTATCAGAAGCATCCCGAATGGATGTCCGTTTCTTGAAAAGAGATGAGAATCCAGAGCTTATGGATCAATACCTCACTAAAGGTACGTCTCGTTCTATTCCCATCTTTATCTTTATTAATGAAGATGGAGAAGAAGAAGCGGTGTGGGGACCCCGCGCTGCGAAAATTCAAGAAGTTGTTGATGAGGCCCGTGAGAATATGCCGGATAAGGACCATCCAAGTTTTGAAGAGAAGCAGAAAGAAATGATTCTTTTCCTAACAAAAGCTTATAGGGAAAATGATGAATTCTGGCAGGAAGTTTACGCAAGCTTAAAGGAAACTCTATCCTCATTAGAAATAAAAACGAAATAATAATAGATACTAGAAAGCCCTGAGTTTAATAAACTCAGGGCTTTCTGCTTGGCACTTTTTAAAAATCTCCTAAAGAAAGCATGTAGAGATGAATTAGCTGGCTATAACATATTGTATCGAACTTTCACCTGAGCAGCTTGGTAAATACGAGGCACTCGCTTTCCAATTGAACACGTAATCTCATAGTGAATGGTGCCCGTTAATGCAGCCATTTCATCTGCTGTGGGAACGCTTTTGTTTCCATCTCCAAATACAGTTACTTCATCATCAGGAGAAACTTTACCAATGCCGGTGACATCGATCATCGTTTGATCCATGCATATACTTCCGACAATCGGGACTACATGACGATGAATGGACATTGTTCCTTGATTGGAAAGAAGTCTTGAGAGTCCATCAGCGTATCCGATCGGCAACGTGGCAACAGAAGATGGTCTCTCTGTTTTGAACGTGCGCCCATAGCTAACGGGTGTACCGGCTTCTAATTTGTTCACAGCTGCTACTTTTGTTTTAAGTGTCATAACCGGGGTGAGATCGATCCATTCTTTCAGGTGAGGGGAAGGATAGAATCCATATAAGCTAACTCCCACTCGAACCATATTTAAATGCATCTTTCTATGAGCAATCGTTGTAGCACTATTTGCGCAATGTTTGATCGGAATATCAATCCCTTTTTCTTCAATGTCATGGACAATGCTTTGAAATTGGTCAAACTGCATGTATGTATATGTAGGGTCTTCATTATCGGCCTCTGCAAAATGAGTAAAGATCCCTTCAAGGTCTACTAGAGTAGATTGGTGAATAGCCTCTGCAAGTTGAATAGCTTCTGTTGATGTAGAAACTCCTATTCGATTCATGCCCGTGTTTATTTTTATATGAACTTTGGGTGTCTTATTCATCCGTTTTGCTGAGGCTTCGACTTGGTTGAGTATGTCGTGCGTAAAGATCGTGATCGTTAAATCGTGAATAACAGCGGCTTCAATGGACCGGGGCGGAGTATATCCTAATAATAGGATCGGTTTATGGATGCCGGCTTTTCTAAGCTCGATCCCTTCGTCCACGAAAGCAACTCCAAGCCAATCTGCTCCGGCATCGATTGCAGTTTGGGCAACTTCCACAGCTCCGTGTCCATAACCATCCGCTTTCACAACAGCCATTAAGCGGCAAGCAGGATTGGTGTGGCTTTTAAATGTATGTACGTTGTGAGAAAGGGCATCCAGTGAAATATCTGCCCAAGTGTCTCGGTAACTGTGTGGATTGATCATTGGATCACTAACCTTTCTTAGTTGATATAGTTGTTTTGTTGAGTCCATAAAAAGAGGATGCCTCCTTATGGCATCCGCAGTTACTGCATGGAAAAGGTGCCTTTCATAGAAAGGCACCGGTTAATGGACTTTATTAGTTTGAAAAGAAGACGGCGTTTAATGCTTCATGAGCTGGTGTGTACGAATATCCAAGGTCCTTGGCAACAGCTTCATAAGTGACGTGTCCATTTGCTGTATTTAAGCCTTTTTGTAAAGCATGATTATCTTCAATGGCTTTTGCTACACCTTTGTTCGCAATCTGAAGAGCATATGGAATCGTAACGTTTGTTAAGGCGATTGTAGAAGTACGTGGAACAGCCCCTGGCATGTTCGCAACCGCATAATGCACAACCCCGTGCTTCACGTACGTTGGGTCATCGTGTGTTGTAATATGATCCACTGTTTCAATGATACCACCCTGGTCAATGGCTACGTCAACTAGGACAGATCCTTGCTTCATTTCTTTCACCATATCTTCTGTAACTAGTTTAGGTGCTTTTGCTCCCGGTATTAGAACAGCTCCGATGACTAGGTCTGATTCTTTAACAGCTTCAGCGATGTTCAGAGGGTTTGACATCATTGTGTTAATCTCGTTTCCAAAGATATCATCAAGCTGGCGCAGACGCTCAGGGCTAAGATCAATCATCGTTACGTCAGCACCAAGTCCAACCGCGATCTTAGCTGCGTTTGTACCTACAACACCGCCGCCGATGATGGTAACCTTTCCGCGTTTCACTCCGGGTACCCCGCTAAGAAGAATCCCAAGACCGCCTTTTGGTTTTTCAAGGAACTGAGCTCCGATTTGAGCCGACATACGTCCAGCTACTTCACTCATTGGGGTTAGGAGTGGTAGTGTGCGGTTTGTTTCAACCGTTTCATAGGCAAGAGAAATGACGCCTTTTTCAGTTAGAGCCTGTGCTAACTCAGGTTCTGCTGCAAGGTGCAAGTACGTAAATAAAATCAAGCCTTCACGGAAGTAGCCGTATTCAGAAGGCAGTGGTTCTTTAACCTTCATCACCATTTCTTTCTCCCACGCTTCAGCTGCTGCGCTTACAATGGTCGCTCCAGCATCTTTGTAGTCTTGATCTTCGAAACCGCTTCCAATTCCGGCGGTTGTTTCAACAAATACGTGATGACCTGCGTTTACAAGGTTTAAAACCCCAGCTGGTGTAATCGCAACCCGATTTTCGTTATTTTTTATCTCTTTTGGAATTCCAATGAACAATTCCCTCATCCCCTTTGCCTGTAATCGATTTTGTACTTCCGATTATAGATGGGGGATGAACGGATTGCATTGTGTAAAATAGAAAAACTCAGAATCATCTTTTGTAGAAATCAACAATGGCCTTATTGTTTCAGGCGTTCGATCATTAAATCCAGGTATAGTGTAATTTTTTGGTTTGGATCTTTAAAATTCAACCCAGTTAGATTCGTAACTCGCTTTAAGCGGTAGTTCAGTGTGTTGGCGTGAACGTGCAGAGCTTTCGCTGCTTCGTTGACGTTACTATCGCATCGCAAAAATTCGCTTACGGTTTCAAGCAGGTCTGTTCGATGCTTTTGATCATACTCGCGGAGGGTTTCAATATATTGATTGGTGTAATGATCACGTATGCGCTTTTCGTATAAGAAATCAATAAATTGATAGATTCCGAGCTCCTGATAGCTGTATATGCCTTCAACTTCATTAGGAAAACGGTCTTTAATGGATAAGACGTGTAACGCTTCTTTGTAGCTGTCTTGAATGTGGACAGGGTTTTTGTACAACGTACCTGCCGCTCCTTTTAGGAACTCTACATTGACACGGTCTTGTAATTTATCAACAAACGTTTTAACAAAATCATTGATCTCCTTCCCCGGCGCTTCGCTTGAATGCGGGCGAACGAGGAGGATTAATTGATTGGAATCAATGGCGCTACATACAATGCTGACTTGTCTTGAAGCTTCGATATAGTAGTGGATATGCCTTTCTAAAGATTGATGGATATCTTCCTCAAACTCAAAAACGACAATCGCTAAGGAACCTTCTAATTGAATGTGGTATTTACGTGCTTGACTTTGAATCGTTTCAAGGTCAGTCAAGTGCTCGGTCAGTAGTTGCCAGAAGAACTCTTTGTGATCTTCTTCTGATTTGCGCTTCTTTATTTGAAGTTGCAACATTTGGTTTTTTACTACTTTAGCAGCTTTCTTAAAAAGGTCGAGATCTTCATCGGTTACATCCCAGTGCACTTGAGCCCAAATAAACCCAAGAATTTCGTTGTTTTTTCGAACGGATATGGCCACTCGTTTCCCTAAACCAACTTCTTCAATAGCTGGAATGATAACAGGCTCTTCGCTTTCAAATAGTTGAGGGATGACTCCGTTCTTCCACAGTGTTTTAATAACGTTCTCTGGAACTTTTCTTCTCATAATCGTTGCAATCCTGGCTGGGTCAACGTTCTCGTCATGAGTACTATAAGCCAATATGCGGTGATTTGAATCTTCTATCGTAACTGGGCAATGCAACAGATCGCTAATCCGGTCGGCCAGCTCTTCTAATGAGCGAAAGGGCCCTTTAAATGGATCTTGGCTCCCGTAATTCGTTCCCATGGCAACCTCACCTTCTTTCTGTTTAAGCTCTGTATCTATCCTTATGTTAGGAATTATATAGGTATTGAAAATCAAATCCCCTGGTACATTTTAAGCCACATCCATATGGAAAATCTATAAGAATTTGTGGTATTTCCTAAAGCTTACTCAATCCAATTGTTGTTTTCAACAATTGAAAGCGCTTAAAATTTTACGATTTCACAAATACCTCTTCAAAAATGAGTGATAAAGTTTATAATGGGATAATGTTAACACCCAAAACTCACAAAAAGATACATCCAGAGCAGGGGGGAAATGATGTTAGACGTATTAAATCAAATCAACGATGTACTATGGGGAACGCCTAGCTTAATTCTCTTATTTGGGACAGGTTTATTTCTAACCATTATGTTAAGAGGGTTACAGTTTAGGAAGCTAATGTATGCATTTAAACTGGCTTTTACGAAAGAAGAAAAGTCAGAATCTTCATCCAATGCTGAAGGGGATATCAGTAACTTTAAGACGCTTATGACGGCTTTGTCAGCTACAATTGGGAACGGGAATATTGCCGGTGTAGCTACCGCTTTAACGCTTGGAGGCCCTGGAGCTATTTTTTGGATGTGGATTGTAGGACTACTAGGGATGGCAACAAAATATGCAGAGGCCCTGCTTGCTATGAAGTACCGGGTGAAAAATGAGAACGGAGAATATTCCGGAGGTCCTATGTATTATGTAGAAAAGGGTCTCGGGAAGAAATGGAAAGGACTTGCGATTGCATTTGCTTTCTTTGGTGCTTTTGCAGCATTAGGTATTGGGAACAGTGTTCAATCAAATACTATATCAGATGTAATGGATGAGAGCTTTCATATAAATGGTTGGGTGACAGGAGCCGTGTTGGCTGTATTAACAGGTCTGATCATCTTTGGAGGCATTCAGCGAATTAGTACGGTTGCTGGATTCTTTGTTCCGGTTATGGCCTTTCTATACATAGGCGGATCTATGCTCATAATCATTATGAATTATGAAGCGATTGTGCCTGCATTTGAAATGATCTTTAACTACGCATTTAGTCCTGTATCCGCAGCGGGTGGTTTTGCAGGAGTTGTGGTAATGGAAGCCGTTCGAAGCGGGGTTTCACGGGGCATCTTCTCCAATGAAGCAGGCCTTGGTACTGCTGCTCTGATTGCCGGAAACGCAAAGACAGATCATCCGGTTAAACAGGCATTAGTAGCTATGACGGGAACCTTTATTGTAACGATTATTGTTTGTACAATGACGGGTCTTGTGCTTATTATGACAGGATTCTGGGATCCTTCTGGTGGCGCCATTTCAGGTGTAGCGCATGCTGCAGACCTTGACGGAGGCGCATTAACGAGTGCAGCCTTTGGACATGCCTTAGGAACAATCGGAGAGTACATTGTAGCTTTCTCTGTTATTTTCTTTGGCTTCTCCACCATTGTAGGTTGGTATATGTACGGAGAGAAGTGCTTCGAATACTTACTTGGTCTTCGTTACATTATCCCTTATCGTTTTATTTACATTTCAGCAACCTTTATGGGGGCTGTGATGAAACTTGATCTCGTATGGGCATTTGCTAATATGGCCAATGCGCTTATGATGATTCCAAACTTAATTGCTTTATTGCTACTATATAAAGTAATTGTCAGGGAAACAAATTCCTATTTTAACGACTATTTGCATAAGAATCGTAACGCTTACCGAAAAGCAAGCTAATGTAATGCTAGACGGAAGTTGAATAATGACTTTAATATAGTCTCTTTTGAAGAGATTACGACAAAAATAACCTGCCTCTTAAGGGACAGGTTATTTTTTATGTCATTTTTTCATGCCATAAACCAAGAATCATAAATAAAGAGAAACCAAAACTATTAACAAATCCATGCACGAACACCATAAGAGGAATATCAAGTACTGAAATTTCACTTATGTGACCATATCCATACAGGAAAGCAAAGCTCATAGATATAAAGAGGGAAAAGAAAGCGATAATGAAAGAAACCTTGGCCTTTGGTTTCTTTACGTTTGGCACGATGAAAACTAAACTTAAAAGTGCGAACAGAGCTATGGGTACCACAAATTCAACCACTGACAAGAATTCAATAAGAGGAGACACAGGAGAAAATGTAATCCCTATGGCTACAAAGATCGGACCTACAAGTAAAAAGCCTCCCAGGCCGTTATAAACTCTTCTCACTAATGGTTGCTTAGAGCTAATGAACCTTCCCATTAAACCGAACGATATAATTGTAATAAATGCAGCATAGTGAAAGTGGATAGATGTTAATAAGATAAGGATATCTTGAAAATGTAGAATATCTACATTTAATCTATGTAACGAAAGCCAACCTCCCCCGATCACAATATATATCATACCAGCATGTATAAGAAGCTCTTGCATCGATCTCCATGCCTTTGTTTTGAACAAGGAAACGAGTCCGTAAATCGTAATGAATGCCGTGAATCCAAACCAAGGAAGTGATAGGATGAAAGATAAAGAGCCTCTTTCTAACAAAAAACTAATACACGCCAACACAAAGCTAATCGGGTGTATGTTGAGCAAGGTGCTGTAAAGGTTTGTATGCTCCGTTTTAGCAAGAGCTAGCATCAAAGGTATAAGCGTTCCGTAAGCAAACACAAGTAATAGTTGAACATATTGCTCAGTATGGATATTGGTAAGAACCATTTGTAAGACTATGAATATAATAAAAATCGTAAAACCGAATAGGGAACGTTTTTTCTCTATCATGGGATCACCTCATTTAAATCTTATACGAAAAGTCACTACGGGAAAAGAAAAGAGGGAGAGAGGTTGAACATATTAATTAGTGGAGGAACAGGGTTCATTGGTAGTCATATTGTCAATCATTTCGAACAGCAGGGTCATAAACTGTTGATCCTTACACGTGGGAGCACAAGAAAAGATGGACAAAGAGAATACATACAATGGCTTACGGATCAGAAAGATGAAGTAGATTATTTGTCGGAACGAAAAGTGGATGTAGTTATTAACTTAGCAGGGGATCCGATTGATCAAGGTCGATGGTCAAGCGAGAAGAAAGAGAGAATTCTAAACAGCCGTATAAACGCAACAAAGCGGATGATCGAGATTGTAAACCATCTCGAGGAGAAGCCTGAGGTCTTTATTCAAGGCTCAGCTATCGGCTATTATGGGTACTCGGAAGAAGAAAAGTTTACAGACCGAAGTCTATCGTTGATTAATAGTTTTCCGAGTGAAGTGTGTGATGTTTGGGAGAACACTCTTCATCACTTAAATCATTCAGACATTCGAAAAGTTATAGCTCGTATTGGGATTGTTCTTCATCCTCGTGAGGGAGCCTTGGCTAAGCTGCTCATTCCTTACCGATTATGGGCAGGGGGGAAGGTGGCTTCTGGAAGTCAGTATGTCTCTTGGATTCATTTGGAGGACCTCGTGAGCATTATTGATTATCTTATTGCTGATAGGACAATCTCAGGCCCCGTAAATGTAACTGCTCCTCATCCGGTTACTATGGATGAATTTGGGCGCACAATCGCTTCTATAATCAGTCGGCCATACTGGTTCCCTTTAACAGAATGGATGTTAAAGGTTGCTTTTGGAGAGAAGAGTATTATTTTAATGAAGGGGAGTAAGGTCCTTCCAGAACGACTACTTAATTCTAGTTTTACTTTTAACTATCCTACAGTAAGGAAAGCGCTATCAAATCTTCTAGAATAATTTTTAATACTACTAGAAAGCTTTCGCATCAAGGGTTTAAGGCTTGCTGAAAGAGGAAAGAGGGAGCTCGACATAATTCGATACGGTGGTACAATTAGAAGCGCTGTGGTAAATTATGAATATTATAGTTCTTAAAATGTAGACAAAGGTATGTGAAACCGTATGAGTAGTTATTCACCGTATTGGATGTTCCAAAAAAACGAATGGGCGAAGCTTCGAGCTAATGTACCGATGACCCTGTCTCCCATACAAATTGAAAATGTAAAAGGAATTAATGAAAAGCTCGATATAGAAGAAGTCTCAAATGTTTATCTTCCATTAAGTAGATTACTCAATTTATATACGAAAGCTTCTCATGAGCTTCACTCGGTAACAGACCGTTTCATGGGCCAAAAAACGAAACAGGTGCCATTCATTATTGGCGTCGCAGGTAGTGTTGCTGTCGGAAAGAGTACGATCTCAAGGATTATGCGTGAACTGCTCTCTGAGTGGGATGAACATCCTAGTGTAGACATCTTAACCACGGATGGCTTTTTATTCCCGAATGAAGTATTAGAAGAGAAGGGGATCATGAATCGAAAAGGGTTCCCGGAGAGTTATGATATAAAGAAATTGATAGACGTTTTGGCAGATTTGAAGTCAGGTCGACCTGACGTAGAAGCACCTGTCTATTCACATTTAACGTATAATATTTTACCAGATGAAGTTCAAGTATTAGACCAGCCGGATATCGTCATAGTAGAAGGAGTAAATGTATTGCAAACTCCCAAAACGCGAGGTGCAGATCCTGGTACATACGTTTCTGATTTCTTTGACTTTAGTATTTATGTAGATGCAAATGAAGATGATTTACTGAAATGGTATACTGAACGCTTTATGAAGCTCAGAGATACGGCTTTCCAAGATGAGCGTTCTTATTTCCATAATTACTCCGGTTTATCTAATGATGAAGCCATTGCCATGGCAGAAGATATCTGGCGACGGATTAACTTAAGGAATCTTCATGAAAATATTCAGCCGACACGTAACAGAGCGGATCTTATTCTGCATAAAGATCGTGATCATTTAATTGATTCGATTATGCTTAGGAAGGCATAATCTTAGATGAAGGTGCAAAATCGTTTGGGCGATTTTGCGCTTTTTTTTGTGGGTGGGGGCGTTGTGTTATAGAGAGCTAGGGGTGTCTGGGGAACGACTCGCTTTCCACGGGCGAGCTGTCGAGCCTCCTCGGGGAAACCGCCCTGCGGGGTCTCGTCGACCTCTTTCTCCCGTAGGAGTCTCCCCGTTCCCCAGACACCCCAGGCTATATATTGGCTAACGCCCCCGCTTATTGATTTTTCGGCATAAGGTAACTAGTATGAAAAGTTTCATGTAGAGACTAGAGCATATAGAAAGCCCAAAGCTGTTATCAGCTTTGGGCTTGTGCTTCTTTATAGGAAGGGGGTTAGTCTAAGATTGTTACGTCTACTGATTTGCGGCCCCAGTTTAGTGCTTCGGATTGGGATGGGATGAAGACGTCGATTCTGTTTCCTTGGATGTCTCCGCCGATGTCTCCAGCTACTGCTTTTCCGTATCCTTCTACATAGACTTCAGTGCCTAATGGGATTACGTTCGGGTCAACTGCGATGACTTTGCGATTTGGGTTTTCAAGAAGGTTGATGCCTGTTTTAGTGATACCTGAGCACCCAACGCAGTTCGCTGTATAGGCTGTTGATTCCATTGTGATTGTCTTTTGTTCTTGTTGCTGTGTTTGAACTTGTTTTTCTTCTGTTTTAGGTTGTGCAGGTTGTGTGCTTGCTACAGTTGATTTTTCTTTTGTTGCTACGTTTGATCCGTTCACATTCAGGGTATCTCCTGAATAAATCGTACTTGAGCTTAAGTTATTCCACTGTTTTAATTCATTCACACTTACATTATATTGTTCACCAATGGCGAAAAGTGTATCGCCAGGTTTAATTGTATACACATCACTGTCAGCTGTTGCAGTCTGAGCAACTTGAGTGTCTCCGTTGCGGTTCACTGTTAGTTTTTGGTTCGGGAAGATTAAGTTTGATGTTAAGTTATTTTGTTGCTTTATTTGTTCAACGGACACATCGTAATCCTGAGAGATACCCCATAATGTGTCGCCGCTCTTGACGTCTACTTCTTCTGCGCTTGCTGTGATCGCTGTTGTTGTAGAAATCGTTGCTACAGCAGCTAGGGATAGAAATAGTTTTTTCATTTTGTTGACCTCCTGGGAATTACAATAGCCTTTAGCTGTTGAAATTCACAATTTATTGAGTAACGAATTAACTCTGTGTCCAACTATAACAAGCTCATGGGAAAAGCCCAACAACAGAATGACAACAATGTGATTGCAATTCTAACAAGGAGATTACATGGATTTTACAATGACGGGAAAATAGAGAAAAGGACCCTTTTAGAGGATCTTTTTCTCTATTTTTCTGTGAATGAAGCTTAGGGAATGTTTCCGTTGTTGCAAATAGAGCGTAAGGTGGTTCGGGGAATCACTCGCTTTCCGCGGCGAGCTGGGAAGCCTCCTCGTTCGCTAACGCTCTCTGTGGGGTCTTCCTGGGGCTCCTACTGCCGCAGGAGTCTCGCAATTTCCCGAACCACCTTTTCCATATGTAGAATAACGGAAACATGCAATAAGTGAAGGGTATTCACTATCCACACTTAAACTAAAGAGTTGTTCTTACAACCTATAGTAAGGGGGCTTGGGAACGGGGAGTATCCTGAGGAAGAAAGAGGTCTAGTTCCGGCGTGGAAGACCTTGCGATATAAGTCATCTTTTCTCCAAAACCATATAAGAAAAGGTAGATTGGGTGAAGAGTCCATATAAAAAAGCCCAAAGCGACATTTAGCTTTGGGCTTGTATCATTTCTTTATATGGAATTAGTTTAAGATTGTTACGTCTACTGTTTTGCGGCCCCAGTTTAGAGCTTCTGAGCGAGATGGGATGAAGACGTCAATTTTGTTTCCTTTGATGGCTCCGCCTGTGTCACCAGCAATAGCTCTTCCGTATCCTTCTACATAGACTTCAGTGCCTAGTGGAATTACGTTAGGGTCAACTGCGATGACTTTCATATCTGGGTTTTGAATAAGGTTAATCCCTGTTCTTGTGATGCCAGAGCAACCTGTGCAGTATGCTGTATAGGCTGTTGATTCCATTGTGATGGTCTTCTGTTCTTTTTGTTGTGTCTGAACTTGTTTCTCTTGTGTTTTAGGTTGAGAAGGTTGTGTGCTTGCAACAGTTGATTTTTCTTTCGTTGCTACGTTTCCTCCGTTAACGTTTAGGGTATTACCAGAGTAGATCATATTAGAGCTTAAATTATTCCATTGCTTTAACTCATTCACACTTACATTATATTGTTGACCAATGCCCCAAAGTGTATCGCCCGGTTTAATCGTGTAAACACTGCTGTTCGATGGTGCCGTTGTTTTTTGAGCAACGTGGCTGTCTTCGCTGCGGGTCACTGTTAGGTTTTGGTTTGGGAAGATTAAGTTAGATGTTAGGTTATTCAGTTGTTTGATTTGTTCAACGGACACATCGTAATCCTGAGAGATTCCCCATAACGTGTCGCCGCGCTTTACGACTACTTCTTCTGCACTTGCTGTGATTGCCGTTGTTGAAGAAATCGTTGCTACAGCCGCCAGGGATAGAAATAGTTTTTTCATTTTGTTAACCTCCTGGGAATTACAATAGCCTTGAGCTGTTGAAATTCGCTTTTTTTTGAGTAACGAGCTAACTCTATGGACTACTATACCAAGCTAATTGCAAAAGCCCAACAACAGAACGACAACAAATTGATTGCAATTCTAACAAGCATGTTACATACATTTTACAAATTCGGAAAAATAGAGAAAAGGACCCTTGTAAAAGGGTCCTTTTTAGTATCTAACGATTTATTTTTGTCCAGTTTTTGATTTGACGAACTCAACAACATCTTCAGCTGTATCCATAGAAAGAATTTCTTCTTTGTAAGAAATCATTTCTTCCTGAGACAAGCTTAAGATCTGTGTACGAGCTGGAAGGATAGAGGTTGCGCTCATAGAGAACTCGTCTAATCCTAGTCCAAGAAGAATAGGGATCGCAATCTCATCTCCTGCCATTTCACCACACATGCCGGCCCACTTGCCTTCAGCATGAGCTGCTTCAATCACGTTATTAATTAGGTTAAGAATCGCAGGGTTGTATGGCTGGTATAGGTATGAAACGCGTTCGTTCATACGGTCCGCTGCCATTGTGTATTGGATCAGGTCGTTTGTACCAATGCTGAAGAAGTCCACTTCTTTAGCGAACTGTTTCGCGATAACAGCCGTTGCTGGAATCTCAACCATCATACCAACTTCAATTGCTTCAGATACTTCTGTACCTTCGCTTTGAAGCTTTTCTTTCTCTTCAAGAAGAATCGCTTTCGCTTGGCGGAATTCACCTAGCGTTGCAATCATTGGGAACATGATTTTTAAGTTACCGTATACGCTCGCACGAAGAAGGGCGCGTAGCTGAGTACGGAAGATATCGTCACGCTCTAGGCATAAACGGATTGCACGGAATCCAAGGAATGGGTTCATTTCATCAGGAAGATCCAAGTAGTCTAACTCTTTGTCTCCACCGATATCAAGTGTACGTACAACAACAGGTTTATCAGATCCTACGCCTTCAAGTACTGCTTTGTAAGCTTCGAACTGTTCTTCTTCTGTTGGTAGCTGGTTTTTGCCCATGTATAAGAACTCAGTACGGTAAAGCCCGACACCTTCGCCGCCGTTGTTTATAACGCCGTCGACATCGTCTGGAGTACCGATATTCGCTACAAGTTCAACGTGCTTGTTATCTGCTGTTACAGTAGGTTCATCTTTAAGCTTTGCCCATTCTTGTTTCTTTTCTTCGTATTGAGCTTGCTTTTGCTTGTACGTTTCAATCTGTTCATCAGTAGGGTGAACGATTACTTCACCTGCAATACCATCAACAATGACCATATCATCTTTGTTAATCGTTGCTGTTACTTCTTTTGTTCCTACAACAGCAGGGATCTCAAGAGAACGGGCCATGATGGCAGAGTGAGACGTACGACCGCCGATGTCAGTTGTGAAACCTTTAACGAACTGCTTGTTTAATTGAGCTGTATCAGAAGGTGTTAAATCTTCTGCGATAATGACAACTTCTTCATCAATTAGGGCAGGGTCAGGGAATGTTACGTTTAGTAAGTGTGCCATAACACGCTTTGTTACGTCCTGAATATCTGCTGCACGTTCGCGCATGTATTCGTTGTCCATATTTTTAAACAGGTCGATGAACATATTAGCTGTCTCATTAAGAGCTGCTTCAGCGTTCACGTTTTCTGTTTTAATCTTATCTTCAATTGGTTGAATTAGTTCAGGATCGCTAAGGACAAGAAGGTGAGCAGAGAAGATCTCAGCCTTTTCTTCTCCTAATGTTTTAAGGGCATGATCCTTAATTTTCTCTAGTTCATTTTTAGATGTAGCAAGAGCGGATTGGAAACGTTCCACTTCTTGTTCAGGGCTTTCAATCTCTTTCTTATCAAAAGAAAGATCTGGTGCTTCCATGCGGTAAGCTTTTGCAATCGCAATACCATTAGAAGCGGCAATACCTTTAATGCTCGTCATGAATTATTCCCCCAGGTTTTCTTTTTTCATTGCGTCAGCAACGCCATTTAAAGCTTCTTCTTCGTCCGTTCCTTCTGCTGTTATTTTTACTTCAGCACCAGATGGGATGCCTAAAGACATAATTCCCATAATGGATTTAAGGTTAACGGACTTACCATTGTACTCTAAGTTAACGTCAGCTTTATATTGACCAGCCGTCTGGACTAGAACAGTGGCAGGGCGTGCATGGACGCCATCTTCTGATGTAATCGTCATAGTTTGTTCAACCATTGAGATACCTCCTGATCTTTTTCTAAAAATTTTTATATGAACACATTACTCTACTTTACCCTTTTTGCACAGGTTTTTTCAAGACACCAGCGATAATTGCTGTAACAATTGCACCAATTAATACTGCGGCGATGTATAAAACGGCACCCAGGAGAGCATTTCCTGCTTCTCCGCCCGTTTTCACAGCTCCTGTCAGAATCACAATAATTCCGCCGTGAGGGGCAAGGAGATTCAAGTTGAATAGGTAAACAAGTCCACCTGTAATAGTTGAACCAATTACAGAAGCTGGAATGACACGTCCAGGGTCAGCTGCTGCGAACGGAATAACTCCCTCTGTAATGAATGTAGCACCCATCGCATACGCTGTTTTACCTGTTTCTCTTTCTTGTGCTGTAAATTTGTTTCTAAAGAATGTTGTTGCTAAAGCAAGGCCTAATGGTGGAACCATACCGCCTGCCATTGCAGCTGCGATTGGCATTGTGTTCCCGGCATCAAGCATAGCAATTCCGAATGTATAAGCTGCCTTGTTTACAGGGCCGCCCATATCAACAGCCATCATACCACCAATAATTAAACCTACAACAATACCAAATGAACCAAGACTATCTAATCCATCTCTTAATGCAGTATAAATGGATACAAGGAATGGGTTTACAAGTAACATGATGATACCTGTAAAGAACAAGCCAAGTACCGGATAAAGAAGGACGGGCTTTAATCCATCTAATACGTCTGGTAATACTTTTAACCCTTTTTGAATCAGTAACATTAAATAACCAGCTAAGAAACCGGCAAGCAGTCCGCCTAAGAAGCCAGAACCGCCATCAGCGGCACCTGTCGTGGTTGCAATCAAACCACCAACCATACCGGGAGCAAGTCCGGGACGACCGGCAATACTTTGAGCAATGAAACCAGCCAGTACGGGTACTAGTAGATAAAAGGCTTTCCCGCCACCAATAATGCTTAACATTTCAGCAAAACGGTTATATTGATCGCTGTCTGGGTTAGCAGCGTTAATTCCGAATAAGAAGGATAAAGCAATTAAAATACCGCCACCGACTACGAATGGAAGCATGTTGGAGACACCGTTCATTAAGTGTTTATAAATACCCGTTTTCTCTCCGCTTCCTTCGCCATCTTCATTTGAGGATTGGCCGCTTCCTTGATACTCAGGAGCGTCTCCTTCTTTTGCTTTCGTGATTAGTTCTTTTGGTTCGTGAATCCCTTTTGCTACTGGGACCATTACAACTGGTTTTCCTTTAAAACGATCTGTTTCAACTTCGATATCAGCAGCAACAATGACGCCGCTAGCACGTTCGATATCTTCTTTCGTTAATGCGTTCTTCACACCACTTGAGCCGTTTGTCTCGACTTTAATCTTAACGCCCATCTCTTTAGCGGTTTCTTTAAGTTTGTCTGCAGCCATGTACGTATGTGCAATTCCTGTAGGGCAAGCCGTTACAGCGATCACATAAGGCTCTTCTTCTGATGAAGCATCTTGTTTTTCGTTTTCGTTTGCTGCTTGTTCAGCTTCTTCTTCGTCACTATTCGCTTTTTCTTTTGCATCGATCAGGTCTACAATTTCATCTCTTGTTTCAGCGTTTAAAAGCTTTTGACGAAATTCAGTATCCATAAGTAGGGATGAAAGACTAGAAAGTGTCTCTAAGTGAGCTTGATTTGCTCCTTCAGAAGCTGCGATCATAAAGAATAAGTGTGTGGGTTGTCCGTCAAGTGACTCGTAGTCAGCTCCTTCTTGTGAGCGAGCAAATGCAATTGCAGGTTCTTTAACGGCTGCCGTTTTCGCGTGTGGAATGGCTACGCCTTCGCCAATCCCGGTTGTACTCTGTTCTTCCCGGGCTAGAATCGCTTGTTTGAATTCTTCCTTGTCATTTAATCGGCCAGCTTCATCTAGTTTGGAAACTAGCTCATCAATGACGTCCGCTTTAGCGCTAGATTCAAGCTCTAAAATCATTGTGTCTTGTTTTAACAAGTCTGTAATTTTCACGTTGATGCCCTCCCCTTAGTTTAAATCCTCAATCTTAATCTCTTTTCGAAGCTCTTCTACAAAATCTCGAGTTGCCAAGTCGTCACTAAATGCCGTTGCACTTCCGCAAGCCACACCATTTGCGAAGGCTTCTGTTAGGCTATTTGTTTGTACATAACCAGCTATAAAACCTGATACAACGGAGTCACCCGCTCCGACGGAATTCTTGACTTCACCTTTTGGAACGTTTGCGTAGTAAGCGTGGTCTTTATTAACCAGAATTGCGCCATCTCCGCCCATTGAAACAATGACGTTGGTAGCGCCCTTGGTTACTAGTTGCTTAGCAAAGGTAATGGCCTTTAATGGTGAATCAATTGTAGTATCAAATAATTCCCCTAATTCATGGTGGTTTGGTTTAAGTAAGAAAGTAGGGGTGCCTACTAGTTCTTCTAACGCCTTCCCGGAAGTATCCGCTATAAAATGAGCTCCCCGTTCTCCGCAACGCTTAGCCATTTTATTGTAAAAATCGGCAGGTATCGTTTTGGGGATGCTTCCTGCTACAACTAAGTAATCATCTCTTTCTAATTTCTCAACTTGTTTTAATAGTTGTTGCTGTTGCTCTTCAGTAATAGAAGGTCCTGGACCATTAATCTCAGACTCTTCGTTTGATTTTAGTTTCACATTAATGCGGGTATTTTGATCTGTATCAATGAATTGGTGTTGGACTTCTTCTGACTCAAGGAAATTCTGAATGAATTGTCCGGTGAACCCGCCAATAAATCCTAGTGCGGTGTTGGATACATCCAATCGCTTTAAAACACGGGATACATTGATGCCTTTCCCACCTGGGTAGTAGTAAGTCGTATTAGCACGGTTTAAATCTCCTTCATTGAATTCATCTACATGCATGATGTAATCAATGGAAGGATTTAAAGTGACTGTATAAATCATGATGACACAACCTTTACGTTTGTTTTCTCTTGATAAGGTGATAATCGTTCTGGATCATTCTCATTTGTAATCAGAGTTGCATTCTGTAGGGAAGCAATGCTTGAAAAAGATAACTCATTTAATTTAGAAGCATCCCCAAGAACAAAAGCTTCTTGTGAAAGAGTCAAAACCGTTTGCTTAACAAGTGCTTCTTCTGGGTCAGGAGTTGTATATCCGTGAGAAGGATGAACTCCGTTTACTCCAAGAAAGCACTTATCAAATCTGTATTGTTGCAGGCTGTGAGTAGCGCCTCGTCCGATCAATGCTCTCGTTTTATGTTTTACAAAACCGCCAGTTAAATACGTGGGTACCTGATTTTCAGTTAGTTCTTCAAGCAAGGTAACCCCATTCGTTACAACGGTAAGATTACGTCCCTTTAAATAGGGGATCATTTGGTATGTCGTTGTTCCGGCGTCTAAAAATATGCAATCTCCATCTCGTATGAGGGAAGCGGCTTCTTTAGCGATCGCCACCTTTTCATTTAGATTTTGAGCTGCTTTCTCTCGTATGCTTAACTCTTCACTTGTCTGATGTAAACAAGAAGCACCACCGTGAACCCGTTTTAGTTTGTTGGCGTTTTCAAGTTGGCTTAAATCACGTCGAATGGTTGATTCTGAAGCACCTGTTTCGTTAACAAGATCTTGGATTTTAACCGTCTGGTAACGCTCAAGCTGTTCTAATATGATTTCGTGTCGTGTTGGTGTAAGCATAATATGGACCTCCGAAACTAATGTAAAATGAATTCCTACCATTAATATAAAGGAAGCCCTTTCATAAATGCAATCAAAAACTTTCAAAATCGATCAAAATATATCAAAAACAATCACAACCTTCAATGGAGATTCACTTCCATCAGAATAAAACGCTAGGAAGAGGGGGGCTTTAGGGGAGTAAAGGGTGTCTGGCACCCTTCACTCCCCTAAAGCAAATCTGTTAATAAAAGGTTGCCGTTGAAGGGGTTTTGTGCTACATTATCCTTAGGTATTAGAGCGTTTTAGGAGGTGGATCAGATGTACACGGTAACATTGGTATTACTTGCGATTGATGCTATTGCAATGATCGTATTAGTTCTTCTTCAATCAGGTAAAAGCGCTGGTCTTTCAGGAGCGATCTCTGGAGGGGCTGAACAATTATTTGGTAAGCAAAAAGCACGCGGTGTTGATGCTATTATGCATAAAGCTACAATTGTAACGGCTGTTCTATTCTTTGTTCTTACATTTTTACTTGGGTATATTCTTAATCAATAAGTAACGGGAGCTCCCGTTACTTATTTTTTTTGTTCAATGAGGGGAGAGTTGTTTGGAGTGACCGAAGTGGGGTTTTGGTGAGCGATGAAGGGTATGGGCGAATTGACGAAAGAGGCTCTCGGAGTGACGAAAGGGGAGCTCGAATTGACGAAAGAGGCTCTCGGAGTGACGAAAGGAGAGCTCGAATTGACGAAAGAGGCCCCCGAATTGACGAAAGAGCTCCCAAAGTGACCAAAGCAATGCTCAAATTGACCAAAACTTCCAAGATGTAACCCGAGAATCTTAAGCATACATAATTCTAATTACGAGAGTTGGTTTTTAAGGAAAATTTTAAGGGAATTGACCTCTAGGCTTCCCAGCATATGGACTTTGTTTATGCTAAATGAGTTATTTCGTGGTACCATGAAATCATTCTCATTCCCACTAACTATTTCCTCTGTTGAATTAGTGCAACGGGTAAAACTAATCATAATACAACATGAGCTAGAAGGAGCTGTCATTCAAGATGCAAATCAAACTACCAGAACCATTTACGTTTGAAGCGGGAAATCGTGCGGTATTGTTACTACATGGATTTACAGGCCACTCTGCGGATGTGCGCATGCTTGGTCGTTTTTTAGAAAAGAAAGGGTACACCACTCATGCACCGATCTACAAAGGTCATGGGCAACCGCCAGAGGAGTTAGTGAAAACGACTCCAGAAGACTGGTGGAAGAGTGCGAAGGAAGGATTCCAACATCTTAAAGACCTTGGCTACGAGGAGATTGCGATCGCTGGGTTATCTCTTGGTGGTGTGCTTGGTCTTAAATTGACGTACACGAATCAAGTAAAAGGTATTACAACGATGTGTACTCCAATGTTCTTTGATAATGAAGAACAGCTGACGAAGAGTTTTAAGCAATTCGTCAAAGAGTTTAAACAGTTAGAGAAGAAATCAGAAGAAACAATCGAACAAGAAATGAACGAGTTACTAGAAGATTCCACACAAACATTCAATCAACTAGGCAAGTTAATTAAAGAAGTACATGATGAAGTTGATACGATTTACGCGCCGACGTTAGTGATTCAGGCTGAGCAAGACGAGGTCATTAACACAGATAGCGCCAATTATATTTATGAACAGGTAGAAGCTGATCATAAGGATATTAAATGGTATAAAGAGTCTGGACATGCGATTACGCTAGGTCAAGAGCGAGACCAACTTCACGAAGATATTTACAACTTCTTAGAATCACTTGATTGGACAGTGGAATAATAGATAACACTAATAAGAATAAGGATTCAAGAAGGACGGTGGATATAATGAGTGACCAGTTAAAGAAACAGGTACTCGAATACTTCCATGAACATGACTCAAAACCTTTATCCGTACAGGAAATTGAAGAATTAATTGAGCATGGAAGTGCAGAAGATTTTACAACATTAATGAAAGCTTTGAACCAATTAGAAGAAGAAGGAGAACTCGTACGAACACGCAAAAATCGTTACGGGCTTCCTGAAAAAATGAATTTGATCCGCGGTAAGATTCAGATGCATGCAAAAGGGTTTGCCTTTTTAATTCCGGATGAAGATGACAAGGATGATGTATACATTCACCATTCTGACCTTCAATCCGCGATGAATAATGACCGCGTTTTAGTACGAGTCGATTCAAGAGGCGAAGAAGGCAAGCGTCCAGAAGGTATTGTCATTCGTATCGTTGAAAGAAGTACACAAGAAATTGTTGGTACTTACGATGATAATGGCTACTTCGGGTTCGTTATTGCAGATGACAAGCGTATTCCTAATGATATCTTTGTTCCAAAGGCAGCTAACAATGGAGCGGTCGATGGACATAAAGTTATTGTACGCTTAACAAAGTACCCAGAAGGTCGAATGAGTGCTGAAGGAGAAGTCGTTCAGATTCTTGGTCATAAAAATGATCCGGGAATTGATATTTTAGCAATTATTCATAAACACGGTATTCAATCAGACTTTCCTGAAGAAGTCATTGAACAAGCTACAAATACGCCTGATGAAATTGATCCGTCAGAGATTAAGAATCGTCGTGACCTGCGGGATGAACAAATTGTAACCATTGATGGTGCAGATGCAAAAGACTTAGATGATGCCATTTCTTGTCGTAAGCTTGATAACGGGAATTATCATTTAGGAGTTCACATTGCAGATGTAAGTTACTACGTAGAAGAGGGTTCTCCAATTGATAAAGAAGCGCGTGATCGAGGAACAAGTACGTACCTTGTTGACCGAGTGATTCCGATGATTCCTCATCGATTATCAAATGGAATTTGTTCTTTAAATCCCCAGGTGGATCGTTTAACGCTTTCTTGTGAGATGGAAATTGACTCTAATGGTGAAGTTGTAAACCATGAGATCTTCCAAAGTGTGATTAAGACAGATGAGCGAATGACATACGCTGACGTAAAAAGTATTTTAGTCGATGATGATGAAGAACTGAAAGAACGCTATGAGCCACTTGTTCCGATGTTTAAAGATATGGAAAACCTAGCATCGATTTTACGAAGTAAACGTATGGAACGTGGTGCCATTGACTTCGACTTTAAAGAAGCGAAAGTTCTAGTCGACGATGAAGGAAAAGCAGAAGATGTTGTTCTGCGTGAGCGTTCTGTAGCTGAACGATTAATTGAAGAGTTTATGCTAGCAGCGAACGAAACCGTTGATGAGCACTTCCACTGGATGGATGTTCCATTCATTCACCGTGTACACGAAGAGCCAGATGAGTCTAAACTGCAGCACTTCTTCGAGTTTATTACGAACTTTGGTTATAACGTTAAGGGTGTTTCAAATGATGTTCATCCAAAGGCACTTCAAAATCTTCTTGAATCCGTAAAAGGTACACAAGAAGATATGGTGATCTCAAAACTGATGCTTCGCTCTATGCAGCAAGCTCGTTACGATGAGAACAATCTGGGTCACTTTGGGTTATCAACACCATTCTATACCCACTTCACCTCGCCTATCCGTCGTTACCCGGACTTAATCGTTCACCGTTTAATTCGTACGTACATTATCGAAGGGAAGCTGGATCAACAAACACGTAAACACTGGAAAGAAGAGATTCCAGAGATTGCTCGTCACTCTTCTGATCGCGAGCGTCGTTCTGTTGATGCTGAACGTGAAACGGATGACCTTAAGAAAGCAGAGTTCATGCAGGATAAGATTGGAGAAGAATTTGAAGGTGTCGTAAGTTCTGTAACTGGATTTGGATTGTTTGTTGAATTGCCGAATACAGTAGAGGGGCTTGTTCACGTAAGTTATCTAACGGATGACTATTACCACTTCGATGAGCGTTCTTACGCGATGATCGGAGAGCGTACTGGTAAGGTGTTCCGCATTGGTGATGAAGTGACTGTTAGAGTTGAAAAAGTAGATCTTGATGAACGTGTCGTTGACTTTGAGCTCGTAGGAATGAAACCTCCTGAGAAGAATCGTTCTACGCGCCCGGATCGCCCTAAGGTGATTCATGCGAAACGAACGGATAAGCCTAATGGCCCTAAAAAGCAAAAGCGCCAAGGCGAAGGCCGTGGCCAGAGTGATAAGAAGGGATCTAAAGGCAAGAAAGGGAACAAGCCTTTCTACCAAAACAAAGGAGTCCCAAACGGTAAGAAAAAGAGTAAGAAACGCGGAAAATAAATAAAAACAGGTAACTGCGAAGTCGCAGTTACCTGTTTTACGTTAGGATAACTTGAATCCATATAAGAGCCATGGATCTTGTGTTTCAAATGCATCAGATGAAAACGTATGAGCCGCTTCAGACGAAACGTCAATCCAAACCCCGTATACATCCTCGTGCTTAGACCATTCATGTTGAATGGTTTCGAATAGACCCGGTTGCTCAAAATGGTCATTCCAGAAGTACTTAGAGTTGAGGTAAAGGTTCCCCTTTTGATCCACCTTACAGAATAAGAAACGGGTTCGATCTGAATTGACGTAAAACGTTCCATCTTTCAGGTACTCATCTGTAAATAAAGATTCATCAAACGGAAGAGGATAGTAGGCTTCATAAGGGAAAGCACCAAGAGCATTTTCCCTTAGCGATCGAAGGAAGTTCCGTTTTTCTTCTATTGTATTCACCGTATCCCATACCTTACCTGGCGTGCTCTTCACAAAATGTGGGTCTTTTAGAATGTAGGGATGCAGGGTAGTTACATGTGGTAAGTCTAATTTCGTCAAGGCTTTACGAGCTGAGTAGTTGTGAAGTTGTGTGTTTGCGCTGACGAATTCAATGGAAGGAATCGTTCTCAGCTCCTCTATTATAGCGCGAAGGATTTCGGTGCCGAATCCTTTACCTCTATACCGGATATCCGTTCGCAGGCGTCCGAGCATGGCGAATTTACTAGAGAATAATGTAAAGCCTGAAACAGCAATCATTTGATCTTTATCAAAAAGTCCATACATGACATTGTTCTCTCGTTCGAGAAGGTTGTGAAAGATGCGGACAACATAGTCATCTTCTAAACCGGTCTGCATGTTTCTTAAAGCGTCATAGTCATTTTCTGTTAGCTTCCGAAGCGTTACGAGTTCTGTTTCCATGAGTCACCCACTTCCGATGTTCAATTTTCCAATTGTAATATTCTCACAAGGACATATTCTTTGTCTATTAGAAAGCCTGATGCGCCCTTTATAATTGGAATTCTGGTCTTTTTTTGATACAATATTGTTTACGCAAGTTGAGGAGGATATACGCTTATGCCTAAAGGTAAAGGAAATGCAATCGCACAAAATAGAAAAGCCAGTCATGATTTCTTTATAGAAGATACATTTGAAGCGGGCATTGTTCTGAAAGGAACGGAGATTAAGTCAATCCGTGCCGGCAGAGTGAATATGAAAGACAGCTTCGCACGTGTGAGTAAAGGAGAAGTGTTCCTTCATAATATGCATATCTCTCCTTATGAACAGGGAAACCAGTTCAACCATGAACCAACGAGAATGCGGAAGTTACTTCTTCATCGTAAAGAAATCAACCGTTTAATTGGTGAAACACAGCAGCAAGGTTACTCGCTTGTACCTTTAAAGATGTACATTAAAAATGGTGTAGCCAAGGTTTTAATTGGTCTAGGTAAGGGTAAAAAGAAATATGATAAGCGTGAAGACTTGAAACGCAAGCAAGCAAAGCGTGACATTGATCGTGCTATCAAAAACAGTGGTTATTAACTTACAAAAGATACCAGTTCGTATCCATTGCTAAAACCTCATTTTATGTTATACTAAGTATTGTCGTTGAAACGATACGGCATATAAATGATGAAGCCTTTTGAGCTCATCTTCCGTTAAAGGAACCATTTACATGGGGACGTTACGGATTCGACAGGGATAGGTCGTGCTCTAGTAGCGGGCCGATTGGCGACTCGTAAAGCGCCATGCCAATAATAACTGGCAAAGAAAACAATTTCTCTCTAGCAGCTGCATAAGCTGATCTAGAGGATCCTTCCTGCCATCGCCCATGTGGTAGATTGAAGGGTCTCAAACTTAAGTGGGCTACGCGTTCATTCGCCACCTTAGGATGAACGAAGAGACCAATAAGGTTAGCTGCAAGGAAGCCTGTCAGTAGGTCGAATTGTATGCGAAATATAATATGCTGACTACGCTCGTAGAAGCTATTGTAACGATATCTCTGGACGTGGGTTCGACTCCCACCGTCTCCACCAATACATAATTGGTGGTTTTTTTATGTCTTAAAGCTTTTTTTTCTAATTTTCTGCGGGATAGCATTGATGAGCTTCCAGACGTATAGATTGAATTTAATGTAAAAGCACAAGCTGCCCTTTTAGTGAGCTTGTGCTTTTTTATAAGTAATTATAAGACAATAAACGAAATACTCAACTTTTCACGTACATTCCATTGAGTCATTTATTAAAAAGCAGGTTAAATGAATCCATGTTAAACTTACTAATGTGTATGTTGATTAAAAGAGAGAAAATTGGAGTGAAGATTATGTTTAGCTCCCCAATTAATCAGTTTAGGTTAATGGGCTTTTTAGAAGGTTTATCCCTTCTTGTTTTGTTATTTATCGCTATGCCGCTTAAGTACGTGGTAGGCTATCCGGAGGCAGTAACCTATGTGGGTTCCCTTCACGGTGCGCTTTTTGTTATGTATTTGGCTACGATTGTCTATGTGACGTTTAAAATTAGATGGTCATTTATATGGGTAAGTTCAGCTATTGCTGTTGCGTTTATTCCATTCGGCAATTTGGTGTTTGATACTAAAGTACGCAAGCATCATATCTAAGATAGTTAAAGGGGGATGCTACATGACTGAGGCCAGTGGATTATCTTTAGAACAAAAAGAAGAACTGCTCGAGGTGTTGAAAGAACGTTTCGAGAACAATATGAGCCGCCACGAAGGGCTGAAATGGACTGAAGTGCAAACTAGACTTGAGACTTATGAGGACAAGGTATGGTCCCTCTATGAGATGGAGAGAACGGGCGGTGAGCCGGATGTTGTTGACTACGACAAAGAGCGAGGGGTATATGTTTTCTTTGATTGTTCAGCTGAAAGTCCTAAAGGTCGCAGAAGTGTGTGTTATGACCGTGAAGCACTAGAATCGAGGAAGAAACATAAGCCTGAAACAAGCGCAGTCGATCTGGCAACCTCTATGGGAATAGAAATATTGAATGAAGATCAATATCGGACATTGCAGAAACTTGGTGATTTTGATAAGAAAACATCAAGCTGGGTGCAAACGCCTGAAGATATAAGAGACCGGGGTGGTGCGCTATTTTGTGATTTTCGGTATGGACATGTTTTTGTTTATCATAACGGAGCAGAGTCTTATTATGCTGCGAGGGGCTTTCGTGGAGTAATAAGGGTCTGAATTAGATTATATAAAAACCCTCTCCTGTGATTGGAGAGGGTTTTTACGATCTAACTAAAGAATCGCTTCATCTTAGCCAATGTATTCTCAGAATTTGTAGTGGTTTCATGGAAAGCAACATGACCGTCTGGCCGTATGAGCAGAGTATGACCATTCCTCATACCAACATGCTTTTGCAAATCATGATGGACATCATAAATAATCGGCAGCTCATGGTCAGGGTCTGAGGAAACTGTTCCTCCTCTGGCTACAAGGTACACGGTTATAAGACCAGAGTATTTTTCTTTAACCTTTGTAGCAAAATCATACGCGTAATCAATGACTGCCTCATCCTGAGCATCGTCAATGTAGATCAGGCATAGATGACCGTGCCTTCGAATGAAAGGATACAACCGTTCATCAGTTGTTCCGTCAAAGAAGAGTAGATAATCCGGCACTCGGTCGCCAGCTTGAAGTGCCTTTTTAGGAAGGGAAGGGTCCCGTAACGAACGGTTTTGCTCCGTTTTGTCATAATCGTTGTAAACATGAGACATATGATTGGCTACTCTTTGTTGGACCCAGTTTTGGGTTAATGCCCATTTCCCGGCCCAGTTTCGAATTTTTCCAACTGTTCCATCTAATAAAACAATTCTAAGCATTGCTGAGGTTTCCCGGAGGACATCTTTTCCTATAGGATACCGCTCGTGATGGTAACTGTTTAGGAATGAGTCAGTGGCATGCCCTTTTAGGACGGCATCAATTTTCCAAGCCAGATTTACTGCATCCTGAAGACCCAGGTTCATCCCTTGCCCTCCAATTGGATTGTGAATATGAGCGGCGTCGCCTACGAAAAAGATACGGTCTTTACGGTAGGTATCAACTTGTCTGTGTGCGGTTCCAAAGTAAGTGAGCCATTTTGGGTTTTCGACTTGAAGCGGTTCAGGCAAAATGGTATCCAAGCTTTCTTGGAGGTCCTCTAAGGCCAGGTCATCTTGTCTCGGCTGTCCTTGTTTAGAACGGTCCAAGCCTACAACGCGATAACTTCCGTCTTTATAAGGGAAGAAAGCGGCCGCTCCGCGATCGTTTAGAAATACATTGATATAAATGTCATTAAATTCGGGAACATCTACATCCCCAAGGAAAAATGTAAACCCATCGTCTTTTCCTTCAAACTCCACATTCAAAGATTCTCGAACTTTACTGTGTGACCCATCGCAGGCTAAGAGGTATTTTGCACTGTATTCGTGAATTTCCCCATTATTATCCGCTTTAACATGAACGCCTTCTGAGGTTTGAGAAACTTCGATGACGTTATGCTCTCTGTTTATGGACTTCCCGGATTGAATCAATTGCTCTTCTAAAATTTCTTCTGTTTCACTTTGTGGAATAATTAGAATGTAAGGGTAGCGACTCTGTATATGATACAACTCCTCAGTGGACGGAGTAGTGTCTCCAAGGTGCAGCTTCGTGCCAGGTCCTGGGTACCCCCGTTCTAAGAAGGGTTTATGAACATTTAGTAGCTCAAACATTTCAAGTGTACGTGCTTGGATGCCTAGGGCTTTCGACAGCGTAGAGGGTTCAGATCTTTTTTCTAAGCAGATCCAGTCCACGCCTTGATTTTCTAGCGCATTAGCAGCCATTAGCCCAGCTGGTCCAGCACCGATGATAAGGACGTCTGTATGAGTAACGGAAGTCATGCAACAAGCTCCTTTCTTAAAATGGCGATTTGAGTCTTATATTGTATAGTCTACCCGTTTGTGCACTATAAAGTTACTTATGATGGGCTCTTGTTGAAAAGTGTAGTGATTATGGTGATTAAACATTCGAAATGGTTTAGTTTGCGATAGATCGAGAGACGTTTCCTTTAGCTTTGGTGAGGTGGAAGGTGGTCTGGGAAACAGCTCCCTTTCCGCGGGCGAGCTGTCGAGCCTCCTCGGGCAAAAAAGCGTGCCCTCCGGGGTCTCGTCTAACTCTTCTTCCCGCAGGAAAGCGAGTTGTCCCCTAGAATGCCCAAGCCCCACATTGTAATGGCCCCATTCACACTAAAGTGTCTCATTTTTGTCCATTAAGGACTTAGGAGGTAGTGCGAGTGAATGTATAATGAATAACCCTTTAAAATTCTCAATCACCTACAAACAGTATACAATAGGGGAAGAAGTACTACTTTACATACGAGTATAAAGGAGCAGGTGTTATGAATTCGATTGCCTCTGCCATTGTGAAAGCAAATAAGAAATTGCTTTTCTTTTGGTTAGCTATTGTTGTTGTGTTTGGTTATTTTGCGTTGGATCTTCCTTCAAAGCTTGAGGGGGATGGGTTTCGTACTGCTGGTGAGTACGAAGATGTAGAAGAGACGTTGAATGATCAATTTGGGTTTCCGAAGTCTTCTATATTATTACTATTTGAGGCTCATGAGGATGAAGATTTTCAGGGAACAATTACTGGCGTATTAAATGAAGTGAAAGACGTTTCTGCAATTACATCAGTGTCTTCACCGTTAGATGATGCATCCATGTTTAAGGAAGATGTGGCTTATGCGTCGTTGAATATGGATGAAGAGCCTGAAGATATGAAAGCTGTTATTAAGGAAGTACGTTCCATCGCAGGTGACTATACAGGGGTGTCGGTAACTGGGGCGCCTGTGATCTCTGAAGATATTAATAAAGCTAGCCAGGAAGACTTGAAGACGGCAGAACTTATCGGAATTCCGGTTGCCCTTGTTATATTATTGTTCGCTTTTGGTAGTGTTGTGGCTTCGATTGTTCCGGTCATTGTCGGTGCCGTAACAGTCATTTTAGCATTTGGCGTTCTTACGCTAATGGGCGATAGTGTTAATTTATCTGTGTTCCTTCTCAACGTCGTTCCGATGGTTGGGTTGGCTCTAAGTATTGATTTTGCTTTGTTGTTCATCAATCGTTATCGCGAGGAGCTTGAATCAAATGGGCCGGCTGCGGCAATCCGGACAACGATTTTAACGGCAGGGCGGTCTATTCTATTCTCAGCTATGTGTGTGTTCATTGGACTTGGAGCTATGATGGTGATTCAAATTGATATTTTCCTAACGATCGCTTTAGGAGGAATGGTGGTTGTTTCTATTGCTGTCTTAACCGCCTTAACTCTTCTTCCAGCTATCCTGTTTCTGATTGGCGAAAATATTAACAAGTGGAAAGTGATCCGTGTTGGTCAATCATCTGTAGAGCGTTGGCGCACGTTCGCTAGGTGGGTCATGAAACGTCCAATTGTCCTGACACTTGTTGCACTAGGGGTATTGGTCGTAGGGATTATACCAATTCAAAATATGAACTTGTCCATTCCTACCATAGAATCGTTGCCTGAAAGCTATGAATCAAGAGCGGCTTACGAAAGTATTGAAGAGGAGTTTCTGAACCCAGATCAAAGTCAAGTATATCTCGTGGCGAAGAGTGATCAAGATTGGTTAAGTGAAGAAGGGTTAGAAGCTTGGCAACAATTGAAAGAGGAAGTTGCTGATGAGGAGCTTGTTGAATCCGTTTCTACATTGTTTAGTGTGAGCGAAATAGGTACGAGTGATGAACTCTACCAGGCTTTGCAGCAAGAACAGGTGCAGAGCCAGCTAGAACCCGCTATTAACCGTTTCGTTCAAGATGAACAACTCCTAATACCTGTTGTCATAGATACAGAAGCAGACACAGACAAAGCTCAACAATTAATGAGGGAGTGGAATGAAAAGGATTGGAATGTGGAGGTTCAAATCGGAGGACAGCCAAAGTTCAATCAGGAAATTTATGATGAAATTTACGACAAAGTGGGTATTAGTGTAGCGATTATTCTAGGATCTACGTTCACCATTTTAATGCTCGCCTTCAAGTCGATTTTAATCCCCCTTAAGGCGATCTTCATGAATGTAATAGGCCTGACCTCAACATTCGGCGTGCTTGTTCTCCTATTCCAAAATGGCCTGTTAGGTCTTGAGGAAGCGGATATTGCTCTGGTTCTTCCTGTGCTTGTCTTTAGCCTTGTTTTCGGTTTAAGTATGGACTATGAAGTGTTTCTCATTTCAAGAATCCATGAGTTCTACCAGGAAACAAAGGATAATCATTATTCTACAGTAGAGGGCCTTGCAAATACGAGTAAGATCATCACCTCTGCTGCTCTAATTATGATTGTAATTACTGGAGCTTTTGCTTTCACAAATGTAATGCCGGTCAAACAAATCGGAATTGGAATTGCCATCGCTATATTTATTGACGCTACCATTATCCGGCTATTGCTGGTTCCGAGCCTAATGAAGCTTCTTGGAGAATTAAACTGGTGGTTCCCATTCAAAAAGGGGCATTCAAAGAAAATGAAAAAAGAAGGTCGCTCTAATTAAAATAGTAATAGGGATGCACGATCGTCCTGTCACGCTATTATGGATAACGGTATAAATTTTTGTAGAAAAGGCACAATTCTCTAATGGGAGAACTTGTGCCTTTTGTCTTGAATGAATTTAGAATTCAAGATGTATACATTCTAAGCATTTAGATTTAACTTTCATAAATGAATTGCTACACTAAGGCTGTTATTGTGACCATTTAACAACATATACTTGGAAAAACAAACCTTTGACAATTAGGAAGAATTCTAGTAATTTTAATAATCGATAAAGCCGATTAAAATGATAGGAATAATTATAAATGGAAAGGGGAGGGAGTTTATGAGTCGATTATTTAAAGGGTATGTGAACGCATCTCTAATTGTAAAAATAACTGTAGCACTTATAGTAGGTATTACCGTAGGATTGATCTTTGGTGAACAAACATCTGTATTGGCGCCATTAGGCGACTTGTTAATGAGATTATTAAAATTTATCATCATTCCACTCATATTCTTTACGTTAATTGTAGGAGTGAACCAAACGCGGGTAGGTAACTTAGGACGCATGGGAGGGAAGATGTTCCTTTACTATGTAGCAACGTCTGCACTAGCGATCACAGTCGGACTGCTTGTTGCAAGTTTATTTGACCCTGGTTCTGGTTTGTCTGTTGATACGAATGAGACGATCGAAGCTAACGAGCACCCAGGTGTAGCTAGCGTGTTATTAAATATTATCCCAACAAATATTGTAACAGCATTTTCTGAAATGAACTTACTTGGTATCATATTTACTTCACTTGTATTTGGTATTGCGATTTCTGCACTTCGCAACTCCGAGGAACATGGAGAACTTGGAGAGAATGTTTATAAGCTATTCAATGGTTTGAATGAAGCAACATTTAAGATTATGAATGTGATTCTTCAGTATATCCCGATTGGAATCTTTGCGATTATTGCTCAGACCGTTGGAAACCAAGGATTAGACACAATCCTTTCGCTTGGAAATATGGTCCTTGTTCTGTATGTTGCTATTCTTGTACAAATCGTCCTTTATACGGTCTTAATGGTTGTATTTAAGATGAGTCCAAAAGAATTCTTCTCTCAGGCTCGTACACCAATGATTACCGCGTTTGTGACGCAGAGTAGCTCAGGTACGCTACCTGTTACGTTAAATGCGGCTAACCGTTTGGGTTTATCAAAGAGTCTGTATGGGTTTAGCCTTCCGCTTGGAGCAACCATTAACATGGACGGTGCAGCGATTCGTATTGCTGTATCAGCAGTCTTTGCAGCAAACTATACGGGTATGACGCTCGGATTCACAGACATGTTAATGATTGTCATTGTTGGTACGCTTGCATCAATTGGCACAGCAGGTGTCCCGGGTGCTGGTATTGTCATGATTGCTACTGTATTCACCCAAGTTGGGTTACCTATGGAAGCTGTAGCGGTTCTAGCCTCGATTGATGTTCTTGTCGGTATGGGTGCGACTGCACTTAACGTAACAGGCGACCTAGTCGGAACATCTATTATTAATCAAACAGAGAAGAAGCATGAAAATAAAGCCTCTGCTTAACGAATAGAAGAAGCCAGGTTCTCTTTATAGGAGAGCCTGGCTTTTTTATGACCTTCTTTCAAATGGCAGTGTCATACATCTTATTCCTCCGCCACCTTTTTCTAGTTCATCAACCTCAACTTCAACGAGCTTCTTCTTCTTTAACTTTGGATGGTTTTTGAGAATCTTTTTGTTTGCTTTCGTGCTTATTAGAATCGTTTCCGGATCAAGGTTCAGGAAATTAATATCAGCAACCGTATGTTTAATATCGTTGGTCCACTCGACATCGTATTCGTGCCGGTTTAGGAATTCCTGCATCATTTGATAACTAGAATGTTTATCGGTTAAGACTTGGATAGGCAAATACCTCATATAGCTTTTTGCAAGAAATACATCCCTAGCTGCTACATTGCTATTCATATCTAAATGAAGAGTGTCAGGTCTTCTTGGAAGATCAATGACACCAATTTCAGAAAAGCCGGCTTTGAATATGTGGTCTTTCATTGCTTGAATCGTTTCATAGCTTGTGCGAAGTCCAGTATTAATGATTATGGCGTCTTTATTCAATATCATGAGATCTCCATATTCTATAGCCTTGCCCTTGTTATTAGCTTGTATCTTAAAACGATCAGGGCCAAACCAATCAAGGAATAGGAAATGAGACTGGATGTACTCAGGTCGTCTCATAGAAGTGCCGGGTTCACCAGGAATGATAGTGTTTCCAAATACGCAAGCCAGATCACGAACAAAGAAGCGATTGATAAGTTGTTGACTAAGTTGTGCGTCTTGTCGGGATAAATAACTCGAATAATCAATGACTCTGATGTCGTGACTCTCCATAGCATGTACAAGGTTATGAAAATGTTCATGTGCTTTCTTTTGATCTACAGGCTTTTCCCATTGCACATCTGTAGCTGTTTGGGAGTCTGCAACGTCCAATGCAGAAGGAGAACAAACGAGAACTGTCTTCAATTCGTCGTACTCATTCCAGCAGTTAGGCTTAATATCCATGTGCTACCCCTTCCATTATGTGATTTATTCTGCTTCTTACTATTGCCATAATCGTTAATTTCATTCCCAAGACACATATTCTCAGCTGTTTATCTAAAACTAAAACAAACTTGTATGAGGAAGGGGTGAAAATGTGAGCAAAGAAGCTAAGGAAGGGCATTTAACCTGGTGGCAAATGTCCCTAATCGGTGTTGGTTGTATCATAGGTACAGGGTATTTTTTAGGTGCAAGTATTAGTATACAGAAAGCAGGTTGGTCCGTTTTAGTAGCTTACCTTTTAGCTGGTATGGCAACCTATATTGTATTTCAATCCTTGGCAAAGTTAACGGCTCATCACCCTGAAAAGGGCTCTTTCCGTACATATGCAAAGCAAGCATATGGAAGCTGGGCAGGTTTTAGTAATGGCTGGGTATATTGGTCTTCAGAAATGCTTATCATGGGGAGTCAGCTAACGGCTCTTGGGATTTTTGCTCAGTTTTGGTTTCCCTTTATTCCATTATGGATCTTTTCAGCTGTTTTTTCAGGACTTGGTCTTTTCGTTATTTTGCTTGGGGTAGAGAAGGTTGAGAAGGTTGAGAACGTATTTGGAGTCATGAAAGTAGCTGCGATCTTGATGTTTGTGATCATAGCTGGAGCTGCTTTGTTTGGTCTGATTGAAATGGGTGAGTCGATTGATAGGTCCGAGAAAACAGACTTGTTTGCACACGGCTTTACAGGGTTATGGATCGCGCTGGTCTATGCTTTTTATGCTTTTGGAGGGATTGAAGTAATGGGGTTAATGGCAAAGGAAATGAAGGATCCAAAAGAGGCACCAAAATCGGGGAAGATTATGTTGGCTTCATTAACAGCCCTGTATGTCTTATCCATATTCTTAGTCGTAAAGCTCACTCCTTTATCGTCTGTTAACGCCGATGAAAGTCCTTTTTTAACATCACTTGCACGTTTAAATTTGCCGTATGTTTCTCATGCGTTTAATGCAGTTCTTATTATAGCCGGCTTTTCAACGATGGTAGCTTCTCTGTATGCAGTCACAACAATGCTCGTTACGCTAGCAGAAGAAGGAGATGCTCCCAAGGTGTTTGCAAAAGAAAGCAAGTGGAATGTACCACTGCCGGCTTTTACATTAATTACGCTTGTTGTGATTGCCTCTATTATCATTGCATTACTGTTGCCTGATAAGTTATTTGAGTATGTGACTACAGCTGCTGGACTCATGCTTTTGTATACGTGGATTTTCATTCTATTTTCGTATAGAAAGTTAATGGCCAAAGGAGTTAAGGATACAATTTTGTTTATATTTTCTTTTGTCCTTATATTAGCAGCTATTACGGGCACATTATGGGATCCTGTTAGCCGGAAAGGTTTTTTTGTCAGCCTTCTCTTTTTATTGTTCATCGCAACTGCCACTTGGTTGAAAGAAAGAAGAGGACGTCATGGGGCTGAGTAAGGAGGGGGAAGGAAATTTGTAATTAGCGGTGAAAGGGGGAGAGGACATTTGAGCAAATTACGAAATAAATTCTCTATAACGGACATCGTTTCCGCGAATCCCCCTTTTCACCAAAGTAGGTGGGGTTAAAGGTAACTAATGACGTATACTTTTTAACTTGTTCTTCATCCTCATAAACGGGCATTTTGATGGGGTGGTGTCATCATCACGAAGGAAGTATTGTTTCCATTCGTAGTTTTCTTCCTGACCATACCACATCAGACTCGGGTGCGCGTCCATTTCGTCATAGTCTACAAGACGCTTTCGAATGACTTTCTTTAACTTTTGACCAAGAGTTGTAGAGGCGTTGATTTGATCAAAAACCCACCTCGGTTGAAAAGCCAGTAAAAAATAAGAAGAATGCCTGCTTTTTCTAAAAGTATGAGCAGGAGTTGCGCAAAACGCGAAATAGGGTTCTCCATCAAAACAAAATTCCCAAGCCGTGTGATGAGGGTCTTTGGGAATGCCCTCAGGCCACGGTGTTTCGTCGACCTTGTGCACATCGCTTAAAAGTGTCCAAAAAATCTCTTCGTACTCTTCAATGGTAGTCTCATTACGTTGTAGATCTCTCGAATCAGAGAGAATCACGAGTGAGGCGTACATTCCTGTTTCTCTTGAAATGGTTCCGTATTCTTTCAGCAGATTAGCAATATGAGTGGCGCTTTCTTTACTTGTAATGTCTTTAACAAAACCAAATCGTAACATGTCACCCACAAACCCTTGTTTGCCTGGGACGCATGGGTAAGGAGATTCCTCGTTCAAAAGCATTGAAGAGAAGTCATGATAGGCGTCTTGTTGCCAAGGTTCTAGTTCTTTATTATTTCTCTCTATCCAGCTCTTTGTATATAAATTCACTTCTATAAACAACCTCTCCTTAAGGATTTACACGGTTATCCTATTAAGAAAAGGGAGAATGGGTGTCTGTCTATACTCCAAACAAAAGACGAAACGCCTGTATTCCGAAGTAAAGACCGAATCCGATTAATACGACACCGGAAATGATGGAAATAACACGTTGAACCCCTGAACTCACTAGTCGACGGGTGCCTGTTGCAAGACCTGCCATCGTAAGATCCCAAATGGTAATGCCGAGGAAAATACCAAGGCTATAAATGAGTAGTTGATAAGGTCCATATTGATCTGTTGTCTGGGCTAAAATAGAACCGTAAATCCCGAGCCAGAACAAAATGCTTAATGGGTTAGAGATCGCCATCAAGAAGCCAGTCCGAAACGACTTTCCAAGCGTTTCTCCTCGTGTTTCCTGACGTTCAACTGAAGGAGATTTTGACTTGATAATACTTTCGATTCCTGTATAACAAAGAACAAAAAATCCAAATGACCACAAAAATGCCCTTAAAAGAGGCGTATCAATGAATTGAGCCACTCCAAAATAAATAAGCAGCATAAATACCCCATCGGCGACCATACCCCCGACTCCCACAAGCCAGGCATGCCAAAAACCAAATCGAATTCCCTTATCTAGCTGAGCTGCATTGATGGGCCCCATTGGTGCAGATAAAGAAAGTCCGAGTAATATGTAACTAAAAAAGATATTCATAAAGTCCCACCTTGTCCACTTATTCGTACTAGTATATTCGACAGAGTGACGCTGATATACCTTTGAAGGAGTTCTTTTTTACTTAGCTCTGTTAAAGGTTAATGTTGTTAACCTTTATAACAAGCTTGTTTAAGATGAGGGTAGTAATCTTGAAGACTCGAATTTGAGAGAATGTTTCCGTTTGCTTTAATTGAGTGTAAGGTGGGACTGGAGACTACTCGCTTTCCTGTGGGGAGCTGGTGAGCCTCCTCACCCGGCACGCCGGCTTCCGGGGTCTCACCTAGGCTCTTCTGCCCACGGGAGTCTCGCAGTTTCCAGTCCCACCTTTGCCATATAAGTGTGAACGAAAACATGCCATATATAGAGGCGCCAGATCTCCTGATGTAAACTGGGGAGCCGTTCATATCTTTATGGCCAGGGCTTGCTCGGGGACTGCGAGACTCCCGCGGGATAAGGAGCCTAGGGAAGACCCCGCAGAGAGCGAAAGCGAACGAGGAGGCTTCCCAGCTCCCCGCAGGAAAGCGAGTTGTCCCCGAGCAAGCCCAAGCACTCATAAACGTAACGGCCCTTTTAGCTGAGCAACCTCGAGCCTTCCATATAAGGGGGCTTATATGGATTAAATGAAAATAAACAATAAACATTAACAAAGCCTTTTGCTTAGAAGAGATAAGTTAACATCCCTATTTTACAATTCAGCTTAAATGGGGAGTATAATCTTTAATGAGCGTAATTATTATAACTGAAGGGGTGGGTCCTGTATGAAGGTACTAGGGTTTCGGTATGTGGATGTATCGGAGAAAAGTGATGAGATGGTGGATTTTTTTCAACATAAACTAGGCTTGGAGAATTCGTGGAGTGATACTGAGGACTACCGAGGGGGAATTTTTAAGGCAGGAGGGAGCTGGCTTGAGTTTTGGCATAAAAATGAGTGTATGAATGCTTTAACTATGCTTCAAATTGTAGTTGATGAGGCGGATGAATTTGCATCTTTCGCAAAAGAACAAGGGGTAGAGGTTCATGGACCTATTGAAGAACATGGGGAGAAGATCTATTCGTTACAGGCTCCAAACGGGATGCCGATAACAATTATTTCAACGATTCAAACGTAAAGTTAAGCCCACTCCTTTATAAAGGAATGGGCTTTCTATTTTTTATCTAAGCGTGTGAGGATTCCAGCGCTTTAAGTTCGTCACTGATAAATGCCATTAACTCTTGAATCATCTCTGCTGAGAAATCAAATGAGATGCCAGCAGCTTTGTATACTTCGTTTAGTGATTTCGTATTTCCAAGTGATAGAGCATATTTGTAGCTTTCAAGTGCTTGTGTCGGATTCTCTTTGTACTGTTTGTACATTTGGACAGCGCCAAGCTGAGCAATGACATATTCCACATAATAGAATGGAACTTCAAATATATGAAGGACTTTCAGCCAGTTATTCTCTAATACCTCCTCATTCTCGGACCAGTCTACTTGCTGGCCTCCGAATGATTGTTTCAGTTCTTTAAATTTTTCGTTACGTTCTTGAGCGGTGTGGTTAGGATTCTCGTATAACCAGTGCTGGAACTGATCAATCACAATACCGATAGGGAGGAAGTGAATGATACCTTCCAATTGCTCCCGCTTCGCACGTAGCAATTCTTCCTCATTGTCATAGAAGTGGTTCCAGTAATCCATCGTCAGAAGTTCCATGGTCATACTGGCAAGTTCAGCACTTTCCATCGGAGCTTCACGGTAAGAAGGGATTTGGATATCCTGACTTCGGCTATTATGGATACAATGTCCCATTTCATGTAGAAGCGTAATCATATCATCATGAGAGGTATCAGCATTCATAAAGATAAACGAGACTCTAGATAGTGGAAGGAAATCGCAAAATCCACCTGGGGATTTCCCTTTACGCGTATCGAGGTCAAGCGTTCCTTTTTGGTTCATATCAGATAGTAAGTGGGCAAATGACGCATCGAGCTTCGTAAAGATCGAAGAAGATTTGTTTATGAGTTCTTCAGACGTCTTAAAAGGTTTAAGAGGATTCTGGCCTGATGGTGATGCGTTTAAATCCCAAGGCTTCAACGTATCCACTTTGAGGCGGTCCTTTTCTTTATTCATTAATTCATTCTTTAAAGGAACAACATGCTCCTGAATCGATCTCGCCAGTTCTTTACAATCTTCAGGCGTGTAATCAAATCGCTCATATTCTTTAAACATATACTCAGTAAAATTGTTTAAATCTGCATTTTTCGCTTTTTTCTCCCGTAGTGAAATAAGCTGATCCATAATCGATTGCAGTTGATCCTTATGCTGTAGTCTTGCTTCGTTCATATGCGTGAAGGCTTCTTTTCTGATTTCTCTATTCGGATCTTGTAAATAAGGACTCATTTGACTGAGCGTTTTTTCTTCCCCGTGCCAATTCACTGTGATGCTTCCAGTAATCTCAAAGTATTGATTCGTTAATCGGTCTTCTTCGACTTCAATATCAATGTTTTCTTCTCGAAATAATTCCAATGCATTTTCCTTCATCTTTATAAATCGACCGTATGTAGTAGCATCTAGTTCCTTTTTGTGAGGGGAGTCAACGAATTTTTGGTCTAGTAATGCTCGGTATCGTTTAAGGAGTGGTTCAATCTTCTCCTGGTCCCGTTCTATGGCCCGTTTCGCTTCAGGGCTATCACTGTGACATTGAAAATCAATGTAGTGACCTCTCAGTCCTTCATCAATCGCATCAAAGACTTGAGCTTGATCAAGTATCCATGATTCTAATTTCTCTACTGAATCGATGGGTTCTTGCACGAGTCTATTTAATTCAGACTCGATTGTTTCTGGTTGTGAAAAATCATATCGTTCTTGATAAAAAGTCGACATCTCGGTTCCTCCTTTAGTAGCTCCTTCTGTATTTTATCATGAAACAGAAAATTCCAAAAATATAGGCTAGAGAATGTTTCCGTATGCTTTAGTTGAGTGTAAGGTGGGCCTGGAAACCACTCGCTTTCCTGTGGCTCACCTAGGCTCTTCTGCCCACGGGAGTCTCGCAGTTTCCAGTCCCACCTTGCCAAATTAGGGAGAACGGAAAAATACCATATTTGGTGAAATAAACTCACAAACAGTTTTGAGCCTTTCATATTAAGGGGGGGCTATTTGGAGTGAATAAAAATCAAGTAAAACATTATCTGAGACAATACAAAAACTAGTACTTTTTAGTTTAATTCCAGCCAGTAATGTGCCTCTATATAAGTATGTTAAGCGTTTTCTTATAAGTGTTTTAAATATTAAGTCCCCATCTTCTTCTGTATAAGGGATGCATCTTTTTGTATAAAAATTTATAAAAAGGGTATTTACTTCGTGTTTTATGTGTTATTATACATAATATCTAATAAACATACATTAACAGGGGGCGGCAATAATGAAGAAATTTGCACTTATATTATCAATTATGGCAACGATGGTTGTTCTTGCAGCGTGTGGCAGTTCTGAAGCGGCTAATGGTGAAGGAGAAGACGGGAAGAAAACATTGGTTATGGGAACATCGGCTGACTATAAACCTTTTGAATTTATAGATACAGCTAATAGTGATGAAATTGTCGGGTTCGATATTGATATAGCCAAACACATTACAGAGGAATTGGGTTATGAGTTGAAGATCGAAAACATGGACTTTAGCGGGTTGATTGCAGCTCTTAATAGTAACAAAGTAGATTTCGTCTTTGCAGGAATGTCTCCAAATGAGAAACGTGAAAAGCAAGTTGATTTCTCAGATATTTATTACGAAGCGCATAATGCGGTAGTTTCAATGGAGGATACTTCAATAGAAGAATTAAGTGATCTACAAGGAAAGAAGATCGGAGTACAGCTTGGTTCGATTCAAGAAGGTAAAGCCAAAGAACTTCAAGAAGAATACGAAGGTATTGAAGTCATTCAACGTGACTTAATTCCTCAACTTGTAGAAGAGCTGAAGACAGGACGTATAGATGCAGCTATTATCGAAGATAGTGTCACAAGCGGCTATCTAGAAAAAAATGAAAAGCTAACTCAGTTCATCCTTGATCCAAACACTTCTAAGGGTTCTGCGGCAGCATTCCCTGACGACAGTGAGCTAGTTGAAGAATTTAATGAAGAAATTGAAAAGATGAAAGAAAGCGGCAAAATGGATGAACTTATTAAGAAATGGTTTGAAAACGGAGGAAAGTCTGAATAAGGCAAGGAGTGGAACGGTATGGAAGAGATTATCCCATCAATCCCCTTTATATTAGAGGGGATTCTCATAACATTAAAATTCGTCTTACTATCTGGAGTTATAGGATTCATACTAGGAATTGGAGTGGCTCTTGCGAAACTTGGTAAAAGTAAAGCATTAGGGAAAATCGCAGGTGCCTATACAGCATTCTTCCGAGGGACACCTCTTATCCTGCAACTTGTCTATATCTATTATGTCATTCCGCAAGTAACACCTTGGAACATTGAGCCGTTCGTCGCAGGTGTAATCGCGTTTTCGTTGAACTCTGCTGCCTATATTTCTGAAATCATCAGAGCTGGTATTCAATCCGTTGATAAAGGTCAATTTGAAGCAGCTAAAGCTCTCAATATCCCATATTTCAAGGCAATGCGAAAAATTATTTTGCCACAAGCTATTAAACACATTTTACCTGCTTTAATGAATGAAGGCATTATGTTACTAAAAGAATCGGCTGTTATTTCTGTTATTGGTGTATCAGATATTATGCGCAGAGGACAAATTGTAGCAGCTGATACCTACAACTATATTGGAGCCTTAACCATCCCATTAATCTTATATTTCCTTATGGTTCGGATGCTAGAGATGTACGGGTCTAGGGTAGAAAGAAGGTTGAGTTACAGTGATTAAAGTAAATCAATTATCTAAAACATTTAAGAAGATGCCTGTTCTAAATAATATTTCAACAGAGATTAACAAGAAGGAAGTAGTTGCAGTGATTGGACCATCTGGGTCTGGTAAATCAACTTTTCTCCGTTGTTTAAATGGATTAGAACAACCAACAGAAGGCCAAGTTTATATTGATGGGACACAACTCAATGAACAAAATGTGACTCAAATACGTGAGAAAACAGGCATGGTGTTTCAGCACTTTCATCTCTTCCCTCATATGACCGTGCTTCAGAATATCACCTTTGCTCCTATGGAGACACATGGAAAGAGCAAAAAAGAGGCTGAAGAGAATGCCATGAAGCTACTTGAAACTGTGGGGTTATCCGATAAAGCAAATAGTTACCCGAATCAACTATCAGGTGGACAGAAACAAAGGGTTGCTATTGCAAGAGCACTTGCTATGCATCCAGAGATTATGCTTTTTGACGAGCCTACATCAGCGCTCGACCCAGAAATGGTAAAAGAAGTTTTGGATGTTATGAAGCAACTCGCGAGCACGGGGATGACCATGGTTATTGTGACTCATGAAATGGCTTTTGCACGTGAAGTAGCCGATCGGATTATCTTCCTTGATCAGGGAGCTGTAGTAGAAGAAACAACACCTATTCAATTCTTTAATACTCCTTCAACTGAAAGAGCGCAGTCTTTCTTACAGAAAGTTCTTTAATCATAAGGAAAGCCCTCTATTTAATATAGAGGGCTTTTTGGTATTATCTAATACAAAGGCGGTACCAATCCGGAGAATTAGTTAGCATTTTGTAAAGCTTCTTCAAGCTGATATGTGCGAACTTTGCGTGGGAGGAAACTGCGAATCTCATCTTCGTTAAAGCCAACTTGCAGACGCTTCTCATCAAGCATAATCGGACGCTTCAAAATGCTTGGGTTCTGCTCGATTAACTCATAAAGTTCACGCATTGTTAAATCATCTAAATCTACATCTAACTCTTTAAATACCTTTGAACGTTCAGAAATAATTTCTTTCGTCCCATCTTCTGTCATACGAACGATTTCTTTAACTTCGTCTGCAGATAAAGGTTCAGAGAAAATGTTGCGTTCTGTGTACTCTAAGTTATGTTCCTCAAACCACGCTTTCGCTTTACGGCAAGATGTACAACTTGGAGATAAATAAAGTGTAATCATGCAATGAACCTCCTAATGGTCATTTGAATGTTACCTTACTTTCTTACTTTCCATCATATAAATCAGGGTGGACGTAAGTCAACTTGCATTCCCAAGTATACCACTTGGTATGAAACTGGGCAAAATGATATTTCTCCCAAAATTGAGGGAATATGTTCCTCACCTTTTGATGTGAAAGTATGATAAAGTCATAGGCTATTTTTCTTGCATATGCTTGTTTAATACCCGTTATGTGATTAAGGTATGCATCAATGGCACACCCGGCTGTTTTCGCCGTGATTAGATTGTAACATAAATATCTTTAATTTGAGATAGTTAATTTATTAATAATGATCCAATATTCTACTTTTCCTGATAAGCCGCCTTATGTTGAAGACTTGAAGCTGAGACATTTTATTATGTAGGGGGATGCCTGCAATTATGAGTGCTTGGGCTTGCTCGGGGACAACTCGCTTTCCTGCGGTGAGCTGGGAAGCCTCCTCGTTCGCTGTCGCTCTCTGTGGGGTCTCCCCTAGGCTCCTTCCCCCGCGGGAGTCTCGCAGTCCCCGAGCAAGCCCTGGCATAAAGAGGCTAAACGGCCCCCCTTAGAGGGTATAGAGGAAAGCTCACTTTTCCCTATATGGCATGTTTCCGTTCCTTCATATATGGCAAAGGTGGGCCGGGGAACTGCGAGACTCCTGCGGGAGAAAGAGGTAGACGAGACCCCGGAGCGAACAAAGTGAGTGAGGAGGCTCGACAGCTCGCCCGCGGAAAGCGAGTAGTTTCCCGGCCCACCTTAATCCACACTAGCGTCAACGGAAACATTATCTCTCAACAATCCTGCCTTTTCTGAAAAGAGAAGGGATCACGGAGTTGTGTCTGGATAATTCGAAAACTTATGTTTATCTATGGTGAATCGGGGTACACATCATAGGTGGTAAAGCGCTTTCAGGGGCGGTTGTGTATAAACCACAAAATTTTTGGCTGAAGTTTGTGGCATGGGCACGTTGTGGTATAGTCACTATAAAAGTTATAATTTTCTTAATAGAAAAACATTTAGCACAATAAATGTATCTCTTTAATCTAAAGAAATCGTTACATCAACGATGAAGGGGTGTGGTGGTCGTGGAAGCGTTAAGTAAGAATTTCTTCTTATTATTATCCAATAGTTCAGTACTCGACAAGATGGCCAAGAAATGGGGGCCGCGTCTGGGAGCGGATAAGATTGTGGGGGGAGAGTCGTTTGACCAGGCCATTCCATTAATCCAACAGTTGAATAGTCAGGGGCTGCATGTAACGGTGGATCATCTCGGTGAATACGTGAACTCAGAAGCGGAAGCTAGAGAGCGTGCCGAAGAATGCATAAGTACGATCCAAGCTATTCATAACCATCAGTTGAACACGCAGCTAAGTTTGAAGTTGACCTCACTTGGTCTCGATATCAGCCGCGAACTTGTCTATGAAAATATGACACGCATATTAGATGCAGCAAAGCAATATGATGTGGTTGTAACAATCGATATGGAGGATTCTTCTAGAACAGAGAAGACGCTGGAGTTGTATAAATACTTCAAAAAAGACTATGACAATCTTGGTACTGTCATTCAATCGTATCTATTCCGTTCAAACCAAGACGTTGAGGAATTAAGCGACTATAACGCATACTTGCGTCTTGTGAAAGGTGCTTACAAGGAATCTGGGAAAGTAGCTTTTACGGAAAAGTCAATGGTGGATGATAACTTGAAAAAGTTAATTGCCAAGCACTTGTTAAATGGGAATTACACAGCGATTGCGTCACATGATGAGGCTATGATTGAGTTTACAAAGGACTTTGTTGAGAAGAACAATATTCCAAAAGATCAATTTGAATTTCAAATGCTTTATGGCATGAGAAATCAAATGCAGCTTGATCTTCTGCAGGAAGGATACAAAGTTCGGGTCTATCTCCCTTATGGAGAAGACTGGTATGGATATTTCATGAGAAGGTTAGCAGAGCGCCCGGCGAACATCGCTTTTGCGGTGAAAGGGCTCTTTAGTAAATAAATTAGCTACTGCTTAAATAACGAAGAGGAAGGGGAAATGAATGATGGTACAACCGTACAAACACGAACCATTCACAGATTTCACAGTTAAAGAAAATAAGAAGGCTTTTGAGGATGCTTTGCAGCAGGTAAAAGGCCAGCTTGGCCAGGACCACCATTTACTTGTGGACGGAGAACGCATCTTAACGGATAATCACATCGTTTCCACAAACCCTGCTAATACAGAACAAGTTGTTGGACGTGTATCAAAGGCTACTCAAGAGCTTGCTGAAAAAGCGATGCAAGCTGCTTCTAATTCATTCGAATCTTGGAGAAAATGGTCAGCTGAAGCGCGTGCAGGACTTTTACTTCGTGCCTCCGCTATTATGCGTCGACGCAAGCATGAACTTTCCGCTTATCTCGTTTATGAAGTAGGTAAGCCTTGGAAAGAAGCAGACGCAGATACAGCAGAAGCTATTGACTTTCTAGAATATTATGCTCGCCAAATGTTAGAAATTGATAAAGGGAAGCACGTTGAGAGCCGTCCAGGCGAACGTAACCGCTACGTTTATCAGCCAATCGGTGTAACGGTAGTAATTCCGCCATGGAACCTGGCCCTTGCCATTATGGCTGGTACGACTGTGGCACCTCTAGTAGCAGGAAACACAGTGGTTATGAAGCCAGCAAGTAACAGCCCGGTAATCGCGGCGAAATTTGTTGAAATTTTAGAAGAAGCAGGACTTCCTAAAGGTGTTCTAAACTTCGTACCAGGAAGCGGTGGAGAAGTTGGAGACTATTTGATTGAACATCCAAAGACTGCTCTAATCTCCTTCACAGGTTCTCGTGACGTTGGCCTTCGTATAATGGAGAAAGCCTCTGTACGCCAAAATGGTCAAAACCATCTGAAGCAAGTCATTGCTGAAATGGGTGGTAAGGACACTGTTGTCGTTGACAAGGAAGCCAACATTGATACTGCTGTAGAGGCCATCATTGTTTCAGCGTTTGGATTCTCAGGACAGAAATGTTCTTCTGGTTCACGTGCTGTCGTGCACCAAGATGTGTACGATGAAGTACTAGAGCGTGTTGTAGCTCGTACGAAAGAACTTTCTGTAGGGAACGCAGCAGAATCAAACGTTTATATGGGACCAGTTGTAGACCAGTCTGCATATGACAAGATTATGTCCTATATGGAAGTAGGAAAAGAAGAAGGGCGTCTAATGATAGGTGGTAAAGGCGATGATTCCAAAGGTTACTTTATTGAGCCAACGATTTTTGCAGACCTTGCGCCTAATTCCCGTATGCAACAAGAGGAGATCTTTGGACCAGTTGTTTGCTTCACAAAAGCGAAAGACTTCGATGAAGCGATCGAGATTGCGAACAATACGGAATACGGCTTAACAGGAGCGGTAATCTCTGATAACCGCCAGCACTTAGAAATCGCAGCTCGCGACTTCCATGTGGGTAACCTTTACTTTAATCGTAACTGTACTGGTGCTATTGTTGGCTATCAGCCGTTCGGTGGATTCAAAATGTCTGGTACGGACTCTAAAGCCGGTGGACCAGATTATATCGCTCTCCACATGCAAGCTAAAACAATTTCTGAAATGTATTAATAAAGAAAAAGCTTCTCACCTAGGTGAGAAGCTTTTTTGTGTGTATCTTTATTGGTTTGGATAGTCGCAGTACTCCACAATCGTTCCTTCTGTATCCGCTGGGTTAACGTAAATTAATCGTCTACCATGCTTGTTGGTGCGTAAGCTTCCTTCTAAAATGCGAATGCCATTTTCTTCTAGTTCTTTTATAGCCTCATCCAAATCATCTACTTGATAAGCCACATGATGAACGCCTTTTCCTTTTTGTTTAATGAACCGGGCAATAGGTGAAGTCGTATTATTCGTTGGCATTAAAAGCTCGGTACGAAATCCGTTAACATCCATAATGGCGATCTCACTTTCAACTCCGATTGCTTCACTGCGATAACGGTCAATCATTGTTGCACCTAACACGTTTTCATAAAAATGAATACTTTCTTCTATATTTCGAACGGCTACGCCGATATGATCCAAATGTTTCTCCATATTAATTCTCCTCGTCTCATTAGTGGAACCATTGTATCATAATGTCCCTATGTACTGTTCTTAAAGTATTTTCATACATCATGATTTCAGATAATATAAACTGAATATTAAAAAGACTATTAATACTCTGCAACATCGCCTTTCCCTTTTGTGAGAAAAGTCGCTATAATGAACATTAGGTTTTCTTGTTCGACACCGCTTTGAAAGGTAAGGGATGAACTATGGATCAAAAGGAGCTCATTTTTCAGACTGAGGATATACATAAAGCGACAGAGTTTATTAGCTCGAAGCTTGATAAACCAGTCATTGTTGAAAGTAAAAACTTTGAATTAATCGCATATAGTTCTTCATTTGAAGAATTTGACCAAACTCAACAGAAGACGATTCTGTCTAAGAAATGTCCCGTTTTTATTATTGATCGTTTGAAGAAAGAGGGAATCGTCCAAAAAGTAGAAAGTAAACCAGAGCCTATTCGCATAGAACCGATTGAGGAACTTGGCTTTTACCAGCGCATTGTAATTGCTGCAAAACACTTAGGTCACACGATGGGGTACATTTGGGTGCAAGAGTCCACGTCTTTATTAAAAGAAGAAGACCTGGTGTTTTTAGAGGAAATTACATCGCATATCGGGAAACTGATTTACGATGCTTATTCACGAGTCAATGTAAAAGAGGGGCGTAAGGATGAATTATTGTGGAAACTTATCCATCATGAGTATGGGAGCGAGACGCAATTCAGACATGATTCAAAACAAGTGAAGCTAAAGTTGCCTGAGAGGTGTGCGGTATTAATCTTCTCCATAACTGACCCGCAACACAATGAGCTGTTAGGAACGTTAAAGGATCTAGTGATCCACTCTCCTTTACGACAGGATATTCAGTTCTTAAAGACAGAATTTCAAATTGTAATGTTTGTTCATGGGAGAGCGAGTGACCCGTTTAGTGCGACAGATACAGGGAGAGCGTTTATTGAAGAAGTGAAACAGTCTCTTGATGGTGACTCTTTTTATTACTTCATGATTGGTCTTGGAAAAGAATATACGAAGTTAATAGATGTAAGAAAGAGTTTCTTAGAAGCCCTTGAGGTCATTGAAACGGCTAACTTTATTGAACCAAGGCCAGAAACCATGCCAAGAGAATTTGCTAAGTTAGGAGTTTACAGATACTTGGCTACTCTCTATGAGAAGAATAGTTCTGAGGATTATTTCAGTGAAGACCTTCTTGTATTAATGAAAAAAGATACCGAGGGACAGACCAACTTGTTGGAAACCCTTGAGGTGTATTTGGCCAATAATGGGAAAGGAAAGCAAACAGCATCAGAATTGTTTATCCATCCAAATACGTTGAACTATCGATTAAAGCAAATATTAGATCTAACAAATATCAATTTACAAGATTTCAATATGAAAAGCTATTTATACACAGAACTGCTTCTCTTAAATAATGTACCTGGTTACTATAAACGATATCGGGAAGCCATTTCAGTTCATTTGAAAGAATAAAGAAGCGGATGCAAATAAGCATCCGCTTCTTTATTGACTAGTAAACCCAGTAAAGGGACAGGAGTGATGGTTCAATTACTGAGGTTCTGACATGAATCAAGCGCGATAGGACTCGAGTAATTCTAAGGCCCATTCGCACCATTCTACATACATTTTTGCATATCTTTTCCCAAATTCAGAAGTTAAATAGCTGCCAATTTCAAGGTAACTAGGGTAATCTTGTTCTCCGTAATGTTCTAGCTGCCATTGAGACGTTCCTGCTAGTATAGCTTTTTCTCTCGCTAGTATTCTTTCTAAGAGAGTGACGGCTTCTTCTACAGAGATCGCTTGAAAGGCAGAAGCACGAAGGAGAAATTCATCTTTTATCTTGGCAGGTTTAACAGCTTCTTCCATCATCCATTCAATTAATCGTTTTTCACCCTTATGGGTAATCGAATATAGTTTCTTGTTTGGGCTTCCTTCCTGGACAATCGTTTCATATGTGACGAGCTCCTCATCACGCATCTTATTTAATTCTTGGTAGACCTGAGAATGTGTGGAATTCCAAAAATAAATGTGCTGTGTCTTAAATGTGCTATGTAAGTCATAGCCTGAATGCGGACCCTTAGTCAACAATCCGAGAAGGGCATATCGTATAGCCACAGTCTACATCTCCCTTTACTCAACTTGCTAGTTTTATTATACGCTACATTACTAAAAGGGAAAACGGAAGCATGTGCTATGGATGTTTATCATTGCCAATTAGGAGGGAATGGGAATACCAATAATAAACATAAGGAGGAATAAGCATGGCTGAAAAACGATTAAGTGAACTAGTACAAGGAGAAAATTATTCTGCACAGGAGTTAGATAGTTTTGTGTCAACGACAGATGCTGTACTTCTATCCACCAATGAGAATCAACTATTCACAGAACCAGAGCGAGAATACAAGGTAACTGGTGAATTCGCAGGCTTCTTTGAGCATTCCTCTGAAGATGGGGAGAAATACTTCCGAAATAAAAAAGCATACATTGTGGAGAAAGTATAAAGAAGTTAATAGAAACCAATGATAAAAAGGACTTAATCTATTCAGGTTAAGTCCTTTTTTAGGTATAATAGATCTTCCGATTATATTAGTAAGGGAGGTAGCGGGATGGCCGGGAGACAGAATCGAGTTCCTTACTATCTTCAAGTTAAGCACAGTATTATTGAGAATATTAAAAACCAAAGTTGGAAACCTGGAGAAAAGATTCCATCAGAGAATCAGCTCATGCAACAACATCAAGTAAGCCGCTCTACTATTCGTCAAGCAATTAGTCAGTTAGCCCAGGAAGGAATCCTTGAAACAAAACGAGGAAAGTCCACTACTGTTAAGAAGAAACCTTCCGATCACGTTAAGAACCCAGGAGTTATTCAAACAGAGAAAGGCTCCGAGTTTAGTGTTCATTTAATAAGAACTGTACATGGTAAGAAAATGGACTTCGCGAAGAAGATGTTAGGTTTAACAGAAGAACAGTCGGTATATATGTACGAGCGTCTTCGTTTAGCTGATGGCATTCCAATTGCCTTTCAACAATTATTCGTTCCAGAACACATTGTTGAGGCACTTACAGATGAGGACTTATTGGTATTTGATTTCCACTCCCATCTAGAAGAAATAGGGGTGATTGCGAGTTATTCTAAAGATTACGTATCAGCTTCTCTGGCGAATACATATGAGGCTGACTTCTTAGGTGTAGTAGCAGGAGACCCCTTAGTTGATCTGACAAGAATTACACTGGGAATTGATCAGTCTCCTCTTGAATATTGTAGAACCAAATATTTGCCTTCTTATTTTGATTTTACTGTAGAAACGAGAGGATAACACTTTAGTCATCAGGGCTGAAGTGTTTTTTTATGGCATAAATTTTTTGAATGTCTGTGTGAAAACACAAAGGCTGAAGTTCGCAACAAAACGGCTCATACTCATGGATGCAGAACACTGCTGGAAAAGGAAGAGAATGGATATAACTTGCATGATATTTACGTTACATGTTAGTATAAGTTTTGTGGTTATACGAACATGTATGTTTCTTACATAATAACTGCATACATATCTAGTAAACTATTAAATTAAACTTGGGGGAATAGACGCATGAAAGCATTAAAAAGAATCCTACCGGCGCTTTTTATCGGAATGTTACTTGTTCTGGCCGGGTGTGGAGATAGTTCTGGTTCTGAAGAAGGATCTGATGAATCGAATAAAACAATTGAGCTTGGTTTAAATAACTGGGCAGAGAACGTGGCTGTATCAAATATGTGGAAAGTCATTTTAGAAGATGAAGGCTACACAGTTAACTTAAATATGACGGAGAAAGGTCCTTTATACCAAGCTTTGAAATCAGATGATTTGGACCTTGCTTTAGAGGTTTGGTTACCACATACGGATAAGCCATTCTATGAAGATTACAAAAACGATGTAGATTTCCATAAAGACCAAACTTGGTTTGATGGTACGATCTTAGGACTTGCTGTACCTAGTTATGTAGATGTGAACAGTATTGAAGAACTAAATGAAAATAAAGAGATGTTTGAAGATGGTAAAATTTACGGAATTGATGCAGGATCAAGTCTTATGGGCTTAACAGAAGATGTTATCAAAGAATATGATTTAGAATATTCTACTGCCGCTTCTTCTGGTCCTGCGATGACGACTCAACTGGGAGAGTCTATTCGTAAAGAGGAACCGATCCTTGTAACACTGTGGAAGCCTCACTGGGTATTTGCAGAATATGATGTTAAATTCTTAGAAGACCCGAAGAACGTTTATGGGGATGAAGAGAATATTAGCTGGATGTCTCGTCAAGGTTTCACAGAAGATTACCCTGAAGTAACAGAATATATTAATACATGGAAGATGAATGATGAGCAATTAGGTAGCTTAATGAATATGGTAAAAGAAGCTGAATCTCCTGCTGAGGGTGCTCAGAAATGGGTAGATGAAAACGGTGATCTTATAAACGAATGGTTAGGAAAATAATCATACACTATAAAAAAAGGACTTTCCGTGAAGGGAAGTCCTTTTTTGCGGTTATACAGCAGTGCCATATTTTTTCGCCCGCTTATCATCTTTATGGTCTTTTACGACGAGAACTGCATGTATTGCACCTGGTATAACGCCAAGTATGGTTAGTAATAGGTTAATTATTGCTTGAAAAGGCTTGCCTACAAATAGTACGGCAATAGGTGGCAATAAAATAGCTAGTAGGTATAACATGATTTACCCTCCTGAATGGAATGTCTTGCAATTTATTAAGTATATTACCCGCTGTCCACAAAGTTAATCTAACCAGTTTATGATAAGAACTTGTAATTTAATAGGTTTTAACTTACTTCTTTACGGTTACATAAATAGTACGCAGAAACTTAAGTAGCCCGATAAGGAGTGAAGTTTAATTATGACATTACAAAAAGACTTAAAGAAACTAGAGAATTTCTACACAGAAAAACCTCACCGAGTACTAACCATGTACTTAAATACAGACTTAGCTGACCGAGAACAACAAGGCGGCGAGTGGAAGATTCATTTCAAAAATGGAATGAATAACTTTGAACACTACCTTCAGGAGAGCGGAGATAAAGATGAATTGAAGAATTTCCGCAGTCTAAAAGAGCAGTTAGAAACATATGTAACAGATTATGAGCGAAATCTTTCTAAAAGCTTAATTGTATTCGCATCAACGGATGGCCAACTTTGGCACGCTCAACCTATTCAAATGCCAGTAAAAACAGAATTTTTCTGGGAAGAAGCACCTGTATTGGATCAGTTAAGAGAACTGAACAATGAATTCCCTAAAACAGGCGTTGTGCTAGTTCAGCAAAATGATGTGAAAGTTATTGAAGCGGAACTAGGTGCTGTAGATGATGTGAAGTACTATGAACTAGACCTTAATACAGAAGACTGGCGTCTACACACTGGCCCACACCAGGCTCAAGCCTCTATGGGGTCAGGAGGTAAGAACCCAGGCAAAGAGAAGTTTGAAGATCGATATCGTGCGAATCAACAACGCTGGTATAAGAGCCTTGCTCCGACGCTAGACAAGTTAGCTAAAGATGGCCAATGGCAACGTATTTATCTAGTCGGAAACCAAGATGAAACTGATGAGATTCAAGCTCATATGAATAAACCAATTGATGAGCATGTACCAAAGAACCTATTGGAACATGAAGAAACACAAGTTCTTAACGAAGTGGTTTTATAAAAAAGGGAAAACTCTGCAACATTGAGTTGCAGAGTTTTTCTTTTTTTCTATACATAATAATAACCGGAAGCAGTACGGCTTCTAATAATAGGAACTTGCACCTTTCTTAAATAAATCTCGAAAATATGATAAAATAATAATTACAAATTTGAGCTTTAAGGAGAATAAGATGTATATCGTTGACTCTACTGTAGTTGTTCCTGAGGAAAAAGCAGATGAATTAATTGAAATCTACCAAAACCGTTCAAGAAGCGTCGATCAATGGGAAGGTTTTCGCTCTTTTCAACTTCTCCAAAACGACAAAAAGCCTGGTGAATTAACGGTTCATATGGAATGGGAATCTAAGGCTCATTATATGAAGTGGGCAACAAGTGAAGAATTTCAAAAAATACACGAGCTCGAGAAAAATTATCCGGATAAAGCACTCGCGAATATTCCCCCAAAAGTTAAGAAATTCAAAGTGGTGGCAGAATGAAGGCTTCAGAGAGGGAGAAGGTCGTTGAGCAAGTCGTTCATGAAATTTATGAAGCTTATCCGTTCTTATGGGAACGTTTCGGTGAAAATGGACATAAGCGAACAACAGAAGATAATTATCACCATTTAGACCACCTCTCTACAACTTATAACATGGGCGAGGAACAGTTTTTTATGGATTATACGAAGTGGCTACAAACGGTTTTAACGAGCCGTAATGTAGGCACAGAGCTGATTATTGATAATTATGAACGTTTGTACCGACATTTGGATAAGCTTGAGGACCAAGAAGAAAGCAATGCGTATAAGGATTATTTGACGAGCGGTATTCAATTTTTAAAAGCAACGAATGAGTAAGGGGTGAGGAGATGGACGATTTTTCTAAGCTTGCAAAGTTATTTCTTGAAGGAAATGAAGATGATGCCATTCATTATTTGTCTCAGATGGGGCCAACTCCTAATCGTCTTCATTTGTATGAGCAATTCCTTACTCCAACTATGTACCATATAGGAGATCTATGGGAACGAAACGAAATTTCAGTTGCTGATGAGCACTTAGCTACAGCAGTATGTGATTTTGTTTTATCTCAATTGGACAGCATGGAAAAACGTAAGGTTGAAAAAGGCACTAGTAAAGCGCTATTATTTGGGATTGAAGAGGAACAACATTATTTAGGTTTGAAAATGGTAGCTTCTACGTTCAGAGAGTATGGATGGGATGTACGATACCTCGGTCCTAATTTGCCTTTAGATCATGCACTTACCCAAGTGAATCGATACAAACCTGATGTTATTGGAGTATCTGCTGCTTTGTCATACCGCCTACCTGTCTTGAAAGATGTTATTGAACATCTGATTCATCTTGATTGGTCACCCACGGTGTTAATAGGGGGGAGAATGGCGAAGGAGTATGATTTAAGTTCATTTGCATCAGATCAGGTGGTTGTAATGAAAGACTTACACCAGTTAGAAGCATGGATAGAGGGGAATGAAGAAGACATTAATGCGACAAGTTAACAATCAATTTCCAGCCCCCTGTCTAACCATAAACAAAAAATACACGATTCTTGAATACACGCAAGAAGCGAGTGAGATGTTTCATCTGACTCCTTCTTTATGGGAAATCATAGAAGAAGGCAGTCATACAAAAGTAAAAGAGTGGATTGTGCCTTCTGAGCCTAAGGCTAAAGTAGAGATTAATATGATTACAGCTTCTAAACAAGTTGTACTGGTTGATCTTTATGTGAAATGGACGAATGATTTACAAGCAGAATTGATGATCTTCCCTAAAGAAGGTCAGAATCAGCACGTTTCAAAAATGTTAGATCGCCTGCAGACTCGGTTAAATGAAACGAATTTCGAATTGTTACAGGAAAAGGAAAAATTAGAGGATGCCATTCATGAAAATAATAAATTATCCGCCCCATTCATTCACCTTTCTGAAGACACGTCCTTAATACCTTTGTTTGGTGATATATCAGAAGAAAAACTGTTAACGATAAAAGATCAAGTCCTTTCAAATGCCCATTCTCATGAAACTGACTGTTTGTTATTTGATTTTACAGCTGTAGGTGAAATACACCAAGAAGGAATCTACGTCCTGAAAGACCTCTTCACTAGTCTCCTTTACATGGGGAAGCAGGTCGTAATCGTAGGTATTAAACCGGTACAAGCACAACGTTTGCATCATTTAAAAATTCGATTTAATTTATCTTTCGTTACTTCATTACAAGAAGCCATTCATCGATTCGGCGCGTAATGAGAGCCTTTTTTCTATCTAAGAAAAAAGGCTTATTTTTATGTTTATAAGGAATAATTGGAAAAAATACGTTTTACTACAATAGTGAAATGGAATGGTAATGGTAAATAATCTAGATCAACGCGACCGAGACCCAATACTGGAGTTTCCACTATACCTAGCACGCAAAACGATTTGTCACATGTAGCTTTTGGTAGGTTCATATACTGGCAAAAAGGAGGGAATTCCATGGGGAACAAAGCGATTTACATTTATACTCGGTCAGGTTGTGAAGAAAGTCAATCCTTAAAAAAGTACTTATCTAGAGATCAAATCCCTTATCATGAGATTGATATTAGTCGTTCTCATGATCTTGAAAGTGAATTACTTGGACTTACAGGAACCACGATTACTCCAGCAATTATTGTCGACCAAAGAAGTATATTTGGTAAAAAGAAGCGCGCTGTATTTTCAGGGTATGTAACGAATAAGTCCAATATAAAGCGGGTCATTCAATAAAAAAGCGCCCTTTCCTAGCACAGCTTATTAGGAAAGGGCGCTTTTTAACATTACATAAATAGAACAAATGTCATCCATACAAGGCTTATGCTCAAAAAAAGGCTAGAAGCTATATAGATGATTGCTTCCTTGAATTGATTCGTTTGAAGCAAGGTGATCGTCTCTTTACCAAAAGTAGAAAACGTAGTAAATGCTCCACAAAATCCCACACCAGCTAATTGCCATATGGATTCTGGAAGAACATGTTTCGTTCTTAGTACCACTAATCCTCCTAATAGTAACGATCCGAGAATATTTGCAAGCCAAGTCCCGTAAGGTAGAGATCCTTTTGGATTCCCAACTTCGCTCACAAGGAATCGGGCTAAAGCTCCAACCCCTCCGCCAATAGCTACGTAGGCAAACATCATTTCGCATGCCCCTTCCAGTTATTAGCCGTGAAAAAACCGAGCCAACTTAATACTAACCCTCCTGCAAGGCTTGACACAACATATAGGATAGCAAGTGTTTGTGAAGTATCCATCCAAAGCTGAACCGTTTCTGTTGAAAAAGTTGAAAACGTAGTGAAAGCTCCAATGATTCCTGTAGTTATTCCGATTTTTATTGAAGAAGGAATACCTTTCATAAACGTTGGATGAGTGCTTAGATAGGTAAGTAAAAAGCAGCCAATCAAATTGACAAGGAGTGTTTCATATGGAAATACAGATGCCTCTTCAATCCATATGGAAATCATAAATCGACCTGAGGCTCCAAGAGCCCCTCCTATAAATATTGCGAGGTATACAGACATTGTGTCGTAGGTCACTCCCTTATTGGAGAGAAGGGGGAGAAACTGTGGCCCCTTCAGTACGTTTATTTACACGCAGGACATTTTCCGTAGATTTCAAATTTATGATTTTCTATAGCATAATCTTGCAGTTCCCCTGATACCTGCTGCATAGGGCAGGTGTGAATCTCCTTGGTTTTTCCACAATCAAGACAAATAAAGTGATGATGGTGTTTTGACTCACACTTCATACGAAAGTGTTTCTCACCTTCTAATTCCGTTACTTCTAACAAGTTAAGATCCACAAACAGATGTAAATTACGGTAAATCGTATCGAAGCTAATACCAGGGTACTTATCTTCCATCATAATCTTTACATCGCGTGCAGTTCGATAGCCGTTTTGCTCATAGAAAAAGCGTAACAGATCTTCGCGTTTGTCTGTATACTTATGACCTTTTTCTTTTAATTCTTCAAGTGCTCGTTGTAAATTCACGCTTTCACCCTCTTTGTACGTGTGCGTTGGATGACTTGCTTCACAAGAATCGTAACTAACAAGATTAGAATAGATGTTAAAACAATCGTACCTCCCGGCGGGATTTCAAAATAATAGCCAAATATAAGACCACTAATGACCGAAACTTCGCCAAAGACAATGGATAAAAGAATGGCTTGCTTGAATCCTCGAGCAATTCGAATGCTAGCCGCCACAGGTAGTGTCATAAGCGCTGATACAAGCAACACTCCAACGATGCGAATCGAAGCAGCAATGACAAGTGCAGTTAACACAATAAACAAGAAGTGTATGCGTCTCGCGTGAATTCCAGATACAACAGCGTGTTCCTCATCAAATGAGAGCATAAACAATTCTTTGTAGAATAGGGCAATCAGTGATGTTACAAGTATAGCGACAATTAGAATCGTCCATAAGTCTTGTCGACTAACAGCTGTTACCGAACCAAATAAATAATTGAATAAGTCCGTATTAAATCCATCAGCCATAGAAATGAAAATTACACTGAGGCCAACGCCACCGGATAGAATAATGGGGATGGCTAATTCTTGATAGGCTTTATAAACGCGGCGGAGTTGTTCGATAAATACTGATCCAATTACAGAGAAACTCATACCAGCGTAAAAAGGACTGATCCCTACACCAAATTTCTTATCAAGCATAAGGCCAAAGGCAATTCCAGATAATGTTACGTGGGAAAGGGCATCTGCAATTAGAGATAGACGTCTTACAACGACGAATGTTCCAAGCAGGGGGCCGATAAAGCCGATAAGTAAACCAGTGTAAAGAGCATTTCTTAAAAATTCATATTGTAAAAAGCTTGATAACATAATGATTCCTCCACTAATGGTCGTGGGTCACAGCATTAACAGGGTGACCGTAAATATTCGATAGATCTTGATCATTTAAATCGTTAAAGGATTCAGGATCACCGTGAAAATGAATCTGTTTATTCAAACAGGCGATATCGCTAGCATAGGATGTCATGGTTCCTATGTCATGAGTAACAAGCAATAGCGTAATGCCTTTATTTTTATTTAAGTCTCGGAGCATCTTATAAAAGCGATGCACGTTTTCTGTGTCCACACCAACAGTCGGTTCATCAAGGATTAGAAATTCTGGCTCGCTCACAAGAGCTCTGGCAATAAATATTCGTTGTTGTTGTCCACCTGATAGGTCACCAATGTTTTGGTGAATGTAATCAGACATGCCAACCAAGTCAACGGCTTCTTTAATCTTCTCCTCATGTTTCTTCTTAAAGAATCGAAAATAGCCGACTTTAGATGTCAGGCCCATTGAGACAACCTCATATACGGTGGCAGGAAAGCCGCTATTAAAGCTGTTTGCCTTTTGTGAGACAAAGCCAATTCGGTCCCACTCTTTGAATTTATCTATGGACTTTCCGAATAAGCGAATATCTCCTCTTTTTTGGTGTAACAGTCCAAGTATGAGTTTAATTAAGGTGGTTTTTCCTGAGCCATTTGGTCCCACAAGCCCCACAAAGCTTCCAGGTTGAATGGTAAAATCAATGTGCTCTAGTACATCTTTTTGTTCGTAGGAATAGCTTACATTCTCGATACTTAGTACGGGTGTAGTCAACGTAGTTCTACCTCCTTTAGTTATGATTTAATACCGTTTTAAGCACATTTAGGTTTTGACGCATTAAATCAAAGTAATCGTTCTCTTCATCTATATCCTCCCTCATCCGAACGGAGAGGTTATGAATGGACAAAGCTTCTGCACCGATTTCTTGTTGAACAATAGTTGCTATCTCGTTTGAAACATTTTTTTCAAAAATCATGTAGTCTATATTTTCTTTCTTACCAGTTAGAATTAAGCGTTCGATATCCTTCTGAGAAGGTTCACTACTAGGGGAAATGCCATTTACCGAGATTTGTTCAACACCGTATCGTTCTTCCCAGTATCCATACGCTCCGTGAGCAACTAAGAATTTGTTGTGATCAGCATTTTCTACTACACTTTGGAAATCTTCGTGCAAAGCGGTAAGATCTTTGCTCAGTTTGTTGAAGTTTTCTTTATATAATTCTTTGTCTTCTGGGTTTAATTCTATTAATTCTTCTTTAATATAGCTAGCCATTTCCTTGGCGCGAACCGGATCAAGCCATATGTGTGGGTCTTTGTCACCGTGGCTATGACCTTCATGACCTTCCTCTTTGTTATCGACATGAGAGAATAAGGACTCATGAATGCCTAATTCCACTAGTGAAACATTCTCGTTATTTAAAGATTTAGCTGCACTTTCTGCAAAGCCCTCTAACCCAGCTCCCAGATAAAAGAACGCATCGCTCTCAGCTAATTGCGCCATCGTTTTAGCAGTGGGCTCAAATGTATGAGCATCTGCTCCTGGTGGATAAATGGACTCGACATCAACTGTATTTCCACCAATTTTTTCTGTAAAGTATTCTATTGGATAAATGGATGTATAGATTGTCAGGCCTTCTATGGAAGAGTCGTTTTTAGTATTGGATGAACAAGCGGAAGCTATGAGTAACACACTAGCCACAGCAAGACTTGTAATCAGTTTCTTCATTCTCATATTCTCTCCTTTGGACGGTTTGTTTACACAAAACCTTAGTAATTGTATCGTAACGATTCCGATTTGTAAATAAGAATGATTCCGATTTAACGCGTCGAATGAAATTTTCATTCGACGTACATGTGAATGATAAATAAGCCAAGAGTGATCTCACTCTTGGCTTGTTTTATATGGATTCAATTATAGAGGTGGTCTTGAACAATGGTTATTCAAGAAAAGGGCAGGATTGTTGAAGACTCGAAGCTGAGAGAATGTTTCCGTTAGCTTCAATTGAGCATAAGGCGGGCCTGGAAACCACTCGCTTTCCTGTGGGGAGCTGGTGAGCCTCCTCAGCCGGCTAGCCGGCTTCCCAGCTCCCCGCAGGAAAGCGAGTTGTCCCCGAGCAAGCCCAACCACCCATCTAACATAACGGTCCTTACCAGCTTAAATATCTCAACTTCAAGTCTTCCATATAAGGGGGCATATTTGAAGGAATAATATTCACCACTCAACATTAAGAGACAGAGGCAGCAACTTTATTAGTGTTAATTGCTCACATAGACTACGCCAAATGAAACAATAAATAAAACAATCATGAGTGCTATAAATTGATAAAATCCTTTTCTAGTTAATGAATGATTAACCGTTTCCTTTTTAATAAGTATATAGGAAACGACCATACCCACCACAATAAGTGTAGGGAAAAACCATTCCATGATACATCTCTCCCCTTAACTAGTATTTTTTAGCCAGAAACACCATTGTCAGAAACAGTGTGGATATATTTAATGAGATTAATATAGTTAGGGCATCAACAACGTTTAAGGAAATTACGTTTAATTCGAGACCTAAGAGTAGTAGGCTAATGTATACCATCATAGCAGTAAAGGAATAAAACATAGCCTTTTGTCTTATTAATTTCATTCGTTCGTCTTTCTGCTTAAATTGTGGATATAGGAAGCTCATGCTATAAGAAAGGACCGCCATTGATAAAACCGTATAAGTTTGAGGGAGCAGTGTACTATTAGCTGAAACCCCCGCGGTGATGAAAAAGGCTCCCATTACTCCGAAGAGTGAGCCCATTATAATGAAAATTTTTGGATAATAATCCAAGTGTACCCCACCTCTTTGTTAAAAAATGTTTGTACGTACATAGTATTGTAAAATGAACTTAACGTCAAGTTAACTTTACTTTTGATGCATTTGATGTTCTGAGATGTGTGGTCCTGATTACTTTATTTACAAAAAAGAAGAGGATCTTAGATTGTCCTCTTCTTAAAATAGTCTTATGAATGTTTCCGTAATCTGCGTAAACGTAGGGTTCCAAAGAGTGCAAGTGCACTAATGATTAAAGATGAGATAAACAGTCCATTATAGCCGCTGCCCACAACTTGTTGCAGACTTGAAAGCATGGATTCACGTAACTTTTCATCCTCGATCAATTTGAAGGTGCTCTTAATTGATTCAAAATCTTTATCTTCTAAACTTTCTCCTTCAGGTAAGAAGAGGGATCCTCCTGCATGAGCTGGTATGGCTTCTTCTGATAGATTGTTTGAGACTTTTTCTTCGACATTCGTAAGTGACCTGGCTAGAAATCCTGCATAGATCGTCGGGGCAATGGTCATACCTAGTTGGCGAAATAGGGAGGTTGTTCCAAGTGCTACTCCTTTTTGTTCTGATGTGTTTTCTGTAGCAAGGACATTAATTGGTGCACCAAGCATCATCCCAAAACCTGCCCCTACAAATGAACTGGCGATAGCCATTTGCCACAATGAATCGACCCATAAAGGGAATAGTAAGAAACCGGTTATGGCTAACAAGCTCGCGGTGATTAGTGTATAGATCGGTCCTTTCTTATCCACAAGCGTTCCGCCTCCGCCAGCACCTAATCCTGATGCAAGGGCAAGAGGAGTAAACCAAAAGCCTGCTTGTTCCCGAGGAATATTTAAATATTGCTCAATATATCCGGGAATAAAGATCACGGAAGCGAGAATCATACCAGAGAATGAAGCAAGTAGTAACGTCCAGCGGAAGGTAGGTGTTTTAATCAAATTCAATGGAAGAATTGGATCCCGATCGGGTCCGACACGTTTTTCAACTTGGAATAGGACAATGAATAAGACAACAGACAATAAAAAGATAGTAAAAAACGTTGGTTTCAACAGACTGGTTAGCAAAGCTTCTCCCTCTAACAAAGTTAAGCTGTACATAAGAGAGAGAATGGCTGTAGTAAGGAATAGAATGCCTGCCCAGTCCATTTTTTCTTTAACAAGCTCTTGTTCTTCTTCCTTAATGAATCTCCCCCCGAATAACAAGAGTAGAATTGAGATTGGGATATTAATAAGAAATAACCAGTGCCAGCTCCCGGTTGCTTGTAAAATAAGCGCGCCCAGGTTTGGCCCAAGTATGGCCGCGATGCCGTTCATCCCACCGATTAGTCCTAGTGCTCGCCCCTGCTTGTCTTTAGGGAATGTGTTCAATACATAAGAGCTTGCAATGATGAAGATCCCCCCACCCCCTAGAGATTGCAAGAATCTAGAAGCGAGAAAAAGAGCAAAATTAGGGCTTAAAGCCACACATAAAGAACCTATACCGAAAAGTGTAACTTCAATCATAAACAGGCGCTTTCTGCCAAACTGATCCGATAACTTTCCTATAATAGGAACTGATATGGCTAAGCCTAGTGTATATAATGTAATTGTCCACGCCCCCCAGGTTGCACTTACATCGAAGGCGTAAATGAGAGTCGTGAGTGAGGCAGTAATAATGCCATTATCTAATGCAGCCATAAAGACGCCAATCGCAAAGACGAAAAGGGCCCCTTTTAGTTGACGATTCATGCGTTTCCTCCTAATAACTATGTAATACGAAAGCGTTTTAATAACTATAGAAAATAGTAGCAATAATTTAGGGTGAAATCAATGAGATATGAATGTAAGGCCCTTTTCTTGAGGACCAAGGAACAGAAAGCCTTGTCCTTATTGTTGAATAAACACGGCATAAAATCTCTTGTTTAGGTTATACCAATAAGGGTATATAAATGGTAGATCATATTTAATGAGGAGGCATTACCATGTTCCATTACACAGTTGAAACATCTAAAACATTAGATGAAGCGGTAGAGGCGCTTCAGGCTGAGTTGAAAGAAGAGAAGTTTGGAGTACTTTGGGATTTCAATGTGAAAGACACTTTGCAGAATAAGGGGTTTGACTTCGATACCACCTATCGGATTTTAGAAGTTTGTAATCCTGGAGAGGCGAAGTCCATTTTAGAGAAGAATTCACTGGCAAGTTATTTCCTTCCTTGTAAAGTAGTTGTGTATGAACAAGAGGGTCAAACTAAGATCGGTATGCCAAAACCAACAGCCTTAATTGGATTCTTAGAGGATTCGGAACTTAATGATCAGGCAAAAGATATTGAAGAGCGTATGGCAGCATGCATGGACAAGGTAGCTCAGTAAGATACCCTGTATATGTATACCGAAGTTTATAGAAATGAAAGGTTAGCAAAGTTTAATTTGCTAACCTTTTTTACATGCAAGGAAGTTGACGAAAATACATAACGGGGGTATAGTAATATACATATAAAGCAAAATAAGGAAGTGAGCGAATGGATCATTCCATGTTACCAGAAGATAGTGGGAAAAAGCCTGTAATGCCTCGGACAGATGAAGAAAAACAAAAGGTGCTCAATCGCTTAAAGCGAATTGAAGGGCAAGTTCGCGGAATTCAAAAGATGATCGAAGAAGATCGATATTGTGTCGATGTTCTTGTGCAAATATCAGCTATTAATGCTGCCTTGAAAAAAGTAGGCTTTTCTTTAATGGAACGGCACACAAATCATTGTGTAGCTGATGCGATTCATAAAGGGGATGGCGACGAAGCCATTCAAGAACTTATTAAAGTAATGGAACAGTTCTCCAAGTCCTAAGGAGGGTATTCGATGGGTAACGAAGCGAAACAAATGAATGTCGGAATCACAGGGATGACTTGTGCTGCATGCTCGACTCGAATAGAAAAAGTCTTGAATAAAATGGATGGCGTCGAAGCAAGAGTGAATCTTGCGATGGAGAAAGCCCAAATTGAATACAACCCAAACCAAGCGAGTACCTCAGATATTGCGGCTAAGATTGAAAAGCTTGGATATGGCGTGCAAACTGAGAAAGTTGAATTAGATATATACGGAATGACCTGTGCTGCATGCTCATCTAGAATAGAAAAAGTACTCAATAAAATGGATGGTATTCAAACAGCAACAGTGAATCTGGCTAATGAAACAGGTGTTGTAGAATATCAATCTGGATTGCAAGATATTGATGCGATTATAGCAAAAATACAAAAACTTGGTTATGACGCGGAACCTCGTGTGGATGCTGATGAAAAATCATCACAAAAAGAGCAGGAATTGAAGAAAAAGCAAATGAAACTCATTATATCAGCACTTTTATCCTTGCCTTTATTATATACGATGTTTGAGCACCTATTTGGCTTGCCTGTTCCGTCATTAATCATGAACCCTTGGGTACAGTTTGCCTTGGCAACACCTGTTCAGTTTATTATAGGCTGGCAGTTTTACGAAGGAGCTTATAAGAACCTTAAGAATAAAACAGCAAACATGGATGTATTAGTTGCTCTTGGAACAAGTGCCGCCTATTTTTATAGTCTAGCTGAAGCAATACAGGCTACAGTAGGGACAATGGATACCCCTCACTTGTATTTTGAAACAAGCGCAGTTTTAATTACACTTATTCTTTTAGGGAAGTATTTTGAAGCCATTGCAAAAGGGAGAACGACACAAGCTATTTCCTCTTTACTTAATTTACAGGCAAAAGAAGCAACTGTAATAAGAAATGGTGAAGAGGTGAAGCTTCCTATTGAGCAGGTAGTCGTGGGGGATCACATTCTTGTACGTCCTGGCGAGAAAATTCCTGTAGATGGCAGCGTTATAGATGGTCATACATCGATTGATGAATCTATGATTACAGGCGAGTCGATCCCTGTTGAAAAGAGTGAGGGAGAAGCTGTGATAGGTTCTACTATTAATAAGAATGGAACCATTACAGTAGAAGCGACGAAAGTAGGTAAAGACACAGCGCTTGCTGGCATTATAAAAGTAGTTGAAGAAGCGCAAGGGTCTAAGGCACCCATTCAACGTATGGCTGATGTTATTTCAAGTTACTTTGTACCAATCGTAGTAGGCATTGCTCTTATTACATTTGTCATCTGGATTGCAATTGTTAATCCAGGTAACCTTCCTGTAGCTCTTGAAGCGTCTATAGCTGTTCTTGTTATTGCTTGTCCTTGTGCTCTAGGATTAGCAACACCAACCTCAATTATGGTAGGGACAGGAAAGGCGGCAGAACAAGGGATTTTATTTAAGGGTGGTGAACATCTAGAATCTACCCACCATGTTCAAACGATTGTATTTGATAAGACAGGAACGATTACAAACGGAAAGCCAGTCGTAACGGATTTTGAAGGAGATAAGGAAGCGTTACGTTTAATAGCTGCTGCTGAAAACAGTTCTGAACATCCGTTAGCTCAAGCAATTGTCCAATATGTTAAAGATAAAGGTGTTCATATACCAAAGGCAGATTCTTTTGAAGCAATTCCCGGGCATGGTATCAAAGCCAATGTAGAGGGAAAAAGGGTATTAATTGGAACTAGGAAGTTATTTGAGGAAGAAAATGTGGAATATACTCCATACAAGGAGACGATGGTTGATCTTGAAAACGACGGGAAAACGGCCATGCTCCTAAGTATAGATGGAAAGTCTAGTGGGATTATAGCGGTAGCAGATACCGTGAAAGAGTCAGCAGCTAATGCTTTGGCTGAATTAAAAGAACAAGGCATTGAACTTGTGATGCTAACTGGAGATAACCAACGGACAGCCCAAGCGATTGCCTCACAAGTTGGAATCGACCGCGTCATCGCCGAAGTGGTTCCGGAACAAAAGGCAGAAGAAGTTCGAAAGCTTCAAGAAAGCGGTAAATCCGTAGCCATGGTTGGAGATGGCATTAATGATGCGCCAGCTCTAGCTGTTGCAGATATCGGAATTGCTATTGGTACTGGTACTGACGTAGCCATTGAAGCTGCTGATGTGACCATTCTTGGTGGAGAACTGACCCTTATACCAAAGGCTATTAGAATCAGCCATCAAACAATGAAGAATATTCGTCAAAATCTGTTCTGGGCACTTGCTTATAACACTGCAGGAATTCCAGTAGCAGCGCTTGGCTTATTAGCCCCATGGATTGCAGGGGCAGCGATGGCATTTAGTTCAGTAAGTGTTGTTTCTAACTCCCTTCGATTGAAGAGAGTTAAAATATAAAATTAAATTTCTAGAGAAAGGATGAATGAATCATGCAAATTACATTAGCCGTTCATGGCATGACTTGTGGTCATTGCGAAAAAGCAGTTAAAGGAGCCGTTGAAGAACTTAACGGTATTCAAGGAGTAGAAGTACATTTAGATACGAATAAAGTAGACGTCACTTATGATGATGTTTATGTATCCAAAGAACAAATCGAATCAGCTATTGAAGAACAAGGATACGATGTTGTTTCATAATTAGATAAGAGTAAAAAGCGAAGCCATATGGTTTCGCTTTTTTATATTAAGAAGACCTTTTATAGAATGGTATTAATTTATAAGAGTATTTTTTTGATAACAAATATAAATAATAGGCCGAAAAACGTTTTCTGATGTTTATAGTTGGGAATAGGGTAACCAACTTGGGTAATCCATTAAAAGGAGATGTTACATAGTGAGTAATAAGAGAAAAACATTAACGACTGAAGGCGGCATACCTGTAGGGGATAACCAAAATTCCATGACGGCTGGCTATCGTGGACCTACCATTGTTCAGGATGTGCACTTGTTCGAAAAGCTTGCTCACTTCAATCGTGAGCGTATTCCTGAGCGAGTCGTACACGCTAATGGAGCAGGCGCGTTTGGTTATTTCGAAGTGACAAACGATCTCTCTAAATATACAAAAGCAGATTTCCTATCTGAAGTGGGTAAAAGAACAGATATGCTTGCTCGCTTTTCAACAGTAGGTGGCGAAAAAGGTTCTGCTGATACAGCGCGTGACCCACGCGGCTTCTCACTTAAGTTTTATACAGATGAAGGTAACTATGACCTTGTAGGAAACAATACGCCTGTTTTCTTTATTCGTGATGCGATTAAATTTCCTGATTTCATTCATACACAAAAACGTGATCCGCAAACGAACCTTAAAGATCCAGATATGGCATGGGATTTCTGGTCTCTATCTCCAGAGTCTCTTCACCAAGTGACGATCCTTTACTCCGATCGCGGCGTTCCAGCTACCTTCCGTCACATGCATGGCTATGGAAGCCATACATTTAAGTGGACCAATGCAGAGGGTGAATCGGTTTGGGTGAAATACCATATTCGTACAGATCAGGGGTATAAGACTCTTGATGAAGATACGGCTGTAAAGATTGCAGGTGAAAATCCCGATTACAAAACGGAAGATCTATTCACCGCAATTGAAGAAGAAGATTATCCTTCCTGGACGATGTATGTACAAATTATGCCTTTAGAAGATGCAGATACGTATAATATCGACCCATTTGATGTTACGAAAGTGTGGCCTCACGATGATTATCCATTAATTGAAGTTGGTAAGATGGTTCTGAACCGAAATCCGAAGAACTATTTCACAGATATTGAGCAGGCTGCATTTAGTCCAGGTAACTTTGTTCCTGGTATTGATGTGTCCCCAGATAAAATGCTTCAAGGTCGAATTTTCTCATATGCCGATGCTCATCGTTATCGCTTAGGAGCAAACTATGAAACACTACCCGTCAATCGCCCTAAAGTAGAAGTGAACAATTACCAACGTGATGGAGCAATGCGATTTGATGATAATGGTGGAGGATCCAAAAACTATGAGCCTAACAGTTATGACGGCCCAGTAGAAGATCCTGCTGTAAAGCAAGCTACTTATCCAGTCTCTGGACTAGCGGATAGTACTCCTTATGATCATGATGACCATTACACTCAGCCAGGTAATCTATATAGACTCATGACTGAAGACGAGAAACAACGTCTTGTTTCTAACATTGTTGGTTCAATGAAGGAAGTGCGTAAGGAAGAAATACAACTACGCCAAATCAAGCACTTTTATAAAGCAGATCCAGATTACGGTGAGCGTGTTGCAAGTGCTCTAGGATTAAAAGTACCACAAGAAGTTAAATAACGTTGACTCTATAATAAAAGTGTCCTGAAATTTCAGGACACTTTTTATTATGCGTTTAAGTAAGTCTGCATTACTTTTGGTACATAGGCTTCTGTTTCTTTAAAAGGAGGGATCCCTCCATATTTATCTACGTTCCCAGGCCCAGCGTTATAAGCAGCCAGAGCTAATTCAGTATCCCCATTGTATTTATCTAACATTTGTCGGAGATACTTGGCACCTCCATCAATATTCTCTTTAGGATCAAAAACATTTTCAACCCCAAGTCCTCTAGCCGTTGAGGGCATGAGCTGCATTAATCCCATCGCGCCAGCTTGACTCTCTGCATTTGCGTTATAGTTAGACTCTTGTTTTATCACAGCGTGAAGTAGATTAGGGTCTACATCGTATTGTCGGGATGCTTCCTCGATATATGATTGATAGTGACCAGAGCTCCCATTATTGATTGGGAGAGAGCTATACGGGGCAGAGGCCATTGGAGGTGGTCCACTTACTTTCTGTGTAGAAGGCATTATAGCGGATGACTTAGACATCTCACTTTCGAGTAATTGAGTGAAAAGGGATGAAGCAGAAAAGGGAGTAGAGGACGATCCGCTACCTAATGTTCGGATGGCTTGCAACTGGGCGAATTGTTGCCACATTTTTATATTCAAAAAAACACCTCTTGTTATGTAAATTCGTATCTTTATTATAAAGGATTTTTAGAATTATGTGGAAACTAATTTAATGAAGGACGAAAAATAGGGCTATCTCAAGAGTTGATCTTTTGAGATAGCCTGATCACAGGTTATGCCGGTTTTTAGACGAACTTCCTATTTCACCTAAGCACCTCGCCTGTGCTTTTCTTATTGTCCAGCTCCGGTGGGGAGGGCCTAGCGCGATAAGCAATCTGTCTGCAGTCCGCTCCGCGAACTTCCGCCAGCTTGCTTATGCGTACGGGGCTGAACAGTCGCCTGTGCTTTTCTTTGTCCAGCTCCGGCTCCTAGCCCCTAGCGTCATAAGCAATCTGCCTGCAGTCCGCTACGCGGACTTCCGACAGCTTGCTTATGCGTACGGGGCTGAACAGTCGCCTGTGCTTTTCTAGTGTCTAGCTCCGGCGGGGAGGGCCTAGCGTGATAAGCAATCTTACTGCAGAGGCTAACGCCTCTTCCGTAAGCTTGCTTATCCGTACGGCCCTAAGCACCCCGCCTGTGCTTTTCTTATTGATAAGGCAGTTGATTCGTATACCCACTAAATTGTTGGTAGGTTTGTTGCATTTTTTGTTGGTCTGCTGCTTCGATGCTGTACCAGCCGTTTTTGAACATTAGGTTGTATAGGTTGCGTTGGCAGTCTTGTGATTCGTTGAAAAGTGTGGATACGTCTTGGTACAGATGGTCACAGCTTGCTTCGTTCATAGCTGTGCAGTACGCATCGGTCATGTATTTTTCAGTTGCTAACATATCGTTTATAAAGTCACGTTCATTCATTTGTGCATTCTTAGGTACAGACGTTTCGGGGTTTTGTACTTTTTGGCTTTGTTGTTGATTCATGAAGTGATCCTCCTTTCTAGTTTAAAGGTTGATTGTTGTTTTGGTTTGGAGCTGGGCTTTCATTTAAATGTTGCAGCATTTTTTCATAGTGACGTTGGTGCATCTGTCCTGCTTGTTCTAGTGCTGCTTTTAGTTCTGGGTTTTGGCAGAATCCTGCAAAAAAGTGAGCTTTCTTTGAAGCCATTAAGTTCCAAGATAGCATGTCTGAAATATACAGCTGATCTTTGGTGCTCACCATTGTTGGTGGTTGAGGCATAATGTTTGTTTGATTTTGTGCATTGGTTTGGTTTTGTTGCATAAGAGGTACCTCCTTACATAAGACATATTTTTCAAGCTTAGATTTCCACAGTTTTGGAGTCTTATCCATGAATTCTGGACTCAATATACGTCGATGTGTCGGAATTGGGCGAAAATTATACACGTTTTAAAAACTGAATGGTAAAATGGAAGTAGGCATAATGGATAATGGCTTCATAAGGTTGAATAGTAGGAGGTCATCAAATGGAACAGATCATGCGTAATTTCTTTTTATTCCTTTCTAAAAACAAGGCATTTACGAAAATGGCTAGAAAATACGGGCTCAGGTTCGGAGCTGGTCGCTTTGTAGCCGGTGAGACAATGGGGAATACAGCTAAAGTAATTCAGGAATTAAATGCTAAAGGGATGGATGTGACAATCGATCACCTTGGTGAATTTGTAGATAATGAAAGAGAAGCGAAACAAAGAACTGAAGAGTGTATAGAAGCGATTAGAGTCATATCAGAGCAAAATCTGCAATCTCAGTTGTCCTTGAAAATGACTTCAATGGGATTGGATGTTTCAGAAGAATTAGTACTTGAGAATATGCGAAAGATTTTAGATGCTGGCAAAACGTATGATGTATTTGTCACGATTGATATGGAGGATTATGAGCGTTGTGAGAAAACGCTTGAAATCTTTAAACAATTAAAATCTGAATATGAAGGTATTGGAACAGTGCTGCAAGCTTATTTGTATAGAACAGTAGAAGATATAGAAGAACTGAATGCATATAGCCCAAACTTGCGGTTGGTTAAAGGAGCTTATAAAGAATCACCAAAAGTTGCTTTTCCTGCTAAGCAAGATGTAGATCAAAATTTTAAGAAGATCATTAAAATGCACATGTTAAATGGGAACTACACAGCAGTTGCTACGCATGATGATCAAATGATTGAATACACGAAACAAATTGAAAAGGAATACAATATTCCTAAAGACCAATTTGAATTTCAAATGTTATATGGGATTCGTACGGAGAGGCAAGAAGAGCTCGTGGCTGAAGGTTATCGAATGAGAGTCTATGTCCCTTATGGAGATGATTGGTACGGATACTTTATGAGAAGGTTAGCTGAACGACCTGCTAATGTAGCTTTCGTTGTTAAAGGAGTCATTGGCAAATAGAAGAGAAGGGACCGGTATTTATTGAGCCGGTCCGAAGCTTTGTAAAAAGATAGAAATAAGTCGGTAAAAAGGATTGCGAAATGTCTGAAAATAATTTATAGTAAAAGTAGAATTAGATCGAATGAGGATCTATTTATTTTTTCGCCGTAAAATGAATGAGTATTCATTCAAATGATAGGGGGAGCTGAAATGAATCGAACAATCAGGCGTGCAGCTGTACTAGGCTCAGGTGTAATGGGAGCTGGCATTGCTGCTCACTTGGCAAACGTAGGAATACCGACACTAATGCTCGATATTGTACCTCGTGAAGTAACAGCTAAAGAGGCAAGTGCTGGGCTTACATTAGAAGATCGACAAGTTAGAAACCGAATAAGCCAATCTGGTAAGCAAGGTCTCTTAAAGCAAAAGCCATCTCCTTTAACGAGTAAAGGCAATTTAGATCTAATTGAGGTGGGCAATCTTGAAGATGATCTAGAACGTTTAGGAGAAGTGGACTGGATTATTGAAGTTGTTGTTGAGAATCTAGAGGTAAAGCAAAAAGTCTTTGCTTCTGTAGATCAATATCGTAAACAAGGAGCCATTGTAAGTTCAAATACATCGGGAATCTCAGTTGAGGCTATGGCAGAAGGGCGGTCAGAGGACTTCAAAAAGCATTTCCTTGGCACTCACTTCTTTAACCCTCCTCGTTACTTAAAATTACTTGAGGTTATTCCAACAAAGGATACCGACACTAATGTTCTACAATTTATGAAAACGTTTGGAGAAGACGTGTTAGGTAAAGGGGTTGTAGAAGCGAAGGATACGCCAAACTTTATCGCAAACAGAATCGGGACGTATGGTTTGTTGGTTACAGTAAGAGAAATGATAAATGGTGGATACAGTGTAGGAGAAGTTGATTCTGTAACAGGCCCTATGATTGGACGCCCAAAGAGCGCTACATTCCGAACCCTTGATGTAGTAGGGTTGGATACCTTTTTGCATGTGGCTAAAAATGTGTACGATCAAGTAGAGGGAAAAGAAAAGGATGTCTTTGATCCCCCTGCTTTTATGAAGACGATGCAAGAAAAAGGATGGATTGGAGCGAAAGCAGGTCAAGGATTTTTTGTGAAAAAGAAAGGGGAAAAAGGGAGCGCTATATTTGAGCTGAACCCTGAAACCCTGGAGTACGAAGATCGCAAGAAATTAAAGACAAAGGCAACAGAAATGGTGAAGCAAGAGAAAGGACCTAAACGGAAGCTGAAAGCACTTGTTTCAGCTAAAGGAGACCGTGCTGGTGACCTAGTCTGGAATGTGGTTAAACCTGTTCTTATATACTCTGCTCAATTAGCTGGTGAGATCGCTGACGACATCCCTTCAATTGATGATGCAATGAAGTGGGGATTTGGCTGGGAGTTAGGACCATTTGAGATGTGGGATGCAATCGGTGTTGAAAAATCAGTATCTCGAATGAAAGAAGAAGGAGAAGAGGTTCCACAATGGGTGGAGGACATGCTAGCAAAAGGCCTTTCATCATTTTATAAACAAGAAAATGGAAACGTTTACTTCTATCATGATGGTGACTACAAACAACAATCATTTAATGATAAAGAAATTCACCTTAAACGTCATAAAGAAGTTCATGGCGTCATTAAAAGCAATAAAGGTGCCAGCCTTATTGATATAGGAGATGATGTTGCGCTTCTTGAATTCCACTCACAGAGCAATGCGATCGGCTTAGATATTATTCAAATGATCAACTATGCTGTTGAAGAAGTCGAGAATAATTACAAAGGGCTTGTTATTGGGAACCAAGCGAAGAATTTCTGTGTAGGTGCTAATCTCGGAATGATTTTAATGGAAGCACAAGATTATAACTTCATTGAAATTGAAATGGTCGTGCGTCAATTCCAACAAGCTATGATGAATATTAAGTATTCAAATAAACCAGTAGTAGCTGCTCCATTTGGCATGACACTTGGTGGAGGTACAGAAGTTACGCTACCAGCAAGTGCTGTTCAAGCATCCCAAGAAACGTATATGGGGCTTGTTGAACCGGGCGTAGGCCTGATTCCAGGTGGCGGCGGAAATAAAGAACTTTACATTAAACATCTGCAAGGCATTCCAAAGTCAGTAGACTTTGATTTACAAAAAGTCACTAATGATGTTTTCCAAAAGATTGCTACAGCTAAGGTTTCAACCTCCGCAGAGGAAGCTAGGGAACTAGGTTTTCTTAACCAATTAGATGCAATCAGTGTGAACGGTGATCACTTGATTCACGATGCAAAACAGAAAGTGCTAGGTCTCTCACAAGCTGGCTATAAAGCTCCTAAGCGCGAGAAGATTCCTGTAGTAGGTGAAGCGGGCTATGCAACGATGCTCCTAGGAGCTAAAACGATGGGCTTTGGTGGATATGCTTCTGAACACGATATCAAGATTGCCCAAAAGCTTGCTTACGTGCTTGCTGGTGGAAAGGTTGCACAAGGGACTCTTGTTGATGAACAGTATTTATTAGATTTGGAAAGAGAAGCATTTTTAAGTTTAGTTGGAGAGCCAAAATCTCAGCAGCGGATGCAACACATGTTAGTAAAAGGAAAGCCACTACGCAACTAAACAGATAGGGGGAAGTACTGTGAAGGAAGCTGTAATCGTTGCAGGTGCCAGGACACCTGTTGGAAAAGCCAATAAAGGAACGCTTCGGAATACGCGCCCAGACGACCTGGCCGCTCTAACAATTCAAGAGACGCTTAAGCGTGCAGAAGGATACGACGGCAATATCGATGACGTTATTATAGGATGTGCCATCCCAGAGGCTGAGCAAGGTACGAACATGGCTCGTAATATAGCAGGTTTAGCAGGATTGCCTAATGATGTGCCTGGTATAACGATTAATCGTTATTGCTCAAGCGGTCTTCAAGCAATTGCCTATGCTTCAGAGCGAATCATGCTTGGTTATAGTGATACGATCATCGCTGGCGGAGCAGAATCTATGAGTCTAGTACCTGTCCCGGGGCATGTTGTAAAGCCTAATGTAAAACTTGTCGAAAATGCACCTGAATATTATATGGGCATGGGGTATACGGCAGAAGAGGTTGCAAAGCGCTTCAGTATATCAAGAGAGGAACAAGATGCATTCGCCGTTAGAAGTCATGAACGAGCAGCTCGGGCCATTCAAGAAGGAAAGTTTGAAGATGAAATTGTCCCAGTTGACGTTTTGCAACGATTTGTAGGCGCTGATAACAAGCAGCACGAGAAGCAAGTAACTTTTAGTGTTGATGAAGGTGTACGTAGCGGTACGAGTATGGAAGCTCTTGCTAAGTTGCGACCTGCCTTTTCAATAGGAGGTTCTGTAACAGCCGGAAACTCTTCTCAAATGAGTGACGGAGCGGCTTCTGTACTGGTTATGGACCGAGAAAAGGCAGAAGCACAAGGGTTAAAGCCTCTTGTCAAATTCCATTCATTCGCTGTTGCTGGTGTTGAGCCTGAAATTATGGGTGTAGGGCCTGTAAAAGCGATCCCGAAAGCTCTTAAGCTTGCTGGATTAAGTCAGTCAGACATTGGGTTGTTTGAATTAAATGAAGCATTTGCCTCCCAATCGATTCAAGTCATTCGTGAGCTTGGTCTCGATGAAGAGAAAGTAAACGTTAATGGTGGTGCTATTGCGTTAGGTCACCCTTTAGGGTGTTCTGGCACTAAGCTAACACTCAGTTTGATTCACGAAATGAAGCGTCGAAATGAACAGTTTGGTGTTGTTACAATGTGTATCGGTGGCGGAATGGGTGCTGCCGGAGTCTTTGAACTTATTTAAAGGGGGAAACCAAGATGAGTGAAACGAAGGAAAGAGTATTTAAAGGTGGAAGCTTTTTAGTTGAAGATTTGCAGGCAGAAGATATTATTACGCCAGAAGATTTTACAGATGAGCATAAAATGATTGCTAAAACAGCAGAGGATTTTGTTTTGGGAGAAGTTGTTCCTAAAATTGAGAACCTTGAAAACCATGAATTTGAGCATTCTGTTAACTTACTTAAGAAAGCTGGAGAGCTTGGTTTATTAGGTGTAGACGTTCCTGAAGAATATGGTGGACTTAACCTGGATAAAATTAGTTCTTCTTTAATTACAGAGAAATTTTCAAGAGCTGGTGGCTTCTCAGTCACTCATGGCGCCCATGTAGGGATTGGTTCTTTGCCAATCGTGTTCTTTGGTAATGAAGAGCAGAAACAAAAGTATCTGCCTCTTCTAGCTACAGGTGAAAAAATCGCAGCGTACGCATTAACAGAACCAGGTTCTGGCTCTGATGCGTTGGGTGCTAAAACAACAGCTAAACTAAATGATGCAGGTACACACTATGTATTAAATGGAGAGAAGCAGTGGATCACAAACTCTGCCTTCGCTGATGTATTTGTTGTATACGCTAAAATTGATGGTGACAAATTCACAGCCTTTATTGTTGAGAGGGATTATAAAGGCGTTACAACAGGTCCTGAAGAGAAGAAGATGGGCATTAAGAGCTCTAGTACCCGTACTCTAATCTTAGAAGATGCCGAAGTTCCTGTTGAGAATGTTTTAGGAGAAATTGGTCGTGGGCATGTGATTGCGTTTAATATTTTAAATGTTGGTCGTTACAAATTGGCCATCGGTGGAGTAGGTAGTTCCAAACGTGCGCTTGAACTAGCTGTTAAATACGCTAATGAGAGAAAGCAGTTTAAAACACCAATCTCTAGCTTCCCGTTAACTCAAGAAAAGCTTGGAACGATGGCCGCTAACACCTATGCGAACGAAAGTGCTGTTTATCGTACAGTCGGCTTATTTGAACAACGAATGGGTAAGTTGAGTGACGAACAACTAAAAGACGGAAAAGCAATAGCAGAAGCGATTGCTGAGTACGCGATTGAGTGTTCATTGACTAAGGTATTTGGCACAGAGCTACTCGATTATGTTACGGATGAAGCGGTTCAAATCCACGGTGGGTACGGATTTATGGCTGAATACGAGGTCGAAAGAATGTACCGTGACTCCCGTATTAACCGAATTTTCGAAGGTACAAATGAGATCAACCGCATGATTGTTCCGGGTACCCTTTTGAAAAAAGCAATGAAAGGTGAACTGCCTCTTCTTCAAAAAGCTCAAACGCTTCAGGAAGAGCTTATGATGATGATGCCAGAAGAGCCGGGGACAGAAACGTTAGAGCAAGAGAAATACTTGCTTAAGAACGCCAAGAAAATCGGTCTCTTAGCAGCAGGTTTAGCTGCTCAGAAATTTGGCGAAAAGCTTGAGAAAGAACAAGAGCTGCTTGTTAATATTGCAGATATCGTAGGTGAGATCTACAATATGGAATCTGCTATCCTCCGTACTGAGAAGGCAATCCAGTCGAGCGGTGAAGAGAAAAACATGCATAAGCTTGCTATGACTCAAGTCTATACTCAAGAATCATTTAACCGAATTGAAGCTCATGCAAAAGAAACTTTAATTGCGAGTGAAGAAGGCGACTCACTACGAATGATGCTCTCAGCACTTCGTAAACTAACACGCCACACTCCAACAAATGTTATTAAGAAAAAACGCGAAGTGGCAGCAAAAGTCATTCAAGAAGAGAAATACGTTCTTTAATTTATTTACCAATAAAACCCTCTCCTATAAACAAACATAGGGGAGGGTTTTATGATGGGTATGCTTTCCTGAGCATCGTGTCTTCCACGATTTTGACCATTCGTGATTAGAGTATATGAACGTTTGTTACCTTGAAGATTTGTGTGTCTAATAATTAGGAAGCTGCGGAAAAATATGATAAAATGAGGGCACATATTAGAGAAAAGGAGGTCCTTCTATGGCGTTAACGGTTTATTGGTACCCACAATGTGGTACGTGTAAAAAAGCAAAGAAATGGTTGGATGATCAAAACATCTCTTACGAAACAGTACATATTGTTGAACATCCTCCATCTGAAGAGCAGCTGAAAACGTTAATCCAACAGAGTGGCTTACCACCAAAGAAGTTCTTTAATACGAGTGGCAAGAAATATCGTGAACTCGGCATGAAGGACAAACTTCAAGATGCTAGTGAAGCTGAGATGAGGTCTTGGTTAGCTTCCGATGGTATGTTAATTAAGCGGCCGATCGTTACTGATGGAAATCAAGTTACAGTTGGTTATAAAGAGGAAACGTTTGAAGATACTTGGAAGTAGATCGTTGATAAGCAAAACACTTGGTTCTTTGAGCCGTGTTTAATACATTAAGAATGTAAAAGTAAAATGGAGGGTTTTGAATGAGCGTACCAAAAGAGTTGTATTATTCAGAAGAACACGAATGGGTGAAAGTAGAAGGAGACAAAGTACGTATCGGAATTACGGACCACGCACAATCGGAGCTAGGCGATATCGTATTCGTAGAACTACCTGAAGTAGGAGATACAATTGAAACAGATGAGCCTTTTGGTAGCGTTGAATCTGTTAAGACCGTTTCTGAACTTTACGCACCGATTTCTGGTAAAGTTGTTGGAATCAACGACGAGTTAGATGACAGCCCGGAATTTGTTAACGAAGCACCATATGATAAAGCATGGATGATTATTGTAGAACCATCTGATCAATCTGAAATCGAGAAATTGATGACTGCTGATAAATATCAAGAGATGATCGCTGAAGACTAATATTGGTATTATACTATGCTCGATCCTAGGACACCTTAAGTGTAAGGGGTGAATTAAGATGGAGAAAAAACGCCAGTCTTCTACAGCGAGAAACCGTTCCGCATCAAGAACGGGTATGAAGGTCACAAATGCCAGCAAGCAAGTGCGACAAAATCAGTCTTGGAGAGGGACAAGTAACCCTTCCCGAGTAGATAAGTATGTAGATTGCGATGATGAAAATGGTTGGTGTTAGGGGAGATGGCAGTGGGGTTCCACTGCCATTTCTTTATATAAATTTATCCCTATAGTGTGATTTTTAAATCAATAATGGCCTATTTATTATTATTTTTATTATGAAGTGAGAATTTCTAAACCAAATCACATATAGTAATAAGAAACACTTACGTTGGAAAAAGACAGGTGGTTGCGATGAACGAAATCAGTGCACTTGAAAAAGTGATTATCGTCGAGGGTAAAACTGATAAACAACAAATTCAAAAAGTGATTAATGAAGACGTTGAGATCATATGCACAAATGGAACGCTAGGGGTAGAGAGGCTAGAACAGCTCATTCTTGAGTATGATTTGGATCATAAGGATGTCTTTATATTAGTGGATGAAGACCATTCAGGGCATAAGTTACGCAAACAACTATCATTCGAACTTCCCCACGCTGAACATATTTATATAGATCGTACATTTAGAGAAGTGGCTGCGACGCCCGAGGCAGAATTAGCCCAAGCTCTGGTAAGTAGAAGCATATCGGTTGATCCTATCTTCTTAATATAGTTAGGTGGTATTCTTTGCAAACTTTATCCATGCCTTTAGAGCAGTTAAATCAGAGTGAAAACGATGTTGATTTTCTTTTTATTCATAGTCCTTTTTGCGGGACCTGCCATTTGGCGAGAAAAATGCTTGAGACATTGGAAGAGACATTAAAAGGAACTGACTTTAAAGAATTGAACGCGGCCATTCATCCTGACTTTATGAATCAATACGAAGTAGAGAGTGTTCCATGTCTACTAATCGTTCAAAAAGGCAAGATTCTTGAAAAAATCTATGCTTTTCAATCAGTACCATATCTTTATGAGAAGGTGAATCAATATCAGTAATATAAGGCTGTCCTATATAGGACAGCCTTTATTTCTGAATGAAAATGGTGACGAATGATGATTTCCCAAGAAATAATTAAGGGAATCATGTAAATAATTGTAGGGAGAAGATCAAACTTTGTCTGATGAGGTAAAGAGTCCACAAAAGAGACTCCTTATTCAAGCTATTGCAATTTAGTTATAATAACGTACCGATCGTTTTCATAATCTCCATTACATCTGCTTTGTCTCCAAATTTGGCTTCAATCTGGCCCTGTTTGTTGATAACCACTGTTGTTGGTAAGCTTGTAGCTTGGTAAAGGTCAAATATCTCAGTACCTCGATCTATTAGGGTAGGTTGAGTAAGAAATTTATTGGCAAATGCCACACCTTCTTCAGTGTTTCCTTCTCTCCCGGCTACGTTTATCGTAAGCATTTTGAGGTCTTCACGATTTAAGGATTGAAAGAAATGCTCTTTCTTCGGAAGATCTCTTGAACAGTCGGGACACCAAGAAGCCCAAAAGGTTAGTACGATGATTTTTCCAAGGTCTTGTTCCAAATAATAATGGCTGCCATCTATAGCAGGGAGTTCAAAGTGAGGTGCTTGCATCTTCGTTGCCTCCTTAATTAAATTGAATTGACTACTTTATTATCACCATGCTAACATATGATTTAACTTAAAATCGATTTCAGATCTTATCTGGAGAGGTGGAGGGACTGGCCCTTTGAAACCCAGCAACCATCCTTTTTAGGAACGGTGCTAATTCCTGCAAGGCGTGAGCTTTGAATGATAAGAGAGTATGCGTACATGCGTTTCCCTCTCTTTGGGAGACGTTTTTTTTATTATCTAGACCAATTTCCGTATCTTGTTTGCTAATAGGTTTCTTTAGATGAGAGAATTGAGTGAAAGTTTTATATTGACTGAATGTTAAGGCGCGTGCTAAAATTCTTTCTAGACTTAAAAGAGTTAATGCGTTAATTGAATAAAGGATTTTACTCTTATCACGAGAGGTGGAGGGACTGGCCCTTTGAAGCCCGGCAACCATCAAACTATGTTTGAAAGGTGCCAAATCCTGCTAAGCATAGCTTAGACAGATGAGAGGACGAATCGGTTTATATAAACCTTTCTGTCCTCTTAGAGGATAGTAAGGTTTTTTGTTTAGGGAAGGTTAGAGAAGGAAATCCTTAAACTTTTTCGGATTTTGAAAAGGAGGAACAACCGTGATTTCAATCAAGAATCTACAGAAAATATTCAAATCTGGGAACACACAAGTTCAAGCGGTTGATGATGTTAATTTGAACATCGAAAAAGGAGAAATCTATGGAGTGATCGGATATAGCGGTGCTGGAAAAAGTACATTTATTCGGTTGCTTAACCGATTAGAAGATCCTACGAGTGGAGAAATCGTCATAGATGGTGAAGATATAGCCAGTTTGAAAGCGGGAAGTCTGCGTAAGGCGAGACAAGAGATCGGAATGGTATTCCAACATTTTAACCTCCTTTGGTCTCGGACAGTAAGAGAAAACATAGCGTTTCCTTTAGAAATCGCGGGAACTCCCAAAAAGGAAAGACAAGAACGTGTTGATGAACTGATTAAGTTAGTGGGCCTAGGTGGCAGAGAAGATGCATATCCATCGCAACTAAGTGGTGGACAAAAGCAACGCGTAGGTATAGCAAGAGCGCTTGCTAACAGACCAAAAGTTCTGTTATGCGATGAAGCGACATCTGCACTAGACCCTGAGACTACTGATCAAATATTAGACTTGTTGGTAGATATCAATGAACAGTTAGACTTAACAATCATCCTTATCACTCATGAAATGCACGTTATCCGCAAAATCTCTCACCGTGTAGCGGTGATGGAGGAAGGTAAAGTTGTTGAAGAAGGCGATGTATTAGATGTCTTTCTACATCCTAAAGAGAAAGTAACGAAGCGATTTGTAGAACAAATAATGGGTGATCAAGACCAAGATGAAGCAGTGGAAACGATCTTAGCTCAGTATCAAACTGGACAAGTTGTTCGTTTACATTTCGTAGGGGAGAAAACGAACCAAGCTTTAATCAGTGAAGTATCAAGAGAATTTCCTTCTGTTAGTTTTAACATTTTACAAGGTAAGATTACCCAAACGAGTAAAGGCGCTTATGGAACACTCTATGTTCACATGGATGGGACAGAAGAAGACATCAAGAAGGCAATCGATTATATATCCGAAACATCCGTGCAAGTAGAGGTGAATGATCATGTTTCATAAGTTGTTTCCAAACGCAAATGTAGAAGATCTGATTACGGCTACGGAAGAAACGTTATATATGACCGCTCTTTCTGTAATTGGAACGTTTATCTTAGGGTTGTTGCTAGGGCTGTTACTATATTTAACTTCAAAGCAAAATATATGGGCTAACAAACCATTGAATTTCATTGTGGCAACGATTGTAAACGTCTTCCGTGCAATTCCTTTTATTATTCTAATTTTACTCTTATTCCCATTCACAGAATTTTTAATGGGGACAATAAGAGGCCCTAATGCAGCACTGCCTGCTCTAATTATCGGAGCAGCACCATTTTATGGTCGACTTGTTGAAATTGCTCTTAAAGAAGTAGATAAAGGTGTAATAGAAGCAGCAAAATCTATGGGAGCTAAGACCTCTACAATTATCTTTAAAGTCTTGCTTCCAGAATCAATGCCAGCTTTGGTTTCGGGTATTACGGTTACCTCTATTAACTTAATTAGCTACTCAGCTATGGCAGGTGTGATTGGAGCCGGTGGTCTTGGTGACCTGGCTTATCTCAAAGGATTCCAGCGCTGGGACTTTGATGTTGTATTCTTGGCCACAATATTAATTGTTATTATTGTATTCATATTCCAATTCGTTGGAGACTTTATATCAAATAAATTAGACAAACGATAAAGGAGAGCTAAATGATGAAAAAATTCTTAACACTATTCCTCAGCGCATTATTCATATTCGCACTAGCGGCATGTGGATCAGCAGAGGAGGACTCAAGCAGCAATGGATCTGAAGCAGGGAATGAGAATGGGGAAAGCAGTTCTGAGGAGAAATTAGAGGAAGTTGTTATTGGTGCATCTAGCACTCCTCACGCAGAGATCTTGGAGAAAGCTAAACCAATCCTTAAAGATAAAGGAATTAAACTTAAAATTGAAACCTATCAAGAATACATTTTACCTAACAAAGACTTAGCTAGTGGAGCTATTGATGCTAACTACTTTCAACACACACCATATTTGAAAGAGCAAAAAGAAGAGTTCGATTATGACTTCACAAGCCTTGGACCCGTTCACAATGAACCAATGGGTGTTTATTCTAAAAATATTACAAACGTAGATGAAATTCCAGAAGGCACAGAAGTCATTATGCGTCGTTCTGAATCTGAACATGGTCGTATCCTTTCTTTATTTGAAAAACAAGGTCTGATCACGTTGGAAGAAGGTATTGAAAAGAAATCAGCAACAATCGACGATATTGCAGAAAACCCTAAAAATCTTAAATTCAGCCCGGATGTAGATGCAGGCCTTCTTCCGCAAAACTATGAGCGTGAAGAAGATGCTCTAGTGGCCATTAACACGAATTATGCAATCGAGGCAGGTTTAAATCCTACTGAAGATTCCTTGTTTATTGAAGGGGATGACTCTCCATACGCGAACCTTCTTGTTACAAAGACGGAAAACAAAGATAGTGAAGCGCTAAAAACGGTTTTAGAGGTTCTTCAATCTGAAGAGATTCGTAGCTTTATTAAAGAAGAATATAAAGGTGCTATTGTACCTGTGAAATAATTATGGTCATCCTGTCCCTCCTTGGATAGAAAGTAAAATCATCGCTCATAATAGTGATAGTTACTTTTATCCTGGGAGGGATTTTTTATGGATCAACAACATCAATCACAAAATTCAACAGAAAAAGCATTATTCACTTACAAACATGGTATGGGACTATTTCAAAAAGAGATGCCTGATGTAGCTCATCATTTCAGTGAGTTTTCAGAAGCTTGTTTTAAAGAAGGTCAAATCTCAAAAAAAGATAAGCAGCTGATGGCTTTAGCTATTGCTGTCGTTGCTCAAGATGAATATTGTATGATTTATCATTCAAAGGGATGTCTTGACAATGGGGCTACAAAAGAAGAGATGATGGAAGCTTGTGGCGTAGCAGCTGCCTTTGGTGGAGGTGCGGCGCTGAGTCAAGCCGTAACCCTTGTTCATGAAAGCATTCAAGAACTACATTAATGTTTGAATAATGCATAAAATTAAGAAAACAGAAGCAAATTCGATGTATTATAGGGTATGAAAAGGTATCACATTCACCTTCGATAAATTGTTATTCCATCCTCCAAATTGAGTTTATATGCCTTTTGTTATGGGAATAAGCTTTATGGTAAAGTGAAATGGAAAACAATTGAAGGGATGGATTCACTATTAGTGACCAATTGAACTTAAACTACACGAGTGAGATGGAAAAGGCGATGCACCAGTCTCACGGAATGGGCTATCAAGAGTATAGTCGCCGAATCGACCAACGTTTGAAAGTAGAACAACGTAGGGAAGCAGAGTACCAAGCAAGTCGGCAAATTGTAGCAGAAGTTGATCGGCAAATCCATCGATAAAAAATTGTTAATAATGTTTTACTTATATATTGAGCAGGCGAAGCTTTTATCGCCTGCTTATTTTTTGTTCAATCTGTAAGCTGCAGGTGGTTTTCTTTCCTGTCGATTTGTTGTTACTATATATATAAGGAAGTTTATAGGCCAAACCTATGGGTGGAATTCCTGAATAGGTTTCTACTACCTTTATAGTGAGAACTTATTATAGCGTGTGGTAAAAAGTTGATATTACTTTCGAAATGATTTAAAATTGTAATGAGAATAGATTGAGAATCGATACATTTTACGTATCCTTAATTTACGATAGTTAGAAACCATATTGGAGGTATCAAAATGGCAGGATCAACACTAGAAATTAAAGATCTTCATGTAGAAATTGAAGGTAAACAAATCTTAAAGGGTGTAAACCTTACAATAAATGGTGGCGAATTCCATGCTGTCATGGGTCCAAACGGAACAGGTAAATCTACGCTTGCATCAGCAATCATGGGTCATCCTAAGTACGAGATCACAGGTGGAAGCATTCATCTAGACGGCAAAGACGTACTAGAAATGGAAGTGGACGAGCGAGCTCAAGCTGGTCTTTTCTTAGCAATGCAGTATCCTAGTGAAATTAGCGGTGTAACAAACTCAGATTTCCTTCGTTCTTCAATCAACTCTCGTCGTGAAGAAGGCGATGAAATTAACCTTATGAAGTTCATCAAAGAAATGGACGGAAATATGGATGAACTTGAAATGGATAAGAACATGGCTCAGCGTTACCTAAACGAAGGTTTCTCAGGCGGTGAGAAGAAACGTAACGAGATTCTTCAGCTTATGATGCTTAAGCCAGAGATTGCAATCCTTGATGAGATTGACTCCGGTCTTGATATCGACGCACTAAAAGTGGTTTCAAAAGGAATTAACAAAATGCGTGATGAGGCATTTGGTTGCCTAATTATTACTCACTATCAGCGTCTGTTAGATTATATTACTCCAGACAAAGTACACGTAATGATGCAAGGTCGTGTAGTGAAATCAGGCGGCCCTGAATTAGCTAAACGTCTTGAAGAAGAAGGTTACGACTGGATTAAGCAAGAATTAGGCATTGAAGACGAAACAGTAGGCCAAGAAGCGTAATCAGTTAGGAGGGATATCATGACTGTTGAAACACAACAACTTCCATTCGATAAACAATATGTCAGCCAATTTTCAGAGAAACGAAATGAACCTAAATGGATGACAGACCTTCGTGTAAATGCGTTGGAACAAGCTGATGCGCTCCCAATGCCAAAGCCAGATAAAACGAAAATTGACAAATGGAACTTTTCTCGTTTTAAACATGAAGCAGAAGGTCAAACCATTTCTTCATTAGAAGAATTACCACAGAAAATCCAAAGTTTCCTTGATACAGAGAAACAAGACCAAAACCTTGTCATTCAACGTAATCACACGGTTGCTTATTCTTCTCTGTCTCAAGATTTAAAAGATAAAGGTGTCGTATTCACAGACATCTTCACTGCGCTATCTGAGCACAGTGAGCTTGTTCAAAAGTACTACATGACAGATGGTGTAATGGTAGATGAGAATCGTCTAACAGCTCTTCATGCAGCACTTATGAACGGTGGCGTATTTGTATATGTGCCAAAAAACGTAGTCATTGAAGAACCAATTCAGTCTATTTTCTGGCAAGAAGATGATGAAGCGGCGCTTTATAATCACATTCTTGTGGTAGCTGAAGAAGGAAGTTCTGTAACGTATGTTGAGAACTATATCAGTGACAATGAAGCAGAAGAAACGGTTGCAAATATAGTTACAGAAGTAATCGCAAAAGGGAATGCTAAAGTTTCCTTCGGCGCAGTTGATAACTTTGCAAAAGGTACAACAACTTACGTAAACCGTCGTGGTGTAGCTGAACGTGATGCTCAGATTCAGTGGGCACTTGGTCAAATGAACGATGGTAACACGGTATCTGAAAACGTCACGTATTTAATGGGTGATGGCGCTCATGCGAATGCGAAGACGGTAACCGTTGGCCGCGGAGAGCAAAAGCAGAACTTCACTGCAAAAATTGTTCACTATGGTAAAGACACAGATGGGTATATCCTTCAGCACGGCGTTATGAAGGAAAGTGCTAGCTCGATCTTTAACGGAATTGGTAAGATCGAGAATGGTGCTTCTAAATCTAACGCAGAACAAGAATCACGTGTTCTTATGCTAAGTGATAAAGCTCGCGGAGACGCAAACCCAATTCTTCTTATTGAAGAAGACGATGTAACAGCAGGTCACGCTGCTTCTGTAGGTCGCGTTGATCCGGTGCAGCTTTACTATCTAATGAGTCGCGGTATTCCACAACATGAAGCAGAACGTCTTGTTATTCACGGTTTCTTAGCACCTGTTGTGAACCAACTTCCAATTGAAGCGGTGAAGAATCAATTACGTGATGTGATTGAAAGGAAAGTATACTAATGGATATCAACCAGGTTCGTAAGCAATTCCCGATTTTAGATCAGGAAGTAAACGGACATCCATTGGTTTATCTTGATAGTGCAGCAACATCCCAAAAGCCTCAATCTGTTATTGAGGCTTTGGATGAATACTATCGAGGCTATAACTCTAACGTACACCGAGGTGTTCATACACTAGGTACGAGAGCTACAGATGGTTACGAAGGTGCACGTGAAAAAGTCCGTCGTTTTATTAATGCAAGCAGCACAGAAGAAGTAATTTTCACTAGAGGAACAACCACTTCTATTAATACTGTTGCTTATAGTTACGGACGAAACAATCTCCAAGAAGGTGATGAGATCGTCATTACCCCAATGGAGCATCATAGTAATATTATTCCTTGGCAACAAACGGCAAAAGCTACTGGAGCTACGCTTAAGTACATTCCTCTTCAGGAAGATGGAACAATATCTTTAGAGGATGCTAAAGAAACCATTACGGACAAAACAAAAATTGTAGCAATGATGCACGTTTCTAATGTACTTGGTTCAATCAATCCGACTAAAGAAATCGGGGAAATTGCACATGCCAATGGTGCAGTAATGCTAGTGGATGGTGCGCAGAGTGCACCGCATATGCGTATCGATGTGCAAGATTTAAATTGCGATTTCTTCGCCTTTTCTGGTCATAAAATGGGAGGCCCAACAGGCATTGGTGTGCTTTATGGGAAGAAATCTCTTCTTAAAGACATGGAACCTGTTGAATTTGGCGGTGAGATGATTGATTTCGTAGGATTGTATGAGTCTACGTGGAAAGAGCTACCTTGGAAATTTGAAGGCGGAACACCTATTATTGCAGGCGCTATTGGAATGGGAGCTGCGATTGATTTCTTAGAAGAAGTGGGACTTGATGAAATTGAGGCTCATGAGAAACGTCTAGCTCAATACGCAATGGATCGACTGCAAACGATCGAAGGTGTTACCATTTATGGACCAAAGGATCGTGCTGGGCTGATCACGTTTAACTTAGATGATGTTCACCCACATGATGTTGCTACTGTATTAGATGCAGAAGGTATTGCTGTACGTGCTGGGCACCATTGTGCTCAACCATTAATGAAATGGCTAAATGTATCAGCTACGGCTCGCGCCAGCTTTTATGTATACAATACAGAAGAAGACATCGATGCATTTGTCGATGGATTAAAAAAGACAAAGGAGTTTTTCGGAGATGTCTTTTAATAATCTCGACCAGCTATACAGACAAGTCATTATGGATCACTACAAGAATCCTCGTAATAAAGGGGCTCTTGAAGGGGACCATTTAACTGTAGATATGAATAACCCTACTTGTGGCGACCGCATTCAGCTTCAGTTGCAAGTAGAAGATGGCATTGTTCAAGATGCAAAATTTGATGGTGAAGGTTGCTCTATTTCTATGTCTTCAGCTTCTATGATGACGCAAGCCATTAAAGGTAAAAGCGTTGAAGAGGCTGTGAAAATGTCTCACGTTTTCTCTGATATCATGCAAGGGAAAGAAATAAGTGAAGAGATGGAAGAAGAATTAGGTGACATTCAAGCTTTACAAGGCGTTTCTAAGTTTCCTGCACGTATTAAATGTGCAACATTATCTTGGAAAGCGATGGAAAAAGGTGTAGACGAAAAGGAATAAAGTTTTTGTGATATACCACCTAAAGGAGGTTTTGACCGATGGCTAAAAAAGCACCTGAGGTCGGCGAGTATAAGTACGGGTTTCATGACAAAGACGTTTCGATTTTCCGCACAGAGCGTGGACTGACTGAAGAAATTGTACGTGAGATCTCTAGACAGAAAGATGAGCCAGAGTGGATGCTTGACTTCCGCTTGAAAGCTCTTAAACAATTCTATAAGATGCCAATGCCACAATGGGGCGGCGACTTAAATGAACTTGACTTTGATGAGATTACGTATTACGTAAAACCATCTGAAAAGTCTGAGCGTTCTTGGGATGAAGTACCTGATGAAATCAAGCAAACGTTTGATAAATTAGGAATCCCTGAAGCAGAACAAAAATATCTTGCAGGTGTATCCGCTCAGTATGAATCTGAAGTTGTATACCACAACATGCAAGAAGACTTAGAAGAACAAGGAATCATATTCAAAGACACGGATACAGCTCTTAAAGAAGATGAAGAACTCTTCCGTGAGCACTTTGGTAAAGTGATCCCGCCTGCAGATAACAAGTTCTCTGCACTAAACTCTGCAGTATGGTCTGGTGGTTCTTTCATTTACGTACCAAAAGGCGTAAAAGTTGACACACCACTACAAGCCTACTTCCGTATTAACTCAGAAAACATGGGTCAGTTTGAGCGTACGTTAATTATTGTTGACGAAGACGCTTCTGTACACTATGTAGAAGGTTGTACAGCACCTGTTTATACAACTAACTCTCTTCACAGTGCAGTTGTTGAGATTAATGTCAAAAAAGGCGGTTACTGCCGTTATACGACAATTCAGAACTGGGCAAACAACGTTTATAACTTGGTTACAAAACGTGCGGTTGCTGAAGAGAATGCAACAATGGAATGGATTGACGGTAACTTAGGTTCTAAGCTAACGATGAAATATCCTTCTGTGGTTCTTAAAGGCGAAGGCGCACGTGGTATGACTCTTTCTATTGCACTTGCTGGTAAGGGACAACACCAAGATGCTGGTGCGAAAATGATCCACCTAGCACCGAATACGTCTTCTACAATCGTTTCAAAATCCATCTCTAAACAAGGTGGTAACGTAACGTATCGCGGAATCGTTCAATTCGGTCGTAAAGCGGAAGGTGCTCGTTCTAACGTTGAATGTGACACGCTGATTATGGATAACAAATCAAAATCAGACACAATCCCATACAACGAGATCATGAACGAAAACATCTCTCTTGAGCACGAAGCGAAAGTTTCTAAAGTTTCTGAGGAGCAGCTGTTCTATCTTATGAGCCGCGGACTTTCTGAAGAAGAAGCTACAGAAATGATCGTAATGGGCTTCATCGAGCCATTCACGAAAGAACTTCCAATGGAATATGCAGTCGAAATGAACCGTCTGATCAAATTCGAAATGGAAGGTTCAATCGGTTAATTTGCATTCGTTATAAACGAATAGCGCATAGTAAGAGGACGAAATCCACCCGATTTCGTCCTCTTTTTGTATGCACAAGAGTTGAGAATGTTTCCGTTTGCTGTAAATGAGCGTAAGGTGGGCCTGGAAACCACTCGCTTTCTTGTGGGGATCTGGTGAGCCTCCTCACCCGGCAAAGCCGGGCTCCGGGGTCTCACCTAGGCTCTTCTGCCCACGGGAGTCTCGCAGTTTCCAGGCCCACCTTTGCCATATCGGGAGATACGGAAACATGCCACATGTAGATTCAAATAGCCATCAGGGACGCTCAAGCAGCGGGGCCGTTCTTACTTCACATAGCAAGGGGGGGCTGGGGAACGGGGAGACTCCTGCGGGAGAAAGAGGTCGACGAGACCCCACAGTGAGCGTTAGCGAACGAGGAGGCTCGACAGCTCGCCCTCGGAAAGCGAGTCGTTCCCCAGACACCCCTAGCACTCAATAAACGTAACGGTCCCACCCGTAAAAAATCTATCAGTTTCGCGCTGCCATATAAGAAGGCTTATATGGCAGCCAGGGCTTTCTTCATGTTTTTAAACTGAAAAAGATGGTAAGATAATGTTAGATTGAGGAATTGTATATGGAAAGGAATTGTGTATTTTGGTTGCTCTTATTATGTTAATTATAGGTTTTTTTACAGCGTTTGTTGGCAGCATCGCTGGCATTGGTGGGGGAACCATTTTAGTACCTTCTATGCTTTTTTTACACACTGTTTCGGAATCTTTTGAGTGGGCAACTCCTCAGAAAATCGTAGGTATTTCAGTAGTTGTGATGATTTTTACTGGGTTGTCTTCGACGATTGCGTATTGGAAAAGTAAGAGAATTGACTATAAGACCGGACTCATTTTTTTGATTGGTTGTCTGCCAGGTGGGGTGTTTGGGTCGTGGTTTAATCAGTTCGTGGATACTAAAACGTTCTCTATTGCGTTTGGAGCTATAATGATCGTCATATCCTTATTGTTCTTTTTGCCGAGATTAGATCGTTCTAAAAGTCCTAAATCCAATAAGTGGCTACATATTAATCGATCTTTCACGCTGGATCAGAAAACGTATAACTATCAAATACACATTGTGGGTGGCTTTTTCCTGGCTTTCTTTGTTGGGACTCTCTCTGGCTTATTCGGCATTGGTGGGGGTTCATTAATGGTACCCGCCATGATTCTATTATTCGGATTACCGCCTCATGTGGCTACTGCAACTTCAATGTTTATAATATTCTTCCTAAGTATTTCAAGCTCTAGCACTCATGTTTTATTGGGACATGTTCCGTGGCTTTACACCCTATGTTTCATACCTGGTGCTTGGGTTGGTGGTACGATTGGAGCAAAGGTTAATCAACGAATGAACGGGAAAACGGTTGAATGGATATTACGAATTATTCTCATTTTAATCGGTGTTCGCTTAATTTGGGATGGAATTGGGTAAGGAGTCGATTAGATGACGGAAAATATTTATCTTTACTACACAAATGATTTACATAGCCATTTTGAAAACTGGCCTCGGATTGTAGGTCACTGGAAAGAACGGCGGCATCATCATGAAAAGATGAAAGAAGATATGTTTTTGTTGGATGTAGGAGATCACGTAGATCGCTTTCATCCAATTTCAGAAGCGATGATGGGAAAAGCTAATATAGATTTACTAAATAAAGCAGGTTATAATTGGGTAACTTTGGGGAATAACGAAGGGATTACTTTAACGCAAGAAGATTTGTATACGCTATACGATGAAGCAACATTTGATGTAATATGTGCAAATCTATCAACGATACATTCTCCTAACCCATCATGGTTAGATTCTTATTCTATTCAGACAACATCTAATGGAACAAAGATTGCAGTAATCGGACTTACTGCACCTTTCTATACATTCTACAAGCAAATGGGGTGGGAAGTCGTTTCCCCTTTTGATAAGCTTGATGAATTATTAGAAGAGATCGAAAAGAAAGCTGATATCATTGTGTTATTATCCCATCTTGGGATTAACGATGACGAAGCAATTGCCAATCGCTATAATTCGGTTGATGTCATTATAGGTGGTCATACTCACCATTTATTTAAAGATGGTGAGTATATTAATGGAACTTTACTCTCGGCGGCTGGTAAGCATGGGATGTATGTTGGACAGGTTGCCTTTAAGTGGGATATGGCCAATCGAAAGCTAACCCATAAGTCTGCTAGCGCCTATTCGCTCGAGAAGCAGGATGAGGATAAGGAGACAGAGCAGCTTGTAGAAAGTTATTCTAAGCAAGCTTCCCGTATGTTGCATGAAACGGTAGCAGAATTAAGCCATAATCAGAATGCAACATGGTTCGAAACGTCTGTGGTCATGAAAGAGTTCGTTAGGACGCTCAAGGACTGGACAGGTGCTGATGTAGCTATGTTAAATGCAGGAGTATTGTTGGAAGGGTTTCCTGAAGGCCCTGTTACTAGAAGAGATATCCACCGAAAATGTCCTCATCCCATGAACCCTTGTAAGGTGGAACTTAGAGGAGATCAGCTCATGGAAGTCATTCGTCAATCTCATGCGAAGCGTTTCATGGAGCTAAAGCTCAAAGGATTTGGGTTTAGGGGTGAAGTGATAGGACGCATGGTGTTTGATGGGGTTGATGTGCAAAGCAGAAAAGCTCAAGATGGTCAGGAATACGTTACAAAAGTTACCATTGATGGAGAACAAATAGATCCAAATCGTACGTACACTGTCGCTACAGCTGATACCTTTACTTTTGGTCGTTTGCTCCCTGAAATTGCAAATAGTCCAAAAAAAGAATATTTCATGCCAGAATTGCTTCGTGATCTATTGCTTGAAACTCTTAAGCAAATGCCATAAATAATGCACTTTCTTCTGCCTTTTTCATAAATTGTAGCAGAAGGGAGTGGATCACGATGGTTACGGTGGAGCCTGTATGGATTGAGGGAGTTCCGTTTACAGCTGTTTCTGTTGTTTTGCCAAAAACGAACTTGTTAGTCGTTACCCACGAAAAGGGTTATATCATGTGCGGTGCATTAGATGTAGACCTTTTAAATGAGAAATTAGCAGATCGAAACATTGTAGCAGGAAGAGCAGTAGGGGTACGAAGTATTCAGGATCTATTAGATGCGCCTTTAGAAAAGGTTACGGTGGGATCAAAGGTGTATGGTTGGGAAGAAGGAATAACTGGTAAAGAAGCTATGCTAAAATTAGTAAGGTAAGACGCTTAACCATGGTAAGGCGAGGGAGTTTGTGTTTCAAATTCTCTCGGCTATACATAGCTGTGTTAAGTATGGGAGTTAAGTTTGATATAAGTAAGGTTGGGGTGTTATGCGATTACTATCAACGCTTTCCCTAGAACCAGGTTATGAATTGGCCAAACCGATTTATAATGCAAAGGGAAAGGTCTTAATCCATTCAGGTGTTCTGCTAACAGAAAAAATGATAGAAAGATTAAATGGGTTTGGAATTACATACGTTTATATAGAAGACGAGTCAACAGAAGACATTGTGACTGAATTTCCAATTCATGATTCAGTTCGTACTCAGGCTCTTGACCGTATTACGGAAACATTTAATAAAATAAAATCTTCTTCTAGCATAAAGGATTCCTTTATATTTGATCGTACGGGAGAGAAGATGAATGAAGTCGTTAGAAAGATATTATCGGATATTCAAAGCCATCATAAAGCCGTCTCTTTACTTTCAGATGTGTTTGCTTATGATGATTATATCTTTACACATTCATTAAATGTGACGATCTATACACTAGCGCTAGGTACCGAGCTTGGGCTACCCTCAAGAAAGCTAGAAGAGCTAGGGTTTGGCGCTATTTTGCACGATGTAGGGAAAGTACAGGTTCCAAAAGAAGTCCTTCTTAAACCAGGGAGGTTAAATGAAGAGGAATTTAACCTTATTAAAGAGCACTCTGAAGCTGGTTTTAATATGCTTCGTTCAGCACCTAGCGTTCCTCTAGTGGCAGCACACTGTGCTTTTCAACACCATGAGCGCCTTGATGGGTCTGGTTATCCAAGAGGTTTATGTGATCAAGATATACATTACTATGCTAAGATCTTAGCGATAGCGGATGTGTTTGATGCCGTTACAAGTAACAGAGTGTACAGAAGGGCTATGCTTCCTCATGAAGGTCTTGAGATTCTATATTCAGGTGCAGGGACGAAGTTTGACTTACATATGGTTGAAGCATTCAGGAGAAGTGTTGCTGTGTATCCAAACGGATTGAGCGTCATTTTAAGTGACGGACGGAAGGGAATTGTCTCTGAGCAAAATTCAAACATTAGTGATCGCCCTCAGGTGAGGATTTTGGAAGAAAACGGGCAACCCGTTCACTCATATTACGAATTAGATCTAAGTAAAGCCCTGAATATCGTCATTACGGAATGCGATACTACGTTGGTCGGAAAAACGTAATAAAACAGTCAAACCCTGTCCTCATCTTGCATAAGATTGAGGAGAGGGGGTTTTTAATTATGGGGAGAAATAGAAGAAAAGGTTCAATGGCACCACCTCCAGCCAGACAGATATTTATTATAACGTTCATGTTTTTTCTCATAAGCACTTTTGTAAGCTTATGGATTATAAATAAAGGAATCGAGCCGAAGATTATGGAAATCGCAGAGGCGAGAACCGAACAATTTGCGAAAGAAGCTATTGCAGAAACGGTCAGTAAGAAGATGGCAGAAGACCTGAATGTGAATGATTTAGTCCAGTATACTTACGATGATCAGGGTAATGTAGTGTCTGCTGGCTTCAACTCAGCAGCGATCAATAAAGTTACCCGCGATACGTTATTTCGCGTAAATCAATACTTAACAAGATTAGGTGAAGGCGAGGACCCTGACCCTGGTATATCCTATGATGTTGATATCGACAAATCTGAGGAGACGAATACTGATATTGTACAAGACAAACGAACCATTGCCCGAATTCCTTTAGGGCAAGCTACTGGGAATACATTATTATCAAACCTAGGACCGGAGATTCCTGTGCATTTCACTTACATTGGAAATGTAAAAGCAGATGCTATAAAAGAAGAAAAAGAGTACGGCATTAATATGTTAGTTGTCGATATTGATCTGAGAGTTGAAGTAAACTTACAGGTTCTTCTCCCTTTTTCTACAAAAATGATCACAGTGAATACAGAAGTTCCTATTGCACATAATGTGATTATTGGGAAAGTACCGGATTTCTACAATGGTGGTGGCGGTGGAATGAATCCATCTATTGAAGTTCCAACAAACCCCTTGCCAGGACCATAAAATCTTGTTAAGATAATACTTGTCTTACACAAAAATTGAATTTCATCTACCCTTATCATATCGATGAGGTAGAGGCGCATTTAGCATTAGTACCCAGTTTGAGGATGACAACAATGAGAACTGGTGAAAGGGCTACTTGCCGAAGTGTAACGAAGGGTCCCCTTCCTTACGCTGGTGCATTCCCAAATAGAGAATGTACTGTCATGCAAACCGAACGTTGGATTGCATGATGCGCTACTGATCGAGATGGAGGATAACAATATTATTTGCGATAAACAGCAAGTAATGATAGGTTATTTTCTCTATCATTATTTGCTGTTTTTTATTTTCCTCTTACTCTTCTGCATTTAAAGCCAGATTACCACACCAATCTGCGCTCGACAGTACTTGCATCGTCATGTCCATCGTTCCTTTCCTTCAAAAGACATCAGGCCTGAGACACGAAGGAGACCATTATTTAAGATACGGAGGGAACGAAAAGATGGAAGGAACGATTTACTCACTTATACCACCACTTGTTATGCTTGTCTTAGTCTTAGTTACAAGACGAGTGCTTATCTCATTAGGAGTAGGAATATTACTTGGTGCTTTTATGCTCCATGATTTTTCAATAACGGCGACATTATCTGAAGTATGGACACAATTCTATACGATTTTCTATGTAGATGGCGCGCTTAATTTAGGGAACTTATTCTTACTCAGTTTCTTAATCTTGTTAGGAATTACAACAGCCTTTATGACCGCTTCCGGTGGAAGTCGTGCATTTGGAGAGTGGGCGATTCAACGTGTTAAAACACGTAAGGGTGCTCAATCTATGCCAGCTGTATTAGGTATTATTATTTTCATTGACGATTACTTTAATAGTCTGGCCATAGGACAAGTAGCTCGCCCTTTAACAGATCGTTATAAAGTTTCTAGAGCAAAGTTAGCGTACCTGATTGATTCCACATCAGCACCAATTACGGTTATTTCACCTATTTCAAGCTGGGGCGCTTATATTATTGGTACAATTGGAACCATTATTGCAACAAATGAATTAACTCAGTTCAGTGGTTTAGAAGCCTTCGTAAAAATGATTCCAATGAACTTATATGTGTTCGCAGCTATTTTACTTGTGTTCTTAACCATTTATCGCAAGTTTGATATTGGGGCCATGAAGAAACATGAGCAAAAAGCTGAATTAGAAGGGGAGCTTGTTGACAAGACGAAAGACGTTCCAGGGGATTTGAATAATGAATTTAAAGATGTCCGTAACGGCCGCGTCTATCACTTGATTGTTCCTATTATTGTATTAATTGCTGCTACTGTCATTGCTATGGTGGTTACGGGAATTCAAGGAACAGAAGGAAACGTTACCATCCTTGAGATCTTCAAGAATACAAATGTAAACCGCTCATTATTCGCTGGTGGCTTATTTGCCGCACTTAGTGGATTTATTCTTTATGTAACCCAATCAGGTGAAAAGTCATCGCTCAGTAAAGTTAGCCTTGAAGGTTCTAAAGCAATGATGCCAGCTATTTATATTTTAGTATTTGCATGGATGATTGGTGCCATTATTGGTGAGCTTGAGACAGGTAAGTTTCTAGCAGCTCAATTCGAATCTCTAAACATTCAGCCGTCATATTTACCATTACTCGTTTTCTTAGTATCAGGAGGAATGGCCTTCGCGACAGGAACATCATGGGGAACATTTGGAATTATGCTTCCGATTGCAGGTAATATCGCAGCAAACACAGACGTAAGCATGTTCTTACCTGCTTTAGCAGCCGTATTAGCCGGAAGTGTGTTTGGAGATCACTGTTCACCGATTTCAGACACATCAATTCTATCTTCTACAGGTGCAGGATCAAATCACATTGATCACGTCATGACACAGTTGCCTTATGCCTTAATCAGCGCTGCGGCCACTTCTGTTGGTTATGTAGTTTATGGCATGACATCTAGTGCAATGCTCTCTCTTATTATTACCCTGTTGATTGTAGTACTTGTTGTATTTGCGATTAACCCAAAAAGCAATCATTCAAAAGCGAACGAATCCAAAACTGCATAGTTGTGTGAATTCCCGTTATGTAATGTACATAACGGGATTTTTTGCGCAGCTAAGACCTGCGTTAGATCCATATATGGGAAGGAATGTTGAAGATCCGAAGTTTAGAGAATGTTTTCGTTTGCTATAGTTGAGTGTAAGGTGGGCCTGGAAACCACTCGCTTTCCTGTGGGGAGCTGGTGAGCCTCCTCACCCGGCAAAGCCGGGCTCCGGGGTCTCACCTAGATTAAAAAGTGCAGGCGTGGTGCTAGGACCGTACGGATAAGACAGCTTTTTGGAAAAGGCGTTAAGCCTTTGTAAAAAAGATGACTTATCACGCTAGGTCCTCCACGCCGGAACTAGACTGGCTCTTCTGCCCACGGGAGTCTCGCAGTTACCAGGCCCACCTTTGCCATATAAAGGTGAACGAAAACATGCAACAAGTAGAGAGCTTTATTCCTCCCACAATTAAGCTGAGGGGCCGTTCTTTCAACCTTTAGCCAGGGATGTCTTGGGAACGGGGAGACTCCTGCGGGAGAAAGAGTTCGACGAGACCCCGGACTGAACGAAGTGAGGGAGGAGGCTCTAAAAGATAGAGGAAGTTCGACTAAAACCGTCACGTCCTGTGACAACGTCGAACGACCCCACATCGTGTGGGGCCGCCCGCGGAAAGCGAGTCGTTCCCAAGACATCCCAACCACTCAACAAACGTAACGGCCTCCATCTACATAAAATGACTCAACTTCAAGTCTTCCATGTAAGGGAGCTTATATGGAAATCCGCTATTAGGGAACTTTGTTTAGAAAAATAGGCGTAGGAGAAAAAGACTAATTGTAAATATCTGAAAATTTTAAATATTGCTTTACAAGCTGAGGCGGACTGGTTAGAATAAAGACAGCTTATTAGTAAGAAAAGTCTGAAAAAAGAAAAAGAACCACACATTCTCCTGGGATCATAAGCATATGCTTGTAACGCAGGAGAAGACTGGAGAAGGGGAGGGCTATTTATGGAAAAACGTTCTCAATGGGGAACACGGGTTGGCTTTTTGCTTGCAGCAATGGGTTCAGCTATTGGATTGGGGAATATTTGGCGATTCCCGGCGACAGCTTATGAAAACGGCGGAGGTGCTTTTTTCTTACCTTATTTATTTGCACTTCTAACTGCCGGAATCCCACTTTTAATTATGGAGTACACCATCGGTCATAAGTATCGCGGATCTGCGCCTAAGTCACTTGGCAGAATGCGAAAAGGCTTTGAATGGATTGGTTGGTGGCAAGTTGCGATCTCATTTATTATTTCTACTTATTATGCTGTTATCATTGCCTGGGCGATTCTTTACGCAGGGTATGCTTTAAATGGAGCTTGGGGAGATGACACCACTTCATTCTTTGTAGGAGATTTCCTAAACGTTACAGAGCCTGGGGTTGTTGGTGGAATGAACATGAAGATTCTTATTCCGCTGGCGATTGTCTGGTTGATTACATTAACAGTTCTTGGAATTGGTGTTAAGAAGGGGATCGAAGTAGCGAATAAAATCTTTATCCCAACGCTTGTTGTATTATTCTTAATTATAGTTGTACGTGCTTTGACGCTTGACGGAGCAGTTGATGGTCTTCAAGCATTCTTCCAGCCAAATTGGGATGCAATAGGAGACCCTGGAGTTTGGGTTGCTGCTTATGGACAGATCTTCTTCAGTTTATCCATCGCTTTTGCGATTATGATTACGTATTCTTCTTATTTACCAAAGAAATCTGACATCACAAATAACGCTTTTATCACAGGTTTTGCAAACTCATCTTTTGAATTATTAGCTGGTATTGGTGTGTTTGCTGCTCTTGGCTTTATGGCATTGCAAACAAATCAGGGTGTAACAGATGTAGTAGATGGGGGAATTGGTCTAGCCTTTATGGTCTTCCCGCAAATTATTAATGAGATGCCTGTCTTATCAGGAGTCTTCGGCTTCTTATTCTTTGCTTCTCTAGTGTTGGCTGGTTTGTCTTCGTTAATTTCCATTACCGAGACATATGTAGCTGGTGTGGCAGAGAAGTTTAATCTATCCCGTGTAACGGCGGTTGCAATCGGTGGGGGACTCTCAGCAATCATTTCCCTTCTTTACGCTTCAAACGGAGGGCTTTTCTTCTTAGATACTGTAGACCACTTCATTAATAGTTACGGTGTTGCTCTTGCTGGTCTGTTTGAAGTTGTAGCTGTTGCTTGGTTTGCGAAAGAGCTTAAGAATCTTCAGGCTCATGCAAACAGTCTGTCAGATATAATGTTAGGGGCCTGGTGGAGAGTTTGTCTGGCTTGGATTACTCCGGTCGTATTGGGTTATATGTTATTACAAAACCTGCGTGTTGAACTTATGGAAAACTATGAGGGATACCCAATTGAATTCTTATTCTACTTCGGATGGGTCGTTGCCATTGGAGCCATGTTCGTAGGTGCCTTAATGACGGTCAGAAAGTGGCCAAATAACGAATTAGAAATGCCAATAGATTCCAAGGATGAGAAGGAGGTTGGCTAAACATGAGTTGGATTGTAATGTTTGTAATTGGAGCTACTGTCATTTGGGGTGGTTTAATAGCCAGCATTGTGCGGGCTGTTAAAGCATCTAAATCATAAAATTATTAAAAAATCCCTCTACGCAATAGCGCGAGAGGGATTTTTTATTTTTTCATTTGACGTGTTTGTCGTTCCCAAAGTTTTAAGTGAGGATACGGATCAAAAGACCACTCTGAGTGACCGTTATCTTTATACATTCCATAATGCAAGTGTGGCGGGAATTTTCCTGATGTGCCAGGCGGGCCATAACCAGATGCACCAACATATCCGATAACATCTCCTGGTTTCACCACTTGCCCTACGTTAACATTTTTCTCAAATCCGTTTAAATGAGCGAAATAATGGTAAATATTATGGATGTCTCTTACACCAACTCTCCATCCGCCATACTTGTTCCATCCTTTCATCTCAATTACTCCATAAGATGTAGCACGTACAGGAACTCCATAATTAGCAAAAATATCGGTTCCTTCATGAATTCGTCGTCCACCAAATCCACGCGGGTCTCCCCAAGTGTTTTTATAGCTATAGTTATGGTGAAGGGGGACAGGGAATATATGTTGATCTAAATCAATTGTTTTTTCTTGCTTAAAAACTTCTGCTGTATTAACGATTGTTTGAACGGATAAATCTCTTTCGTAATAATTCCAAAGAGCAATTTTAATATCTTGTTTAGATGTACCAAATCCACTCATCCATTGGGAAAAGGATACAAGAATATCGGCATCATTGGTGCGATCAGCCAACTGGTCTCCATCTCCGTCTTGGCCTATGCCTTCAAATAGTGCAATTTCTGATACAGGAAGAATATCTTTTTGACTTGGATTCGTTGCGCCGTTCCACATCTCTTTAGGAATGGTAATTGAAATGACACCTTCAGATGCGGGCTCTTTTTGAATATTACGCTCATATTGATCGACAGCTGCAAGGTAGTACCATGGAATTTGAGTGAGTGATTGCATTGTTTTATATAGATTCATACGTTGTTCTGTTTCATCTGTTTTCTCTTCTGCCCATGTATGTTGTGGAAGGAGGGCTAGCAGCATGATAAATGCTACTAAACGTTTCATATAATTTCACCTCCGAGTGATGGATTATAACAATAGTGTGTGAAAGCATTAAATGAAACATAAGTGGTAAATGTTAATAATAAGAAGGCATTTGATCTAGTATGAAAAAAAGGGACTGTTTATGGCAAACAGTCCCGTCTTAGCAATGGTTTAACTACTGGTTCATGCTTTGGTCTTGAACGTCACGTTTGTCTTTTTTAGACTTTGTTTCATCATTGTACATAGCTTCTCCCTGTGGAGATTTACGCATTTCTTCAATGGTTGATTCAAGCATGTTGCGGTAGTTTTTATCGCTTGTTTTCATATTGCTTAAAGATGCTAAGTCTTTATACATGTCTTTCTGGTCTGTCACATATACCTCGAAGTAACGAGGGACGGTAGAAATTGCTGTTTTCTTCGCAATGTCAGCAGCGCGATCTCGATCTACATCGTCTTCTTTCGTATAGGCAACGAGAACTTCTGAATCTGTTACAAGTGTAGCCGCATCTTTAAATGCGTTAGCTTGTAGCATGTAACGAGTGATCAAGTCACTTACAGCTTCTCGGTCCATAATCCCGTAGCGGACTTCATCAAGCTTGTCAACTTCTCCGCGTGAGTAGCGATTATAACCAAGACGTTGAGATGAATTGTTATTGGTATTCATATCCTCAACAGATTGGTAATTGTAGTTCTTGTTCTTATTGCGGTCGGCATCATCGTAACTTACATTGGTGCCATACCCATCGTTATTCATATCCATTGCGCCCTGGTCTGTGTTTTCAGCACCACAGCCCGTTACAACTAAAGTTGTTGCAAGAGCAGATGCTGCGATCCATGATTTGTAGTTCAATGGAAACCCTCCTCTAGCATGATATTGTTTCTCCCTCACCTATAGCTTTAGTCAATATGGAAAGTTCATGCTAGAAAATATTGATCAAACAAGAAAAGTAAAAGTCAAAATATCCAAAATATGATACACTAAAAGCACTATTAAGAGGTGATCGACGTGGTAGAAATTCAAGGAAAGAATTATCAGGTTGTTCTAGACGAAAAAGAGGGCTTCCAAGAAGAAGCAGTTAAGGAACGATTTAGCGATATTTTAAGTAAGTATGATTTTATCGTTGGGGATTGGGGATACGGACAGCTTCGTTTGAAAGGTTTTTATGACGACCAGAATCCTAAATCTACATTTGATACTAAGATCAGCACGCTAGATGATTATATGTACGAATACTGTAACTTTGGTTGCGCTCATTTCGTTTTGAAGAAAACAGACAAGTAAGCATATGAGCACATTAAGAGAGCAGGGCAAAACCTAATACGGTTTGCCCTGCTCTATTTATTGTTCTTGAGATGGTTTTACTTCTTTGTCTGGATGATCGTGTGTTGGATGAGAAGCTGGGTCTAAGCGTTGTAAGTCTTTATGAAGCGATTTGTTCTCATAGTTAAAAGCACTATAGTACCGTTGGCCTGGTTTCCAAGGTGTGCTTTTATTTTCTACTGGCTTATCTTTATTACGAGGAGCCCCGTAAGGGCCTTCAGGCATTTGCTCTGGTGTTACGTAATTTCTCATGGCTTCAACATTTGCAAAGTCAGAGTATTTCTCTTTGTCTTGTTCAGACATAAAAATCCCCCTCCTATTGCTACGTAGTGTTCCAATAGGAGGGGGGTTTCATTCATTATACAACTTTACGTAGGAATGCTCTTAGTTCTTCTGCTTCCACTTCTGTTAAATTGAAGGCATGCTCAAGGTGTCCATCTTCCTCTACTTGCGATTGGTTCAAAAGAGCGTAATGGTTGCTTTGTAAATTCATGACCATTTTCTTGTCTTCGTATTTCTTAGAGGTTGTAATAGCCAAGTCGTAGCGATGGCTCTCTCCCATAAAGCTTACAAAGCGTGTAGAAGTGCTTTCTTCTTCATCAGTAAGAAAAAGTCGATCTTCTTTCATGCTTGTACTCCTTCCTTCTTAACAAGTCTTATTATTCGTTCACTAATAAGTGTGGCTTACGATCTAAGTGGTGATTCGCTTTTATGAAACGAACCGTACCTGTTTTAGCGCGCATAACAATTGAATCTGTCTCTGTAAGGTCATTGCCTAAGAATTTCACACCGTGTAGCAATTCGCCTTCTGTTACTCCTGTAGCAGCGAAGATTGCGTCATCACTCTTCACCAAATCATCGAGTGTCAAAAGTTGACGAGGATCTGCTAGACCCATTTCCATGCAGCGATTTGCTTCTTCTTCATTTTGGGGAACTAAACGAGCTTGCATGTCGCCATCAAGACATTTAACGGCAGCCGCTGAAATAACACCTTCTGGCGCTCCACCTGTGCCGACAAAGATATCAACACCAGTGTGAGGTATGCAGCTTGCTATAGATGCTTCTACATCACCATCACCAAACAGTTTAACGCGAGCACCTTTGGCACGAACACGTTCGACAAGCTCTTCGTGTCTTGGACGTTCTTGGATAATGACAGTAAGGTCGCGGATACGTTTATTATTAGCTTCTGCCACAATATCAATCGTTTTTTCGATTGGATCATCTAAACTAATTTTTCCTTTTGCATTTTTTCCGACTGCAATTTTTTCCATATACATATCCGGAGCGTGAAGAAGGGCACCGCGATCAGCAGCTGCGATAACAGCCATAGCGTTGTTGTGTCCTTTTGCTACGATATTCGTTCCTTCCAAAGGATCAACAGCGATGTCCACGGCAGGTCCTTGTCCATTCCCTAGTTCTTCCCCGATATACAACATTGGGGCTTCATCTAGTTCTCCTTCTCCAATTACGACTGTACCTTGCATCGTAATGGAATCAAACATGCTTCTCATGGCGGAAGTGGCTGCATCATCTGCTTCATCTTTCTTACCTCTTCCCATCCATTGAGCTGAGCTCACTGCTGCGGCTTCGGTTACACGTACAAGTTCTAGAGCTAATTCGCGATCCATTTCATTTCCTCCGATACTTTAAATTCCTTTTATATCATAGCAAAATACCAACATAATTTAAATGAAATTTGTATTTTAGCGTTTTGTGATATCATGAAATAAGATCATTTGGTTCTTGTAGTAAGAAATGAGGAGGACATACTTATGTATTTTGTGGATCGAAGTAAAATTGAAGCTACTCTCAAGCATTTGGATGGCTTAATGAGAGTATATGAAACACAAACCTTTGAGGGTGATTTGGGAGCATTAGCGCTTGAGCGTCTTGCGCAGATGAGTATAGAATCGGTTATAGATGTGGGGAATATGATGATTGACGGTTTTATAATGAGAGATCCGGGAAGTTATCATGATATCATTGATATTTTAGTCGACGAGAAAGTAATTCCTAAAGAAGATGAAGACTGTTATAAAACACTTATTTCTTTAAGGAAGCCTCTTGTTCAAGATTATGTCAATATTAAACCGGCCACGATTCATGAAACGCTTGAAAAGAGTATGCCAGCAATCATTCATTACAGTGAACATGTTCGCTATTATTTACATCATGAATTGGGCCCTGTATCAGCGTTTTCAAACTCCTAATCATTAAAGAGGTGACACAGCAATGAATAAGACATATAAAGGTTATTTAATCGATCTCGATGGAACAATGTACAGAGGAACAGAACGAGTTGAAGCTGCATCTGACTTCGTCAAGACACTCCGAGAGAAAGAGATCCCCCATCTGTTTGTAACGAATAATTCATCACGTCGTCCAAGTCAGGTGGCAGACAAATTAAACACGTTTGATATTCCCGCTCAACCTGAACAAATTTATACAACAAGTATGGCGACGGCCTCCTATATCAAAGCGCAAAAGCCAGGAGCAAGAGTATATGCAATGGGAGAAGAAGGGTTGATGCACGCTTTAGAAGAAGCTGGACTTACACTTGCAGAGGAAAATTGTGATTATGTTGTGGTGGGCTTGGATCACGAGTTGAACTATGAGAAGCTCACAAAAGCTTGCTTAAATGTACGAGCAGGTGCAACCTTCTTGTCAACAAACGGAGATGTAGCTATCCCGACTGAGAGAGGCATGTTACCAGGTAATGGTTCTATCACTTCTGTTGTAACTGTATCAACCGGGGTTGAGCCCACATTTATTGGAAAGCCAGAGTCTATTATCATGGAGCAAGCTATGGGTGCAATTGGTTTAAATAGAGAAGATATGTTAATGGTGGGGGACAACTACAACACGGATATCTTAGCGGGGATGAACGCCGAGATGGATACCTTGCATGTTCAGACAGGTGTTACGACAAAAGAACAGTTGTCTCAATACAGCCAGCAACCAACTTATACGATCTCAACATTACATCAATGGATTCCTTATTTATAATTCAGATGGATACAAAAAGGCAGCTTACCGATTAGGGAAAGCTGCCTTTTTTGTCCTATTCTATGTAGGGGGGCGGAGGCCAAATTAGGCCTCTGCATTTGCGTCACTGTGAGCTAAACGACTTGATGCTGCAGCTGCAATAGCACCCACGATGTCATCTAAGAAAGTATGGCACCCATTAGATTTGTCATTTAACTTCTCCAGGATTCCAGGTTTTTGCTTATCAATGTATCCGTAATTTGTGAATCCAATAGACCCGTATACGTTGACTATTGATAAAGCAATGACCTCGTCAATGCCATATAAACTTTCATCAGTTTCAATCGTTTCCTGAAGAGGAGATTGAAGCATTTTCTTCTCAGCCATTATATCTAATTCGATCCCAGTTAAGATCGCATTTTGTACTTCTCTCTTTGCAATTACTCGGTTTACATTGTGTAAGCACTCTTCCATCTCAAGGTTGTCATGATACTTAGATTGAAGATAGTGTACAAGATCTGCGATATCGTTTAGTGTTACGCCACGTTCTTTTAACAGTTCTCGTGCTTTTTGTTCTAACTCTGTCATTTTTTCTTTTGCCATGATTATCACCTATTTCTTAAGTATCGAGTATATCCATACTATTACCTATATCGTATAGTATGAAACTAAATGAAAAACGTGCATGAGAACCAATCATGCTTATCGTTATCATACATATCTATATAGATAAGAGCAACTAAAAGGGTGGTAGGTTATATGAGAGACCAACTTCAACAAGAATATCAGGTGTACTTAGGTAAAGAGATTCATGATAATGGGTTGTATGGTTTCGAAGGAAATGATGGGCGCTATTTCTTAATCCCTTACGAAGAAGGACAGGATGATGAGGTCTATGAACAACGTACAATTTGCGAATATATAAGGAATCAAGGTGCTGTGCAGATTGGGGTGCCTCTTTTTACGAAAGAAGGTACATTATATACACAAAAAGACAATCAATCTTACATGTTGGTCCATGTCCCCTGGGCTTCTTCAGATGTTTCTGAGGGAGAGTGGCTTACGAACCTTCATGACATTGGAAATCGTTACCCTTATCAACCACAACAGATTTCTAGGTACGGTCAATGGAAATCTCTTTGGGAATCTAAGGTGGACGCTTGGTTTGAACAGTATAAAGTCCAGTGGAATGAGCGACCGTCTTCTTCTATGAGAAGGCTATTTATTGAGACGTTCCCTTATCTTGAGGGTATATCTGAAAATGCAATTCAATATTTACAAGAAAGTGAGCAAGATTGGAGATATGAACAAAACGACCAGGGCACATTTACTTTAAAGCGCCTACATCCATCCATGATGTCCCAAATTATTTGGCCTCATACATTGGTGTACGATCATCCTGCACGGGATTTGGCAGAATGGATCCGGTATTCATTATTGAGTCACGGCACTAATGCATACCCTGCTATTCGTACAATGCTTGATGAATATGAACGAAATCGACCTCTTTCCGTTTTTAGTTGGCGCTTAATTTATGCCCGGCTCGTATACCCAGTTCATCTATATGATGTCTTAGAGCGGACTCTACAAGCTGGAGAGGGGGAACAAAATACGCTGGAACAAGAATATCGATCCCTGCTTCAACAGCAAGGTCAGTATGAAAAGCAGCTAAAAGAATTCTTTGATGCTGTTCATATTGACTATAAGAGACTCAGTATTCCAATATTAGATTGGTAAAACCAAAATAAGGGAAACTTCATGCTATGATGGGCAATAATTATAGCTATAGAGGAGGATCCTGATGTCAAAACCATTGATCTATATCACACGAAAACTACCTCAATCAGTAGTTGAACCATTTGAGTCTAACTATACGATTGAAATGTGGCCAGAAGAAGAAAAGCCGGTTGAAAGAGAAGTACTGCTTGAGAAGGCTCAACAAGCTGATGCATTAGTAACAATGCTTAGTGATCAAATTGATAGTGAGGTCTTTGAACAACAAACGAATCTTAAAGTGATTGCGAACTTAGCCGTAGGATATGACAACATTGAGCTGGGTGCTGCAGAAGATGCAAATGTAATTGTCACAAATACGCCTGATGTTTTAACGGATACAACGGCTGATTTAACTTTCGGATTGCTATTATCTACGGCAAGGCGTTTAATGGAAGCTGAGCGGTATGTAAAAAATAATGATTGGAAGAACTGGGCTCCTTTATTGATGGCTGGACAAGATGTTCATCATAAAACGATCGGCATAATTGGGATGGGGCGTATAGGAGAAGCTGTTGCTAAACGAGCGACTGGCTTTGAAATGGAGCTCCTTTATCACAATCGCAGTCGTAAGGTTGAAGCTGAAGAAAAACTAGGTGCCACCTATGTAGGGTTTGAAGAGCTTTTAGAACGGTCTGACTTTGTGGTTTGCTTAACACCTCTTACAGAAGAAACACGCGGTATGTTTAATAAAGATGCGTTTGAAAGAATGAAGGATACAGCTATATTTGTTAATGCCTCTCGCGGGGCACTGGTAGACGAAGGGGCACTCTACGAAGCAATCGAGCAGAATGTAATAGCAGGAGCGGGTTTAGATGTATTTCAGAATGAGCCAATTTCAGCCGACCACCCACTTCTAAGTTTTGATCAAGTTGTGGCTACCCCTCATATTGGCTCTGCATCTGAAGAAACAAGGAAAAGAATGATGACACTTTGCCTTGAAAATATCCAGCAAGTGATGAATAAGGATGAGGCTAAGACACCAGTAACTCGAGTGTGAAATCAATATAATAGGAAAGTTTAAAAAAGGCAAGTAGATTCTGATAAAGAATCTACTTGCCTTTTTTAGCGGAACTTAGTGTTTATACAAGAAGAGGTGCTATGTTTTAGAGGAAGGCGTAATAAAAAATTTAGGTTTAACAAGATTGATTTGGCGCATAGTTATGCGGATGGTGAATAATGTCTGTATTAGATTTTTCGAACTATTATTGAATTACCCTAACTTCCTCTTTTATAATGGTGTTTATATATACAATAGTATACCAGCATGAGGGGGAGGAAAGAGATGTCATTAACGAAAAAAATCTTACTTGGAATGGGACTAGGTGTGTTAGTTGGACTATTACTAAATAGCTTGGACCCTTCCATTTATGATAATGCACAAAAATACGTTCTGTATCCAGTCGGGCAATTGTTTGTGAGCCTGATTAAGATGCTCGTTGTACCGATCGTAGTTGTTTCATTAATTCTTGGGACCTCAGGAATTAGTGATCCGAAAAAGCTAGGGAGAATTGGAATTAAAACGGTTCTGTTCTTCCTTGTTTCAACAGCGATTGCCCTAACCCTAGCTTTAGGTTTAGGTTCGCTCTTCCAACCAGGCGCTGGTGGATCGGCTGTTCAAGGTGGAGATTTTGAAGCGAGTGAGGCTCCACCAGTTGTGGATACGCTTATCAATATTATTCCTTCTAATCCACTTGATGCCATGGTGAAGGGGGATATGCTTCAAGTTATAGCCTTTTCTATCTTTATCGGAATTGGACTTTCACGCATTGGGACGCGCGGTAAAGACTTATACCGATTAGTCGAACAAGCTAATGATGTCTTGATGTACCTTGTTCAGCTAGTTATGAAGTTTGCCCCGTATGGTGCATTCGCTTTAATCGCAGACGCCATTGGATCACAAGGTAGTGATTCTCTGTTGAAAATGGTGAAATACTTGGCCGTTGTACTACTTGCACTATTTATACACCTTGTTGTCACCTACGGTTCAGCTATTGCTTTATTAGGAAAGATGAACCCGATTCAATTCTTCAAGAATTTCTCTCCAGCGATGGTTGTTGCGTTTAGTACATCAAGTAGTTCAGGTACATTGCCTGTCTCTATGAAAACAGTGCAAAATAAGTTAAACGTGCCAAAACCAATTAGTAGCTTCGTGCAACCACTCGGTGCAACGATTAACATGGACGGTACAGCTATTATGCAAGGTGTCGCAACGATGTTCATCGCACAAATGTACGGGGTTGACCTTGCATTTAGCGACCTTGTAACAGTTGTTCTAACAGCAACACTTGCAAGTATCGGAACCGCAGGAGCACCTGGAGTAGGGCTCATCATGCTTTCGATGGTTCTAACATCCGTTGGACTTCCTGTAGAAGCAATTTCTCTTGTCCTTGCCGTTGACCGCCTGATCGACATGTGTCGTACAGCGGTAAACGTTACAGGAGACGCTACAGCAGCAGTCATTATTGCCCGCTCTGAAGCAGGACGCGAAGACGAAATTCCAGTTGTACAAGAGCAAAAACATGCTTAATAAAAAGCAGTTCTTCCGATCAGGAAGAACTGCTTTTTTTATGTCATATTGTTTAACTGTATTTTGTTTGATCCATATAAGCTTACTGATATGGAACGCTTGAAGCTAATATATTTTAATTGGAAGGGACCGTTACGTTTGATGAGTGCTTGGTCTTGCTCGGGGACAACTCGCTTTCCTGCGGGGAGCTGGGAAGCCTCCTCGTTCGCTTTTCGCTCTCTGTGGGGTCTTCCCTAGGCTCCTTTTCCCGCGGGAGTCTCGCAGTCCCCGAGCAAGCCCTGGCTTTAAAGAGGTGAACAGCCCGCATATGGGATAAGGAAAGGTCACTTCTTTCTAAATGGCATGTTTCCGTTCCTTCGTATTTGGCAAAGGTGGGCCGGGAAACTGCGAGACTCCTGCGGGAGAAAGAGGTAGACGAGACCCCGGAGCGAACGAAGTGAGTGAGGAGGCTCGACAGCTCGCCCGCGGAAAGCGAGTAGTTTCCCGGACCACCTTACTCAACACTAACGTTAACGGAAACATTCTCTCAAACTTCGAGTCTTCAATAATCCTGCTCGAAAAGGAAGGCATAAAAAAAGCTTGTAGAATGATCTACAAGCTGTTTCATATAGTGAATAGCCAAATACTTGCTACAAATTAAAAGACTTGTTCTACTTCGCGAATTCCAGGTACCTCTTCTACGAGTGCACGTTCGATCCCGGCTTTAAGGGTGATTGTTGAACTTGGGCAACTACCGCAAGCCCCCATTAGACGAAGGCGAACAATTCCTTCATCTACATCGACTAATTCAACGTCTCCACCATCACGTAGTAAGAAGGGACGAAGTTTATTCAATACTTCTTGTACTTCATTTTCCATCATCCATCTTCTCCTTTCCTATACATCCATTATAATGCGTGTAAGCAAAAAAATCTATTGTGCAAACTGAATTTATCTTTGTGAAACTTGATTTTGCAATCGGATTTTTATTTTACAATTCATTAGTCGATCTCAAAAATAATTTTATATTTATTGAAACATTTTGTAAAATGAAAGGTAGTAGAAGTTTCCTGTGGGGGTGGATAAATTTGAGTGAAGTTGTAATTACGGTATATGGAGCAGAAGAGCGCTGTGCAAGTTGCGTAAATGCTCCAGGCTCTAAAGAGACGTTTGAATGGTTACAAGCAGCGATTGGACGTAAGTATCCTAATGAACATTTTCAATATCAATATGTCGATATTATGAATCCTCATGTTGAAGAGGAATACAGAGACATTACACAACGCATATTAGATGAAGAATTTTTTTACCCGTTGATCGTTATAGACGGAGAGGTCGTAGATGAAGGTGCCCCTCGATTGAAAGTCGTTTTCAAAGCAATTGAGGAGAAGGGAATTCAGCCAACTGGATAAAAAGGGTGTTAGCTTTTGTCTGTCTTATAACAGAAGACAAATGGGGAGGTGTTTCCTGTCTGGAAAAACCATGAGTTAAGTCCGTTGTCGTCTTGGACTAGAATATGGTAGCATGTATCTTTGAAGAGGGGATTCACCATAATAGAAAAGCAGAGGTGGATCTTGTGAACCCAATTATCGAATTTTGTATTAATAACTTAGCAAGCGGATCTCAAAAAGCCAAAGAAGAGCTCGAAAAAGATCTTGAACTTGATGTCATAGAATATGGTTGCCTTAGCCATTGTGGCTTATGTGCTCAAAGCCTGTTTGCACTCGTTAACGGTGATCGAGTTACAGGCGAAACTCCAGAAGAATTAGTGAAGAATGTGTATCAACACATCGAAGAGAATCCCCTGTTCTAACTTCACGATCAATAGAAAAGCGCGGGCCAATTTACCTGCGTTTTTCTATTATTTCCATACATAGAATATGCAGGGGGTTTTACAAGTATTAGGTAGATTGTTAAAATATACTTTGTTCATTTACCTAGATAAAGGATTTCTTATGTATAGAAAAGAGGCTCAGGCATGAAAGAAAAATGGTGTTATGTAGATTCGGGTTATGCCTCCCCTGCTTATAATATGGCGCTCGACGAAGCGCTTTTAAAATGGCATAGTAAGGGTGAAATCCCTCCTGTAATTCGCTTTTATGGATGGGAACCGGCTGCTGTGTCAGTAGGATATTTTCAAAAGATAGATGGAAAGATTGATCTTAATTCTGTTAAGGCACATGGATTTGAAATTGTTCGTCGCCCCACAGGTGGCAGAGCTGTCCTCCATGATAATGAATTGACCTATAGTGTCATTGTTTCTGAGAAACATAATTCCATGCCTCCCACGGTAACAGAAGCTTACCGGGTTATTTCTGAAGGTTTATTAAAAGGATTCAGAAATTTGGGAGTTGCCGCGGAATTTTCAATTCCAGAAGGAAAGATCAAACAAACGGGATCTGCTGTTTGTTTTGATGAACCTTCTTGGTATGAATTAATTGTTGAAGGTCGAAAAGTTGCAGGAAGCGCTCAGACAAGACAAAAGGGTGTTATTCTTCAACACGGTTCAATCCCTATCGCTATGGATGATGTGACGTTGTTTGATATGTTCATCTATCCAAATGAACGTGTGAAAGAGAGAGCTCGTAAAGCCTTTGGTGGGAAAGCGGTAGCAATCAATGAGGTGGCTGATCGTGATGTACCAATGGAAGAAGTGAAGAGTGCTTTTAAAGCTGGCTTTGAACAAGGGCTAGATGTAGAATTAATACCATATAACCTCACAGAAGAGCAACGAGAAGAAGTAGAAGAACTTGTTCGTACCAGGTACCAGACAGATGAATGGACTTACTCTCGTTAAATGTTTTGCTTGAAATAATAAGTATAAGGATGTGTAAACATGGCGAAGAAAGAAGAACACGTACGTAAGCCGGAATGGCTAAAAATTAACATCAAGACAAACAAATCTTATAATCGCTTAAAGAAAATTATGCGTGAGCGCGGCCTACATACAGTTTGTGAAGAGGCAAGATGTCCAAACATTCACGAGTGCTGGAGCGAACGTAAAACAGCGACCTTTATGATTCTAGGTGATACATGTACACGTGGTTGTCGTTTCTGTGCCGTTAAAACGGGCCTTCCGAATGAACTTGATATGCAAGAACCAGAGAAAGTTGCAGAGTCGGTAGAACTTATGGACCTTAAGCACGCCGTTGTTACAGCTGTTGCGCGTGACGATTTAAAAGATGGCGGTGCATTTGTATTTGCCGAGACCGTTAAAGCGATTCACCGTCGTCAGCCAGGTTGTACTGTTGAAGTACTACCATCTGACATGGCCGGGGACTATGACAGCCTTCGTATGCTTATGGATGCAGGCCCTGATATCTTCAACCATAACATTGAAACCGTTCGCCGTTTGACGCCAAGAGTTCGTTCTAAAGCTACGTATGATCGTTCTCTAGAACTTCTTCAACGCGTAAAAGAAGTAGCGCCAAACACGCCAACAAAGTCAAGTATTATGGTCGGCCTTGGTGAAACAAAAGAAGAAATTATTCAAGCAATGGATGATTTACTTGCTCATGACGTTGATATCATGACAATTGGTCAGTATCTACAACCTACGAAGAAACACTTGAAAGTAGAAAGATATTACCATCCAGACGAGTTTGAAGAGCTTCGTCAGATTGCTATGGAAAAAGGATTCCAGCACTGTCAGGCAGGACCATTGGTTCGTTCTTCTTATCATGCGGATGAACAAGTAAATGAAACTTCTCTTCAACGTCGTATTAAGTACATGAAGGGTTATGAAGAGACCTCAAACGAGAAATTGGACACATTAAACTTCTAATTTATTTTAAAGACCTGCAGAACTATGCTGCAGGTCTTTTTCTTTTCAATTCATGTATTTAAACATTTGTTCGTCGTTTTCTTTTGATCATCTCTATGTTCGAACCATCCCCCTCATTTTGCTCATGATAAGAAAAGGTTTTTAACCTATTCTGGTTTGAAAAATTGAAGAGTATGTCATTTGTTAGTATACTGAGGGTAAGAAAGACGTAAGGAGGTACATGTATGACAATTAACATTACCGATAGTGCCAGCCAACAGATCCAGGAAATGATGAAGGATGAAGAGAATCAGAATGTTCGCCTTCGTTTTGGCGTAAAAGGCGGCGGGTGTAGTGGTCTATCTTATGCAATGGGTTTTGAGAGTGAAATTAACGAAGAACTAGATACAACATTTGAAGCGAATGACATCCCTGTAGTAATGAATAAACAAGACATGGCTGTAGTAGAAGGAACAACAATTGATTTTAAGCAGAACATGATGGGTGGAGGATTTACGATTGATAACCCAAATGCCATCGCTAATTGTGGCTGTGGCTCATCATTTAAGACTGCAACGAACGCTGGTACACCAGATAAAGATTGTTAATACCATTTATAAACCCGCAAGCCTTAAAAGGCTTGCGGGTTTTTTATGCTTTGCAGCAATGAAGGGTGTCTGACACCCTTTTGTGCTTTAGCGCAATAATGCGTGCCAGACACCGTTTAATGCATCATTTCGGTAATGTACTAAAGGGTGTGTTTTGTATGTTTAAGTGTTGGAGAATGGGTTAAAGAATTTATAAGGAAACCATATGGGAGGCTCATTCTTGAAGTATTGTAAAAGCTTTTTGATGGTGCTTGGTATTTTAGGGCTTATACTTAATGCATGTGGACAAACAGAAGATTACTCAGGTGTAGAGCTATTAACTGCTGAGAAGGTAAATCAAGGCTTCGCTTTTGAGGATAGTGAAATCAAGAACGATATATTCTTCTCAGGCTAAGTTTACGTTAAGCGTATTGAGAAGAGAAATATTTATGGAGACAGAGATATAAAAAGATAGCCTCATGGAAGGAGGCTATCTTAAAAGGTTTAGGAACCGAAAAGGCTTGTAGAGTGCATTGGTTGTACCTTCGCCTTTGGATCCATGTATGCTTTAGCATTATTTACAGCGGTTGGACCTTCACCAAATCCTGAAGCGATCAGTTTGACTTTACCAGGATATGTACAAATATCACCAGCTGCGTAAATGCCTTTAATGTTTGTTTCCATACGAGAATTTACAACAATATTGTTTTTCTCGATGTCTAAGCTCCAGTCTTTAATAGGACCAAGTGAAGAAATAAACCCGTAGTTAACAAGTAAGGAATCGATATCAAGGGTCTTAACCCCTTCGCCTTTTGCTTCTTTAAGGACAACTTGATCAATCGAGCCAGATCCAATTAATTCTTCTGGATTATATGGAGTCATTATGTTCACACTAGAATTATGAAGTTGTTCTACACTGTGCTCGTGAGCACGGAATTTATCTCTGCGGTGTACAAGTGTAACCTGCTCGGCGATCGGCTCAAGCATAAGCGCCCAATCGACAGCTGAATCTCCACCACCACAGACCATAACTTTTTGTCCTGCGAATCGTTCCATATTATCTACATGGTAGAACAAGTTTGATTCTTCGAATTGCTCGCAACTATCGATTTTTAAACGACGTGGTGAGAAGGCACCATTTCCAGCTGTTATAATGATGGTTTTTGTGTAGTGTATGCCTTTATTTGTGGTGAGTTTAAAGGTTTCATCCTCCAGCTTCTCAACTTCCTGTACGGCTTCATTAAGTGCGATAGCAGGGTCAAACTGGTTAGCTTGTTCAAGTAAATTGTCCACTAGTTCCTGGGCACGTACTTTTGGAAAGCCTGCTACATCGTAGATATATTTTTCAGGGTAAAGAGCGGAAAGTTGTCCGCCAAGTTGAGGAAGACTTTCGATAATTTTTACACTAGCTTGTCTCATTCCACCGTAGAAAGCGGTGAACAGACCGACTGGGCCACCACCAATGATGGTAATGTCATACACTTTTTCTGACACAATAAATTCCCCCATTCTAAGAGTTTCATTCCGGATTCTATTTTATCATACTTATGATTGCCTTCTCCTTATCATATCAAAAATCCTTTCGCGGGGAAAAATATTTGAAATGTCTGAATGTCGATGATTTGTGATTTTAGGGTTGAAAATTGTAGAAAAAAAGACTATGATGATTTTTAGAAAATATTTTACGAAATTATGACAATTCTATTATCATAGGTGTCTTTTTTTATGCCGTAATTCGTGAAGGAAGTCACAATTAGGGTTAGAAAGATGTACAGCGTATTTTGAAAAATTTATGTAAATGGAAGTGATATGTATGAACAGACCAAACATTGTTGTACTTGGTGCTGGGTATGGCGGAATGATCACGACTGCTAAACTGCAAAAGATGTTGGGCTCTAATGAGGCGAACATTACGTTAGTGAACAAACATAATTACCATTACCAAACAACTTGGCTTCACGAAAATGCTGCAGGTACGCTTCACCACGATCGTACACGCATTAAAATCAGCGACGTGATTAATTTTAACCGTGTTAATTTCGTTCAAGATACAGTAGTAAGTCTTGATCCATCAAGTAAAAAGGTTCAACTTGAGAATGGCGAATTAACTTACGACTATCTTGTAATTGGACTTGGCTTCGAAGCTGCGACATTCGGGATCGAAGGTTTGAAAGAACACGCATTTACAATTAATAACATTAACTCAGCTCGTTTAATTCGTGAGCACATCGAGTATAATTTTGCTCGATACAACAATGAAAAAGAAGAGCGCCAAGATTTGCTTAACATTGTTGTTGGTGGTGCTGGTTTCACAGGTATTGAATTTGTCGGAGAAATTGCTAACAAAGTACCTGAACTATGTAAAGAATACGATATTCCTCGTGAAAAAGTTCGTATTATTAACGTGGAGGCTGCTCCAACAGTTCTTCCTGGATTCGACGAAGAACTTGTCGAGTACGCAATGAACCTTCTTGAAGGAAAAGGTGTTGAATTCAAGGTAGGAACAATGATTAAGCAAGTAGAAGAACATAAAATTCTTGTTGAGAAAGACGAGCAGCAAGAAGAAATCCCAACGAATACGGTCGTTTGGGCAGCTGGCGTTCGCGGTAACTCTCTAGTTGAAGAAGCTGGATTCGAAACAAACCGTGGCCGTGTTCCTGTTCGTGACGATCTTCGTCCAAACGGACATGATGATGTCTTCATCGTAGGGGACTGTGCTTTAATTATGAACCCTGAAAATGATCGTCCTTATCCTCCAACAGCTCAGATTGCCATTCAGGAAGCTGAAACAACAGCTCGTAACGTGAAAAAGATTGTGCACGGAGAAGACAATCTTGAAACGTTTAAACCAGACCTAAAAGGTACAGTTGCTTCTCTTGGTGAAGGACAAGCAATCGGTGTGGTATTTGGCGACAAGAAACTATTCGGTTGGACAGCTTCTGTTATGAAGAAGATTATCGATAACCGTTACCTTCTTAAATTAGGTGGAGTTGGATTACTTCTTAAAAAAGGTAAATTTAACATCTTCACGAAATAAATGAATGTAAAAAGCAAGGAAGAGTTTTCTTCCTTGCTTTTTTATGATCTTCTTTCTGCTGATATAGCTTGTTTTTCTGCATAGAACATAATAAAATATGGTAAGAAACCGTTTTACTACGTGGTCAATAGGGTAAATGAGTAGATTGATCAGACAGGAGGAAGCATCGGTGTTTATTTTTCAGGCTATTGTATCTGTTTTGTTATTCTTTGTGTTGTTTTTTGGAATTTCGTTTCTGGTAAATATGTTGTTAAGAAAAACATGGCTGATCGCCTTTTTATATCCAATTATTATTGTGTTTATTGTTGATAATATCTCAACATTTAATTATTTCACAGCCTTTAATGAATCGCTTTCAACTGCTATGAGCCATCTTGTTAATCTGCAAGTGATCGACATGGTCATCCTATCATCTGGCTTAGCAGGTGCTATTTGCTCAGGGGTTGTAATACGGATGCTACGCGTAAGAGGATATCAAATGTTCTAAGCAAACAGGTTAATACCTGTTTGTTTTTTTATGGAGTAATTTTGAAGATTTACAACTGAGGCATTTAGGTAAGGGTGCGTCCTTTACCTTATGTGGTGGAAGGGCAAGCTTGGGGACAACTCGCTTTCCTGCGGGGAGCTGGCAAGCCTCCTCGTTCGCTATCGCTCTCTGTGGGGTCTTGCCTAGGCTCCTTATCCCGCGGGAGTCTCGCAGTCCCCAAGCTTGCCCTGGTGTTAATTAGGTGAACGGACCGCTTATTGTAGGTGCTCTCTCACCACACCCCATATATGGCTAGTTTTCGTCCTTGCACCTTACCTTCAACTAAAGCTAACGGAAACACTCTCCAATTATCAAGAAACCGGAAAGCTCGTTTGTTGTGAATAATCACTGAATTGTTTGGAAAAGATGACATCTAGAGAGGTGTTTACAAACAATGAAAAAAACAATGAAACGAATACTGATGGTAGTCTTATTTTTTGGTGCTTTAAGTACAACTTTTATGACCATTACGAATGTGTCAGCAAAAGAAATATCCAACTGGATTCAAGATCAAACGAACTCGTTATTCCATTATCAATCTGATTATGAGCAAGGACACTTTCGTGATATTAGTTTGGCTAAAAAGCAAGTAAATTCCTTCGCTGCAAAAACGAGATATATTTCTAGTCAGCAGGTTGATGGACCGACTAGTTTAGAAGAGGCGATTGATTTATCTCAATATCCAAAGGAAACGGTTTTAGCTACTGGATACACAGCTGGAGTAGAGTCGACCGGTAAAGATGCATCCCATCCTATGTATGGGATTACTTATTCAGGTGTAAAAGTAAAACGTGACTTGTATTCAACAATTGCGGCTGATTTAACTGTATACCCGCTAGGGACTATTCTTTATATACCTGGGTATGGATTTGGGGTCGTAGCTGATAAAGGTTCTGCCATTAAAGGAAACAAGATTGATCTCTACTATGAAACAGTAAAAGATGTCTACGAAGAGTGGGGCAAAAAGCATGTCGACGTGTACGTAATTAAACGTGGTGAGGGGCAAGTGAGTGAGGAAACGTTAGCGATGCTAAACGATAATGAAGCCTTACAAGTTTTTAGACAAGATTATAAAGGGTAAAAGGGTTAACAGATCAAACCAAACAAAGGGCATAGAGTCATTACTCTATGCCCTTTTCTGTCATTATCATATTGAAATGTCGATTGCTAAGTGATGCAAAAGAAGGCAGCCCTATTAAGTTTGCCTCTTAAAAAAACTCTATCGTCCTGTGGAGAATCAGGGCGATAGAGTACATAAGAAATAGTAAGTTTAAGTGAGCGATCTTAAGTCACCTTTTTAGAAAAGCAAAGTATGTAGGACGATTGTCAGTAAAATCCCCGTAAGTCCTCCAAAAAAGACTTCTATTGGCTGATGGCCTAACAATTCTTTCAGTTCTTCGCGTTTTTGGTATTCTGCTTTTGAATTCCAAAGGCGAGCTTCTTCAACAAAATGAGAAAAGTCTTTTAAAAGCTGGTTTAACATGATCGCTTGTTCACCAGCTTGACGTCTAACCCCTGTAGAGTCAAACATCACAATGATAGCGAAGACGCAGGACAATGCAAATATATTAGAGCCAAGGCCTTCTTGTAAACCGATCCCTGTTGCTAGGGCTGTTACAGCAGCTGAGTGACTACTTGGCATTCCTCCAGTTGCAAAGGCGAGACCTGGATTGAATTCTCTCATTGCGATGAATTGTATTGGAATTTTAACGAGTTGGGCGAAGACAATTGCAAATAGCGATGCCCATAGAGGAAAGTTGCTGAAGATCTCCATGTGTGTAGTCCTTCCTTTCTGCATATGAAACATTGGTGTATTAGTCCTATTAGTACTTTATATTTTAACATGAATCTATAGTAGGCAGTTGAATACAGGTGAAGTGGGTTGTAAATTTTGTGTAAAAGGTTGTTAAGAAGGTGGAAAAGAGAAAAAATTATCTTATCTTCTAAATTGAATGTTTCAATATTATAACATATTCATTGTCTTAAGTCTTGTACGAAAGGATGCATGTTATACCGTACACAAGACAAGGTAATGGTATAAACGAGAATTTACTCAATAGTCGATATTTTTTGTATAATGGAACTGGAGGTGGAATGAATGTTTACAATACAACCAACAACAGCATTATTTAGAGAAACGGACGCACTTATACTTGGACTTTACCACGAGAACAAACAGCACCAACCCGTGTATGGACAGTTAAATGAAGCTCTTGGGGGAGCATTAGACCAGTACATAAAAGACGGGGATTTATCCAATGATTATAATGAAATATCTAAAGTGTATACGTTAAACCAAACAACAGCTAAACGCATTTACGTTGTAGGGCTTGGAAAGAAGAAAGAATTAACGTCCCAGAAACTTAAGAAAACGTTTGGTCGGCTCTTCAAACAATTACAAGCCGACGGCCAGTCCAATTCTACATTTGTATTAAACAGTTTTCAGACAGACCAAGTTTCAGAGGAAACTGCAGCTGAGGTACTATCTGAAGCTATGGTTATGGCTCCTTATCAATTCGAGAATTATAAAACAAACAATAAGAAACCTGTTACGAAAATGGAGAATGTGACGCTTTTATCAGATCAACAAGAAACAGGATTAAAAGAGAGTCTTGGAAAAGGGTATGCCCTTGGCCATGGTGTTAACACAGCACGTCATCTTGTTCAGTTGCCTGGAAACTTATTGACCGCAACAGATCTTGCTGAGTACGCTGTATCGTTGGCTGAAGATTATGGATTTGAAAAAGAAATACTAGAAAAAGAGGATATGGAGCGTCTTGGTATGGGGGCACTCTTAGCTGTGAACCAAGGCTCAACTGAACCTCCGAAAATGATTGTCTTGAAGTATCAAGGTAAAGACAAATGGGAAGATGTAGTAGGTCTTGTAGGAAAAGGAATTACGTTTGACACAGGTGGATACTCCATTAAGCCTAAAGACGGGATCGTAGGTATGAAAGGGGATATGGGTGGAGCTGCAGCGGTATTAGGTGCGATGGAAATTGTCGGTCGATTAAAGCCTAAACAAAATGTTGTCGCCGTAATCCCTTCTACAGACAATATGATTAGTGGAAATGCCTTTAAGCCTGATGATGTTATTACTTCATTAAGTGGCAAAACGATCGAAGTCTTAAACACCGATGCAGAAGGACGTTTAGCTTTAGCTGATGGTATTACGTACGCAAAGCACCATAAAGCGAATCGAATTATTGACGTAGCAACCCTTACAGGCGGAGTTGTAGTAGCGCTCGGAGACTCAATGACAGGAGCTATGACCAATAACGACGATTTATATGAAAAGGTTGATCGTGCTTCTAAACAAGTGGATGAACTTATTTGGCAGCTTCCTTATAACGAAATGTATAAGCAGCGCGTTCGTTCAAGTGAGCTTGCCGATTTAAATAATTCACCTGGTCGAAAAGGTCATGCTATTATGGCTGGGTCTTTCCTTGCTGAATTCGCAGAATCCACGCCATGGGTACACCTTGATATAGCGGGTACGTCACAGGCTGAGACAGCTTACGATCTTGGTCCAAAAGGGCCGACAGGTGTTATGGCTCGTACATTGGCTACCTATATCATGAACTTGTAAGAAGTTCGAAGCAATTGAGTATTCTGTTCTAAGCTAAGATCTCGTTTATTGTAGCGTTATGTCTAAAACATGAGAAAATTAGAAGTGCCAGTTCTCCATTATAGGAGGGTGGCACTTTTTTTCTTAGGTGGAGGGATTATAAAAATAGAAACTCGCTTCTACCAATGAAAAGCGAGCTCCATTTTGCAGCAGTCTTGACTTTGAGATTGAGCAGTTAGTGTGAGGTGAATGCCGTCTGGGTTATAGCGTATTTCTATCGGATGTTGAATGCCAGTTCCTTGGATTAATTGTTTTACTTTCTCCTTATTAGACTGTTGCGCAGCTTTCATCACCTTCTGAGAAAAGCTTGGAGAGGTGGCGAATTTTTCGATGATAATATGGGCGTCAGACATGAGTGACTGAAAAGCCTTAGCCGAGTCAGTTAATGTTGATGGATCTATTTCTGGGTAAGTGGGGCGAAATTGTGGCATAGGGTATGGACCATACGCAGGGGGAGCGTAGGCTATCCAAAAGGGATATGAATAACGATACATAAAAAACCCTCCTTCTTCACACAAACACTATATGAAGAAGAAGGAGGTTCTGTGTGCTTTCTCTATATAAATTGTTCGTAGAGTGGTTCTCCTTTAACGGTAAAAGCCCCGATATATGGAAGACTCTAAACTGAGCTCATTGCCGCTAATCGTGGGTTAAGGATAACGTTTTTTATTGGGTTGAGAGAAAGAAGGGCCGGGGAAAACACTCGCTTTCCTGTGGACGAACTCCCAAGCTTCCTCGTTCGCTTCGCTCTCTGCGGGATCTTGGAAGCCCGTTTTTCCACGGGAGTCTCGCATTTTCCCCGGCCCTTCTTTGCGTTAATTGGGTTAACAAACGTGATCATATCAGTAGAAGGAGGTGGATCTCCGGTTGTTTAAAGCTGTTGGGCCGTTCATCTAATTAGCTAAGGGCGTGCTGTGGGACGACGAGACTCCCGCGGGGTGAGGAGCCTAGGTAAGACCCCGGACAGAGCGTTAGCGAAGGAGGAGGCTTACCAGCTCCCCGCAGGAAAGCGAGTTGTCCCACAGCACGCCCTAGGCCTCATAAGGTAACGGCCACACTCTTACCCTAGTGTCTCAGCTTCGAGTCTTCAACAATTCTGCACTATTCTTGAACAAGCTTGTTATAAGGAATAACAACATTAAAATGTAACAGAGCCAATAAAATAAAAAACCTGAATCCATTTAGGATTCAGGTTCTGTAAGGTATTACTGGATAGCAGCTTCTAGAGCCACTTCAATCATTTCATTGAAAGTAGTTTGACGCTCTTCTGAAGTCGTTTCTTCGCCTGTAATAATATGATCACTCACTGTTAGAACAGACAGAGCTTGGCGATCATATTTCGCTGCAAGGGTATATAGGGCTGTCGTTTCCATTTCCACGGCTAAAACGTTGTAATTAGCTAGTTGATCGAATAATTGCATGGCGTTATCACGGTAGAAACTGTCACTTGTGAAGACGTTACCAACACGAAGCTCAAGGCCTTGTTTCTCGCCGGCATCGTAGGCAGCTTTCAGCAAACCAAAGTCAGCGGTAGGTGCATAATCAATGCCGCCAAACGTCATACGGTTCATTTGAGAATCTGTAGAAGAAGTAGATGCTAAAATAACGTCGCGTACTTTTACATCCTTTTGAAGGGCACCGCACGAACCGACGCGAATTAATTTCTGAACATCATATTCTTGGATTAGCTCATTCACATAAATAGAAATGGATGGAACACCCATGCCTGTACCTTGTACAGAGATACGCTCTCCTTTATAGGTACCTGTGTAACCATACATGCCACGTACCTCATTGTAGCAAGTAACGTCTTCTAAAAAGTTCTCTGCGATATACTTCGCGCGAAGTGGATCCCCAGGTAATAAAATTTTATCTGCTATATCTCCTTTGTTTGCACCAATATGTACACTCATCGGATCATGCCTCCTTAGTTTCTCGAATCTTACGTTTCAAAGGTACCACAAGAGTGGTTACAAAACAAATGGCAACGATTTCAATAAGAAGTTGTATAGTGGCTAGGTTTTCCAATCATCTCTTGGTACAATAAAGGATAAATGGAAAAACTAATAGTGAGCCCTCTTTATCACGAAAGAGAAAGGGTTCTAATACACTATGCTTATACTTCTCATCCGCCATAGAAATGATGCGAAGGAAGGAAAGGGGCTTTACGGCAATGAATATATCTATTTCTAAACTACCGGGTATTGGTCAAAAAATATCACTTACAACAGCAGAGGATAGTCAACTTGTGTTAATTGTGCACCATACTGGAAAACGAGAGCTCTACTTTTTTGAAGAAGCGGATAGTGATGAAGCCGATTTTGGAATGGATTTAACAGCTGATGAAACAAGGGAACTTGGTGCACAACTTCTAGGTGCAACGTATCAGCCTGTTGATGCAGATAAACTGAAAATGTTTAATAATCAAATTGTGATGGATTGGATTGAAATTAAAGCTGCTTCCTCGTTAACTCAAAAAACAATTGAAGAATCAGAAATCCGTAACAAGACGGGGGCAACTATTATTGGATTAGTAAAAGGAGACGATATCATCGCTATACCTGAAGCGTACACGACGTTGCAGGCTGGAGATGTGTTGATGGCCATTGGAAAGAAAGATCAAATTTCTTCACTTACAGCTCTGTGTAAAGGGGAGGGATGATTCCCGTGCATGTTGAAGTGCCCACTTTGCTTGGAGCCGGGCTCGTTCTTTTGCTCATTTTTTGGCTTGGCTTTTTAAGTATCAAGATCAAATTTCCAAATGTGATTTTATACATTTTGTTAGGTATTGTCCTTGCAGACGCCATTCATGGTAATGAAATATTACATTTTGCGAGTGAGATTGGGATTGTGTTGCTGTTCTTTCTTCTGGGGCTCGAATTCAACATCAAACGGTTAGGTGGGATCGCTAAGAAGATCTGGCCGGCAGGTTTGTTAGACGTTGCTTTTAGTCTAGGCATCTCTTTACTAATCTGTTTAGGATTCGGACTGGATCTTCTGACATCCTTTCTAATTGGGGGCGTTACATATGCGACAAGCTCCTCCATTACGGCTAAATTACTCGATGATACAAGCCGAATGGCCAACTCGGAAACAGAGTTTATACTTGCACTTCTCATTTTTGAAGATTTAGTAGCGCCGGTTATTGTTGCTGTTCTAATGGGTGTTACAAGTGGTGGGGAATTCCAAACTGTGGACCTACTCATACTTGTTGGGAAGATCATTGGTTTGACAGTAGGGGCTATTATTTTAGGAAAGACGCTCTTCAAACGATTTGAAGAGCTGCTTGAGAAGATTGATGATGAGGACTTTAAAATTGCGCTATTAATCGGAATTTCCCTATCTTATGGAGGACTTGCTCTATACCTAGGTCTTTCAGAGGTATTAGGAGCCTTTCTAGCAGGTATGATGCTTGCTGAAATCGGTAAGATTGAGCGTGTTGAACAGACGGTACTTCCTGTAAAAGATTTGATGCTCCCGTTATTCTTTGTATATTTTGGAACGACAATTGAATTTGGCGATGGAGTTCCGAAAGTAGGTCTGCTCATTACGTTAATTGGATGGTCACTAGTGGCCAAAATTCTTGTGGGTATGATTGGAGGAAGGCTCTATGGTCTCTCAAAAAGGGTATCTTTTCGGGCTGGTTTGTCGATTTGTTCAAGGGGAGAGTTCTCTGTAGTAATTGCTGCTTTAGCAACGGGTGTAATTAAAGTATTTAGTGGGATTTACATTGTCATTGCCGCTTTCATCGGTATGTTGCTATTTGAGAGAGCTCCGCAAATTACAAATTTAATTTACGGAAAACCAAAGAAAAAGAAAAAGAATTTAAAAGTACCAGGATAATAGAAAACGGCTCTTCATAAAGAGCCGTTTTTTATAGAGGGTACTTATGAGAAATACTGGTGCTCCAACTCATCCACTCGTTGTAAAGCAAGCTTCGAAAAATCATTATCTTTCTTATTGAGTTTTTCCTTTAAGCGATCTAGCGCTTGTTTTAGTGAATCCTTGTATGCTGGTACCTCACCTTCATATAGGTGAACGGCTGATTTAGATACATTCGCTTTTTCATATTGGCTTAAGGCTTTTCGCTGGTGGAAAAAGACATTTTCCGTTTCTCCAGGATTGTGTAAGTCACCTTGTTGAGGGTGCTTTAACACAGCTAGTACTTTTACCAAGTACATCGATCCCCGGTCTTCAACGACCTCCCCAGCGTATACACCTGTTTTATAATGAGCTTTAACAACTGTTCCGGCTTCAAATTCGGCCATCTTCCTTCCCTCCTAGTTCAAAAAATTCACTTTCTTTTATCGTATCAAATCAAACTAAGAAAAGGAATTGTCACAGATTATCTATTGCCATTGGATTAGGAAATCGTTATCATCGTAGGTAATGAATGGACTTATGACATGATAAAGGACGTGCATGCATCATGATGGAATTTCTGTATTTCCCTGAGGATAAAACAGAATATATCCCAGCTGTCATCTCGCTTTTAATCTTTGCTGTTGGTGCAGTATTGGTTATGAGATGGATCATAAATGTAAATAAAAAGCAAGAGCAGAGAGCTAAGGACGAATTTGGTGAATCTGTAGAGTACTCACCTGCCAAGGATCATCAAGGCAGAGAGCATGAGGACAGCAAATAACAAGCGATTTTGTGTAAAGGTGAAAAGATAGTTAGCATCAAAATGAGCAGGCCCCAAAGGGGGCCTGCTCATTTTTTATTCCCTTACCCCGCGGGAGTCTCGTCGTCCCACAGCTAGGAAACGGGAGGGGTTGGGGTTGGCTTCGCATAGCCTTCTTTATAGGTCTCATCAATCATGGTGCGAATATCTTTAACAGACTCTCCCTTACTATACTCGATCATCGCTTTAGCTGCGATTTCAAGGCATACGTTACATTTCGTCCCATGATCGTCCCATACGATAGATTGGTCATCTTGGTCATGAATGAAGCAATCGTAGTTATTCATATGTCCTACGCTATCTCCGCATCCACAATAACAAGGCATTTGTTCCAGTAAGTCTTGATGTTGAGCTGCCCCTTGATAAATGGTCTTGATGTCTTCGTGTTTTTCATCTAGGAAAGAAGGTAAAGCTTCTTTACTAGCTGTGGTTTCCTGAATGTCTCCCATAACAACGTCGTGATTGCCGCCATCATGTTTGCTTTCCTCATTTCCGCATCCTGTTAAGCCTATACTCAATAACAAAAGTCCAATTAAGACCATAGCCATTTTCCGCATCCAATTTGCTCCTTTTTTAATCCTTCATGTTCTTCTAGTTTAACGCTTTCATATAGGGAGTTCAATTCACTTCACAGAATAGACATGATAACAGTAAGACTAGGGTGGAGAGGGTTAAAACGATTAGAACTGGTCAACACTGTATAGTAAGTATGCTTGAAAGGAAGAGGTAACATGAGAGTAAGGAAACTGAGCGTCATTTTCGCGCTTACTTTATTTGTAGCAGGATGCTCTAGTCAGAATCGATCATCCATTGAAATAGAAATGTACAATCCAGCTGGAGATGCTTTAGGGACAGCTAAGTTATCAGAAGAAAATGATTCGGTAGCTATTAAGTTATCGTTAACGGGACTATCTCCGGGACTTCATGGCATACATGTTCATGAGTACCCTGTATGTGAAGGTCCTGACTTTAAATCAGCGGGTAATCATTTGAATCCTGACAATAAAGAACATGGGGCAATGAATCCAAAGGGAACTCATTTGGGAGATATGCCCAATGTGGAGGCGGATTCATCCGGAAAAGTAAATGCAGAACTTGCAGTCCAAGGGGCAACGCTAATGGATGGGAAAATGTCTTTACTTAAAGATGAAGGGACCTCATTAGTCATCCATGAAGGTGTGGATGACGGATTAACTCAGCCTGCTGGTGATGCAGGGGATAGGATTGCATGTGGTGTGATTCAACTAGAAGAAGCAGCTGAGAAGAATCCTCCATCTGATCCTTCAGAAGATGGGGGAGAGGAGGAGAAAGAGTAAAGATCGATCATAAGAAAAAGGCTGCCTCAACTTAATGAGACAGCCTTTTTAGTTAGACATCTTGTTCTGTTAGTACAAGGGGGCCTTCTTTTGTGATGGCGATTGTATGCTCAAATTGAGCGGATAATCCTTTATCTGTAGTTCGAGCTGTCCATCCATTCTCATCCATCTGAGAGTGCCAAGTACCTGTGTTTACCATTGGTTCAACAGTAATCACCATGCCTTCTTTGAGGCGTTGACCTTTTCCTGCTTCTCCGTAGTGAAGAATGTTTGGTTCTTCGTGAATGGAATTCCCAATACCGTGTCCAGTAAAGTCGCGTACAACTGAATAGCCTTCATCTTCTACGTAAGATTGGATGGCGTGACCAATATCGCCTAAGCGTTTACCGACCTGACACTGCTCAATTGATTTATAAAGGGCTGTTTTCGTAACATCTACAAGACGTTGTGTTTCTTCTGAAACATCTCCGACTGTATATGTCCAAGCAGAGTCAGCAAGTGCGCCGTTCAAGTTCACGACCATATCAATTGTTACAATATCACCATTTTTTAGAGCTTCTTTACGAGGGAAGCCGTGACAAATCTCGTCATTAATGGATGCACATGTGGCAAACTCATAGCCCTGGTAGCCTTTTTGTTCTGGTGTAGCGCCGTGTTTAGCTAAATAGTTATCAACGAAGTTCTCAATCTCCATCGTTGTCACACCAGGTTTGATCATTTTAGCGATTTCTCTGTGTGCAGATGCCAGCAGTTTTCCAGCTTCGTGCATCAACTCAATTTCTCGCTTACTTTTACGATTAATCATGTTTCTCACCTTACCTTCTAGAACTAAAAAGGGTCTTGCTATTATCTTATGAGACCTACCCTTAACGATACCATGGATTGCAATTTAATTCGAATCGGTATCGTTTTGGTTTTTCACTGCTTGAACAATTCGGTCGATTCCTTCATTCAAGGTTTGGGGAGGTGTAGCGATGTTTATACGCATAAACCCTTCACCTTCTTTTCCAAACGAAGCTCCATCATTGAGGCCGACTTTAGCTTTTGTTCTCATAAACTCTTTTAACTCATTATGGGAAAGGCCAAGATCTCGACAATCCATCCAAACAAGATAAGTTCCCTCAGGCTCAATAATTTGAATCTGATTTGTTTCTTCATGAACTCGTTTCATCAGCAATTCTTTATTTGCATCTAACACTTCAATTAGTTCATTCAGCCATTCTTCTCCATGCTCGTAGGAAGCTTCGATCGCTGTTACTCCCATGGTGTTTAGCATGTTAAGTCCTTGAAGGCCAAACTGAGCATCAATCTTCTTCTTCATATCTTGATCAGGCGTTACGATATAGGAAGCTTGAAGTCCAGCAATATTAAAGGTTTTCGTTGGCGAGAAGTACGTTGTCGTTCTATGAGCTACCTCATCTGATAAAGAAGCAATTGGTATATGTTTATGCCCAGCATATACCAGATCAGCGTGAATTTCATCAGATAAAATGAGGACATCGTGTTTGACACAAAGATCAGCCATTCGTTGTAATTCATCTTTTGTCCATACTCGTCCAACTGGATTATGAGGATTGCACAGAATAAAAGCCTTCACGTTTTGAATCTTCTCTTCAAAATCCTCGAAGTCAATCTCATATCGTCCGTTCTGTAGTTGAAGTGAACTCGTAACTATATTTCGATCATGTTTTTTTATTACATCATAGAATGGGGGATAAACAGGTGTCTGAATTAAGATTGAATCTCCTGGTTCCGTTAGTGCCTCTACACTTGTATGTAGAGAAGGAACAACACCTGGGCTATAAGAAAGCCAATCCGTGTTAATTTCCCAATGATGTTTTTTAGATAGCCAATTTTTTATAATAGAATGGATTGCATCATCCGTCACTGTATAACCAAATATTCCGTGGCTAGCACGGTCCACAAGTGCATCAACTACAGGTTTGGGTGTTTGAAAGTCCATGTCAGCGACCCACATTGGCAGGATTTCTTTATCTTTAAAAAGTTGCTCTGTAAGATCCCATTTAACAGAGCGCGTGTTACGTCTATCCACAACTTCATTGAATGACATATCGTTTCCCTCCTAAAATAAGTCCATTTCTATTAGTATGATACAAAAAACTTCCGTAAAAACGAAACAATCCGTATGAGAAAAAAGAGAGAAAAAGAAGAAGCGACCCTTTAGGAGGTCGCTTGCTTTGTTGGTAAACAGAATTGTTTAATCTTTTCATTCAACACAGATGGAACTTCTTCTGGAAGTAAATGACCGCTTTGTTCAAATATTTCTAATTCCGCTGAAGGCAAATCTTTTACCAATCTATGCCCTAGTGACACCGGTAATACTTTATCTTCTTTCCCCCAAAAGACCAAACAACTTGCTTCGATCTCTCTTAAATGCTGAGATGCCAAGTCCCCTTCACGATCTCGGATCATTTTGGAAAGGCACCTGAAGATCTCTTCCTGAAAGAAAGGCTTCATATAGCCTTGAATCATCTCCTTGTTGATCATGTGTGGATCGTGTACACAATCAAGGAGTGAGTGATATACCCCTTTCTTATACAGATGCCGTTTTAATATAAAAGGGAATACTGGTAATCGACTGGCGTGCTGTAACCAGAAGCCTAACTTCTTCATATAAGTAGAAGGGGCCATCAGGATAAGCTTATCGATTCGTTCAGGGAAGAGATGGCTGCATGTGAGAGCGACTTGTCCTCCCATTGAATGTCCGGCAATAGATGCTTTCTGAATATGGTGTTGGTCCATCAACTCAATGATGATGTGTGCAAAGTTTGAGTAGGAAAATTTGTAAGACCAATTTTTGTCACTATTCCCGAATGGTGGATAGTCGAAGGAAAAGACATCAAAGTGTTCAAGTAATTCTGGAATCATAAATCGGTAGCAAAACTTAGAAGATAGAAAACCGTGTACAAAGACAAGGGCAGGTTTTTTGCCAGAGGAAGGGGAAGTGTAACGCTGGTAGGCGACATTGACTCCGTTATGCTTTAGCCATTCATCTTCTACGTGGATGTACGAACCGTTCACTGTCCATTAACCTCCATAACTAGTTTGTATAAGGAAATGAGTAGTAGTAGGCTTTTCCTTTTAAATGCATGTATTAAACGTTTGAATCGGTTAAAAACTTACATGACGTTAGGGTGTGCGAAATGGAAGGTTTCATTCAAAAGGCAAAAAAAAAGCAAAGCGCCGAGTACGCTTTGCCTCACAGGGGGAATACGAGAAAGTCTTACGTTACTCAATATTACCGCTTTTAACTAATGTTAAACCTGATTTTTTTATTTTTTATATTTAATTTCTTTTAGCATCTCCATAACTTTTAACACATCGTCTTCTGTAAATTCTTTTACATGGCGAAGAAACAGTTTCGTTCGTTTCACGCCGACTTCCATAATTAAATTGTTTAATTCATCATCGATTTCTGATTCGTTTGCCGTGTTTGTACTCTCTAACAATTCAGATGCAGGCATATCAAGAACAGTGGATATTCTCAGGATCGTTTGTAATTCAGGGGTGTGTTCGTCATTTTCAATTCTTTCCATTGTTTGTTGTCCGGTTCGAACGCGAAAGGCAAAGTCTTCTAAAGACAAGCCTAATTGTTCCCGTTGGGTACGAATTTGTTTACCTAAACTCATCAGAACGCCTCCTAATCCCTTTCCAAAATGTAGTATGATACATTTATCTTATCATACATAAACTCGGAAAATAATGTTTATATGTAACAACATTTTGAAACATGATACTTAATATTTTTTGAATTCAGGAAAACTGTGTGGGGATGAATTGCATGTGTTGATTCCCTTGTATAGGGGGAGCTCGTACAAGGGGATTTAATAGGATTTAAGTGCGACTTCCTTTTGCGAAAATTAAGGTCTTGTGATATAATCATTTATTGCGTGAAAATAAAACGAATATAAACAGATCGGGAGTTGTATAGCAATGGCAAAGTTCGAAACAGGTCAAGTATTGGAAGGTAAAGTAACAGGCATTCAACCATATGGTGCATTCGTTGCTTTAGACGAAGAAGTACAAGGTTTAGTACACATTTCTGAGGTTACTCATGGTTTCGTTAAAGACATTAACGAGCACCTAAACGTTGGTGACAAAGTAAATGTTAAAATCCTAAACATCGATGAAGAAAAAGGTAAATATTCTTTATCAATCCGTGCGACTCAAGAAGCTCCAAAGCAAGAGAAGCAACCTCAGCGTAAGCCTCAACAGCAAAAGCAACAAGCTGCTGTTCAACAAGAAGAAGGTACACCAGCTGGCTTCAACACGCTTAAAGATAAGCTTGACGAGTGGATCAACCAGTCTAAAGAGCGCGAAAATACTTTCCGTAAGTAATAACGAAAAGAGGCTGTCCTTTATAGGGCAGCCTCTTTTTTATGTTGTCACACAGCGTCACTATTCTGTGTGACTTTAAACAAAGTAATTATTCAGTCTCTGGTTCAGTGCGATCAGCCATTTCTTCACTTGGTTTGAATAGCATGCTCAGGCTAATAAGACCACTAATTCCTACAAGTGTATAGATCACACGTGCAAATGCGCCGCTCTGTTCGCCGCCTCCAAATAGGGCTGCCACTAAATCGAACTGAAACAATCCAATAAGTCCCCAGTTTACAGCTCCAATGATTACTAACAACAAAGCAATACGTTGTAGAGTACTCATGATCTATTCCTCCTTCATAATTTGAATATGATTCTGTAGTAGCTTTTGTAGTTTTTGATGAAGTATACAAAAATATTATGTATAGAAAGAACTCAAGGTTTGACGAAGGATAGGGGATGAACTGTAGCATTGCCTAAGCTAATTTTTTGATCTTTGATATTATGTTGGACATAATAGACACTGGACTTAATTCTGAAAGGGGAATTTACCAACATGGAACAGTTTGTATTTCACAATCCGACAAAATTAATCTTTGGTAAAGATCAGTTAGAGAAATTATCAGAGGAAATCCCTTCCGATGCAAAGAATGTGCTACTTGTTTATGGTGGCGGAAGCATCAAAAAGAATGGTTTATATGATCAGGTTGTTAATAAATTAAATGATATGAATGTAACTATTACAGAATTGGCTGGCGTTGAACCCAACCCTCGTTTAGCTACGGTTAAAAAAGGTGTGGAGCTTGCTAAGGAAAATAATATTGACTTCTTACTTGCAGTTGGAGGCGGTAGTGTAATTGACGCTACAAAAACGATTGCAACAGGAGCAAAATACGACGGTGATCCATGGGATCTTGTTACGCGTAAAGCGACACCTGAAGATGCGATTGAATTTGGTACCGTCCTTACATTAGCAGCAACAGGTTCTGAGATGAACGCTGGTTCTGTTATTACGAACTGGGAAACAAACGAAAAGTATGGCTGGGGTGCACCACCTTTCACTAACCCTAAGTTCTCTATTTTAGATCCAACTAACACCTTAACCGTTCCACGCGATCAAACGATTTACGGTATGGTAGATATGATGAGTCACATTTTCGAACAGTACTTCCACCAGCCAACAAACGCTCCTGTACAAGATCGTATGGCTGAGGGAGTGTTAAAAACGGTTATTGAAACAGCGCCGAAGATGCTAGAGGACCTTGAGTCTTATGAGCACCGTGAAACAATCCTTTATGCTGGGACAATCGCTCTAAACGGAATGCTACAAATGGGTTACCGTGGCGATTGGGCAACTCACAATATTGAGCATGCGGTTTCTGCGGTTTATGATATTCCGCACGCAGGAGGACTTGCGATTCTTTTCCCTAACTGGATGAAGCATAACGTGGATCATAATGTAGATCGCTTTAAGCAACTAGCTGTGCGCGTATTTGAAGTAGACCCAGAAGGCAAAGACGATCGTACCGTGGCGTTAGAAGGTATAGATAAATTACGTGAGTTCTGGACATCTCTAGGTGCTCCTGAACGTCTTGCCGACTACGACATTGGTAATGATCAGCTAGATCTTATTGTAGATCGTGCAATGAAGCGTGGTCCATTCGGCAACTTTAAACAACTTCATGACGAAGATGTAAAAACGATTTTAGAAATGTCTCTATAAGCATGAATCAAGAAGCAGGCTGTTCTCAGCCTGCTTTCTATTTCTTTTGAACGATTTTTAACGGAAATTACAGTCTGTATTCGCTTACATGTTTAAGATCGCTTGATTTGCTGTAAGCGTTTCGATAAAGTGAAGTTTAGAAAGATAAGTTGGAGGGATACATAATGACTCACATTCGTTTTGATTATGAAAAAGCATTACCATTCTTTGGTGAACATGAATTAACGAATATAAAAGAAACTGTAAAGCTAGCGCACCATTCTTTACACAATAAAACAGGTGCTGGGAACGATTTCTTAGGTTGGTTAGACCTTCCTGAACAATATGACAAAGAAGAGTTCTCTCGTATTCAAAAGGCGGCAGAAAAGATTAAATCAGACTCTGATGTTTTACTTGTTGTCGGTATTGGAGGATCCTATCTAGGTGCTCGTGCGGCGTTGGAAATGTTAAACCATTCGTTTTATAATGAACTGTCTAAAGATCAGCGTGAAACACCACAAGTCTTTTTCGTAGGGAATAGCATCAGTGCTCCATACGTTAACGACCTATTTGACGCAATCAAGGACAAGGACGTTTCTATAAACGTTATTTCAAAGAGTGGTACAACAACTGAACCTGCTATTGCTTTCCGAATTTTCCGTGAGTTCTTGGAGAACAAGTACGGTAAAGAAGAAGCGCGTAAGCGTATTTATGCGACAACAGATAAGCAAAAAGGTGCACTTAAAACGTTAGCATCGGAAGAGGGTTATGAAAGTTTCGTTATCCCAGATGATGTTGGTGGCCGTTTCTCTGTACTTACTGCTGTTGGACTTCTTCCTATTGCTGCAAGTGGCATTAACATTCAAGAAATGATGGAAGGCGCTCAGCTTGCTCAACAACAGTTAAGTGAAGAGGATCTTGAGAAGAACCCGGCTTATCAATATGCAGCAGTACGTAATGCTCTATATAGTAAAGGTAAAACCATTGAGATGCTTGTAAACTATGAGCCAGCTCTTCAATACTTTGCTGAGTGGTGGAAGCAGTTATTCGGAGAAAGTGAAGGAAAAGATCAAAAAGGAATTTTCCCATCTTCCGCTAACTTCTCGACTGATCTTCACTCAATGGGTCAATATGTTCAGGATGGTCGTCGTGATTTGTTTGAAACCGTTCTTCATGTTGAAGAACCTAAGAGTGATGTGACGATTAAAGAAGACGAGCAGAACCTGGATGGATTGAACTACCTTGCAGGAGAGACAATTGATTTTGTGAACGAGAAAGCTTATGAGGGAACTATGCTTGCTCATACAGACGGAGAGGTTCCAAATCTAATTGTTCATGTTCCAAAATTAGATGCATATACATTCGGTTATATGGTTTACTTCTTCGAAAAAGCATGTGCTATTAGTGGCTACCTTCTAGGGGTCAATCCATTTGACCAGCCTGGTGTAGAAGCGTATAAGAAGAATATGTTCGCTTTACTTGGTAAGCCAGGATTTGAAGCTCAAAAAGCAGAACTAGAACAACGTTTGAACAAATAAGATTAAATGATGAAGTTGTGAACGAGCACCGATTGAGGTGCTCGTTTTTTTTTTTGGTGGAAATAGTGCAGGGGGTGGGTGGTGCTTATTGGCTCAAGTCTTGGAAAGAAGGGCGCGTAGCTGGGAATTGACTCAAGTTGGGGGGGGGGAGCGGCTCGTCTAGAGGATGAAGTGGCTCAAGTTAGTAGGAACTGGCTCAAGCAGGTGGTGAAATGACTCAACATTCGGCAAAATTGACTCAAGTCGTTCGAATTCCAGCTCAGGTTATCAGGGAGTGACTCAAGTTAGGTGATGCCGCCTCAAGATTCATCAAAAGCGGCTCAAGTGTAAGGAGCCTTATATGGAACAAATCAACACTAAACAATAACGGAGCCTATAAAAAAAGGAGGATCCGATTAGGGTCCTCCTTTTCTATATATATCAGTGAGTTACTGAGCTGTATACCCGCCGTCAATGACAATCGCTTGTCCTGTTACACTTTTCGCTTTTTCACTAGATAGGAACATTGCGTAGTCTGCAATTTCTTCTACCTGAAGTAGGCGTTTTTGTGGAACGAGCGGATAGATCACTTCTTCTAGTACTTTTTCTAATTCGACACCGCGTGATTTTGCAAGGTCTTCCATTTGACCTCTTACTAATGGTGTGTCTACATAGCCTGGAGCAATGGCGTTAACTGTGATGCCGTGTTCTGCGCCTTCTAGGGCAGAGACTTTAGATAAGCCAATTACACCGTGTTTAGCACTGTTATATGCAGCTTTACCACTAAAGCCAATTAATCCATTGATGGAAGCCATATTAAGAATACGGCCGTATCCTTGTTCCTTCATGATTGGAAATGCTTTTTTCGTAGCGATAAATGGTGCTGTAAGCATAATATCTTGCATTAAGCGGAATTTGTCTGTTGGGAATTCTTCGATTGGAGATACGTGTTGAAGCCCTGCGTTGTTAATAAGAACGTCAAGACGGCCGTAAGTTTCAACAGCCTTATCAATAGCAGCTTCGATTTCTTCTTCACTTGTTACGTCAGCTTTTACGCCAATCGCGTTTAAACCTTTTTCTGTAAGAGAATTTGCTGCTTCTTGTACACCTTCATCATTTACATCGGAAAGTACAACTTTTGCTCCATTTTCAGCAAATGTTTCCCCGATTTCGTAACCAATACCTCGTGCAGCTCCTGTAATAAATACTACTTGGTTTTCAACCATGATTGTTTCCTCCCCAATTCAATGTATTTTTCAATTCAATTAGAATGATCGTCCTTTTACGATCTAAAGAAATTATAAGTTAGTTGCACAATCAACTCAAAAATTTTGATTAAGATGAAAATACGCATAATTTTCTTTATTTTAGCAACAAAAAGAATTTTTGAGATCAAAGCATATCGCTGGAAATAAGGGTTTGATAGGATTTAGGATTATCTTGGAGTAATATAGGGTAATTCTCTGTATTGATTTTTTATGGAATTATATCTAAAAAAATTAACAAAAAATGAAAGAGGAGGTCGAAAAGCGTGTTTGCAATTATTGTAGGTTTAATTGCCTTAATGGTGATGGCGTACTTAGGTTGGTCCATTTTGTGGATCGCTCCTGTGGCAGCAGCTATAGTCGCATTACTTTCTGGCATGGATATTTACACAGCTTTTACATCTGACTTTATGTCTGGATTTGCGTCATTTGCAAGAGATTTCTTCCCGGTGTTCCTATTTGGTGCTGTATTCGGGAAATTGATGGAGGTTACTGGAAGCGCGAGAACGGTAGCTTCTTTTCTCTCTAAGATCGTCGGAAAAGAGAGAGCTATTTTAGGGGTGCTTTTAGGTGCTGCGATTCTTACATACGGAGGAGTTAGTCTTTTCGTTGTTGTTTTTGTTATGTATCCTTTAGCATTGAATTTATTTAGGGAGGCTAACATTAGCCGTAAAGTAATACCCGGAACGATTGTTCTTGGAGCTTTCACATTTACGATGACGGCATTACCGGGAACAGCACAAGTGCAAAACTATATCCCAACACAGTTCTTTAATACGACTATGATGGCAGCTCCGATTATGGGAATTGTAACAGGTCTTATTATGGCTGTAGGGGGATACTTCTATCTGTCTTACCGTGCTAATAAGTTAACTAAAGCAGGCGAAGGATTTACGGAGCCAGGTGGTGAAGAAAAGAAAGAAGAAGAGGAGGGCAAGGATCCAAACGTTTTCCTTTCTTTCTTACCCCTTCTAGCTGTTGTGATCTCTATAAACGTAATGAATTTAGAAATGCTTAGCGCACTTTTAATCGGAATTGTACTCACATTTATACTGAACTTTAAAGCTTTCAAGAAGTTCACGGGTGCTATGAATGATGGCGCTAAAGGAGCGGTTACAGCCGTTGTAAATACCGGTGCGGCTGTTGGGTTCGGTGCTGTAGTGAAGAATGCTCCTGCGTTTCCAGCTATTAAAGAGGCTTTATTAAATATCAAAGGTGGTCTTACCATTTCTGATGCATTGTCCACACAAGTTCTGGCCATGATTACAGGGTCAGCTTCAGGTGGTATGAACATCACATTAAATGCACTTGGGTCAGAATACTACCAGCAAGCATTAGAGATGGGGTTAAATCCTGAGATTTTACACCGTGTTACAGCATTAGCTTCTGGGGCGTCTATTTTGCCTCATAATGGTGCCCTTTTGACTGTCTTTGCCATTACGGGAATGACTCACAAGGATTCATACAAGGATATATTCTTTGTAGGGCTACTCATTCCATTTATCGCAACCGTAGTAGGTATTCTTATGTCTTACGTAGGCCTTGTATAAATTGTGGAAAAGGTGAAACGGCCCCCTATTCAATAGGGGGCCGTTTTTTATTCATCTCTTCTGTGCATATCGGCTGATTGGGTTGGGGTAAGCTAAGGAAAAAGAAAGGCGGGAGATAAAATGATTCCGATTCCTTCTGAGATACAAGGGCAAGTTTTTTCGTTATTTGATCTTGAGCAGAAACTAAAACCCCGTGGATACGATATTGGTGGTAACTGGGATTATGACCATGGCTCGTTTGATTATAAGATCTCTGATGAGGTGGGGTATCAGTTCTTGAGAGTTCCCTTTTCCGTTGTAAATGGTCAGCTAGACGATAAGGAGGTTACAGTAAGGCTTGGTGAGCCATATTTACTGTCTCATAAATACCAAAGAGGTCTGGACGACAATGTGCACGTTGGTAACTTCAGTGCATCCTTTGATCAATTCTCTGAACCTCAAGACCCTGATGCAGAGTTCCCTGAAGAATATATCGATACTGGGAAAGAGCTTGTCGAAGAACTAGAACGGATTTTACTCACTTAAATTCGAGAGGACGATAAGGTGATCATCCTTTTTTAAAATGGATTGAGACGGAGGGTTAATGAAAAGCTCTCCGTTTTGTTCCATTCCCAACAACAGTTCTTCTTGTTCTAAAAAGGATAACGCACAGTACTTAAAGGTTTCTCCTACCATTTGATCTGGAACAATTATTTGTTTATATTGCTGGGAGGAAAGTTGAGCTACAAGTGTATCAAATGGTTTAATGTGTGCTTCACGATATAATTCATGGAAAAACAATGTACTCATGAAATCATTTGAACGTATGACCGTGTCAGCTCCAGCTCTTCTTGCGTTGGTGACTTGATTCTTTAACAAGATCTCAGTGATGATAAATAAATCAGGGTTCATGCCCCTTGCTGCTACGGTTGTAAGAATGCTGATTTGGTCGGCCTGGTGCTCTTCTTTAGATGGGTCTGACGTGATAATCATGCAACGTGCATCGGATATACGTGCTTTCTTCAGTGTTTTGTCTTCAGAAGCATCCCCATTAACATAATGCAGCTTATATTCCTGATACCCTAATTGATCTAATGATTTATCAATGAGTACGATATTCTCCTCATCTATATAATCTGTAATCATATTGAGTAATTGTTTCGTTCTTTCATTCCAGCCAACGATAATAATATGATTGCTTCCTCTATAATCTACTTTTCCCTCTGAGAGGTTTCGTTCATATTTGACAGTAGATGCAGATACTGTTGCCATATAAAAGGTAACAAGGCCACCTCCGGCAATTATAAGAAAGATGCCTATTACTCTGCCGAAGATCGATAATGGAACGTAATCCCCGTACCCTACGGTAGAGCCTGTAATGACTGCCCACCAAATCCCGTCAAAAACGGTTGGGAAGGCATCAGGTTCCACCCAATGGACGACAGCTCCGAAGAAAATCATAAAAAAGGCGACCGTCAGAAGCAACCTAAGGAAGACTGGTGTTCTGAAATACCATTGAATGGCTTGGTGTAAATGGACCTTCATACGAAACCTCCGCTTTTTTCTACCAGTATGCCCAGAAATTATTTATTTTATAAGAGATGTTCAACATTAGAATGGTACGCGAAATAAAAAAAAGAACCTATATAAATAGGTTCTTTTAACACGTTTTTTCTTCATTTGCATTTTCCTTCACTTCAGCTAACTCATGAACATTACCAAAAGGGTCACTAAACGCAATGCGTTCTCCATCCGGGAACCATACAGGCTCTTCGTTATAAAAGCGCACACCACGTTCTTTCAAATCCTTCATGGTAGCGCGAATGTTTTCAACTTCAAACGTAATAATGGTAGATGCTTCTTTCCAGATCTCAATATCTGTGTCGCGTTCTGTTTTGTGAAGTGTTAACCGAATGTTTTGATCGTGTAATAGGTCTATACAAGTAGGATAGTTATCATGTTCACTCGATTTCTTTAAATCTAGCACTTCATTGTACCATTGTATGGCGAAGTCCAGATCGCTTACGTAAATATTAATTGCACATATATTCAAAATAATTCGCCTCCTGAATGTAGTTTGATTAGTAGATGATTGAATAGAATAGTTCTTGATGTATATTTAATAGACTTCCCTTTATGGCAAAATCAAAACTCCTCTTGAAAACACGAACAATTTATTAGTTTCTATTAATTATATTCGTGTGAGGGTAAAAAGTGGGTTGAATTCTTTGGATTATTCCCCTATAATTAACCTCAACAAAATATTTCGGACGTACTCATATAAAGGCGAGGATATGGCTCGCAAGTTTCTACCAGACTACCGTAAATGGTCTGACTATGAGTATTGCATACATTTGTGGAAGTTAGCTTAAAGCTAGCTCCATTTCTCACTGCTTGTAGAATGAAACCTCACAAATGGCGCGATACTCGTGCCTTTTGTGAGGTTTTTTTATTCAGGGTGCGTCTGTGTTAGGAGAATACATCATGGAACTGTTAAAGCAAAGAATTCAGGAAGAAGGTAAAGTTTTAAATGATCAAGTGCTTAAAGTTGATTCATTCTTGAACCATCAGGTAGATCCGCTTTTGATGATGGAAATTGGAGAAGCATTCAGAGAACGTTTTAAACATGAAGGGATTACTAAGATTGTGACGCTTGAATCTTCTGGGATTTCTCCATCTGTAACGGCGGGATTAGCTATGGGGGTAAAGGTGATTTTTGCTAGAAAAAGAAAATCATTAACGCTTACAGATGGGCTTGCTACCTCTAAAGTATATTCCTTTACCAAAGAAGAGTGGAGCGAAATCAGTTTATCTTCTGAATTTTTATCGCCTGATGATCGTGTACTCATTATTGATGACTTCTTAGCAAATGGGCAAGCAGGTCTTGGATTAATAGATATCGTTGAACAGACAGGTGCTCAGGTTGCTGGGATTGGTATTGTAATAGAAAAGGGGTTCCAATCAGGGAGAGAGATCTTACAATCGAAAGGAGTAAGAGTTGAATCGTTAGCTCGGGTTCAATCGCTTCAAAATGGACGTGTCACATTTTATAAAGAAACGGGGGTTCACGCATGAAGAATATAACGATTGGACTTCAGCACGTATTGGCTATGTACGCAGGAGCTGTCATCGTTCCTTTAATTGTAGGGAGCTCTTTAGGGTTAAATGCAGAAGATCTGGCTTACCTTGTATCGATTGACTTACTTATGTGTGGTGTAGCGACCATCCTGCAAGCTGTCAGCAATCGGTTCTTTGGTATAGGCTTACCAGTAGTCTTAGGGTGTACGTTTACCGCGGTAGCCCCAATGATCTCTATTGGGAGCAGCTCGGGGATAACAGCTATTTATGGGGCAATTATTGCAGCAGGCTTATTCGTGTTGTTGAGTGCGCCGGTCTTTGGGAAGCTCGTGTCTTTCTTCCCTTCAGTAGTAACGGGGTCTGTGGTGACAATTATAGGAATTACACTAATTCCTGTTGCAATGGATAATGTAGCTGGGGGTGCAGGGAGTGAAGACTTCGGAAGTATCTCGAACCTTCTCCTTGCGTTCGGTGTGCTTCTCTTGATCATTGTGCTACAAAGAGCGTTCACAGGATTTGTCAGATCTGTCTCAATCTTAATTGGGTTGGTAGTGGGGAGTTTTGTAGCTGTCTTTATGGGCAAAATTGATACTTCTTCCTTGGCTGATGCTGCTTTATTTAAAATTCCAACACCTTTTTATTTTGGTGCCCCAACATTTGAGGTGGCTCCAATCTTAACTATGATTCTAGTAGCCATTGTGAGTCTTGTAGAATCCACAGGAGTTTATTTTGCTTTAAGTGACATAACAAACAGAAAGATTACAGAGAAAGACATTACAAAAGGATACCGTGCAGAAGGGTTAGCGATACTGTTCGGTGGTTTCATGAACGCTTTCCCTTATACTACGTATTCACAAAATGTGGGGCTTGTTCAGCTCTCTGGCGTAAAATCAAGAAACGTCATTTACATTGCAGGCGCTATGTTAATTGCGATCGGACTATTCCCTATTATAGGAGCTATAACTACATTAATTCCTAAACCTGTTCTAGGAGGAGCGATGATCCCGATGTTTGGTATGGTCATTGCTTATGGAATTAAAATGTTAAGTCAGGTTGATTTAAAGGAGCAGGAAAACCTATTAATTATCGCTTGTGCTGTCGGCATGGGACTAGGTGTAACAGTCGCCCCTGACTTGTTCGGCAAACTCCCTGAACAACTCCAGATTCTAACGGATAATGGAATTGTAGCAGGTAGTTTAACCGCTATTCTGTTAAATCTCTTTTTAAATGTTGTCCCTCACAAAATGAAACGCGAACAACCAGAAAGATCACAATCAATAGCATCCTAAAATAGGAAAAGACCAAATCCCTTGATTTGGTCTTTTTTATGGTCTAACAAACTTGTTTGTTTTCATTTGTTCAAGAAAGGTCTGTAATTATGGAGACTCGAAACTGAGAGAATGTTCCCGTTAGCTTTAGTTGAGAGTAAGGTGGGCCTGGAAACCACTCGCTTTCGTGTGGGGAGCTGGTGAGCCTCCTCAACCGGCGATGCCGGTCTCCGGGGTCTCACCTAGGCTCTTCACCCCACGGGAGTCTCGCAGTTTCCAGGCCCACCTTTTCATTATTAGAGGGAAGGGAAACAAGCTATCTGATGTGCCAGCGGTCCCTTACGGCTAAAATATTTCAGCCTATGTGGAATGGTTCAGAGGATAAACCGTGTTCATTTGCATGAAAAGGGCTTGGTGAGGGGCAAGATAGTTGACAGTGGAACGTGTTGAGGATAAGATACGAACGTTTGAAATCATCAAGAAGCACATACGTTGGAGGAATACTATGAGCAATACAAATAAAGGAATACTACTATTATTAAGCGCGGCTTTCGGATTTGCGATGATGTCTACGTTCGTTAAACTTTCGGGAGACTTACCAGCGGTACAAAAGACGATGTTTCGTAACATTGTTTCTGCATTTATAGCATTTGGCTTTGTTTTATATCACAAAGAACGATTCTTTGGTAAAAAGGAGAATCAGAAGTACTTAATTTTAAGGTCTTCACTTGGGACACTTGGAATGGTGCTCTATTTCTATTCTATTGATCATCTTGTATTGTCAGATGCTGATATGTTGAATAAGCTAAGCCCTTTTCTACTTATTATCTTTTCGGCACTCTTTCTAAATGAAAAGGCAAGGAAGTTTCAGATTGTCGCAATTATGATTGCTTTTTTAGGCACATTACTTATAATAAAGCCGCAGTTCTCAGTGGAAACGATTCCTTATATGGCAGGGGTGTCATCGGCTATATTTGCAGCTCTTGCCTATACGGTGCTTCGTTTTTTAGGTGATAAAGAAGAGTATTACACAATAGTTTTCTATTTTTCATTCTTTTCGACCGTCGTGTTATTGCCATTTGTGGCATTATTTTATGAGCCGATGTCTCTAGAACAGACCTTATATTTATTATTGGCTGGTGTCTTTGCGACAGTAGGACAGTTCGGAATCACGCTTGCATATAAATTTGCGCCGGCGAAAGAAATTTCGATCTTTTTCTATACGAATATTTTATTTTCAGCGGTAATTAGTATCGTGGTATTTAATCAAGTACCTGATGCATTAAGTTTCCTTGGTTATGCGATTATCTTTGGGGCTTCTTTCTATATGTTTTGGAAGAATAAAAAGGTTAGAGCGTCCTAGCATTGGTGTAAGCGCAAGGAAATTGGTAAGATGAAGGAAACAAATAGGGAGGAATAGTGGATGGAACAATCAGAACAAAAATTCTTACTAGAATTGCTACAAACTCCGTCTCCGTCGAGTATGGAGATGGAGATTCAAAAGAGGTGGATAGAATATGTGAAGCCTTATGCGGATGAGATTCGTACAGACAATGCAGGGAATGTCATCGGTGTATTAAATCCAGAGGCCGACTTTAAAATTCTATTGGCGGGTCACAGTGATGAGATTGCTCTCGTCGTGAACCGAGTTGATGATCATGGCTTCTTGCATTTTGACAAAATGGGGGGCATTAATCCAAAAGCGGCTGTTGGTATGAAAGTGACCGTTCTTGGACAAGGAGGAACGATTACGGGCGTAATCGGAGTAAATGCGCAGCACCATGGTGGGTTAAAAGGTGATTTTGGCCTTGATGACTTATTTATTGACTGTGGAGCTAAATCCAAAGAGGAAATGGAGAAGTTCGTTCAGATTGGTGATCTTGCTGTGTATAAGCGTGAACCAGAGATTTTGATGGATAGGTACATATCAGGGCGCGGTTTGGATAACCGTACAGGCGCTTTTATCGTAGCAGAAGTATTGAGGAAACTGTCTGAGAAGGATCTTAATGTAGGTGTGTATGCAGCGAGCACTGTAAACGAAGAAACGAATATGGGTGGTGCATATTTCGCAGCAGCTGGCCTTGAACCGACCATGGCGATTGCTGTTGACGTAACCTTTGCAACAGATTACCCACATGTGAATAAGAACAAGCACGGAGATATTAAACTAGAAGGCGGCCCCGTTTTAGCCAAAGGTGCGCCGATCAATATTAAGATGAATCGTTTACTAGAAGAAGCCGCACGTTCTAAAGGGATGAGCGTTCAATATGAACTCACTCCTCGTATGACGGGGACCGATGCTGATAAGATGCGCCTGACAGGGAAAGGTGTACCAATTAGCCTCGTATCTTTGCCCTTACGATACATGCATTCACCAGTAGAAACAGCGAGTCTTCAGGACATTGATGAAGAAATTGATCTTCTCGTTACGATGATTGAAAATATGACAGGTCAGGAAAGTCTCAATCCGTTAGAAGACTAATAAAAGATGAATAGAGAAAATAAGGCCCCGAATTACTTTCGTCGTGATTCGGGGCTTTTTTTCTCTTAACTGCCTTTTTACTATATCTAATAATTTATAATCGGGTGTTCTTTTAAGAGGGGTACGTGTATAATGGGAACATACGTTCTAAATGTTGGAGGGGTAGTTGTGGAAAAAGAAAGAAATATAAAAAAACGGGGTACGATTAAGTGGACTAGTTTGATGTTGTCAGAACATATAGAAATGTTGAAAGAAGTCTGGAAAGAGGATGAACGGGTGAAGAAAGGATTAATAGCAGAGGATAAGGCTGTTGAGATTGACTTTTTAATACGAAGAGCTTTAAACGATTCTCTTCCAGTTCGAGTTTGTTATTTTATTGGAGACTCACTGCGTGAAGAAAGTGTAAAGGTTACTGCTGTAGACGCAACGGATAAGAAAATAAAAGTTATAGAGTTAACATATAAGTATGAATGCATGGTAGACATTCATGCTATTACAGATATTGAAATACTATGAAATTTATTTTCTGTATTATATATTCACCATAATGCGCGATCGTCCATACTATAATGCTGGTCATGTGTGCTTGGGGGGTATGAAGGAGAAAAAATGAATGGATGTTCATTTTGTGAAACATTTTTCTGTTCAATTTTTCAATTAGCAGTTATAATGAGAATTGTACTCAACTAAATACGATTCCATCTTCGGGGCAGGGTGAAATTCCCGACCGACGGTAAGGGACCCACTTGGTGTTCTAAGTCCGTGACCCGCTTGGTACGTTTGTACCGATCGGTGGACCTGGTGAGAATCCGGGACCGACAGTTACAGTCTGGATGGGAGAAGATGTAGAGCGAAAATAGGTATATATGATACCTTTATTTCTCTATGGTCTTTTATCAACCCTGAAGCAATTATATGCTTGAGGGATTTTTTGATGGAATGCACTATAGTGGATGATTCGCTCACCTTCATCTGGGATGTGAATCGAGAGTAAAGATGAAGGAGGAGATCGATGATGAAACCAAGAGGTCAGTCATCCAAATTGTTCAAGCTCATTACGCTCTCGTTAATGAGCACCATATCACTATTATTAATGCTGTTGGACTTTCCGCTTCCATTTTTGCCAGGCTTTCTAAAAGTGGACTTTAGCGATGTTCCAGCTTTATTTGCAGCATTAATATTCTCACCGGTAGCCGGTATTATTGTAGAGGCTATGAAAAATGGCCTTCACTTCATGCTTGGAAGCGGAGACCCAATTGGAGCGAGTGCTAACTTCTTAGCCGGAGTCATGTTTATCTTGCCAGTTTCCTTACTATATCACCGCTTCAAGAGTGTGAAAGGTGTTGTATCAGGCCTTGTGACAGGTACAATTGTAATGACGCTAGGCATGTCGGTATTAAACTACCTCGTAATCCTACCAGCCTACACATGGTTGATGGGCTTTGAAGTAGCAGGATCAAAAATGGCCTATGTAACAGCGTTTATTATGCCATTTAACGCCATAAAAGGCATAATCGTTGGAATGCTCTTTGTTCCATTATTCGTTAAAATGAGGCCATGGCTTGAACAGAAACAAACGAAATCAATAAAAGCTGCATAGCAATAGATATATAAAGAAGCCCCCTGCACATTGATGCAGGGGACTTTTTTTGTGTTTTTGAATACTCGAAGCTGAGACACGAAGTTTCAAGCCCACCTTTTCTGTAACGGACCGTATCAAATACGGTATTTGATAAAAAGAGCATCACACTTTAGAAGTGTGATGCTCTTTATAGTCGAATCCTAAACGTCGCGGCGTTTTTTAATGCTGTAGTTTGTATGAGCGACAACGGTTTTCTCGAAGTCCAAATTACGCTCATGAAAATCATCCATAATTGTCATGTCGCAAACAACGGAATTTTCTAATTTAGAAGACGTTACGACAGCTTCTAACTGTTGGCCGCCTCTTTGGAAGGTGATGATGTCGCCTTCGGTTGCTTTATCTTCTTCTTTTACTTTAACCTCTTCTTGTTGTTGCTGTTCTTCTTCTGCATTTTTCTTTTCAAATGCAGCATTAACTAAATCTTTGCTCATATTTTCATCAGCCATGAGAAGTTCCCCTTCCTAGTGAAATGTAATGGAGTTTTGTATTCGTTTTGTGTCAAGATTCAGGCCAAGGGTTTTCTTATCTATACCCTTATTCAAGGGCCATCATTCTCCCTAGAGTATTACTCTAACATGATTCTTTTTTCTATTTAAACAAGAAGTTTAAATAGAATCAATAACTTCTTCATACATTTTAATGGATTTGTTAACCGTTTACAAAGGTAACGCGGATTTTGTCGTCTACATCAGGAATGTTTCGGTTGGGTTTAACCTGTAAAAAGTAAATGCTAAATACGTAGCAAACGTTGTCCAAAGGAGGTATGGCACAAGGAGCCATGGGCTAACCTTATTGTACTTCCGGATTAAAATGATTAGAATGCCGGTTGTAACGGCGACTAAAAAAGTATCTACCGTCGCAAGTAGTAAGTCTTTCATCTCGAACTGGAAAAAGCTAAATAGTTGGTTCGTTACATAATTAATAATGAGGACGATCCAAAACAAGGGGGGGAATGACTCTTCTCCTTTAGAACTCCACGCCAACACAATAGATAGTGAGATAAAGGCAAAAAGTACAGCCCATACAATTCCAATTACAGATCCTGGTGGGGTCCAGGAAGGTTTGTCTAAGCTGTTATACCATTCTTGGTCGATGGGAAACAAAAACCCTGCTATACTAAATAACCCGTAAATAAGTAAGAAGAGTAGAATCCCTTTTATGACTTTGTTCATTCTCTTTTGCTCCTTTCACATGAAGTAGACAAAGAGGAAGGCAAGCTACACAACACAGGTTGTTATATAGCTTGCCTCATATAGGCCTATTCCATTAAGAGGATTCTTCTTGTTCCTCAACTAAGTATCGAGCGGTCGGCATAGCCTGCAGTCGCTCAAATGGAATGGGTTTCCCGGAATGTTCGGAATAACCATATGTTCCTTTTTCCATCCGTTCAAGCGCTGCGTTAATTTCATCCAGCTGTTCTTCCGCATGTTCACTTAGTGTGTATGCTTTTTCTCGTTCGAATTTCTCTGTGCCAAGGTCCCCAGGGTGGCTGTTGACATTTGATAATTCCCCTACAGAGTTTCCTTGATCCTCATCTTCATTTACATAACCATCATGATTATGATGTTCCTTCTCCGCTTCTTCTTTCATAACGTGTAGCTGCTTTTTTAGCTCTTGTAATTGCTGATCGGTTAACATCATGAATACTCCTTTCAAATGAGGGAGGAGGAGAGGTTATTTCTTCTTTGGAACAACACCGACGGTACAGCGCGAGAGACAAATCAGTTCATCTTCTTCGTCCACTACTTTGATTTCCCACACCATTGTACTTTTCCCAATGTGTGTTGGAGTCGCAATGCCGTAAACAGTACCGCTTCGCTTCGCTTTAATATGGTTGGCGTTAATTTCAATGCCGAATACATTATATTCTTCCATATCAACGTGGAGAATAGAACCAATACTTGCTGCTGTTTCCGCAAGAGCGACGCTCGCCCCTCCGTGTAAAAAACCAAGAGGCTGGTGGGTGCGTTCATCTACAGGCATAGATAAAACGACACGTTCCTTCTTCATCTCTACCTCTTCAATTCCTAAAGCTCCCAATAATGTATTTTTAGCAGTTAAATTCATATCATCGTTCCTTTCTTTTTTATTTCCTTTTCATTCTAGAATCAAACATAACGTTCTTCTATGTGTATTCCTCTTATGATGTGTACAATCCTGCCTTGTAATAAAAATGCTCCCCTCCAAGACAACAGTTTTTTGTTAAAACTGTCAACTTAAAGGGGAGCATATGTTAGGAGATATTTAGTGTTGTGGAAAACCGGGTTCCCTATCTCATCTATACAAAGTGATAGATGTGCTTCGTAGTTTAAAATGTTTCACTAACCTGCTTTTCTTTACCATGATACGGGTATAATAAATTGAAATAATAGCGAAAGGCCAAGTAAAAAGCCAAAGATTGTATTGGTCTGAGCTGTATATTTCATAGCTGGCATCATTGCCAAAGGAGTAGAGTTTTTGGAGAATGTTTGAACAGCTCCTTTGGGTTTGGCTAAACTGATCAATACGATTAGAGACCATAAAGGAAGTAAGCCCATTGCAATATAAATAATTGTTAATACGTAAGCTAATCCAAACAACGTGGCAAGGAAGCGAATGGCTCCTTTACGTCCGAAGAGAATGGCGAGTGTTTTACGTCCGTTCTCTTGATCTCCTTCTAGATCACGTATGTTGTTAGCAAGAAGAATTGCGCCGATTAAAATGGCAACAGGAATGGAAATAAGAATCACTTGAGCTGTTACCATATTCGTTTGAATGTAATAACTAATTCCTATAATGACTGTCCCCATAAAGAATCCGGATACAATCTCACCAAAAGGTGTATAAGCTATTGGATAAGGGCCTCCTGTGTATAAATAGCCACATAACATAGAAGCAATGCCAATTGCAGCAATCCACCAAGTCGTTAAGATACAGATATAAACACCTAAAATCATTGCTACACCAAAGAAGCTGAGCGCAAGTGCTAATACCTTTTTGGGAGGTATGCCATCACGAACAATCGCTCCGCCGATTCCGACAGATTGCTCTGTATCTAAACCACGAACATAGTCATAATACTCATTGAACATGTTTGTAGCTGCCTGGATGAGGATTGAAGCCAGAAGCATAGCGAGAAATAAACCTAAATGAAACGAACCATCAAGTCCTGCCAACATTGTACCAATGAATACAGGCACAAACGCTGCAGTTAACGTATGTGGTCGTAACAATCGCCACCAAACTTGCCAACCTTTACGTTCATTCAAGGCTGTTTGTATATCTTTTTTATTCATGCTTTGCATCTTTTTCTCCCCTTAATTATGACTATTTTATAATAGTCCTATTTCAGTTTAGGCAAACTGTATGACACTGTCAATACGGAAAGAGCCTTTAGGAGCTACCGTATTTGTGCTTTTGGTGGATGGTAATGATTGTTGATACTTTCATTGGCTTTTGACGGGCTGAACAGTCGCCTGTGCTTTTCTTTGATCTAGCTCCGGCTCCTAGCCCCTAGTGTCATAAGCAAGATAACTGCAGTCCGCTCCGCGAACTTCCGTTATCTTGCTTATGCATACGGGGCTGAACAGTCGCCTGTGCTTTTCTTTTTACTTGAGCTATGTTGAAAAAGGGAATAAAATAAAGATGGGATTTTATGATTTATAATGATTTTTCGATATAATAGTACTGTTGTGCCAAAATATATAGTAACAAAGTCCCTGATGATTGGAGGGCATTCATTTGATTGAAACAACTTCGTTTTATCATGAAAAGCTTTATAAAGCTCTTTCAAATAGAAAGCATATAGACACGCCTCAGCTTATAAGTGTGACGACTAAATTGGATTCAGTTGATTCTCTAGGGTTTTTCCAGGCAGGAAAGGTTTATCAGGGGGAACGTGTATATTGGACAAGTGCTGATACGATGTTCACTCTTGTTGGTGTAGGGTCGGCTTATACTTTTGAGGCTGAGCAAGATCGTTTTTTCTCGACTAGGCAAATGTGGAATGATGTTCTAGCAGAAGCTATAATTGACAACCCATACAGAATTCCGGGAACAGGTCCTGTTGCTTTAGGTGGGTTTTCGTTTGATCCTTTAAAGGAAGAGAACGGAACGTGGAAAGATTTCCCTAACAGTAAAGTCCTGATTCCTATGTATTTATTGACTGAGTGGAGAGATGAGACTTATTTAACGATTAATATGATGATTCATCCAGACGATAACGAGGATGAACTATTTGGTCATGTTACAGAAGAATATCAAAGTTTACTTGCTGGAACATTCATCCATGATGATGATGTGACGGTTACGAATCAAGAAGAAGTTCGTCCTGAAGAGTTCAAAGAAATTGTAGCTAAAGCGACGGATCATATAAAAAGCAATCGATTAGGAAAAGTTGTATTGGCCAGAGAAATGATTGTCTCATTTTCAGATGATCGTAAGGCTTCTTCAGTGATCCGTCAATTGAAAGAAGAGCAGACTCAAAGTTATATATTTGCATTTGAAAGTGGAGACTCTTGTTTCGTAGGAGCGACACCTGAACGACTTGTCAAAGTTGAAGATAATGAATTGCTATCAACATGCTTGGCAGGAACGGTGCCACGGGGCAATACTCCAAAAGAGGATGTAGCTTTAGGTGAAGCCCTGATTCACGATGAGAAGAATTTGCAAGAACACGACTTTGTTGTTCAAATGATTAAAAAAGCTGTAACAGGTTGTTGTGAAAATGTTCACGTACCAAATTCGCCTGTTTTATATCCGCTTCGTAACTTGCAACATCTTTATACACCTGTGAGCGGAACGCTTAAGGAAGGTGTATCGTTATTAGAAGTTGTTGAGAAGCTCCATCCGACGCCTGCTCTAGGTGGGTATCCAAGGGAGGACTCTCTTCAGTTTATAAGAGATTATGAGCCCTTCCACAGAGGGTGGTACGCATCGCCTGTAGGTTGGTTTGACAGTTATCAAAATGGTGAATTTGCTGTTGCTATACGTTCGGCGTTATTAAAAAAAGATCAGGCCATTCTTTTCTCAGGATGTGGGGTCGTAGAAGACTCTGACCCAGATGAAGAATACAAAGAAACCGCTGTTAAATTCTTACCTATGATTCATGCTTTAGGAGGAAGAGAATGACACATACAGAAACCCTCACTAGATATGTGGCAAACTTTGTGGATGAGCTCGTGCAGACAGGATTAACCGATGTAGTCCTTTCTCCTGGCTCGAGGTCCACACCGTTGTCCATGACATTCGCTGAACACGAAGCGGTGAACCATTGGATTCATGTAGATGAACGTTCTGCAGCTTTTTTTGCTTTGGGTATGGCGAAAGAACAGCAGAAGCCAGTTGCAATTGTATGTACATCTGGAACAGCGGCTGCCAATTATTATCCGGCGATTGTTGAGGCCTATTACAGCCGTGTTCCTTTGTTGGTGTTAACGGCGGACCGTCCTCATGAACTTCGGGATGTAGGAGCCCCACAGGCTATTGACCAGATTCATATGTTTGGCCAGTACGTAAAGTGGTTTGAGGAGATGGCGTTACCTGAGAGTAGTGAAGAAATGCTACGGTATGTACGCAGCAAGGCAGCCAGAGCTTTTTACACGTCGCTTGATCATAATCCTGGTCCTGTTCATCTGAACTTCCCTTTTCGTTCCCCTTTGATTCCTGATTTCTCACTGGATCATTTGTGGGGGGGAAGTTCTGAACAGTCGTTTCATCACGCTTATCATGGGGAGAGAACAGTGCAGCCGGAAGTTATTGAGGAAATAAAATCAAGGGTCGATAAGCACCAAAAAGGGTTGATTGTTTGTGGGCCTCAAACCGATCAGGACTTACCAGTTGCGGTTACTCAGCTAGCTCGATATTTGCAACTTCCGGTTCTAGCAGACCCCCTATCTCAGGTTCGCTCCGGTCAACATGAGAAGGACCATGTCATTGAAAGCTATGATGCAATATTAAAAAGTCCGACTGTAAGAGAGCAGTTTGTTCCTGATTTTATTATCCGATTTGGAGCTATGCCTATTTCAAAGCCATATTGGCTTATGCTTCAGGACCACCCTGAAATTGAGCAGTATGTTGTAGAGTCATATGAAGGATTCCGAGAACCAAGTGGTAACGCAGCTTCTCTTATTTTTGCTGATGGAAAACACTTCTGTGACACTTGGGTTAACCACTTTGAGTCATCTTTCTTTGATGTGGAATGGTTGAAGAAATGGCAGGAAGCCAACCAGCTAGCTAAAGCAACTCTAATAGAAAATGAAGGAACGACCTTATCAGAAGGTCATGTCTTTTCAGAGATCTTAAAGAGCTTCCCTGAAGAAGGATCTCTTTTTGTAGGGAACAGTATGCCTATCCGCGATTTGGATACTTTCATGCTGACAACGCCAAAGTCGATTCGAACACTAGCTAATCGAGGTGCTAATGGCATAGATGGAGTTGTTTCAAGCGCATTTGGAGCAGCGGCCCACGGTGAGAAGGTTACTCTTGTGTTAGGTGATCTATCGTTCTTTCATGATCTTAATGGTTTATTCGCCGCGAAGCAGTTTGGCTTAGATCTCCGCATTGTAGTTATCAATAATGAAGGGGGAGGCATATTCTCTTTCTTGCCTCAAGCTGAACATAAAAAACACTTTGAGCCTTTGTTTGGAACACCTTTAGCCCTTGACTATAGTAAAGTGATTGAGATGTATGGTGGACAGTATGAAGAAGTAGGCACCTGGGAGCAATTGAGGAATTCCTTAAGTAGATCTTATGAAGCTAGAGGGTTATCGGTCATTGAAGTAAAAACAAATCGGGAAGAAAATGCTGCTTGGCATCGTCAAAAGTGGAAACAAATTGAACGTGCCTTATTAGAAAGGTGAGGAGTGGCGATGTTTATAGGGGTACAAGGACGAAATTATTGGATTGATACAATTGGAGAAGGGGAGCCTGTATTGCTTCTGCATGGTTTTACAGGGTCTCACTCCACTTGGGACGAACTAGTAAGTACTCATCAAGCACAAATACAATGGATTAGACTAGATCTCCCTGGACATGGAAAGACAGAGGTTACAGAAGATTTTACGATGGAGTCTGTTTGCAAGGATATTCGTGAACTTCTAGCACAAATGTCCTTGTCATCTGTCCATATAATAGGCTATTCTATGGGAGGAAGAACCGCTCTTTCATTTGCAATGTCATATCCTGAAATGGTGAAAAGTTTAACGCTTGAAAGTGCAAGTCCTGGACTTCACTCCACCCAAGATCAACTTGCTCGTCAAACGAAAGATGAAGGGTTAGCAGAATCTCTAGAGCAAGATGGAATTGAAGCTTTTGTGGAAAAATGGGAGAATCTCCCTATGTTTGAAAGCCAGAAAGGTTTATCAGAAGATATCCAGAACAGAATTCGTAGAGAGCGTTTGAGTCAAACGCCAAAAGGGTTAGCTGCTTCTTTACGTGGTATGGGGACAGGTGTACAACCTTCATGGTGGGACCGCTTATCCACATTTACGAAGCCTGTTTTACTGGTTACGGGAGAATGGGATGAGAAATTCACATCCATTGCCAAACAAATGGAGGATCACTTTTTGAATGCTACTCATGAAAATATCCCACAAACTGGTCATGCAATTCACGTGGAACAAGCGCAAACTTTTGCTAAAATAGTATATGAATTCATCGTTTCAAGTGAAACTAGATGAAAGCGCTATAATTAAAAGGAGGAATATACATATGTCAGCAGTAGAATGGATTAATGAACGTCATTATGATGACATCCTTTATCAAACACACGATGGGATTGCGAAGATTACGATCAATCGTCCAGAAGTACGAAACGCTTTTCGCCCTCATACGGTTAAAGAATTATTAGATGCGTTCTCATACGCGCGTGATGATTCTAAAATCGGTGTAATTGTTCTTGCTGGTGCAGGAGACGATGCATTCTGTGCAGGAGGAGACCAGAAAGTTCGCGGTCACGGCGGTTATGTAGGAGAGGACGAAGTGCCACGTCTTAATGTATTAGACTTACAACGTTTAATTCGCGTTATTCCAAAGCCGGTTGTAGCGATGGTTTCTGGATATGCGATTGGCGGAGGCCACGTTCTTCACGTAGTATGTGATCTTACAATTGCGGCAGACAACGCAATCTTTGGACAAACAGGACCAAAAGTCGGAAGCTTCGATGCTGGGTACGGAGCTGGATTATTAGCTCGTATGGTTGGTCATAAGAAAGCCCGCGAAATTTGGTACTTGTGCCGTCAATATTCTGCTAAAGAAGCGGAAGATATGGGTATGGTAAATACGGTAGTGCCTTTAGAGAAGCTTGAAGAAGAAACCGTACAGTGGTGTCAAGAAATGCTTGAGAAATCACCTACGGCTCTACGCTTCCTGAAAGCGTCCTTTAACGCTGATACAGATGGTCTTGCGGGTCTTCAGCAAATGGGTGGCGACGCAACACTTCTTTATTACACTACAGAGGAAGCAAAAGAAGGTCGCGATGCTTTTAAAGAAAAACGCAAACCGAACTTCAAACAGTTCCCACGTTTCCCATAAACCGATTGATGTTTAGAGGGTGCCTGTGAAGAGTTCCCCTTCCTATAGGGGAGCTCCACAGGCAGCCTTTTTTTATTAGCTATAGTAGCAGTAAGGGACCGTTATGTTTGATGAGTGGTTGGGCTTGCTTTGGGACAACTCGCTTTCCTGCGGGGAGCTGGGAAGCCTCCTCGTTCGCTTTGCTCACTGTGGGGTCTACCCTAGGCTCCTTATCCCGCGGAAGTCTCGCAGTCCCCAAGCAAGCCCTGGAGTTTAGGAGGCGAACGGACCCGCGTGAGATTAGGTGATCTTATCTCTCCCCGGTATATTCCAGGCCCACCTTACTCTCAACTAGAGCTAACGGGAACATTGTCGTAACAAACTTGTTATAGAAAATAACAACAAACATTGAGATAAAAATTGATTTTATGTAAGGAAAATCATAATTTTTGGTGATGTTAATGGTGGAAAGGGTGATAAAGATGAGCGAACAAACAATGCCGAATTGGTTAGAACAAAGAGCTTTTTTAACACCGGAGCGTATAGCTCTTGTTACCGAAGATGAGACCCTGACTTTCTCTGAGCTCCAACAACGAACAAAAGAGATGGCAGCTCGCCTATCCTCTATTGGAATTCAAAGGGGAGAGCATATTGCTGTTTATGCTAAGAGTTCTGTTGAAATGGTCCAAATGATACATGCTCTTTCCTACTTGGGGGCTGTTGGGGTTATGCTGAACACACGTTTAACGATTGAAGAGCTTGTTTTTCAAGTAACAGACTCAAGTTGTTCTTATATTATAGGAGAGGACTCCTATAAGGGCACAATAGAAGAAATAGAAAAGCAAACTGAAGTCCAATCTTTATCATTTGAAGAGTTGAAAGATTGTCAAGATAGTTCGATCCCGATGCTTGAAGAAGTCAAGATGGAGGCCCCATACACGATCCTTTATACGTCTGGGACTACAGGTTCTCCAAAAGGAGTTATGCTTTCTTATAGTAACCACTGGTGGAGTGCAGTTAGCTCGGCTTTAAATCTTGGTATTACAGAAAAAGACCAATGGTTGGCTGCCCTTCCCCTCTTCCATGTAGGCGGGTTGTCCATTCTTATGAAAAGCGTGATATATGGCATGCCGGTCCATCTACACACTTCTTTTGATACTGAAGCGGTCCATGATGCCATCATGAATAAGGGAGTTACGACGGTTTCTGTGGTATCCGTCATGCTTGATAGTCTCTTAGATCGGCTTGGTTCAGATCACTATCCCACTAATTTTAGAGGCATGTTGTTAGGGGGCGGTCCTGCATCAGAAGCGTTACTACATAAAGCGAAGAAAAAGTCCGTCCCTGTTTTCCAAACGTATGGCATGACTGAAACAGCTTCTCAAATTGTTACGCTTAGTCCTGATTACGCCTTAGACAAGATTGGATCGGCTGGGAAACCTTTATTTCCTGCTCAACTTTCAATCGAATTAGATGGTAAACCAACAAATGCCCATGAAGTAGGAGAAATTGTGGTGAAAGGTCCTATGGTAACGACAGGTTATTACAGAAGGCCTGAAACAAATGAAGAAACGATCCAACAAGGATGGCTTCGTACTGGTGATCTTGGCTATAAGGATGAGGATGGCTTCTTATATGTTGTTGATCGTCGTAAGGATTTGATTATATCAGGAGGAGAGAATATCTATCCTGCTGAAATCGAAGGAGTTTTAAGCGGACTCGACCAAGTGAAAGAACTGGGTGTTGTTGGGAAGAAAGACGAGAAATGGGGAAGTGTCCCCGTAGCCTTTATTGTAGTAAGAAAAGGCATGACGCTTACTAGGGAAGATATATTAGCTTTCTCGAAAGAACGTTTAGCCTCATACAAACAGCCGAAAGAGATTTATTTTGTTGATCACTTGCCTCGTAATGCGACAAACAAGCTTCTTCGCAGAGAGCTGGCGAACTGGCTGAAACAGAGGAGAAATGTACAATGAACCTAACTTCTGTGAAGCTACATCGATATAAGATGGATCTTGTTACACCCTTTACGACACATGCAGGTACGGTTGAACAGCGAGAGGGCATTCTTGTAGAAGCGATTGATTCAAATGGCGGGGCTGGTTGGGGCGAAGGGGTAGCCTTTTCTACCCCTTTTTATACACCTGAAACGGTGGATACGTCTTGGATTATGATGAAAGATCATTTTCTACCTATGATTAAAGGAAGCGTGATTCACCATCCCTCTGATTTACCTAAGATAGTAGAGAAAGAGCAAGGACACCAAATGACGAAAGCGGCTCTTGAAGGAGCTTTGTGGGATTTGTATGCTAAGCAACAGAATCAATCCTTGGCTTCCCTTATTGGGGGAGTAAAGTCTGCTATCCCTGTCGGTGTTGTCGTAAGTTTGTCAGAGAATCTTCATGACCTTGTCCCTTTTTATGAAAAACAAGGATACAAACGTATAAAAGTGAAGGTTCGTAAAGGATATGAAAGAGCGGATATAGAAGCGGTTAAACGTTTATCATCTGACATTTCCATTATGTTTGATGGAAATGGAGCTTATGATGAAGAGGACCTAGAGAACCTTGCGTCATTAGATGACCTAGGCCTTCTTATGATTGAACAGCCGTTTAAAGCTGGTGATTTCTATTTGCATAGAGAACTGCAAAGACGCATGGACACACCTATATGCCTCGATGAAAGTATTGGTAGCTATCATGATGCGTATCAGGCAATTCAGTTAGGAAGCTGTAAGACCATGAATATCAAAATAAGCCGTGTAGGTGGATTAACTGAAGCACTACGCATTAACGACTTATGTGAAGCTTCTGGTGTGAGTGTGTGGTGTGGGGGTATGCTTGAAACTGGCATATCAAGGGCACACAATATTGCGTTTGCATCCCTGCCAACCATGACGATTCCTGGCGATATATCGGCTTCTAAGCGTTATTGGCATGAAGACGTGATTATTCCGGAAGTCGAATTGCAAGGCGGTCAGGTAGAGGTACCATGGCATATAGCAGGTATTGGATTTGAGGTCAATCGTGAACGAGTGAGTAGGGTGACACAAGAAACGTTCACCTATCCGTTATAAGAGCACCCAGCATATTGGATGCTCTTTTTTTCTTATTAGCTCTGATCTAGTTCTAAAGGTATATTCTGTAAGCGATATATTCATTTTGTAGCATGAGCAAAAAAGATCATTCCTCTAGATTTTAGTTTATGTTCATTGTAAAACGGCTATTTCTCCATTATCTGATCGTATTGGAGGCTATAAGAAATGAATCGTTTTACTATTCCAAGAGATATTTATTTCGGAGAAGATGCGTTAGAGACACTAGAATCCTTAGATGGTAAAAAAGCCGTTCTTGTCATTGGCGGTGGTTCCGTTAAAGAGAATGGAAATTTAGATAAAATTCAAAGCCATTTAGCGAAAGCTAATATAGAAACAAAAGTCATTGAAGGCATTACGGAAGAGCCTTCTACTCAGTTGATCCAGGATCATCTGGGTACATTAAATGAATTTGAACCAGATTGGATCATCGGTATTGGTGGTGGCTCTCCAATGGACGCGGCCAAAGCAATGTGGATCTTCTATGAACGTCCAAACCTTTCATTCGAAGATGCTATGCAACCATTTAATCTTCCAGGACTTCGTACGAAGGCCAAATTCATTGGAATCCCAACAACTAGCGGTACAGCATCTGAGATCTCAAACTTATCTGTTATAACGGATTCTGAGACAGGGGTGAAGCATCCTTTAGCTGATTTTGAACTTACTCCAGACTTGGCTGTCATTGACCCGGTTATGGTAGAGTCTATGCCACAAAAAGTTATTGCTTATAGTGGTATGGATGCTGTAACTCATAGTATTGAAGCTTATGTGGCTAAACCACGCACGACGTTTACAGATTCTCTAGCTATCGAAGCTCTAGAAACTCTAGATGAGCATTTGCTTAGTTCCTATAAAGGGAATCAAGAATCTAGAGAGAAAGTTCATTATGCTCAAGCGATGGCAGGTATGGCATTTGCAAATGCTGTACTTGGTAACGTTCACAGCATGGCTCACAAGAGTGGACCGACATTTGAAGTTCCTCACGGCTGTGCAAACGGTATTTACCTTACGTATGTAATGCAATTTAATCGCAGTGTAGTCGGTGATCGTTTTGCTAAAATGGCGAAGCGCCTTGAACTTAAAGGCGATACACAAGAGCAGCTAGTGGACTCTCTAATTGAGTGGGTTCGTGAGCTGAATCATGAAATGGGGGTACCAAATACCCTTAAAGAGTTTGGCGTTTCTGAAGACTTATTCAAGAAACACGTTGACCAAATGGCTAAGAACGCAATGGATGACCCTTGTACGGGTACGAATCCGCGTGAAACTTCCGAAGAAGAAATGAAGGAGCTATTTGAGGCAGCTTATTATGGTAAAGAGGTAACGTTCTAAATAAGTAGATAGCCACCGTCTAAAAAGACGGTGGCTTTTTTTGTGTTGCTGTTGTATATATAACTTGTGATTTAGAGGATATTTGAAGTGAAGAATGTTTTAAACTTTTCCTCTATCTAATTATGAATTCATGTAACCCTTTTGCATAAACAAGTATAAATGTGGAAAAGGTAAGCCACGAGACTATGAAAAGGAGACGATGTCATGAAGAGGTTGTATTGGATTATCCCGAGTTTGGTGCTAGCTTTTAGCGTACTGATCACGCCTGTTATGAATCAAGTTTCAGCAGAGGACACAGAACAAGAGGTATCAGTAGAAGAAGGCATAGACAAGGTGTTAGCGGAAATTGAAATGTTACAAAAAGCTATGCAAGGAAATGGGGATCTTATTACGATCAATGAAGCTGGTAAAAAGATCGATGAAGCATGGGATTTAATTGAGGAACAAGTTGAAGAAAAGAACCCGGAAGATTATAAAAATATAGAAGAGAGTCTTTATCCTTTAATAGGAGAAGCGCAAAAGCCGTCCCCAGACTTGAAAAAAATCGAAAAATTAATTCTTGAGACAACTCAAAAATTAAAGGATTATCAGTCAACTCTACAGCAATAAAAAAGGATCACCCATTTTCAGGGTGATCCTCTATTATTGCTAAATTAGGCAGCTTTCTCTACAGAAGTGAGTCGTTTTCTTCTCATAGCTACTATAAAGTAACTGATTGTTATTGTTACTGATCCGAGTAAGAAGATGGCTAAGATACCACTATCTTGCCACATTAGGGTATAGTCTCCTTCGGATATCACAGCTTTTAATCCCTCAACAGAATACGTCATAGGTAAGATAGGATTGAAAATTTGTAATGGTTCTGGGATTAGTTCTAGTGGGAATGTTCCTGCACTTGTTGTTAATTGCATGATTAGGATTAATATGGCTAGAAATCGTCCTGGATCTCCAAGTGTCGTGACAAGTACTTGAATCATTGCCATAAAGGTAAGGCTCGTAAGAATACTAAACAGATAGAAGTAAGGAACGCTTGCTACTTCTAAGCCTAGTCCGTAAAGGATCACACTAGCTGCGATAACAGCTTGGATCAGACCTGCACTTACTAGAACTCCGAATTTTGCAAAGAACCAACTGAATGCGTTCCGTGGTGCAGCTGAAGGTTCTTTCACGGGATAAACAATGGTAATAATTAAAGCTCCAACAAATAAACCAAGCGATAAGAAATAAGGAGTGAAACCAGTTCCGTAGTTAGGTACTTCATTGACACTATTTTTATCAAGACCGACTGGGTTAGCGAGCATTTCTTCTGTCTTCATGCTCGTTTGTACGTCTTGTGCTTTTGAGCTCGCTTCAGAAAGGTTGCTTTCAAATTCATTTGTTCCAGCCGTTAATTCATTGGTACCGCTTGAGAGATCGTTCGCACCTTTTGCTAATCTTTGAGATCCGTCTGCTAATTGAGAAGAACCATTAAAGAGTTCATTAGCCCCTTGATTGACCTGGTTCGCACCAGTTGCTAATTCAGAAGCACCAGCGTTTGCATTAGCTAATTTATCGTTGAAAGTTTGGATACCAGCGACAAGTTTCTCTTCACCTTGAACTAGATCAGAAGCACCGTTAAACAAATCTGTCTGGCCAGCTGATAGAGCTGTAGCTCCTTGCTTTAGTTTTGCGTGAGCTTCTGAAAGAGAAGCCATTTGACTTGGAAGACCAGCTGTTTTGTCTACGATTTTTTGTGAACCGGATGATAATTGTCCTGTAGCTCCTGCTAGTTGTTGTGCTCCTTGGTTTAGTTGTTCAAGCTGAGCTAGAATTTTTTCCTGTTCCTCTTTAGGCATTTGTTCAATAACAGGCGCCAATCCTTCTTTCAATCCGCTCACTCTTTCAGAGAGGGTTGCAGCAGATTGGTCTACTTGTTGTGCGCCATTCTTAAGAGTTTGTAAAGAAGCAGTAAGGTCTTTGGTAGATTGTTCTAGTCCACCAGATTGTTGAACAAGTTGAGTTAGTCCTTGCTCAAGTTGATTAGCACCATCTTTTGATTGGGAGAGCCCATCTCGTAACTGAACGGCACCATTTTTAGAAGCATTCGCCCCATTTATGATTTGACCATATCCATCCTGGAGAGCAGTTAGGCCTTGATTGAGGTCTGTAGCCCCCGTGGCTACTTGAGCAGCACCCTGACGCAATTCTTTTGTTCCATCAGTGAACTGGAGCTGCTTATCAGTAAACGTTTTGAGTTTATCTTTTAATTCTTGTGCTCCTGAATCAAGGTCCTTTACTCCGGTGTTCAATTCACCTGCTTTTGAACTAGCATCAGCTAGGCCGGTCTTCAATTCATTAAATTGAGCAAACATAGCATTAGCATATGTTTCAGACATTTCGTCCGCTAACTTACCTTTCATTTGTTCCGTTGCTGATTCCCCGATTTGCGCAGAAAGGAAATTAAACCCTTCATTTGGCACATATTTTAACTGAAGTTTTTCAGGATTCTCGTCTAAGATGGTTGTAGCAGAAGCGGAAAAGTTCTTTGGAATTTCAACAAGCATGTAGTACTCATGGTCGCTTAATCCATCATAACCTTCTTCCTTGGACACGACATCGTATTTAAAATCTCCACTGTCCTCTAAATTCTTAACAAATTCCTTCCCTACCGTCAGAGGTTCTTCATTAAATTCTGCACCTTCATCTGAGTTAACAATGGCAACCGGAAGTTGATCCATGTTTCCATAGGGATTCCAAAATGCCCATAAGAACATGCCGCTATAAATTAGCGGAATCATTAATACCGCTATAAATGGAATGAGTACTTTCTTATTGCTACCAATATGCTTTAACTCAGATAGCCATAGTTTAAAACCATTCATTTAAATTCCTCCTAAATAATAAATGACTAAATTGTTCATTTGGTCATTTTGCGACAAAAAAGAAAAGGATCATCAAGATGGTGATAACCCTTTAAACACGTATTCATCAAATAAATGCATAATCTCTTCTTTTTCAAGCGGTTGATGACGCTCTTCCCAGTCAATAATAAATGCTGTATAGAGCTTGAACATCATAAAGGCTGTCATTTCTGGATGGCAGGGACGTATATCGCCTCGTTCAATAGCGTGCTCAATCTTTTCTCTGAGGTAGGCTGTAATTAAACCTTCTACATTTGCAAGTGCTTCTTGAACCGCAGCTGTTCCCATTTCCTTTGCCTCTTGTACCATTTGGATTGTAAGCTGATGGCTACGTCGGTACTGAAGTAACTCGTATAAAGCTAGATGAACGTTCTCCTTTAGGGGTTTCTGATCATCAATAACTGATTCAGCTTGTGTTTTCATCTCTGCCAAAAGGTTTGATATAATTTCTTGGAAGAGTTGCTCTTTGTTTTTGAAGAAGTTATAAATCGTTCCTTTCCCTACATTGGCCGCTTTAGCTACGTGATCCATAGTCGTTGCCTTGTACCCAAATGTAGCGAACGATTGATTGGCCGCTTTCATAATTTGTTGTTTTCTTTCGTTGGACATATTTTCACCGCCTGACCATTTGAACAATTTAGTCATTTTGTCTAAATTTGATTATACACTTTTTAGTTTATCATGCAAGCTTTTTTTATGGGCTGTCATTCATCCTTCCTTGTAAATGGATTCATATAGGTAAGTGAGCAAGTCGTTAGGCACACGAAAGAAATCTTGTTACACTGTCTCATACTGGGTAAGGGAAAAGTGCTTACCATCATCATACTTTAAAGAAAGAAGATGAAATAATGAGCGAACAAAACCAAACGAGTCGGTTGCAGTCTATTCCTTTTTCCGTATTGGATTTAGCGCCAATACGTGAGGATGGTGGTCCAGCTGATTCTTTCAAAAGAACCGTAGATTTAGCTCAACATACGGAAAGCTTAGGTTATAATCGTTACTGGCTTGCAGAACATCATAATATGCCGTTTATTGCAAGCTCTGCGACTTCAGTTTTAATTGGCCATGTAGCATCTCAAACATCCTCAATTAAGGTTGGATCAGGTGGGGTTATGCTTCCAAATCATGCTCCTCTTGTCATTGCTGAACAGTTTGGGACACTTGAGTCTTTATTCCCTGGTCGAATTGATTTAGGATTAGGGCGAGCCCCAGGTACAGATCAATTAACGGCTCATGCTTTGCGACGTGGAGGACAAAGTGGTCCTCATGATTTTCCGGACCAATTAGAAGAGCTCCGAAGTTACTTTGATCCTTCTCGTGGACCAGCTAATCCTCACGTTCGTGCATACCCTGGTGAGGGATTAGATATTCCAATTTGGTTACTTGGTTCAAGTGGCTACAGTGCACAATTAGCCGGCGAAGAAGGATTGCCATTCGCTTTTGCGAGTCATTTCTCTCCTCGTGACACAGTTCCGGCTCTGGATTTATATAAACGAACATTCAAACCCTCAGGTTCTTTAGCAGAGCCACATGCTATGGTAGGCGTAAATATAATTGCTGCTGAAACGGATGAAGAAGCAAAGAGATTAGCTACAACGCTTCAACAGCAATTCTTAAATCTAATACGTAAGAATGAGTCTCCACTACCTCCACCTGTTGATTCAATGGAAGATATTTGGACGGAGTGGGAGAAGCAAGCATTAAAGCAACAATTAGGTTCTTCCATTATAGGTAGTAAGGAAACAGTCAAACATCAGCTCGGTTCATTTATTGAAAAAACGGGTGCAGATGAAGTGATGGTGATTTCGCAGATATACGATCATGACGCACGTCGTCGTTCTTATGAAATTGTAGCTGAACTGTTTAAAGGGGAATAAAAGAAGAGCAGACAATCGTCTGCTCTTTTTTAGTGCGGTAAAGAGATAAAGGGTGCCTGACACCCTTTACTACACTAAAATACATTTTTTTGTGATTGTTCTATTTGAATTGAGAAATTTGGGCAAAGTAATCTAGAGTACATTTAAAGGAGGAAGCATGAATGCTTGAAGGAAAATCTGCTCTTATTACTGGCTCTGGTCAAGGGATCGGCTTTGAAATTGCGACGGAGTTCGCAAAAGCTGGTGCAAAGGTTATGTTAAATGATATTAACGAAGAAACACTTAATAAATCCGTAGAGGAATTAAGATCTCAAGGCCATACTGTTGAAGGTGTAGTCGCCAATGTAGCTAAAGAAGAAGACGTTAAGAACGCAATCGAAAAAACGGTTGAGAAGTTTGGTTCTATTGATATCCTTGTAAACAATGCTGGAATTCAACATGTAGCTCCAGTTGAAGAATTTCCAAGTGAGAAATTTGAATTAATCTTGGATATTATGTTGAAGGGACCTTTCTTTGGAATTAAATACGCGTTCCCTCACATGAAGGAACAGGGGTATGGTCGCATACTAAATATGGCTTCCATTAATGGATTAATTGGTTTTGCAGGTAAAGCCGGATATAATAGTGCAAAACATGGTGTCATTGGGTTAACAAAAGTTACGGCTTTAGAAGGCGCAGATCACGGGATTACGGTCAATGCCATTTGCCCAGGCTATGTTGACACACCACTTGTTCAAAATCAGTTAGAAGACCTTGCAAAGACAAGAAACATTGATAAAGAAAAAGCATTAGAAGAAGTGATTTATCCTCTTGTTCCACAGAAGCGTTTACTTCAGGTACAAGAAATTGCAGATTACTCGATTTTCTTAGTAAGTGAAAAAGCCAAAAGTATCACCGGTCAAGCTGCTGTTATTGATGGCGGTTACACCGTACAATAAGTACTAATGCCTTTAGAGTATAATACTCTAAGGGCATTTTTATTTATGAATATCCTCTATATCCTCTCTTATTTGGATCGCTCGAAATTGAGAGAATGTTTCCGTTAACGTTAGTGTGGTGTAAGGCGAGCCTGGAAACCACTCGCTTTCCTGTGGGGAGCTGGTGAGCCTCCTCACCCGGCAAAGCCGGGCTCCGGGGTCTCACCTAGGCTCTTCTGCCCACGGGAGTCTCGCAGTTTCCAGGCCCACCTTTTCCATATTGGGAGATACGGGAACAAGCGACAATGGGTAATCAGCAACGCCCATGCAGCGGGTTGTTAGTACTTTATATGGCAAGGGGGTGTATGGGGAACGGGGAAACTCCTGCGGGAGAAAGAGGTCGACGAGACCACGGCTCTAAAAAGAAAGAGGAAGTTCGACTAAAACCGTCACGTCAATAGCCAACTTCGAACGTCCCTACCTCGTTCGGGGCCGCCCAGGGAAAGCGAGTCGTTCCCCAGACAACCCGAGCTCTCAATAACCGTAACGGCCCCACACACCAAAAAACAAGAGCTTGGATTCCAAGCTCTTGTTTATATATTAGGAATTAATTGATCCCCATCATAGCTAAGAAAATAATCGCAATTGTCGCGATCATTGGAATGAGGAGACCGACCACGAAGACATCTTTATAAGAGTCTTTGTGGGTTAAGCCTGTAACGGTAAATAAGGTTAGCAGCGCTCCGTTATGTGGCAGGATCGAAGCACCTGATGCGACTGAGGTGATACGGTGGAACGCTTCAAGGCTTAGGCCTTGTTCAACCGCAATGTCATAATACTCTTCACCCAGTGCTTCAAGAGCAATTCCCATACCACCAGAAGCTGAACCTGTAATCATGGCGAGCAATTGCACTGCGAACGCTTCAGAGAAATATGGACTTAAAGGAATATCAAAGATTAACTCTTTTACTGTTTCAAATCCTGGAGAAGCTGTAACGACAGATCCGAATCCGACGGCAGCACTTGTATTAATAGTGGCCATTACTGATCCGGATGCTCCCCCATTAATAGCAGGGATGAAGTCTTTATAGTCTTTAAAGTTAAAGAGCATGATAAGGATAATCCCGAATAATAGAGCCACTAAAATACTGAGTTCTTTAAATACATTTAATGTTACAACTACAGCTATAAGCGGGATAACAGATAAAATCCAATTTGGAAGTTCATCTTCGTTGATTTCTTTAACCTGATTGTCACCTTCAGGTTCTGTGAATTTGTCGTCTTTTGCATCAAGCTGTTTCTGGCGGAATTTTAAGTATGCATACCCACCTACCGCCATAATTAATCCGGCAACAATCCCGAGAATGGGGGCTGCCATTGTATCCGTCTCAAAGGTGTTAATAGGGATGATGTTTTGAATTTGCGGTGTCCCTGGGATAGCCGTCATCGTAAATGTAAATGCCCCTAACACAAAGGTAGAAGGTATTAATTTACGGGAGACATTGGCTTCCCTGAACATCGCAACAGCTAATGGATATACAGCGAATACTACAACAAATAAACTTACGCCACCATATGTTAGGATAGCTGCTGAAAGAAGCATTCCTAAAATGGCACGTTTTTTTCCGATAACACTTGAAATCTTATAGGCAACAGATTGGGCTGCTCCTGTATCTTCCATAAGTTTCCCAAATATCGCTCCAAATAAGAAGATAGGGAAGTAGTCCTTTGCAAACCCAACAAAGCCTTCCATATACGTTCCTGTGTAGGCATCGAGTATGTTCATTCCACTTAATAAGGCTACGATTCCTGACACAAGAGGGGCGATCCATATAATCGACCAGCCTAAGTATGCTAGAGCCATTAAGAGGATAAGACCAATAATAATACTGAGCATAGTAAACCTCCTGATGTTTTAAATTTTCTGTTTTACTATGTCCCATTCTTCTGTATTTTATTGATCGGACTGAGAGTTAAGATACAAATTTAAATGTCAGCTTCTACTCCCATGTTTACTGCGCTATTTTTGAATAAATTGTATATAGGCAAATTAAAAAGCATGAATAGGCTAGTATGCCTGTTCATGCTTAAGGTAAGGAAATGATTTAGTCCGCTGTTTTCATTGAGTGGGCAGAGCCCTTTGCTTTTCTAAATAATCGGCAATTCCCATAGCTGATACTTCAAAATCAAGCTCGAGAACACTATATATTTCATGATCTCTTGGAATTTCATTAGAATCTAGATAAACTGCGACTTTCTCGTGAAGACGTTTCTTCAATTGTGTCAGATCCTCCCCTTCACGTGCTGACTCGTGGCCTGCTTCCATAAAAATTGGTAACCATTTTGCCACCGATTTGAACACTTCATTAGGTTGGTCTGACATACTAAAATGACCAAAGTAGATACGAGTTATGGGTAGAAGGCTTAATTTTTTAATCGTTTCTAGCATGACAAAGGGATCAAACTGGTTCGGTGATGTAGAGGGCAAATATAAAGAAACATCGTGCTCTTCGGTATGTTGGTAACGAATACCACAGGCGTCTCCAGTGAAAAGCCCCTGACTTTCTGAATCATATATTGAGATGTGGTGATTTGCATGCCCTGGTGTATGGTAAAAGGTTAAAGTTGCAGAAGGGCCGATTTGAAGCTCGTCTTGTTCGTTAACAACCTCAATACGATTTTCTGGGATAGGTAGTATTGGAGCGAATAAAGGCTCGAATTGGTCTCCGTATACTTGCTTCGCCCCTGCAATTAACTTAGAAGGGTTAATTAGATGGCGTTTCCCTTTTGGATGAACATAAACAGTGGCCTGCGGACATTCTTGCAGTAATAAACCAGAACCACCAGCATGATCAAGATGAATGTGGGTCAGGATAATATTCTTAACATCCGTTAGCTTAAATCCAAGATCTGCGAGTCCTTTCTTTATGTAAGGTACAGAAGGGGAAGGACCGGTTTCTACGAGGGTAAGGTCTTTATCATCAATAACGTATATCCCTGTGCGCCCAGGCATACCTAGGTCAAAACCATCAATTACGTAAGTGCGGTGCCCAAGATAGATGGGAGCTTTTTCTTCCATAAAAGTCACCTCTCTCTGAATAGTACCTCTATTTTACAAAACATTCAGATTATTGAACAGTATTACGCTTTCAAAGAGAGGTGAGCTGCTATTTTAGTTAATATCCTTTTCCTAAAAATCCTTCACGGTCAAACGTTTTGCGATTCGTTTTTTCAGCTTTCTGGATAAATTGTTCATGAAGAGAGGCTGGATGCTCTTTACGGTCAGGTTTCTTAGTTTCTTTATCCTTACTCATAGTGTCACCTCCAGTATAGGGATAGATTTTGTCGTTTTACGAAAAGTATGAAGGGAAATGTTTTTCTAGAAATCAGAAAAGTTGTTATGATTAAGAAGATAATTCATATTCGTAAAGGAGTGAACGGTTAATGAAAGCGATTATACATAAAGAAATAGAAGGTTTAGATGGATTACATTATGAAGAGTGTGATGCGCCACAAGTAGGAAAAGGCAAAGTGAAGGTGCGACTTAAAACAGCAGGCTTGAATCGACGGGATCTTGCCGTAACGATTCGTCACAAGATCGAACAGCCTCCACTTATATTAGGTTCTGACGGGGCCGGTTTGGTTGAAGAGCTTGGTGAAGATGTAACGGGATGGAACATTGGAGATGAGGTTGTTATTAACCCAGGGTTAGGGTGGAAACATAACAGCGATGCCCCGCCTCAAGGTTTTGAAATTTTAGGATTACCTGATGATGGTACATTTGCTGAATATATTGTCGTTCCAGAAGAGAATATTGAAAAGAAACCTCAACATTTATCTTGGGAGGAAGCGGGTGTTCTTCCGCTTGCAGCATTAACAGCATACCGTGTTTTATTTACAAGAGCTAAAGTCAAAGAAGGAGACACGGTCCTGCTTCCTGGTATTGGGAGTGGTGTTTTAACGTTTGCTTTAAAGTTTGCCAATGCAGTAGGGGCTAAAGTAATCGTCACGTCACGAAGCGAAGAAAAGCTAGAGACAGCTAAAGAATTAGGAGCCGACATAGCCATTCCAACACTTTCCGATTGGGAAGAAGAATTAGCTGAGGAACAGGTGGATGTGGTCGTTGAAAGTATCGGCCAAGCAACGTTTGAGAAGTCTCTTGGAGTTGTTAAGAGAGGCGGTACGGTGGTCACTTTTGGTGCAACAACAGAAGACAAAGTCGAGATAGATATTCGCAAATTCTTCTACGGCCAATATAACTTACTTGGCTCAACAATGGGGAGTCGTGAGGAATTTCAAGATATGCTAGCCTTTATTACCAATCATAGCATAACGCCAGAAGTAGATAAGATGTTTGCTCTATCTGACTATAAAGAAGCTTTTGCATATATAAGAGACTCGAAAAACTTCGGTAAAATTGGCTTTACAATAGGTTGAAAAGGACAAGGGAAATCGTATTAGGATTACGACCTTTCACGGAATTTTAATGGTTAATAGTTCATGAATAGAAGTGATTTTAAAGAATGGGCATTCAAATAATGCTCATTTTTTATGTACCTTTTTACTTTTACATAAGAAGGGATAAATAAGAAGAAAAAGGTAAAGTAAGTTTGACGTAGAGGAAAGTTCTCACGTAAACTTTACGTAAAGAAAGTTAACCGTAAAGGTGATGGAATGAAAAATTTGATCAGGGAAAAAAGAACAGCTAACAAGATTACACAAGAATATCTTTCAGTACAGCTTCAAGTATCCAGGCAGACCATAATATCACTCGAGAAGGGAAAATATAAGCCTTCACTTGTGCTAGCTCATAAATTAGCGCAAGTATTTGACTGTGCTATTGAAGACCTCTTTATTTTTGAGGGTGATGAGAATATAAAATAACTCTCGCATGGCCTACTAAAAACAAGATAACAAGCCTAGGATTGTTGTTGTGTCTTAATGGAAGATATTATAATCGCTAACCTCACATCTTAATGTGATAAAGTACTAAAGGGTGTCTGGCACCCTTTAGTTAGTTAAAGTGTAGTAAATTAACTTAGATGGCTTTTTTTTGTTTGGTGAATAGTTCACGAGGTCTTAATAAACACTAATGGAGTAATAATCCTACTTTTACAATAAATATAGGCAGAAATCATGCATATAGAGGATATTTCTTTTATAATACAAAAAGAAGATATGTGAAAAGATTCACATGGTGAGCTAAACGAGAGATGCAAGGAGACGGAATTACTATGAATGTATTAAAACAACATGCTAAGAAACAAAAGGCTACCAGATCTTTGCTTATTGTTTCTTCTCTTCTGTTAGGGATAACGGTTATTGCTCAAGCATTATTCTTTGTGTCCATTGTCGATCAAATTTTCCTTAAGGGTGCAAGCTTCGAGAGTATTATTCCTGATCTTATTGGTTTGTTGTTCGTTTTAGTTGCTCGTTCGGCATTAACTTATTGGAACGGCCGGGCTGGTGTGAAGATGGCATCCCGAGTAAAGGAGTATTTCAGATCACAACTTGTCTATAAGTTTTCTAAAAATCCACTTCAAACGTCTATGGAAGGACAATCAGGACAGAAAGTCAGTACCGTGCTAGATGCTGTTGATGAAATTGACGGTTACTTCAGTCAATACATTCCACAAGTTATTCAGACATCAATTGTACCCGTTATGATTCTTGTTGTGGTTTCCATGGAGCACATCTATTCAGGGATCATCATGATGATTACGGCCCCATTTATACCACTTTTTTATATCATTATTGGTATTATGACAAAGAAAAAGTCTGAAGAACAATTAGATAAAATGGCTGTTTTCTCGGGTCGTTTCCTTGATACCCTTCAAGGATTATCGACTCTGAAACTATTTGGTCGCTCCCGTCAGCAAAAAGAACTAATTGAGAAGAGTAGCTTGGACTTCAGAGATTCAACTATGGAAGTTTTAAAGATCGCGTTTGTTTCTTCTCTTATGTTAGAGCTAATTTCTATGTTAAGTATCGGCTTAATAGCATTAGAGGTTGGTTTAAGACTTGTGTTATTTCAATCAATAACGTTTTCCACGGCCTTTTTTGTACTTATATTAGCACCCGAATTTTATTTGTTTCTAAAAAATCTAGGTCAGGCTTTCCACACTGGGCGGGGAAGTATGGGGGCAGCTCAAAAAATCGCCGAGGCTTTAAATACAGAGGACCGAGAAGTGGAATGGGGAGATACTTCTCTTGGACGAATGGACGTTCCTCCTCATATTCAATTGCAAAATGTTCACTTTGCGTATGACGCCGAAGGATTTGCCTTAAATGGAATTCAAGCAGAAATTCCACCGTACAGCCAAACAGCTATAGTGGGGAAGAGTGGTTCAGGGAAGACAACACTTCTTCATGTATTAGCTGGTCTTCTTCCCTTGTCACAAGGTTCTGTCTACGTAGATGGTTTAGCGCGTTGTGATCTAAAAGAAGAACAGTGGTTTGACACAGTCAGTTATATATCTCAGAATCCTTTTCTATTCTCTGGTACGATTGCTGAAAATATTGCAGTAGGTAAGAAAGGAGAGGTTTCGAGGGAATCTGTAGAACAAGCTGCTATAAAAGCGGGAATTGCGCCTCTGGTAGAGTCCTTAGAAAATGGGTACGATACAATTGTCGGAGAAGGAGGTCGTGGTCTTTCAGGTGGAGAAAAACAACGTGTTGCAATAGCTCGTGCTTTCTTAAAACAACCCTCCATTATCCTATTTGATGAACCGACTACAGGACTAGATTTGCAAACAGAACAAATCTTGCAGTCCTCAATTCAAGAACTCAGCCAAAGCGCAACCATCATTACTGTTGCCCACCGCCTCCATACGATTAAGCATGCAGATCAGATATTATATATGGATCATGGAGAGATTGTGCAAAAGGGAACTCACTTAGAGCTCGAAGAGAATAATCCTTTCTATCGTGCGATGGTGAAGACGCAGCAGGGAGGTATGGCGAAATGAATGAACTTAGAGCGGTAATGAAGGATATGATGGTTGAGAAGAGGGATATCTATTTATCTGTTTTATTTGGTTTTTTGGCTGGAATTACAGCAGTTGCGCTGTTTGCATCAAGTGGATACCTTATTTCAAAAGCAGCTCTGCTACCTCCTATCTATACCCTTTCTCTTATGATTGCTTTTTTAAAAATCATGGGGTTTGCCCGTGCTTTTGGGCGTTATCTAGAACGTTTATATTCACACCGAGCAACGTTTACAATGCTTAGCGAACTACGTGTTAATTTCTATGAGAAGTTAGAGCCATTGGCGCCAACAATTTTCCAGAAGTACAAATCCGGAGACTTGTTATCTAGAATCGTCGGAGATATTGATCGGTTACAAAATTTCTTTCTGAGAGTTTATTATCCCCCTATCGTTCTTGGGTTTATTTTTCTTGCTACGATCTTCTTTACAGTATTTTATTCGGTTACGGTTGCAATCTTGTTGCTGGTCGGTCTTTTTGTAACAGGATTCTTATTACCGGCATGGTTTGCTTATAAACAAAGAAGGATCGAAACGCGTTTGCGAGAAGAACGAGGGTCTTTATCTAGTGAAGTTACCGAATTCTTATATGGTTTCATGGATTTGAAGTTATATCAACAACTAGGAACCAAAAAGAAGGAATTAGAACAAGCATCCGCTCGTTATATTGATGAGCAAGAGAAAGAAGGTAAGATGGCTACTTATCATCAATCAATGAATAGTATGGTCACACTGCTTGTATCATGGCTTGTCATTGCATTTGGCGCTTATCTAGTTTCAAACAATGAATTAGACGGTGTGTTCTTAGCTATGCTGATTATGATTTCTTTGACAGTGTTCGAAAATGCCGTACCGATGGCATTAGTACCTGCTCACTTTGAAGATAGTCGTAGAGCAGCTAAGCGACTTCATGAAGTCGTTCAGGATGAACCGGTAAAAGTGGAACCCACGAAAAGTCTGCCTGTTAACAAACCATTTTCTTTGACCATGAAAAGTGTATCTTTTGCTTTTCCTGGAGAAGAAAGGACTTCTCTTGAAAATGTAGATCTTCATATACCGGCGGGGTCAAAGACTGCGATTATAGGGGCTAGTGGTTCGGGGAAGTCTACGTTGTTTCAGTTGCTTTTAAAATTTTACAACCCTACAAGCGGGACCATATTGTATGATGAAATTTCACAAGATGCCTATAGCCAAGAAGATATCTGGGCTCGTACAAATGTGGTTCAACAGGAGAATCACTACTTCTATGGCTCGCTACGAGATAATCTTCTATTAGCTAAAGAAAGGGCTACAGATGAAGAACTTCACGAAGTCCTTGAGCAAGTACACATGCAAGACTTTGATTTGAATCAGACGATCTTAGAGAAGGGTGACAATTTATCCGGAGGGGAGAAACAGCGGTTAGCAATCGCTAGAGCTCTATTGAAGAAGGAGAGGTTGTGGTTGCTTGATGAGCCAACTTCTTCGCTTGATGCAGTAACCGAACAAGCAGTTTACGAGCATGTTTTTCACCAAGCCAAGGACGATACTCTTATCCTCATTAGCCACAGACTTACCGGACTTGAGTATATGGACCAAATTATTGTTTTTGATCAAGGTGAAATTGTAGAGTCAGGATCTTATCAAGAATTACTGAATCTTGAAGGGTATTTTTATCGTATGAAACAAATCGAAAAAGAAGTGCTTGTGTAAGTTTTTAAGCAGCTTTAAAGTTCCTGATTAGAGGAATGGAAAATGACAGCATAATGGGTTTTTGTAGTACGAACTTTAAAAAGGAAGTCAAAAAGCAAGAAGAAAAGCCGTTTACCTTCATAAAGGTAAACGGCTTTTTTCGTTAAACTGAATCGGGCACGCTCGATTGTTCAATCATTCTCTCAATGTGTTTACGGAACAAGAACATGACGATTAGATGCGCTTTAGCTTGCGTATATTTATAAATGAACCAAGGTAGTGATGGCATATAATCATGTATCGCTACGATACATTCTTGTTTTTCAGGAATCTTTCGAAACTCGAGGCGCCCTCGGACATTTCGTTTAGTGTTTTGGAAAGATCCGCCCGTAATATAGAAAAGCGCTCGGTCTGATGTGCTTCTCTCATGTGAATAACTGAGTTCTAATAAAGGTGTTCGACTTAAGCGAAGGCATATCTGAGTATTGTCTTCATGATCTGTCTCTGTATGGACGAAAGGATCTAGGATAGTAGATAACCAATGAACATAATATTGAGCCGCCCAGTCTGCGTTTTTACCTTCAGGTAATAGAATTCGCTGAACTGATCGAACATCATGCTGAACAACCGGCATCTTTATTCCCTGAGTGTTTTTGGATGGTTTTTGATTTTTTTCTTCTTGTTTCTCATCTTCAATCGCAGTTTCGACAGCGTCTTTAAAGCTCATTTGACCATAGCTGACTTCAGGATCCATATTCTCAGGCTTGGCGGTCATAGGGTGAACAAGACTTTCTACAAGTGGATAGACCATTTCTTTTGGCGTTCCGGTCGTAAGGCTGACCCATAGCCTTGATAAATTGACCGTCATAAATGGAACAGGAAAAATGCGAGGCTTTTTCCCTAACGATTCCGCTGTTTGAATCATCATGTCTTGATAAGTCATAATTTCAGGTCCGCCAACATCGATTGCTTTATTTGATAATCGTTCATTCCCAATGCTTTTATTCAAAGCGTGTAACACTTCTTTTAGAGCGATGGGATGAGTCTTCGTTCTTGTCCATTTAGGTAGAGCCATAAAAGGGAGCCGTTTAACGAGCTTTTTAAGAATGGGGAAGGATGAGCCTTTAGGTCCCACAATTAAACCAGCTCGAATTGTAGTGACAGGAACCCCATAAGCCCCTAAAATTTCTTCTACTTCTAAACGACTTCTTAAATGTCTCGATAACTGCTCTGACTCTGGGATAATGCCGCTTAAATAAACAATTTGATGTATACCTTGCTTCCTAGCTGCTTGAGCGAAATTATCTGCTAGAATAACATCCATATCTTCGAAAGATCCTTGTGTGAGTTTAGCTGAAGGTAGCATAGAATGAACCAGGTAGACCGCGAAGTCTGCCCCTTCTAACCCTTTCTCCGCATCAGCCATTGAATATAGATCACATGAACGCCAAGTGATGTGCTCTGTATCTTGTTTATCGTCTCCATTCCTTGAAAGAGCAATAACATCTGCATATTTCGTCAACTTCTTTAATAAATTCTGGCCAATATACCCGCTTGCTCCTGTTAAAGCTACGACGGGACGCCTTTTGGCTTCACTCATAGCAATTCCTCCTACTCTATAAAAAGCTCGAATCTATCTCCTGCAATGGTTATGGCAGAAATGCTTCTTGAATGTTGGATTGGCTCGATTTTGTCGTGTTGGCTGAAAGAGAGCGTTCCATAATTCTTAAAGCATTTTGATTATCTTCCCACTGCTCAGAAGCGACACAATCTCTTGGAATCCAGATGTTATACTCTCTCATATAGGCATCATTCGCTGTAAAGAGAACGCATATATCTCCTGCAATACCTGTTAAGATTAGGTTACTTACCCCTAGTTTGTTGAGTAAGATGCTGAGTTGAGTTCCGAAGAAACCAGAATGTTTTGGTTTAATAATAAAATAATCATCATCTTCCGGGGAGATGTGTTTAATAACTGATTCTCCCCTTCCTTCCTTGCACTCTTCGATCACGTCGGAAACATTTTCTTGCCACAATCCGAAGTTATCATTTACATAAATTATTGGTAGACCTTGTTCTTTAGCTTGTCTTTTTAAACTCTTAAGAGGTTCTACGATACTTAAAGTATTTTCTAGTAAGTCCTCTCCACCTTCAAAGTCCATTTTGTTTACCATATCTATAAGGATTAAGGCAGTTTGGTGTTGCTTCATGAATTACTCTCCTTTAAATGGTTCAGGACCAGCTGGTATTTGTCTCTTATGCTGAGTTTGCTTATGAAGTTGTTGAACACGTTCTTTATCTTTTTGAGATATAGACTCTCCGCGAAGGTAGGCGTCAATAGAGTCGTAAGAAACCCCGAGTTCATCTTCATCGGATTGTCCTTCCCATAGTTCGGCGCTTGGCTTCTTATTAATGATTGAACCAGGCACTTCTAAATACTCAGCAAGTTCTCTTACTTCTTCTTTACGAAGGTTTATGAGGGGGACTAAATCTACTCCACCATCTCCGTATTTTGTGAAATAGCCAGTATAATCTTCTGCGGCATTATCAGTACCTATTACTAAATATCCATAATGGTTGGCCACAGCATAAAGAGTGCTCATACGTAGTCGAGCTTGTAAATTTGCTCCGCCTAATTGAGAACGTTCTTCTTGCCAATCCCCTTTCTCCTTAAGTTTTTCTCTTATAGTAGCATGTGTGGTTTGATAGGGATCTGTTAAATTAATCCCTATATAATTTAATCCGATTTCCTCTACAAGAGTTACCGCATCCTCTTGGTCTTGCACTTCTTGATCAATAGGTAGTATGACACCTAAAGATTGATCAGGAAAAGCGCGTTTTATTAAACAAGACACAACTGCAGAGTCAATACCCCCGCTTATTCCAACAAGTGCACCATTGGCACCTGCTTCCTCTACTTTTTCTTTAATCCAATTTGTTAAGTATTCTACTTTTTTCTCCATGTGAAATCATCATCCTTTCTGGCTTGTCGTATAGATCTAAGTTCCTTCTTTTGGGAAAGAGTAAACGTCAGGTAGTATATGATGGACTATGACATAAGATCAGTGTCCTTAGAATCGGTTTGTGTCGAAATGACTAGTATTTTTATCTTATTAAATAGTAAAAAAAGCTTAACCTTTTTAGAGTTCGTACGATATTAATAGAGAAATGGGTATAAAATCACATTGGAATATAGGAGAATAGGTCATGAAATCAATGAAAATAATGATGAAAGTAGCATTTGCACTTATTTTTGCCCTTGTACTTCTGCCTAGTAAAGTGGTTGACGGGGAAGGGACTCAGACGACTACTTACTGTGAGGTGAGTTGCTGGGAATTACTTTTAAATGAAACAAACTCCAACACGCTAGTGAACATTGACTTACCAGGTGAAGAATATCTTCAGGCAACGTCTCTGTTAGTAGAAGATATAGCAGGTTCCACACATAATTATTACTCCATGACTCGAGAGTTGGATGCTCGATCTGATTTATTTATTCAATCTGACACTTCCAACATATTTGAACTCGACCAAACTCCTTCAGCACGAATTTCCATCCAGGGCAGTTCAGGAACGATTCCGATGACAACTTTGTCAGGTCTTGATGAAGAACTGAAAAGCTCCTTAAAAAAGCATTTAAATCGACTTGGATTTACCGTACGCGATGGGTTGGCAACCTCAGAAGAATCGTCGGTCATTGAGACGTCCTCAACTGGGGTAAACCTTCTCATTACAGATGCACAGTGGTCAGCATTTTTTGATGGAGATTATACAAGCTCTACATTTAATGCTGAAGCGTCTAAATCAGACACTTATTTTCAGTATGTTACAGCCATACAAGATGCAATAAATGAATACAATACTCAGAAAAGCGTGTGGATGTGGAAGTCTGAACCCTTTGTAGACACACCTGATGAGACCGTAGAGTTCTTGGTGAATCAACAAGTAGATCAACTCTATATGCGTTTTTATCCAAAGGTGGATACAAAAACGTATCAATATTTCATTAAATATGCTACAGAACAAGGCATTGAGGTCCACGCTCTAATTGGAAGTCCTTTGTGGGGACAAGAGGCATATACAAATGATGCTCTTAAACGAGTCGATCTAATTCATGCGTATAATCAAAAAGTGGAACAGAACCAACAATTTATTGGGATCCACTTTGACGTAGAACCTTACTCTCTCCAAATGTGGGATGATCATAGACAACAGGCTGTAGATGAATGGAAAAGATCAGCAGAATCTTACGTGAAGTATGCTAAAGACTACGGTTTCATCGTCGGCAGCGCTTTGCCATTCTGGACTGATAACAGTTCAGTGGATGATTATGATACAGATTTCTATAAGGAAATGATCGATTTGCAAGACTATGTCTCGATCATGTCGTACCGCAATACAGCACTTGGATCAAACAGTATTACCTCATTAGCACAAAATGAAGTATTGCATGCCAAGTCTCCAAAAGTTGAAGTAGGAGTAGAGCTGAATCCATATAAGATTGATTATGTTTCTTTTGATGGGAAATCTCTAAATTACACAGAAGGAGAAATTGCCAAAGTAAGAACATACTTTATGGAAGAACCCCAACCAGGTTTTAAGGGCATTGCCATACACAGCTACACTGCTTGGAAGAATAGTCAATAAAACCAAAAATGTGCTCCTGTAGGGAGCACATTTTTGGTTTTTTAAGTTGGTGAAGCTATTCTTTAATAAGGTTTAAGAAGGTGTAATCCTGAATGCTCGAAGTTAGGACACTTTTTTATACGTAGTGCCGTTACCATCCTCCACCTTTATTTAAGACCTCTTTTTCCCGCAGGAGGCTCACCAGTTCCCCATAGGAAAGCGATTGGTTTCCAGGCCTGCCTTACGCTCTATTAAAGTTAACGGAAACATTCTCTCAACTTTAAGAATTCCTATAAGGAGCATACATGGAAAATTAAAACATTAAGGTATGGTAAATATTCTAAATATTTTGTAAAATTAAACATATCAACGTAACGATTTCTTCATATATATAAATATGGAGGGGTTTGCATGAAACAAGTCTTTTTGTTTTATGTCATTCTATTAACTGGTTTTTTTATTTATATAGAACTAGCTGAGTTTGATACGAAAGAGACGATTGTAGCTATAGTTGATACTGGGATTGACCCTACACATCCCATACTTGAAGGACATGTTGAAAAGGGATATGACTTCTTTAACTGGGATGGAGATGCTATGGATGATCATGGTCATGGAACACATGTTGCAAGTATCATTCACTCTGTGGCACCGAATGCAAAGTTATTGCCTGTGAAAACTTTAGGTCAAGATGGGTCGGGGATTGGTACGTCGTTTATAGGTATTTTTTATAGTGTAGTAAAAGGGGCAGATATTGTGAATTTGAGTATGTCCGAAGTCTCGAACCCTTTTACTTCTTGGGTCATACGCTGGGGGGAACGTAAAGGAGTCGTTTTCGTTGGAGCTAGTGGAAATGATGGAAGGACCGATCGAATTAGCTTTCCTGCTAGCCTGGGTGAAGTCATTGCCATCGGGGGATATAACACCTATCGTGAGCATCTGTATGAGAACGGAAACCGGAGTGGTGATGTAGAATTTCTGGCTCCGGGAGTGCTGATAGAAGGTGCTAGCCTTGGCGGGGAGGTAGTTAGAAAAACGGGAACGAGTTTTGCTGCGGGCTCAGTATCAGGTATGCTTGCTTATTTCAAAGAAATCCAGCCCCATATGACAAATGATGATGCACGTTTCCTTCTTCGTCTTACTTCGTTTTATGAAAAGGATGGGTATCGGGTGCTTGAGCTTGATCGTTTTCTGGCTACACAATAAGAGGGCATTTCCTAAGAGGCGCTTTTTTTCTACAATAGAAGCGTCTTTTCGTTATTCATAGAATAGATGGTTCGAGAGGAGGAGTGACATGTATGATTTAACGATTATTGGTGCAGGAGTTAGTAATGTTTTTTTAGCTTATACAATACAGCGTAAGAATCCAGATGTATCGGTGATTGTCATAGATAAAGGGAAACCGGTAGTTGAGAGGTTATGTGGCTTTATGTACCTGTAAGAATGGATGCCATAAATACACAGGGGTTGCTGGACTTGGGAAATCAGAAGGTAAATTTAATTACACAAACGACTTCAGCGGGGACGCCGTTGAAAAGTATACTACAAAAATGAGGAATTAGCTTCTAAAGCATCTGGTTTTGGCTTTTTAACGTATTATCTACTGAAGTGCGCCACTTAGGTACAACCTTGGCTGAAAGCGTTTTTCAATCCTTGTTTGATGAGATCGAAGGGGCAATGGATTTCCAATTTGAAGCAGATATATCTGAGATAAAGGACTTAGATGAAGGATTTGAGATCCATACGAACAAAGGGATAGTTTTATCGAATCGTGTTGGCATAGGTACTGGGATAAGTGAATGGTTGGAAGGACAAGCTGCATCATTAGGCATTGACGCAGGAGAAACAAGGCTCGATTTAGGTTTACGTGTTGAAATGAAGGGGGATCAATTACGAAACCTTTTACAAGATACTTTTGAAACGAAGTTAACCTATTATGGGGAAGGCTATTCTGCTACGACTTACTGCATGAATCCTAAAGGGAGGATTATTCGCAAGCACCAACATGGTTTAGTGATGCCTTATGGCCAAAATGCGAGGGAACGCGAACGCCCAGGAGCTAACCTGAACTTCACATTATTTATACCAAGGTATTATGAAGATCACGATTCCGCTATGGAAGATGCGAAAAAAGTCATTGGTGGTATTAATCAAGACCGAGGGCGTATTGTGATACAACGATTGGAAGACTTAAAAGCAAATAGACAAACTAATTCATTGGAAACCAATTTGATTGTTCCTTCACTTGATGCTGTACCTGGGAATGTAAAAGAGGAAGTTCCTTCTTTATACTGGCGAGGTCTGCTAGAAATGTTTGACTCCTTGGAGGGACTTATTGGAGAGGAGCTTCATCCTGATACACTTCTATATGGAATAGATGCAAAGTTTTATGAAGCTAAATTACACACAAATATATATTTTGGGACAGATGTGAGGGGGTTATATTTAGTTGGTGATTGTTCAGGGGAGACCCATTCTCTTTCTCAAGCTGCTGCAAGTGGAATATATCTCGGTAGAATGTTAAATTCCGACCAATATTAGGTTTAAAAGTAGTTCATTTTTCCCGTTATTGATAAAGGGCTTTTATTTTATGGATTTTAATCCGAAATAAAAAGAAACTAAGCTTTTAATGGGAGGAATTTTAATATGAACCGTCATGTTAGGAAAGTTTTTGCTACTCTAACTACAGCTGCTTTACTAAGTACAATGCCAGTCGTTACAAGTGCTGAACCTCAAATGAAGGCATCAAATGGTGCGATCTCCAAAGAACAACAAAAGGATGCTAATAGTAGAGGAAGTTTTAAGCAAGATTCTAAGGAGAAGAAGAAAATAGCTCAGGAAAAAGCGATAAGTAAACGATTAGAAAACATTGAAAACCGTCTTGGCAGAATAACCGCCCATAACGAAAAGATAAGTGACAGGATGGATGATTTTTTTGATGATGCTAAAGGAGGACAGGAACAAGAAACAGATGAAGAGGAAGAGCAGGAAGAACCCGTAACAGATGAAGAGGAA
>NZ_AVBG01000006.1 GCF_000770675.1 Pontibacillus chungwhensis BH030062
GTCATGCTTAAGACCTCGAGGGGATGGGCCCTGCAGCTGGACGCTCCACTAAAGCGGAGGCCCCTTGTTCACCTCCGACACGCTTAAGATCAAATGCGGAGTGAAGCGTTCTTCTTCACGCAGAAGTTGGACTTAAGACCTCGAGGGAACAAGTAGGTATAAAAAAAGAGACCACAAACTCCTTTACAGTTTTCCCGTAAAGAATTTGTGGTCTCTCCGTTTCTCCAACCGAATCGTGTTAACTTGTACATTTATTATAACAGAATTTTACGGTTTGCACACCATTCTGCTTAAATTGACTTATTTGAATGCTTGTGCTGCTTTAACAGCCTTCTGCCAACCTTCATACAATTCTTCTCGTTTTTCTTCAGAGATTTCTGGTTCGAAGGTTTGGTCTTTTTGCCAACGCTCTTCAATTTTATCTTTGCTATCCCAGTAACCAACCGCAAGACCTGCAAGATAAGCTGCACCTAAAGCTGTCGTTTCATTTACTGTTGGACGCTCAACTTGGGTGTTGATCATGTCACTTTGGAATTGCATAAGGAAGTTATTTTTAACAGCTCCGCCATCTACACGCATTGTCTTCAAGTCTAGTCCTGAATCGCTAATCATAGCGTTTAGAACATCTTTCGTTTGATAAGCAAGCGATTCAAGTGTAGCACGCACAAAGTGCTCTTTCTTTGTACCACGAGTCAGACCAAATACAGCTCCTCTAACATCGCTATCCCAGTACGGCGTTCCAAGTCCTACGAAGGCAGGAACAACGTAAACACCATCTGTAGAATCAACATCGCCAGCTAACTGCTCACTTTGAGGAGCATCTTTAATCATTTCAAGACCATCACGCAGCCACTGAATGGCAGAACCGGAGACGAAAATACTACCCTCAAGCGCATATTCTACTTTTCCATCAAGTCCCCAAGCAATTGTGGTTAAAAGTCCATGCTCTGATTTCACAGGTTCCTCACCCGTATTCATAAGCATAAATCCGCCTGTACCATACGTGTTCTTCGCCATTCCTTTTTCGAAACAGGCTTGACCAAATAAGGCTGACTGCTGATCTCCTGCTACACCTGCGATCGGAATCTCACTTCCAAAGAAGTGGTAATCAACTGTATCTGCATAAACTTCTGAAGATGGGCGAACTTCTGGCAACATTGATTTTGGCACGCCTAGAATTTCTAGAAGCTCATCATCCCATTTCAGGTCATAGATGTTGTACATAAGAGTGCGGGATGCGTTGGAATAATCGGTAACGTGAGCTTTACCACCAGACAGTTTATAAATTAACCACGTATCAATTGTACCGAACATCAATTCATCATTTTCAGCCTTTTCACGAGCTCCATCTACGTTATCAAGGATCCACTTCACTTTCGTTCCTGCGAAGTATGGATCAAGAAGTAAACCTGTTTTATCACGGAAGGTATCGTTATATCCTTGTTCACGAAGTTCATTACAAATTGGAGCTGTTTGACGGGATTGCCATACAACAGCTTTGTAGATTGGACGACCGGAATTTTTATCCCATACGACTGTCGTTTCACGCTGGTTGGTAATACCGATACCAGCAATCTGGTTCGGCTCAACCTCTGATTTTCTAAGTACATCTGCAATACACCCTAATACAGACGTCCAGATTTCATTTGCATCATGTTCGACCCAACCTGGTTTTTCGAAGAATTGTTGAAATTCTTTTTGAGCCGTTTCAACGATAACCCCTTCTTTATTAAATAAAATCGCTCTGGAACTTGTTGTCCCCTGATCAATAGATAGAATATATTTTTCCATTTCTCTCATCTCCCTTTATCTTAAATTATGCATTCGCACGGGATGCCTGAACATCCTCATTGTTTGCTTTCTTCAATTCTTTACGTGCGGCTGTTAAAAAGATAACTAAAATCATTACAGTAAATACCCAAAAGGCTACCATGAGATCGTTCACAAAGATAGCTTTATAGAAGAGACCTCCATAGATGCCACCAATTATGGGTCCAAAGAGTGGAACCCAAGCGTATCTCCAATCTGAAGTTCCCTTACCTGGGATCGGTAAAACATAGTGTGCAATACGAGGTCCGATATCACGAGCAGGGTTAATCGCATATCCTGTAGTACCACCAAGTGACATACCAATCGCGGTAATGAGAAGACCTACAATCGCTGGATTTAATCCTTGGGTGAAGTCATTAGCCCCAATAAATAATAGTCCCATCACTAACATAAACGTCCCTATGATTTCGCTTACAAGGTTGGATAAAGGACTTCGAATCGCTGGGTCGGTTGAAAACACCGCCAGTTTCGCCCCTTGATCTTCTGTTTCTTTCCAGTGAGGTAAATAGTGAAAGAAAACCACAATAGCCCCGATGAACGCACCTACTAACTGTGCAGTTAAGTATTTCGGAACTTTGCTCCAAGGGAACTCTCCCACCATAGCAAAACCTAGAGTTACAGCTGGATTAATATGTGCGCCGCTGACTTTCCCAACAGCGTAGACGGCAAGCATTACAGCAAGGCCCCAACCAAAAGATATTAATACCCAACTGGTACCTTCAGCTTTAGATCCTTTGAGTACAACGCCACCAACGACGCCACCTCCAAAGATGATCAGGATCATTGTGCCGATCATTTCGCCTATAAATTCTGTCATAATATACCTTCTTTCATTAGGTGCTGGCTTAGATAGCTATACCACTTTTAGCCACATAAAAAACCACACGCTTCTTGTTTGGGACAATCTCACATCGAAAGTCCTACAAGTGCGTGTGGTTCTCCTGCTCTCCGCCACTAATGTTAACTTGTGACGTCTACTATACTACGTATTGAAAACGCTGTCAATAAGGTCCTATTTCCCATAATTCTTTTCTGGATGTAGAGACAGCATGAGCTCCGGCTTGTAAAGCTGATTGAACATCCTCTTTCGTTCTGATTAAGCCGCCAGCAATAATCGGTATTCCCAGCTCTTCTTTAATTTCAGATATAAAGGATGGAATTAATCCTGGTAAGACTTCAACGTAATCCGGTTGAGTCTTTTTCATAATGGCTACATTCCGATCAAGCGCTTGACTATCTATAAGGAACAAACGTTGAATCGCTAATATATCATGCCTCTTAGCAGCTGTAATTACATTGGATCTTGTCGAAATCACTCCGTGAGGCTTCACTTCATGAAATAAGAACTCCAAACCGTAATCGTCATTTTTTAACCCTTGGATTAAATCAGTATGAACAAGAATTTTCTTCCCATGCTTTCGGCCTTTCCTAACTAACTTAGGTAGCAACGACAACCTTGTTTCTAATAGAATGATCAATTCCTCATCACTCTCAAGTAGATACTCAAAATGCTTAATACTCTTAACAGCCGACAAAACCCCCTTCGGCAACTCCATACCCTGACCTCCTTTAATCAACTAAAGGGTGCCAGACACCCTTTAGCGCTATGCAGTGTTACTATACTGATTGGTGTCTGGCACCCGTTTGTACTTTAGAGCGGCAAAGCACATGTGCAAGTAAAAAGGACTAGTGGTGAGCTAGTCCTTTAGAAAAGTATCTTCTGTCTGACGCCTGGACATTTCTTCCTGGTCATAGATGACTCGCATAGGATTGCCGCCAACAAAACATCCAGGTGGAACGTCTTTATGTACGAGCGTTCCAGCGGAAATGATCGCGTCATCTCCAATCGTTATGCCAGGCAATATGGTTGAGTTTGCACCAATCATGACGTTACTCCCGATGTTAACATCACCTAGGCGATACTCTTTAATCAAGTACTCATGCGCTAAAATAGTCGTGTTATACCCAATCACCGTGTTCCGCCCAACAGAGATTCTTTCTGGAAACATTACATCGAGCATCACCATAAGAGCAAAAGCCGCCTGATCACCGACATCCATACGAAGGAATGTACGATACAGCCAATTTTTCACCGGCAAAAATGGCGTATAACGAGCCAGTTGAATGACGACAAAATTTTTGACAACCTTCCAAAATGGGACGGTCTTATAGACGTGCCACAATGAATTGGCCTCTTTCACCCGATGACGCTCGGTGTTTCTCATAAGATCACTCCATCACGATTTTTAAAATATCACTCATATGTTCAAGCATATAGTCTGGCTCTAAATCATCCAATACTTTACGCCCTTTAACCGTCCAAGCTACACCTGCTGTTTTGGTACCAGCATTTTGACCTGATTCAATATCATGTGTGTTATCTCCTACCATGATTGTCTCTTCTGGCTTCGCATCAAGTTCTTTCATTGCACGAACGACTGGTTCTGGATGAGGTTTAGCATGAGTTACATCATCTAATGTTACAATCGTTTCGAATTTATCAGCAATATGGGTAAGCTCAATCCCCATGTCTACCGTTTGACGCATCTTTGTTGTAACAATACCTAGCTTAAATCCTGCTTGCTTAAGTTTTTCTAACGTTTCAACAACGCCATCGTAAGCTTCCACGAGACGATCGTGATTCTCATGGTTATGGGTACGATACGTGTTCATCATTTCTTCGACATCTGCATCTGGATTGATTTTGCGTAAGCTTTCTTCAAGAGGAGGACCAATAAATTTCAGAACGTCCTCTCTGTTATATTTTCCTGGCGCATACGTTTCTGTCGTATGAAGAAACGATGCAATGATTAAATCATTTGTATTAATTAATGTTCCATCTAAGTCAAATAGAAGAGTGCGTATGGTCATAAGTGGCTTCCTTTCCTTTTGATGTAGTTCGGTTCCAAACGAAACCGACAATAGCTGTTAGTACAATAGCTGTTACGAGACGAATCAATAACAAGGGCCAAACCGGAATCCCGAGTGGTATGAAAATGAGCGTGTCCTCTACCACCGCGTGACAAGAGACGAGGAAGATAAGAGACAAGTACATATCTTTTTTCGACACTCCGTCTTCTTTCACAGCTTGAATCATGAGCCCAGCTCCATAAGCTAACCCAATAACAAGCCCCGCCACAAGGGTCATGGATGCATTGCGCTCTACTCCCAATACACGTGTAAAAGGTGCGAGCCATTTCGAGAAAAGGTTTAACCAATTCTTTTCCTTTAGCCACTGCATCGCAACCATCAGAGGAATCACAATGGCCGCTAGTTGCAGAACGCTCATTATAGCTGTTTTAACACCAAGCAACACTATTGCAACATAGCCTTCTGGATCGGGTTGCTGGGTAATGAGTCCATACTGGGCCATTTCAGAACCGCCCTGCCAGAAGACATTTATTAGTATGGCTGAAAGAAAGGCAAGTGATAAGCGAATCCCTGCAACAAACCACCATTTCACCCCAACCTTCGAAGCCACTGTTGATTCAATCAGCAAGTTATGAGAGAACGACATCATAACTGCCATAATAAATACCTCTTTTACACTGAAATCAAATGAGACAATGGCACCAATCCCAGCATAGAGGTTTAAAAAGTTCCCTAAAACAAGCGGAATCGCCGCCTCACCTGGCAGTCCAATCCACTTCATGAGTGGTGTAATCCACTCCATAATCCACTTTAAGACGGGAGTAAACCGGAGAACCGTTACAAGTAACGTGATGGGAAATATGACTTTCCCAAGAGCCCACGTTACACTCATTCCTTGTTTCAACCCTCTTTGTAATATACCAGGCAAGGGGTACCCTCCTTACTTGTTCAGTTTGTTGCCCTCATAATCTCGATCTGCCTTATTTGTTTTACGACGGTACATAATTAAAACTGAGGCAAGTAAGATCAGGACAATAGAGATTACTTGTGCTGTACGTAGCGAGCCAATGATATAAAGGCTATCTGTACGCATTTGTTCAATAAAGTAGCGTCCGAATGAATACCAAATGACATAACTTAAGAATACTTCACCGCGACGTGGATTGAACCTGCGCAACACCAATAAGAATACAAAGCCGAGGATGTTCCACACAGATTCATATAAAAAGGTAGGGTGATACACAACCCCCTCAATACACATTTGACGATTGATGAAGTCTGGTAAGAATTGCATGACATTCTGATAGAACGACTCTGAAACAGGGCCACCATGAGCTTCCTGATTCATAAAGTTCCCCCAGCGCCCAATGGCTTGACCTAAAATAATACTAGGCGCTGCAATGTCAGCCAGCTGCCAAAATGGAAGTTTTCGAACACGAGCGAACACAACGGCTGTTGCAACAGAACCGATTAGAGCACCATGGATGGCAATACCGCCTTCCCAAATCGCAAATATATCGATTAAGGAACCATTCGCATATCGTTCCCATTCAAAAATAACATAGTAGATACGAGCTGAAATAATAGCGATTGGAATCGCAAACACAACTAAATCAACAAACGTATCTTTCTTAAAACCAAGTCGCTCCGACTCCCGCATAGCAAGCCATAAGCCAAGATAAGCGCCCGTTGCGATAATGACTCCATACCAATAAATTGTGAAAGGCCCCAGGTCTAGAAGGACTCGACTTATAGGATCCGGACTACACGTCTGCACCTGGGAATCCTCCTTTCGGTGAACCAGCTTTATTCTCGTCAATCATACCGGTTAAACGGTGTGAGAATTCCTCAGCTGCATTTACACCCATACGCTTTAGACGGAAGTTCATCGCAGCTACTTCAATAATGACAGCAAGGTTTCGACCTGGGCGTACCGGCACAGTCGCTTTAGGAATTTCAACATCCATGATCTTCATTGTTTCCTCTTCTAAACCGAGGCGATCGTATTGTTTGTTCTTTTCCCACAGCTCGAGGTTAATGCAATATGTAATCCTCTTAAAGCTGCGAACGGCCCCAGCCCCAAATAATGTCATAACATTAATAATACCTAAGCCTCTGATCTCTAATAGGTGTTCAATAAGAGAAGGTGAGTTTCCGATTAACGTATCATAGTCTTCCTGACGAATTTCTACACTATCGTCAGCTACAAGACGGTGACCTCTCTTAACAAGTTCAAGAGCTGTTTCACTTTTACCAACTCCGCTCTGTCCTGTTATTAAAACCCCTACGCCATAAACATCCACCAGAACGCCGTGTATCGCTGTAAAAGGGGCAAACTTTGTTTCTAAGAAGTTGGTTAACCGACTAATAACACGAGTCGTCTTATGCGGAGATCGCATAATTGGCACACCCGCCTCAGATGCTGCCTTTATAAGTGCATCAGGCACTTCCATCCCCCGTGTAATCACAATGCCTGGTGTAATATCTGTACATAATTTCGCTGCACGATCCTTCTTATCTTCTTCTTTAAGTTCGTTAAAGAACGACAACTCCGTTTTGCCAAGCAATTGCAAACGTTCAGACGGATAATACTTAAAATAGCCCGCCATTTCCATTCCAGGTCTAGAAATATCACTTGTAGAAATCTCACGGTGAACGCCATCCTCACCAGCAACAATTTCTAGATTAAATTGATCCAACAAATCCTGGGTTCGAACTTTCGACATATGTAATCCTCCCTGTAGGTTATCCTCAATAATCACTTCCCCTATTGTAGCATTTTTTACAAAACTCTGTGGAAACAAAACAACCCAAACAAAAAAACACAAACCACTGCAGTTCACTAAAGCACTACCGCGTGCCTGGCACCCTGCAGTTCTCTAAAGCGCTAACGCGTGCCTGACACCCTGCAGTTCGCTAAAGTACTAACGCGTGTCTGACACCCTGCAGTTCGCTAAAGTACTAACGCGTGTCTGACACCCTGCAGTTCGCTAAAGTACTACATCAACCTCAAAAAATTGGTCAATAAAAAAACTGATCCCATATGGGATCAGTTTTATTTCTTAGCGTCTTTGAAGAGCTGGTTCAGGATTAGGTTTAAGATAGATAAGATGATGGCAGCAAGGATCGCCATGCCAAATCCTTCAATCTCAAAACTACTTCCTAGTAAACCTTGCGTAATCATTAGCGTAATCGCGTTGATAACAAATAAGAATAAACCAAGTGATAAAACTGTAATCGGCAAGGTTAAGACAACTAAAATCGGACGTACAATAACATTTAAAATCGAGAGAATGAAACTCGCTAAGATAGCCGTTCCAATCCCTGCTAAGTATATCGAATCAAATAATTGATCAACGGCAATAATAGCCACAGCATTTAGAATAATACTAAAAAGCCAATTCATGATCCTTCCACTCCTTTATAAGCCTCCCCCTTCATCACCCTGTATCTTCACGGAACCTGTTTTTGTTTCCGCTTCAACATGCAAAATGTGATCCAGGTAAGGATTTGTTTCAAATTTCAACTCTTTCTTAAGCGTTTCTTTCTGCTCTGAGATCGTTTTAAAGTCTGGCAAATAGCAGTGAAGACTTCCAAGGTTGGTGAACATTTTTCCATTTAACCGTACCGATTTTGGTACGATAAGGTCCACATTCCCGGTAGTCGTTTTAAAGAAACCAGTATGTCCACGGTCCCCCTGCCAAGTACACTTAATATTTCCGTTAATAACTTGGGCATCAACTTTGCCAAAGTCTCCGGCCAGTTTCACAGACCCATTCATCATCTCAGTTTCTAAATCGTCGCACTTTACTTGCTCGGCAGTAATCGACCCATTCGAGGTGCTTAACTCCCACTCATGACCTTCCATCTTTTGGAGGATAATGTCTCCGTTCGATGTTTTCACGTCTAAGTCATGAACAGGAAGCCCTTCTGCTTCTATTTTCCCATTAAAGACACGAAGTGAAACGTCTTCATACGCTTTCTCCGGCACCCAAAGCGTTACATCCGTCTTGACCTTCTTAGATTTCACTTCGAACCTAAGCACTTCGTCATCTACAATAAAGTTTTTCATATCCATAAATCGTTCACGAGCTTCATCTTGATTATTAACTTGGTACACTTTAGCCTGACACTCAAGGCGCATATCTTGTTCCTTCCAAGGCTTCATCATTACATTTCCATTCGCCACATCAATATATACGTTATTAAACGTTACTCCCTGATGTTGAAAAATATGATGAACACTTTGATACGAACCAAAGTTGAAATCTAAATCTACATTTTTTATTTTCTTAAAGGCTTCTCCTACCAAACTTTTGAAACGTTGCTTTGTTGAACCAGAGTTGTAAGACTTGTGATCTTGCCGCGCATCCCAATCCACTTTCTTAGAAAGCTCAGCTGACTTACCCTCTTGCCCCTCTTCTTCTTTAACATCACTAGCATACGCCAAAGCATCCAGTAACTCCTCCGCTTCCTCTGTAGAGATCTTTCCCTCTTGAAGCATCGTTAAAATCCGCTTTCTCTCTTCTTGCACGGTTCATCTCTCCTTTATCATCCTATTCTTTATACGCATCATAAGATCTATATGTTTCAATTTCGACTCATTTATTTCTCATTCTCGATTCTCTACATAGTTCCTTCTTTAAAATAAGTGCTTCGTTAAAGTTTAATGTTGTTATACTTTCATATATTTATTAGAAATTGGTCAGTAATATAGAACATTTCAAACTGAGACATAAAAATTGTGATGAGCCCCCAACCTACCATATTGGGCTCGTTTCCGCTCTACTTATACAGCAAAGGTGGTCCTGGAAATTGCGAGACTCCTGCGGGAGAAAGAGGTCGACGAGACCCCGCAGGGTGGTTTCCCCGAGGAGGCTGTAAAAGAAAAGGGGGAAGTTCGACTAAGACCGTCACGTCCTGTGACAACGTCGAACGACCCCACGTCGTATGGGGCCGCGGAAAGCGAGTAATTTCCAGGACCACCTTACTCTCTATTAAAGCTAGCGGAAACAACTCCAAGAACAAACAAATCCCCTTGCTTTTCATCAGAAAAGCAAGGGGACCCCCTTAAAACGTCCACTTATAAAATTCTTCGTACTTCAACAGCTTACGCCCTTCAGAATTAATTTCCTTCAGGTTCGGACTATCACGGAATTGCTTCATCATACCTTCTGCCTGAGAACGGTGAGCTTCAATCGCTCTCATCTTACCTTCAAAGTAATCCTCAACATCACGTACGATGTCAGGTTCACCTAATAATTCACGACGATTATGCGTAATCGCTTTGGCCCACACTTCAGGACGTTTAGACTCATCCATCATTTCAACAGCTTTAATCGCTGCTGCTCCCATTGCATCGTGATCAGGGTGAACAGCATGCCCAGGATAAAAAGTAATAACAAGGCTTGGCTCAATTTCCTCAAGACGCTGCTTTAAATCCTTGGCAACTTCATTACGATCTTCAAATTCTAACGTTTTATCACGGTAACCTAGCATTTCTAAGTTAATATCTAACTCTTTACAAGCATCTTGTAACTCTTCCTTACGAATTTCAGGTAGCGTTTCACGATTAGCAAAAAACGGACTTCCCATATTACGACCCATTTCTCCTAATGTTCCACAAAAATAAGTTACAGGAATGTCTTTTTCCCGGAATTCAAGAATCGTACCTGAACACCCAAACGCTTCATCATCAGGGTGTGGTAAAATTATGGCGACATGTTGACCCATGTTGCGGTCCCTCACTTTCATTTATTATTTAAACGGCGTCTCGCTAATTTCTAAAGCTACCATCAAACGGCCTTCATTATCGTGGCCAGCCATCAACAATCGACCTTGATCATCAAGCTCCCAGTCTGTTAAACCTTCTGCATAAATCCAACCAAGTTGTGTTTTCAATCCGACACGATAAGATTCATGACCAATAATTTTTGCTTGCGTATATTTTACCTGAGCATTCCGAATAAATGCTCCTACATTATATGCGTTAGAATCAAAGTGGCGCGCATAAGCACCATTTGTGGTTTCTAAGTGAATATATACATCTTTATGCGCTAGATCCTCAAGCGCTTTTTGGACGTGATCGATTTGGATCGTTTCCATACGACGGACCCCTCTCTAGAACTAATGTCTTTCTATACCATACCCAAAATAATGCACAATCGTCAAAGAATCTACATTTATGTATATAGAGAGAGAAAGTTCTCTCTCTATCGGCTTAGCTTATAACTCTGATTTTAAATCACGCAATAATTCAACTAGGCCTCTAAGGCTCGACAATCCATCTGTACCCTCACAAGTTGATCCGCTTCCTGTGTTGCCGTTTCCATTCCCATTAAACATAAAAGCTAAGATAGCCAGAATGAGATAGAGATTATTATCATTATAGATACGAATGTTTGGGTTACCGATGTTTTCAAGTTTTAGGTCATCTTGGTTGTATTGGCGATTGCGTTGGTCTTGTTCCTGATCTTGCTCTTGTTCATTTTCTTGTTCTTGCTCTTGTTCGTTTTCTTGTTCTTGCTCCTGCTCTTGGTCTTGTTCATTCTCTTGTTCGTTCTCTTGTTCTTGGTCGTTTTCTTGTTCTTGGTCAAACTCTTGGTCATTTTCTAGGTCTTGTTCTTGATCTTGTTCACTTTCTTGTTCTTGTTCTTGCTCTTGCTCGTTTTCTTGTTCTTGCTCCTGCTCTTGGTCTTGTTCATTCTCTTGTTCGTTCTCTTGTTCTTGATCATTTTCTTGATCTTGTTTACTTTCTTGTTCTTGCTCCTGCTCTTGGTCTTGTTCATTCTCTTGTTCGTTCTCTTGTTCTTGGTCATTTTCTTGTTCTTGGTCTTGTTCGTTCTCTTGTTCGTTCTCTTGTTCGTTCTCTTGTTCTTGATCATTTTCTTGATCTTGTTTACTTTCTTGTTCTTGCTCCTGCTCTTGATCTTGTTCATTCTCTTGTTCATTTTCTTGTTCTTGATCATTTTCTTGTTCGTTTTCCTGTTCTTGGTCGAACTCTTGGTCATTTTCTAGTTCTTGTTCCTGATCTTGTTCACTTTCTTGCTCTTGTTCTTGTTCATTTTCTTGTTCTTGTTCTTGGTCTTGCTCCTGATCTTGCTCTTGGTCTTGCTCCTGATCTTGCTCTTGATCTTGTTCATTCTCTTGTTCCTGATCTTGCTCATTTTCTTGTTCTTGTTCCTGATCTTGTTCATTCTCTTGTTCCTGATCTTGCTCTTGGTCTTGCTCATTTTCTTGCTCTTGGTCTTGTTCCTGATCTTGCTCATTCTCTTGTTCATTTTCTTGTTCTTGGTCGAATTCTTGGTCGTTTTCTAAGTCTTGTTCTTGGTCTTGCTCGTTTTCCTGATCATTATCTAAATCTTGCTCTTGATCCTGCTCCTGTTCTTGCTCTTGGTCTTGTTCTTGCTCATTCTCTTGTTCTTGGTGTTGTTTCTGTATTTGTTTTTTTAGCTTTTCGAGTTCGGCTTCTAATTTGCATAAACGAACATCCTTATCAAAAGACATCAGCATTCACTCCTTTTTTTGTTATATATTACTGTATGGAGCGATCCTCAAAGTGAAAGGGTGAATGCATTAAGTCTTATGTACATTTTTACCATTATTAGAAAGATTGGTTGAACAGACTATAAAAAAAGACAGAACCTCGGGTGTAGGCTCTGTCTCTTTACTACTTAGGATTTCGAAACTTTTTCACGCTGCTGCATCTTCTCTTCCATTCGTTTACGATCTCTTTCCAAAATAGGTCCTAGATAATGACCTGTGTAAGATTGGGTTTGTTCAGAAACTTCTTCAGGGGTGCCAGTTGCAATAATCTGACCTCCATTAGCTCCACCTTCAGGCCCTAAATCAAGTAGATAATCAGCTGCTTTTATAACATCTAAGTTGTGTTCAATAATCAAGACGGTTTCACCATTATCCACAAGACGTTGTAGAACCATCAGTAACCTTGATATATCATCCACGTGCAAGCCCGTCGTTGGTTCATCGAGGATGTACAACGAACGTCCTGTCGAACGACGATGAAGCTCACTTGCTAGCTTAACACGTTGAGCCTCACCACCAGAAAGGGTTGTGGCTGGTTGACCGAGTTTAATATACCCAAGTCCTACATCGAATATTGTAGATAGCTTCCGCTTAATTTTAGGGATCGCTTCGAAGAAATCATATGCTTCTTCGATGGTCATAGCGAGAACATCTGCAATACTTTTCCCCTTATATTTTACTTCAAGCGTCTCTCGATTATATCGCTTTCCGTCACACACTTCACACGGAACATAGACATCTGGCAAGAAGTGCATTTCAATCTTAATAATCCCGTCGCCTCGGCATGCTTCACAACGTCCACCTTTAACGTTAAAGCTGAAACGCCCTTTTTTGTACCCTCTTATCTTCGCTTCATTAGTCTGTGCAAATACATCGCGAATATCGTCAAAGACACCTGTATACGTAGCAGGGTTTGAACGTGGTGTTCGTCCAATTGGAGACTGATCAATATCAATAACTTTTTCTAAATGATCCAGACCCTTTACTTCCTTATGCTTACCAGGCTTCACTTTGCTCTTATGAAGACGTTGAGCCAGGCTTTTGTGTAATATCTCATTAACCAGTGTACTCTTACCAGAACCAGACACACCAGTTACTGCCGTTAGAACACCTAACGGAAACTTAGCATTTACTTTCTTCAAGTTATTCTCTTCAGCCCCGACCACTTCGACGTAGCGGCCATCTGGTTTACGACGTTCTTGCGGAAGTGGAATAAACTTCTCCCCTGAAAGGTACTGTCCAGTCAATGACCCTTTGTCTTCCATCACTTCTTGAGGCGTACCACTTGATACAATTTGTCCACCGTGAGCTCCTGCCCCTGGTCCGATATCAATCAGGTGATCAGCAGCAAGCATCGTATCTTCATCATGTTCAACTACAATAAGTGTGTTGTCCAAATCCCTCATATTTTGAAGGGTAGCAATAAGACGATCATTATCACGTTGGTGAAGACCGATAGAAGGCTCATCAAGTACATACAAAACGCCCGTTAATGCTGCACCAATTTGTGTGGCCAAGCGAATACGCTGTGCCTCACCGCCTGACAGAGTTCCGCCAGAGCGAGAAAGTGTTAAGTAGTCTATACCGACATTAATAAGAAAACTTAATCGATCGCAGATTTCTTTCAAAATCATGCGAGCAATCGTTTCTTCTTTCTCCGATAGCTCTACATTATCAAAGAAATGATACGCCTCATGCACAGAAAGATCCGTAACTTCTCCAATATGATTACCGTTAACAAGCACGGCTAACGGTTTCTCGTCTAAACGGTACCCTTTACACTTAGGACACTTCTTCTGGGCCATATACTTTTCCATTTGTTCACGGATGTAGTCAGAGGTTGTCTCACGATACCTTCTCTCTACGTTTGATACGACGCCTTCGAAATAAATATGGTTTTCTCTTACCTTTCCGAAATCATTCTCGTAACGGAAGTAAATTTTTTCATCATCACTTCCATAAAGAATGCGATCCAGCTGATACTTCGGGATATCTTTCACCGGAATATCCATGTCGATCCCGTAGTGATCACAGACACTTTTTAAAAGGTGTGGATAATACTGTGAACTGTTTGGTTCCCATGGGGCAATGGCGTGTTGATTTAACGTTAAACTCCAATCCGGAATCACTAGTTCCAAGTCAACCTCTAACTGTGTGCCAAGTCCGTCACAGCGTGTACAAGCTCCATATGGACTATTAAAGGAGAACATACGAGGCTCAAGTTCCCCAATAGAGAATCCACATATCGGACACGCATGATGCTCACTGAATTGAAGCTCTTCACCATCCACGACGTCAACGATCAAGTGTCCTTCACCTAAACGAAGCGCTGTTTCTACAGAATCAGACAGACGTCCGGAAACACCATCTTTAATTGCAATTCGATCAATGACCACTTCTATAGAGTGTTTTTTATTTTTCTCAAGAGAGATGTCTTCTGTTACTTCACGCATTTCTCCGTCAACGCGTATTCGTACATATCCTTCTTTTTTCAAGTTTTCGAGGACTTTTACGTGTTGACCTTTGCGTCCTGAAACCACAGGAGCAAGAATTTGCATTTTGGTACGCTCAGGATATTCAAGGAGCTGATCCACCATTTGTTGAACGGTTTGAGATGTAATTTCAATCCCATGGTTCGGACAAGTTGGATGTCCCACACGTGCGTACAGAAGACGCAGGTAATCATAAATCTCTGTGACTGTCCCTACAGTAGACCGAGGGTTTTTACTCGTCGTCTTCTGATCGATAGAGATAGCCGGAGAAAGACCCTCGATCGAGTCAACATCCGGTTTATCCATTTGGCCTAAAAATTGACGCGCGTATGCAGACAGAGATTCTACGTATCGACGCTGCCCTTCCGCATAAACCGTGTCGAAGGCAAGCGAAGACTTCCCTGAACCCGAAAGTCCTGTTAGCACGACTAATTTGTTCTTCGGTATATCTATATCGACATTTTTTAAATTATGGGCACGAGCCCCTTTAACACTTATCGATTTCTGGCTCATGTATTAGATCATCCTTCCGCTTTAAGTTCCAAGAGAAGATCTCGTAGTTCAGCAGCTCGCTCGAAATTCAAGTCTCTTGCTGCCTGCTTCATCTCTTTCTCCATATTTTCGATCATCTTGTCTTTTTCCTTCTTGCTCATTTTTGAAACATTTGGACGGTCGTCTGTCTCCTGTGTTTCTTCCGATTCAGTTGTAGCACGGATTACATCGCGAATTTCCTTTTTAATGGTTGTAGGGGTAATCCCGTGTTCTTCATTATAAGCGATCTGTTTCTCTCGGCGACGATTCGTTTCATCAATCGCAATATTCATAGAATCAGTCATCTTATCGGCATACATAATAACCTGTCCGTTTTCATTACGAGCCGCTCGCCCGATCGTTTGAATAAGAGAACGCTGTGAGCGAAGGAATCCTTCTTTATCCGCATCTAAAATGGTAACAAGCGAGACTTCAGGAATGTCTAACCCCTCACGAAGAAGGTTAATACCGACAAGGACATCGTATTTTCCTTTACGAAGCTCTCGGATAATCTCAATTCGTTCTAATGTTTTAATTTCAGAGTGCAGATAAGCGACTTTAATGCCAATCTCTTTTAAGTAATCCGTTAGATCTTCTGACATTTTCTTCGTTAATGTGGTAACAAGGACACGTTCGTTGCGTTCTTTCCTCATATTGATCTCGCCAATTAAGTCATCGATTTGACCCTGAATAGGGCGAACCTCAATTTTCGGATCTAATAAGCCTGTTGGACGAATAATTTGCTCAACCATCTCTGGTGAGTGTTCTTGTTCGTATGGACCAGGCGTGGCTGAAACGTAGACAATTTGATTCAATTTCTCCTCAAACTCCTCAAAACGGAGAGGTCGGTTATCTAAGGCTGAAGGGAGACGAAAGCCATGATCAACCAGAACCTGTTTACGCGCTTGGTCTCCGTTATACATACCCCGAATTTGCGGTATGGTCACGTGGGACTCATCAGCGATAATAAGGAAGTCATCTGGGAAGTAATCGATTAATGTATAAGGTGTCGCTCCTTTATCACGAAGCGTTAAGTGCCTTGAATAGTTCTCAATGCCTGAGCAAAAGCCCATTTCTTTCATCATTTCTAAGTCATAGTTCGTACGTTGTTCTAAACGCTGAGCTTCTAGCAATTTATTTTGATCTTTTAATTCTTTTAGGCGTTCTTGTAGTTCACGTTCTATGTTTTTGATCGCTACTTTCATTTTCTCTTCACGGGTTACGAAGTGGGATGCCGGGAAAATAGCAACATGTTCACGATCTCCTATAATTTCACCCGTTAACGCATCTACTTCACGGATTCGGTCAATTTCATCACCGAAAAACTCAACGCGTATGCAGTGCTCTTCTCTAGAAGCTGGGATGATCTCAACAGAATCTCCACGAACTCGGAACGTACCACGCTGAAAGTCAATATCATTACGCGCATACTGAATATCAACAAGATCACGTAGCAACTCATCACGGTCCTTCTCCATGCCTGAACGAATAGAGAGCACCAGGTTACGATATTCTTCAGGTGAACCTAAACCATATATACAAGATACACTGGCAACAATTAAAACATCACGGCGTTCAAACAAAGCAGATGTCGCAGAGTGGCGCAGTTTATCGATCTCATCATTGATATTAGCGTCCTTCTCAATAAACGTATCTGTAGAAGGAACATAAGCTTCCGGCTGATAGTAATCGTAATAACTAACGAAATATTCCACCGCGTTATTAGGGAAGAATTCTTTAAATTCACTGTACAGCTGACCGGCTAATGTTTTGTTATGAGCAATAACGAGCGTGGGCTTGTTAATCTCTTTCACAACGTTGGACATCGTAAATGTTTTTCCCGTTCCTGTGGCTCCAAGTAAGGTCTGGTGCACCTTCCCCTCGTCAATGCCTTGCTTAATCTTCTCAATCGCTGCAGGCTGATCCCCCTGCGGCTCGTATTGGGATACCAATTCAAATTTGTTCTCCAAGATGCAACCTCCATTCATCCATTCACTCTTATAACCGTAGTTTACCACAATCTCTCATCATTCTAACATATACGCGAACAAACATTCGACCACCCTGCTCAACTGCCCACTTTAGGCGGGTAGAGCAGTAAACCGTGCCAGACACCCGTTACCACTCTAAAGTACTAACGGGTGTCTGACACCCTGCACTGCTTTAAAGCACAACCGGGTGTCTGGCACGCTTTGTCTCTCTAATGTTATAAAGCTTTTTTATGTATAAGAAAAAGCTGGTGGAGGCCACCAGCTTTTGTTTTTATTATTGGCTATATTGGTTGACTTCAAACAGGTCGATGAGGTCAATGTCTGGATTTTTGTCTTGGAACCAGCGTAAGGAAAAGTCATTCTTAAAGAGAGCAAGGTAGTTCTCTTCACGATCTTTTACTAGAAGACTTCGGTCATCGAACTTGGAACGGTCCACTTGTTCGGACTTTAACCAGCGAGGAATACGCTCCCCGATATCTTCAAATCGTACGCCTACGTTGTACTCATTCTTCATACGGTACTCAAACACTTCATACTGAAGTTGTCCGACTGCCCCGATAATATATTCGTCACTGCGAAGACTGCGGAACAATTGAATAGCACCTTCTTGCACGAGCTGTTCAAGTCCTTTCTTAAACTGCTTCGATTTCATAACGTTCTCCACAACAACCTTCTTAAATACTTCAGGCGGGAATTGTGGCAGCTCTTCAAAGTGGAATGTCTCTTTCCCTTCGACAAGCGTATCGCCAATACGGTATACGTTCGGATCATAAATTCCGATAATATCACCCGCATAGGCTTCTTGGATCGTCTCCCTTGAGGAAGCAACGAATTGCTGGGTCTGTGCTAATTTAATAGACTTTCCTGTCCGATCTAACGTAACGTTCATTCCTCGTTCGAATTTCCCTGAGCAAACACGCACAAACGCTACACGGTCACGGTGCGCTGGGTTCATGTTCGCCTGAATCTTAAAGATAAAGCCTGAGAACTCTTCCTTATCAGGTGAAATCATATCCCCAGAAGCCTTACGCGGAGCAGGCTGTGGAGCCATAGAAATAAATTCCTCAAAGAATGTGCGAACGCCGAACGGGGCAAGGGCACTACCGAAGAATACAGGCGTTTGTTCTCCCTGTTGAACCGCGTCCATAGAAAACTCAACACCAGCTCCATCAAGCAGCTCAAGCTCTTCGAACGCACTTGCAAACGTCTCATCATCAGCTAGTTCAGGATGATCGTTAATCTCATCATATGGAATAGACGTTTCGGTCTCATTACCTGTAAATTGAACGAATTGTTCATTTTGACGATCCAGGATTCCTTTAAAACGCTTGCCCATCCCAACAGGCCAGTTCATGGCATATGTTTCAATGCCAAGCTCTCCTTCGATTTCATCTAATAGATCAAATGGATCTCGGCCTTCACGATCTAGTTTATTAATGAACGTAAAGATCGGGATACCACGCATCTTACAAACTTTAAATAGCTTAAGTGTTTGCGCTTCAATCCCTTTCGTTCCATCTATAATCATGACTACGCTATCAACAGCTGTCAGCGTACGGTACGTATCTTCACTAAAATCTTCGTGCCCTGGTGTATCCAAGATATTTACCTGATAGTCTTTATAAGGGAAATTCATAACAGAAGACGTGACGGAAATTCCACGTTGCTTCTCAATATCCATCCAGTCAGAAGTGGCAAACTTCCCGGACTTCTTCCCTTTAACGGTACCGGACTCGCGAATTAAGTTACCGAATAATAGAAATTTCTCTGTTAACGTTGTTTTACCAGCATCCGGGTGCGAAATAATCGCAAACGTCCGGCGCTTTTTCATTTCATTTTGTACACTCATTGTTCATTCTCCTATCACATGATGAACTGCTCTTTTTTACATAACAGAGGCCACACCTTGATCAAGAGATCAAATGGAGCGGCCTATACATTTTCGTCATTCTAATTTAATCAAACATAGCACGATAAGATAGACAAGTCAATTTCCCTCCTCATCCCCCGCGACTAATATTTGACCATTCTTTTCATTTTGTAGCAAAGTACGCAAAATCGTCGTCGATAGCTTGTTCGGTGGGTACGGCTTCGTTAAATAATGTTCGATCCCAAGTTCTTCACCTCTAGAGCGCTCCTCTAGAGCGGTCGAAATAAAAATAGGGATCTGCTCCAATTGAGGGCGTTTCTTAATCTCCTGAATAACGTCCCAGCCGTCTAATTCGCCAGCAAGCATCAAATCAACGACAAAACCATCCGGCTCATAAGTATCAAGCACCCGTACAGCAGATTCACCACTTGCATAGTGAAGGACATTGAATCCTGTCCCTTTCAATTCTTCACGAATTAACATTGCCAGACTATGATCATCTTCTATGACCATAATGAGTGGTAAATCAGGTGTTAAACTTGTTCCATCACCAACTGACTTCGGTTGAGCAAGCGGGAAAATGATTGTAAAGACACTCCCTTTTCCAACCTCTGACCGAACTGAAATCTTACCACCATGAGCTTCAACAATCTCTTTAACAATAGATAACCCAAGACCTGTTCCGCCAATTTTCCTTCGCTCTGAGTTATCTATACGGTGAAACTTCTTAAACAGCTTCGGCAGCTCTTGATCAGGTATGCCAAGCCCTTCATCAGCTATGTGGATAAATAACTCCTGATCGTTCCCATTCATCGTGACAACAACTTTCCCCCCATCAGGAGAGAATTTGATAGCATTACTAATGAGGTTCGTAAACACTTGGATCAGCTTCTCCCGATCCCCTAATACAGGCAGATGAGTTGAGTGATTATTTAAGTACACTTCATGTTGCGATGAATATGGAAAGGAATCGATTACTTCCTGTGCGACTTCCTCGACCTGAATCAACTCTTTCTCATAGACTTGACGCCCTGATTCCATGCGCTGTAAGTCTAAGAAATCATTAATTAAATTCGTTAACCGTTTTGCTTCTTTCTCAATTGTACTTAAATACCTCTTCTGTTTCTCGGGCCTCAGTTCCCTGTTCAACATGAGCTCTGTGTATCCAAGCACACTTGCTAACGGTGTACGGAGTTCGTGACTAACGGTACTCACAAGCTCTGACTTCATCTGATCCACTTCGTATTGAGAAGTAATATCCCTGTGAACAAATAACGTTCCAAGACGCTCTTCTCTCCTATAAATCGGTTCTGCATATACCTCTATGATTCTGCGATCAGAACCAGCTACCTCATAACGGTATTGCGAACTCTTCTGTGAAGATTGAAAAATTGCCGTTTCGAAAAAGGCTGTAACGGCCTCAGGATCTTCTACGCGCTCTTTGAAAAAGGTAACCCAATACGAGAAAGGCTCGTTCAAACAATCCTCACAATTTTCCGCTTCCATAAAGCTACACAACTGGCTGTTATATTGAATAAGCGCACCCTTCTCATCAATAAATTGAATGCCTTCATTCACATTATCAATAATATCTTGATTTAACTGGCGACTTTGTTCTGTTTCTTCATATAAAAACAATTTCTCAAGTGACAAGGATACTCGACTCAGGATCCCCTCAAGCTCATTTGTTTCTTCTTCATCAAAGGAAAGTCCAATCCTTGTACCACCAAACACAGCTTGGAGTTCTCCCTTCGCATCAAATACAGGAGCAAATACATCGTAACTATAAAGGGTTTCTTCGTGGTACCCCCGCTCCCCCGCGAGCGACTCTCTTTTCAGAACATACGGCTCTTGCGTCTCTTGAAGGCGCACAATTACCTGATCTTCAATATGAGCTCTCATTCGCGCAGCCGCTTCATTTGAAATACTAATACTCGCATACTCTGAACTATCCAAAACTAGTAAAATCCCTTTATTGAACGAGAAGATTTGCTGAAGCTGGAACAAGACAGTCTCTAACAACTCCTCCATATCTAGTGTGATCGATAAAGCATGATTCAGTTCGTTGTAATGTTCTAGCGTATGCTTCGTTCGGTTCGTTTCTTCTAAAAGGTGTTTCAATTCTTGTTCAGCTTCCACCATATTCGTAATTTCGAATTGAATAATATAGTATTGTTCAATCCCGTTATGATCATTTTTATAAGGAACGATGGTAGAATCCACCCAGTAATTCGTTCCATCTTTCGCCTTATTCTTAAATTCGCCTTTCCAAATTCGTCCTTCTCTCAACGTGCGAATCATGTCTTCATAAAATTCCGGATGATCATCTACGTATAAGGATGAATACGGTTGACCCATAATTTCTTTAGAAGAATACCCGGACACTTCACAGAACTTATCATTCACATCTGTAATAAAACCTTTTGTGTCTGTTACTGATAAAATGGTTGCCTCGTTAATAGCCATATTTAAGTTTTTTATCTCTATTACCGAGTTCTCTAGTCGCTCTTGTTGTTCTGTCAGTTCATCTTGCTGGGCTTGGAGCTCTTCGTTATGAGCTTGAAGATCAGCTTCGCGGTCCTGAATGACATGAGCCATCGAAGACAAAGCATTGGCTAACGTCCCTAATTCATCTTGACGCTGAACCGTAGGAAACGACACCTCTTTCCCAAGCGCTAGTTGCTCTGAAGCATCAGACAATTCACTGAGTGGTTGGCCTATACTTTTAGACATTCGTTTCGTAGCAAGACTGATGATGACAAATAACATAACAATCAGTGCACCTAATGCGTATGTAATCCGGTTGGTGCTTTCTATGAACTCCTCATGAGCCGCTTCTAATTCCCTCTCATTTGCTGCAACAATTTGCTTATTCCTTAAGAGAAAACTGTTAATACGGGAAGTACCACTCGTATCTTGTGACATAGTTACAAGCTCTTCATAATTCCCGTCTTCAGCAAAGGCCACAGCCGCCGGCAAGAGCAGATCCCAATATTCTTCCACGTATACAGATAGGTCCGCATAGACCAACTCTTCTTCATTCGTTAACTCATATTCTTTCAACTCATCTAGCAAAACAACTAAGTTCGCGTGGGCTTCTTGGCTTAACTCCCATTCACCATCATTCAAAAAAGCAAGATACCCCCTCGCCCGCATAATCATCTCGTTATATTCTTGATCAATACTTTCTGCGATTTCCGTCTGCCTGGAGAGCGTTTCTCTCTCTTCTAAATAGCTCTCTTTCACTTGAGATTGAATAGCTAGAATAATAAAGATGCCGATAAGTGCGAGAACGAAGACAACCATCATAATAAATTGAAATTGCCTGCGAATACTTTTTCTAAAAAAGTTACGCATCGAGAATATCCTCCACAAGTTCAATTAATTGAAGAGGGCTGAATGGTTTAGCCATGTAGTAATGGATACCGGCAGCTTTTGATGCATCGACATCCTTTTGTTGATTCTTAGCTGTTAACATCATGATCTTCATGCGCTCTTTCCCGTTTAACGCTTTTATTTGTTCCGCCACCTCAATCCCTGTCATCCCTGGCATCATGTAATCTAATATAAGAAGATCGTAGTCATTTTTTTGAACCTTCTCGAAAGCTTCAACCCCATCCTCTGCTTCCTCAAGTTCATACCCTTCTTCTTCTAACGTATCAACAATTAACATACGCAAGACTTCCTCGTCGTCCGCGATTAAAATACGCTTCACGTTCATTCCTCCTTAAAAAAGTAACCGCTGAGCCAGCCGCTTCACTCGTGCTTCTAGCTCTGAAACGCTAAATGGCTTCGTAATATAATCATCGGCTCCGAGATCTAAAGCCTTTACGATATCTTGATCTTTTTTTCTTCCGGTCAGCATAATAATGACGAACTGATCCACAGAACATTCTTCACGGAGCTTCTGCAACACTTCAAGTCCATCCATACGGGGCATCACGCCGTCTAACAATAAGACGAACTTGCCATCCTGTTGGTACCATTTTGACTCGAAGAATTCCTCGCCTTCCCGGAAGGTTCGTAACTCCACTTTATGACCTTTAAACGTTAGCTTCCTTAAATGATCTTGCAGCAGTTCATGAATAATAGGATCGTCATCAATAATCCCAATACGGATCACATCAAGATTGTGAGCAAGGTCCCGTTTTTGCTCATCATAGACTTGCACTTGATTACGGCCATTCCGTTTCGCCATATAGAGCGCCTGATCGCCGTTTGAAATGAGTTCATCCGTATGCTTAATCCGAGGGTGAACAGAAGCCACACCTGCAGAGAATGAACATGTAAACGTCGTGCCATCTTTTTCAAATGTATGCTCCGAGAAGACTTTTAAGAGACGTTCAACAATCAATCGCGCTTGTTCTCCGTCGGTCTTCGGCATGATTAACATAAATTCTTCTCCGCCATACCTGATAAAATAATCACCTTGACGTTTATTCTGTATAATCGTATCGGCGAACTGTTTAAGAATGTGATCGCCTGTATCGTGACCATATGTATCGTTAATGCGCTTAAATCGGTCTAAGTCGAGCATCGCAACGGAAAACATGGTCTCATAACGCTCATATTCTGCCCATTGTCGCTGCAACTCTTCTTGTAAAAACTTGCGGTTATATGCCCCCGTTAATTCATCTAACAAGATCTGAGCCTGAAGGACGCGCTTTAGTTCTAAACGATTCTGTATTAAAGCAAGCATTTCCTCGTTATCAAAAGGGGAATGAACAATATCAAATGCCCCAGCCTCATACGCTTTCTTCCGTAACATCGTATGAGGTGCATCTTCCACAAGCAGTGTAGGTACAAAACTATGTCTAGCCTTATTGGCAATACTTGAAAGCACGTGAAACCCGTGGTCCTCTTTCTGGTGTAAATCTATAATGACATAATCAGGCTTCTGGCTATAGAACACTTCGACGGCCTTCGACTCATTCGCCGCGACCATAACCGCATAATGTTCTTCAAGCATATCCTTTAAATTCGAAATGCGATCAATTTGATCCCCAACAAGCAAAACTAACGAGCCTCTTGGAGCCTCATCTTTTATCTTTTCAATTAATGGTTCTACACGAACGTCATCTGTTGAATGCTTCTTTAATTCTTCTGTCAGTGGACTGAGAAAAGATTGCCACCTCTCTTTAGCCCACTCATAATCAGCAGATGCAGGCAACTGTTGCATAAGATTCGTTGCCACCTCTGTTATAGAAGGTAAACCAATGGATGAAGCCGTTCCCTTTAATGAATGCAAAAACTGGTACATCGCTCCGTTCGTAATCGAACGATGCTCCCCCCAGCTTTGGAGAGTGGAACGGGTTCGCTTCAGAAATAGAGTCTGATACTTTTGCAAATGTCTCTCTCCTTATCGTATAAGTCTATGTATCTATTATCTTATATATGGGTAATAAAAGGAAGAAGTTGGCTGGAGAAAAAGCTTGTTCTATGCAAAAAAGCTACACTCACGAATGTGAGTGTAGCTTTTCTTAATGAATGTTACTTCTTATCACTGAAAATTAGAACTTTACCAACTGTACCGTCTTCGCTTTCTCCCGTTACTCGGAAGTTTAAGTCATATTCAGGAACGTTACGTCCTGCATCGACTAAGCCTGGGTTGGAGTAGTCGGCAGAGTCGCTGAATAGTGGAGTGCGCTTCGTATAGTTATCTTTAAGAGTGATACCATACAGATCTGTATAATCGAGATACATCTTTTCAGTTTTATCTAGGCTAAACGCAGCATCATGAACCTGGTAGCGTGTCGAAGCTACACTTCCATCGCTCCAGTTAAGCGTCTTCTGATCCGCATCGACAACCCCGACAAAACCTTCACCTGGGTGAATGCCTGTCCAGTTCTCACTGTATTGCTTATCCACGTACCATACTAGTAAGCCATCATCGAATGTCATCAGGCTATCACCGCGACGGATGTTTGCTAAGCCTTCGTCAACGCCGTTGTGGCTTCTCCATTCTAGGAGGTAGTAGTGGTCACTTCTCTTAATACCGTCTGATTTCGTAAAGCCATCTAAGCCAAATTTAGCGTCTCCTTCTGCATCGTCAAAGACAACTTCTTCGCCATCAACAGTGATAGAAAGGTCGTCAGCATATAAGCCTGGGTTGCTAACAGCGGCATCAGTTACGTACTCAATTGCTACTTCAACTTCCTGGCCAGCGTAAGCAGAAATATCAAAGGATGCATTGACCCAACCGTTAGAAGAACCAGTAATACCATTACCTAAGTTCGATCCATGTGGGTTTGTATCTGTTGTAATATCTGATGCGACTGGCTCACCGTTAACAGTTACATATGCATAATCCCAATCTTTCTCAATATCGTACCAAGTTTTGAAATTAAACTCGGCTGAATTTGCATTTGTAAGGTCTACTGTTTTCGTTAATTTGTTATCCAAGCCATCAGCGCTTCCACTGAAGTACTCATACTCACCACTAGCAGGTTCGTTGATTACTGTTTCTTTTTGTGGAAGATTTACTTTTACTACGTCATTATTTGTTCCTTTAGTTACAGCTTCATCAAGCAAGAACTCCGTACCTTCGCTTTTCACATCTTCTAAATTAACTTCTGTTCCAGATAACCAGTTCCCTTTTGTACCTTCATTGTCTACAACAGCAGAAGCTTGAAGCATTTCCTTCATATAAGGACTAAACCCAGTAGGCATTGTCCCAGGAATATCTCCTGCCCAACTTCCGCTAGACATAATAGACCAGTAGCTTACTGGTTCCCCAGCACCTGTATACTGCGTATCGTACTCGTCCGGAAGACCTAAGTCATGACCGAATTCGTGCGCCATAACACCAACCGCACCGTCTTCAGGCTCGATTGTGTAATCGTATGCAGCCATAGATCCGCCCCAATACCCAACTGTTGCTTCCGTATTTGAGATTGGAGTTACACCACCAAGGTTCCAGCGGTGAGACCAGATTGCATCTGAACCTAAGCTACCGCCACCTGCTTCTTCACCAACCCCAGAGTGTATAACCATCAGATGGTCGACTAAGCCGTCTGCTTCTAAGTAGTTTCCGTCACCGTCTAAATCGTAGCGATCCCATTGATCGTATTCAGAAATATCCACAGTAGGATCAGCTGCCGCTAACTCTAAAGCTTCTTTTACTAGACCGCGAGCATTTACATCACTATCATCTTCAGTCGGATAGTTGCCACCATAAGCAGCCGCCGGTTGACTAGCCGTATACCATCCAGCAACATCTCCTTCAACTGAATAACTTCCACCAGACTGCTGCTCATAGTATTGTTTCATAGATACATAGTTTTTCCCGTCTGGACCTGTCCAGCCACCTGTACCAAACAGCATGTCCTGATAATGTGCACGGGAGTATGCATCTTCACCTTCATAATACATATCCGTTTCATCAGCTGACATTGAGTTATGAGGCTTGTCCGGATAATCCACTAGCAATACGAGGACCTTGTCCGTACGCATTTCACCATTATACGCTTCCTCTTCAACACCTTCTGGAGCATTTTTCTTAGCTTGCCCAAGTTTGTTTCCTTTACCGTTAGTCAGACTATTATTGTTCTCCATTTGTTCTTTGACCTTCTCTTTAGAAGACTTCTCTTCTTCATGAAGCTCGCCCACTTCTTTATTAGCTGATTCTTGCTTAGCCTGTAAGAATTGATTCAACTTCTCCTGAGCCTCTGCGGGCGAGGCATTTTTCCCAATCGTTCCATTCTCTTTCAACATTTCAATTAAACGCTCATCGTTTGCGATGGCTAAATCAAATGGTGATCCTCCTTCATGATGGACGTGTTTGCTTTTGCCAACCTCAGTCGGTGAAGGCATGGAAGCATTAACGCTCGCCACTGGACCAATCGCCAGTGTCAGCGCTAAAGCCGATGTTAATAATTTCCCCTTCTTCATCCGTCATCCCCCTAAATTTCTGAATTTTTCGTTATTTGGATTATTCTTACTATAAACCCAACTTGTAGTTTAGAACAACACTTCATCTCGAAATAAAGGCAAAATGAGCGTTTAGAACGGTTTTATCGACACCTATCGACACGATTTAGGTAGTCCATTCGCCTCATTTCCCTATTTAATCGCTTCGACCCACTCACAAAATGAACCAAAAATAGAGAATACTGTGTTAAAGATCAGGATATGAGATAATACATATACCTACTACTTCTACAGAGGGGGAAATGGGATGAAGAAGTGGCCATTTGTACTAGGGGGATTTTTGCTTATACTAGCATTCCCATTTATATGGTGGCTCTTAGAGCCTAAGCAGCCGTTAGAAACACTTATAGTGGATAAAACTGTTCCAAATGAGTCCTATAGAGAGCACAAAGGCCTAACATGGCTATTAAATTATGAAAAGTATACGAAAGCTGACGGGGATGCCTATGACACGGAGCAAGATTACGTAGGGTATCACCCTGGTGAAAAACCTGAGACATCCTCTTTGCCGGAAGACTTAAGCACCTACCAAATGATCTACCTCACTGATACATATGGCGTTTATGACGCTGATCTTAAGGGAGATAACAGCGACGGTGAGAAGTCTACCAAAATCACAGGCGGGTTAACGAAGGAAGAGGCCGAAAAAATAGAAGCTTCCCTTTATGAGAATACAGCCACCTTGATCGCGGAATTTAACACATTTTCAAGCCCCACAAGGGATGATGCCCGTCAAACGATTACCAATCTATTAGACATTGAAGCGACAGGGTGGTCAGGACGTTATTTCAAAGATTTATCTAAAGATGCATCAGGTAGCGAAATCCCTAAATGGGCCGTACGCGATTATGAAAAACAACAAGGACAAGATTGGTCATTCGAGGGAGCAGGTTATGTACTCGTTCATAGAGATAACACCATCGTGGTGCTAGAAGAAGATGAGCACGTATCTGGCGAAGGCATTCGGGCTACTTTTACAGGTCAAGGGGAAGAACAATTCGGATTAAAAGAGAGCCCCCATTACGCATATTGGTTTGATATTGTGAAGCCTTATGATTCCAGCAATGTGATGGCTTATTATGACTGGGACCTAACCGAACAAGGGAAAGAAAAGCTAAGCAAGCACAATATTCCGAATCAGTTCCCTGCTGTAACACGCACAACGAAGAATGATTATCCTGCATACTACTTTGCAGGTGATTACGCTGATATGGAATCGCTGCCTCCCTTCTATCAATACAAAGGCGTAGCAAACTTTCGCAAATGGTTCTCCTTTGATGATTCAAATCCTGAACCATTTTACTGGAAGACTTACGTACCGATGTTAAAAGATATTTTAAAAGAGGCAAAAACGCCACCAAAGGAACAAAAAGAAGAGACAAAGAAACAAGTAGCCCATGAAGACGGGGTATTTTATCCTACAAGGGTTGGCGAAAAGCGTTTTGAAATCTATCAAAACGGAGAATGGAAGCCAGCACTTATGAAAGGCTTAAATATTGGTATGGGGAAACCAGGGGCATTCCCAGGTGAGGCTGCCATTACAGAGCGTGAATACGCAAGATGGTTCGAACAAATCGGCGAGATGGATGCAAATGCTATACGGGTATACACGCTTCATCCGCCTGGTTTTTACAGAGCCCTCAAGAACTATAACGAAGAAACTGATGAACCCATCTACGTCTTCCACGGCGCTTGGGTTGAAGAAGAGCCGCTCGAACGTCATTTAGACAGTTTCCATGAGGAGAATACACAGTCGTTTAAACGAGAGATCTCAACCTTAGTGGACGTGATTCATGGCAATGCTGAAGTTCCAGAGAAACCAGGTCATGCGAGCGGTGTATACAACGCTGACATTTCTGAATACGTCATTGGCTGGATCATCGGAATTGAGTGGTTCCCTGAGATGGTCGAAAAGACAAATGAGAACCATCAAGATAAGGGAGATTACTCAGGCGAGTATGTTTACACCGAGGAGGCTCAACCGTTTGAACATTGGCTGGCGTCGATGATGGACTACACCATTCAATATGAAATGGACCATTACAACTGGCAACGCCCCATTAGCTTTACGAACTGGCCAACGACAGACTTTCTCGAGCACCCGTCAGAACCACTTGAAGAAGAAGATCTTGTTGGCGTAAACCCAAATGTCATTCATACGAACGAAGATACATTCAAGCCAGGCATGTTTGCGAGTTATCACGTCTATCCGTATTACCCTGACTTCTTGAACTATGACGAAGAATACCTCTCCTACAAAGACCAGCGCGGAGAGAACAACAGCTACGCAGGATACTTGAATGACCTCGTGAGCCAGCATGATATGCCTATTCTTGTTGCTGAATTTGGAGTACCAGGATCACGCGGGAAAACACACGGAAACCCATTTGGCTGGGACCAGGGTCATCATTCTGAGCAACAGCAAGGCGAAATCAACAAGCGCTTATTTGAAGACATTGTCGCAGAAGGCACGCTTGGTGGACTCGTCTTCACTTGGCAGGATGAGTGGTTCAAACGAACGTGGAACACGATGGAACTTGATAATCCAAACAGACGTCCATTCTGGTCCAATGCACAGACCAATGAACAACAATTTGGACTATTATCCTTTGACCGCTTAAAACGAACTGTGGATGGAAAAGGAGAATCATGGCAAGACGCTAAACTTCCTTCGTCTGGAGACGGAAAGATTAAATCGATAGCAACAGATCACGACGAACGGTACCTCTACCTTCGTTTAGAAATGGATAAGAGCTTTAACTTTAAAGATCAGTCGCTCGGAGTCGCTTTCGATACCATCCAAGATCAAGGTATCACAACACTAACGGATGGACTAACGGCAGACGAAGGTGTCGATTTCCTTCTAGAAGTGAACGGCAAAGAACAAGCTGAACTCCTTGTCGATAGCTACTACGATCCTTTTTACTATCAATACGGAGAATCACTCTCCATGATCGAGCAACAACCCTACGCTAGTAAAAAGGATAATGGAGAATTTCACCCGATTCGATTAGCCTTAAACAAGGAATTAAAGATTCCAACGACCAATGAAACCATTCCGTTCTCTTCCTATGAAACAGGAAAGCTACAACACGGAAACGCAAACCCAGAATCCGAAGATTACAACGCCTTAACCGATTACGCAATCGGAGAAAACGATCAGGTTATAGAAGTCCGAGTCCCATGGCAACTTCTAAACATCAAAGACCCAAGTCAAAAAGAACAAATGACAGACCTGTGGAAAGAAGGATTAGAAGGATCTCAAAACTTCGAGAATCTTTCAATCATGGCCTATACAAAAGAAGGAAATGAAATCAACTCAAAAACCAACTTCCTCCCCTACACATGGGAGAACTGGAACGAACCAAAATCAGAAGAACGCTTAAAGAAATCCTATGACATTATGAAAGAAGCATTTGAACAAGCGGATTAACGAAATCACCCCACTCGTTTATGTAAACGAGTGGGGTGATTTTTGTATCTGATATAATTTTTGCCCTTTATTATGTTTGTTCAAGAAATGGACAGTAACCTTGAAAGCTCAATATGCTCGGTCCGTTCATCTCCACAATAGCCAGGGCAGGCTTGGGGACTGCGAGACTCCCGCGGGAGAGAGAGCTAGACGAGACCCCACAGAGAGCGCCAGCGAACGAGGAGGCTCTAAAAGAAAGGGGAAGTTCGACTAAAACCGTCACGTCCTGTGACAACGTCGAACGACCCCACCTCGTGTGGGGCCGCAGGAAAGCGAGTTGTCCCCAAGCCTGCCCTACCACCTCATACCGTAACGGACCATCCCAATTTGATATCCATTACTGCGATATCCCCTTTCGTTTCATCTCACCCCATCCTTGCTGCTTCCTCACAACCTGCACAAGCCCAAGCATACGCCAGAATACAGTCAACGGACGATACCAAAACGTCTCAGACAAGGCATAGAGAAACAACCGAACAATATGACTCTCTTTCGGATAACGCCTTAGGCTCCACTCCTCTAGAAGCACAGCCCCCATGGAAAGAATCGAACCGTATAGAAGCGCTAGTAAAAACATAAGGATCGCAACTTGTACATGAATAATTCCCGTTAGAACACCTATAGGCACTAGAATGTAACCAAGCAACTCAATCACAGGTCCTATAAGTTCGATAAAGACGAAATAAGGAACAGAGACCATTCCAATGCTGCCATATCGCGGATTAAACAGCATGCGCTTATGATGCCAAAGAGATTCGAATAACCCCCTGTGCCAGCGGCTTCGCTGCCTTTTTAACATTGTGGTATCCTCAGGTGCTTCCGTCCAGCAAACGGGATCAGGTACATAAACGATTTGACTCTTCTCTTTTTCTTCTTTCATTAAACGATGAAGGCGAACAACAAGTTCCATATCCTCCCCTACTGTTTCCCTCCGGTAGCCACCAGCGCGTATAACGGATTCTTTATGGAATATACCGAAAGCCCCTGAAATAATGAGCAAAAGGTTGTGGCGACTAAGTCCAATTCTTCCCATAAGAAAGGCCCGCAAATACTCAATCACTTGCATCACGACAAGAGGAGTCTTCGATAACCCAATTTCCATCACTTCGCCCCGTTCAATACGACACCCATTCGCGATTCGTATGCTTCCACCGGCTGCTATAACTTCCCCATCTGATTCAATGATAGGCTTCATGACTTTCAAGAAAGCATCTCGTTCTAATATAGAGTCCCCGTCTAACGAGCAGACATATGGATATCGAGAAACGTTAATCCCTGCGTTTAACGCATCAGCCTTCCCCCCATTATCTTTATCAACCATAAATACGTTGCTGTGAATAGAAGACTGATAGATTCCCCTGATGGATTCTGTATCCAATTGTTTCCGCACGACGCGAGGGATCTTTTTCATATCAAATTTATCAATCATAATATCGACAGTCTGATCTTTAGACCCATCGTTAACAACAATGATTTCGTACTCACTATAATTCATACTTAAAAGCGCTCGAACACTATTATAAATCCCAATTTCCTCGTTATATGCAGGTACAATAACAGACACAGGCTTTGCATCAATGTTATCCAAATAATCTTCATAAGGTTCCTTTTGGTTCAGGCCATACTGCTCCCGAAGCTGTCTTGAAGAAATAACAAGCATGACGGAATAAAACCCAATGACGACAATCATATAGGCGACAAAAAGATAGGTAAATAGCTGAAAAAAAACGTGTATCACTGCTCCTATGATTTCCATAAAGCCCCCTCGCTTTCTAACCACTGATGCGCCATATCCCGTGCATAAGGATCTTCGCTCGTTTCATATACGTGTGCTAAAATCATATCGCCGTCCTGATAAACGGTTAATGCCCCTCCCGCTGCCTGTCGAACAAACCAATTAGAGTCTGACAACAAGCCTACAAGAACAGATTTATACCTTTCCTTCTCGGTCACTTTAGCAATTCTGGCAACCATCATCCGTTCCTGGAAGTAGTCTGATGTGGCAAGAGCCAGAACAGCATCATGACGCGACACATAACCGAATGTTTCCAAGACTTTTAATAGACTGATCCGTAGTTCAATAGAGTCACTTTCAAGGCGATCTTCTAAAAAAGGGATCCGACTGTAATCTCTCGTCTCTCCGATCCATTCCACAACAGCCTGTTGGAACGAAAGAGGGAGAGAATCACACTCGTCAATAAAGCGCTCCGTATCTATTTTAGGAAGCCTGCGCAGTACTTCCTTGTACAAAAATTTAGGATAAGGTTGGTGGGTACCTAGAAGATCATAAATAAGTTCTTTAGAACCAAGCGCGCTAAGTGTGCGTACCAGTTGGTAGTGCTCTGCTATATTTTTATACGTTTTATTTTTATATCGTTGCCACAACAGCTCTTGAAAGCTTTGAACGTTAAAATCTTCGATCTGATAAAGAGCGTTCATACGTAAACTAAACCGTCGGTGGTGAAGCATACGTGTATAGTAATCTTTCATCGTCCACTGAGCAAACGAATTCACCCGCATTTTCACAAAAGGATCTTTTAGCGTGGCAGTCAGCTCTTCAAGCAATTCAGCAAGAACTTCATAAACGATTTGTTCATTTTCGATAAGTCTTGGATGCCCTTCTTCTCCTGATAGGACAACTTGCTGGACGACTGGCTTTAGTTTATCTTTATAAGATTTTTTTCTTATTTCATATCGAATGTTTCTTCTCTTTTGGAAGAGTAGAAACATAAGGAATCCCATTAATACAAGTGCTAATGCAAGGACAAAAAGCGCGATCCAAATAATCGAAAAATTCATCAATGATACGTCCTTCCTTAAATGAATAATGTACATGGCAGTATATGGAGAATCGCTTCAGAACTTTACACACTTCCGCGCTCGACTAGTTCAAATGGATAGATAGCTGAAGATGGGTTCTTACTACTCACTTTCTCAACAAGGGACATTCCCACTTCATGAAGAGGGAGTTCAATTGTCGTCAGATCAAGGGCTTCAGCAATAGGATGATTATCAAATCCAAGAATCGCAACATCATGAGGTACACGAATCCCCCGCTTCTCGGCTTCCATCCTGAATCCTGCGGCGACCTGATCACTTGTAATAAGCAAGGCCGATGGTTTTTCTTTAAGTGACACATACTCATTCACCACGCGCTTCCCGTCTTCAATCGTTAAGCAATTGTTAAATACCCAACTCTTCCGATAAGGTTCTCCTATGTATTCCAATTCTTCACAGTATGCTTTTTCTCTTAGACTACTATTTGTCCCAGTCCTTCGTCCAATACAATATCCGATGTGTCGATGACCTTTATCTATAATATAGCGCATTCCATATCGGAAAGCTTCATAATGGTCGACCGATACGCAAGGGATACGAGTGTGTTCCGACGACTCACACACCACAAGCGGTCCGAATTCCTGGTATGCCTCAACCGAGTTCCAGTCACTCGCACGAGACAGGATCATTAAACCGTCTATTTGCTTGCGTTTCAACGCTTCTAATGCCTTACTCTCTTCTCCCTTCTGATAATTGGTCTGATAAAATACAAGGTTATAATCACGCACAAGCGCTCGGTCTGCAATTCCATTAAGCAGCGTAGAAAAGTAGGAATGGTTAATAAACGGAACCGCAACACCTAGTAATCTTGTTTCTCCTTTAGATAAATGAATCGCATTGATATTTTGGTGATACCCAAGCTCCTCCATCGCTTTCTCTACAGCCAACCGCTTCTCTTGTGTGACATAAGGATGATCGTTCAACACACGCGACACCGTCGTCACCGACACCCCGGCTTGTTTCGCTACATCTCTTATATTTGCCATACCCTCACCTCATCTATATGTAAAAAGAGCTTGCTATGAAACGCGTTTCATACCCTATAGTAAATTTAAACCAATTAAAAAGAAAGGAAGATTTACTATGTTTATTGGAATTCTAACCCTACTCTTTCTATGTCTATTCGAATGGGGAATCGTCCACTACCTCCACAACCAAAACAAAGACCAACCACAAACCTACTACGAAACCATCTTCTACGACTTCCACGAAGACTAACACACTAAAGCAATAAAGCGTGCCAGACACCCGTTTACGCTTTAAAGCAGTGAAGGGTGTCTGGCGCCCTTTCTTTCTTCACCGCACTGAAGGGTGTCTGGCACGGTTTACTGTATTAACGTAAAGAAGGTACCTGCCTTAATAGGCAGATACCTTCTAGGTTGTTATATAGTTTAGAAATCAAAGTTGTCTGGGTCTGGGCCTACGCGGTGGTTTTCGTTCAGTTCTGTAATTTTCACCACTTCTTCGTCAGTTAATTCAAAGTCGAATACATCCGCATTTTCTTGAATGCGATGTTGTTTCGTTGATTTCGGAATTGTTACGATCCCAATTTGAAGATCCCAACGAATGACGATTTGCGCAGCGGTTTTGTTGTATTTCTGAGCGAGCTCTTGAATCACAGGCTCTTCTAGAATTTGTCCTTGCATAAGCGGACTCCATGCTTCTACTACAATGTCGTGCTTCTCACAGTAGTCACGCACTTCTTGTTGAGCAAGCTTCGGATGAAGTTCTACCTGGTTAATGACAGGCGTTACTTCCCCATCCTTCAATAAATCATCTAAATGGTGAGGGTGGAAGTTACTTACACCAATCGCACGGATCTTACCGTCATGATAAAGCTTCTCCATCGCCTTCCAAGATTCTTTATACTTCCCTTCAACTGGCCAGTGAATTAAATAGAGATCTAAATAGTCAAGACCTAGCTTCTCAAGGCTCGTCTCAAATGCTTGTAGCGTTTCCTCATAACCCTGGTCTGAGTTCCAAAGTTTAGACGTTACAAAGATCTCGTCACGGCTTAAGCCAGAATCCTTAAGCGCTTGACCCACGCCTTCTTCGTTCTTATAAGCCGCAGCTGTATCAATGCTACGATACCCGTGTTCTAATGCCCATTTAACAGCATTAATGACTTCTTCGCCATCTTCTGCTTTAAATACGCCTAACCCCAAACGAGGCATGTCTACACCATTATTTAGCTTGATTGTATCTTGTAAACTGTTCATGATCATTACTCCCCTCGGGTAGTTCTTGAGCTCATGTGCTCAGCTGTTTTAGCGTATCATCACCATAAGCATAAACACAAAAATTTCAGCTTAGCTATCACACATTCGCGCAGGGAGCAATCTCATCACGAACCCTTTGCTTGCATTCCACCTCTACATCCGAGTAATATCACTGCTAAACTTGTAGCGGTCCGCACGATACACTGATTTCACGACTTCAAAAGGAGTCCCATCTGTTAATACCGAATTCCGCTCAATTACAAGCACTGGTGAAGAGAGCGGAACCTGAAGCAACTCCGCTTCCTGCTGATCCACGATGGTCGCTTGGATTACCTGTGTGGCTCTCCCTATCTGGTATCCGTGAGTCACCTCCATATATTCATAAAGAGATCCTTGCACAATTTCCTGATTTAACCCTGGAGCCAGTTTTGCCGGGATAAACGTCGTCTCAACAGCCATCGGTTCCTGGTCTGCAAAACGGATACGCTGAATTAAGAATAGCTCCTCTTCCTGCTTGATCTCAAGCTTCTCAGCCATCTCTCCTTGAGCCGGAACGACATCAAAATGGAGCAAACGACTGCTTGGCTTCATTCCCCGCGCTTTCATATCTTCTGTGAAACTCGTCATGCCTTGCAGCGTTTGTTCAATCTTTTGCTCGGCCACAAAAGTACCACGACCCTTTTCCCGATATAAGATCCCGTCGTTCACCATATTCGTAATCGACTGACGAACGGTCATCCGACTCACTTCATAGGTTTCAGACAATTCTCGTTCAGACGGGATCATATCCCCAGGCGCAAATTCCCCTTGTTGAATTTGCTGCTTAATCCGCTCTTCAATCTGGTAATACATCGGCATAGGTGAACGCTTATCCAACATGAAAAAAACCTCCTCACTAACCTTAGATTTTCTGATAGGCAGACAAGTCCACAATCAGCGTCACATCAGGATGGGAATGAAGAGCTGAGGCTGGGAAATCCTCACTCACTTCCTGAGAGAGAAGCCTTCTGATCGCCTCCGCTTTTTTCTCACCGCTAGCGATAAGAACAATTCTTTTACTCTTCATAATGGATTGAATCCCCATCGTGATCGCTTGACTTGGCACATCACTTTTCGATTCAAAAAAGCGCGCATTGGCGTCTCTAGTAGAATCCGCTAAATCCACGACATGCGTTTCACTCTTAAACGAACTTCCTGGCTCATTAAATCCAATATGACCATTGTGGCCAATCCCGAGTAGCTGAATGTGCGGCGGTCCAATCTTTTCAATTAACGCTTCATAACGTGCACACTCTTCCTGTAAATCCGGCGCCTGACCGTTTGGGATATGAGCTTTTTCTATATTCATATTAACATGTTGAAATAGCTGTTCCTTCATAAAAGTGTGATAACTTTGCGGGTGATGTTGATCCACCCCAACATATTCGTCCAGATTGAAAGCTGTCACATGAGAGAAGTCCAGTTCACCTGCTTTGTAGCGTCTAATTAACTCCTGATAAGTTCCTCTAGGTGTTCCCCCTGTCGCAAGACCAAGCACGCTCTCCTCATTCTCTTCCATGCATAGTTGTAGAAGATCAGCCGCTTTTTGACTCATTTCTTGATTGTCTCTCGTTACAATGACCTTCATGATAGCTCCTCTCCTTTACGGTAACTAATGATTCCTCTACAGATCGTTGCAACAACGTTCATCGCATCATTCATCAGCACGAAATCAGCATCCTTCCCGACAGCAATGCTTCCTTTCCGGTCAAAAACACCAAGTTGCTTCGCCGCATTCGCTGACGTAATTTGAACAAGTTCGTGCTTCGTCATATCACTAATCGATTTCATACGCTTCGCCGCTTCTTGAAGAGTCAAGATACTCCCCGCCAATGTCCCGTCCTTAAGCCGGGCCTCTCCACCTTCTACATGAACATCTTGACCACCAAGATCATAAACTCCTTCAGGCAAGCATTTAGCTCGCATCGCATCCGTTATCAAAATGGTGTGATCAGAGCCTTTTTGCTTGTAAGCAAGACGGATCGCATCAAGGTGAACGTGAATGCCATCTACAATTATCTCTGTCATCAGCTCATCATGCAGCAGCGCTCCTCCCACTACCCCAGGCTCCCTGTGGTGAAGACCGCTCATCTGGTTAAATAAGTGAGTCACATGCTTCGCCCCATGTGCAACAGCTGCTTTCACTTGAGCAAATGTTGCGTTCGAATGTCCAATTGAAGGAACCACACCTTCATCTGATAAATACGTAATAAAATCAAGCGCTCCATCCTCCTCAGGGGCAAGAGTGACGAGCTTAATATGCCCACCGCTTTTCACTTGCCATTTTTGAAAAAGATCCACTTTCGGTGGCACAATGTGTTCAAGCGGCTGAGCTCCTGCTTTATCTTTTGAAATAAAAGGACCTTCTAAATGGATTCCAAGCATTTCAGCCCTACCATCTGGCTTCTGCCGCCCAACATAGCGCCCTGCATTTTCAACAGCTCGTTCAATCGCTCCATGAGACTGCGTCATCGTCGTACCCAGAAAACTCGTGGTCCCTTCTCTCGGAAGCACGCGGCTCATTTCTTGCAAAGCTTCTTCTGTTCCATCCATCACATCACAGCCGTTTGCTCCGTGAACGTGCACATCGATAAAGCCAGGAAAAAGAGTGAGTTGGTGCCCAGCCCCATCGATTAATACCTCCGCTTCGTCTTGCATTTCCGTTCCTATTTTTTGAATCATCCCGTTTTGAACGAAGACGTGACCGGATTGAACACTCCCATCTTCTAAAACAAGTTCCACATCCTTAATTACATAAATCTTAGACATGTCAGCCCTCCTCATTAGAAAAGGAGAGCCGGGACTCTCCTTTTTTTTGAATTATTTTTGTATCGTTACGATGTTCGTGGTTTGTGAATGCTGATTTCCTGTCTCAAGAAGGGTTAAGGACTCATCCTCCAAATTCGTAAACACAATTGGCGTTACGATAGAAGGCACCTTGTCACGAATTCGATCAAAGTCAACTTTAATAAGAGGCGTCCCTTTGGTCACCGCTTGCCCATCTTCAACAAGAAGCTCGAATCCTTCTCCCTGAAGTTTAACTGTGTCGAGTCCAATATGAATAAGAATCTCAATACCACTCTCTGTTTCAAGTCCAATCGCATGTTTTGTCGGAAACACGTTCACCACTTTCCCGTCTACAGGAGATGTAAATGTATCGCCGCTCGGATCAATAGCGAAGCCCTGCCCCATCATTCCTTGAGCAAAAACTTCATCCGGAACTTCTGACAGCTCCATCACCCGTCCTTCAATCGGCAGGGCAAAGTCTTTTCCAGCTAAGTATTTTTCAGACGTCGCTTTTTCACATGGTTGTACTCCTTCAACCGTCTCGTCTGGTGCTGCTGTATCTCCACGATCCATTCGTTTCCGCATCGCATCGGCAACAAATTCAACGGTTGTCCCTACAATAACCTGAAGATTCTTCTTGCTCATTTTCATAACTCCACGAGCACCGAGTCGTTTAAGCTTCTTCTCATCCACCTTCTCTTGGTCTGTAATCTGCATGCGTAAGCGCGTTGTACAGTAATCCAGACTTTCGATATTGTTCATACCACCAATAGCTTCAATATAGTGATAAGCGAGCGCATCATAGTCGCCCTTCTCCGTCTCCATCTGTTCTTCCTCCATGTCTTCATCCTCACGACCTGGCGTCTTGAGGTCCAACTTAATAATAAGGAAGTAGAAGATGACGAAGTATATAGCTCCCATCACAATTCCTAATCCAGCCAGTAACAGCGGATTCTGAGCTAATGTAAAATTCAACAGATAATCAATTAAACCTGCTGAGAATCCAAATCCATGTCGAATATCAAGTAAGTAAGCCGCCATCATCGATACACCCGTTAAGAGCGCATGGACAACGTACAATAAGGGTGATAAGAACATGAAAGAGAATTCAATCGGTTCCGTCACACCTGTTAAAAATGATGTAAATGCAATACTAAAGAGAAGGCCTCCAACAGCGGCTTTCCGCTCTTTCTTCGCTGCCACATACATGGCCGCACAAGCTGCCGGTAAACCAAACATCATGACTGGAAAGAAACCAGCTAAGAAATAACCCGCTTCCGGGTCTCCGTTTAAGAAGCGATTAATCTCCCCGTGGAATACCTCACCTGAAGCTGTCGTAAATGTTCCAAAATCAAACCAAATCACTGCGTTCATAACGTGGTGCAGCCCTACTGGGATTAAGAGACGATTTAAAACCCCATAGATCCCAACTCCAGCTGTTCCGGCATTTAGAATCCAGTTCCCAAGCGCATCAAGCCCATCCTGTACAGGTGGCCACACAAACCCTAGCACAAAAGCCGTCGCGACCATCACAAGTGACGTAATAATCGGAACAAACCGCTTCCCACCAAAGAAAGCAAGCCAATCCGGAAACTTTACATTGTAATACTTGTTATACAGCAAACCACCCGCAATACCGGCAATCACACCGCCAAACACTTTCATATCTATATCAGAGTCAATCGACTGAGCACCCTCTGTTAAAACAAGATACCCAATCGCACCAGCAAGCGCCGCTCCCCCACTTCCATCGTGCGACAACCCCATCGCAATTCCAATAGCAAAAATAATAGCAAGGTTCCCTAAAATCCCGTTTCCCGCCGCGGTGATGAACGGAATATCAAGCATATCTTCCTTCCCAAGCCGCACAAGTAAAGCAGCAGCAGGAAGAGTCGCAATCGGAAACATTAAAGACTTCCCAATGCGTTGCAAAAAGTTGAGCATAAGCTCCCTCCTAGAGATCATAATAAAATGAAAACGCTTTTAGTACGTATAGAATACCATTTTGGTGTATAGTTGTCTATACCAGTTGTAGTATGGGTGTATTGTAGGTATATTATGTTTGGAGTTGGTTGGGAGCGTTTGGACTCTTTTGGCGCTCGTCTCGACGCTTGGGGCGGGCGTCTGGACTCTTTTGGCGCTCGTCTCGACGCTTGGGGCGGGCGTCCCGACTCTTTTGGCGCTCGTCTCGACGCTTGGGGCGGGCGTCCCGTCTCTTTTGGCGTTCGTGTCGACACTCGGTGCTAGCGTCTAGACTCTTTTGGCGTTTGTCTCGACACTTGGGGCGGGCGTCCTGACTTTTTCGGTACTCATATCGACACTCGGTGCTAGCGTCTAGACACTATTGACGCTCGTCTCGACACTTAGCGCTGGCGTCCGGACTCTTTCAGTGCTCATATCGACGCTTAGGCCGACGTCCCGACTCTTTTGCTGCTCGTCTCGACACTCAGCGCGGGCGTCCCGACTCTTTCGGTGCTCACGTCCAGACACTTTCACTACACCAAAAACCGCCCAAACCTCAAGATGCATGCAATAAAAAAAGAAGAGCTTTTCGCTCTCCTTTTAAATACAATCTATTTTGCTTTTTTCTGCTTCGCATACTGAGCCTTAACAAAAACTAATCCCAGTTCATAATGATCATCTTCATACATCGCACGTTTAGCAAAGCGAATTTCGCCTGCTGTGTCGCGAACGGCAATTTTGCAATAAGCGAGGTTGGATTGAACAGCATGATAAAAGTCTTGCTCATTTGTAACATTTAAACCATTAACCTTCTCAATCGTTTCCCCTACAATCAAGTTCATATCATCCGCAGGTGAACCAGGTATAACCCCTAAGATCGGCAGTCCATCATAACGTGGCGTGAAATATGGATTTTTTCCCTGGTCCCGCCATCTTAGTAAAAATGAACTGATCTCTCGCCCAACAGGTGCAACGAGCACAGCGACAAGAGCCAAAATTGGATAATAGAAACTTGCAGCAGCCAAACCAAGCACAACAATCGATAATACAACCATTGATGCACGCATCGTTAGGGCAGCATGTCTTGGAGACAAACCACGAACCACATGTTCAAACCCTAATAGAATCGGCGCCAGCATTAAACCATATGTTTCATCCCCAACAGCAAGCATCGGCCACCAATCTACAAAAGGCTCAATCGCACCTCCTGGGATTAAGAAGAAAACAGGAAGAAAACCAAGTCGCTTCAAACGATGCTGACCAATTAACTTTCCACGCCCTCCCTTTACATATTGCGGGAAGGAATCATTATTCTGAAAACGATGATACATAATCGCTTCAACCATTAATAATACGCCAAGCAATAGCGCTAAAGCTGATAAACTAGTATCTCCCATCGCACTTATCCATGAGTCAGGAAGAAAAGACCCACTTAACTCAGGTACCCATAATAAAAGTAGTGCAGTTGCCCCCAATGTATAAGCCGGAGAAATCCAGCTAAACCGAAGAGACAACGTAAGCAGAACAACAACCGCGGACCACAATAAGATAACAGGATAAGGAAGTGCAAAACCAACTGCAATAGAAACAATCGATAAGATAAGTCCAAATAATAAGCTTAACCCAATCGTCTTACGCCACTCCGCGAATATATTAAAAATCTTACTCCCAAAATCTCGCCTCTCCCGCTTAATCCGCTTCACAGAAGCCAAAAGCAAAAGCAACACGGTCCAATACAAAATCGGCTGCAAAAACAACCGCCCAAACCCTCTCCCAAGTTCCAAGAACCAATCAGAAATCATGATGTATACCTCCTAAAATGAAATGCGCAGGCGGGTGCTTAGGGCCGTACGGATAAGCAAGATGACCGGAATTGGCGTTAGCCATTGAAGGGCATATTGCTTATCTCGCTAGGCCCTACCCGCCGGAGCTGGACACTAATGAAATGCTGAGGGCCGCGCTTAGACACGGCAGTCATAAGTCAAGCAGCGCAGTGAGGCGTTCTTCCCTCACGGAGCTGATTGGCTTATGTACCGAGTGTCTGCGGCCCGAAGCTAGCCAAATGAAATGCGCAGGCGGGTGCTTATCTCGCTAGGCCCTACCCGCCGGAGCTGGATCTCCCCATCTACCCCAACTTTAACATCTATTCATGAAAAAAATCCGTAGCGATATGCTACGGATTTAATTCGATACGAATCGTTAAATTCCTGCTACCTATTCACTAAACAATACGTTTAGAGCTTTTTTCATTTGGGTGTCGTTCTCTTTGTTTTGAACTTTCTCAATGACTCTAGCTTGAATTTGAGAAGCTGTTTCTTTGTTCACTTCACCCGTAGCTTTAAGATCATTCGCCTTTTGGAAGGCCTTCACCGCTTGAACGGTTTCCTGACTGAAGTAACCATCTTTACGTCCTGGTTTATAGTCAAGCCCCTCCAACATCTTCTGAACGTTGGCGACCTTTTCGCTATTTTGATCAAATGCTAGTGATTCATCTTTAATTTGAACCGGGTTGGTGTAGAAGTAATCAGGTAAATCGGCTTTAACAGTTGGCTTGATTCCATCTTTATGAATCCAGTTGCCATCTGGGGTAAGCCATTTATAAACGGTTAGCTTCATACTACTGCCATCGCCCATTGGAAGGGGTTGTTGAACAGTACCTTTACCAAACGTTTTATTTCCGATTAGTTCATAGTCACCCGCTTCTTTCATCGCACCAGCTAGAATTTCAGATGCAGAGGCACTACCTTCATCGATTAAAACCGTAATAGGGTACTCTTTTTTGCCTTCACGTTCTGTGAAATAGCGTTCCTTTTGACCTTCGCTATTCTCTACTTGAACCATTGGCTTATCTTTTGGAATGAAGTTCTTTAAGATCTCTTGAACCGAGGTGAATAAACCGCCCGGATTCCCGCGAACGTCGATGACAAGTCCTTCAATTCCTTTGTCTTCTAGCTCTTTTAGCTGTGTATTAAAATCTTTCGCTGTGTTTTCAGAGAAAGACGTGATTTCAATGACACCTGCTTTTTTGCCGTCCACTTCTTTTACACTAGAATAAACCGTTTCAATAGGAATCGTGTCACGTACAACATCAATCGTTAGTGGCTCCTGAACTCCTGGACGATCAATTTCTAGGGTAACCGTTGTTCCTTTTTCTCCGCGGATTTTTAGAACGGCGTCATATAAATCTAAGCCTTCGATGTTTTCTCCGTCGACGCTTATAATTTGGTCTTTTGGCTTAAGGCCTGCTTTTTCTGCAGGGGAACCTTTAAACGGAGATACAATCGTTACTTTTCCATCAACCATACTTACTTCTGTTCCGATTCCTTCAAATGAGGAAGAAATGGAGTTGTTGAATTGCTCCATCGTTTCTTGGTCCATGTACACACTATATGGATCTTCTAACGTATCGAGCATTCCTTGAATCGCGCCTTCTACTAATTTCTGAGACTCAATGTCCTGAACATACTTGTCCTGGATTAAAGAAAAGGCCCGGTTCACTTTTGAAAGCTCCCCATTATTATCTTCTTTCAATCCATCGAGGATATCCCCGAGCGACTCCTTTGAACCTTGATTTTCATCTGTAGAAGCCTGACTCTCGCTGTTTGTCACTTCGCTCTTAGCCTGTCCTTCACCAGGCTCAACGAGTTGGACGCCCGCATACGTAATAATTGCCCCTAATACCATAGAAGCAACGAGCAAGACGGCCAGATACCGTTTTCTTAGGTTCATACCTTTTCACCTCGAATAAATCGATTTTCGCACCGAAAATGCTACACAAATGGGCATCACACCGCCTTGTGAGATGCCTTATATTCTTACTATATGCCAGAAACAAACCCGACATGTCCACGATAAAAAAGAAAACCATTCTCCTAATTCCTTACCTACTAGTGTACACCATTTTTTGGAGCCACAAAAGATGTAACCTAAATATAATATGAATCATACATGTTCTACATAGGAAGACCGACATTCAGACATGAAGAATGTCGGCCTTCCTTCTTATTTATCTTCAATCCATTCCAAGATGCCATTTAAGTCCTCATAAATCTTATCAGGTTCCAGGTTTAGCTCTTCGACGGGCAAACGGTTGCGATTAATCCAAGCGGTTTGGAAACCAAAGTTTTTCGCACCTGAAATGTCCCATCCATTTGAAGACATGAAAAGGACTTCTTCCCTCTTGACGCCAAGTTGATCTAAGGCATACAGGTATGAATCCTGAGAAGGCTTAAATTGTTTAATTCCATCTACACTTAATACATCATCAATATAATCCGTTAAACCTGCATGTTCAAGTAGAGGGGTAAGCGTTTCAGGGGTGCCGTTTGAGAAAACTACGCGCTCATAGTTCTCAAGTTTTCCAAGCACCTCTTCCACCTCATCATAATGATCTAGATGTAAGTAGGCATCCATAAGGGCATCACTTTGTTCCTGAGTAATTTCCTCGCCGTGTTTCTTCACCGCATAATGAAGAGCATTCTTCGTAACAACAGGAAATCGTCGATATTTACCCATGACCTGGTATAAGAAGAAATATTCAAGCTGCTTCTGCCTCCAGGACTGACTAATCGTCTCACCTTTTTCCGGGAAAAATTCCTCACATTTTTCTTGCACGGTATGTACGTCAAAAAGTGTACCGTATACATCAAATATAAACGCTTTAATCGGTTTCGTCATTGTAGTTTCATCCTTTCTGGTCGAAGAGTTAGACGTTACCTTTTATGAGTTGGATGTTCTAATGCTATATAATCTCCACAAAAATCTTCATCCATTCTATACCCTTCACCTGATCCTCATAATCTTTTACAAACCATTTTGACAATGTTGGTTAGAGATCTAGAATACTAGCTTATAGTTACGAGATTATGTGAAATGTCACACTTTACACATACGAAAATAAGAGCCACACCTCATGAGGTGTAGCTCTTACCTTAACTTTCTATTGTTTTAGAAGTTGATGTAGCTTGATGGATTTACAGCATTGGTCTTCGAAGCGTTCCAAGGTCCAACGTGAAGTTCAAAGTGTAGGTGTGTTCCAGTAGAGTACCCGGTATTACCCATTTCACCAAGAACTTGGCCTTGTTGAACAGATTGTCCATTGGAAACCGCACGATTTTGCATGTGGGCATAAACGGTTGTATATACTTGCCCTCCTTTTAAGTGAGAAAGGAATACAACGTTACCGTAACTTGAAGAATAATAGGATTTAATAACCGTCCCTGACGCTACAGCTTTAATTGGATTAGAAGCTCCCGCGCGACCTAAGTCAATTCCAGGGTGCTGGGTTCCCCAACGCGGACCGAAAGTAGATGTAACAGGTCCAGCTGCCGGGCGAATAAATCCGCTTGAGCTTGGTGCAGACGGTGCTGGTGCCGGTGTTGAACTTATATTGTTACCGCTGTTTGTTGAGTTACTTGAACTACTTGAACCGTTTGAAGAGTTGTTGCTTTGTGCTTCTTGTTCTGCTTTTCGTTCTGCTTCTCTCTTCTTCTTTGCTGCAAGTGCTGCTGCCGCTTCACGTTCTTCAGCTTCTTGCTTAGATTGTTGCGTACGTTGGCGTTCAGCTTTAATAGCTGCTGCTTGGCCTTGAAGGATTTCAGCTTGCTCTGAGAATTCCATTTTCTTATCGTGAAGCTCTTGCTCTTTTTGCTCTAAGCTATCCATTAGCTCACGCTTTTGATCTAGCTGTTCGTCCAGTTGAGCTTTAAGAGATTCTAACTGCTTCTTCTGTTCTTCTAAGTTGGACTTTTTCGTTTCAAGCTGCTTCTTTTTGTCCTCTACTTCGACTTTCTTTTCTTCTAAAGACTTTTTCTCAGACTGATGCGTATCTAAGATCTTTTGGTCCTGGCCCATGATCTTATTTACAGCTGATGTGCGATTTAAGAAATCACCAAAGTCTTTTGAATCCATGATTACTTCTAAATAACTGATGTCTCCACCATTTTTTTGAAGGGTACGAAGGCGATCTTTCAAAAGCTGCTCTCGTTCTGCAATGCTTACGATTAGTTCTTTAATTTCTTTTTTCAGCTGTTTAATTTCTTTTTCAGTTTGTTCAATTTCATTATTTGTTTTAGCAATTTGTTCTTCTTTTGAGCTAATATCACTTGCTGTATTAGAAACTTTTTGATCAAGTTCTTTCATCTGTGCATCAATTTTTTCTTGTTTCGCAATATTATCATTTAGTTCTGATTCTGTTTCGTCTTTATTCTCAATCGCGTTTGCTCGTTTCTCATCTAATTCAGCTTGTTTCTTTTTCAACTCATTGATCTCTTGTTGCAATTCTGAAGAAGATTTCGCCATCACTTTCTCAGCAGAACCCGCAAACGTTCCTGCTAATAAAAGTGCAAAGATCGAAAACATACTAACTATCTTTCTCATATTCCGCCTTTCCCCTTCCCTGTCTAAGTGCTAATTTATACTTTTAGGAACTTGCGGACACTCATCACGCTTCCCCATACGCCAATGAACGCTCCGATCGCAAGTAAGATTAATGCTAATTGCCATGCTAGTGGATCAAATGGAATAATCTCCACAAATGAGAAGTTAATCTTCTCTCTTAAGTTGTTATACACATAGTAATAGGCTCCTAAGGTTACTCCAATTGGAATAAGGGATCCTAGGATTCCGAGTAACATGCCTTCAATGAAGAACGGCCAGCGAATAAAGCTGTTCGTTGCCCCAACAAGTTTCATAATGCCTATTTCTTTACTTCGTGCCGTGATGGTAAGTTTAATTGTGTTTGAAATGAGGAATATAGCTGTAAACACTAATCCTGCAATAAGTCCGATCCCAATGTAACGTGCGTACTTGGTGAACTTCAACAGTTTCTCAACTACTTGTTGCCCGTATGTAACTTCGTCGACGTTATCAAACGTAGCAATTTCGTCTGCAACATCAAATGTATCAATAGGATCTTCTGTCTTTACTACAAAGACATCATTAAGAGGATTATCCTGCTCAAATAGCTCCCATTGGTCGCCATCTTCCCCCATTGTCTCCATTAAACTCTCGAGCTCTTTTTCCTTAGATGAGAATTGGAGGCTCGATATTTCTGTGATATCTCTAATCTTTGCTTCAATTTTTTGAATGTCTTCTTCTTGGGCTGTTAGATCCACAAGAACTCTAATTTCTACGTCTTCTTCAACATTGTTCGCCATCTGGTTTAAGTTCAACATCAGGGCTACGAATATCCCGACTAATAGTAGAGTCGTCGTTACAGCACCAATGGATGCTACTGTCATCCAACCATTTCGGTAGATGTTCTTTCCGCCTTCACGTATATGCCTGCCTACCGTTCTAAGCTTCATAACCGTATTCACCTCGATGCTCATCGCGTACAATTCGACCATTTTCGACTGCTATAACGCGCTTCTTCATGGTATTTACGATGTCTTTGCTGTGTGTTGCCATTATAACGGTTGTTCCACGTGCGTTAATTTCTTCGAAAATCCTCATAATCTCCCAAGACGTTTCCGGGTCCAGGTTTCCTGTTGGCTCATCTGCAATCACCGTCTTAGGATGATTTACTATGGCTCTTGCTATAGAAACTCGCTGTTGTTCACCACCGGATAACTCATCAGGAATATGACGAGCTTTGTGTTTGAGATTCACAAGATCGAGGACTTCCATAACACGGCGACGGATATTCTTTGGTGTTTCTTCAATTACTTCTAATGCAAAAGCAATATTTTCATAGACTGTTAATCTCGGAAGCAATTTAAAATCTTGATATACAACGCCGATATCTCTTCTTAAGTGTGGAATCTTACGTTCTTTCATTTTATTTAAATAAACTCCATTAATCGAAATGGAGCCGCCTGTAGCCTTCTCTTCTCTATACATCATGCCGACAAGTGTGGATTTACCTGCTCCACTTGGTCCAACGACATAAACGAACTCACCTTGTTCAATTGAGAGGTTCACTTCATTAAGAGCAGAAACCCCATTCGGATATGTTTTCGACACGTCTTTCATTTCAATCATTAGCAAACCACCTGTACATGTATGATTAATCTTGATTGTCTGTTTGTCCATATTCTGTCTACATTTCTAAAATTCACTTCGTCTTTTGTCCTACTTATTATAACATCTATTTTCTATTTTTTTAGACATATTTTTATTACATTTTTATTTCAAATGTTGTCATATTTTGAAATCTGTTAGGGAAGTGCATGAAATTTGTCACCATACTGGAAAATCCACAAGAAAAAAGCCCAAAGTATAGAATACTTTGAGCTTTCTCATTACATATGTTCGGGTAAATGAGTCCTTATTTCTTAGATGCTAACCAAGCGGAAACGGTATTAGTGTCTTCCTCACTCAGGTTCTGAGCTGGCATACCGCCTTGACCATTCTTGATAATATCTGCGATTTGACTCTTGTCTAGCTTCGATCCAATCGTTTGAAGAGATGGACCTACTTGACCAGATAGATCGTTGGCATGACATCCAGCACATGTTTGCTTATAAATCTTCTCAGCAGCTGCGGTGTCTACAGCACCTTCACCGCCGCCTTCGCCTTCCGTGCTTTCGCCACCATCTGTTCCAGTGTCACCATTTGTTCCTTCTTCTGTTTGTGTGTCTTCGCCATTGTCAGTAGTGGCATCTTCTCCACCATCATCGCCACCGCCACCACATGCACTAAGTACAAGAGCGGATCCGAATAACAGGGCTAACAGTTTACTTTTCATGTTACTTCCCCCTAACGAAGTAATGTAATTTCCATCAAGGATATTATAACCAATTCAGGAAGTTTTAAAACCCTCCCCAAGTACCTCAGCTGCATCCATTGCAATAACAAAAGCTGAGGGGTCAATACTCTTAACGGTTTGTGTCAATTTGGTGAATTCACTCTGCTCCACCACGACCATGATGATATGGCGATCTTCATTCGTATAACCGCCTTTACCGTTTAACACGGTTACACCACGATCAATTTCCTTGATGATAGCTTGCCTCACTTCTTCTAATTCATTCGAAATAATCATGACATTTTTTGAACGATTTAAACCAACCTGTACAAGGTCGATTGTGCGCGAAGTAGCAAATAGACCAATAAGTGCAAATAAACCTTTTTCAATGTCGAAAACAATGGCTGCTGTTGTAACAATTAATCCATCCACCATCGCTACACAAAGCCCTAGCGGTATGTGAGTGTATTTATGAATGACTTGAGCAATCAGGTCTATGCCACCAGTTGAAGCGCGACCTCTGAAGACAATTCCTAATCCAATACCAACACCCATACCTCCGAATATTGCGGCAAGGAGTGCATTCTCTGTAGCTGGATCAATTCCACTAGTCAGCTTAACGAAAAACGGCAAGGCAAGTGTACCAACTAATGATTTAGCACCAAAGTTCTTGCCAAGAATAATAACGCCTAATATAAAAAGCGGAATGTTAAGAGCCCACTGAACATATGCCGGGTCCCAGCCAAATAACCCTTTCGTTATGGTACTGATTCCAGCCACACCACCAGAAGCGATCTCATTCGGTAGTAGGAAAATATTAAACGCGGTCGCCACAAAAGCTGACCCCACAATGACTAACGTGTACTCAATAATATGCCGTAGCCATGTTGGCATCGGCTCTCTCCGATACTTCTTCATCATATCCCCAAAACCCCTTTCCTTTAGCACACCACACAGTGCCAGACACCCTTTAACAGAGTAAAGGGTGTCTGGCACTCGCTGTTACAGTAAAGTGTGAAAGCAAACCTGATCGTCCTTTCTTTGATTGTGTGCATTTAAGGACTAGTTCACTCACATATGTATTTATTTTCGTAAAAGTCCGTTATGGAGTATAGCACCAAACCCTGAAGGTGTAAACGACACCGAAATAACGTATTAGCGCGGTAAAGGAGTGCAGGGTGTCAGGCACCCTTTAGCACTTTAGAGCAACGCTTGGTGTCTGGCACGCTTTAGTGCTTTAGAGCATCACTCGGTGTCTGGCACTCTTCTATTGATTAAAGCGCAAAAAAGCCTGCCGGGTGGGCAGGCTTTTTGTTTATTAGTTGATGAGGGAGCGGAGGTAGGCGTCGATGAATGGGTCTAGGTCTCCGTCCATGACACCTTGTACGTTTCCGACTTCTTTATTCGTTCTGTGGTCTTTCACCATAGAGTATGGGTGGAAGACGTAGGAACGAATCTGGCTTCCCCAACCGATTTCTTTTTGCTCTCCGCGGATCTCATCAAGCTCACGCTGCTGACGTTCGATTTCTTGTTGATATAACTTCGACTTCAGCATCTTCATGGCTTGTTCGCGGTTTTTGATCTGAGAACGTTCAGACTGACACGTTACAATTGTGTTTGTTGGCGTGTGCGTAATACGGACAGCGGAGTCTGTTGTGTTCACGTGCTGACCGCCGGCACCACTTGCACGGTACGTGTCTACTTTAAGATCTTCTGAACGCACTTCAATATCAATCTCATCATTAAACTCTGGCATCACTTCACAAGACGTGAAGGATGTGTGACGACGGCCTCCTGAGTCGAACGGGGAAATACGCACGAGACGGTGAACGCCTTTCTCCGCTTTCAGGTAGCCATAAGCGTTATGACCCTGGATATTTAGCGTTACGCTTTTCACGCCAGCTTCCTCACCTGGAAGATAGTCCATTGTTTCAACCTTAAAGCCACGCTCTTCAGCCCAGCGTGTGTACATGCGAAGAAGCATGCTTGCCCAGTCCTGAGACTCTGTACCACCAGCACCAGGGTGCAGTTCAAGGATCGCGTTGTTCTTATCATATGGTTCACTTAGAAGCATTTGCAGTTCAAATTCATTGAGTGCTTCCACTAGCTTTTTCATGTCTTCCTCAAGCTCTTCGGCAAGCTCTTCGTCGCCTTCTTCTTTTACAAGCTCGTAGGATACTTCAAGATTTTCAAGTGACTCAACGTGTTCTTCTAACGTGTGAACGTAGCCTTTTAAGCCGTTCACTTCACCGATTACCTTTTGAGCCGTATCCTGGTCATCCCAGAAGCTTGGGTCAGACATTTGCTCTTCTAGTTCCGCAATGCGCTCTTTCTTTGTATCGAGGTCAAAGAGACCCCCTGAAGTCCGCTAAACGATTAGCCATTTTGTCAATCTCTTGCTTAATATCTACTAGTTCCATGACATCACCTCATCTAATATTAAAACCACTATAAATAGGGAAGACACCCTCTTCGAAAAGAGCGTGCCCTCGCCTGTTATTGACCGTGGCAGTTCTTGTATTTCTTACCGCTACCGCAAGGACAAGGGTCATTGCGCTTCACGTGGTCCGTTTTTACAACAGGTTTACGTTTCTTCTCTTTTTGTTGTTGTTCGTCCTGTCCGCCAGAAACAGCCTGTGCTCCTTTAGCTACTTCCTGACGCTGCAGGTTCTCACGAATTTGAGCTTTCATCACGTATTTTGAAACTTCTTCTTCAATGGCCGCGATCATCTTCTCAAACATCGCAAATCCTTCGAACTGATACTCGCGTAACGGATCGTTCTGACCATATGCACGCAGGTGAATACCCTGGCGCAGCTGGTCCATCTGATCAATGTGGTCCATCCACTTCGTATCAACTGTGCGAAGAAGGATAACTTTCTCAAACTCACGCATTTGTTCAGGCGTTAGTTCTTCTTCCTTCTTATCATAACGATCTTTCACTTTTTCCATGATGAGCTCGATCATCTCTTCAGGGTCTTTCCCTTTTAGGTCACCCTCTGTAACGTCGCCTTCTTCAAGGATATTTCCGTTCAGATATGTGATCAGCGCATCAAGCTCCCAGTTCTCGTCCATTTCATCTTGAGTGTGGAGAGCAACTTGACGCTCAACCGTTGATTTCATCATCTCTTCGATGATCTCACGCAAGTCATCAGATGTTAAAACGTCATAGCGCTGCTTGTAAATAACTTCACGCTGCTGACGAAGCACATCGTCATACGCAAGAAGCGTTTTACGAGCATCAAAGTTATTACCTTCTACGCGTTTCTGTGCCGATTCAACCGCACGAGAAACCATTTTACTCTCAATGGGCTGAGAATCATCCATACCGAGACGGTCCATCATGCTGCGCATGTTATCAGAACCAAAGCGACGCATTAGTTCATCTTCCATTGCAAGGTAGAACTGAGATACACCAGGGTCACCCTGACGTCCGGAACGACCACGAAGCTGGTTATCGATACGACGCGATTCGTGACGTTCTGTACCCATTACAGCTAATCCACCAAGCTCACGAACACCATCTCCAAGCTTGATGTCTGTACCACGGCCGGCCATGTTCGTCGCAATCGTAATGGCGCCTTTTTGACCCGCGTTCTCAATAATTTCTGCCTCACGGAAGTGGTTCTTCGCGTTCAGGACGTTGTGCGGAATCTTCGCTTTCTTCAAGTAATTTGAGATAAGCTCAGACGTTTCAACCGCAACAGTACCAACAAGAACAGGCTGTCCTTTATCGTAACGCTCTTTAATATCCTCTACGACAGCTAAGAACTTCGCATCCGTGGATTTATAAATCATGTCCGCTTTGTCATCACGAGCAATTGGCTTGTTCGTTGGAATGACAACAACGTTCATATTATAAATGTTACGGAACTCTTCTTCTTCCGTTTTCGCTGTACCGGTCATACCAGAGATCTTTTCGTACATACGGAAGTAGTTCTGGAATGTGATCGTTGCAAGCGTCTGGCTTTCGTTACGGATTTGAAGGCCTTCTTTCGCCTCAATCGCCTGGTGTAAGCCATCGCTGTAGCTACGACCTTTCATTAAACGACCGGTAAATTGGTCAACGATAACAACTTCTTCTTCCTGCACCACGTAATCCTGGTCACGAAGCATAGATGTGTGCGCTTTTAACGCCTGGTTAATGTGGTGAGTAATCGAAACGTTCGGAAGGTCATACAAGTTTTCGATATTAAAGAAGCGTTCTGCTTTGTTAATCCCTTGTTCTGTTAGCTGAACACCTTTTGTCTTCTCATCATACGTATAGTCTTCTTCTTGAGTAAGGGTACGTACGTATTGGTCTGCCTGATGATAAAGGTTCGCAGACTTTTGCGCAGAACCTGAGATAATAAGCGGCGTACGCGCTTCGTCAATTAAGATGGAGTCAACTTCGTCAATGATCGCGAAGTGAAGCGGGCGCTGTACCATTTGTTCTTTATATAACACCATATTGTCACGCAGATAATCGAACCCAAACTCGTTGTTCGTACCATACGTAATATCGGCAAGATAAGCTTCTTTCTTCTCTTCCTTCGACATGCCGTTTAAGTTCAAACCGACAGTTAGACCAAGGAATTCGTGTAATTGACCCATTTCACTAGAGTCACGTGTCGCCAAGTAATCATTGACGGTGATAATGTGAACGCCTTTTCCAGTGATGGCGTTTAAATAGGCTGGTAAAGCAGAGGCTAGCGTTTTACCTTCACCCGTTTTCATCTCAGCAATGTTCCCTTCATGAAGGGCCACTGCACCTGATAACTGAACTGGGTAAGGGCGCAATCCTAATACACGTTTCGCTCCTTCACGAACGACCGCATAGGCATCTGGTAAAATATCATCAAGATCTTCACCTTTTTGATAACGCTCTTTAAATTCTTCTGTTTTCGCACGAAGATCCTCATCTGAGTACTTCTCATATTGAGGTTCTAAAGATTCAATCTGATCGACAACTCGCTGCATCTTCTTCAGCTGTCGTGAGTTATCGTCTCCAAATACTTTTTTCAGCAAAGCACGCATGTATAACGCTCCCCTATTTATAGAAATCCGTTACTTAATTATTAGTTAGATCTGACAATAATCATAACACTTTTAGGTAGGAAGTGACAACTTACTATCAGGAAGCGCAGGCGCCTTGCTCACCACCGATAAGCTTAAGGCAAAACGGGCTATAAGTTGCTTTTTACTTATAGCCCGTTTTGCCTTAAGACCTCGAGGTGGTAGGCGCCGGAGCTGGACTACTATCCCCTATAATGAAGAAAAGAACAGCCCGAGGGTGAGCTGTCCTTTTTAATGAGGGGGACTTGCGAGGAATCTTGCGAGTGAGGTGAGGAGGCAAAAACGGGGGGTTTAGACTTGAAGGTGATGAAGCTCGACGCGACGCTGTCGTTGATCCAGTTCGCTGACTTTTCGATTGGTTACAGCGAGGATCTCCAATAGCTGCGTGATCAGCTCTTCCTGCTTTTTAACTTTGTGATACAGTTCAGTATAGGAAAGCTCATCTTTCTTCATAGGCACGCCTCCTTTCATCGTTACCTAATTTATACCATGAGAGCTTTTAAGAGGGCCAACTACAGAAATTAAAAAACTGCAAGGAGGAATCCCGGTAAATCAGGGTTTCTGTTTGCAGTTTTTTAATTTTGGTAAGCTGCGGGCTAAAAACTGTTCTTTTTCGAGGAAATGTGAGGAAATTTTTAAGAGGAGTGTTTCCGTTGCTTTTGTGCAGAGAAAGGAGGGCTGGGGAATCACTCGCTTTCCGCGGCCCCACACGACGTGGGGTCGTTCGACGTTGTCACAGGACGTGACGTTCTTAGTCGAACTTCCTCTTTTATTTACGAGCTCCTACTGCCGCAGGAGTCTCGCAATTTCTCGGCCCACCTTTGCCATATTAGAATTAACGGAAATATGCCGCCTGAGGGGTAGTATCGGTTGAGTGCATATTACCCTTATATTGCGGGGGCCGTTAGACCAAATCAAATCAAGTGGGTGACTGGGGAACGGGGAGACTCCTGCGGGAGAAAGAGGTCGACGAGACCCCGGACTGAACGAAGTGAGGGAGGAGGCTCGACAGCTCGCCCGCGGAAAGCGAGTCGTTCCCCAGTCACCCACTATCGCTCAACAAACGTAACGGCCTCATCCATACAAAAAAGCTGCCTCCTAGGTCGGAGGCAGCTCTTTCTTAATGTTTATTAATTTGGTTCGATAAGACCGTATTTGCCGTCGCGACGACGATACACTACGTTAGTATTGTTCGTGTCTGCGTTTGTGAAGACGAAGAAGCTATGGCCTAGCATATCCATTTGTAGAACGGCTTCTTCAGAGTCCATCGGTTTTAGATCAAATCTCTTGTTTTTAACAATTTCAATATCTTCATCATCATAAGGATCAGCTTGCTGTGAGCTCTTTTCCATTTCCGCGAAAACGTATTTTGGTGCGCCTTCGTTGCGGAATTTACGGTTAATTTTTGTTTTGTGCTTGCGGATTTGTCTTTCTAACTTCCCTACCACAAGGTCAATGGCAGCGTATAAGTCCACGTGCCGTTCTTCAGCACGGAGTAAGAGATTTTTCATTGGAATGGTAACCTCAATTTGCTGCTCATCATTATAGACACTTAAATTGACATGTACCTCTGATGTAGGCTCCTCATCAAAGTAACGGCCTAACTTACCAATCTTCTTTTCGACGTAATCATTAATCGCCGCCGTTACCTCAAGGTTTTCACCACGAATGTTGTACTTCATAGAAAGTGTCCTCCTTTCATCCTTATGTGTACTTATTCTACCACAACTACTAGAATACCTGCTATAATTTTTAGACTTTTTCGAATACTTTGTGTCAGTAATTGTTGGAAAATAGGATAAGGATGGTTTATTAGGGATACTTCCCCTTAATGTGAGCTAGTTAAACTGCCGATTCTTACTTTTCTTTTGAAAATCGACAACAGCTTTTGTAAGGGCTTCCCTTACTTTTATTATACATCAGAAGTATGCTGATTGAGACGTATTATGCTTGGCGAATTGGTGAACGTTTTGTGGAGATATTATGACACTCGATAATATGGGGAGTAACTTTTCCTTTTACTATTATTGAGTGTAAGGTGGACCGGGAAACCACTCGCTTTCCTGTGGGGAGCTGGTGAGCCTCCTCAGCCGGCAGAGCCGTCTTCCGGGGTCTCACCTAGGCTCTTCTGCCCACGGGAGTCTCGCAGTTACCCGGTCCACCTTGCCAAATTTAAACTAAAAGGAAACATCGCGATAGTAGAAGAGGTTAATCGGCCAGAAAACTCTCCTCTTATATTCGTATAAAACACTAAGTGGAACCGCCGTTATAATAGTTATTAACAAAAGAAACCCGCTACCTAAGCAGGTAACGGATCTTAGTGTTGAATATACGGTTTCAATAGCTGGTGCATACATAGTCTCCAGCTTTCAAAGTTCGGGGCGACTTTACCACTAATGAGAGACTTCTTGTCGAGGTTTGTTGGTTTCTCAAACCATTCTGACATTAATTCTACGATTTCTTGAAAGTCGACGATCTGGTATTTCAGCTGTTCTGTGTCGCCAATGAAGGCTGGGAGTTGTTGGTTCCCTTGGTGGAGCTGTTGCATGGCTTGGACGAGGTCGGTGAAGACTTGGTCCACTTCGGGTGGTGCTTCTTCGTCCAGGTTCTCTTCTATGTAGTCGAATCCTTCACTCATGGTGTGAAGGAGCTGGTCGTACTGTTGTAAGAGTTGTACTTTCTCTTCTGTTAGTTCTGGCATACTGTCACCTACTTCTTCTTATCAAGAAATGTACCATCATATGTGGAAACATTTTGATAAGGGTTTGTATATCTCTGATTTGATGTTTTTCTCTTTTTCATATGAGCAATTTCTGTTTTTAGTTGTTTCATATGGAAAGAAACGCGATTGTCCACAACACCGTTCATTCTGATAATTTCCTGCCCCTTTTCATGCTCTTCATCTGTATAGGGACCTTCTAAATCTTTTATAAGCCGCTCTCTTTTATCAAGTAATTCGGATAGCTTCTCAATAAAATCTTCACGCTCTATCGATTTAGGGGGCTGCTGGACATGTTTATAGAGCTCTGATGTTACCTCATGGAGTTGATCAAGTTGACTCATCAAGCATTCCCACCAGCACCGAACTGCTGCTGACGCGTTTGTTTTACAACCTCTTTCCATGTATCACGGAAATCTGTCATAATCTCAAATGCCTCTTCTAGAATACTAGCATCATTCTTCAGGTTCGCATCCATCAAACGACGGTTCACATAGTCATAGAGTGGCATAACTTCCTGTGTAATCGAATAGTCAGGGTTCATCGTTACCATAAGTTCCTGCACAATCTTTTGGGCTTTTTGGATATTTGTATTGCGAAGCTCTATATTTTCTTCTTCAATACCTTTTTTCGCTAGTTTCATAAACTTTAAGGATCCGTTATACAGCATTAGCGTTAGTTCACCTGGTGATGCTGTTTCTACAGAATTGTTTTGATATGCTTGATATGCTTGTGTAGACATCCCAGTATACACCTCCCTATTATTAGCCTAACTGACTCATTAATTGAGCAGATTGTGAGTTCATCTTTTGTATCGCCTTCTCCATCGCTGTGAATTGTGACCAATAGCGGTCTTCTATTTGATTTAGGCGGTTTTCAAAATCTCTCATCTCGTCCTTTATCGTATCAAGCTCTTTTCCAATTCTGAAATTGTTGCTGATACTTGTAGATTTACCAGCTTTTGCTTCAATCTGCTTTATTCCATTACTAAGAGACTCTTCAAGCTTTTGAGTAATCCCTTTAGTATTCCCTTCACCAGTAAATAGCTTGTATACAGATTCTGAATCATTTTTTAAAGCTGCTCTCAAATCGCTTTCTTTAATTAATAGTTTTCCACCATCACGGTAGTTTGAAGAAGTATCAATTCCGATATCAGTAATTCTTTTATACGCTCCACTAGTTTCAACGGTTTCATACCACTCGTTTCTCATCGAAAATAAGGTGCTCTCTATCGCTGAATCATTACTGAGCAACCCCTTTTTCGCTTGCGCTTCCCAAAGCTCTATCTCCTTTTCTTCCATCGCTTCCTTTTCTTTATCCGTTAAGGGCTTATAGTCGCGATTTTTCCTTTCGCTCACTTGCATATTTGCGCTTTCTACAATTTCGTTATATTTAGCCACAAACTTAGTAATTTTATCAACAGCGTGATCTATATTATTGTTTACACTAATAGAAGCGTTCTTGCCATTAGTGGTATCATTAAATTGGAAATTTACCCCATTTAGTTTATAAGAATTCTCGTGGGAATTGATAGTCAGAGCATTGTTATAAGTGAATTCTGCATCTTCTCCTCCTAATTCTGCTTTTATCCAGTTTCCATTACCATCATCTACTTTATTTTGGATACCGAATGTGTTCGTAATGATTTCAGCATTACCACTATCAAAACCAATTTCAGCCCCTAAGTATTCCCCTGATGTATTAAAGTTTCCTGTCTTGGTACGTTCTAGAACAACTTTATCTGCTTGTCTGTCATAAAAGGCTCGCACACCTACATCTGAATTGTTAATTTTATCAAAAATATCATTCATTGACATATCCTTAGTAATTGTAAAGTCTATCGGACTAGATGAACCATCTTCTTTATATGTAGTAAGTGTGAAGTTTAAATTCGTTAAATTGATACCGTTCTTAAATTTAGATTGTTGGCTTTCAAGGGAGGCGTTCAAATCTAGCGTTTCACCATCATTTGTAATAGAAGAACGACTAGTATTAATTGCAGACGAAGCCAATTTATTCACCTTAATAGTATAACTTCCACCGCTAGCTGAAGGATCTGCCGTTGCAATAACTGCATCTGCCATATTTGAAGATGTTGTTTTGGTATTATAAACGTCTGAAAACTTCATATCAGAAGCCATACTTTCCAACTGGTCAAAACTCCTATTCATGTCCCTATATGCATCCCTTTGCCAAGTAAGCCAGGTCTTTTCTTGTTCCATTTTATTAAGGGGGATTCGCTCAGCTTTCATTAAATCACCGACAATTTTATCGATATCCATTCCAGTCGCTAATCCACCAATACGCATATCACTCATCTAAATTCACCACCTTATATTTTACGATCAACTATAAATCCTAAAAACTCCGCCATAGATGCATATACATCTAATAATCTCTTAGGAGGAATTTCTTGAATAACTTCTTTTGTTTCTGGGTTAATAAGCGTTACATAATACTCCTCTAACTTATCGTGGAATACAAATTTAAGTTCTGTTTGCATTGGCATTATGAAGTCATTCATTTCTTGCACAACTTCTCTAGCCTGATCCTTTTTTAAGTATTCCTCTGTATTAATATAGGAGGATTTGAATTCATTAACTCTAACTATATCCTTTGTCAAAGTGTTCACATTGGTCTGCTCAGCTCGTTGAAAAAGTAGGGTTGCATTTGCAATGGCATCCACTTTCAATTCCAGCCAGCTCCTTCCAAACATCTTTTTTAGATATATCGGACTTTAAAAGAGAAATATAAAGTTTATGATGTTTAATTTTATAACCTGAGAATAGAAACATTAAGAACCTTGATAAAAAGCATTCTCCATCTCTAGTAAATCCTTTTTTCTATTTTTTAGCTTTCTGGCAGGTGAACCGAAATATATGCCCCACTCTTCTAGTTTTTTCGTTACTAAACTATGTGCACCTACTGCTGAACCTTCTCCTATTTCCACACCCGGGAATATAGTTGAATTAGTTCCGATTAGTACATGCTTATTTAAAATTACAATGCCCCTTTGAATATTCAGGTATTTATCTGGAACGGTTGGATTAGTTAAATAGGCCCCTGAGTAGTCATCACTGGTACTGTAAATCACACAACGTGAAGCTAAACCTGAAAAATCTTTTAATACTACACCCCCTCCTCCATATATCGCACTGTACGCTGCAACGTGAATATAGGAACCTATGCTAATACTCCCCCCACTGCCTGAAAGAAGACAGAAATCATCTATTCTTACGTTAGAACCAATAGATATATTTTCTGCATTATAAATACTTGCTTTTTTACTGATTTGTACATTCTCCCCAAATTCCTTGAGGCCCAATTCTTCTAGTTCTATTTTTGAATAAAAGCTCAAGTAAACCACTCCATTTACTTTAAATTCATTTCTCGATCATTGACACATTTTAGTAGAAAATTACTCAAACTTAAGTTCTTTAGTCCAATCCTGATTATTAAGATACCAATTTATTGTATGTTTTAGACCTTCTTGAAATGTAAAAGAAGGCTCCCACCCTAACTCACGATTAATTTTAGTATTATCAATTGCATACCTATAATCGTGCCCGGGTCTATCACTAACAAACTCTACTAGGTCTTCCTTTATTCTCAGTTCATCTAAAATTTTATAAACTAGATTAATATTTTTTTCTTCATTATTCCCACCAATATTATAGGTTTCTCCGATTCTCCCATTATGTAAAACTCTATCAATTGCTTGGCAATGGTCATCAACATGGAGCCAATCTCTAATTTGATTCCCATCCCCGTATATAGGGATTTTATTTTTAGTTTGAGCTTGTTGGATTATCATTGGAATTAGCTTTTCAGGTAGTTGATATGGGCCGTAGTTGTTAGAACATCTGGTGATATTTATAGGTAGACCATAGGTTTTATTATATGCGCTTACTAACAAATCAGCAGAAGCTTTAGATGCAGAATAAGGACTGCTTGGTTGAATAAGAGAGTTTTCAGAAAAGAATCCCTCGCGACCTAATGTGCCATATACCTCATCTGTAGATATTTGAATAAATTTAACATTAGGATTCCCAAAACCATTAACACCTTTACGGTTACCCCAAAACTTTAAAGAGGTATCTAATAAGGCTTGTGTCCCTAAAGTATTTGTATTTAAAAATTTTGAGGGGTCTTCAATGCTTCGATCTACATGTGACTCGGCAGCAAAGTTAATAACAACTTCTATAGAGTATTTTTCGAATATCTCATGCAATAATCCACGATCTGTGATATCTCCTTCAATGAAGTTGTAATTTACATTTTCCTTAATTTCCTTCAGGTTATCCAAATTACCAGCGTAAGTTAATTTATCCAGGTTAACTATTGTATAATTATATTTACTAATTAAATACCTTATAAAATTCGTCCCTATAAAACCTGCGCCACCTGTTATTAATATTTTCAAAGTCTCCCACCTTTTCGGACGATATCCAGTAAATATTGGCCATAGGCAGTACTGCATATTGGTTGAGCAATGTGGTATAGATCTCTCTCATTTATATATCCACGTCTGTAAGCGATCTCCTCTAAACATGCGATGAATAAACCTTGTCGTTTTTGAACGGTTTCCACAAAATTTGATGCCTCTAATAAAGATTCATGTGTTCCAGTATCCAGCCAAGTCAGCCCTCTTCCTAAAACCTCAATTTTTAAGTCCCTTGAGTTCATATATGCCTCAATTATTGATGTTATTTCCAGTTCCCCTCTTTTAGAAGGTTGAACTTGCTTAGCAATCTTCACTACCTTATTATCAAAGAAGTATAACCCAGGAACCGCTAAGGAAGATTTAGGTTCTTCTGGTTTTTCTTCTATTGAAGTAACATTGTTAGAATCATCCACTTCGACTACACCATAATTCTTTGGATCATTGACAAAGCATCCAAAAATTTTACAGCCTGTTGTAAGCTTCGCGCTATTATATACCTTGTTGCCAAAATCTGATCCGTAAAATAAGTTATCGCCTAATATTAATGCAACTGAAGATGAACCAATAAAGTCCTCTCCAATAATAAATGCTTGGGCTAATCCATTTGGCTCTTCTTGAACCTTATAATCAAATGACATACCTAAGTGGCTCCCATCTCCCAATAGGTCCTGAAATATTTGTATGTCTCTTGAGGTTGTTATAATTAGCACCTCTCTTATTCCTGCCAACATTAACACTGATAAAGAGTAATAGATCATCGGTTTATCATAAATCGGTAACAATTGTTTAGATATTGACTTAGTCAGAGGGTATAACCTTGTTCCTAAGCCACCTGCTAAGATAATCCCCTTCATATTTATTCACCTTGCTCTTCACTTCTAATTACTTCTACAATATATTTCGCATCATTTATGTTCATATTCGGATAAATAGGTAGCGTTAATATGTTGTTTGAAACATAGGTTGCATTGATTAAGTGATTAGAGTGATAGTTATAACAACTTAAGTTAGGAGTTAACGGATAAAAGTATCTTCTTACATTAATTCCGTTCTTCTCTAGTTTTCTTTTAAGTTGATCTCTGGTAAGTCCGAACTCAGAACTGTCTACTATTATTGGGAAATAAGCATAGTTTTGTTGATTTTGATGTGGCTGTATTATCCTTATGCCCTTTAGATCTTGTAAATGATCATTATAGTAATCAGCAATCTCTTTCCTGCATTTAATTTGCTTATCAAGATATTTTAGGTTCAGAATTCCCATCGCAGCATGAAATTCACTTAATTTTGCATTTCCCGCGACCATCTCTGCATCGCCATCATTAGATAACCCAAAATTTCTTAATTGCTCAAAACGTTTTTTTAATTTGTTATCTTTATATGTTAATACCCCTCCTTCAACAGAGTGGAACGCTTTGGTAGCATGTAAACTAAACATAGCTATATCACCGTATTTTGCAATACTCTGATTATTGGCACGGACACCAAATGCATGTGCTGCATCATAAATAACCTTTAAGTCATATTTTTTCGCCAAATTATATATCGCGTTCACATCACAAGGGTTTCCAAATACATGAACAGGGATAATAGCTGAAGTGTTTTCTGTAATTAATTCCTCTACCTTTGTTATATCTATATTTAAAGAGGTCAATTCAATATCACAGAAAACTGGTTTAAGACCATTTGATGTTATGGCGTGTGTAGTGGATGGGAAAGTAAATGGAGTAGTAATTACCTCACCAGATAAACTAAGTGCTTTAATCGCTATATCTAAAGCTGAATGTCCATTTGAAAAAAGGGATACATTTTTAACTTCTAGGAAATCCGCTAAACTTGCTTCTAACTCATTTTCCAATGGTCCATTATTAGTTAGCCAATTGTTTTCCCAAATTTTATTTAGTAACTCTTCATACTCTCTTTTAGGAGGGAGATATGGTTTAGTTACATTTATCTTTTTCTCAGGCATTTATAATCTCCTTTGTTAACAAGGACAAAAATTTTATTACGTTTTGACTTATATATTAAGTTAATTAGATTATTTCTATGTACTAGTATGTATAAAGAAAAGATGTTGCTATATAAACCCACTATACAGACACTTGTTAATTATAGTATTAATAACTATTATAAATTTTCTAGTATACTGTAATAGTTTTAATATTGTAAGTACCTAAAAAATATAATCTATATACTATTGAGGATTTTTTCATAAGCCTCCGGATAATCATCAGCTATCTCCATGAGTAACTTTAATGATTCTTTTTTGTTATTTTGGTTCCACAAAGTCGTAAACCTCCAAAACACGTACGAAAACACCCTATTACTTAACCAGATATCCAATTTAGTAACATCTATATTCTTGTATCTCATTGCCTTCGTTTTTAGGTTCTTAAATTCTTCTAAAGTTGTTTTATCATGATCTAATGGCATATTAAAAGAAAGGCTTTGAGAATGCACACGGTAAGTAGCAGCAACATCAGAAATGAAACCCACATCACCTTGTAGCATTAAATTTAGATGTATAAACGTGTCCTGACTTTTAGTTTTTTCGTTTCCAAATCCAGAGTCCCGTAATTTCTCAACATCAAAAACGGTAGTCAGTATCCCAGTAACGTGGGGGTATGAGGGGGATTCATACCCTAGGAAATAATCTTCACCTTTACTGACTTCTTTTATGTCAAAGTCAGTATCTCTCGTTTCTCCACTCTTCTCGTATAAGACTTTACAGTTAGCCCAAACAAAAGATAAGTTAGGATTAGAAGAGAAACGTTCGACAGCTAATGAAATGAAATCATCATTCAACAGATAGTCATCATGATTTAATATTAGCGCATATTTGGAGTCTACTTTATTATACAATAAATCTTTCGTATTCCCCCCTGCCCCTAAGTTAACTTCACTTTGGATGTACCTAATATTATGCATATCTTTATACTTGTTCATCATAATATCAGTTCCATCTGTTGAACAATCATCCGCCACCAATATTTCTATATTATTATAGTTTTGACTAAGACAGCTTAATATAGCCTGTTCTAAGTACTCTTTTTGATTATATGTTTGTATAACGATCGAAACTAACGGTTTTTTTGTAGTTGAATCAAACATAACATTTGTTTTCCTTCCTACTGTGTGATGGTAATCTTTAAGAATTCTTTAATAACCAGTTGCTTCGGGGATAAACCTTTAAACCTTCCCTAGCAACTTTACCTTTATCTTCATTTGCTCCAATTAATTCTAACAATTCTACTGATTTCTTATATAATAGAAATTCGGATCTACCATTCTCTAAGAAAGAGAATAATAAGCGCAGAGCATTATCTACCTGATCTCCCTCAATAAGTCGCTCACAAATCCTTATGATAGAAATCTCATCCAACTTATCTTCATCTCGAACTAGTAAGTAGTAATCTAATGCTAGTTGTTTAAAGTCATTACGAAATAAATAATGACCAATATGTAAAGTCAGAGCTGAATTCTCATCATCTCGTTTCTTTAATAATTGTTCAAACGTATCGAAGTATTTATATTTTATACACCTCTCTAGCAATTCAAGATAGTTGGGGAGAAATACATCTTCGACTACATCCCTTGATAGCATCTTATCTACAAAAATTCTTTGTTTTTCCATTAATTTACTAATAATTTCTTCACGAAGTGAGGGGATTTGAAACAGAATAATGGTGATGTCATAAATATCGACAATTTGTTTCCTTATAAATAATTGCAATTCTTCTATAGATGATTCTAAAATTGAGCCCTCTAATGTTACAATATTTTGTGATAACAGATTTTGTTTGATTTCAAGCCCTTTATTTATTTCTATTGTTAATTTTGTTTTTTTCGAAAAGTTATAAGCAATTAGAGGGGCTGGTACCATATATAACAATCTAATTGTTTCCAATAATTGATTTTTGTCTTCAACAATGTTTAGCTTTTCGACATACTCCTCAACCTCTTCCTCATCATGATAATTGAGAAGCATTCTAAGTAAATCAACTAGCACTGTTTTTTGGTGTTTATTATGCTGCAAGGACTCAGAAAAGTATCTAACAGCCCTTTGGTCTTTTCCTTCTATAACAGCTATGTTTCCCAGAATATTTAAAGGATATATATTCTTATAATTTAAACTTACTAATACTTTATTGTATTTACACTCTTTTTCTATAAGGGGATTCAAAATGCTCTTTGAATCTTCTATTCTATTTTGCCGGAAATATATAAGCCCTTTTAAATATTGGAAGTCTATAGCATCTTCCCAAATACTCTCAGCATCAATAATAACATCTAGAGCTTCTGGGAACCTTTTTAAAGATACAAGGGTATGGATGAGTTGTACTACGTTAAAAGGTACCCATGCATAAGAAAAATCTTTTTTCATAATAAAGGCTTTTCTATAGCAATCTAACGCCTCTTCATGTTCACCGATCATATTGTATTCGTTACCCAAATTAAAGTAATCAAAAGCGTTTACACCTGGCTTATTTAACTCCCTCTGTATTAGCTCTTTATTTCTGGCTCCCTTTTTTTTCTTTTTTACAACATCGCTCATATATCCTGAATGATAAATAACCAATGATGATTCTTTACCATTAATCACTTTTCCATTTAGAGTTAACTGCTCATGGATAGGTCTATAAAATTTTATTGAATCGATGTTTCTATAAATTCTGCTATGCTGGTGTTGAATAAGTTCTTCTCCATTATTTCCAGCGAAATTCACAATATTAACCTTATATATGTATGTGTCTACTGAGGCTTTCTTTAAATCTTCTTTCATATCTAACAGATTCTGACTATCCACATATTCATCTGCATCCAATACAAGAATCCACTGACCTTTAGCTTTTGACGAAGCATAATTTCTAGCTTCGGAAAAGTTGTTGTTCCAATTAAAATCAAAAACCTTTTCTGTATATAAATTAGCAATACTTTTTGTATTATCAGAAGAACCTGTGTCGACTATTACGATTTCATCCACAATTCCCTGGACAGTTTGGAGACACCTATTCAATGTAGATTCTTCATCTTTAACGATCATACAAAGTGATAATAATGATTCCGACATGTCAATGCACCTCATGTTTGTTGAATTAAAATAGTATCGCATTAAAGTCAATCCTAATGCGATACTATTTTTTAAATATACAATTTTATAAGACTTAACGTAATAGTTGCAGAACTCCTTGTGGCTGTTGATTTGCTTTAGCCAACATTGCTTGTGATGCTTGAGACAAGATAGAAGATTTGGTTTGGTTCATCATTTCTTTTGCCATATCAACGTCACGAATCCTTGACTCTGAGGCTGTTAAGTTCTCTGAAGACGTATCAAGATTATTAATCGTATGCTCTAGGCGGTTTTGGAATGCTCCTAGAGATGAACGTTCTGAGGAAACTGCTTCAATTGCCGTATCAATTTTATCAAGAGCAGCACTTGCATTTGCAGCCGTATCAACTGATATACTACCCGCATCTACTGTTAGTGCGGAAGCGCTCATAGTAGCAATACTAATATTTATAGTCTGCCCATCATTTGCCCCTATTTGTAGAGTTGCATCCAAAGTCCCATCTAGTAGGCTCTTCTTATTAAACTCTGTTTGATCAGAGATTCGTGTGATTTCATCCGCTAATTGATCTAACTCTGACTCAATGGCAGCACGATCCTTAGTTCCATTTGTATCGTTACCACCTTGTACTGCTAGTTCTCTCATACGCTGAAGAATAGAGTGTGTTTCATTTAATGCACCTTCAGCTGTTTGAATCATCGAAATTCCATCTTGAGAGTTACGCGACGCTTGATCTAATCCGCGAATTTGGCCTCTCATTTTTTCAGAAATACTTAAACCAGCAGCATCGTCTCCCGCACGATTAATACGTAGACCAGAAGATAATTTTTCCATTGAATTAGAAGAAGCATTGTTAGCATTTGAAAGCTGACGATAAGTATTCAACGCCGCAATATTGTGATTAATTCTCATTTTTAATTTCCTCCTTGAATGTAAAGTTTCACGTCCCTGTGAAACTAACTAAGTATTTTGGCTAAAGTCTAAAGTCGGCCGCCTTAATTCCTTAACCTTCTATATCTTTTATCGGCAGGAGTGGACAAAGGTTTACTCTTTTTTGAAATTTTTCAGTAGATTTATAAGTTCATCTGACGCGGTACTTGCTTCCTGATTCTCTTCTTGAATCTTTATGTAGATCTCCTTACGATACACATCTACAGAGCGAGGAGCTTCTATACCAATTTTCACTTGATCACCTTCTACGGCAACTACCTTAATTTCAATATCGTCCCCGATTTGTATCGATTCCTCTTTCTTCCTATTAAGTATGAGCATCCGTGTCACCGCCTTCAGCTATAAGATGCCTTGTCATATAAGGAGTATTTGTTAAAATGAGCTGCTTCCCTTTTTGGTTACGGGTGTTCACAATAATAGGAGCCTGTAGGTTTGCTGTAGTATCACTAAATGGTTCTCGCAGTGTAAGAACAGAAAATACAGCCACCTCAGAGGGACTTTCAATACGAAGTGCTTCTAGTGTTTTGTCGTCTAAGAAAAACTCATAAGCTTTAAAGAAAACATAAGGATTCACAACCACTAATGAAATCTCTTCCGATTTAATAGATTGTAGAGATTGATAGATCCCCGCTTCATCAATAGGAAGCACAACAAACTCTTGTTCCTGCTCAAACCCAGGTAACCCATTAGGAAAAAGAATAACGTCGTCACGATTAACTTCTACTTCTCCAAAATACTTCGTTTGTATATTCATAACTCACCACTTCTTATATATTCGTTTCAAATCGATATGCCTTAAATCTAAGATTTTCAAAATCAATTTTCACATCTGAATATTGTTCTATTTGAGCTGCCACTTGACCAAGCTCATATTGAAATTCAGGGTCACGCTTTGTTGCTTTTAGTATCGGTTCATTCCGCTGAACATCTATCATTGCTCCGCCAGCCTTAAACGAGATGGCAACCAGGTCGTAAGCTGGACTACCACCGGGCTGGATATTAAACTCCCACAATTGATCTGCCATTCGTTTGGCTTGAGAAGCTATTGGATTGCCTCCGCTCTCAATTCTCATCAACTCATCGCCTTCTTGCGCAATCGATGCAATATTTTCTAACCCCTTTTGTTTAGCATGGTTTGCATATTCTTCTGAACGGACAAAGACACTTTTCAGTCCAATATTTTTCCATGCTTTTGTTTGATCAATAGATAACTTAGGAGGCTGTTGCTTAATCGAAACTTCCGCCTTTGGCTGCTCGATGTGTTGTTCTGCTTTAGGTTGCTTGTAGGTATGCTTAGCATTTTGGATCGTTAACCCAAGCTTAGCAGGAGTGGATTGAATTCGTATTTGAGGAGTTTGCATATAGGTCACCTCTAATTAGAATAAAAAAGCTATCTGATGATCAGATAGCTTATCTTAGAAAATCCATTAATGTAGGCTGGATAATACGAGCCCCTACACTTAATGCTGCGCGGTGGATGCTTTCCTGTGTCTTTAATTTCGTAATAACCTTTTCAAGTTCAGCATCTTCGTTATCTGATAGAATTCTGGTCGCCATTATTTCCTGGCTAGAAAGGCGATCTTCAACAAGCTCGACTCGATTCATACGAGCGCCAAGATCAGCTCGAGTATTAACAACATTATTTATGTTATCATCCATAGCTGTAATTGAATCACCAAGGTCTTTTCCAGGGTTTAGGTTGGAAACAAATTGATCAATATCAGAGAAAAGATCTTTACCGAAAACTTCGTTACCGTCTACATTAACATTTAGCTTAGTAGCTTTTGAGACCTCAATATTCACCGATTCACTATTGAAGTTTTTGACCAAGCTACCATCAGTCTCATTAACTGATACCGGAGCTTCCGTAGTGTTCTTCCCGTTAAAAATGTATTTATTATTCACCTTTGTATTAGCCAAGTCTTTTATGTGATCCTTCAACTGTTTTACTTCTTCAGCTATGTTCTCTCGTTGCCCTTTTTCGTAGGTACCATTACTCGCTTGTACTGCTAACTCACGTAAACGTTGCAAAGCTTTCGTCGTTTTATCAAGGGCTGCATCCGAGTTGTCCATCCAATTATGAACTTCCCCAATATTACGCTGGAACTGCTCAATCTCCGTCAGCTGAGTACGGTAGTTCATCCCTTTCATAGCTACTACCGGATCATCGGAAGGGCGACTAATTTTCTTACCTGTAGAAAGCTGCTTCTGGTACTTCCCCATCTGTTCATAGCTTTTACTCATATTGCTCAGCATATTGTTCGTTAACATACTTTGCGTCACACGAATTGCCATCGTTCACTCACCTACCTTCCGACTCGGCCCATGCCGTTAATGACTTTATCTAGCATTTCATCAATGGTTGTTAAGTTACGTGCAGCTGCGTTATAAGCGTGCTGATACTTAATCATGTTAGACATCTCTTCATCTAGCGAAACGCCACTTACTGACTCACGGCGTTCTTCAACAGATTGTTTCAACGTTTCAGAATTTCCTTCTAAACGGCGAGCTTCTTGAGATTGTACCGCCATCTCTCCTATTACACCTTCGTAGTAGCTCGTAAAGTCAGAGGCACTACCTGTATTGTCGTAATCAAGATTTGTTGAGCCAACACCAGCAAGATTCAGAGCATTATCTCCATCACCTTTAGCGCCAGATGTTGAGGCCGCAATTTTGCTGACACTTTCCATGATCTCTTTAGAGACTCCCATGTTACTTGCATAGCCTTTTCGTGCCATGCCCTCTGTAAAGAAAGGAATATCCGAAGCAGCGGAGTTATCGATTTCGTGTAGACTTTGTCCACTTTTATGTACGTTGTTAAATTCTTCAGCAAATGTATATGCCATGTTATCTAGTTCGGTGATCATACCTGGATACAAACCAGTTTCATCCCCACTTGCATCCTCATACCCGTGAGCCTCTACTAAACTCTGAAACTTACCAATTGAAGTAAATTCATTCGCAGCTTTACTTTCGGTACCAAGAGAAATTGAGTTGATTGATCCATTCACGCCCTTATCACTAACCGCTAATGTATTCGCAGTACCAGCTTTTGCGTCTACTAGAGCTTGATCTTTAAATAGATTTTGTCCATTACTGCCAACAATCTCAATATTATATTTACCTTCTGCGATATCAAGTGAAGACTCACCACTACTGATATTCGTCACTTTCACATCAACTAACTTTGTTAGGTCATCCACTAAACGGTCCCGTTCGTCATAAAGGTCATTTGGAAGATATCCATGTGGTTCAATCTCACCAATTTGATTGTTAATATTATTAATCTGCGTTGCAATGGAGTTAATTTCTTTTGTTGTTACATCAATTTGATTTTTGAAATCCTTTTGTATCCCATTTAAAGAGCTAGACAAATAATTAAACGTCTCAGCTACAGCTACCCCGCGCTGACGGACTACAGAACGTGCACCCGAATCTTCCGGGTTCACCGCAAGGTCCTGAAGCGACTGCCAAAACTGATCCATCGTCTTCGAAAGCCCATTCTCAGAAGGCTCGTTCATAATCTCTTCCATCTTCTGAAGCGCTTCTGCCTTCGTCGACCAGTACCCTGCTTTCGTATTCTCACCGCGGAATTGGGCGTCTAGAAAACTTTCCCGAACCCGCTCAATCGTACCCGCTTCAACCCCGGATCCAACCTGTCCTGGAATTTCAGGACGGTTGCGTGATGCTGGTGGATACGGAGCTGTTTGTTCAAAATTAACACGCTGCCTGGAGTAGCCTGGCGTGTTCGCGTTTGATATGTTGTGCCCTGTTGTATATAAAGCCGACTGCTGCGCGTACATGGCGCGCTTGGCGACCTCTATTCCATTGAAAGTCGAACCCATTGCCTTTCTCCTCTCCCCTTACGCTTTCGAATCAAACATCGAACGGTTTGATTCGCTTTTCGCTTGTTGTCCCTTTGGATTACCGTAATTCATATCCTTTGCTTGAGGCTGGATCATATTAAGCGTGAGATCTACGAACTGTAGCGACTGCTTTGTTAGTTCTGTATTGAGTTGTTCTTGTTCTTTTAACTGAGCAAGAACTGTTACGAATGACTCAAAAAGACCAGCTAACTCAAATTTTTCACTATCCTCAGGTAGCACAGACAGCATATTTGAAATAGTTTTCTCACTTGTTTGAGGAGAGTAAATCCGAAACCACTCCTCCACTAACTGGCCACGCTTATTCTCAATACCATTAATACCTTGTATATGCTTTCGCTCTTCAACAAGCAAGGCTTGAAGCGTGTCGATGTCGTCTGGTTTTAGCGCTTCTGTTTTCTTTCTAGAGAGATTTAGTAAACTCTCATGTAAAGCATAGTGCTTTTTCATCACTTCCAAAATAGGTTGTACGGACACGTATCATGCCCCTCCTTTAGCGATTCTTCCAAAAGTTGATCATCTTCTCTGCAGTTTGCTTCGCGTCAACCTGGTATTCACCCGAATTCACTTTTTGCTTCAATGCTTCTATATGCTGTTTGCGAGCCTCTTGGGCTTTCTGGTGTTCCTGCATTTGCTTCGCTTTATCGGAAATCTCTATTTTATCTTGTTTTGCGGATGTTTCCGCCGATTTCTGTTGATTTTGAATGTTCTTTTTGTAAGGGTTAAAGTTTGAATGATTTGGTCCATTAATTTTCATTCCGCTCACCTCTCTATTATTTCGGTCCGTGTAAAGAGTCTACCCTTTATATCGGCATAGAAACGGATTTGTTGAGTGAGTCTTATTTCTCAAAATTGTAATATGTCGTTGCTTTATTATCTTCTCTCTTAAGACTTTCAACCTTTTCTTCCTGCTCGAGGTCACTTCGAATATCCTTTGAGCACTCACCACATATTTTACCATCTGAGATCAACGTTTGACACCGCTCACACGGATAAGCCAAATTCGGAAACATCGATGTCCGTAACCGGTGCTCTTTCACAAACTTCATAATAAGGTCCCGGTCCACCCCAGTGGCGTTTGATACTTGATCAAGTGTGGCCGAGCGGTTCTTTTGCTTCCGTACATACTTATACACCAGATCAAACTGATTCTCTTCTTCTTTATAACAATCCTGGCAGATATCCTTCACATTTTTCACAAATAGCGCATTACAGCGCGTACAATTTGATAACTCTCCCATAACCGTAGTCCTCCCTTTTTCTCTCTGTCTAGTTTTTATATCGACAGTTTTTTGAGATTCGAAAGGGATTTTTAGTTATCCACGGATTAACGTGTAAGACATGACGCTCGGCGCCCCCGCTTCTTTTAAGAGCTTTGCCGCATGCTGAAGCGTTCGTCCTGTTGTGTAGATATCATCTATAAGCACTACTGGATGAGTAATAGAAGTTCTGATGGTGAAAGGATTATTTGTCGTCATTCGGTCATAACGAGATTTCTTCGATTGCTTTTCAGAATAAACGCGACGCAAAGGATTTGCTGTTTCCAGAGGTAACATTCTAGCTAGAGCTTCCGACTGGTTAAAACCTCTTTCCGCAAAGCGTTCTTCTGAGAGAGGAATCGGAACAAGTACCGCTTCCTTAGATATTTTCAGAGCCTTAAACCGCTTCAAGAAATCCTCTTTGAATACATCAACGAGAATATAATCTCCGCGATATTTCCATTTTGCGATCACATCTTTTAAAAAGTCATTATAACGATAAAGAGAAAGATTCCTCTCAAGAGGCGCCTCACCCCAGCGCTCACAGTCATGACAGAGCTCTCCTTCGTCCGTCTCACGCGAACACTTGGGGCAAGCAGGCCCCTTAAGAAGGTGCATCTCTTCCTTACAGCCCTCGCATAGCACCTCATTCCTCGGAAGTTGAAAAAGATTATTCCAGTTTAAGTCCTTAATAATTTCCTGATCACACCACAAACAATGCATCTATTCCCCTCCCTTCTCAGCCAGCTTATTCATCTTCCGTATCGAATCACGAGCATTCACCATCGCATCAGACGCCCCGTCATGAAAGAAAACCACATCTCCATCAGGATCTTCCGGACTCCGCCCAGCTCGCCCCGCAATTTGAACAAGTGCGGCTTCATCAAAAACGTCATGACTAGCATCAAGCACAGCCACATCAATAGACGGAAACGTAACACCCCGCTCAAGGATCGTCGTTGTAATAAGAAGATCAACTTCCTCTTGTCGAAAGCGCCTAATTTTATTTTCACGATCAGGATCTTCACTATGAGCCGATATACTACCAGGTATTTCTCCCTTCAGTTTCTCTGCTTTTTCAATCGTTGGAGCAAAAAGAAGCACACGGCGATCCGCTTTTTTCTTCTCAATGAGCCATGTCTTTAAAGCTTTAGGAACATTACGCTTTTTAAGATCAAAGCTCGCGTGAAAAACTGGAACTGGCAAAGGGTGCCCATGAAATCGTTGAGGAACAAAAACGGTAGGAAGAAGGTTAAGATGTGAGCGAATTCTGAGGTCTAAACGAGGTGTAGCAGTGAGGTAAATAAGGGTAGCTTCAGGTTTCAGAGCTCTTGCCGTTGAGTAAGGCAGCATAGGATCAGCGTGGTACGGAAAAGCATCCACTTCATCAATAATCATCACATCAAAAGCCCGAGCATAATAGAGCAACTGGTGAGTCGTAGCCAAGAGGAATTGAGCCCCCTCATCCACCTCCTCACTCCCACCATACCGAGCAACAATCGAAACATTAGGAAAAGCACTCTCAAACCGAGGCCTCAACTCCCTCACCACATCAGCCCTCGGCGTAGCAAGACACACCCGCTTCCCCTCCGCAAAAGCCCTCTCAAGCCCAGCAAACAACATCTCCGTCTTCCCCGCCCCACAAACAGCCCAAACAAGAAGATGAGACTGCCCATCAACAGCCTCCACAATCCGCTCAGAAGCAACACTTTGATACCACGAAAGCTCCCCCTCCCAAGCACAAGCCCTCTCCACACGAGGAAAACCAACCAGCTGCCCCGACCAAATATACAAATAAGAACAACAAGACACCCGCCCCATCTGCACACACTTCCGACAATACACACAAGCCCCACCACACCCACAAGGCCACGACGCAAAAAAACGCTGAACCCTATTTCCACAACGGTTACACGCATAATCGAAATGTTTCTTTGTAATAGCAGGGATTTTGATTAAATACTTATTTTCGAGAAGAGTATGTCGATCGTCAGGAAGCTGATGCTCAAGCAGAAGTTTACCAGAGAGGGATAAAGCATAAGGGGAGTTTTCATCATGAGGATTATTAAAGTTCGGTGGAAAAACAGCAGAGAATCGCCTCTCAAACCGCCCATCCCACCAATTGATCAAACGTTTGATCAAGAGAATTCCTCCTTTTAAATAAAGAGTTTTGTAGTTATAAAGTGGATTGCAATTGAAAAATGAAACGTTCTTACAGATGTTTGGATGAATGTAGTCACATGGAAGGAAGAATGGTGACTTTGATTGGAGGAGTTTCATCAAGTATTTAGTCTCGCTAAGGTTTGGAAGATAAAAGCGGATAATTCAGAGGAGCCGTTAACCAAAATAAAGCCAGGGGTGGCTGCGGGACTGCAAGACTCCCGCGGGAAAGGAGCCTAGGCAAGACCCCACAGAGAGCGAAAGCGAACGAGGAGGCTATAAAAGAAAGAGGAAGTTCGACTAATAACGTCACGTCCTGTGACAACGTCGAACGACCCCACCTCGTGTGGGGCCGCCCGCGGAAAGCGAGTCGTTCCCCAGCCACCCCAAGCACTCAACAAAAGCAACGGCTCACTCTATTTCTCAAACCACCCAATACCAAGCGCACCCTCACCCAGATGCGTCCCAATAACAGGCCCAAAATAACTAAGCCCAAACTCAACATGCGGATACTTCTCCTGAAGCTCATCCAAAATCTCCTGAGCATCCTCTTCACGATTCGCATGAATAATCGTTGCCTTCATCGGCTCACCCTTATCAGCAACCTCTTCAAACAAGCCCTTCACACGCTTCACTGCCTTCTTACGCGTACGAATCTTTTCAAACGGAACAATGACTTTATCCACGAAATGAAGTACTGGCTTCACTTGAAGTAAACTACCCACAATCGCTTGAGCACCATTCAGACGCCCTCCGCGATGCAGGTGAGATAGATCATCTACCATAAAGTAAGCGCGTATGGAAGATTTCATCTCATTCATTCGCGTCATGATTTGTTCAGGCGTTGCACCATTATCAGCCATTTCAGCCGCTTCTAACACGTAAAAGCCCTGAACCATACAGCTAATTTCAGAATCAAAAACGTGAAGGTCAATGGAATCAACCATATCATCAGCACTTGCGATCGCCTGATACGTTCCACTGATGCCACTTGAAAGTGTGATCGCCACAACGGCATCATACTCAGCAGATAACTCTTCCAATTTATTCGTCACAACACCAATAGAAGGCTGAGACGTTTTCGGTAACTCCTGAGCACCACGTACCATGTCGTAGAAATCACCAGTAGATAGATCAACTTCCTCTCGGTACGTTTCACCACCAATTGTCACGCTCAGGGGAACCATATGGATGTTCCAGCGGTCACGAAGTTCCTGAGGGATGTAAGCCGTACTATCGGTTAAGATCGCTGTTTTCATCTTATCGTACTCCCTTTTCATTTAAATAATTTCAATTATGTATAACCTATGGAAGTTGTCTAATCGTTATGAAAAAACGGTATAACTACCCTCATTCTACCGCAACTCAACACCCATTGCACCCTCTAAATTAAAGTCTCTCATCCCCTTTACCACAGCACAGAACCACAGCGTGCCAGACACCCTGCACCTTGATAAAGCACTAAATGGTGTCAGGCACCCTTCACTTCAATCAAGCGTCAAACTCCTTCGAAAACGATAAAAGGCTCTGGAACCGACTAGGTTCTAGAGCCTTCCTTGTACTTCTATATTTAAAGTACCTCAACCCAACCATTCTTAATCGCTGTCACAACAGCCTGGGTGCGGTCGTTTACGTTCATTTTCTGCAAGATGTTACTTACGTGGTTTTTAACCGTCTTCTCGCTAATATAAAGGGACTCGGCTACGCCACGGTTACTCTTACCATCCGCTAGCAGTTGAAGAACTTCACACTCACGGCGTGTAAGTAAGTGAAGGGGCTTACGATATTCAATCGTACGGCTTTGTTGACTACTAGTGCTACCGCCGCGTCCGCCTTCTTCAGAAAGACGACGATATTCTTTAACAAGGTTGTGCGTTACTCTTGGGTGTAGGTAAGAACCACCTTCACTTACCACTTTAATCGCTTCAATTAGGGCGTCAGAATCCATCTCTTTTAGAAGGTAACCTTGTGCACCTGTCTTTAAAGCATGCGTTACATAGTTCTCATCATCATGAATGGAAAGAATGATGACTTTCATATCTGGGTATTTTGCAATTAATTCGGCCGTTGCTTGTACACCGTTCATTTGTGGCATATTAATGTCCATTAGCACAACGTCTGGACGATGTTCTGCTACTAAGCTTCCCGCAGATTCACCATCGTCTCCTTCTGCAACTACATTAAATGATGGTTCAAATTCTAAAATTCGCTTTACACCTTCACGAAATAATTTATGGTCGTCTATTAATACTATATTCGTATTCATGGCTCGAGCCTCCCGTGTCCATTATCCATTTATTTTACTATTTTATTAAACTATGATCCTTAAACAATACCTGTCGCGTCACACAATCGCCTCGGATGGGAATACTAATCACTTATTCGTAACCATTACTTTTTTTCTATTATAATACAAAAAGTTGGTAGAATATAGTTTTCTATTTAGTTCAGAGGAACTTGGATCATAATGATCGTTCCAGATCCTAGTTTGGAATCGATTGATATCTCTCCCTCTAGCATCTCTACCCTTTCTTTCATGCCAACAAGCCCAAATGACTTCTCTTTCTTTTGGCTTGTGTCGAAACCTTGTCCATCATCTTTTACAATAATGTTTACAAGGGAGCGCTTCAGTTCGAATTTCACTTCGATTTTAGAAGCCTCTGCGTGTTTCACAGCATTCTGGACTGCCTCTTGTACGAGTCGAAATAGTGCTACTTCGTATTTAGGATCAAGACGCTTGTCTTCTCCATAAGCTGTGAACGGTATTTCCATATTATTGTATTCTTCAATTGTGCCTAAGTATTTTTTTAGCGTTGGTACTAACCCTAAATCATCTAAGGCCATCGGTCTTAAATCGTAAATGATGCGACGCACTTCATAAAGCGCTGACCGAACCATGCCACGCACTTCCTTAATTTCTTTAAGAGCCTCATTAACGCCCCTCTGCCTGAAAGTCCGATCGATTAAGTCAGAACGAAGCATAACGTTTGCGAGCATTTGAGCTGGGCCGTCGTGGATTTCCCTCGATAAACGACGACGCTCTTCTTCTTGAGCTTCAATAATTTGAAGACCAAATGCTTGCTTCTCCTTCGCATCCTCCAATGCCTCTGACACTTGTCTAAAGTCGTCATTTAAGTAGTTAAGAACAACTGATATCTTCCCACCTAATGCATCGGCACGTTCGACCGTATCTTCAAGTTTTCTTAAGCGACGTTCTAATTCATCTCTTCGCTGCCGAAGTTGTTTTTCCTGCTCACGCTTAACGGAAAGCTGCATTTGGAGTTGATGCGTCTGTTCATACACTTCGCGAATTTCCTGCTCAGAGTAACGGTCGAAATGTTTACTAACTTCCGATAATCGCATTCTTGAGAAACGCACTTGTCGTTCAAGCGTATCTCCCGCATCTATAATTTCAACAACTTGTGTTTTCGTGTCTTTCAGTTCACGATCAAGCTGTTCGAACTCATTTCGGGACTGCTCGCCGATTTGAAATATTTCATCTTTACTATTCGTCACAGTATCGATCATCTCTTGGATGATGGAATCAAGTGCTTTTTCACCAATTTTACTCTCCGGCATAAAACGTCTCCTCCATCTATGTTCACATACTCATTCGTTTGGCCCATGTCTATTTTTGGGGGTAATTCTAAAAAAAGTTGAAATTCATCTATATTTTGGCAATAACGGTCAATATCGTTTGCCGTTCGACATCTACATCTTTATAATGAAGTTTTAGGAGGTTAAATGCAAGATGCTAAACAATTATCTTACAGTAAATGGTGAAGGATTTGAAGAAATTGTTATACAGAAGTCTCGTTTTATTGGGTATGTAAAGCGTGTAGAAACAGAAGAAGAAGCTAAAGCATTTGTACAAGAAATTAAGAAAAAACATAGTAATGCCACTCATAACTGCTCCGCTTATATGGTGGGAGAACACGATCAAATACAAAAAGCACACGATGACGGTGAACCTAGCGGAACCGCTGGCGTGCCTATACTAGATGTTTTGAAGAAAAAAGGATTAAAAGATACTGCCGTAGTCGTTACCCGTTACTTCGGGGGAATTAAACTTGGTGCAGGAGGATTAATTCGCGCTTATTCAGGCGCGACATCTCAAGCTCTTGAAACAACTGGCATTGTTAGGCGCCAGTTGATGCGCACAATGAAAGTAACTGCAGACTATACACTTCTTGGCAAGGTCGAAAATGAGCTCCGAAACAGTCAATATGCCTTGAAGGGGATTAATTACCTTGAACACGTGGAATTAGAAGTATATGTAGTCGAAGGTGAAGAAGATGTGTTTACATCTTGGATGGTCGACTTAACAAGCGGCCAGGCTGAGATCACTCAAGAGGAAGTTTCCTATATGGAAACGGATGTCACGACTGAAAAAGGAGACTAAATTCATGAAGCGTAAGAGAACATCCAAGAAAAAGCTTTTTCTTTGGTCCTTTATTGTTCTTTTATTACTAGGAGCCGGAGTAGCTTCCGGATATGGAGCTTACTTAACCGACAAAGCAAAAAACGCTACCAATAGTGCTCAGTTAGAACTGAAGCGAGGCGATATGTCCGCTAAGCGCGATGAAATGGTCGATCCATACCAGGACAACATCTCTATATTATTATTGGGCGTGGATGATAGCGAAAAGCGAGACTTTGATAGTAACGCACGCTCAGATGCCATGGTCCTTGCCACGTTAAATGAAGAAGAAAAGTCTATCAAACTCGTAAGCATCCCGCGTGACTCTTATGCTTACATCCCTCAAATGGATCAGCGTGATAAGATTACACACGCCCATGCTTACGGAGGAGTCGATTACTCCGTATCGACTGTTGAGAATATGTTTGATGTACCCGTTGATTACTATGTCCGCCTTAACTTCAATGCCTTTGTAGAAACTGTTGATACACTTGGCGGTATACAATATGACGTACCATTCGATCTATCTGAGAAGAATAGTGAAGATAAGGACGGAGCTATTCAACTTGAAGAAGGTACACAAGAAATCACAGGTGAAGAAGCATTAGCCCTTGCCCGCTCCCGCCAATATGACAGTGACCAAGCGCGCGGTAAGCGTCAGATGGAGATTCTACAATCGATCTTCGATGAAGCTTCAGACGTCAAGTCCGTTACGAAGTATGGTTCTCTAATCGACTCAATCGGGAACAATATGAAAACGAACATGAGCTTTGATGAAATGAGTGCCCTGCACAACTATGTGCTAGACCGAAATATTTCGTTTGAAACGATGCAACTAGACGGAGAAGGAACGTTCATTAACGATTTGTATTATTTCAAAGTAAACGATAACAGCCTTACGTCGATCCAGAATACACTACAAACACACCTTGATCTAAATGGTACAAATAATACAATAGATGAAAAAGAAGACGGGGACAGCACGTACGCTAAGAAACAAGAGCCTACTTCAGAAGATAAAGATGAAGAACTGTAACGAAAAAAGATGGTTGAGAGATTTGAGTCTCTCAACCATCTTTTGATTTCATGTGACTTACTTCGAAGTTTCAACATCCTCCTCGGATACTTGAGTTGAATCTTCTTCTGGTTGCTCATCCGTCGATTCCTCTTCTTCCTCAACCGGGTCAGGTTCTCCTGTCAGAAGGTTAAGGTCCTTGTTCCCCAACGCGTTGTCAGCACGGTACATATGTCCAGCGATCTTTTGACCCCAATAAGGATCAGATGCATATTTGACGTTCATGCCCTCGCCTTTGTTTCCTAGATAATCTCCATTGGCCCGAAAACCTGTACCAGTAAGATAACCATCTTTCACAAACTGCGCTGCAAACATAATATTGTCTTCTATAGAATTAAATTCATAGGCGTTTCCGTACGGGTTGTCATCCGTTGCATTTAATCCATATAAGTTATTTTTATCTCTGGCAATAGAGCTATTCCCCCATGCACTCTCATGAATAGCATGAGCCATCAAGTATAAAGCGTTTACTCCATATTCCTCTTGCGCTTTAATAAATGATTCTCCGTGACCGGATAAGACACTATTATCGATAGGAGAATATTGCTCCATGTATTGATTCAATTCTTCAGCTGTATAGTCTGATTTCGTTAATAAGGATAAATAGTTGAAAAGAGGCGTATCTTTTTCACCTAGCGTCCAGCTACCATCTGGTTTATAGATCTTTTCCCCTTCATCCATCCATTCTGGTGCTTTCCCATAACGATATTGACCATAATAGCTACGAAGTTTGTGATACAAGTCTCCACCCTTATTCACATAATAAGACTGACTGCTGATGAATGGTGTAGGCACAAGTTGAATGTCACCAGGCTTCGCATACAAAACATCTCCTGATAAACGAACCTTTAAAGCCCCATTTGCAGCAGACTCCAAGTATTCTACTTCACTGCCGCCACTAACATAGTTCACCGCAGTGCGATCTTTCAGGCGTTCGTCTGGATAGAGAAGCGTATAATGTTTCGTATAAGCCTGCCCCTCCGGAATCCAAATCACTTCACCGTTATGATAGAGCACTTCCGTCCCATCTTTCTTCGCCTTGCTTTTAGCTTCTTCAAATGAATCAAATGAAATGCCATATGTATAAGAGTCAACCGAATGCATTTGTGCAATTTGGTATTCTTTTGATACGTGGAACGTTTTCTTAATTGAAGTTTCCATCATCTTATTGCCTTTCTCAGAGCGCAAACCTTGCTTAACATATAACTTATAGGAATCACCAACTGTATACCCTTTCAGTGGCTGTACCTCAATCGTAGTCCGATCCTCAGATGGTTTCAATTCCACAGGATGCCGTTCCCCTGTTGATTGATTTTCAACATATATATTCTCTTCTGTAATGGTCTTTTGTTTGATCTCAGTGTCAAAAACAATCGTCCACACTTTATCAGATGGGATGTTGATTACCTCTTCCCACTCTTCCCAAATCGAATCAGCTTTCGCTACCTCCGTTGTCCCCAGCAACGTCAGCAGGAAAACAAGACTAAATAACCAAATCATTCCCTTTCTCATCTCAGTATTCCCTCCTGATTTCTTAGAATCTACCATCTATTATAATTAGAATCGACATAGATTCATAGAAGTTTAGGAAATATATGAGATTATTTTGTAGAAACTTAACATTTTCACTAACCAAATAAAGAGAAATATTCTGATCATTAGACAGAATATTTCCCGGGAAAAGCTCTTTTGCTATTTTTCGACGGAATGTGCTAGCTTAGTTTGTTGGCTAACAAATAACCTGAGGTCCCATTAAGCCCTCCTCCCGGCCAGGTTGCGGCACCTACCATATAGAGGTTTTTAATGGGGGTATGATATTTTGAATATCCTGCAACAGGACGAAAAGCATAATTCTGATGCAGGTGATGACTTCCACTTACACTATCTCCACCAACTAGATTCGGATTGTCTGCTTCCAGGTCCTTTGGAGATAAAACTATTTTATGAGAAAGCACATCCCTTACGTTAGGAGCATAGTGAGCGAGCTTATCCAGCACACGTTCGGCATAGGCTTCCTTCATCTCTCTCCAGCTCCCGGGTTCAATCTCGTTTAAGCTGTCCCGCTCCACCTCTGCTGGTAAGGCACGCACTTGAATCCAAATGGTATTCTTTCCTTCAGGAGAACGGGATGGATCGATGACTGTAGGTTGGCCGACAACAAGAAGGGGACTATCTGGAAGTGTCCCGTTTAAGCTTTGAGTATACGTACGTGAAAGATCACCTACGTATGGACCGATATGAATATAGGCATATTCGCTATACTCTTTCCCTGCCGTCCATTCCAGAGGTGCATTCAGTTCAAGGTGGATCATCATCGTTCCAGGTCCATACTGATAGTTCTCTGCTTTTTCGACATAAGAAGCATGAAGGGTCTCAGGATCAAGTAGTCGTGAGATTAGCTGAGTAGGTGTAATGTTACCGATGACGGCTTTCTTTGCATAAGCGATTTCACCTGAGGTGAGTTTTACACCAACAGCCTTCCCTTGCTCCACTAGGATTTCGTCTACTTCAGTCCCTGTTCGAACCACTCCGCCTCTTTTCTCAATCCCTTTTATTAAACTGTTGATTAGTTGCTGAATTCCGCCTTTCGAGAAGGCCATCCCGTTACGCTGGTTCAGAACGGATTCTAAGAATGGAAAGACGGCTCCATTCGAAACATCAGGTGCAAAGTCCAGGTGGAATCCCCAGGGTACAATAAGTGATTTCACTTTCTTATCTTTAAACCATTGATCAACGAACTCCCTTGGGGACTGCAGCAACTGACTTCCAAGCTGAAGCAAACCACTGATTTTGAAATGTCTATACATCTTCCAGAACTGTTTTCCTGCCTCAAAGGAAGGCAGTTCCATCTTCATAAGTGGCATAAAGTGTGGGGCTGTTTGATCAAAGTAATCGTTTAACCTGGACCAAGAATCCGCATCCTCCTGAGAAAGAGCTGATAAAGCCTCATACGTTCGATCACGATCCTGGTGCACTCCGATCCCTGTCCCATCCGGGAAGACACTTGCGTATGGGTGATCACTGACTACCGGTTCAAATCCGTTCTCAGAAAGCTCTTCTTTATACTCCTTATAGAAATCTGAACCTAAGAAAAGACCGATATTCATCGCGTACAAATCATGGGTGAATCCGTTTGAAGCGGTTGATTTAGAAGCTCCTCCTGGGATATCAGCTTTTTCTAGCACAAGCACCCTCCACCCTTTTTCAGCTAACAAGAAAGCTGATATCAAACCGTTGTGACCACTACCAATTACGATTGCATCTACATTATCCATAGGATCCCTCACTGTCTTAAAAATGATCTTAAACAATACCACCACAATGAGAAGATAAACAAAATTACACACATAAAAAAGCACCAGAATCTAAATAAAGAAGATTCTGGTGCTTTACTCGTTTATCGTTTCGTACGATAATCTCGAATCAGATTTAAGATTGGACGGTAATTTTGGCTAATTAACCCTGTCACTTCAACGACTAATTCAATTAAGATGAGCAAGGTAAATATGACAAATACGGATCCAAACATAGTGGCTTGGGAGAAAATAACTGCTGCTAAACTAAACAGAGCAGCCATTGCATAAATCATAAGCACTGTTTCAGGGTGGCTATACCCTAATCGCAATAAGCAATGGTGCAAGTGTGATTTATCTGGAGATGATAACGGTTTGCGCTGAACAAACCTTCTCACAATAGCAAAGATTGTATCAGAAATTGGAACGCCTAGAATAATAACCGGGATAATGAACGAGAATAACGTAATGTTCTTAAATCCAAGCAACGAGAGGACACTTATAATAAAGCCTAAGAATAAAGCTCCTGTATCTCCCATGAAGATCTTTGCTGGATAGAAGTTGTAGATTAAGAATCCTAGCGTACTTCCCAGTGTAATAAGGCCGATGATGGATACGAAGAAGTCACCCATTGCAATCGCCATACCTGAGATGGTTAATAAAGCAATCGAAGATACTCCTGCTGCAAGACCGTCAAGTCCGTCAATTAAGTTAATCGCATTCGTGATCCCTACAATCCAAAGAATCGTAATCGGAACACTCATCCAACCAAACTGTAGCGTATCTCCAAATGGTAAGTTAATGTACTCAACTTTAACATTACCAGCTTGAACCACAATAAGCGCAGCGGCAAGTTGACCTGCAATTTTCCATTTCGGGGATAATTCCTTCATGTCATCAAGAACACCTGTAACAATAATAATCGTACTACCGATTACCAGAGGCCATGTGTATCCTGAATCTGGGAAGAATAAGAGAACCCCAGCAACAAAGCTTAAGAATATAGCTAAGCCACCTAAACGTGGCATTAATTTTTGGTGTACTTTTCGTTCATTCGGTTTATCCGTCGCTCCAATTTTCACAGCTAACTTCTTCACAACGGGTGTGATGAGGATTGAAGCAATGAAACATAATAATAAGGCCTTAAACTCCATTTAAAAGACCCTCCTCGGTTCTAGTATGTCCAACTTTAATGTTCAAGAAGCAGTTATTACTTTCCAAATTCATGTATACCATTCCACTTTTCTGAGCAAACTACCATTAGGATTATAACACAACGTGCCCTCGTCTAGAATATCGGATTTACATCTTTATTTACCTTTTTTTGTCGACTTCAAACGACATTTCTCCCAAATGTATGTATAAATCCAGTTCAAATAAGGGTTTAATCTTTATGTTATTAGACGAAAAGCAGACTATAAAAGTTTCACTCTTAAGTATATTAAATAAATTTCGTTACGATCCGTTTCATTTATGACTGTTGGGGGTACTTAAAAACAGAGGACACCCTTAAGTAAATAAGGATGCCCTATCATTAGTTCACTTCAGCTTCGTAATAATCAACAATTCCTTCTGTAATAGCCTGAGCATAAAGATCTCTGTAATAATTGGATGTTAATTTCTCGAAATCTCCACTATTTGTCATGAACCCAAGTTCAACTAATACACTTGGCAATGTGTTGTAGTGAATAACGTAAAAGTTGTTGTCCTTCACACCACGGTCATACATACCTGCAATGTCGACAAGTTTTCTCTGAATGTATCCAGCCAACGCGCGACCTTCTTCTACATTACTCAATTTCCTTGAATCATAGAATACTTCTGAACCTTTTGCACCTGGAGAAGCTGCATTTGCATGAATACTTACAAATAGGTCGCCCCTCACTTCTTGAGCATATTCTACGCGACCTTGAAGCGTTAAGAACTGATCTGTATCTCTTGTTAAAATTGGTGTAGCTCCAAGTGCCTTTAATCGTTCTGCCACTCTTAAAGAAACATCAAGATTAATTTCTTTTTCCTGAGCTCCCCAACTTTGTGCTCCTGGATCATGGTCTCCGTGACCTGCGTCAATGACAATACGTTGTCCTTCCACAGCTGTTCCGCCTGCTTTACGAAGCTTCATGTATGTTTTATGTACATACGCTTTTTGACCATTGAACTCAATTTCAGTCCAAAAATCTTCAAAATCATATACATCAACTACGTCACCTCGCGAGAGACTTCCTAACTTCTTAGAACTCGCATTTGGTTCAGCTCTCACATTTAGAACATCTGCTGTTACCGTTCCGGTAGATAGCACTGGTTTTTCCTCAATAACAGGTTTTTCATAAGACTTAATACTAAAGTTCTTCTCGTATCCTTGATCCATCTGCTTCCCTTTGTCAGATGAAATGTCATTCTCTACTACAAGCTTGTAATACCCACTACTTACGTATCCATCCTCTGGTGGATGAACCACTACCTTTTTACCGTCTTCACTTACATCGTATGTAGGGATATACTTTCCATCGTCTAATGTTTTAACATAAATGTTTTCCTGTAACGTTGCTTGATTGATTGGTGTATTGAATTCGATTGTCCATGTCTTATCTGGTTCTACGTCTGCTTCTTCCGGCAATTCTTCCCACACTGTCTCTGCTTGCGTCATCACCGGTACGAAAAACAAAACAATTAAACTTAGAAGTGCCCCTACGATTTTTCTTGTTGTCATCTAAGCTCCCCCAATTCATCATTATCTAGCATAGATAATATCATGAGTACCAAGGAAAATTCTATCCATTTTGAAAAATTAAGGTAAAAATATAGAATTATTTACATAAGTTTGTCGATTTCACCCACCTACTATTGACCCTTTACAAATGAAAATATAACTAGAATTCACGCTCCATCCTCCTGCCAAATCTAGTAAGACCATGATGAATATCCTGAAATTTCGTGATATACTAATAATCGGTAATTACAGACATTGAGGAGCGTATAATATGCTTGAGACGATCAGGAAGTATTATGGAGACAAGAAGTCAGAGCGTCAGTTGAAAATCTATGAAAAGAATGTCGAAACGATAAATGAATGGGAACATAAAATAGAAAGACTTTCAGATGAAGCACTACAATCTAAAACGACAGAATTTAAAGAGAGATTAGCAGAAGGAGAAAGCATAGAATCGATTAAGGAAGAAGCTTTTGCTGTCGTGAGGGAAGCTGCCAAACGTATATTAGGAATGCGTCATTATGACGTCCAATTAATCGGTGGACTTGTTTTATTCGAAGGAAACATTGCTGAGATGATGACAGGTGAAGGAAAGACGTTGGTCGCCTCTTTACCGAGTTACTTGCGTGCTCTTGAAGGAAAAGGCGTACACGTCATTACAGTCAATGAGTACCTGGCCGAGCGTGACCGTGAATTAATTGGACCGATTCACGAATTTCTAGGACTTACAGTCGGGCTCAATATTACCCAAATGTCACCTGATGAGAAAAAACAAGCTTACCAGGCTGATATTACATATGGAATTGGAACAGAATTTGGATTTGATTACTTGAGAGATAACATGGCACAGCAAGCTTCCCAAAGAGTCCAGCGCCCCTATCATTATGCCATTGTCGATGAAATCGATAGTGTCTTAGTAGATGAGGCAAAGACTCCCCTTATTATTGCCGGAAAGATGATGGCAAGTGCACAGCTGCACCGCGTTTGTGCTAAGCTTGCGAAATCATTCAAGGCTGAGGTTGATTATAATTTCGACGTAACGACCAAAGCGACAAGCTTAACAGAGGATGGAATCACTAAAGTTGAACGTGCCTTTGGCATAGACAACTTATTTGATCTAGAGCATCAAACGCTTTACCACTATGTAATCCAGGCCGTACGTGCACATGTCATGTTCAAGCGTGATGTCGATTATATTGTCGACGAAGGTGAAGTTAAATTAATTGATATGTTCACAGGACGTATGATGGAAGGACGCACGCTTTCTGATGGCCTTCACCAAGCAATCGAGGCTAAAGAAGGACTTGAAATTACGGAAGAGAATAAGACACAAGCTAACATTACCATCCAGAACTACTTCCGAATGTATCCGATCCTTTCAGGTATGACGGGGACAGCGAAAACAGAAGAAAAGGAATTCCAACACACGTACCGCATGGACGTCATTCAAATTCCAACGAATAAACCTGTCATTCGCGAGGACTTAGAAGATTTAATCTATGCTACGAAAGAACAGAAATATGAAGCTATGGTTAACGAGGTAAAAGACCGTTATAGCAAAGGCCAGCCAATTTTAATTGGAACAACTTCAATCCTGCAATCTGAGACTGTTGCAAACTATTTAGATGAGGAAAACATTCCTTACGAATTGTTAAATGCGAAAAGTGTGGAGCAGGAAGTGCGTCTCATTTCACTAGCAGGTCAGAAAGGTCAAATCACGATCGCTACAAACATGGCCGGACGCGGTACAGATATTATGCTTGGAGAAGGTGCTGCTGAAGCAGGTGGTCTCCACGTACTTGGAACGGAACGCCATGAATCTCGCCGTATCGATAATCAGCTTAAAGGTCGCTCAGGTCGTCAAGGTGACCCTGGTTCGACTCAGTTTATCATTTCAATGGAAGATGACATGTTGCACCGCTTCGCGGAAGAAGAAACAGAACGCAAGATGAAGTCTCTTAAAACAGATGAGAACGGCCTCGTTTTAAATAAAGATATGAATAAGTTCATTGATACAGTTCAGCGAATTTCAGAAGGAAGCAATTTCAATATACGAGAGTTTAACTTAAAGCTCGATGATGTGATTAATGATCAGCGCGGAGTCATTTACACATTGCGGAATCAAATATTAGAGTCCAATACTTCAGTAGAGACGATCCTTCCTTATATAAAAGACTATCTCCTTGAGATCGTAGAGAAAGAATGTCCGGAAACCATCGTACCTGAAAAATGGAACCTCGGTCATCTAGAAGAAGAAGTAAACCGTGCAGCTCCTTTAATCGAAACGAACATGACAGAACAATCCTTTGAAGGCATCGAGGACGTGAAGGAATATGTTCAGAAAGTAGCAGATGAGTATACAGCTAAGATTGATGTGTTACGCAAAAATATAATGCTTCAGAATCGCTTAAAACAAGTATCTATTGCTGTTATTGACCGTCAATGGATTCGTCACCTAGAGATCATGAACCGTCTTCGTGAAGGAATTGGTATGCGCCAGTACCAACAAGAAGACCCACTGCGCCTGTACCAGAACGAAGGGCTCGATGTGTTCCACCACACCATGTTTGAAATGAAACGAGAGATGGTGCTTCAGCTCTCTAGATTTGTACAAGGAATCAACAACGGTAAGAAAAAATAACGACAAAAGGAGGATCTAACTACCGTGTTAAACTTTTTAAAACGCAACAAGAAACATCAAGAAGACTCCGAAAAACCTTCTAACGATTCCACCGTAGATGCTGAGGACTTATTAGATGGTGTAGAATCAGATTCTTCATCTGAAGAAGTAGAAACCGAATTGTCGATCAATCCTAATTGGAAATTAGGGGAAGAAGATATTTATGTTTACCGTTTCATGAACAACGAAAACCCTCCTCTTTTGCCTAACCAATTGTCATTGGCGGCCTTTGAGCTAAAAAAGTTAGAAGGAGATATGATCGCTGCCGGAGCTTTTGTACGTAGCTCTCTCAATAAGAAGATCACATTTAATAGTACTACCATCCTTCTGATGAAAAACGATGGAACAAAGCTTGGGCGCAAGCAATTTGACTTAGCTGAAGTAGGGGAACTTCCGGCACGATCTAGCCGACCTCACCTCTTCTTATTTGACAAAAAGGACTTATTTGTCCCGATTGAAGAAGTTCCAACGGATGATTGGAAGCTTGCTTTCGAAATGAGGAAAACTTCTCAAAAGCATACGCTTGAATTAGCCGACAGCTGGCAGGAATCAATGGCTAGTGAAGAGTATGAGAAACTGAAAGATTATACAGAGTCCCTCACACCACCTAAACCAGGTGAGGTGAACTTTATGGGATTGCGTGCTCATGAGACAGATAACGGGGACTTACACGTAACAATGTTGATTCGTAACGGAAGTTCAAAAGGCATAAACCTCCAACAACTGCCTCTTCAATTCGAAGATGCGAGTGGAGTTCCTGTTGCTAAAGGCGGGTTTAAGCTACAAGACTTCAATGTTTCGGCAAACACGAGTAAGCCATGGACATTTATTTTCCCGAAATCGATCATTCAAACGGAAGAGCTTGACTTAAGCACCTGGAAAGCCTATCCCATACAAAATCAGCAATAGAAACAAAGAAAAGCTGAACGTCTCCAATGAGATGTTCAGCTTTTCTTTGTTTAAAAGTCGGTTAAGTAGATGTTACTTGTTTTGCTCTTTGCTAAGCTGTTTAGCCTCTTCAAGAGCTTCAATGTTACTCTTGATTAACTGGTAAACACTTATGTTTGGATTGCCCACGGATTGCTCTGTACTTTCTAGTTGATGAAGAAAGAAGCTAGCAGAAAAAGAAAGAAACGCACTCTTACTAATTCCAAGCTCTTGTGTCTTTTCATCTATTTTATTAAACAAGTCTTCTTCAACAGAAACACTTATCTTTTTCTTAGCCATAACAACGACCTCCTCATCTAATCATAAAATTGTGATTTATTGTTGTAAAGAGTCTCACGTCCTACCATTCTTCGATTTATACTCACTCTATAAACTTCTCCCGTGATATACTAGAAAATAATAGCAAAGGAGGTATATACGTGGAAACCCGTCTCAGAATTCTGGTCATAGCCTTGGTTTCTTTCTTAGCTCTTTCCTTCCTCCCATCCACCATTCAAGCGAATAGTAACGAGGAAGAAATTAAGGAATACATAAAAAACGAGTACGTAGATGAACTAGATCCTACCCTACTAGAGCAAGACCTGACTACGATTTTTGATCATTTAGATGTATATTCTACGTATTTCTCCAAAGAAGAACTAAGAGATTTCAAGAACAGAATCAATCGAAAATATGTAGGAATTGGGATTTCAGTCGAAGCCCACGAAGAAGGCCTTCAAGTCTCTGAAGTTTATAAACATACTCCTGCAGAAAAAGCTGGTATAAAAGTAGGTACTATTATTTTATCAGTTAATGGGACCCTTTTGGAAAGGAAAAACCTGGAACAATCAATAACATACCTATCAGGTGAGCCTGGTTCTTCTTTGACGATAACCGTATTACAAGATTCTAAAACCAAAACCTTAACGCTAACCCGGGAAGAAATTCAATTGCCAGCTGTTACAGGAAAACGAATCGGAGGAGAAACGGGATACCTCAAGATTCATATGTTTAGTTCTTCAACACTTACTGAACTTGAACGCCTATCTCAATCCATGGGCAATGTCAGTCATTGGATCATTGACCTCCGCAACAACCCAGGTGGATATTTGACAGCCGCTCAACAAGTCTTAGGGGTATTTCCAGGTGTGGAAACCGCTATGCACGCTCAGTTTAGAGACACTACATACCAATATAGCGCATCGGATCTCACGTATAAGTTAGACCAATCCGCTTCTCTTTTAATCAATGAAAATAGTGCTAGCGCTTCTGAGATTGTGGCGGGCTCTCTAAAAGATTACAAAGCCGCTACTCTGTACGGGGAAACTACATTTGGAAAAGGGTTAATGCAAGAGCTCAAGGAATTCAGTGATGGCAGTGGCGTTAAGCTCTCCATCGCCCGTTTCTTTACTCCACAGCATAACACCATTAATGAAGTGGGAATTGAACCAGACATCCCTACCTCCACCCCACTACTAGATGCCCATTCAGAGGCTTTAAAGGAACTAAGGTATGATAGATTTAATGAACTCACCGTAGATCCGGATAAAACATTTACCATTAACACCAACACTTCTGTAATCATGGAAGAATTACAAGACGCTATTCATCTATTTCCTTTAGGCGGTAGCGACCTGCCTTTCACATTAAATAAAGAAGATGATGGCACCTTCGTGTTAGACCCAGATCAGGACTTGGAATTAAATCAGAAATACCGATTACTGATTGAGCCTGGATGGAGGGGGACGAATGGCGTTGCTTCCACTAAGGGGATTATGCAGCCCATCTCCATACATCCATAGAAAGCACTAGGTGGGGCCGTTACGATATACATGCTTGGCTAGGCTTTTGGACCACTATCTTTACTAAAATTAATTGGGTTAACTGATTATGTATTATTGGTACTCTTAAGCCTCTATCTCCCATACATGGCAAGTTTCCGTCTATACTTTTTTCGTAAAGGTGGGCCTGGAAATTGCGAGACTCCTGCGGGAGAGAGAGCTAGACGAGATCCCGCAGAGAGCGAAGCGAACGAGGAAGCTCGACAGCTCGCCCGCGGAAAGCGAGTGATTTCCAGGCCCACCTTTCGCTCCATTAAAGCTGACGGAAAGTTTCTCTAACGATCGCAAACTAAAACCAATAAAAAAGGCTGTTTCTATAAATAGAAACAGCCTCTTTTTTATTCTACCTGAAAGATTTTATAAACCTCTTCCTTCATGTGTACCCCTTTTGAAGAAGTGACTTCATCTGTGACAAGGAGCTTGTAAAACTGTACCCCTTCATACCCTTCTTCTGGAGCTTCTACATACACTTTAGTTTGATCATTGCTAAGGCGAACTTCAATGCCATCTACTTTATCTCCATTATGATCGATTACATAGATCGTTCCTTCTGAGACAGAGGAATCGAGTAGTGTGGTATTAAATTCGACTCTCCACTCTTTATTGTCTCGAACGTACTCGTAGTCCTCTGGTTCGTCGACTTCTGTATCTTCAGAATCATCATAAGAAGCGCGGAGTCTGTCCAGGAAGATCACGCCTCTGTTTTTATTGTCTTCGTCTATTTCTGCGATGTAAATCCGGCTTACTGATAATGGGAGCGCTGCTGTGTCAGGGATTTCGGCTGTCACGTATTTCCATCCGCTCCAATCAAGTTCTCCTTGTTCGGTGAAGCTGATCGTGACCGTTTGTCCGTTTCCATCGATTAACTTGCCACGGAGCCAATGATCATGGTCATCCCCATACACCCACATGCCAATATGGTCTGGACGGCCATCTATAGAGATTGGATTTTTTCTAACGATGTAAGAAGCGGCTGTGCCGGTCTGTCCCGTTACAAAATCGTACTCAAATCGCATAGATGCGTCACCTGCAACGAGAGGTTCAAACCCTGTACTCAAACGATTTGCACCTTTTGCTCGAACTGCATCATAGGTCCAAGCATCATTGCTTGTGAATTCATCTAAAGCTTGAGCTTTTCCTCCCACAGTTACAGCAGCTTTATACTCGTTACCGTTTAAGCTTGCCACAACTGAGCCTTTGGCAGCATCATTACCTGCAGAAAGGGTTCCATTTTGATCAATGGTCCCTATCGAGCCTTCTGTTGACCACTCAATCGTACTTTTATCAAAGATAAGTTCTTCATTATCTAAATACGCATCAGCATGAAAGTCCTGCTTGGTATCTGTTCCAAGTCGTACATCACTTGGGGAGATCGTAAACCGGTCCACGTCCTCTACTACTTCAACAGGAAGCTCTTTGGTTGCAGTACCGTACGTCACAACAATAGCCCCTGAACCTTCACGATCAGCCACGAAGCGATCCCCTTCCATATGGCCAACGTTGCCAGTCACAGAATAACGAATGTTACTTTCATTTATAGAAATCGGATAGTTATATTGGTCAAACAAAGAACCTACTTCTACCTCAACGGATGACCCGGCCATGATCTTCCCTTCCTTCGCCTTTTCTGCTTCCAGGTGAGTCGGCTGGCCATCTGTAGCTGTGTTGACGGCATGAAGCGTTGTAGAAACAGAGCGCTGCCATCCGTCTGATGGAGAGTTTACAACGCTTGGCAATGTATGCCCGCGCTGACGAACAGCCATCGTTGTGGAACCTCCGCCGTCTAGATTCATAGCCTGATAGATTCCTTTACTCTCTAAGTATTCGGCAAACTCAGTAAGGTTCATGCCATCGCTGTATCCATTTTGTCGACCGTCTACGGTAACAAAATAAACCTTAGAACCGTCCTTACTAGTTCCGACCGCCGTGCGTGGATGACGTTCACTTGCACGGTAGCTATCTTCATTCATCGAAATATCAACTTGTCCATTTTGTACAAGCATTGGACCACTACCTAGCATATACTGCGTATCCTTCCATGCCGATGGGATATCAATGCTTAAGGATAGATCGTCACCAACTTCAATATCATTATACCTTGAAGCAAGCGCACCACCTTGGATGGATAACACGAAGCCATCATCAGGTACTTGCGTTCGACCTTCTTTTCCATATGGTCGAATTTTTGTAACATTGCCTGTTACCTGTTCGCCGAAATCAACTTCGGAACTATCTAGTGGTTTATCTAAATTGTCCACGGTGATCTCAATGCCGTATTTATTTGATTTGGTCCAATCGAAACGGTAGGACGGTGTGTAGACGATGATCTCCCCTGCTTCACGGTCCTTATTCACAGAGTCAACGTTTACTCTGTCTCCATCATGCTCAAATTCCATGTCAAAATAAAATTCGCCAACTTGTGCACGACCATTTTCATCCATACCAAATGCAGTAGGAATGCTCATATACCCATTCGAATCGGACGAGATCGCTCCTAAGTTAAAGATCGACTGGTGCTCTGAAACGAGATATGCCGGTAGCGCATTATTCGTGTGGTAAAACGAGCCGTTAATGGAACCAAGGACCCGATTTCCTTCCTCACTAATAGACTTAGCCTGTGTTGTTACAGGACTCAGAGACGGAAATGGAACAGGATAATTCATCTGAACAGTATTATAAGATTTTGATACATCCACTTCCATAATATTTGTCGCCTCTTCTAAATACCCAGAATCCATTTGCTCTTTCCTGTGGGTCACTCCTGGAGCAACCTCATTATTCTCTTTTACTTGATAACTAGCAGCAGAAACACTCGGCGATTCTGCAGTCCAGCCCAGCATTGGTAGATTGTAAGCCGCCCCAATGATGGTAAAGATCATCATTAAAGAAAGAACGCGAACAAACCAAAGCTGTCTCGTACCCTTATGTAACATTCGTCTCCCCCTTATATGTCTGTAAAAAAACCAAACTACTAAAATAATACAGTTTAGTAAGACATTTTCTCAATAGACTAATGTAGGATTTTTATAGATTTTGACGAAAAAAGGGAGATAAATGCTAAAAAAGTAGTCATTTCGTAATTTATGACGACTTGTCCTCAAAAAATATGGTCCTTAAAGAGCAAGTACCTAGTGATCTCCTCGAGCCATTGTAATTTCTTTAATGAGCTGTTGGATTAGCTGATCTGTATTTGCAATGGAAGCTTTCTCTGTATCATCTATTATCGTTTGCAAAATGCTTCGCAAACGTTCTTGAGTTAGTGAATTCATACCTTCCACCTCTCTCTTTTTACATGATACGGTGGTCGGCCTCTGTGTGATACAAAATTAGGCTTGCCTTCTATAAAGAGGATCGTCTCTTCAGACGATTCCGTAGCCAAAACAAACCGCATGCGAGTAGAGCTCCCGCCGTATCAAGCGCAACATCACCCGCGTAAGGCGTTCTGTTCGGTGTAAATCCCTGATGCACTTCATCGAACACGGCATACAAAAATGTAAACAGAAGGCTCATTAAAGCAGACCTTCCCCAGGTTAGATTTGTAGATTTGCGAAGCGCAATATAAAAGAACATACATAATAGTAGGAATACACTCACGTGAGCCCCTTTTCGAATGAAGAATTCCACAAGACCATTCACACCAAGGGCCTCTACGCTCACTTCAGAATGATGATACGTAAATTGAATCCAATCAAGCATAGGAGCCAGAAATGATAAGTCCATCACATCACTCATAAACGGCTTAATATCCTGCTCCTCATAAGGCGTCGAAGAAGAATAAAAAATAACCCCCATCCAAACCAAAGGCCATAACCAATACCTCACAAACACCCCTCCTCCCCCGCCTATCTTACCACACCACAACACTAAAGCGTGCCAGACACCCAGCTTTGTGGTAAAGCACTAAAGGGTGTCTGGCACCATGCGTTCTTGTAGAGCGCTAAAGGGTGTCTGACACCATGCGTTCTGGTAAAGCGCTAAAGGGTGTCTGGCACCATGCGTTCTTGTAGAGCGCTAAAGGGTGTCTGGCACGCTTCGTTGCTTTAGATGGGGGAAGGATGGTTAGGAGTTGGATTTTGGTGGATACTGGGATTATAATGGAAGTATGATAATGAGAGGGGTTGTAGTGTAATGTCGATTAAGAAGGCAATCATTCCAGCTGCTGGACTTGGGACAAGGTTTTTACCAGCCACGAAGGCGATGCCGAAAGAAATGCTGCCAATTGTGGACAAACCAACCATCCAGTATATTGTGGAAGAAGCAATTGATTCCGGGATTGAGGATATCATTATTGTAACCGGAAAAGGGAAGCGGGCAATCGAGGACCATTTTGATCATGCACCTGAACTTGAAGATAATCTCATCAGTAAAGAAAAGTTCGACCTCCTTGAAAAAGTAAAGCAACCATCCAAAGTTGAAATTCATTACATAAGACAGAAAGAACCAATGGGACTCGGTCATGCTGTATGGTGCGCCCGTAAGTTTATCGGGAACGAACCGTTTGCCGTCCTTCTTGGGGATGATATCGTCCGAGCTGAGACACCTTGCTTGAAGCAACTTATTCAACAATATGAAGAAACGAAAACATCCATTGTAGGCGTTCAAAGTGTTCCAGATGAAGAAACCCATCGCTATGGAATTATCGATCCTGATCACCATAGCGGCGATCGCTATCACGTTCGTCAGTTTATTGAAAAACCTCCACAAGGTGAGGCACCTTCCAACCTGGCGATCACGGGACGTTACATTTTAACGCCTGAAATCATGATGTTTTTGGACAAACAAGAACTCGGTGCTGGTGGCGAAGTTCAGCTCACCGATGCCATCCAAAAGTTAAATGAGATCCAGCGCGTCTTTGCTTTTGAATTCCAAGGAGATCGCTACGACGTAGGCGAGAAGCTTGGTTTTATTAAAACAACGATGGAACTAGCTCTAGAAAGAGAAGAATTACGAGATGATCTCCTCACTTTCATGGATAAGACGTTAGAGCGTTATAAGCTTGATCATTATTAAAATGCCGACCGGGGGAATTTACCCCTGGTTTTCTTTTTTGCCATAAAATAAGTCATCGTTTTCTTAGCTTCAAAAAAAGAACTAAAAATGTTAATATTTTAGTTTATTTAAGAAAAAACTAGGTTAATGGTAGGGAAGGGACTATACCGAATATATTTCGTTTAGAACGACCTATACATCGATTGACAGACTTCGGAATGATTCGAGTATAATATTAAGCACGCTATTTTATTAGGAGGCTTTTATCAGAAAATGGGACAACCACAGAGGAAGAAATTAGATAAGACCCTGAAGCCCCACTGGGTTTGGGCAATTGCATTTGGTTCCGCCGTTGGGTGGGGTGCTTTTGTACTACCGACAGATTGGCTTCAAGGCAATGGGCCATTACCAGTAGTCATTGGTTTCTTGTTGGGAGCTATACTAATGACGGTAATCGGTGTAAGTTACGGATATCTCATTAAACAATTCCCTGTATCAGGGGGAGAATTTGCTTATGCTTATATTGGTTTTGGCAGAACCCATGCTTTCGTCGCAGGGTGGTTCTTAACGCTTGGTTACATATGTACAGTTGCATTAAATTCCTCGGCTCTTGCCTTACTAGGTAAGTTCTTATTCCCGAGTGTTGTAAAGGTCGTTCCCCTCTACACGATTGCAGGTTGGGACGTTTACCTCGGTGAGATCATTATTTCTACTGTTACATTGATTGTTTTTGCTTTCTTAAATATCCGAGGCGCCAGCTTTTCTGGTCGTTCTCAATTTATTTTTACAATGGTCTTACTATCCGGAGTCATTTTACTTGCGATCGGAGCGATTGTAAGCGATCAAGCGACTGCATCTAATATGCAGCCACTTATTGATCCAAGTAAACCAGCTATTGCGTCGATCTTGGCAATCGTAGCTATCACTCCTTGGGCATATCTTGGGTTTGATAATATACCTCAGGCTGCAGAGGAATTCGATTTTCCTCCTAACAAGGCCTTTAAATTAATCGTTTATGCATTGCTTGCTGCAGGACTTGCTTATTCTGTTATGGTGCTTACCGTTTCTAGTTTAGCTCCTTGGCAAGAATTAGCCGGATCAGCTTCTGCGTGGGCAACAGGTGACGCTATTGACAGCATATTCGGTCGCCTTGGCATATTTATTATCGCTACAGCATTAATTATGGGTATTTTCACAGGCTTAAACGGATTCTATCTATCCTCAAGTCGTTTAATGTTTGCGATGGGACGTGCTCGTGTTTTACCACAAATGTTCCACCGTCTACACCCGAAATACAACACACCTTATGTAGGGATTATCTTTACATCCATTCTATGCTTAATTGCACCATGGTTCGGTCGTGAAGTACTATTATGGATTGTAGATATGTCATCCATTGGTGTAACCATTGCATACTTCTATTGCTGTGCAACAGCATTCCGTATGTCGACATCAAAAGTTCAGAAGACCTTTGCTACTTTAGGGATTATCAGTGCCGCTACATTCTTCTTCTTATTAACAATGTGGTTCTTAGATTCTTCTCTATCTGCTCCATCCTACATCGCATTAGCTGTTTGGGCAGGACTAGGACTTCTCTTCTATCTCTTTAAACAAAAAGAGTACAATGCTATACCACGCAAAGAATTGAACTACTTGATCACAGAAAAAGAAGAAATCCCGCAAAACAAATAAAATCAACCAAAAGCCAACCGCTCAAAATCCAGCGGTTGGCTTTTTTCATTCCTCTAACACACTACCACTGTAAAGCCCCACATGGTGCCAAACACCCTTCAGCTCTGTAAAGAATCACAGCGTGCCAGACACCCTGCAGTGCTTTAAAAGGCTGCAGGGTGTCTGGCACGCTTTAGTTCTTTAGTGCAGTAAGGTTTGTGACGGTTGGGGGATATATTACAGGATTCACGTCTTTTGTCCTTGTTTTTGTTAAGGGGTGTTTACATTTGAGTCTTTGGGATGAATTTGTAATTTTTACTAAAATGATTATTTTGTCAGTGCAATCGGTTCCATCCTTGCCAATACAAGCGTATAGTGCTTTATGCCCCTCTATTTCAGAAGAATTACAACCATTGCAACACTTGTAAAACCCCTATATATTAGTAAGGCAATCGATTGCACAAATAAATCTACACAAAAATTCTACTTTTACGAGGTGACAGATCACATGTACAAACCATCTAAGCGCCTGACCCGCTTATTCGCTACAACGGCAATTGCTGCAACGGTATTCACTGCAGCTGCACCTAACGTTCTAGCCGTGACACAACCACATCCCGACCAAGAGCTAAATCAAGAAAATGTTAAGAAGCAAATGGAAGTTCAATCCGTTGAGCAACTAGAAGACGGTGTGAAACTAACCCTAACGGACCAGAAAGAAGCCTACATACGTTTATTCGCTGAAGATATGGCGAAGGTTTCGATCCTAGAGCAAGGTGAAGAAGAGTACTTCTCTGAAGGAATTGCAAAGAAAGAATGGGACGCTCCTTCTTTTGACGTAGAAGATGAAGGAAATGTTGTAACCCTTTCTACTGATGAAATTACGGTTAAGATTAAAAAGCAGCCGTTCGGGGTTAAATTCCTAGATAAAGAAGGCAACGTCATTAACGAAGATTACATGCAAAACGGTTCTGGTTACGACGAGGATAAGCCATATGTTTACAAGAAGACAAACAAAGATGAAGCATTCTACGGTTTCGGTGAACAAGCTGGCCTTAACGTGAACCAACGCGGTGAGAGCATCGGTATGTTCAACACAGATGCTTATGCTTATCAGACAGACACGAAGTATCTTTACACTTCCATTCCATTCTTCATGGGTCTGAAAAATGATAAAGCGTACGGAATCTTTTTCGATAACTCCAACCGTTCTTATTTTGAAATGGCTTCAGAAAGCGACGATTACTACTACTTCTACGCAGATGACGGGAAGTTAACGTACTACTTCATGTACGGACCTGAAATTCAAGATGTGTTAGATCGTTACACAGAACTTACAGGAAAAATGGAGAAACCAGCTAAGTGGACTCTTGGCCTGCATCAAAGTAAATGGGGTTACACAGCTGAAGAGATTGAGAATGTTGCCAAAACATACCGCGAGAAAGAAATTCCGCTAGATACGATGCACTTTGATATCGACTACATGGATGAGTACCGCGTATATACATGGGCTGACGATTACGCAAGCGAAGAACTTCATAACAATCTAGACAATATGAACTTCCATAAAATCGCCATCAATGACCCAGCTGTTAAGAAAGACCCAGGTTACTTCATGTACGACGAAGGAACAGCGAACGATTACTGGGCGAAAAATCCAGACGGGACCAATTTCGTAGGTGAAGTTTGGCCTGGTGACTCTGTATTCCCTGACTTTTCTAAAGAAGAAGTTCGTGACTGGTGGGCTGACCACTCGAAAATCCTTTATGATCAAGGCATTGACGGCATATGGAACGACATGAACGAACCGGCTGTATTTGATGGTCCATACCACACGGCTCCACTTGATGTAACATTCGGCGAAGGTGAGAATCAGCGTACACACGCAGAGTATCATAACCTTTATGGCCATGATGAAGCAGAAGCAACATACGAAGGTGCCTTGCAACACAATCCTGAAGAGCGTCCATTCGTACTGACTCGTGACATGTACGCAGGAACACAGCGCTACGCAGCTCTTTGGACAGGTGATAACGTAAGCCAATGGGATCACCTTCAAATGTCCATCCCAATGAACGCAAACGTTGGTCTTTCTGGTCAGCCGTTCGTAGGTAACGATATCGGTGGTTTCGCAGATCGTCCAGACGCTGAAATGTACGCTCGTTGGATCGAAGTTGGCGCATTCCTGCCATTCTCCCGCGTTCACTATGACAGTGATTCAAAAGCAGCGGTGAAACAAGGGCAAGAGCCTTGGGCATTCGGAAAAGAAGTTGAAGACATTAGTAAGAAATACATCGAAATGCGCTATAAGCTAATGCCTTACCTATACAACACATTTGTTGAAGCAGCTGAAACAGGCTCCCCTGTTCAACAGCCACTTGTGTACCAATTCCAAGAAGATGAGAACACGTACAACATTAGCGATCAGTTCATGTTCGGTGAAGAAATGATGCTTGCTCCTGTTGTGAAAGAAGGACAAACAGAGCGTGATGTTTACCTTCCTGAAGGTGAAACATGGGTAGATTATTGGACTGGCGAAGAGTATCAAGGCGGCCAGACGATTCACACGGCAGCTAAACTTGACCACCTGCCAATATACGTGAAGAAGGATGCAATGATCCCTACACGTGAAGTACAGCAATACACAGATGAAAAACCGTTAGAAAATCTTGTTCTTGATACGTACCTATCTGAAGAAGCTAGCTACTCCTTCTATGAAGACGATGGTGCTACACTTGATTACAAAGACGGTGAGTACAACATTACGAACCTTAACGTCGTTCGTAAAGGTAAGCACATCGAGTTCACACAAAGTAAAGAAGCAACTGGCTATGACAGTGAGCTTGACTCTTACACACTTAAGTTAAACAATGAAAAAGCTCCGAAGAAAATTAAAGCAGCTCGAGCGAAATACACTGAAGTATCTTCTGTAGAAGAAGTAAAAGCTCAGCAAGAAACGTATTTCTTTGATAAAGAAACAAGTACCCTTTATGTAACCGTACCTGCTGATGAGCGTCATAAAGTTAAAATCTTTAGCGGCAAATAAGAATGATCACAACACCCTAACTTGCTTAACATTTTTAACAGATAAAAAAGTACCGGCACCCCCTTACCTTTTCAAATACTTGCGAATTGTATAAGGATTGCCTGTACCACTCACATCTGAAAAATGGTAAAGTGTTATAGGGAGCATATCATGCTAATGTAAAAGCCATCTTAAGACTAACAGGCCTTCCTGTTAGTCTTTTTCTTTCAAAAAAATCGAACATAAAGGAGGGAATGGGATGAAAAAGAAACTCTTATTGCCGCTTATTTTTCTAGGTGTCCTTATCCTTTTACTTATACCGGCAAGATTCCTATGGTCCGAAGACGAAACATTTGAACCCCCTAATGAAAAATCCCCAGTTACGGATATTACAGTAGACACGATTCAAACCAATTTAGCAAGGTACGAACCTGGCCAACCGATTAAGTTTGATGCTGAACTCTCTGAGAAACCAAAGAACAGTTTAGACATGAAGATTACGTATTATCATCTCAACGACGTTGTCCATGAAAAGATCATCCAAGTTGATGAAAAAAAGATCAGCTGGGAGTGGACAGCTCCTGAAGAAGACTTTACAGGTTATTATGTTGAAGTAAGTCCTCTTCATAACCAAGACGGCAATTCAACGATCGGGCTTGATGTTTCTTCTTCATGGGACAAGTTTCCTCGTTACGGTTTCTTGTCTGATTTCTCCGAGAAACCTGAAGAGGAGCAAAAGTCAATCATCAACCAGCTCAACCGATACCATATTAACGGCTTACAGTTCTATGATTGGCATGACGAGCATCACCAGCCTCTTAAGCCAGAAGATGACAAGCCCCTTTCCTCATGGAAGAATATCGCCAACCAACCCGTCTCATATGGAACGGTTCAATCTTATATCGATTTAGCTCATAACAAGAGTATGATGGCAATGTCGTACAATTTGCTATACGGAGCCCTTTCTGAAGCGACAGAAGATGGGGTAAAAAAAGAATGGCGTTTATTCAAAGATCAAGAACAGGTAAAGTACGCCGTTCACGAACTCCCTGATGACTGGAAAAGCGACATTTACTTAACGAACCCGTCTAACGGAAGTTGGCAGAACTATATTTTCGATCAGCAACAAACCGTTTTTGACCATTTAACATTTGATGGATGGCACATCGACCAGCTCGGCTCTAGAGGAGATGTGTATGATTACAACGGGGATCCAGTTGCTCTCGACGAAACGTTCAAGGGCTTCTTGGAAAATGCTTATGAAACATTCGAAGATAAACAGCTTGTGATGAACGCTGTCAATCAGTTTGGCCAGAAGCAAATCGCCAACTCCTCTGCACCGTTCTTATATACAGAGTTGTGGAATCCGTTTAAATCTTACGAAGAGTTAAACAAGGTACTTAAAGAAAACGAAAAGCTATCTGAAGGTAAGAAAAACACTGTGTTAGCAGCTTATATGAATTACGACAAGTCTAACCAGGAAGGAACGTTTAACACACCTGGTATCCTATACACAGATGCACTGATTTTCGCTCAAGGCGGTGCTCATCTAGAGTTAGGAGAGCACATGCTTTCAAAAGAATACTTCCCTCATAATAAGTTGGAGATGTCTGAGGAGCTAAAGAACAAGATGGTCAGTTATTACGACTTCATGGTGGGATACGAAAACCTCTTGCGCGATGGTGTTTCATCAGCTCCGTTAGAGATCACAACAGAGAATTGGGTTCGCTTAACTTCTCAACCTGAAAAGGGGCAAATTTATACCTTTGCTAAAAAGCAGGACAACCGAAAAATCGTCCACTTCCTGAATTACTTTGACGCGACTCATATGAACTGGCGTGATACAAACGGCACGCAATCGGAACCTTCCGTGAAAGGCGATCTTACTGTCACGATTCAGGAAGAGAAAGAAGTAGACGAAGTATGGATAGCCTCACCAGACTGGAATGAAGGCCTTCCAACCAAACTGAACTTCACCCAAGAAGATGGCGAATTAACACTCACCATCCCCAAAATCAAATACTGGGACATGGTCGTCCTCGAATACAACTAAAACAGCAACACTCTAAAGCAATGAAGCGTGTCTGGCACCCGCTGTTGCTTTACAGCGTTAACGCAAGAAACGGTGTCTGACACCCTTTATCATACTAAAGGGTGCCAGGCACCGTTTTTCTATAAGTGCTGGTTGAATGTCGGAATGGAGTCAAGAGATGGTCCTTCTTTAATTTGCAGTGGCTTTAATAAGTTATCCATCCCAATTTCATCACGAAGGGTAAGCAGTTCTGCTAATGAAAGGTTCGTATCCATTTGTTTAGTCAAATCGGTTGCGAGTTGTTTTAAGGAAAGAAGCGTAAGGAATGACATTTGGGTCATATTCTTCATTACCCCTGCTACATCTACACTCTCTGGATTTTCGAACGAGACACCTTCATCAGCTATTTTCCCCATAACCTCTTGAACGGCTGGGTTTTCCATCGTTTGATCCATCATATCCTTCATAGCTTCTTGATCGACACGAACATAGTAATCCACACTTCCACCTAATTGTTCTTCAAAGTTTTGAATCATATCCGATGTGGACTTTTGCGCAGCAACCTCTTCCACATGAGAGACAAACACAGTATGTTGATTCGGTTTATAGGACAAAAGCGCAAGATTTGCTTTCTGTTCATTAATATCTTGAATCACTACGACCGACAAAGCATCCGATTCCATCCCTGGATCGTCTTCAATATCTAGCGGACTCACTTCAGGGAAATCATGACTAAATGAGCGCGTCTGGCTTTCAGCCGTTTCCTCTTTTGCTACTTTTTCACCTTCTTCTGTAGAAGAGCGCGTCCAAAAATCTTCATTTATTGTAATACCAGCCAAAAACAACAGTAGCGCAAGACTAAACAGGGACCTCCCAAATCGCGGCCTCATACACATCGATCCTTTACCTTTTTACCATCCATTCTAGCCAAACTCCCCCACTCACATACCTACCATCCGAGCAAGAAAAAATGAGAGCTTTGGTCCTTTAGTGAGTCGCAGGGTGCCAGACACCCTTTAGCGCTCTACAGCATTGATGGGTGTCTGACACGCTTTAGTTCTGTACAGCAACAACGGGTGTCTGGCACGCTTCATAGCTTTATCACACAAAAGTGAGGAGGGGAGTTTTGTGTTGGGGGTGGGTTGTGCGGTACAATGGCAGTATTGTATAAGTACGTTCATGGTTAGAAAGGGAGTCTTTTTGATGATTGATATTACATCGACGGAAGTGTTGGAACTAAGCGGTTGGTTAACCTATCAGCGTGGTGCGAATTATTATCAGGATGGATTGGTGAAGTATATCAATCGTTATGTAGGGACGGACCCAAATCGCACCTTCGTTCATGCGACTGTGGAAGGTAGCCGGATAGAGGATTATGAAGTTCATCTCACGTTTTCCACCCAATATGGAAACTACGAGCGCGGCCGTTGTACTTGCCCGGCTTACGCAGATGGACAGGCGATGTGTAAGCATATGGTCGCAGCTTTGCTTGAGACAATCGGTCGTTATACGAATAACACCACCGTGTGGAATAAACAGAATGATTCTCTCACAGAACGCGGCATTTTTGCTCAGCCATCTGCAACAGACACAGCCAAGCAACTGAACCTTGCTTCATCTTTTGTCGATGAACTCATGGACTACATGGCGAGTGAAGAGGACGAAGCTGGTCTCTTCCAGTCTTCAAAAGAACCCCTCTATCTCCAATTTGAGCTTGAGAATATCGCTTCTCGCTTCGCACAGCGAGACAGCGTTGAACTTTCCATGAAAGCAGGAACCTCAAGGCTTTATGTCGTTAAAGATCTGGCGGAGTTCATTGATGCATGGTACGAGCAGGAACCGCTCTACTTCACACAATATTATACGTACGATCCGGAACAGCAAATTATGGCCCCGGAGGATGCAGCCGTCTTAGAGAAGCTTTATCCTCTAGTCAAAAGCCAGCAAATGTACGCAGAAAATGATTTCTACCGCTCAAGCAGCTCAAAGAAAACGATTCGAATTCCAGATCAATTCCTGACAGAACTGCTGACTCTTTTTGAAGAATGTGACTCAGTTGTCTTGAAACATCATAAGTCAGAGATTCCGTTCAAAGTTGTGCACAATACATTCCCTGAAAGTTTCCTCTTATCAAAAGAAGGCGATAACTTCTCCCTTTCCATAGCTGATAATGGATTCTTAGCACAACCGATTGGAACGGCTCCTTACCTATATAAGGATGAGCTTATTTATAAAGTGAGCGACTCCTTACGCCCGACTGTTCTTCCGCTTTTCCACCATCTACGCGAGCAAAGCTCCAATCGCCAGCTTTTTGACCGAGAGCATATTGAGCAGCTCGCCGGAACGGTATTTCCGATATTGGAAGCTCACAATCTCCTCCAGGTGGACAGTGGAATAACGAGCCAGATAAAACGCTATGACCTGGCGCCTGTTATGTATTTAAATGAGCAAGACGGAAGCTTACGGGCTGATCTTGAGTTCCACTATGGGGATGAAACGATTAATCCATTTACAGGTGGACGCCAGGACTCTGAACAACTTTTATCCCGTAATATGAAAAAAGAACGCCAGATTATGAACCTAATTGAGCAGGCGAATTTCCACTGGAATGGGTCTGTCCTTTCTTTAAGTGGTAGTCAAAATTTGGGGCGCTTTTTCTACCGCATCTTACCGGAGCTAGAGAAGCGCGCAGATGTGTACAAGGCACCTGAAGTTGACGAAATGTACAGCAGCCTTCCTGAAGAGGTACCTGTTTCACTCGACGTTGATGAGAACTATGGCTGGTTCGAAGTACGTTTTCCAACTGATGACTTAACTGACGCTGATATTCAGCAGTTATTCCATTCATTAAAAGCTAAGGAAGACTATCACCAGCTTAGTAACGGGAAGATCTTATCGCTTGAAGACGATGCATGGGATAACACGCGCAGTCTTTTCGAAGACCTTGATCTTGATGGGAATGATATTCAGGACGGTGTGATGCACTTACCGAAGTACCGTGCACTCCAGGTGGACACTTCAACAGGTGTTAAACAAAGTGAAGCGTTCCAAAAATTAATTGAGACCGTAAAAAGTCCGGAAACGTTAAATGAAACACCTCCAGACAAGTTACAGGCGAACCTTCGCGATTATCAGCTGCGAGGCTTTCAGTGGCTTCGCGCTTTGTCGCGACATGGTTTTGGCGGTGTGCTAGCAGATGAAATGGGGCTTGGGAAGACACTTCAGGGCCTCGCTTATATCGTAGCAGGCCGAGAAGAGCGCCCTGATGCCCATCCGTTTCTTGTTGTCGCGCCGGCTTCTCTCATTTATAACTGGGAACAAGAAGCGAAGAAGTTCACACCACACCTTAATATCCGCGTAGTGGCGGGCTCTAAGCAGGAGCGAAACGCCATCATTGAAGATTTAAGCGGTGTCGATTTAATCATTACATCGTACTCGATGATTCGGAGAGATGTGGAGCAATACAAGGCTTATTACTTCCAAGGGATGCTTCTTGATGAAGCGCAGTCATTCAAGAACCATACATCCTTAACGTATAAAGCGATCCAAGGTGTTCGAGCTGAAACAGCTTTTGCTCTGACAGGTACTCCAGTTGAGAACAGGGCTGAGGAGCTATGGTCGCTCTTCTCTGTCGTTATGCCAGGGTTATTATACGATCGAAAAACGTTCAAGAACCTCCCTCAAGGTATGGTGCAGAAGAAGATCACGCCATTTGTTCTCCGCCGAACGAAGAAGGAAGTGTTAAAAGAACTTCCAGACAAGATTCAAACGGTGCGCTATACAGAGTTAACAAAAGAACAACGTCAACTTTATGTAGGATACCTCAACGAGGTGCAACGACAAACAAAGTCCCAGCTTCAAGGCGAAGGCTTCCAAGCAAACCGTATGCAAATCTTAAGCAACTTAACACGATTGAGACAGATTTGCTGCCACCCGTCCCTTTTCATGGAAAACTATCAAGGGGACTCAGGGAAGCTTGAAGAACTAAGAACGTTCATTCAAGAAGCGCATGCCAATGGCCAACGAATGCTCATTTTCTCGCAGTTCACATCCATGCTTGGCTTAATTGCTAAAGTCGTTGAAGAAGAGAATCTCACTTACTTCTATCTAGACGGTTCCACCCCTTCACAAGAACGCGTGCAGATGGCCACTCGTTTCAATGAAGGAGAGCACGACGTCTTCCTCATTTCGTTAAAAGCAGGAGGAACCGGGCTGAACCTGACAGGAGCAGATACAGTCGTCCTCTACGACCTATGGTGGAACCCAGCTGTAGAGCAACAAGCAGCAGACCGGGCCCACCGCATAGGGCAGAAAAAATCTGTCCAAGTCGTCAAAATGATCGCTCAAGGGACCATAGAAGAGAAAATCCAATCTCTGCAAGAGAAAAAACAAGACCTGTTCGATACGCTGATCCAATCCGGTGAAGGCAACCTCACCGCCCTATCCGAAGACGACATCCGCGAAATCCTATCCATCTAACCACCGGCACTTCAGCGCTCTAAAGCAATGTATGGTGTCTGGCACCCTTCAATGCTCTAAAGCAATGCATGGTGTCTGACACCCTTCAGTGCGCTAAAGCAATGCATGGTGTCTGGCACCCTTCAGTGCACTAAAGCAACATATGGTGTCTGGCACCCTTCAGTGCGGTGAATTAGAAAAGGCCTGTCGTACTCCTAAATGAGTGCGACAGGCCTTTTGTTTTATTTCTTATAGAAGTGTTCGTTTAACCATTCTTTAAAGTATTCAAAGTCCTCATGAACACGGTTTTTGTAAAACTCAGACCAAATATTGAGTTCTTTAGCGAAACCGTCAAAGTCATCACCAATTGCTTGTAATATAGCTTTTTCACTGTGATAATCTAATAACCCGTGCTCAAGATCCGTATCTGCCCGAGCATGAATTTTAGCTGAAATTTTACCCATTGTTTTAACCGTTCTCTTCACTTCTTTATGCTCTTGCAAGTGCTTTTCCTTCAGATCTTTCTCATAAGGTGAGCGCTCACGGACATAAAAGTCCCGGTTTTGCATCGTAAAGTAACCTAAATACGGGTCAGACATGTGATGCATCGCTTGTTGGGTTGTAATGACCCGCTTCCCTTGTTGTTTATGGGATTGCCAGAAATCCTCATCATACGGGAAGAAGTAAGCTGGAATTGGTGCACGCGCTTCTTTTGCCTCTAAAATAATGTCATCGTGATGCTCGTTATCATGCTGCCCTTCGATTAAAATGTAGAAACGTTTTAACCCTGTTGAACCAATACCTGCACCTTTTTTCTTCACGATATCTTTAATGTCATAGTGCTCGTTACTTTGAAAACTCTCTTCCGCCAGACTCTCCAAGTACATGTTCCATATCTTCACAATTTCTTTATACTCGTTATTGGATACAGAGTCGAGCTTCGTTTTTTCCCGGTCGAAAATACGATTCCCCTCAGCATCAAATGTCGTTTGTTTATCTAATTCATGGGTGGCCTGTCGCTCCTCAAGCTTCTTAAGAGCCTTCTTAATTGGCCCTTTCGTATGATCAACAGTGAAACGAGTTGTAACAGGATCTTCGTCTCCTTTTACGAACTTATTCATCTGTTTGTAATAAGCTTTCAAGTATTTCTCCACGAAATCATCCTGAGATTCCTTGTCGAAACCTTGCTGTTCAGCAAACAAGCGGATACTGACCACCATCCGTAATACATCGTAGAGGTAGGAACCTAGGTACCCTTCGTCAAAATCATCTACGTCAAAAACAATTTCCCCGCTCTCATTTTGGAAGGCGCTGAAATTGTCAAAATGAAGGTCCCCCATAATCCAAGTAGGCTTATCCTCCGGAGTATGATAACTAAACGGAATGTTTGTTACGTCATAGAAAAACAAGTAAGCACTACCTCTGAAAAAGCTATAAGGATCCTGCTTCATCTTGTTATACTTTGCCTTACGATCCGTTTTACTTAAGTTCATCAAATAGCTATCAAACTGCTCTAAAATCGTATGCAACGTCTGCTTACGTAAATATTTCTTTGTATCTTTAATCCGTTCACCAGAATGTTGAACCATACCGCTACCTCCTTTTCAAGCTATTGTGAATCATTCCCCTCACCCCACAAACCAAAACTAGGCAAAACTTGGTGACTCTTCCACTGTTACGCACTAAAGGGTGTCTGGCACGCTTTATCCTGCTAAAGCTTTTCAGGGGGCTTTTGGGTTACATACTGTTCGTAAGTTAAATGTGGGGTTTGGAAGTATTTTAGCGTTTTAGAAGTGTTAATTTGATAGGGGTTATGTTTCGAAATGTAAGCATTATAGCTGCTCCACGGGTAGTCTTCAGGGGAACTTACGAGGTTCGCTTCTACAGGGTTCCTATGAATGTAACGGCTGCAGAAGAGAAAATAAAAAATCGAATCGATAAACTCCGACCCATATCTTCCTTGAAATAAATGACCGCTTACGTCATGGCGATCGTTAAAATACCGAGCATACCTACTTTGGATCGACTTCATGATAACACCGGGAGGAACATCTATTAACTCAATCAACAGGTGAACATGATTGTTCATCAAACAGTAGGCGTATAAATGAAACGGATACGATTCCTTTGCCATCGCAACATAACGCATATATTGTTTAAGATCACGCTCATCCTTAAATATTTCTTGTTTCCTATTCCCTCTCGCTGTTATGTGATACATCGCTCCAGAATGCCAAGTTCGATGGTTACGTCCCATACTCTCACCTCCCTTCTATCACACCTAACTACATTAACCAACCTCAAACCAAAATCCTCCCTCCCGTTCAAAAAAAACTTCGATCTTTATCACACTAAAAGGAAGAAGCGTGCCAGACACCCTTTGTTTCAGCATCGCACTAAAGGGTGTCTGGCACGCTTTAGCGCTTTATAAGGGCATAGCATATGCGTCCACTTTGTTAATAATCATCATTTTGTCACATTTTTTATCATAGCTAGGTTGTGTTTCGATTCTCAGATCTCTATGATTTAAAGTAGATGCTAAAGGAAGGGGGAGCGCTATGCTACCTGTTGACCGATTGAAGAAAATCCAAGCGTGGCTAGAAAAAGAAGAAGCGCTCAGAGTTAGCGATATCAGCACGAGACTTGGGGTTTCTGAAATGACCATATACCGTGATTTGAAGCCTTTACTCGATCGTAAAGAGGTTGTGAAAACTTCAAACGGTTTCGCATTAGCTCCTCCGTCGCCAACCCATTCAGACACAACGTATTGTTCGTTCTGTCATAAACATAATGGACAACAACAATCCGTACAACTCTTCATGAAAAATCAGCCTATGGAAAAGACGTGCTGTATGCATTGCGGACTTTTGAGATACGAACACACAAGGAAGCAGGTAACACAAATTCTGTGCAGAGACACTCTTCTTCAAACCACAATTAGCGCCATTAACGCTACATATATTGTGGATTCCGAGCTACCTTTACGCTGCTGTCAACCACAGGTCTTGCCATTTGAAACGAGAGAACATGCTCTAAAGTTTCAAAAAGGATTTGGAGGCCAATTGTGTACATTTGATGAAGCGCTCGAAGTGATACACAGTAAAATGGGCAGTTGCCATTAACCCAACTATTATAAGGAGATGTATTTATATGAGAAGACGACAATATGGACTTATTTTCTTTACCTTCACCCTTTTGCTTCTTGCAGCATGCGGGGGACAAAGCAATGGAGACAACGACAGCCAATCCTCTGATGATGAAGAAGTTAAGATGCTAAACGTAGATCTAACCACAGATCCAGCAAGCGAAAACGTCGAACCAGGAGAACCTTTCACAATTCAAGCTGCCGTAACTTTCGGTGAAGAAGAAGTAAACGACGCCGAAGAAGTTCGTTTTGAATTCTGGAAAAAGGGCGAAGAACACGAAGAAGTTGATGCCGAGTTCACCGAAAACGGAAACTACGTCCTCGAGAAAACGGTCCAAGAACCAGGCATATATTACGTAATTTCACACGTCACTGCTCGCGGTATGCATAACATGCCCCAAAAAGAAATTGTTGTAGGTGACGTAAATCCTGACAAAGGGTCTGAGGGAGAAGCTTCCCATTCTGAATCTGAAGAAGGACATGAGGACCACGATAGTGAAGAATCAGCTGGTCACGATGAGCAGCACGGTCATGGAACGAATGTCATGGCACATGTCATGCTCCCTGAAAAGGTAAAAGCTGGCGAAGAAGTAACGATTACAGGTCATTTACAACAAGACGAAGCACCCGTTAAAGGCGCCGAAGTCCAGTTCGAAATCTGGAAAAAAGACAGCGAGAAACACAACTATGTCGATGCTACTGAGCCAAAAGACGGAGAATATCAAGCATCTTATACATTTGATGATTCCGCTACTTATCACGTCAAGCTCCACTACAAAAAGGGCGATATGCACGATCACAAAGAGAAAACAATCAACGTCCAATAACACCAAAAAGGCAAGCCTCAACAAGGCTTGCCTTTTTAATCCCTTTATCACACCACCAGAAAAAAGGGTGTCTGACACCCTCTGCTACTTCACAGCACTAAACGGTGTCTGACACCCTTTAATTCTATATATCATTAAAGCATTTATGGCTTCATTTGATACTGTAGTACGCGAAAGGGGTGACAGAAGGGGTTTAAATCTTTTATAATAGTGTTTTGGTATGACGGAAATATAGGAAATATTCATCGGAGGTATACATCATGAAAATTAATCGAAATGACCCATGTACATGTGGTAGCGGTAAAAAATATAAAAAATGTTGCGGGAAAGAAAATGCAACTGAGCTAAATGCAAACTTAATTCGCCAAGAATTAAACACCGTTCAAAATCAAATCATGCAATTTTCTGTAGACCGGTTCTCTTCAGAATTGCAGATTTTAATGGCTGACTTCCAGGCTGAAATGGAAGATGTGGAGGACTTGAAAGAAACCCTTACGAACCTTTACTTATCCTGGGTAATGATCTACTCCCCTATTAAGGATGAGAAAACAGCCCTTCAGTGGTATGTAGAGAAAAATGGAAATAAATTAAAACGTCAGAAGACACGTGAACTATTAAACACGTGGGGTGAGAATCCACCTTCTGTATTCAAAGTTGGGGAGCCTGTCACAAGTGAAGTAACTACAGTAACAGACGTGTTCACAAACGAAACCTATAACGTCCTATTTGAAGAAGACAGCACACCTGATGAGGACAGCCTTGTATTAGGTCTTCCAATCTTAACAGGTGATTACTATGAATTCTTCCTCGTTACATTTATTGTACAGCCCCAGCTTGAAGAGAAGTTCATGTCAGAAGTAGATGCAGAAACATTCAAGGCAAACCCAGAAGCGTTGAAAGAATCCTTCCCAGAAGTGATTAAACTAACAGCAGGATTATACAATACAGTAGATGCATCTGAACGTATAAGCTGGCAAGATGACAAGCAAAAAGAAGTCCTTGATCTATTCCTGAAATCAGAAGGTATGAACGAAATTACTGAAGAAGAGGAAGAAACAGCTACATTCTTCTGGTACCTATACTGCAAACGTCAGGAACCAACAATCCGTAAACCAGAAATTTATGCTGGCGCTCTTGAGTATACATTGCGTTCTCACCTAAATGAGTGGACACCAATTTCCCAAAAAGACGCAGCAGCTCAATACGGCACATCCGGTACAAGCATCTCAGCAAAATACCGTGATATGACGACCGCCCTATCCGACGTTATTGACGAAGCACACGAAACCCTACAAGAAGCAGCACAATAACACTTCACAGCACTAAACGGTGTCAGACACTCTTTAGCGCTGTAAAGAACCACATGGTGTCTGGCACCCTTTAGTTAACTAAAGGGTGCCAGTTTTTATTTAACTTGGTTTTCTAACGTGCCAATTCCTTCAATACTTATAGTCATTGTGTCTCCGGATTTCAAATATTGGGGTGGGTTCATCCCTTTCCCTACACCACTCGGCGTTCCAGTGGCAATCACATCCCCCGGCTCTAACGTCATGCCTGCCGAAATGATTGCAATAAGCTCAGCAATAGAGAAAATCATATCAGTCGTGTTTCCATCTTGACGGATCTCTTCATTTATATAGGTTTTAATAGATAAATATTGTGGATCATCTATATCTGCCGCCGGTACAATTGCAGGACCAAATGGAGCTGAAGTATCGAGAGATTTCCCTTTAAAGAACTGCTTATGCCTCTTCTGCAAATCTCTAGCTGTTACATCGTTGACGATGGAATAACCAAATATGTAATCTTCCGCTTCTTCTTGTGTAAGGTCACGCCCTTCTTTACCAATAATGACTGCTAACTCTCCTTCATAATCTAACTGACTCGTAAGCTTTTCATGCACCTCTACAACTTCACCGGACCCCACCACTGATGTAGCTGGTTTCGTAAATAAAATCGGATCTTCCGGTATTGAGCCAGGATCTTGCTGCGTCATTTCTAACGCATGTTCCTTATAGTTCTTCCCTACGCATATGATATTTTTGGGTGGTAGAAAAGGCGCCTTTACTTGTACATCCTCATATCCCACACTCTCCCAACCTGATACTTCTTCCCTATCAATCCTTACACCAGAGCGAATAAATTCTAACAAGCTAAGATACCGCTCTGTCCACTCACTCGAAAAATGGACACGCTGATCCACTTCTACGCCCCAAGTATCTGAGCCATTTAATTCAAACGTAACAAACTTCATGAGAAACCCTTCCTTCAATAAGATTTCACTCATTCTATCATTTCTCCCCTTAAAAAAGGTAGTCTTTATCACTCTATCGTAATACATCGTGCCAGACACCCGTTACTGCTCTAAAGCGCTAAACGGTGTCTGACACCCTTCACTCCACTAAATAACAAAATTTTGAGAAAAGAATGAATAAAAGGTTCCGAATTGAAGGCAACAGGTGTAAAATTCCCTTATTATCTATTTGTGAGGAGTGAAACAGAATGAAGATGTTAGAGAAAATCAGTAGTTTTATGGGGAGTTCTTTTGCCATTTGGGTTATATTATTCGCGGTCTTATCATTTATTTTCCCTGGAGGTTTCACTTGGATCGCTCCTTACATTGTGCCGCTTCTCGGAATTATCATGTTCGGTATGGGACTGACGCTTTCGAAATCCGATTTCGCCGAAGTGTTTAAGAGGCCTAAGGACGTAGCAGCCGGTGTGGTTGCTCAATTTACCATCATGCCGTTACTCGCATTCGCATTAGCGGTGTTACTTCCTGTTTCACCAGAAGTAGCTGCAGGAGTAATCCTAGTTGGGTGCTGTCCTGGAGGAACATCCTCTAACGTGATGACATACTTATCAAGAGGAGATACAGCTCTATCAGTAGCAATCACAGCTGTTTCTACTCTATTAGCACCACTATTAACACCAGTGCTTGTCTTGCTATTTGCCAGCCAGTGGCTACCAGTGTCAGCAGGTGCTTTATTCCTATCGATTGTAAAAATCGTCATCGTCCCAATCATTCTTGGACTAATTGTTAAAGCCGCGCTAGGCAAAAAGAGCGAAGCCGGTATTAAAGCAATGCCTATTGTATCAGTAGTTGCCATTGTGGCGATTGTAGCAGCAGTTGTAAGTGTGAATCAGGGAAAAATCGCCGAAACAGGAGCGCTGATCTTCGCGATTGTCGTTCTACACAATGTACTCGGTTACGGTGTAGGCTACGGGATCGCAAAGCTTATGGGGATGGATCCATCTAAACAACGCGCTGTGTCTATCGAAGTCGGTATGCAAAATTCAGGCCTGGGCGCCTCACTAGCAGCCGCGCACTTTAGCCCTCTTGCCGCTGTCCCAAGCGCCATCTTCAGCGTATGGCACAACATCTCAGGTCCTATCATCGCTACACTTTACCGTAAACAAAAAGAAAAAAGCGAATCCAAACAAAACCTAACAAAATCCGCCTAACCAAAGCGCCCTCTCTATGCAGAGGGCGCTTTACTACATCACAGACCCACAGCGTGCCAGACACCCTGCAACACTGCACCGCATCGAAGGGTGCCTGACACCCTTCACCACTCTAAAGCACTCCCGCGTGCCTGGCACCCTTCTCTCCTTTAAAGCATGACAATATTCCCATTTCAGGTGTTTTCTTGCCTTTTCTGCTAAATATTGATAAAATTATATGAAAATTTATAAAATTCTTAATGCTAGATTACTAGAGGGGGATCACACCTATGAAGCTCTACCTATCAGTGGATATGGAAGGAATCACAGGATTGCCGAATATTACGTATATTGACTCGGCAAAGCATAATTATGAGCGGGGACGAAAAATTATGACCGAAGAGACAAATTACGTCATTCAGTCAGCGTTCGACAACAACGCGAAAGAAATACTCGTCAATGACAGCCACTCCAAAATGGACAACCTTCTCATTGAAGAACTACATCCGGAGGCCCAGCTCATCACGGGAGACGTTAAACCGTTCTCGATGATGCAAGGACTTGATGATACATACGAAGGAGCCATGTTTGTAGGCTACCACGCCAGAGCTGCACAAAAAGGGGTGATGTCTCATTCCATGATTTTCGGTGTACGTAATTTCTACATAAATGATGTTGCCGTGGGAGAACTCGGTCTAAACGCATATCTAGCAGGCTATTACGGGGTTCCCGTTTTAATGGTAGCGGGTGACGATCAGGCCGCGCAAGAAGCAGAGGCCCTTATTCCCAACATAACGACTGCTCCCGTGAAAGAAACAATCTCCCGCTCTTCTGTAAAGAGCCTAACACCTAAAAAAGCAGGCGAACTTCTTCAACAAAAGACAACACAAGCACTTCAAAACCGTCACAACGTAGAACCACTCGTTCCACCTAAACAACCTACATTACGAATTGAGTTCACCAATTACGGAGAAGCCGAATGGGCAAACTTAATGCCTGGCACAGAACTTGAACCAGATTCAACCACAGTGAAATTTCAGGCAAAAGACATGCTTGAAGCTTATCAAGCCATGCTCGTCATGACAGAACTCGCGATGCAAACTAAATTCCGTTAGGAGGAAAAGAACTATGATCAAGTACATTGTGAAACGTTTTTTCCTCATGATCCTAACGATCTTTATCATTGCAACCTTAACTTTCTTTCTCATGAACGCCATACCAGGGTCACCATTTAATGAAGAGAAAACGAGCAATGCCGTCGTTCAAGAAAACTTAGAAAAACACTTCAACCTAGATAAACCACTTCCAGTCCAATATGTACTCTACCTTAAATCCATCGTTACTTTTGATTTCGGACCATCTATTAAACAACCAACAGAAACCGTAAACTCACTGCTTGGCCGAGGTTTTCCAATATCAGCTGAACTCGGAATATGGACGATCCTTGTAGCCCTCATATCAGGAATCACTCTAGGCGTCGTCGCGGCACTACGGCATAACAAATTAATCGATTATACGGCCATGACGATAGCGGTTCTCGGAATTTCCATACCGAACTTCGTGTTAGCAACGCTTGTCATCCAAGTCATTGCAGTAGATCTTAAGCTACTACCAGCTGCCACCTGGAACAGCCCACAGCATATGATTTTGCCTATAATCGCGCTCGCAACAGGACCGATGGCCATCATTGCTAGGCTGACCCGTTCAAGTATGCTTGAAACACTAACACAAGACTACATAAAAACAGCACGCGCTAAAGGATTATCTCCTTTTAAAATCGTCGTTAAGCATGCGCTTCGAAATGCGCTCATGCCTGTAGTCACCATACTCGGAACTTTACTCGCAGGGATCTTAACAGGAACATTCGTTATTGAGAAAATCTTCGCCATCCCTGGCATGGGGAAATATTTCGTCCAAGGGATTAACCAGCGCGACTACCCTGTCATTATGGGTACAACCGTCTTTTACAGTACATTTCTCGTCTTGATGTTATTCCTAGTCGATATCATGTACGGCGTTTTAGACCCTCGTATCAAATTGCATAAAAAAGGAGGAGAATAGGGTGCTCACAGAAACGAAAGAAACCAAAGACCAACACACACCCTCCACCTCTTCGGAAATTCCAGATGAATGGTTTAAACCGAAAGAGAAAGATGCCGAGGGCGCCGAGACCGTGGTCCGCCCCTCTCTTTCCTATTGGCAAGACGCTTGGCGACGCTTAAGAGGAAACACGCTCGCTATGGCAGGACTCGTTTTTCTAATTTTACTTGGCCTTATGGCGATTTTTGGTCCGATTTTCTCCCCTTACACAGTAAGTCAGGGGAATTTGCCCGAACAGAACTTGCCCCCATCTGCCGACCACTGGTTTGGCACAGATAACCTTGGCCGCGACGTATTCACAAGAACATGGTACGGAGCACGCATTTCCTTATTCGTAGGCCTTATGGCTGCTATTATCGACTTCTTTATCGGAGTTACGTACGGAGGAATTGCCGGCTACAAAGGTGGACGCACGGACAACGTAATGATGCGAATCATTGAAATCTTGTACGGCCTTCCGTACCTGCTCGTTGTCATCTTACTACTAGTTGTATTAGGCCCAAGTTTATTTACGATTATCGTTGCCCTAACCGTAACAGGGTGGGTCGGAATGGCCAGAATTGTTCGAGGACAAGTGCTACAAATCAAACAAAATGAGTTCGTACTCGCCTCGCAATCATTTGGAACAAAGACGAGCCGTATTATTCGAAAAAATTTACTTCCAAATACGATGGGACCAATTATCGTACAAATGACGCTAACTGTTCCAACAGCCATTTTCGCAGAAGCCTTCCTTAGCTTCTTGGGACTAGGCATACAGTCACCATTCGCAAGCTGGGGCGTTATGGCAAACGATGCACTAGGCGTTATTTTATCAGGAGATTGGTGGCGACTTTTCTTCCCAGCATTCTTTATTTCAGCCACAATGTTTGCGTTTAACGTACTAGGCGACGGACTACAGGACGCACTCGATCCGAAGTTAAGGAGGTAACCTCAAGTGGAAAAAATACTCGATATCAAAGACCTCCACGTTTCGTTTACGACCTATGGAGGCGAAGTCCAAGCCGTTCGCGGTGTCAACCTGGACCTTCATAAAGGAGAAACACTCGCCATCGTTGGAGAATCAGGGTGCGGGAAAAGTGTAACCGCCAACAGCATTATGAAGCTCATTCCTTCCCCGCCCGGAAAAATCACACAAGGGTCGATTCACTTTAAGGATCAGGACCTAACCAAGATGTCTAATAAAGACATCAGGAAGATTCGTGGCGTAGATATCTCAATGATTTTCCAAGACCCTATGACCGCGCTCAACCCAACCCTAACAGTCGGAGATCAGCTCACTGAAGGGTTGAAGCAACACAAAAAGATCTCATCACATGATGCGAATGAACAAGCCATCGAGATGCTGAATCTAGTTGGAATCCCGAATCCAAAAGAACGTATGAAGCAACACCCGCACCAGTTTAGCGGTGGTATGAGACAGCGCATTGTAATCGCCATGGCGCTTATCTGCGAGCCAGAGCTATTAATTGCAGACGAACCAACTACAGCTCTTGATGTTACGATTCAGGCCCAAATTCTCCAGCTTTTTAATAAAATCCAGGAGCAAACGGGCGTTTCCATTATATTAATTACACATGACCTTGGAGTCGTTGCTAAAATCGCTGACAGAATCGCCGTAATGTACGCAGGTAAAGTCATCGAAGTAGGTACCCGGAGAGAGATCTTTTATAATCCTCAACATCCTTATACTCAAGGGTTGTTGAATTCTGTACCTCGCCTTGACCAGCGTGGCGATGAATTAATTCCAATCAACGGTACACCGCCAGACTTATTCTCGCCCCCGAAAGGGTGTCCTTTTACAGCACGGTGTCCAAAAGCCATGGAAGTGTGTGAAAACGTGTACCCCGTTCATACGAAGCTTAGCGAAACGCAAGAAGTGGATTGCTGGCTTCAGGATGAACGAGCAAAAAAATATATAGCTACATAAAAATGGAAAGGGGAAATTAGTATGAAGAAATGGATGATGCTTCTTCTCACGGTCCTATTCGCTTTCACCCTGGCTGCTTGTACAGCAACAGACAGCTCTGGTGACGGAGACAGTGACGAGACAGAAACAGAAAGCGAAGACAACAGCAGTGAAACAAATGAGGAAACGAGCGGCGATGACGTAACAACGCTTAATTTAAACAACGGGCAAAACCCAACATCGCTTGATCCTCCAAAAGGTTTCGATTCCGCTTCTTGGAACGTATTGAACAACTTAATGGAAGGTCTTACTCGTCTTGGCAAAGAACATACTCCAGAAGCAGCAACAGCTGAAGACTGGAAGGTTTCAGAAGACGGTACCGTTTACACGTTCATGATTCGCGACAATGCGAAATGGTCAAATGGTGACGATGTTACTGCAGGTGATTTCGTGTACGCATGGAAACGCCTTCTAGATCCTGAAACGGCTTCTCCAGCAGCCTTCCTTGGTTATTTTATTAAAGGCGGCGAAGCATTCAACAAAGGAGAAGGTTCTAAAGAAGACGTCATGGTAGAAGCTGTGAGTGAAAAAGAGTTAAAAGTAACGCTTGAAGCGCCAACTGGTTACTTCACTCATGTCATCTCAAACCCAGCCTTCTTCCCAATCAACGAAAGTGTTGCTACAGAAAACCCTGAATGGTTCGCTGAAGCTGACACATTCGTAGGAAACGGTCCTTTTAACCTTGCTGAATACAATAAAGATAAAGATATGCTTCTGAAGAAGAACGAAAACTACTGGGACGCTGAAACCGTTACTCTAGATCAAGTTCACTTCGCTATGGTAGACGACACCAACACCGAATACCAGCTATTTGAAAGTGGTGACCTTGATGTTTCCGAAATCCCTTCAGAAATGTCTGAGGAGTTAATTGATAGCGATGCGGTTTCCATTACAGAACAAGCTGGTACGTACTTCTACCGCTTTAACGTAACAGAAGAACCGTTCCAAAACGAAAAAATCCGTAAAGCATTCGCTCTTGCTGTAGACCAGCAGGAAATCGTTGAATTTGTCACGAAGAATAAAGAACAGCCAGCTTATGGTTTCGTTTCTTACGGATTCCAGGACCCTTCTGGGAACGACTTCCGTGAACAAAACGGTAACATGCTTGAAACAGATCCAGAAAAAGCAAAACAGCTACTAGAAGAAGGTATGAAAGAAGAAGGCTATGATGAGCTTCCTGAAGTAACCCTTACGTATAACACTAGCGAATCACATAAAGCGATCGCTGAGGCGCTTCAACAGAAGTTCAAGACTGTTCTAGATGTAGAAATTGGCCTTGAAAATACAGAGTGGAACGTGTTCCTCCAAGACCAAAAAGACTTGAAACACCAACTATCTCGTAGTTCTTTCCTTGCTGACTACGGTGACCCAATCAACTTCTTAGAAAGCTTCACATCCGACTCTGTTATGAACCGTACAGGCTGGTCGAATGATGAATATGACCAATTAATTGCAGATGCTAAATCTGAATCAAACGATGAGAAGCGCTGGGAATTGATGTATGAAGCTGAGAAAGTTTTATTTGAAGAAATGCCGATCTTCCCGGTTCACTTCTATAACCACGTGTTCCTTAACAAAGACAATGTATCAGATATCATCCGCCACCCAGTTGGTTATTTAGAACTGAAGTGGGCTTCTAAAGAATAACGCACATAAACAAGAATATAATTTGATTGAAAAGAGGCTCCCTTTCCGGGCAAGCCTCTTTTCATCCTACATAAGGAAGGAAGAACGCTAGTGCTTATACCGAAACGCTTGAAAAAGGGCGACACGATTGGCGTCATTGCACCAGCCAGCCCTCCCAACTTAGATCATGTGAACAAGGCGATCCCTTTTTTCGAACAAAAAGGACTCAACGTCAAAATAGGACCAAATGTATCTCGTACATACGGACATTTAGCTGGCACAGATGAAGAACGATTAAAAGACCTCCATGATTTCTTTCAAGATAAAGACATTGATGGCATCATCTGTGCAGGTGGTGGATACGGTACAGCCCGTATCGCAGATTACATTGATTATGATTTAATACGAAACAACCCTAAGATCTTTTGGGGATATAGTGATATTACATTTCTACATACAGCCATCAGACAACAAACCGGGCTCACAACGTTCCATGGCCCTATGCTTGGATCTGACATCGGTAAGGATACGTTCGACGATCAGTCAAGAGCTATGTTTGACCAACTTTTCTCCCCTCAAACGCTTAACTACGACGAATCCTTTTCTCCTTTACATAGTATTTCTGAAGGTGATGCGTCCGGAGAAATTGTCGGTGGAAACCTTTCATTACTTGTAACGTCAATCGGGACTTCGTTTGAGATTGATACAAAAGGGAAACTGTTGCTTATAGAGGATATTGGTGAAGAGCCTTACCGCATTGACTCTTTTTTAAACCAATTACGCCAAGCAGGTAAATTTGAAGATGCTACTGGTGTGATTGTGGGTGATTTTTCAGAATCAGACCCGAAAAAAGAAGCCTCCCTTTCCTTAGATGAAGTGTTGCATTTTTATTTTAACAACCTTAAAAAACCCGTTTTATCAGGATTTAAAATCGGGCACTGCCTCCCCCATTTTGCGATCCCTCTTGGGACTAAGGGGACCCTGTCCACATCTAATAAATCCCTCATTATTGAACCAGGTGTGCATTAGCACTTCGAGAGGATGAATAACATGCAGATTGAATCAATTGAAACGTACCCTATTGCAGAACCTCTGAAGAAGCCGTTTAAGACAGCCCTTCGTACAGTAACGGTTGCAGAAAGTATATATGTGAAAGTAACGTGCGATAATGGAATCATTGGCTGGGGTGAAGCACCACCAACCCATGTCATTACAGGCGAAAGTATCGCAAGCATTGAATATGCCATTAGTCATATCATGAAACCCTTACTTCTTGAGAAATCACTCCTGAACAGAGAAGCACTATTTGAAGCCCTCGCCCATTCAATGGTTGGCAATACAAGCGCAAAAGCTGCGGTTGATATGGCGCTTCACGATTGCTTCGCTCAAGCTTGTGGCCTGCCTCTTTACCAGTTGCTCGGCGGATACAAATCAGAACTTGAGACAGACTATACGGTTAGCGTGAATGATCCAGACGAAATGGCTGATGATGCCACACAATATATTCAAGATGGCTTTAACGTTTTAAAAGTTAAAGTGGGCAAAGATGAAATTGAAAAAGATATTGAGCGTATCAGAAAGATTCGAGAAAAGATCGGCCATGAACCCACCATCCGCCTTGATGCGAATCAAGGATGGACCGTAAAAGAAGCCATTTACGCCATACAACGAATGGAAGAGTTAGATTTACGAATTGAGCTTGTTGAGCAGCCTGTAAAAGCACATGATATCGAAGGGCTGAAGGAAGTGACCGACGCGACTCAAACACCAATCATGGCTGATGAGAGCGTTTTCTCCCCCCAACAGGCGAAAAGAGTGCTAGAGACGAGAAGTGCTGATCTTATCAACATTAAACTTATGAAATCAGGCGGCATTCATCAGGCCATGCAGATTAATAAACTAGCAGAAAGTTACGGCGTTCCATGTATGGTTGGTAGCATGATTGAAACGAAGATCGGCATTACAGCTGCAGCCCATTTCGCTGCCAGTCAAAAAAATGTTCGCTTCGTAGACTTTGATGCGCCACTCATGCTTTTGAACGATTCGGTAGAAGGCGGCGTCATGTATAACGGTCGCCATATAACATTTTCAGAAGGCGCTGGTCTTGGCATCACATCTGTACACCTTGATCAAGTTCTTTCCTAAACCCAGAAGGAGGCAATCCAAATGAGTCAAGAGACAGTAACAAGCACGACTTGGGTCGTCCAAGTACCCGTTGCAACAGTGTGGACATCACCAGAATCTCCACGTGAAATTGATGCACCAGGCATTTCAAACCCGATCGACTTACAACAATGGCACACCAGTTTAACGTACGAACCTAGGCTTGCCTTAAGTGATGAAAACTTAATTCAATCCCAGCTTTTATACGGCGAAGAAGTTTTGCTAGTTGATATCCAAGGGGAATGGGCACACATCATCGTTCCCACCCAACCCTCTAGAAAAGATGAACGAGGCTATCCTGGCTGGGTTCCTCTCACTCAATTAAGAGAACTCCCAAGTGAATCATGGACAGGGAATGGAGTAGCTGTTGTGAAGACAAAACAAGCTACGTTATATGATCCCTATAAGAAACCATTCCTTGATGTAAGTTATTTAACGACGCTCCCAGTACAAACGAAAGAAGAAGATTTCGTTGGCGTATTAAGCCCTCACGGAGGTGGTTACTTCTCTGTAGAGGAGGTTGCCGTCTATCCTTCCCTCGAAGATATTCCAAAAGGGACAGGTGAGGATATCTTGAAATCCGGCGAGGTATTTGTCGACCTTCCTTACTTCTGGGGCGGCATGAGTTCATTCGGGTACGATTGTTCAGGTTTCACCTACAATATGCACAAAGCTCAAGGGTACGAAATCCCTCGTGACGCGCACGATCAAGCCGAAAGTGGCCAAAAAGTGGACCTTGACCACTTACAGCCAGGGGACTTGTTATTCTTTGCTTATGAAGAAGGCAAAGGCAAGTTGCACCACGTTGGCCTTTACTACGGAGATGGGAAAATGCTCCACTCCCCTAACACAGGCAAGAACATTGAGATCATCGACCTTAAAGACACGATCTATGAAAAAGAACTGTGCAGCGCGCGCCGCTATTGGGAGGAGAAAGAAGAAGACCTATGAAGAATGAAGCAATCTTACAAGTAAAAGATATTAAGAAGCACTTTGATCTTGGGCGCGGACAGGTACTGAAAGCGGTAGATGGTATTAGTTTTGACATTTACAACGGGGAAACATTTGGGCTTGTTGGAGAATCAGGTTGCGGAAAATCAACGGCAGGACGGACCATTATGGGGCTTTACAATAGCACAGACGGTGAAGTTCTCTATAATGGGAAAAACGTTCACGATCTTCAAGGAAAAGAAGAATTTGAATTGAAGCGCAATATGCAGATGATCTTCCAGGATCCGTATGCATCTTTAAACCCCCGTTCGACGGTGGCTGAAATTATCGCAGAACCGCTAGAAGTTCATGGTATTTACAAGGATCAGAAGGAAAAAATGAAGCGCATCTATGAACTTCTTGAAGAAGTCGGCTTAACACGCGATCACGCAAACCGCTACCCTCATGAATTTAGTGGCGGACAACGGCAGCGAATCGGAATTGCACGTGCGCTTGCACTAGACCCTGAAATCATCATCGCTGATGAACCTATCTCTGCACTTGATGTTTCCGTTCAGGCTCAGGTTGTGAATCTATTAGAAAAGCTTCAAAAAGAAAAAGGACTGACGTATCTATTTATTGCCCATGATCTATCGATGGTTCAGCACATCTCAGACCGGATCGGTGTTATGTACCTTGGCAATATGGTTGAACTAACAGATGCTGAAGAGCTTTATAAAAACCCGCTTCACCCGTATACCAAAGCTCTCCTCTCTGCCGTTCCTATTCCGGACCCTGATATCGAGGACGAGCGAGAGCAGATCGTTATAGAGGGCGAACTGCCAAGCCCCATTAACCCACCAAGCGGTTGCGTGTTCCGTACCCGCTGCCCGATGGCCATGGAAGCTTGCGCTGAAACCGTACCAAAATGGCAACAAGTTACGAAGAACCACTACGTTGCCTGCCACCTCTACAACGAAGAGATCGAAGACAAAACCCCAATCAACGACACAAAAGGCGGCATGAAAGTAAACATCCGCTAACCCAAAAAACCGGCTTCCCTAAAAGGAAGCCGGTTTTTTCACGCCCTTACGCTTTACCACACTAAAGGGTGCCAGGCACCCATCCTCGCTCTAATGCGCTAAAGGGTGTCTGGCACCCGTCCTCGCTCTAAAGCACTAAAGCGTGTCTGACACCCTTCACTTCTTTATCAGAGAAAAGCATAGATCCTTTCGTTTCTCCTTATTAAAAGTTTTAAAACTTTATGCTAAACCATTTCTTGTATATACCGATAAACAATAAGTCGGCCATTATTCCTGGGCATGAATATTCACCTTACCTTAAAAAGGGCTGATTACTCTTTTCATACTAGGAGGACAAGTATTTACCACAATTTAGATTTAAAACCATTGAGCACAGAGGAAATTGAACATTTGCTACGGGAGTTATGCACATCAGAAGAATTAATCAAAATAGAACAAGATCATCGTAGCGTCGTTACATACACACCGTCAGGAGGCCAAACTTGAAGAAAACAAAAAAAGCAAGAAAGTTTAAACTCAACACCGTAAAATCAAAAATGATCGTCGTCATGTCCCTTTTAGCTATCATCCCTCTTCTTACATTAGGCATTGTTTCGATTATGAAAACAGAAGCGATCATTAAGGATGAGGTGAAAGAATCATCTCTCCAGGTTGTTAGAGAAGTAGATAATGGTCTGACAAACCTTTTTGAAGGAATCGAAGGGCAAATGAATTTAATGGCCAACAATATAAATTTCACTGATTATTACAGCAATGAAAATAACCGCACTTATGCATCCTATCTACTTCAAGGAACACTCGAAACCCGAGAAGATTATAAGCATGTTTACTTTGCAACCGACCGGGGGGATTTACTCATGGCGCCTCAAGAAGCTTCCTCCTCCCTACCAGATGACTTTGATCCAACTAGTCGTCCTTGGTACAAAAATGCTGTCGGGCAGCAAGGAGAGCTTATTATTGGAGAACCCTATCAAGATGAATCCACCGGAAACACAATTGTAACCCTAGCCAAATCTGTTGAAAAAGAAGGCAAAGTAGCCGGAGTGATTGGCATTGACATTAACCTTACCGATATCGCGAAAATGACAAATGATATCGTCATAGGCCATGAAGGGTATGTGGTCCTTGTAGGCAACAATGGGCAACTAATTACTCACCCTGACTCGTCTCTAATCGGATCAGATACCATTAAAAAAATCGGAATTTGGGATCACCTCAATCAAAATGAAGAAGGAACAAAAGAGTATACGTATAACGAAGAAACTAAGGCATCCGTCTTCACAACAAATGAAGTAACAGGCTGGAAAGTCCTATCTACGCTAGAAAACAGTGAATTTGCACAACGAACGAGTAGTATTAAAACCCTTACGCTTGTTATGTGCATTGTTTTTGTCATCATTGCCTTACTTACAGCCTGGGTCGTTAGTCAAAAAATCTCTAAAAATATTAACAAGGTGCGAAGTTCGTTTAAGCAAGCAGCACATGGAGATTTGACTACTCGTGTATCCCTGAAAGCAAATGACGAGTTCAAAGATCTTGAGCATAGCTTTAATGAAATGATGGATGACTTATCAAGCGCATTGAGTTCAGTAGAAAGCTCTTCCAAGACAACACTTGAAACCGCTACGTACCTTTCTACCATCACAACAGAGACATCAGCCTCCATTACGCAAGTGGCTTCTGCAATTGGAGATGTAGCTGAAGGAGCTTCCTCTCAAGCTGAGAATTCTCAAAAAAGCTCTGAAGAAATGAGTGAGTTATCCAACCAGCTTGACCAAATAGCTGAGGCAACACAGGAAATGAATCAAGTCAGCACCCACTCCGCAGAGCTTGGAACGAGCGGACTAAAACAAGTTGAAATCCTGACTCAAAAATCTCAAGAAACAAAAGACTCCTCTCAAACAGTAGGATCGATTGTCGAGGAGATCGATGCGAATATGCAAGAGATCAACGCTTTTGTCACAACCATTTCAAACATCACAGAGCAAACGAATTTACTAGCTTTAAACGCTTCAATTGAAGCAGCCAGAGCTGGTGAACATGGCAAAGGTTTTGCGGTCGTAGCTGAAGAAGTGCGTAAATTAGCAGAAGAATCCAAAGCCTCCGCAAATCAGGTAACGAGCATTATAGAAAAGATTCAAACCGTTGTAGACCAAGCAGTTCAAGCAGTAGGAGAAACAAACGGAATCGTTGAGGATCAAGAAGACGCAGTCAAACAAACGAAAACCATCTTCACAGACATCGTTACTGCCTTAAACGGGGTTGCCACTCAAGCCCGCACCGTAAAAGAGTCCGTAGTTATAAGCCAGGAAAATAAAGAAGCAGTGCTCGGAGAAATCCAAAACATATCAGCTTTATCACAACAAACTGCTTCCTCATCCGAAGAAGTATCCGCTTCATCAGAAGAAATTTCAGCAACCATGGAAGAATTCGCAAGACACGCAACAGGCTTAGAAGACCTTTCTCAACAACTCGACCAAGAAATGAAGAAATTTAACTTTAACTAAACTAAAAAATCGACAGCACTTTACTTTACCACTTTAGAGAACCACCGGGTGCCAGACACCCTTTATAGCTTTAAAGCACTGCTCGGTGCCTGACACCCTGCACTACTTTACTGTACAAAAGCCCGGAAGATCATCTAAAAAAGTGATGCCTTATGAACTAGGCATCACTTTTTTAGAATTAATTATCCTCTTGTCCGTCTACTTCGAGGTGGTCTTGAAGGGTATTAGTATGGTCATTTAATTCTTGCTGGGATGGCAAGTAGTACCACAAACCATTTATACGCTCACCCGTACCTTGCTCAAACATCATTTGATCGATATTATGCTGCATACCTTTATACCGTTTTTGGATGCTTACCATCTCTTCAAAAGTTAGGTTCGTCTTAATCGTCTCACCAACCGCATCAAACAGACTATCGAACTTCCACATCGATTGAACGCGGGCACCTTTATCAATAACCGCCTGAATGATCTGCTTCTGGCGATCTTGTCGTCCAAAGTCACCGCGCGGGTCTGCATAGCGAATGCGGGTGTAAGTCAATGCCTCTTCCCCGTCTAACGTAATTTCACCTTCAGGGAATGTATTCCCATTCTCGGAAAGTTCATAAGGATTGTCCACCGTCACACCACCTACAGCATCAACGATCTTTTGGAATCCTTGCATGTTCACTTTTACATAATAATCAATCGGGATATCAAGAAACTGTTCGACGGTATCGACAGCCATCGGTACTTGTCCATACGCATATGCGTGATTAATCTTTTCAACCGTACCCCAACCGACAATCTCTGTTCTCGTATCACGAGGAATGCTTAACATCTTAATAGACTCTTTAGCCGGATTCACCGTCAACACGATCATCGTATCCGATCGACCTGAATCATTCTCTCTCTCATCAACTCCTAGTAATAAAAGAGAAAATGGAGGTGCGTCTTTCACGTCATCTTTCTTTGAAACCACATCAACACGCTTGTCCGTGTCTCCCTCTAGAGGTTCGTACACTTGATCCATCGTAGTTTGAAAAGATTGATAGATTGAATATGCATAAACCAATCCCCCTACAATAAGGACAGCTAAAATAATCATACTAATTTTAAATAAACGACTTTTTTTCTTCTTTTTCTTTCTGTCTTGCCTGCTACTCACTCTTTGCTCGCTCCTTCTTAAACATCTAACTCTCCACATTTTACCATAGAAGGCCCTGATTGAGCGCTACCTATTATTTTATAAAAACAAACATCTTCTTAATTATTGCTTGTTCTGAAAATCACAAATGATTTCCTCTTAAATTTCACTATAACAAACTTTTAAAGAACAACTAACCCCACAAGAAAACTGTTTAAAAAATCCTATAGAAGAAACTAAAAACAATTCTTATAGAACCCTCAACAAATCTATAACTTCATCGTATCATATAGATATAGTTAATTGACTCCCTTAAGGACTGGAAATACTCACCGTCTTAACAGGACTTAGGATGAAATAGTCAGAGTGCCCTGACTATAAGAGTCACAATTGCTATTGCTGTTGCTGAAGCCGACCCTTTCATAACTTTAGGTCGGCTTCTTCTTCGTTTAATAACTTTACCGCATTAAAGTGAAGACGCGTGCCTGACACCCTTTAGTACAATAAAGCGAAGAATCCAAAAAAAACGGCCATTACATATGTAACAGCCGTCAATATTCTTAGGATTAGCGCATGAGTAGACCCATCTTAGCGTATTCCCACATCACACCTTTGTCTAAAGACTTCACGTCAGTCCAGTGTATGCGCTCGGTTTGAAGCGATGTGAGGAATGAGGTGCCTTCATAGAATTCTTCATTAGGTTCATCCGCTACCCATTCTTCAAGCGTTAAACCTTCCTGAACTTCTTGTAGGTTGTACTCATCAATCCCTAGTTCTAAATAGCGTTTCTCCACTAAACCAAGATCGTTCATCACCCATGCGTAAGGACCTTCCACAACTACCTCATCTTCTACCTGCTCTACTTCTTCCGATTCATCTGGTCCTTCCTCTTGCACTTCTTCACTTTCTTCTTCTAGCACTTCATCTTCTATCTTTTCATCAGATACAAAGTCTTCCATGCCATCAATCGGTAGATGAATCCAATTCTGATAAACAGTAATCGCATTTTGTACCTCTTCAACTGTTAGATAAACCGTACTATGATACCCTGGCAAAACCCCATCAATGGATTCATTCAACTCCACTACGTAAGGATAAGAGCTGTCCCCAAGCTCACTTGAGCCTTCAATTGGGAATTCATCAGCTGAGCCTACCTGACCTTCCCACGACTGTTCAAGCTTGTCAATTGTACCTCGCGCCTTCATCCCTTCTTGAATATCCACGCGATTCTGCTCATCAATATCGCCAGCCAATATCAGTTGATCTGACCGAGCAATGGTAACTGCAGGGTCTTCAAGGGAGTAGTCCAGCTCCTTAATTGTTCCATCAAAAAGGCTAGTTACTTCAATCACTTGCCCGTACTCTTCTACTTCATCCAGCTCGTCCTCAAGCGCCTCAAGCTGGGCTTCTTTTAACGCTAATTCTTTCTCTGCCTCTGCTTCAGCCTGCTCTTTGTTTACTTCAGCCTCAGCGAATGCTCGCGCGTCAGGCTCTTCTGTATCTGGTACATCAATATCCTCAACTTCATCGACATAATCCTCTAACGCTTCAACCTCTTCTTCTAATCCAGAGATTTGGCTTTCAAGTTGAGTAACGGTCCCCCAATAATCCCTAACCACATACGAGAAAATCGGATCTCCAAGATTAACCTCCTCCCCTTCTTCTACAAGGAATTGTTTGAAGCTTCCAAGGTCTTTATCGAAATAAACATGTTCTTCAGAAGCAGGCTGAAACACGCCTTCTTCCGTAATAGCATTTTCTAAATCAGCGGTAAATGGCGTATCCCATTTTGATATGTAAGACTTCCGTTCGACCTCATCTTCTGATAATACGACTAAAATAATATTCGCGACTACCAGTAAGATTGTGGCCAAACTGACCGTCCATACCTTTGTTTTTGTCTTCATTTCAAAACCTCGCGATTCCTATGTTATAGAAAATATACATCAACGTGCGCGATTGCGGCTGTGGCAGACCAATAAATCATATGTAGCATAATAACTAGGAGCCATGCTTGCCATCTCTTCCACTTCGTAAAGTAATGAACAGTTTTGATTTTAAACCAAACGATCCAAAGCTGAACCACTGAAATCGCACCAAAGAAATAAATAATCCATGGAATGTCTGTAAAGTATGATGTAATAATGCCAAACGAGATCGGAGAGACATACCAATCCAGTCCAGTATTTACAAGCATAATAATCCAAAAGATTCTCTCTATTAAAAGGACCATTAAAATCGGAAGGTGTAAGGCTATCAGTTTCCGATAAGGAATCCCTGTGAACATCCATAATAAGAACGGACTGCCAAACAAAATCAGGATTGCGAAAATCAATCCAAATAATGCTCGTCCAAACAAAAAGAATAGTTTCCGAACTTCATAGTCTTCGAATGTAAGAGAAGTCGCCCGAGTAGAGATTACATCCATTCCAAGTCCAAACCAGGCACTACTTATGTAAACGAGCATAGTAAGAAATATGAAAAGAAAAACACGGCGCCAAAGATGGTCTACTTTCTCAGCATGATACATACGAGAAAAAGTATTTTCGCGCCTGAAAAATAAAGGTGCCACACGAACTTGATACATCAACCTCATCCTTTTTTTAAATTCGAAGATACATATTCTGATAGATGATATGTAAAATATGGCATACATCATCATGTACCACATTTTATCACAAATGAAGCTTACTTTTATAGATGGCGATTGTAATATATTTTATATTTCAACAATTCCCGACCGAAAGCCACATTCTGCATAAAAATTTCCTCGGAAATACTCATATTTCCGAGGTGGCTTCTATTGACCAGTTCCTATTCATTTTTCCACCCTCCAAGATCATCGATATGAATCTCGTCAGGAAGTTCTCTTGACGCATCCGGTATGTCGCGTGGTTTCACATCTACCCCATTTGCTGAGTAGATCACAATACGTAACGTTCCGCCTGTTACATTAGACCGGATTAAGAGAGGTTCGTTATAGTTGTTTTTAAAGGTAAAATCAGGTCCCCACCAGCTAACGGTCGCATCTCTCCCTGGAGGAACATAAGGCACTTGTTTGCTATGCGAATAACGCTCTACAACCTTAACCCTTGCATGATCAACCGCATTAAATAGAGTAGAGGAAACCTGACAAATGCCCCCTCCTATCCCTTCTGTCACTTCTCCTTTTACGATAACAGGTGCAGGTTTATACCCTTTATCCTTTGTCCTTTTTCCGACCACTTCGTTAAAAGAAAAAACTTCATTTGGGAAGACGACATGGTTATCAATCGCGTCAGAAGATAGCTTGATATTATGTGTTCTCTCCTCATTACTGGAATTAAAATACGTAACATACTGCCCAATTTGCTGCGTACGAATGTGCGCAATTAACTCACTGTCTACTTTAGGATGAACGGTCATCATAGGAATGCTAAGCTTCTTTTGATCAGGGTGATACAAAGCCTTAATGAGTTCAACTCGAAACTTCTCCTCATACAACTTAGACCCAGACTTACCTGGGACAATCTCTCCAGATTCCCCAACTTTCGCATTCACTGGTGGCTTTCCTACTTGTTCATTAATCTCGCTACTAAGTTCCTGTATAGCCTCTAGATTCATAAAAGGCTTACCAACCACATGCACAAATTCCCCAACCCGTACTCTCTCAAGCTCTTCACCCTTATGAAGAATAGAAAGCGACGATTCATCAGCCACCCCCATCCCCCCACCAAACAATAAAGATAAACTTAATAAGGCCATTTTCATATCCATACCCTCCTCCTGATAGTATGGATAACCGAGGCACGTTTCATGTGCACAACTCACGCCTTTACCACAGCACCAAACTAAAGGGTGCCTAACACCCTTTAGTCTGCTAAAGACAAAACGAAGAGCTCAAGGAGCTCTTCGTTTTGAGGTGGTTATTGGATTTCGAACGATAAGGCGCTGTTCTTTCCTGCACCTTCAATAGAGATCGAATACATACCAGGCTGTATATCCTCCCATGAAGGGATCATCAGTTTGTTTCCATTTACAGAGACTTCGACTGGTAGCACTTCTCCGTTTTCATTCAGGAGTTGAACAGAATGGTTTTCAATAAGCTTCTTCTTCCCTTTTGATTTCCCATTCTTTTTACCCCAGTTTTTATCATCTCCAAAAGCAATTAGAACCGTTTGCTTTTCCTTGTCTCCTGAATCATCTGTAAGAGTGACTTGCGTTACCCCTTGGCTTCTTGTCGACAAATCACCTTTACGCGTAACATATGCTACAGGTTCTTTCATGACTCTCCACTCTTGCTGCATCGCAGGTGTTTCCTTCGCTTCACTTAAATCCATCTGCACCATTACTGGATCGTGGTCACTCACTCGCCCTTGTTCCTCTGTAAAGTCAGCGTTTAGGTGAACGATATCTACTTTCGTTTGGTCTCTTAAATGATCCGCAACCAAAATATGATCAAGGGTTTGTGAATTACCTTGGTAGTTATACGTATAACGTTCATTTTCAGGAAGCTCTTCAATCATATTAGACAAGATGTCACCTTCAAGCACTTCAAGCGGTGCTGAATCTTCAAAGTCATTTAGGTCACCGAGAACCACAACATTTGCGTCTTGATCCTGTTCTAATACATCTTGTACAAAACCATTAACGACTTCTGCTTGTTGGAGGCGTTGCTCTTCACTTCCTAATTGAGGAGGTTGAATACTACCAAACGGAGCATCATCCCCGCCCTTAGAGTTAAAGTGGTTCGCCACCACGATGACGTTTTCACCATTAAATTGGAATTCTGCAGCTAACGGTTTACGGGAATCTTCAAACGCTTCATTTGTCGGATCAATACGACCTGGATTAAGCGTCAGGTTGCCTTTTTCCGTTACTCCAACATCTGTTGTGGCATCCCCTTTAGGCTGATCTGTTAATGAAACACGCTCTGGATTGTAAATAAATCCAACCCGTATGTTGCCATCAGGCTGCCCGCCATCTTGATTGTTCCGAGGAGCAATATCCGTGTATTTATACTCAGGCCCACCATTATCAACAATCGCTTTAACAAGCGCTTGGTAGTTTTCACTCGCATCTGTGTCGCCTTCACTCGCTCCGTTATCATCCTGCACTTCTACAAGACCGACAATATCAGGAGCATCCAACCGGTTCACAATGGATTGGGCGATTTCTGTTGTTTTTTCTGGATTCTCAGAGTCCGTTGCATAATAGTTCTCCATATTATAAGTCGCAACCGATAGCTTTTCTTTATCTTTTTGAAGTGTAGTCGTTTCACGCTCAAAATCACCTGGGTCGACCTCCGGAAGTCCATCCACTTCGAGCTTATAATTACTGAACTCATAGCCAAGCACGCCTGTTACCGGGCTTTCGAATGTATCTCCGACTTTAACCGGCGCCATGTCCTGGCTATAATCATCAATGATAATTCGTTCTGGATTCAGACTCGGTTCGACAATAATCCCACCAGCCGGCGTGCGTACTTTATCAGAACCGTTCGGAACCGTAACAGCCGTCTCATCATAGTTTGTGTATTCCGCTCGCGGCATCACTACCGTCGCATCTGGTGCAGAAACGCGCATACCCTCTAAGCTTTCATAAAAATCAATCGCATCTTCTGATGGATCAAATAAAGAGAACTGGTCATTGTCGATCACGTTATAAGGAATTTGGCGACCGTCTTCTCCTAAAATAACAGCCTCAGGGAGTTCAACACCGCTTTCTTGAACACTCACGCTTGCGTCGGTAATTTCAGTAAGCGTTAGATCATCTGAAAAGTCGAACCATAGGAAGTTGTCTTGAGTATTTTCCGTTACCTCTCCAGAAACGAACACTCGATCGCCAACCTCGACATCTAAAGAATCCTCGTTATAAACATAAATCCCTTCAGACGTTTTCAAATCCTCATCAACTTGCCCCGGTAGCTCTTGCATATAGAACCCATTATCGCCAGTCGTTCTAGTCACAATTCCTTCAACCCCAGATACATTCACTCCAGCATATAAAGACTTATGTGTAGCGCCTTGAATATCATGGATGCGAACCTCCCCATCAGCTTTCAGCACTTGATAGGAATACGTTACAACTGAAGACGTTCCTTCGTAGCCAACTTGCACGGCCTTGATGGTTGTATCTTCTGTAATCGTAATAGGTCCTGTGTATTTCGTGCTGTTTACAGTCGGTTCTGACCCATCCGTCGTATAGTAGATGTCTCCTTCACTAAATGCCGACAAGGTAACGGTCGAACCAGATTGCACACCACCTGAACCTGGCATAGCCTGGATGGCATCTGCTGTTCCGTTTGAAACAAACTCTAGATCTTCAGCACCACGCGGTTTCACTTGGAACGTTCCATTATATTCAGATGAAATGCCCGTAACATTTAACTCCATGCCTTCTAAATAACGGAAATCGTCATAAGAGTACCCCGTACGATTATCCACACGAACTAAAACGCTCTCCCCATTTTTACTTGCCACAAATTCTAGAGTTCCGTAACTGTTGGCCTCTTCAATTTGACTAATCGTTACGCCCTCTAATTCAACGAGGCTGCCTTGATTATCTTCTGACACCTCAGAAGGAGAAACCACTTGTGGTGAGGGTAAATCGCTTCTATCTTTTACGTTCAAGTTTGATACATTTACAAGTTCAAAGACACCATCGTACTCGGTTGTGTCTCCTGTAATTTGAATAACATCGCCTTTTTTAATTTCTTCATCATATAGATTTTGATATACATAGATACCCCCAGTCTCGTCCTGAAGGTAGAAACCACTACTCCCCCATAATCCAAGATCTGTTGTGACTACCCCTTCCATCGTTACATCTGTCTGCCCTGTTCCTCCTGCTCGAACGTCAGCAATAGACGTAATGGAAACAGGTTCTTCTATTTGATCCCCGTCACCCGGCTCCTCTCCGTCTGATGTGTCCACCCCATCCATCGTATGAGTCCCTAGGTGATCAGCCGTATCTTTTGAAAAAGAATCCCATTCATCACTAGTCTCGAAGGCGTCATCAAAAGTTCGGTCTCCTCCAGTAACAGACGATTGACGGACTAACGTAACATCCTTTGCAAAGTCGCTGCTATCTCCAAGTTGACCGAATGAATCTACGATTTCCCCTTTATAAAATAACGCGTATCCATCATTCCCATTGTGATTAATGGAAGTGCTGGTTTGGTCCGCTACATTCAAGAAAGGAGACGAAGCCCGGTTATTAACGATCGTATACGTTTCACCAGGAGCCACTTCTCCAGATAAACCAATCGATTCCCCCTCGATATTCCCATTAAAAAACACTTGCAGATCAAACTGACTTAAATCCACCGTCTGGCTTGTCCCATTAAACAGCTCAATCGCTTTATTATAACTGCTACCCTCAACATATTCTGAAATAATAAGTCCGTCTGTATTTACCTCTTCCCCACTTACAACGGCAGCCGGAGTAAGTCCCCCAATCGTTAACGCCATTGCCGAAGCTAAACTTAACCCCTTCTTCACACTACGATTCTTCACATCCCCATCTCCCTTATCAAATAATCAATCCCAACCACAATTTAACAGCAAAACATTAACCCAATGTAAAAAAACCACTAAATTCTTGCAAAATAAGACAAAATCCTTACACAAAATCCCCCTTCCACCCCTCTAAAGCACTACACCATACCAGGAGCGCATCACCCCTTTAAAGCAACTCAGTGTGCCAGACACTCTTCACCTCACTAAAGAACAACAGCGTGCCTGACACCCTGCGTCCTTATAAAGCGCTAAAGCATGTCTGGCACGCTGTACTCCTTTAATTCGTTAAAAAACGGACTCGCGTTTAGCGAGTCCGTTTTTTTAATAGTTTAGTAGACTCCTACGTTGTTCCAGGCGGAAGCGACAGAGTTGGCTGTTGTTGAGCCATAAAGATCTTGTGCAGATTGGATAAGAGACTGACGTGCGTCTGTAAATGTACTGCTTGGTGTTAAGTAAACGGTAAGGGCACGGTAGTAGATCTCCTCAGCTTTAGACTGTCCAATCGAGTTGATGGTATAGTAAGCCGCTTTGTTCGGGATACCACTGTTGATGTGAACCCCGCCCCAGTCTCCTTGCTCGGTATTTGGCAAGTCTTGATAATCGTCCATATGAGCAGGTTGGTCATATTGGGTTGGGTTGGACATACTGCGTAATGCATCTCCTGGAACACCTGGAGTATAGACATCTTCACCCATTAACCAATCTTCATTATCGACGAAGTAACCGAATACGTCTGAGAAGGATTCATTTAGCGCACCTGACTGATTTTCATAGACAAGTTCAGCTGTTGTATCTGTCACGGCATGTGTTAACTCGTGAGCGACAATGTCGTCTGCTCCTGATAGATACGTAAACGTTGATCCATCTCCATCACCATAAATCATCTGATTACCGACCCACGCCGCGTTATTGTAGTTGCTTCCAAAGTGAACAGAAGACACAATATCAGCGCCATTGCCATCGTAACTTTCACGATTGAAATTATCATAATAATAATCAAACACTTCACCAGCATAATAATGAGCATCTACTGCTGCTTTCTGGCGCTCACTGTAGAATGTGTTACCAGAATCTGTTACATAATAACCTGGCAAACTATACTGCCCGCCGTTATTATTGTCATATGTGGCAATGACACCACTCATTGGCTTTGTCACATCATATAAATAGTACGTGCTGTTGGCGTAATACGTATTAAGAGATTTCTGATCACCTAACACGCCAGTTCCGCTACCTGTAGCTTTATGAACTTTATTCATAGCCTTTTCAATTGAACCATCCTCTGCGTTCACCCAGATTTGCCAGTTTCCTGGAGTTGGCTCAGCAAATTGAAGCTGCACATGGTAAGCCAATGTGTACTCTCCATCTTGCGGAAGGACCACAAGCTCTGACTTTTCTGTTAAATTGTTAAAGGCCTTTTCTCCTGGAGCTGATTTCTTTATATCTGCTTCAGAGCGTTCCACATCAATCTGGCTCCATGCCGCCTCAAGCGCTTCCTTCTTATTCAACTCACGCTTCTGTTTAATTTTCTCAGGAGCATCAGGATGAAATTCTCCATTAATAGCAGCGATTTCACCTTGTTGATCCACGTGTACAATTACCCTTGACTTATCGATTGGTACATTATGTACAACCGGCTGATAAACATAATGCTTCATACCAAGCTCATCTGTTTTGACATCTTTAAGTTCAAGTTGGGACTTAGGGTTTTTCTTGAACACATCTTTATTCTCTTTGAAAAATTTATCTACATCTTGTTTACTATTAATTTTTTGTGATGATAGTTTACCAGAGATAAAAGAGGGTGCTTGCTCTAAAACCGACTGATCCACTTGAATATTCGCTTCTGGCTTCAGTTTCCAAGCCGGATCTGCTTCGGCATTCACTGAAGCTCCGCTACCTATAAGTAATCCTGCACTTAATGTGACCGCTCCTGCGACTGTTTTCCAGTGTTGTTTCATCTTTCCTTCATCTCCCTTTTCTATAGAATCTACCTTTATTGTATCTGACAACTCTATTAAAATCTTTGAGAAAAGAAAGACGAAAAATCCAAACTCAGTTCGAATGTTGGAGAATTATTTTCGCAAACATGACGAAAGAACCAGAAAATTGTCGCAAGATTTTAATTCTAAAGAAAACCTTAGGCATTCTACTTAAAGAAAACATGCGTTCGCTCTCCCTTATTTCGAAATAAAAAATACGAGTCTCACCCAAGAGACTCGTACGTTTTCATACCTATATGCTTTTCAATCACGCTCTTTAATAAAGGCCGGAACACGCATTGAATCAAGAACGTTTTTCCTTTTATCCCAAGACTGGAACTCTCCAATCAGATGTCCACGTTGGATAACCTTGCATTCTAATATGTATAAATCCTTGTCTCCTTTGGTCTCCAACAAGAGATCCGTATCACCCAAACGCAAGTGGTAATCATGAAGAACAACCCCTACATATTCATGTCGCTTATGCTCTGTGCTCTCATGGTTAAGCACCATTTCCGCAACTTCTTCTACCTTCATTTTGCTGTATGCAGCGTGTTCCTCAAGTCTTTGTTTTACCTTTCCAGCCGTATCTTTTGCCCAGTTTTTAATGTTATCCGTTAATGAATTCATTTGGTTCAGTCCCTTCCCAATTTGTATCTATCTTTCCCTCATTCAATGAGTATTACCCGTATTTTGATAAAGGATAAAAGATGTCTTTAGCTGAAGAAACCTATAAGACAATGGAACCTATGACCTACTCAATTCCTCTTTATAAATCACCCATTATCTAGTTATAATGGAAGCAAAACACTGGAAGTACATATTTTTTTCACAAATCCCTCTGCCTATCTATGTTATGGTTAGGTGAGGAGTGAAAATGATAAAATATTTATAAATTGAATGAACCATAATAATACAAAGAAGAGCAACGAAGGAGTTAAGCCAACATGAATATTTTATTAACAGGGGCGACTGGCTTTTTAGGCAAACAGCTTACGCTACGATTACTAGATGAAGGACATTCGGTTTATGCCATTGCACGAAATCCACGAAAAGCAGGCAGCCTTATACAAGCCGTTCCAGAAGAGGTTCAAGCCAATCTCCACATTATTGAAGGCGACCTCTCGCAGGATAAAGCTGGCGTCAGTTCTACAGACCTAGCCATCTTAACAAACCATATTGATACAATCTACCACAGTGCAGCCTACCTATCGTTTGATGATAGCGAAAGAGATAAAACATTTCATATTAATGTAAGCGGAACCAAAAATATGCTTGAATTGGCCCAGGAAATTAACGCTCAACACTTTTCTTATATCAGCACAGCCTACACACTCGGAACCAAACTGTATGCCAAAGAAGAGCTTCACCCTGTAGATCAGGAGTTTGTAAACCCGTACGAAGAAAGCAAATGTCATGCAGAACACCTTGTATGGGAGTACAAAGATGTTCTAAACGTGAATATATTTCGCCCCTCCATCATAATTGGCGATTCAGAGACGGGCGAAGCAGACACAAGCTTTGCTTTATACGGAGTGATCCGGGGGCTTGAGATTCTAAAAAAACGTACCGATCGCAAAAAGGATCAACAGGAGAAAATATATAAATTTCTTTGCACGGAAGAAACGTCACAAAACTTCATCCCTGTTGATTATGTTGTAGACGTCCTAACTGCAGCTCTCAGAACGCCTGAACCAAACAAAATTTATCACATCACAAATCCAAACCCACCAACCAATCGATTGCTATTTGACATGGTAAAAGAAAAACTAGACTTCCCTAATATCGAAATGGTTCCTTCTGATTACGAAGGGGAGCTTTCAAAAGAAGAATTAAAATTTAACGAGCCAATGAAGGTATTCCGCCCTTATTGGAACAAAAAGCTTACGTTTGATGACACCAATACTCAAAGCTTACTTCGCAAAAATGGGATTGCCCACCTAGATATGAACATCGATATGATTGAACGCATCCTTTATGGAAATAGATAAGAAGAAATGAGGAACGTATGGAGATACTTCACGATTCAAGTTTAAGCTACAAGACCTTCGTAACGGACTCTTCAAAAGATTGGGTCGTGTTTTTGCACGGCCTCGGGGGAGATTGGAACATCTTCCACAAGCAAATTGACTATTTCAAAGATCACTTTAATCTACTCTTTATCGACCTGCCAGGTCACGGGAAAAGCCCATTGATTAAGCGCAGGAAAAATTTATTATCTTATACTGCAAAGAAAGTCCTTACACTGATGGACAACCTTTCCATATCATCAGCTCACTTTCTTGGAGTCTCTCTTGGCACCATCATCATGCAATCGATCGCGATGACTCATCCTCATCGTATTAAATCGATGACGCTAGCAGGAGCCGCCGGGAAATGGCTGAAATGGGGAGAGTTATTAGGCAGGGTGACCATATCTTTTCCATTCAGCCACCTCCTTCCCTATATGGTGCCCTTTAAAGTCTTCGCGCATATTGTGTTGCCAAAGCCTAACCACAGCAAATCTAGAAATATATTTATTCGCGAAGCAAAGAAGCTTGGAAGATATGCCTACCTCAGTTGGGCGAACGTAATCCGAAATTCTTATAAGACCTATGAACGCCTGAAGGATAAGACCAATAACATTCCAAAGCTCTACGTCTCTGGCGATGAAGACCATATGTTTATACAAGGAATCACCAACCACGTAAAACGCGAATCACTCGCCAAGCTTCACATCATCAAGAAATGTGGACACGTCTGTAATCTGGAAAAAGCAGCTGAATTCAACCAAGTCGCCTTCCATTTCATAAGCGGAATCTCAGCAGAATCTGCCTATGCTGAGATATCTTAATTAGCACGGACGGGGCCATATGGTATTGAGAGCTAGGGGTGTCCGGGGAACGACTCGCTTTCCGCGGGCGAGCTGTCGAGCCTCCTCGGGGAAACCACCCTGCGGGGTCTCGTCGACCTCTTTCTCCTGCAGGAGTCTCCTCGTTCCCCGGAAACCCCTTATGATAAGTTGTGAATGGCCCCACAGCTCAAGCATGGAAAAATATACCACAACCCTGATTCTTTATGTGGTATGTTTCCGTTTCTCTCAATATGGCGAAGGTGGTTCGGGAAATTGCGAGACTCCTGCGGCAGTAGGAGCCTAGGGAAGACCCCACAGAGAGCGCGAGCGAACGAGGAGGCTTCCCAGCTCGCCGCGGAAAGCGAGTGATTTCCCGAACCACCTTACACCCAATCAAGCTAACGGAAAGATTCTCTCAGCTTCAAGTACCATATACGTCGCTATTGAAATAAAAAAGGTAGAGATGCACTCCGCGTCTCTACCTTTCCTATGTATTGATCAAACGTTTGATCAACTACTCCGCAACCACCGAATTTTGCAAACGCTGCTTCATAAGTTCAATAATATCGTGTGCATTCGCTTCTGAGGATCCTTCTGTTTGCTGGATCACTTCTCTCATCAATTCAATCCATTGAGATTGTTCATTCACCTTTAAAAACCCCTCGCCGTTTTACATAATATGTATAATATATCATACATTGTCGTAAAAGCGGAACAGAAAATTGTCAAAAGGAAACATTTGGTGATTGATCATGGCGACTCGTTTTTTTAACGCGAGGGAACGTCTCGTTGATTATCTCCTAAAATTGCCCATAGATTTTTCACTTTCGAATCTATACACTAGGGAATGAAGATTAACCTTTAATAGATTGGATTTGAGAAATAATGCGTAACAAAAAGATACTATCTATTTCCTTTATACGTTTCTTCGCTATGCTTTGTGTAGTGCTTGTACACGCTACAGGAACGTACATCAGCACTCTACCAGAAGGCGGAGATGCTTTTCAGAAATACCATTTTCTAAACCGAATCGTACGCATTGAAGCAAGTTTATTTATCTTTATGACCGGCCTTGTGTTTTTCTACCGTTATTATGCACAAGAGATGACTAAAGAGGTCTTAAAACGTTTTTACAAAAGACGAGTTACATTTATTGTAATCCCCTATCTCATGTGGGCAGTCTTTTATGAAGTGTATGGATTATATATAGGATACCGTGACCTCGCTCCGCTGCAGTCGCTGATCCGTATTCTTGAAGGAGATTCCTATTATCACCTTCACTTTATTTTCCTAATCGTCCAGTTCTACCTTGTGTTACCACTCCTTGTATGGTTCTCCCAAAAGATAAAGTGGTTCAAGAATTACATGTGGCTGATCGGAGGCGTGCTTCACCTAGCCTTCTTCCTACTCAAAGTGAACGTCGACTGGATCACCTACCCTGTATTCTTAAGCTTAATCGGACCGTTTCTATTAGGTGGTTGGGTTGGAATCAATTACGATAAGGAAAAGGCAAAATCTAAGAGCAAGTGGACCTTACCAATCGGAGTGTTTGCAGGAATAGCAGGAGCAGTAGCTGTCCGGATCCATTATCACATGTATATAACGGGTACATTGGTGATTTCTCCGTTTTTAGGTAACCTTCCGCGATTTGTTTATTTAATGGTAGGAGCTTATATCATCTTCAGAATAGCGGAACGGTTAAGTGAACGGTTATCTCAACCTAAACTCAATTTCGTTAATCACGTAGCTAGCTATTCATTTGGCTTTTACCTCATTCATCCTTTTGTATTAAAAGAAGTGGCCAGATGGGTTCCGACACATTCTAACTATCTGTTTCATTTGGAGATTGGTGCCCGATATCTTCTAACGGTTGGAATCTGTTACTTGATTATTCGAATCTTTCATCAGTTCATTCCGTTTAGCCAAATCGTGTTCGGGAAGCTCCCTGCTCTTCCTAAGAAATCTCACCATGACAAAACTGTAGATCAAAGCCATGCTCCTTCTTCCTAGAAGGGGATCTATTAGGGAATAATTGGTGTTCCGCTCATTTTAGTAGTATAATAGACCAATCATATAAGTATAAAGGAGAGTAAAGGCATGACCATTAAAAAAGCCATTATTCCAGCGGCTGGACTAGGAACGCGTTTCTTACCCGCTACAAAAGCGATGCCGAAAGAGATGCTTCCAATCGTGGACAAACCAACGATCCAATACATTGTAGAAGAAGCGATTGAATCCGGAATTGAAGACATCATCATCGTAACTGGTAAAGGAAAGCGTGCGATTGAGGATCACTTTGACCATGCCGTTGAGCTTGAAGATAACTTGATGACAAAGGGCAAACTTGACCTTCTTGAAGAAGTGAAGCAATCTTCAAAAGTAGAAATTCACTATATTCGTCAGAAGGAACCTAAAGGACTCGGACACGCTGTTTGGTGTGCGCGTAAATTCATTGGTGATGAACCATTTGCCGTTTTGCTTGGTGATGACATTGTCCGTTCGGAAACACCTTGCTTAAAACAAATGATCGACCAATATGAAGAAACACGTTCATCAATTGTTGGGGTTAAATCTGTCCCTGACGAAGAAACCCATCGCTACGGAATCATTGATCCTGATGGGCAAACGAACAATAACCTCCACCATGTGCGTAAGTTCGTAGAGAAACCAGCACAAGGCGAGGCACCATCAAACCTTGCTATTATGGGACGCTACATTCTAACGCCAGAGATTATGAGGTTCCTAGAAAAGCAAGAGTACGGAGCAGGCAACGAAATTCAATTAACAGATGCCATTCAACACTTAAATGAAATCCATCGAGTGTTTGCTTATGAATTTGAAGGCCGCCGCTATGATGTTGGAGAGAAATTAGGCTTTATTAAAACAACAATTGAACTCGCACTTGAACGAGGAGAACTTCAACCCGAATTATTGAAGTTCATGGAAGAACTCGTTCAGGAAAAAAGCGTAAAATCCTAACATACCAGGATGCCGATCAGAGCAATCAGTTTAGCTGATTGCTCTTTTTCGTGTACTGAAAACACTCTCCTACTGCGTTAGCTTAGACAATCCGAACAATTCGAAGCATGATTAGCTCCCTTTTCGGGAATGATTCACTATTAAGATAGATAGAACATACAATTTTTGTTATACTTACGTCTGTGTAAAAATAAACCAAGAATTAGAGGTGCCATTATGGAGAGAATTGCCGTTCTTCTTCCTTGCTATAATGAAGAACAGACAATCGGGAAGGTTATTGATGACTTTAAATCAGAACTTCCTCACGCTACGATCTATGTTTATGATAATAACTCATCTGATCGCACTTCAGAGGTCGCTGAATCTCATGGAGCTGTTGTTCGGAAAGAATGGCGACAAGGAAAGGGAAACGTGGTCCGTTCCATGTTTCGTGAAATTGAAGCCGATATTTATGTAATGGCAGATGGGGACGACACGTACCCACCAGAATATGTCCATGACCTTATTCAGCCGATACGAGATAAGAAAGCCAACATGACGATTGGCGATCGCCTTAGTAACGGAACGTACTATGATGAGAACAAGAGACAGTTCCACGGATTTGGCAACAGACTTGTTAAAGGTTTAATTAACCGATTATATAAGAGCGATATTACGGACATTATGACGGGATATCGTGCGTTTGATCAGCTTTTCGTCAAATCGATGCCCGTCATGAGTTCTGGGTTCGCGATCGAAACAGAAATGAGCATTCATTCTCTTGATAAGAAATTTTTAATTAAAGAAGTTCCGATTGATTACAGAGATCGTCCAGAAGGCAGTGAGTCGAAGCTAAACACCTTCTCAGATGGGATTAAAGTGTTACGAATGATCTTTACTTTATTTAAAGAGTACAAGCCGTTCCTCTTCTTCTCACTATGGTCGCTCCTTTCCATCGTGTTAGGGTTTGCTGTTGGTATCCCTGTTATAACAGAATTTATAAATACAGGATTTGTATCAAAGGTCCCATCAGCCATACTCGCAACCGGATTTATGATTCTTGGGGTCCTCATATTTGCTTGCGGACTTATTTTAGATGTCATGACCGCAACGTATCGCAAACAATATGAATTAGAACTCAACCACCTTTACGATCGCATAAGGAGGAACGAAAATGAGCAAGGGTAATGCTCTATTAACTTGGATCAGTGCTGCAGTAGCTAGCTTCATTGCTACTGGAGCGCTCATTTCCTTCTACGAGCCCTTCTACTCTCTAACATTTGGAATCGGGCTCTTTTTATTTGTTCTATTTACTCTTCTTTTCTACCGATTAGCTCGTAACACGAATCGTTTCAAAGGAATCTTACAATCTTCATACAAAAAATGGACGCTGCCTTTTGCAGTATTGTTTCCTATTCTCTTAATGGCCAGCTCTGCACCAGACCAATCCCATATCGAATCGAGATTGATGATGGTCGGCATTTATCTCCTTACATATGCTGTGTACATCTGCCTTACCCTGACGTTGATGGAGTTTCTCTATCAATTCGATACAAAAGGAACAGCCACTCCATATAGCTTTGTGCTTTATTTTGCTATTCCTTTTTTAGCCTGGATGGTCTACTTCATTGCCTTTTTCCCGGCAACGATGACCCCTGACTCCCTATCTCAGTGGGGACAGGCCCATTCCTTTGAATGGAGCAACTGGCACCCCCTTGTGCATACATGGGTATTGACCGTTCTTGTTCAAATTTGGGATTCACCAGGTGTTCTATCACTCTTCCAAATCACAGTCATCTCTCTGATTTGGGCATATGGCATGAAATCGATTGAGAAATACGGCGTATCTTACAAAATTCTGGGTCTTTTCACCATTGTGGTAGCAGCCTGGCCAGTACTTGGGATCTATTCCATTAGCCTATGGAAAGATGTCCTTTACAGCGCCGTTCTCTTCCTTTTCTGCATCTTAATGTTTAAGATGGTCTTTTCTAAAGGAGCATGGCTACATCAAAAGCATAACCTGCTTCTATTATTCATCACATCTTTAGCGGTTGCTTTCTTCCGCCACAATGGATTCCCTGTCTTTCTTGTTATGGGAGTCTTCTTGTTACTCGTATTTCGAAAACAGTGGAAGCCACTTCTTGCTAACTTTGTAGCTGTACTAGCCATTTACTTAGTGGTAACAGGACCGATTTTCTCAGCATTAGACGTCCGACCAACGGAAACAAAAGAAGCAGTAGGCATTCCAACTCAACAGATCGCCAATATCGTCATTAACGGAGATCTGACGGAAGAACAAGAAGCATACGTATCTCGCATTATGCCTCTTCAAGATTGGGAGAAATACTATCATCCTTACAAAGTCGATCCGATTAAGTTCTCCGGTAAGTTCGATGATACAGTAATCGCAGAAGACATGGGTGAGTTTCTCAAGATGTGGAGCGGCATGGTTGCCAATAACCCAGTACTAGCCGTCGAGGCCTTCCTCCGGGAAGCTTCAATTGTATGGCAAATGCACGAGCCGAAAGGACCCGGTTACACATCGAACTTTGTAACCAATATCTTTTATAACAATGAATATGGCCTAGAAAATAAAGTAATCTCATCTAAAGCTACCGTGGCTGCCCAGAGGTACTTGGACAAAAGTGAAACCTATTTCCTGACAACAATTTGGAGACCAGCGAGCTACTTGTTAGCGATTCTGTTCCTGACCTACACTGCCTTTTTGAAATACGGAAAACGAGGCAGTGTGTGGCTCATCTCTTTACCCGTTCTGTTAAGCGTAGGATCTGTCGCAGCAACGTTACCAGCGCAGGATTTCCGGTACCTATTCTCCAATGTACCTCTTGCCCTCTTCCTGGTAGCAATGATTTGGATAGGTCGAGGGGAGACAACAAGATCACATGAATAGATTCAAACAATCGATAAGAGAGAACCGCAAGGGCATATTGCTCATGACTCTTGCGGCTTTCCTCACTTCACTGGGGCAAATGTTTTGGAAGCTTTCAGGAGCCGGCATGAACCCAGAGCTTATTGGCGGCTTTATCTTTTACTTCCTGGGAGCCGTACTGATGATTTTATCCTTCCGCTTCGGAAGCTTATCCGTACTCCATCCGCTTCTAAGCTTAGGTTATGTATTCGCCCTCTTCCTCGGGGTTTTCCTCGTAGGAGAAACCATTGAGACTGTTCACGTACTAGGCGTCCTCCTCATCATCGGAGGCGTGGTTCTTATTGGAGGTGGTGATCATTAAACTACTTCTGATTTTATTCATGACATTATTCGGGTCCCTCGGAGGCTTCTTTTTCAAAAAAGCAAGCGATCACCCCTTAGGCATCAACACGCCTTTTATTATGAAGCTTGGCACAGGCGGAGCCTTTTACCTGGCCGGAGCCATCCTTAATATTTACTTACTGACGCTCCTGCCTTACACCGTGGTGTACCCGATTACATCGGTCACCTACATCTGGACCATGATCCTATCCAGCCTATTCCTAAATGAAACCATCACCATCAAAAAAGGAATCGGCGTCCTCCTCATATCAGGAGGCTCCATCCTTCTCGTACTTTAGCGTAGTAAAGGGTGTCTGGCACCCTTTCTTGTTTCACCGTGTTAAAGAACTTGTGCTCATCCGTGATTCGGATGAGCTTTTTTTGTGATTATAGGATCCATCCTTCTCTATCACACCTTCTTCCTTAGCGCTCTCCGCTCTGCATAGGGTACACACTTTTCGCAAACGAGAACCTCTTCTCCCCAGTCGCTGTAATACTTCCGCGGATTTTGCGGTTTTTGTTTACATATAACGCATTGCTTAGGTTTGAATAACTTCTTAAGCTGTTCGAACATTCCTCTCTCCCCCTTCTCCCTTTTAGTATATAAGAACAAAAGACCTATTAGAAAAGCACTTTGCTCACTTCACCTGTCCAAAGCTTTAGACATAAATGACCTCACTGACTAATAAGATAGTTTTGTGCGTTTTAACCTTTTAGAAAGGAGTGGAAGACATGCGCTTTTGTACGGAATGCGGTGAGGCAATGGGTGAATCTCAGGACTTTTGTACCTCTTGTGGCACAAAGTTTCTCTCAGATACTCCTGAAACCCGTTACCAGCGAACCCCTCCCATGTCAAAAAAGAAGAAACGAACCCTAATCTCATTCGGCTTACTCGCTGCCGTCTTGTTGATGGCTCATTTTACCCTTTCGACCATTTTTGACCCAGCGAAAAAAATTCAAGCCATGGATCAAGCGATGAAGGCAAACAATGCCTCAGCATTCTTACATGAACTCACCCTAGAAAACAATGCTTTATTGAACGAAAATGAATACTTCACCTACCTTAAAGAGGCAGGATGGACGACGATGAAAGAGCAATTATCCACCATCATTACTTCAAACGAGACCAATGGAACAGGCAAGCAAGTCACAGATGATGCCGGAAACGCTATTTTCCTTGTAAAGAAACGTGCCATCGTTCCTAAACTCTACTATACATACGACATCAAGGCCATTCCATCGACCATCACAGTTAGCTCCGATATAGTCCCTTCAACCGTAATAACCGGGGACCATTCCACTAAAATCTCAAGCACAGATACCTTCTATGATCTCGCAAAAGCTTATCCAGGAACACACACGTTAGAAGGAGAAGCCGAAAACAGATTCGGAACGTTCTCTAATCAACTAGACGTGCTAGTCGAACATCCATCAGGTAAACAAGAAGTCTTGTTTCCATTCAACTACAAGACCTACTCCCTAACAAGCAATGAAATGGGTGCCACCCTTTTCATTAATGGGGAGAGTACAGGACTCCCTCTCATTGAATTAAACGAGATCGGCCCTGTTCCATCTGAAGCTCCTCTTAAAGTCCATGCCCAGTGGATCTCACACGCCGGTGAAACCATTCGATCAGAAGTCATCGATACCCAATATGTTCAAGGAGATCAAATTGAACTTCAGATTCATAAACCTAGGGAAGCCGAAGAGGCACAGGCTGTTCAAGAAGAGCAATCAGAAAGCGATCCTGTTGAGTCAGGAGCAACGGCAGAAGGCGCAGCCAATCATGTTGTTGCCTTTCGAAGCGCCTATGAACGGGCATTGAATGAACACAATTTCAGTTTAATGGCCTCATACTTACAAAAAGGCAGTTACGCAGAGAAAGAGCTATACGATTACATCTTAGATCTTGAAACATCCGTCTACACTTACGATTTCAGAGAAAACAACGTCATCCAGTCGAAAAAAGTGAGTGAACAGTTAGTTGAAGTAGATATGGAAGAGATGTTTATCTTCACGAACCACCTCGGCGAACAAACCCGCTACGACAGAACGAAACGTTACATGGTGGTGTTTGAAAACGGCTCCTATAAAATTCAGAAGATCCTTATAAACGATACGATCAGAAAAGATTTATAACGTTATGAAAGGATGATTGCAATGATCTGTTCAAACTGTAACCACGAGCAAGAGAGCGGAAAGTTTTGTGGGAATTGTGGATTTGAGCTGGGTGCAGGAAATACCTCGCCCACACCAGGTATTGAGCCAGTTGCTACACCTTCTCCTGCTACAACAAATGGAGCGCAAGCCGTGCCCCCACCTCCGAATGAAAACGTAGAGAAAGCTAAAGCCTTTTCGAAAGGGTATTTTCAAGAAGTGATGGGGTATGTAAAGCAGCCCAACAAAGCGTTCTCCGCGTCGGAGAGTCAGTTTGGTCATAGTCTTGTGACAATTGGACTTTTTGTGGTTTTGTTTGTGATGAGTATATATGTTGGAGCAGATAAGTTACTGCTTTCGCTCATTCCAGAAGAGGAGCTCTGGTTAATTGAGGGGACTGATTACTCGTTACCATTTTGGGAAATCGCAAAGCCTGGATTGATGTTCATCTTCGTACTATTAGCGGCCTCATTGGGATCCCTTTCCATTTTTAATATGATCTTGCAAAACGGTCAATCCTTGAAGCTCTCCCTTGCAAAGTTCGGAAGTCTTCTCTCTCCCTTGTTAGCTTTGAACGGATTGGCACTGCTTCTTTTCCTTACTGGTATATCTGTAAATTTAGCTGTATTTTTACTGGTTGTGTCTTTGATGATCGTCGTCACTCTAATACCGAGTCTCTTTGTCTACCATTACTCTTTAAGAAGCGCAAAAGCGCAACAAGCCTTTTATTGGGCGGTCCTAGCAAGCCTAATTTCAACAGGAATTACCGTGCTTTTCATATATAATCGTTTTAAAACTTTTATTGATGGATTAGGCGGGTTTGGCGTTTGGTGATGTTGAGGTTCCTTCTATGTTGGCCTTTGGCTGATATAGGAGGTTTTTTGTGTTTGTGGGCTGGGGCTTTGGGGTTTGCTCTTTGGTCTTGTCTGGACGTTTCGGGGCGGCGTCTGGACACTTCTGGCTCGCGTCCTGACGCTGCGGGGCGGCTTCCTGACTCTTTTGGCTTGGGTCTCGACGCTGCGGGGCGGCTTCCTGACTCTTTTGGCTTGGGTCTCGACGCTGCGGGGCGGCTTCCTGACTCTTTTGGCTTGGGTCTCGACGCTGCGGGGCGGCTTCCTGACTCTTTTGGCTTGGGTCTCGACGCTGCGGGGCGGCTTCCTGACTCTTTTGGCTTGGGTCTCGACGCTGCGGGGCGGCTTCCTGACTCTTTTGGCTTGGGTCTCGACGCTGCGGGGCGGCTTCCTGACTCTTTTGGCTTGGGTCTCGACGCTGCGGGGCGGCTTCCTGACTCTTTTGGCTTGGGTCTCGACGCTGCGGGGCGGCTTCCTGACTCTTTTGGCTTGGGTCTCGACGCTGCGGGGCGGCTTCCTGACACTCTAGCGCTCGCCCCGACGCTACGGCACGGCTTCCTGACTCTTTTGGCTTGCGTCCCGACTCTTCAGGGCGGCTTCCTGACTCTTTAGCGCTTGTCGCGACGTTCCGGGGCGGCTTCCCGACACTCTAGCGCTCGTCCCGACGCTGCGGGGCGGCTTCCTGACTCTTTTGGCGCTCGTCCCGACGCTGCGGGGCGGCGTTCTGACTCTTTAGCGCTTGTCGCGACGCTCCGGGGCGGCTTCCTGACACTCTAGCGCTCTTCCCGACGCTGCGGGGCTGCGTCCTGACTCTTCCGGATCGCCTCCCGACACTTCGGCACCGCGTCTCGACTCTTTTGGCATTCGTCCCGACGCTGTGGCACGGCTTCCTGACTCTTCCAGATCGCTTCCCGACGCTGCGGCGCAGCATTCTGACACTTGATAAGTATGGCATCGTTATGGATGCAACCACTTTTCTATATTATCTGGCATCATGTACGTACGAGTATTGGTAGCACCTGTATAGGAAAGCTCCATTCGAGATAGCATCTTGGAAACAGCACCAGGAGAGGAATAACCTAAAAACTCTCTACATTTTCTATTGGTTAGGGTGGAGCCAAACAATAAAAAATAGTCTGCCAAAGATAATTGATGTGCTTTACGTGATCGATTATTACATGAGGAACACTCCCAAGATTGCCTAACTCTAAACATAGAATACTCCTTACATTTTATACACATAACACCTTTTAGTACCTGAGATGAGGTCACTGAATAAGATGATAAAATATTTGGATGGTAAGGTACATCTTCGCTAATGAGGGATTGGGCAATAGCATTTACATTAAAGGTTTCTCGGCTTTTATAGCGGTCAACGAACTCTTTTAATCGATCAACTGTTTCCGTTAATGTTGTGATAGGGATTGAGAATTCATTCTCAAATTCTAGCAGGGTTTCAGGATTACTAATAACGACATGACAATGTATTGGGTATGCATAAATTCCTCTTAGATGCAGCCAAATTTTCAGTAATTCACGTTGACGTTTTACTTGAGAAAGTGGATTTGGATATCTTGCTTTCACACCGTTGTGGGTACGCAGAAATTGACCTGATTCGTTTTCTAAGTGAAGAGTGCCTGCTATATTTTTCACTTCCAAAATAAAGCCGACTTGAGGAGTTAAAATGAGGGTATCAATCTGAAAGTTTTTATGAAGAGTACGCAATCGAACATCGTGTAAAATACGAAATTGGTGGTATGGAAGTAAATCAAGATGATAATCGAGTGCCTGCTCTCCTCTATAACCAGCCCACCTTTTTCCTATAGAATCTTCTATTTCTTTTCGTTTAAAGTGCTGATATGGCAACCTGCGAAGTAAAGCTTCCTCTTGCCTGAGCACTAATGGGACTTGTCTTTGTTTCATCTTCAACATGCATCACTTCCTTTAATGTAAGAATATAACAAAGATAAAATAACAAATGCATTAATGCAACAAAATAGTTCTCTTTAAAGAAGTGCACTGGTTATAAACTGGTTGTCCTCTTGGTTTGTCTAGGCACTTTTTTCTACGATTTGGACGCTTCGATCGCTTGTCCCGATACTTTCTACTCCCGTCTGGACACTTTTCTCGCTCATCCCGACGCTCTCTGGCGCATTCGGACGCTTTCCGCGCTTGTCTGGACGCTCCCCCCTAGTCCAGACACTCCTACCTCTCGTCCCGACGCTCTCCTCCCCAGTCCAGACACTCCTATCGCTCGTCCGATGCTCTCCTCTCCAGTCCAGACACTCCTATCGCTCGTCCCGACACTCTCCTCCCCAGTCCAGACACCCCTATCGCTCATCCCGACACTCTCCACCTCAGTCCAGACACTTCGCACGCTCGTCCCGACGCTCTCCTCCCCAGTCCAGACACCCTATCGCTCATCCCGACGCTCTCCTCCCCAGTCCAGACACCCTACCGCTCGTCCCGACACTCTCCTCCCCAGTCCAGACACTCCTACCGCTCATCCCGACACTCTCCACGCCAGTCCAGACACTCACCCCGCTCATCCCGACACTCTCCACCTCAGTCCAGGCACTTCGCACGCTCATCCCGACACTCTCCTCCCCAGTCCGGACTCTTAACACGCTCGTCCCGACGCTCTCCACCCCAGTCCGGACTCTTAACACGCTCATCCCGACACTCACCCCCAATCCCAACCACGCACATCCCTTGCAAATAATTAACAGAATATTCATACTGATATCAAGTACATATTCATACTAAACTAAAGGAAGTGACCAAACATGACCCACTCAACCCAGACGTTGAAGCAAGAAATTCATTCAGAAACGCTTTATGATTTACAGTTTGTTGGAGATCCACAAGTTTCGCCAGATGGGAGTAAGATTGCCTATGTGACAACGAGCATCAATAGTAAGAAGAAATATGATTCTCACCTATTCGTTTATGACCGAAAAACGAATAAATCTACCCAATGGACGCACGGGGAGGCGCGGAATCAGTCGCCGCGCTGGTCGGCGGATGGGGAGTCGATCGCTTTTATCTCAAATCGGTCTGGGAAGAATCAGCTTTATGTCATGCCAGTTGCTGGTGGTGAGGCGCACCAGGTGACGACTTTGAAAAATGGTGCCGCGAACCCGGTCTGGCACCCTAGTGAAGCAAAGCTGATGTTCCAGACCTCCCTCGAGGAAGGCGATGATCTTCATAACAGTGAAGACGAGAAAAAAGACGAAGAATTGAAGCCTCATATCGTTGATCAGCTTCATTATAAAGCAGACGGTAAAGGTTTGCTCGATAATAAGCGTTCCCACATTGTGCTGTATGACAGCCAAACTGAAAAGCTTGAGCAAATTACGTCCGGGCCTTATGATCACTCGGACCCATCGTGGTCGCCAGACGGGTCGACAATTGCGTATGTCCGACCGCAAGATGACCAGCCTGGAAGTTACATGTTAGCTGATCTATATATTCAAAAGCTCGGTCAACAACCTTACCGTCTTAACGAGAAAAGTGGCGGATTTGCGAAGCCGATTTTTTCTCCTGATGGCAAATCCCTGTCCTATTTTGGACACGGGTACGAATACGAGGGCGCGACGCTTACGAAAGTTTGGGTTACGAACCTCAATACCAACGAGACGACATGCCTGACAGAATCGTTGGATCTCGAATGTAGCGATGTGTTGATTTCTGATTTACATTGGGCCAACCCTTCCCCTGGTGCAGTTTGGACTCAGGATGGACAAGGCGTTTATTTTCAAGGAAGCGAGCATGGCAATACAGGAATCTATTATTCAAATCTAGCAGGTGAAGTGACTCGAGTGGTCGGTGGGGATCGTCACATTTACGCGTTTCATTATGCCAAGGACACCGACGAAGCGATTATCGGAGTGAGTGATCCAACCCATATCGGGGACCTTTTCACCGTATCTCTAGAGAACAAGCAGGAACAACAGATCACGCGTAGCAACGATTCGTTCCAAGACACATACGAAATCGTCGCACCTGAATCGTTCACTTATCAGAGTAAAGATGGCCTTGAGGTGGAGGGCTGGCTTATAAAACCAGCGCATTTTGATGCTTCTAAAACGTATCCGCTTGTCCTTGAGATTCACGGTGGACCTCATATGATGTATGGGAACTCGTTCATGCATGAATTTCAACTGCTAGCTTCAAAAGGATATGCGGTTCTGTACACGAATCCGCGAGGCAGCCAAGGATATGGACAATCGTTTGTGGATGCCTGCCGAGGAGATTATGGGGGCGGCGACTACGAAGATGTAATGGCGGGGGTAGATGCAGCGCTTGAGAAGTTCTCGTTCCTTGATGAGGGGCAACTGTTTGTTACAGGTGGAAGCTACGGTGGCTTTATGACAAACTGGATCGTCGGGAAGACTAACCGCTTCAAAGCAGCCGTCACGCAACGCTCGATTTCCAATTGGCATAGCTTTTACGGAGTGAGTGATATCGGGCACTTCTTTACAAAATGGGAAATCGGGAACCACTTCACTGAAGATCCACAGAAACTGTGGGACCATTCTCCGATTAAGTACGTGGATCAAATCGAGACACCTCTCTTAATCATTCATAGCGAGAATGACTACCGCTGTCCAATCGAACAGGGAGAGCAGCTGTTTGTTGCATTGAAAAACCAGAACAAAACCACTCGCTTCGTCCGCTTCCCAGAATCGGATCACAACCTCTCAAGAACTGGTTTACCAAACCTAAGAGTTGAGCGATTGAACCAGATCGTCGGGTGGTTTGAGGATTATAAGGCTTAAAGTATTGTAAAGTAGATTCCTTAGGGAATCTACTTTTCTCATTTCAAGCACATCCATAAATACCTATTATTTGAATATAGTAGAAATTAAGAGTAAGCTTGGGTTAATTCTAAATGAACGACCATTAAAGAAACGAAAGGAGCATGTCTTATCCGTACCAAAATAGTTTTGGCTACCTTACTTACCCTGCTTACACTCATGTTACAGCTCCCGATGGAATCCTCAGCCGAGGCGAAAGATGGAGAATGGAAGACAAAGAACGACGTACAAGTTAACAAAACATGGACGATCGAATTTAATACAAGTATTGAATCGAATGAAGAAAACAAAGAGTTTATTTACGTCACTGATGAGAGTGGAAACGAAATAAACAACGACATCACTATTGAGGAAAATAAAATAACCGTTGCACCTCCTGAAGGAGATTATGCCAAAGACACTACATACACACTACATATTGAAGAAGGGGTTTCTTCCACATCAGACATTCCTTCAGACAAAACAGTTACCATGCCTTTCACAACAGAAGCTTCTAACCAATTTGAAGCTGGTGAATGGACAAGAGATGTTAAATACAATGATGCTACGTTAACTGTTAACAAAGTTACGGATCAAACTTTTAACTTTACACTAAATGCTGTTTCAGGTGCTCACTCCGGTAAAATTGAAGGGACAGCAAACATACAGGGAGACGAAGCTACATTCGCCGACGATCAAGGTTGCCTCCTCACCATCACGAATCAAGGGGACACAATTACGATTGACCAAACCGATGAATGCTCTATGTATGGCGGCGCTGGGGTTGTATTCTCCGGAGATTACACAAAGGGGGACACAACGGATCCGACACCTCGTTTTGTAAAAGTTGGTCTCTTTACAGAATCAGAAAATGAAGAGTTCAAATCACTCGTTGGAGACCACTACAGCCTATTCACGGACTCGTTCCAGGTTGTAACGCAAGAAGATGTAGCAGACGACTTTGGCGGCGAAGCTTACAGCGGATTCGTACGAGGCGTCGTCAATTCAATGAATGGCATCGTGGTAAAAAGCGATAATGGTGAGATCTATGCAGCAACGCTTGGGAATGTTGAAGCAGGTGATTACATGAGTGAATCAGGCGTCCTCTACTTCACTACAGATCAAGACCATACGAATCATCTTCCGAAAACGATACTAAAATGGAAGAACAATCTTGCGAATGATGAGAATGTCTACTATATGAATGACAATGGCGCAGCTTACTTTGATGAAGAATTTGCCCAATCACTTAAAACCGGGAAGATTAAACACGTACCATTCCAAATCGGGGACTCTATGGATGATGTTAAACAGCTTTTCGGGGACAAAGATGAAATTGGCTACAACGGATCTATGGTTGCTTTCTATGATAACTTGAGCTTTGCATACGGACATGAGTTGAACTACGAAACTAAGGACACTATTCAGGTCATCTATAAAACGTTTAAAGAATCCACCTTTACAGCTGAAGATGTAAAAAGCGTTCTTGGCCCCCTTACATACGAAGGGGTCTTCCAAAAAGAAGATGCCTATGTGTTAAGGTATGACTTCACAGGACCAGAAAACGAATATAAAGCCTTTTTCTATTTAGAAGGCGAATCGGGAGACAGTTACTTAGATCGAATGAATATCATTAAAAAGTAATACTAGACGCAAAAGGTGCAGTCAACAAGCTGCACCTTTTTCTATACTCTTTTTAACATAAAACTTACCTCTAATTGTATTTTTTGTATAATCATTATACACTTAAATACAGATAACCCCACCAATCGACAACAAACCCACAAAGGAGCATGATCCAGTAATGCGACCGTTTCTTAGAATTTTTATGCTAGCCAGTATCTTTGCTCTTATCCTCATCGTTCCTGCTCAGGCGTCAACGGACATTGAAAAAAAGTGGGGGCAAAAGACCAATGTAGCGATGGATAAGTCATGGACCATCATCTACAACACTCCCCTTCAATCAACAACTGAAAACAAACAAAGCATTTATGTTACGGACCAATCCGGCTCAACCATCCCTACCAAAGTAGTAATACATGGAAAGAAGATCATGGTGTCCCCTTCAAAAGGGAAATATACGCCTGGTACTACCTATACTTTACATATTAATGAAGGCGTTTCGTCCACCACAGGAGTGCGGTCACCTGATTCTTTTGCTTTACCTTTTACAACAAAAGCATCTGAAGAAGCCTCTTCTTACTTTGATGAATCTTTCCTTTCACAGCTTGAGGATGGCGTATTAAAAGGGATGGAAGCAGGAATCGGTGCTTCAAAAGAAGAGGTTATAGATGCGGAAAATGGTACGTTCACCTCTCGCAAATCGAACGACACAACTGTCTTGGCATTCGAAGAAAAGTATGAAGAGGACTATTCCTATACATTAACGGGGGACATCGTAACAGGTGCGTCTCTTAGCATTACAGAGAAGCCCCTTCATATAGAAGATCTCATTAGGGTTATGGGGAATGATGGGTTAGAGAATCAACTCGACATCCCCGGACACTATACGCTCGCTTATCCTCTTAATTCAGAAAGAAGACTCGTTGCCTTTTTAGAAACAACAGAACGATCGTCTCCTGTTACGCATTTGTTTATTATGAAGGAAGCTTTTGAGAAATAAGTAGTTAGGGACATATTGAAAGTGAACTAAAATGCTTGGAGGGATTCGATGTGTTTTTTAAAAAGTTGAGTAAGAAGAACCGATCCACCCACAACATCACTTTAACTAACTTACAACAAAAGATGGTTGAAGATCAGATGGATGAGAAGGTCGTTGAATCAGTTACTCTCATCTTTGATATGAGAATGACAGACATGGGAGTAGAGGAATTTCAAGAGTGGCTAGTTAACTTGAATTTCCGTACACCAGAAGAATTCTTAAACGCTGATTTTGCCTTAGCCACCTACGAAGACTCCCGTTCATGGTTTGAAGAAGAAGTTCTCAAGTTAGAGAAAGAAACAGAATTACCTTGGCAAGAGCAAGCTGAAGATCTAAAGAGCGAAGATGACAGAATACGAAAGACACAATTGGTGCTAAGACACCGAATATCTGAAATGGTACTTGATTTGCTCGATTAACAACGTATAAGAACACAGGGCTAGCTTTTCTGTGCTATCCGCCTCTTTCCTCTCAGCCCTTAAAATTGATCAAACGTTTGATCAACGAAATAGTTTAAAAAAGGCACCTCTTCTAAAAACCAGAAGAGGTACCTTCACGCTGTTACGTATAAGTTATGCTCCCACGGAACTAGGTCCAGGGGTTACAATCCCCTCAGCTTGTAGCTTCGCTTCTTCTTCAGGTGTTGCAGGTCGGTATCCTTTCTCTAGCAATTCCTTAATAAAGATCTTGTTGTAGACGAACGAGAATATAATTCCAGGAATCCAAGCCCCTAAACCAAACGTAAAGACACCCGCAACCGCAGCGAGAGCGAACATAATGACCGCCCATTTCAGATCCCCTCGAATTAAAGCAGGAATAAATCCAAAGAAAAACGTTGTCCAACTAAACCCCAGCTTCACTTCTTTCACCAAACCCGCCTCGTTTTTTAACACCACCTGCATGCTGTCGCCTCCTGATGGAAAATAAGTACCCCTTATTATATTGAGGAGGTTTCTGACATATGACTGAAGAAAGTTCGTTTAGTCAAAAAAAAAAAGACCCCTGGATCCAACAACCAGGAGTACACTCATCCATATTTCAATTTGGTCGCAATTTCTTCCATAAATATAAAGAAGATCGTCCTCGTTTTTTCAAACGGAAGCAATTCATCGCTTTGATTAAACTTAGACAAATGGAATACGTAATCTGCTAAAGAGTTTTGTGTGTTCACATACTCTTCCAAGATCAGCATAATTTCAGCGCCCTTACCCTTGGACTTTTGAAACAGGTTCTCAAAGGAAGAGAACTTACCGGTCACTGACAAAACAATTAATAACGTCTCATCATCCACCATTTGTTCTGCGTAATCTTCGCTATGAGTCACCTTTATATTTTTGTCCGAAACGATATCGAGCTTGTACGCAAAGTACTCCGCACTAATAAAAGATGGGCCTAAGCCATATATAATGATTTTGTTATATTTATGATAAATGGATACGAAATCATCCACGATTTTTCGATCAAAGTTTTCTAAGAAAAGCATTAAGCGTTCAATTTCTTCCGTCCTTTGATTGCTTTCCCACTTAATCTGTTGACCGCTGAAATAGAGCTTGTACTGCTTAAAATTATCAAATCCTAACTTCCGAACGAGCGTGGATACTTTAGAAGGGGATACTTCACATATTTCCGCAGCCTCAATAATTTTTAACTTATCATTTTCTGCGACAAGTTCAGATACTTTCTGATGGACTTCTTTTTCAAGCTTCGTTAACTTATCCGTATCTAACTTCAACATTTACTTTCCACCCCTTTCATTCCACTAATCAACACTACTTAATTAACCATACATCCCATTTATACGCAAGACACCTCTCACTTGTAAAGAAAAGAACCATTACCATCCTGATTGTTCAGCTACAAATGGCAATGGTTCTACAACTTTAATTAAATAGTGGATAGATGCGCTTGTTGATCTCATCTGTGTGCGGACGTATATTTTTCACAACTTCTTCATTTACCTTCGTATAGAACGTATGATTGTTCATATCTGGGGTGAACGTGGTCTCGGTTCCCACCATTTCCTTGGCACCTGTTTCAAAATCACTGTACACTCCCAAGTACCGAGCCGTGCAGATTGCTGCTCCTAAGCACGCACTGCTACTGCCTGCTCTTCGATGGACAGGTAATCCAAATAGATCAGCAAGAATTTGCATCATGACATCACTCTTAGACCCCCCACCGATGACAACGAGTTCATCGAGCCCGATATCCATTTCTTCTAGCATATCATCAATATTATTCTTCATATTAAAAGCAATCGCTTCTAAAATGGAACGATACATGTGATAGCGAGTATGGCGTTGGTCAAATCCGATCATCATCCCTTTTCGATAAGGTTGATCAGGAGAAGCTAACCAGTCCAGGATCGTGAACAATCCATCGCTACCGACAGGGATTTCTTGAGCTTTTTCATTTAAGAACTCCTCTTCCGATACGCCTTTGTTGTTCGCTTCTGTCGTCAACTCTTCTCCAATCAGATTCTTAAACCAGCTTACTGTCCAAAGCCCTCTTCGAATTCCGTTCGATTCATAGGCATATTTAAATGGAATGGAAGCGAAAGTAGGGAAAAAGTTCTGAGCGTTTTCCACATACTGATCGCGGATGAGCATGGATGAAATAAACGTGCCAAGAGAGATCATAATGGAACGCTCTTGATTAATGCCTGATCCAAGTGCTTCCACCGCTTTATCATTCGCAGTTGCCACAACGGGGATATCTTCCTTTAACCCAAGATCACTTGCAAGGTCTTTACGGAGAGCCCCTAGCTTTTCGCCAGGCTTCACAAGGTTAAATAACATGTCCCTCGTCAGTCCTTGAGCTTTGATCTCCTCATCATCCGTTGACCAGTCAAGCGTTTCACGGTCGACGGGCCAAAACACTTCACAATTGGCAGCTGTATCGTTGTATTCTCCGGTTAAGCGCAACCCAAGGTACCCTGACGTTGTCGTAACGTATTGAACCTGATCATCTTTGTGCTCATAAGGCCTCGACATTCTAGCGTCCATCCAGCTTATAACGGGATAGGCCAGCTCGCCGTCCTTGTTTAAAAGAACTCGACAGCACCGAATCGTACAAAGTCCGATTCCAACGATCGCGCTTTTGTCCCCTTCGAAATTATCGAGACACGCTTGAACGGCATGGTATAAGCTGTCCCACAAGTCGTCATCTGGATGGATGACAACGTCTGGCTCTGGGGATAACGTTTCTTTTAGAGCGCATGAACCGTAAGCCATTTCTTTTCCCTCTAAATCAAAGATAACGACTTTTGTACTTTGCGAACCGCTGTCGATTCCCATCATATACTGAGCGCTCATCGTCATTACCCTCTAATATATTTTTTTACTTCATTTGGTTGAGGGAAGATGGTTCCATGGTTCATGATACCGTTTGGATCGAACGCTTCTTTAAGTTTCTCAAGCATATAGTAAGCAGAACCGTGTTCTTCTTTTGTCCACTCTGAACGATACTTACCGATGCCGTGGTGGTGACACATAGAGCCGCCTTGCTTCAACGTCTCTTCAATAATGATTTGGTGAATCGGGTGATGATAAACGAGCAGTTCATCTTCAGGTGCACAGTTAATCTCATAATTGTACACGAAGTACATGTTTGTTCCGTTTAAGTAACTGTGAGAAGAGTGACCTCCAAGCATCGTTAGGTCTTCAACACGATCAAATTCACTTTTTACTCGAGCCATAACGTTGTTGTAGATTTTAATAACATTTTCCCAATCAGCCGAAATTTCTGTCGTGAAGCCGTCATGCTTGTCGTGTTTCACCATTTCTTCGATTTCAGCATCGATCTTACTCTGATCCCAATTCAAGTTATTAAACCAGTCCTCAATAAGAGAAGAATCGACCTGCTTCACAATTCCAGATTGGAATTTCTCAACCGCTTCATCGATCGCCTCGCTCGTGGCTTTCACAATGCCTTTTGCACCTTCTGCCATAAAAATGAGCACGCATTTTCCTTCATAAAAGTGCCCAAAGTGATTACGCGCATCCTCTTCAGAATAACAGCGAGCTACAGATGGACGGTATCCATTGACCATCACTTCTCTCAGGATGCTAATACCTGTTTCCATATCTTCAATTAAGTAACCATGGAACTCATTGTTCTCTGGCGTGTACTTAAAGATCTTCACCGTTACTTCAGTGATATAGCACAGAGCTCCTTCATTCCCCAGTGCAATATGACGAATATCAGGTCCTCCAGATCTTCTTGGAACGTTTTTAATCTTCGAGATGTTGCCTTCTGGGAAGACACATTCTAAGCCAACCAGCATATCTTCCATAGCACCATATAAAGTAGAGAACTGACCGATACTTCTCGTTGCAACAAGTCCGCCAAGTTGAGCGACTGGCTTGGACTGAGGAGAGTGGCCTGTCGTATAGCCGACTTTACGCAGTTCATCTTCAAGGGTTTGCAGCTTTACACCAGATTGAACCGTTGCTTGCATATTGTATGTGTCGATATCGATGATTTCATTCATTTTTGAACCGTCAATGACGATGGTTTTCTGCTTCCAATTCTCTAAGCCGCCTTCGGTCCCTGTTTTACCGCTTCTAGGAATGACATTAATGAGATGTTCGTTACAATACATAAGAAGAGACTTCACTTCTTGTGGAGAATGTGGGTACACAATCGCTAGTGGCTTTGGTACATCGAGTACATTTTTAGACTTTGGATATTTTTTATATCGATCTGCGGAAGCATCATATAACGCTTCGTCGTCCGTTACGATTTGATTTTCTGGTAATAGGTCCTTTAATTCCTCAACGGTTTGATTTGTTTTCATTGTCATACAATCAATCTCCTTTATAAAAAAATCTATAATGTTATGTTTCTATCGAACTAAGTAACCACCATCAACATTTAATAACGTGCCATTCACATAATTGGATGCGTCTGAGGCTAGGAATACGATCGCTCCCATTAAATCGACGATATTCCCCCACCGGTTAGCCGGTATGTGGTCGAGAACTCGTTTGTTCTTCTCCTCATCAGCTCCGGTTGCTTTTGTCACATCTGTTGCAAAGTAGCCTGGTGCAATTCCGTTAACTTGTATATTGTACTGAGCTAACTCATCACAGTACGCCTTCGTGAACCCAGCTAACCCATGCTTTGTTGCGGCATAAGCTGGCGACCACTGTCCTCCAAGGTAAGAAAATAAAGAACACGTATTGATAATCTTACCGCTTCGATTGGGGATCATATATTTGGCCGCTTCATGAGCCAAATCAAAAGGAGCTGTAAGATTCACAGACACCATTTTGTCCCACTGAAGCCGAGTGAATTTCGTAACATCTGGTTCGTTTAAGCCAATACCAGCATTATTGAGAAGAATATCTACCGTACCAAATACACGGACACACTCTTCTACTACTATCTTACAAGCACCATCTTCAGTAAGGTCCGCAATCATTAAATGATACCGCACACCTTCAGCTTCGATGAGTTGTTTCGTTTCTTCGTCTTCGACCATACTCACTACAAAGACATCAGCTCCAGCCTTCGCAAGGGCAAGGGCAAACCCTTGGCCTAAACCAGAATTTCCACCCGTGACAAGCGCCACTTTTCCATGTAGTTGAAAGAATTGCATCGTAAAATCCGTTATATTCATTTTTTCGGCGCTCATTCTATCCCGCCATTCTTTTTTGGTTGATTTTTCTGAACTCATTGTAAAACGATTCTCACGTAAAAAGCAACTGTTTTGCGGAGAAATTTCTCTTTTTGTGATGTTTTTTTATTTAATAAGAGAAATTTCTGTTCGTTTTCAGGACATGGGGACAGGTACCTCGTCCCTTTTCCCCTTTAGATCTTGCCTGGAGCAAATCTATTTTTTTTGCTTTAGTGGGACAATGAACCTGTCCCTCTGTCCAACATCAAACCCGATTGGTTGAAGGCAGAAGGATGGGAAAGATAGAATGATAAGTAATGAAGGGAGACGATTACATGAACGAAGAACAAATTTTTCAACAAGTAAACCTAGTTAGAAAAGGTACATTAAAGGAATTAGTTGGTGTGACAGAAGAGCAGGCGGATCAGCAGCCGGAAGGGTTTAAAAATACGATTCGGTGGAATCTCGGTCACATTTACGTTGTGCAAAACTCCTTAATCGCCAAGTTCGGTGGCAAATCAATCGAAACGCCATCCCGCTATCTTAAACTGTTCTCACCAGGCACATCACCTTCCGATTGGCAAGGAGACGTCCCTTCTCTTTCTGAACTAAAGCAGCAGCTTGAGGAACAGCCGGCTAAATTGAAGGATACACTCACTGGACAGCTGGATGATAAGGCTACAGAAGACTTCTTGTCTCTTCAAACGGTTGGCGAAATCCTTACCTTCTCGTTGTATCATGAAGGGGTACATACCGGTACGATTAAATCATTAAAAGGGAACATGACAGACTAAAAGCGCGGGGCAGGGGGACAGGTACCTCGTCCCTTCGCTTCTCGAAACACTTAATGGGACAAGGTACCTGTCCCTCCATCCCACCTCCATCCCACTCAATCCCTAAAAAAAGCCCCTCTTTCTTCAAAGAGGGGCTTTTTGTCTTCGGTTATTTCATTGTCTCTAATGCCGCTTTCTTCAATCGATCCGCAAACTCCTCAGCTGCTAATGCTTTTGTTCCGCCACCTTGCACGAATCCTGGCTTTCCGCCGCCTTTTGCTTCGATGAGGGGCATAACGTGTTGTGCTGCTTCTTTCATATTCCCGGAAACATCGGACCCTTGTGCGAGCACAAATTGAAGCTGATCTTTCTGTTCACTGACAAGAATGACGATCCCATTAGGAGCTTGTTCAACAATCTTCTTCCCAAGGTCCTGCAACGTCTTGATCGTTCGGTTCTCAAAGAATTGCTGAACGATCGATACTTTACCGTTTTCTTGAGGAGCTGCTGCCAAGTCACGCGCTTCGAACTCGAGAAGTTGAGCTGTCCGTTCAGCTAGTTGTTTATCTTTTGCCTTACTTTCCTTTAGTAACGAAGATACTTCCTGTTCCAACTCTTCTTCCGGACGCTTCATTAGCGTTTTGATTCCGGTTAGGACGCTGTGCTTCTTCTCCAACTGCTCGAGTACACGATTCCCACACACAAACTCAAGGCGCACATTTCTCTTCTGTCGTGTCCAACCGAGCAACTTCATCATTTGTACTTCACCCGTTGAACGTGGGTGAGTCCCTCCACAGCCGTTGTAGTCAATATCGGGAATGATCACGAGCCGGACCGCTTCATCAACAGAGAGTGATTTCCGGAGTGGATAGTGATTCGCCTCGTCCACCGTCATCCATTTTGTTTCAATGGAACGATTCTCCCCGATGACTTCGTTCACCCGTTGTTCTACTTTATGCAGCGTCTCCTCCGAGAGAGATTCTCCGTCAAGGTCAATAGAGACGGTATCTTTTCCGAGATGAAAGCTTAGGGTTGCCAGATCAAACTCGTCTTGCAAAATAGCAGAAAGAATATGCTGACCTGTATGCTGTTGCATATGATCAAACCGTCTTGACCAATCCACTACCCCATTTACCGTGCTCGCTTCTTCAATCGGAAGAGTGACATAGTGACGAACCTCTCCATCCACTTCTTCTACGTCGATGACTCTAACGTTATTTAAGCTACCCGTATCATGAGGTTGTCCACCACCAGTCGGATAAAAAGCCGTTTCCTCTAACACGACATAAGGACGACCACCTTCATCTTGATCGGCTTTAACGAGCTTTGTTGTAAATTCTGTTTGATACGCATCCCTATAAAATAGTTTCTCTGTCACGTTTACGCCCTCCATTTTTTCGTTTCAAACTTAAGTTTCTGATTATACCGGAAAACAAAGCTCAACCTTGGTTCCTCGCCCCTTCTCAGAATTGAAGTCCACCGTACCATGATGAGCTTTTATGATTTCAAGAGAAATAGAAAGCCCCATTCCAAGACCGTTTTCCTTAGAGGTGTAGAAAAGTGTTCCTATATTTGATACTTCGTCCGGGTCCATTCCTTCACCTTCATCCTCAATGGTCACCTCTACCTTATTGCTTCCCGGATGGTGAACTAAACGAACCTGCACCTCCCCGCCATTTTCCATAGACTCAAAGGCATTCTTAATAAAATTGATGAAGGCTTGTTTTATCTTGGCCTCATCGATTGTCATAACAAGATCTTTTTGGTTGGATTCAAACGTGATACTTACGTCTTGAAGCCTGGCGCTGCTTTTCATTAGTTCAATGGTTTCCTCTAAAAGATCATGAAGATTACAAGGAGCCGGTTGAACTGAGGATGGCTTTCCGAGTAGAACAAATTGGTTAACAAGGTTCTTCATTCGATCGAGTTCCGATGTGATGATTTCTAAATACTTATTCTGAGCATTGGTTTCTTTTAATAGCTGCGTTAGTCCGATAATGGATGTGAGTGGGTTACGAATCTCATGAGCAAGTCCTGCACTAAATTTCCCAAGAGTCGAGAGCTTCTCCGATTCTATGAGCTTCTCTTGAAGTTCGTAATAGTTCGTCATATCGCGTAATTGAGCAAAAGCGCCAATCACCTCGTCCCCGTCGTATATAGGAAGGACATCAAGCTGAAAAATTTTCTCCCTTTCCCCGTCATCAAACGAAAGGGTGACTTCCTTATTCTCAAGCTTCTCCCCCGTCCACAGGACATGATCCACATACGGTTTGATGACATAAGTCTTGGTATCACCTTTAGCGAGACGCTCTTTCATACTATATTCCACTAACTTCTCCAAAGCAGCATTGTAATCCGTTATTCGACCTTCTTGATCCGTCATAATCATACCAATAGGCGTTGAATTGATCATAATTTGATTTAAAATCTCAAGTTTATTGTTCTTCTCCTGAAGACGTAGCTCCCGTTCAATGGAATCGACCGCTGACGAGAGGAGTCCTAAATGAAACTGACTCTCATATTCCACGGTTGTCATAATCGATATCGTTCCTGATATTCTACCGTCCTCCCCGTAGTGAAAAGGAGCTGAATAGCAAGCAATGCCGTGCAAAGCTTCATGGTAGTGGTCTTTTCCAACAAGTCCAATTGATTCATCATGAAGCAAGGAGAGTGAAATAGAATTTGTCCCTGCAACTTTTTCCCGAAATCGGACACCGTTATGTATACCAAATGCATGTATCATCTCCATCATGCTTTCGTCTCCAAACTTATGAATCACATACCCCTCTTCATCAGTCGTGGCCACAATAATCGGAGTTCCATCCATATAATAAAGAACTTTCTCCATAAAGTGCTGAATAACAGGGAGCGCATGCTCAAACGTTTGTTTTCGCTCCTCCATTTCTGCCTCTGTTAATTCTATTTGCAGAGTAGGGATCTCTGTCGGCTCTAACCGATACTCTTCTTCGCATCTTTTTTTCGATTGTTTGATATAAGTATTGAAATCCATCCTCTCCCCCCTATCTGTCTATACCATTCTCTGTTATAACTGTATCACAGATAAGATGCCAACAATAAAATAGATCTCAAACCCAGGACCAAACGACAGATTTAGTACTATAAAAGGGAAAAGTATGGAATTCAGTACTTTTTTAGTAATAAAATATTACCATTTATATCCTAACATGTTATAATTCAAATAGAACTTATGTCGACATGTCAGACATCCTACCAACACAGATATTGGGGAGATTCAATATGGAATTCCAGTATTTTATAGAGGAACATACGTCAACTGAGGAACTAAAAATGAAAATTACGGATTTGCGCTCCACAATGATTGAAACAGGACTTACTCATGGTTTAAACCATGATAAGACAATTGAACTTAGCCAGAAACTAGATCGATATATTACAGAGATCCAAAAGCGCAGTCTTAATCCAATTATGTAAAAGCCCAAAGCATAGCATGCTTTGGGCTTTTATAATTCGGGACATAGGGACGGGTTCATCGTCCCGCCGCTCCTCGAATATTCACAGATCATTTAAGTCTTTTGACCGTTAGGCGAACCCCTCTATTTGATTGCACCTATTTACTTCGAGAAACTAAGGGACGAGGTACCTGTCCCTACATCCCTCTTATAGCTCTCAACTAATTGCACGGCAAAATGGTAATGCTCATTAGGGACTTCGATGATGACGTCACATTCATGATAGCCAAATTCAAAGAGATTTCGTTTATTGTACGGGATGGAATAGTGGGGCTTTAATTGATTCGTCTCTAACAACCAATACAGTTCCTGGGCCAGACCTACTCCAGATTCTTCTGTTTGGAACACTACCGAAAGCTCGTCGTGCTCTTCATACTTGTAGATATAAATCGCGAATACTCCGCATAACACCAACAATACCGCACTTAACATCTCCATCACCCCTCTTCCTAACTGGATTCACTTCGTTAGGAATATGATTGACATTTCGAGTATAAGTTACACGCTGAAAATCTTTTTTCCCGGGGGCGGGCCATGGGGACGGGTCCCTTGTCCCAAATCACCCCTCCTGAGCATTCCATGCACTATTCGGATCATTCATTGACGCTTTCTTGGATGAACTACGTAAAAAGGGCAGAGAGGAAGCAGCTCTGTAACCTTTTTGTTGCTGTAACTCCAGAAAACGTCACAGAGTCATTAAATCAATGACTTTCTACAAAGTTACTTCTTTAAAAGGTCACAGAGACCCTCCCTCTGTGACCATTTTCATGAAAATCAGCAAAAAAGGGCAATTACCCACCGGCTTACCTTTGCAATTCTTCATAAAACAAAACACAGCAGCTCCTTATTCCATAAGAAGCTGCTGTGTTGTTATTCACCCAATATTTAGAGAAGCGAAGGGACGAGGTACCTGTCCCCCAGGCCCACTACAGGTACATGTGCACGCCAGGTCCGAATGGGATGCCTAGGAATGCAAAGGCTAGTAGTAGTACAATCCAGACGGATAAGAAGATGATGCTGTACGGTAGCATTAAGGAAATGAGTGTACCGAGTCCAGCTTTCTTATCGTACTCTCTCATAAACGCTAACACGATAATGATATACGGGTTCATCGGTGTAATGATGTTGGTAGATGAATCCGCAATACGGTAAGCTGCTTGAATGAAAGCAGGATGATAGTCTAATAGGTAGAACATCTTAATAAAGATCGGTGCTTCTAACGCCCACTGAGCTGAACCACTGAAGACTAGAAGGTTCATAAGGGCTGTTAAGAATACGAAGCCGATGATAACAGGTATTCCTGTTAGACCTAGTGATTCTAAGAATCCTGCACCACTCACAGCAATCCATGTACCAATGTTTGTCCAATCGAAGTACGCAATGAACTGAGCTGCAGCGAAAATGAGGACGATGAATCCTGACATATCTTTAATCGCATCTCCCATAAATGTGGAGATATCTTTCGTCTTCTCTATCTTATTAACGGTAACTCCGTACGTTACAGCAACCGTTATAAACATGAAGAGGATAATTGGAATAATACCATCTAAGAATGTGGATGGAATGATTCCGCCCGACTCGTTACGTAACGGAGAGTTCGGCCAGAATAAAGCAACAAGTAACAAACCAATGTAAGTAACTAAAGCGATGGTCGCATTCTTTAACCCTTTCTTTTCTAAAGGCGTAGAAGCTTTCATTTCTTTCTTCAGATCTCCATCATATTTTCCAAGACGAGGTTCAACGATTTTCTCGGTTACAAGTGCACCTGCTATGGATAGAACAATAACAGAAACGACCATAAAGTAATAGTTATCAACTGGCGTTACGACGACACTAGGATCTAAGCCCTGCATGACTTCCGTAGAGATTCCTGATAACAATGCGTCCGTTCCTGCAATAACAACGTTCGCTGTAAAACCAGAACCTACACCAGCAAACCCGGCTGCGAGTCCAGCAAGTGGATGTCGGCCAAGTGTGTAGAAGACCATGGCTGCTAGAGGTGGAACGATTACAAACGCTGCGTCAGAGGCTAAATTTCCCAATATTCCGACAAAAATAACTGCATACGTCGTTAGGCTGGCTGGTGCCTTAAGAATCGTACTCTTAATAGCTGTCTCAATGAGACCTACCTTTTCAGCTAAACCAATCCCTAACATCATCGCCAAAACAAGACCTAAAGGTTTAAAGCCTGTAAAGTTCTCAAGCATTGAAGTTAACATATACTGAATACCTTCAGCAGAAATCAAGCTCTTGATCGCTACTTCTTCACCGGAACCTGGCTGAACCACGGAAACCCCAAATGAAGAAACAACCCAAGAAAGTAAAATCATAAAGAGAGCAAGATACACAAATAACATAAATGGATCTGGAAGCTTATTCCCTGCTTTTTCAATGCCATTCAAAAACTTAGATAACAACTTAGATTCCTTTTTCTCTTCTTGTGAGACATTTGCTTCTGGTAATGACATATACCCACCCTTTCTCATTTTTAATGGTTATATTCCTTTATTCTTCCGTAAATAGGAAGAGAAAGAAGGGGGAAATTCCCCCATACTTAAATATTTTGGACAAGGGAAAAGACTTTCCTCGGTCTCCCCCGCTCGCCGGATTGAGCTTCACCACTTTGTTCAACAAGCCCAACCTTTTCCATCTCATTTAGAATTCTTCGACCATTCCGCTCTGTGCTTTGCAACCAACGCGAAAGGTCTTGCGATGTGAAGGTCGATCTTTGATAGTGATGTACATAAGAGATAATTTTTGAAACAACACCAGGACTTAGTGGCGCACCTTTTAACTTCTCGGCCCACTCATGACCAGCCCCTACCGTTTGATAGGTAATCTTAGCCCCTTGCTGTTTAAGTGTGATTTCTTGATATTCATCTACAATTAAAAGCGTAGGTTCATCAAAAGATTTATAGTTTCTAAAGCCTAGTCGGACATTTTGCTCCGCCTGTGACACGGTTTCACCAATACCAATTGCGATGTTCACCTGACTAGAGGTTTGCAATTCAACGTTTTGAATAAGGGTAAATAGTTCCTCTTCTACTTCTGCCCCCATCTGACCTCTCGTCGTAAAGATGAAGAACAAACCGTCGCCTAGTTGCATCAGTGAACCACTTGTTTTCTCAGCTATACTGAGCAGGAACCTTTTTAAATCCAGCTCCTGATGTTTCATCCGAAACGAATAGTGAAGTTCTTCAAGCTTATCCAATTCAAAATCAATCCGACATCCAATTGTCGCCACCTGTGCATTACGCAAGCGCTTCGACTGGGCCCGTTCTTCAAGAAATTGAAGAATGAGTTTAATAGATAAATAGGAAGGCGTTACTCTGAACACCGGGACCCCTAATTCTTTTAACTGCCTGTATACGGTCTTAATAGAAGTAATCGCAACTTCTGTTTTGCCGTCTTGATATAGAGTAGCGTGGAAGTCTACTAGTTCATCGGAGTACTGATACCCCTCAAATGGATGGTTGTAATACGTTAGTGATTGAAGGTCATAATAGGAAAGAATCTTATCAATCTCTTCATCCGTAATCGTATCAATGCTCACTTTCTCAAAGACTTTCTTACGCGTTAGCTGCGCTTCTAGTAAGATCCCGAAAAAGCTAGAACCATGAAGAGGTGGGTAACTTCCTTCTTCTGGCGTGATTAAGTTTTTCTCATAAGCATACGTATAATTGAGGATTCCGGAGAAAAACCATTGATCTACTTCATATCGATGAGCCGATAAAATGGCTTCTACATCAGATAATTGTTCGTAAGCATAAGAAACGACTTCGATTCCTTCAAATTCATCTGTTACATATAAAATTTGCTCAAGAGAGTCCGATGGCGCGATGACTCCGATCTTGGTTTTCACATTCATCACCTGTCTCTACTTTTAAGTATTCTGCTATAATATGGCTTCCTTTTTCTAAATCGGCCATAGTGGCATATTCTGCAGGATGATGACTAATCCCTTCTTTACACGGAATGAACAGGAGTGCTGATGGCCATCTTAATGCCATGTTCATCACATCGTGCCCCGCTCCGCTATCCATGCTTAGCACCTTATAGTCTAGAGACTGACAAATCGAATGAAGTTGATGCTGCATCGATCCGTCTAAGGTAACCGAATCGTTATCGACAGCGACTTCTATATGGAAGTTCACCTTGCGTTTTGCTTCGATCTGCTTACAATACTCCCTGATATCTTCTGCGAGGGTTCGCTTCGCCGTGTCGTCTACGCTTCTGATATCAATGCCAACCTGGACTTCTCCTGGAATAACGTTCATGGCATTTGGCTGTACATGTAATGTACTAACCGTTGCAACAAGTTGCTTCTCGAGTGTGTCATTTCGTTTCAAAGCCTCTTCTTCTACAAAAGTAATAAGAGGAGCTACTGCCGCTAAAGCATCCTGGCGCTTATGCATAGGCGTTGTACCCGTATGGTTCGCCATACCTTGAGCGGTAATCTTCAAACGAATCGGACAAGCCACACCTTCTACGATACCTATGTCTGCGTTATGGTCTTCTACTTGTGTACCTTGTTCAATATGGAGTTCTAAGAAGCTCTCTAAAAAGGAGGCTGGCTTCTCTGCTTGATCGATCGTCTCCCAGTTCAATCCAAACGATTCACAAACTTCTTTGACTGTATGCCCGTCCTGATCGGGTACAGCTGCTAAGTCAGCCTTATCAAGCAGCCCAGATACCGCTTTACTTCCTATTGTAGATACACCGAATCGGGCGGATTCTTCAGAAGCAAAGCAGATCACCGCAATATTTTTGTTAGGTGCGACGCCCTGATCTTTCAATTGTTTCACGGCCGCTAACCCCGTCAGAACGCCAGCGACCCCATCATACCCTCCGCCGCCATGGACGGTATCAAGGTGTGAGCCTACTGCAATCGTCGGTGCATCTTTTCCTACTACCCACGTTGCCCATTGATTTCCGGCTTCATCTTGCTCTACGGTAAGCCCAAGTTCTGTAGCAACACTTCGGAAAGCTTCGTGAGCCTTAGCTTCTTCAGGGCTATAACTAAGCCTTGAAAATCCATTCGGTTGGTTCATATCACTTGTCGTGTTCAATTTTTTTAACGTATCACTTAACCAATCCTGCACATGTATGACCCCCTTTAACAATGTTGATGTATGTCTCTAACGCTACTGGTAAAACCTCTTCGTCAAAATCAAAAGACGGATGATGATGACCGAAGGCTAACGGTGTCCCAAACAACATATACGTAGCGACGCCACCATGTTGTTGCACCTCATTCACCATAAAGCTTGCATCTTCAGAACCGGACACTCCAGCAACAGGAAGGATCTCTTGAATCGCCGCACTCCCTATACACCTAGCTTGAACGGCATCCACCGCTTCTTGGCTACATTCAAAGGAGGACGTTTCTCCAACTTCCTCGATCTCCGTTGAGACATCATATAAATCTCCAACAGATTTAATGATTCGAGTCGCTTCAGTGTGGACAAAATCCTGAATCGCTGCTGTTTCTCCTCTTGTTTCAAGTTCTAAATAACCACGATCAGCAATTACATTTCTCCCTGCTCCTGCTTGCAGTTTACCAACGTTGATCCTAGATGCCCCTGCGCTGTGTCGGGGTATGGTGTATAGCTGAGTAGACGCAGTTGCTGCGGCTAAGAGCGCATTTTTACCCTCTTCAGGGTTCATCCCCGCGTGAGCTGACCGTCCTTTGTACGTTACGTTTAATTTCGAAGAGGCTAGGAATCCTTCGACAGAAGCAGCAATTGTTCCTACCGGCAAAGAGTGGATCCCGATGTGACCGGTATAAAACTCATCCACATGTTGCAGCCACCCTTTTTTGTCCGTCATTGCTTTTGCCCCTCTTCCTCCCTCTTCTGCTGGTTGGAAAAGAAGAGTAAATGCACCTGATAAGGATTCACGATGTTCTCTAATAAAATGAGCCAGCGCGATCCCAATTGCCGTATGTCCGTCATGACCACATGCATGCATGGCACCGTCTACCTTTGAGTGAAATCCTTCTTTAAAGGGGATGTGCGCGGAATCATGGGTTTCCTGAATCGGGAGAGCATCGATGTCGAAGCGAAAAGCGCTATGTTTACCAGGCTTTCCGGTATCCCAAGTAGCAACAATCCCTGTGTGCCCACCTTTCATCAGTTCCATCCATGTAGGTTCAACGCCCCATTCTAGAGCCTCAGCTTCATGCTTCTCTAACTCTTGTGTTGGAGGCACGCCTTTACGCGACTCAGATCGTAGCGCTTGTTGGCCGATGTGTAACGTAAAGCCCAGTGCTTCTAGTTCTTTTCCGATTGTAAAAGTCGTTCGATATTCCAGGAAGCCAAGTTCAGGGTGCTGATGAAGCGTGCGCCGCCATTTTTTCAGAGTGGTCGTTAACGATTCATCATTCACTTGTTTCACCTTCTTGTAGATGAACGAGTGTGTCACTGGCCACTTGGGCGAGCATTGCGCTTCCTGAAGAGAGAGCCTTTTCATTTAACATGAAACCTGGATTATGAAGGCCCATTTGATCTTCTTTCGAATCAATTTGCGTTCCTAACCAGATAAAAGCGCCCGGGTAACGATGTAAGAACCTGGAGAAGTCCTCTCCTGCTAATACAGGATCGACCGTTGGAGTTGAATCTGGACCTAGAATCTTCTGAGTGGAGTTCCGAGCGACTTCCGCCCATTTCGGCGTATTAATGGTAGCAGGGTACCCATCTAAGTACGTAATGTCCACTTCTCCTTCGAAAGCTTCCGTAACATTTTCGACGATGGAGTGAAAACGTTGCTTCACTTTTTCTTTCACGGAAGGTTGATACGTACGAACTGTCCCTTCTAACGTGACTTTATCTGCGATCACATTATGGGCGTAGCCCCCGTGGATGCTTCCAACCGTTACGACTGCCGATTCAATTGGGTTGACGTTTCGACTAACGATCGTCTGTAGACTTGTGATAATTTGGTTGGCAATAATAATCGCATCATTTCCGTCCTGCGGCATGCTCGCGTGTCCGCCTTTACCTTTAACGGTGATCGTGAATCGATCTGATGCCCCCATCATTTCTTGATCTCGAATCCCAACTTCGCCTACAGGAAGACTTGGCCAAACGTGTTGTCCGTAAATCACATCTGGCTCATACTCATCAAACACACCGTCTTCCATCATCTGAGCCGCTCCTCCTGTTGGAGAATTCTCCTCAGCCGGCTGAAACACAAGAAGGACAGTACCAGCTAGCTCACTCTTACGCTGATTCAGTGCATAACCTGCACCAAGCAACATAGCCGTATGGGCATCGTGTCCGCATGCGTGCATAACTCCATCTGTTTGTGACCGAAAATCATGATCCGTCTGTTCCGTAATAGGAAGAGCATCGATATCCGCTCGTAAAGCAACTGTCTTTCCCGTTTGCTGCCCTTCAATAATGCCTAATACACCCGTATTCGCATAGCCCGCTTTAAACGGAATACCGTATTCCTTAAGCTGATCTTGGATGAAACGAGATGTATTCCACTCTTGTGTACTTAGTTCAGGGTTCTGGTGTAAATATCGACGAAACCCAATGATATCGTTTTCAATCGATTTTATAATTTCTTGAAACGTAGCAACCATTCCGACACTCCTTAATTAAGGACATATTCCTTAAATGTTCCTTAAATTGATGTTATATAACACTATAAGGGAAATCAGACGATCTGTCCATGTTAATATTTGAGAATTCAGATATTTTTACATTTATTTGGTATTTCAGGGTGGGATGGGGGGACAGGTTCATCGTCCCTTCGCATTACGAAATATTTACTTACAGCAAGCTCTTGGGGAGGACGGACTGTTTCTCTGACGTTTCTATTAACTTATTAGCTAAAAGGTCATTGAAGAAGCCGATCTGTGACCTTTTCGTAGATTAACACCCCAAAAACGTCATAGAAGCATTAAATCAGTGACGTTTCCCCATATGAACAGCCTCACAACGTCACTGACCCCTTCTTTCTGTGACGTTTTACCCGATATCGTGCTAAAAAAGGGCATTGATCAAATTTAGGACAAAATAAAAACACAGAAGTCGCTTCCGAAGAAGGACTTCTGTGTTTTTATTTCGAAAGGCGAAGGGACGCAGTACCTGTCCCCCCGGTCCTACTCAATCGTTTCGATCTTGTAAATGAAGTAATAGTGTTTGTATAAAGCAAGCAAGATCATGAAGATCCTGGCTACCAAAATATCTACCATAATGAACGAAGCAATTATAAAACTATCTGCAATAATGTTAATCCGGATCTTTTCTTTCTTTGTCAGGCCTTTCTTTTGAAGAAAAGCTAAGACATATTTTTGATAAACCGTTGTGCTTTGAAACCAGTTTTCGATACGCTTTGAACTTTTTGAAAAACAAAAAGCCGCAAACAAGTAGAAAGGGCCGCCCGGTAGTACAGGGAGGATCGTACCTGCAATGCCAATACCAAGTGACAGGATACCTAGTAAAGCAAAGACGATATTTTTTATATGTTTAATAGTCATCACCTTTTATTCATCAACGAATTGTTCTAACTCATTATTTGTATTCAATAACCCAAATAAATTGTACGACATATGAGATGAATTGTAATGATATAAGATTACAATTAGGTGAACTTCACAAAAAATTCAGCGCAGCTCCTTCCCAATTAAGGGATTGACACAATCCCCCGCAAACAAAAAGAAAACCTCCTCATTAAGAGAAGGCTTTCTCAGTTTTATTAACAATTACGCTGCTTCTGAAGGCGTTTCTTTCGCTCCTCTTGTCTTCCAACTAACGAAGAAGGCAAGAACAAGAAGCACAAATGCACTAGCAACAAAGAGGAAGTTCGATTCAAATAGGCGAATTAGATTTCCTAAAATAATTCCTACAAATCCGAAGTCAGCGTCTCCGAACGTTGTTCCTTCAAATCCAAGAGAGCCGAGTACTGGCAGTAAGAGGGCTGGAAGGAAGCTAATGATCGCACCATTTGCAAATGATCCAACTACTGCACCGCGTCGACCGCCGGTAGCGTTACCGAACACACCGGCCGCTGCGCCCGTGAAGAAGTGTGGCACTAGCCCTGGCACGATGACCTTCAGGCCAAGTAGCGGCAGGAAGAACATGCTGAGTAGACCAGCTACGAAACTCGTTAAGAAACCGATAATAACCGCGTTACTCGCGAACGGGAAGACCGCTGGTGCATCAAGAGCTGGCTTCGCGTTTGGAACAACCTTGTCCGCAATACCTTTAAAGGCTGGAACAATCTCAGCAAGTAACATACGCACACCTTGCAAAATGATATAAACACCAGCTGCGAATGTAAGACCTTGCATGAAGGAGAAGACTAGGAAGTTCTGTCCTCCACTTAATTCTGTTTCGATAAACGCAGGTCCTGCGAATGCTGCAACAACGAAGAACAAGACAACCATTGTTAGGGAAACGGACACAGAAGTATCGCGAAGGAAGCCAAGGGACTTCGGAACTTTAATCTCTTCTGTAGATTTAGAGTTTTTGCCAATGCGCTTTCCGATGAAAGCGGAAACAAAATATCCTGTAGATCCGAAGTGACCAACGGCAAAGTCGTCTGATCCAGTGATCTCTCTTGTGTAAGGTTGTAAGATCGCTGGGAATAGTACCATCAATGAACCGAGGATAATAGATCCGATAATGACAAGAGATGCTCCCGATAAGCCGCCTGTTGTTAAAATAACTGCAATGAGGCAGGCCATAAACATTGTATGGTGACCTGTAAGGAAAATGTACTTAAATGGCGTGAAACGAGCGATTATAATGTTCGCTACCATTCCAAATAACATGATCATCGCTGTCTCTGTACCGAAACTTTCTTGAGCCATAGCGACAATCGCTTCATTATTTGGAATGACTCCATTTACACTGAATGCATGATCAAACATGGCACTAAACTGCGTTAATGACTTAATAAGAAATTCTGCACCAGCCCCAAGAATCACAAACCCCATGATTGTCTTTAGCGTCCCTGATAACGTGTCAGCGAAATTCTTACGCTGAGCTACTAGACCAATGAGGGCGAACAGCCCAACCAGGATGGCGGGCGTTCCCAGAATATCTTTCATAATTAAATCGATCATAGTCTATCCCCTCCTCTTGTTTACCTGTCTCTAGATGTTTTGCTCTAACGCTTCTCTTAGTTCGTTCTTGTCCATTAGGTTCTTCAGTTGAACAACATTTTTACTACCATCGTCTAAGCTGCCAACAATATCTTCAGATCCAAGGTATAGGTCTGCTGGCTCTGATTTTGCAGAGGAAAGGTCCGTGTGAGATACTTCTGCTTCTTTGTTAAGATCTTTCAAAATGCTTTTTACGTTCATTTCTACAATCATGCTGCTTCCTAATCCATTACCACATACAACTAATACTTTTTTCATTTGAAATCCCTCCAAGTTTTTTTATACGTGCGAATAATTGTTTACTAAGCTTAATACATCATCTGTGTTTTGAGCGTTCAATAATTGTTCCATATTCTCAGGCTCCGACAGCATTGTCGTGAGCTGAGACAGAGCGGTTAAATGTGTTTCGTTGTCAATTGCAGCCAACACAATAATGAGGTTCGCCTTGTGTTTTTCCTGGTCTGAAAAAGGTACCGGTTCATCGACTTTTAATAGGCTCATCCCCAACTGCTCTACTCCTGCTTCTGGGCGAGCGTGTGGGATGGCGATTTTAGGCGCAATCACGATGTAAGGCCCTAATTCGTTTACGTTATCAATCATGGCATCGATGTAGCCTTGGCCAATCTTTCCACTCTCAAGAAGCGGCTGGGATGCTTTCGTAATCGCTTCTTCCCAAGTGGATACGGATGATTCAAATTGAATCGTATCTGACGTAAGCAATTCATTTAACATAGGTTTATAATGCTCCTTTATCGAAAAGGTCTGATGGGCCTGATAAGAGAGAAGCTGCTGCTTTAACGCATGCTCATCATGCACCGTGGCATGCTTCTTAATGACCGCCATCAGCTCATCTGTCTGATCCATTTCCCCAGGGGCGTCCTGAAGCCGATGATTCAATTGCTTCAAAACGTATTCCTTGTCTGCGTCTTGAAGAAGAGCCGGAACATGAATGACAGGTGTTTCTTTTTCTTTTAAGAAATTCGTTGCAAAGATGACATCCGCTCGTAATGTTGTGTCCTGGTATTCCCGGAAGGAAAGTGTGGCGACAACATCAATCCCGGTCATCATTGCTTCTAACTGAGCTTTCAACATGTTCGATGTTCCAATGCCGTTTTCGCAAACAATAATCGCTTTGTATTTCTTCTCAATCGTTTGGTCTTCCTTTGAAAGCCAACCGCCAAAGTGCATCGCGATATAAGCAATTTCTTCATCTGGTATGGCCTTTTCCATATAACGCTCCAAGTGAATGATCGAGCGCTTGGTCAGTTTGAAGATCTCTTGATAATGTTCCTGGATGTGCTCAGAGAGCTCGTTGTTAGAAGGAACATCGTACTTCAAACGGTAAAAAACCGGTTTCAAATGCAAGAGTAAATTCGCTTCTAATTGATCGCGGTGTTCGAATAATACGCAAGAGTACACTTGAAAGTCATCAACCATGCTACGAATCACTCGTTTTAAACCTGGCGCCTCCGGATCCTCGTATGGAGAAGAAGGCGGTTCCTGATGCACTTTCGAGCTTAAGAGATTCATAGACAGAAAGCCTATCTCATCCTCTGAAAGTTCTGCATACCCTTCAGCGTGTAGTTGTTCACTAATCCGCCCCGCAGCAGAAAACGCTTTCGTTTTTGCTAATGCTTCACGTTCATCTTCATCTAACTCGATCTCCTGACCATGTGTAAGCCTTTCCAAAGAAATGATAATTTGCATAGATAGGATCGTAATCATTTCATCGGTGAACACGAGCCCTAGCTCTTTCTCAGTTTCATATAAGACTTTCTTTAAGAAAGGAGTCAGCTTCGTCTGATCAGGTGACATGGATAACAGAATCTCATACGCTTCACTTCTGATCCCCTGCCATTTCTCATCGGTTTTCACCGAAACTAAAATGTGGGAGAGAAGCTGGCGCTTGTGCAATTCCTGTCCTTCGAGGTAGTAGCCCTTCGTCTTCGAGTACCGAAGATCGAGCCTATGTTCCGAGAAGTACTCTTTTATCTGATCAAGGTCTTTACTAATGCTGCCACGGCTCATTTGCGTATGATCGATGAGATCTTTCATACGGATGACCGAAGTATTGGTTAGCAAGTATAAGAGGAGTAATACCTTCCTCTCTTCCCTGGATAACCGATAATCCCAGCGGTCAGAAAGCTTAATCTTCTGAGGAATCTGAGTTTCTGTTTTAGCGGTGAGGAAAAATCCCTTGCCTCTCTCCCGCTGAATGCCCTCAAGATCCTGATCTTCGAGCCAATCGTTAATTTGTTGAATATCATAATAGATGGTACGAGCCGAAACGCCCATTTTCTTCTGCAACCATTTTGTTGAGATGGGTGTATCTGACTGGTACAACTGCGTTAATACATAAGTTCGTCGTTTATCTAAAACCATGTCCTGCTCTTCACCTCCGGATGATGAAGTTTGCAAAATGTTAATTCAAAGTCATCATGATGTTGAATACAAACTTAGTATAACCCCTATATATTAAACGTGAAAGGGGTTTCACTGTATAACAACTGTCATAGTGAAGTTTGCAAAATTGAACAGTTAGGGTGGTTTTTGAGGAAAAGCCGCGTCATGGAGAGTGGTAGCGGGGGGAATTGGCGGAATATTTGATCAAGGGTTACTTGGGTGGTTTTGGGTTTTGTTACAGAAATTGAATGGGCCAGGGGGACTGGACCAGGGGGACAGGTACATTGTCCCTCTCTTACGTTTCATCACATTTATAGTCCCAAAAGGTAAGAGATAAGAGTTATCTGTGACGTTCCATCAGGATTTCGGCTTCAAAAGGTTAGAGAGAAGCACGATCAGTGACGTTTTCATTGTTTAAACGTAGTAAAAGGTCATAGACCCACATGATCAATGCCTTTTGCATCACCCATATCCCAAAAACGGCACAGAACCCTTCAATAGTTAGGTCTCCCGCCCTGATAAAACTTTCCTTAACGAAAATAACCCTCTCTTGATCAAACGTTTGATCAAGAGGGTTCCTTATCATAAATCACCACAGGAACAATGGACCACGGGGACAGGACCCTTGTCCCTACGTTACACGCAACTATAAAAAGGAGCTCCCCCCTAATGGATGAGCTCCTTTTGCTTAAACACTTTTACTTAAAGATTAGCACCTTACCAACTGTGCCATCATCACTTTGACCAATTACACGGAATTTCAAGCCGTATTCTGGAACATTCCTACCTGCATCAATTAGACCTTTATTGGAATAATCTGCGCTGTCATCGAACAATGGAGTTCGTTTAGTATGATTATCCTTTACAGTAATACCATATAGTTCAGTGTAATCCAAAAACATTTTTTCTGTTTTCTCTAAACTAAATGCAGCGTCGTGAACCTGATAACGAGTTGATGCTACTGTATCATCACTCCAGTACAACGTTTTCTGGTCCGCATCTACAACACCAACAAATCCATCCCCAGGATGAACGCCTGTCCAGTTGTTATCGTAAGCTTTATCCACATACCAAACAACTAATCCACTATCGAAGGACATTAGGCTGGCACCTCGGCGAATATTTGCTAAGCCTTTATCCACATCATTGTGAGATCTCCACTCTAGCAAGTAATAATGTTCACTCAAGAAGGTACCGTTATCCTTTGTAAAGCCGTTTAGTTCAAAGCTTGAATCTCCTTCAGCATCATCTGAAATCTTCTCTTCCCCATCGACTGTCAGAGTAATATCATCTGCATAGAATCCAGGATTGGCTACATATCCATCCGTCCAGTAATTCAGTTCTAATACTACTTCTTGCCCAGCGTAGGCAGATAAATCAAATTCCGCATTTACCCAGCCATCGGAAGAACCTGTGATACCATGACCAGGGTTTTGACCATAGCCCCAAGGATCTTCACTAGTTGTGATATTCCCTTCAACAGCTTCTCCATTTACTTTCACAGAAGCGTAATCCCAGTCTTGCTCAATATCATACCAAGCTTTAAACGTTAACTCAGCATTTGTCGCTCCTGTTAAATCAACAGTTTGTGTCATAGAGTTGTCCAGTCCATTCCCACTACCACTAAAGTACTCATATTCACCGCTAGTAGGAGTGTTCACAACATTCACCTTATCAGGAAGATCAACGCGAACCGCATCGTTGTTCGTACCTTTCGTAACCCCTTCATCTAGTAGAACAGCGGTACCTTCTGATGTAACATCCTCCGCATCAAGGGTCGTTCCCGATAACCAGTTCCCACCATGATTAGCTTGAAGCATTTCTTTCATATAAGGGCTAAAGCCTGTTGGCATTGTCCCCGGTAACTTACCTGCCCAGCTACCACTTGACATAATAGACCAGTAGCTTACTGGCTCCCCTTTACCTGTGTACTGAGTGTCGTACTCATCAGGAAGTCCGAGATCATGTCCAAATTCATGAATAAAAACTCCAACCGCTCCATCTTCAGGTTCGATTGTGTAGTCATAAGCTCCAAGCACGCCGCCAAAGCGGTCGCTGTTAGATGTTCCACCTGGTACGGCCACAATACTCTCACCAAAATTCCAGCGGTGTGACCAAATCGCATCTTTTCCTAAAGTTCCCCCTCCAGCTTCTTCACCTACACCAGCATGAATAACCATTAAGTGGTCAATGATTCCATCCGGCTCTGCATAAACACCATCACCATCGTAGTCATAGCGATCCCAAACATCATATTCACTTAAATCAACATTTGGATCTGCCCCTGCTGCGACAAGTGCTTCATAGACTAACGAACGAGGTCGGGCATCATTACCATCAGGCGCAGGATCATTACCACCGTAATAGGCCGCTGGCTGTGATGCTGTATACCACCCTGCAACTTCTCCATCTACCGTGTAACTTCCACCTGACTGCTTTTCATAATATTGTTTCATAGACACATAATTTTCACCTTCAGGACCCGTCCAGCCCTCTTCTCCAAAGAGCATATCTTCAAAATGTTTGTTTGGATATTCATCATAATACATATCTGTCTCTGCAGGAGTAATAGAGCTCGTTGGATAGTCAGGGAAATCAATGGCTAAGACCAGGACTTTGTCAGAGCGTACCTCTCCGTTATAAGCTTCCTCTTCTACTGAATCTACCTTGTTCTTCTTGGCTTGACCAAGTTTATTTCCTTTCCCATTTGTTAAGCTATTTGATGAAGCTTTTTGTTCTTTTAGAGGAGTTCCCAAACTACCTGGCAACTTTTCTTCTTTCTTATTTTTCGCTGCTTCACTCTTGTTTTCTAAGAATTGATTCAATACTTTCTCAGCTTCTGAAGGGCTCGCATCATTTGCTATTTTCCCTTCTTCCTTCAACATCTTAATTAAGCGTTCATCATTAGCGATGGCCACGTCAAAAGGAGCACCACCATGCACATGGGACTTATGTAACTCCTGATGAAGGTCTGATGTGGTTTGCGCCACTACTGAGGAACTTAATGGACCCACCGTTAATGCTAACGCCAAAGCAGAAGTAACCAGTTTACTCTTTTTCAAACTATCTCTTCCCCTCTCAAATTTCCGTGATAACATTACTATACTCTAGTATTCTGATTAATCAATATATTCTACAAAAGTAGAGATAGGCTTCAAAATTTCTACATATAGTTACAAAATCACACTTTGGACCTGGACCAGAGGGACAGGTATCTTGTCCCTCTCTTACCTTTCACTAGATTTATATCAAAAAAGTTGAGAGATACTAGCAATCGATGACGTTTTGCTAGTATTTCGGTCCTAAACAGTCAGAGACAAGCCCTATCTGTGAAGCTTCCATTAATCAAACGAACTAAAACGTAAGAGAACCACGTGATCTATGACCTCTTGACCTGCCCGCACCCCAAGAAGGTCACAGAAGCCTTAAACATAATAGATCTCCCCCCTGTGAAAGGCCTCTTTAACGCAAAAAACCTCCCTTGATCAAACGTTTGATCAAGAAAGGATTTTATCATAAGTCACCGCGGGACAAGGAACCCGTCCCCAAGTCCCGCTGTGTCCCCAAGTCCCGCTTTTACCTCACAACAGCTTGTTTGGTTTTAGACTTACCCACTGTCCCCGCCTCCGGGTCGTGCACGCCATGACGATAGAAATCAGCATGAATCGGCTCAAGTGGCTTACGTCCTAAAATCAGGTCAGCAGCTTTCTCAGCAAGCATCAATACTGGTGCATGAATGTTGCCGTTTGTTACGTAAGGCATAGCGGATGCGTCGACTACGCGTAAGTTCTCAACTCCGTGAACTTTCATGGAATGCGGATCTACGACAGCCATTGGATCTGTTGCTGGTCCCATTTTGGCTGTACAAGACGGGTGAAGGGCCGTTTCGGCATCTTCTTTTACCCACTCTAAGATCTCTTCGTCTGTTTGCACAGAAGGGCCAGGTGAGATTTCCCCTCCATTGTAGGTTTTCATAGATGGCTGGGCCATAATGTTTCGCGTCACACGCACAGCTTCAATCCACTCACGTCGGTCTTGTTCCGTAGAAAGGTAGTTGTATACCATGCTTGGGTGCTCTTTTGGATCTTTGGAACGGATCTTTAATGACCCGCGAGCATCGGAATACATCGGTCCAACGTGTACCTGGAAACCGTGCTTCGTTGCGGCTTTTTGGCCATCGTAACGGACAGCTACCGGAAGGAAATGATACATCAGGTTCGGATAGTCCACGTCTTCATTCGAACGAACAAATCCTCCGCCTTCGAAGTGGTTCGTCGCAGCAGGTCCTGTACGTCCGAACATCCACTGCAAACCAATCCAAGGCATGCGCGCTTTATTCAAGTTCGGCTGTTCCGACACCGGCTCTGGGCACGTGTACTGGATGTACGTTTCAAGGTGGTCCTGCAGGTTCTCCCCTACTCCCGGAAGATCAACAACCGGTTTAATGCCAAGGGACATTAGGTGATCGGCATCCCCCACACCTGAAAGCTGAAGCATCTGCGGCGTATTAATCGCACCGCCTGAAAGGATGACCTCTCCTGCTTTTACTTGATGAGTCTGGCCATTTCGGAAATACGTTAAGCCTGTAGCTTTTTTCCCGTCAAAATCAATATGCTTAACAAACGCACGTGTTTTAACCGTTAAATTCTCACGGTCCATCACCGGGTGTAAGTAAGCACGGGAAGCTGACATGCGCTGTCCCTTATATACGTGCTTATCAAACGGTCCGAATCCTTCTTGGCGGAACCCGTTCACATCAGGTGTTCTTGAGTAGCCTGCTTCAACACCTGAGTCAAAGAACGCCTGGAATAGAGGATTCTTGGCTGGTCCGCGTTCTAATTTTATAGGACCGTCATGGCCACGCATATCATCATCTGGTGAAGCTAGTGCATTTTCTAAACGCTTAAAGTACGGAAGGCAGTGTGCGAAATCCCACGTATCCATCCCCTCGTCTGCACCCCAGCGCTCATAGTCTAACGGATTTCCACGCTGATAGATCATACCGTTAATGGAACTAGAACCACCAAGAACTTTTCCTCTCGCATGCTTGATGCGTCGGCCATTCATATGCGGTTCAGGATCGGATTCGTACTTCCAATCGTACAAGCTTTTCCCTGCAGGAAACGGCAAAGCCGCTGGCATCTGGATTAGAAGATCCCATGAATAGTCGCTACGTCCCGCTTCTAAAATAAGAACGCTTTTCTTCCCATCTTCACTTAGGCGGTTACCGAGCACAGAGCCTGCACTCCCGCCCCCAACAATTACAATATCGTATGCTTCTGTCATATGTGTTCCTCCTTGATGAATTTTTTCTTCCTATATAGTTCACATGATTATATTTAAATAGATTAGAACCAGTTGATCGGTTCAGGATTAAGGTTTTGGAAAATATGCTTCGTTTCCGTATATTCTTCAAGCCCTAATTTGCCTAGCTCGCGTCCAATACCAGACTGCTTAAAACCGCCCCACGGTGCATGAGGAAAATACAGATTGAAGTCATTAATCCAAACCGTTCCCATGCGCATCTTCGCGGCACAGCGTTCTGCTTTTCGCGTGTCGTTCGTCCACACACCGCCAGCAAGTCCATAGATGGAATCATTGGAGAACTTAACGGCTTCTTCTTCTGTGCTGAATTTTTCAACCGTGATAATGGGACCGAATGCTTCTTCTTGAACAACGGTCATGTCTGAGGTGCAGTCCGTGAAGATCGTAGGCAGGTAGAAGAACCCTTTTTGCAACTCAGGATCTTCTGGGCGTTTGCCGCCAACGGCCAAGGTTGCACCTTCTTGAATCCCTGCTTGTACGTACTGTTCAACTTTTTGAAGGTGTTCTGCTGAAATGAGCGGCCCCATTTGCGTATCTTCATCAAAACCGCTGCCAAGCTTGAACTTCTTCACCCGCTCTACAAGCGCTTGTACGAATTCATCGTGAATGCTTTCTTCTATAATTAACCTCGTGCCAGCGGAGCAAATTTGTCCGGCGTGGAAGAACACACCGTTTAATGCCTGGTCAACGGCTGTTTCAAAATCAGCATCAGCGAATATGATATTCGGATTCTTCCCACCAAGCTCAAGCGCAAGTTTCTTCACGTTTGAACTTGCCGCTTGCATGATCTTCTTCCCGGTCACAATTCCGCCTGTGAAGGAAATAAGATCGACATCCTCATTCGCAGATAGCTCCGCTCCGATTGTGCTTCCTGCACCAAGAACGAGGTTGGCAACACCGGCAGGAACACCTGCTTCTTCGATTAGTTGAAACACTTTCACTGTCGTAAGTGGTGTAATTTCACTTGGCTTCATAATTAACGTATTGCCCGTTGCAAGGGCGGGAGCTAATTTCCACGAAGCTTGAAGTAAAGGATAATTCCAAGGTGTAATCTGTCCGCACACGCCTACTGGTTCACGCACAACTTTACTAATGGAGTTTGCAACTGGTGAATCAATCATTTCCCCGCCATCTTTATCTGCAAGTTCTGCATAATAACGAAAGACCCCAGCGATATCCTCCATGTCGCCACGACTTTCTTCTACTGTTTTTCCAGTATCGAGTGACTCTAAGTAAGCTAGCTCTTCTTTATCTCTTTCAATGAATTCAGCAATCTTACGCACGATCGCCCCACGCTCTGTCGCCGGGGTTGAAGCCCATTCTCCGTTGTCAAAAGCTGCTCTTGCCGCAGCGATCGCTTCTTTTGCTTCCGTTTCATTACCTTCCGGAACCGTCGCAATGACTTCCTGATTATATGGATTAATGATCGTACGCGTGTCGTCTGAGTCCGCGCCAACCCATTTACCATTTATATAATGTTGCAGCTTTAGTTTCAGATCCAATCCAATCAACTCCTCAACTTTATTTTTGTCATCTATATTAAGTTTATTAAATATTTATTTAACGTTTTTAACAGTAACACTACTTTTAATATCTGTCAAAATAACTTCTTGGTTACAATTTCTAGAAATAAGAAAATTGGGCCGAAACCTTACAGGGACTGATACGGGAATTATCCTATTTTCTTAAAATCACGTTTTGCATTTGACATTTAATCTGAACGCGTTAACATAAAGTTCGTAAAGAATATTTGAGAATTATTTAATACAAGATATTTTGTTGAAGGAGCGACCCGATGAGTGAGTCAAATGAAAGGCCACAACTCAAAATAGAAGAAGCAAAGGATAAAGTCATGGGTGCGATTGCAGAAACGATGGATTTATACGGGGTCACCCCGGCGGCTGCGAACCTTTACGCGACCATGTACTTTGAAGGTCAGATGACACTTGATGAGATGCGCGCGGAACTTGGAATGAGTAAGCCAAGTATGAGTACAAGCGTCCGCAAGCTTCAGGAAATTGAAATGGTGAAAAAAACATTTACACGCGGTTCAAGAAAGCACACGTACGCCGCGGAAAAAGATTTCTTCCATTCCTTCATGGCTTTTTACTGCCAGATGTGGGAACGCGAAGTAAAAACAAATCTCGGGGCGATTGAATCAGCTCAGGAAGATTTTGTAGAAGTTATGAAAGATTCCAGCAGCACGCCAGATATTGTTGCAAAAGCGAAGGAATACTACGACCAATTGGAAGAGTCAAAAACGTATTACCATTGGCTTGGTGAACTAGCGGAAAGCATTCGAAGTGGTGAGATCTATAATTTCTTACCGAAAGATCAGAAAGATTAAATAAAAAGTTCGGGGCACCTGTTATATGACAGACGCCCCGTTCTCAACATGTTCCACTCTTACATAAAAGAGATGGCTTCGTTTTGTACTTTTGTTAAAAAAATTCTTAATACTTTTAACGTTAAATGTATATAAGATATAGATTTCACAAAGAAAAGGGGAGATGAGCAACATGAACAAGTGGACAAAATCATGGAGTATGTTGGTAGCAATCGTGATGATAGCGGTTCTGTCAGCATGTGGGAGCACAGAGGAAGCCGGTGGCGAGGAGAAAAGTGATAAGAAAATCTCGATCGGCCAAGTGAGCTGGGCTGAAAATATCGCTGTTACGAATATGTGGAAAGTGATCTTAGAGGATAAAGGTTACGACGTGAAGCTGACTAATCTGAATATGGGCAGTACGATGGCTGCGTTAAAAAGCGGTGACCTGGATGCCAGCTTAGAGATCTGGTTACCAGTTCAGGATGCCAATTACTTAGAAAGCTATCAGGATTCTGTGAATTTCTCAGATGCGACTTGGTTTGACAACGCGAAAGTAGGACTTGTCGTTCCAGCCTATATGGAAGATGTGAATAGCATCGAAGATTTGAATGAACATAAAGAAAAGTTTGAAGGCAACATCGTCGGCCTTGACCCCCGGCGCAGGAACGATGGAAGTAACGGAACAATTGATTAAGGACTATGATCTTAATTATGTCCTTCAATCAAGCTCTGAACCGGCGATGTTAGCTGAAATTGGCGAAGCTGTGAAAGATCAACAAGCAATCGTGGCCCCTCTCTGGAGTCCGCACTGGATCTTTTCGGAATATGACTTAAAATTCTTAGAAGATCCGAAAAAAGTATATGGCGGAATAGAAAAAATCCACCACGCAACACGCCAAGGCTTTGCAGACGATCACCCTCAAGTAAAAGAATGGTTGAAGAACTGGAAGATGAACGACCAGCAAATCGGTGAACTTATTAACGCAGTAGAGAATAGCGAAGAACCCATTGACGGCGCCCGAAAATGGGTAGAAAACAATCAGGAATTGATTGGTGAATGGGTGAAATAACGGGACTTGGGGACAGGTACATTGTCCCTTCGCTTCTCTAAATAATACGGGGTTGGTGTCTCCGGTCACAGAAAAAGCAGAACTAATTTAGTTCTGCTTTTTCTAATGCACTATTCTGTTCAGGCCTGGAGTGGTGGGACAGTAAACCTGTCCCTCCATCCCACATGTCCCTCCATCCCACATCATGAACGATTGACGACGTTCACAAACGATTGAATGGACTCTTCAAGTGTAGAATAATCTTCAACGATTTCATTCACTTTTGTGTTTTGTTCTTCTACACTAGCCAGAACTTCTTCAACACCTGCTGCGGTCTGTTGGGTAATAGAAGAAACATCATTGATCTGATCACTTGTTTCTTCAGACGATTCGAGTAATTGCTTAATTATTTCATCAACGGCCTGAGTTTGAGCGACCACGTTGGTGCCATTTTCTTTAATGGTTTCTAGCACATTTTTAATCTCTGATGAGTTCTGCTGACTTGTAGTAACCGCGACTCTTCCCTCTGTTACTTTCTCTACTGATCCATTAATATTGACCTGGATTTTCTCTAATATAGAAGCGATTTTAACAGTGGAGGCTTTTGACTCTTCTGCTAGTTTCCTCACTTCATCCGCTACAACGGCGAAACCTTTACCGTGTTCACCTGCACGGGCGGCTTCAATGGCAGCGTTTAGAGCGAGAAGATTCGTTTGCTCAGAGACATTATTGATGACATTTATGATACCGCTAATTTCATCTGCTTCTTGTTTTAATTGATTCATAGAATCTTCCGCTTGCATCATGATGGAATTTACGTTTTCAATTTCCCCATTTAAATGATTCATCTGATCAAAAGCTTTTTTCGTGACTTCTACTGATTTCTCGGTATGTTCTTTCATGGAATTTGAACTTACATTTACATCATCGACATTTGATTTACTCTGATCCACCAAGCTCGTTATGTCCATTACACCGGCCGCCTGATGTTCAATGGCTGAGGCCATTTCATTAAATGTCTTGGTCACTTCAGAGGAGACACGCCCTGTTACTTCAATATTACCTTTTAGACGGTCACTAAAGTTACTAAGCGTTTCTAAAGAACCTTGTACTTGCGCAACCATCTCTTCAGCATGCCGCTTCGCTGACAGAGCTTGCTCTTCATTCACATAAGATTTTACTTGAAGTTTCGTATTCAATCCTGCCTGGAACATCAGAAAAGACGTCACCAACACAATGTATAGAATAAGAGAAATCAAGCCCTCTACACCATAATCCGGAAACATAACCGCGCCAAATTGTATATAAAACAATACCGTTAACGCTATTTGCAAGGAGGATATAACTGCAATTGGTTTCATTAGCTGATAAACGGAAATTACCGCTAAGTTATAATAAACCATTAAGTAAGAAATCATATGTGGGTTGCTCTCAACCATAAAATACGTAATTAATGTAAGACTGAACATAACTATATACATCACATACCTAACGCCTATTTCTTTCCAAGTTAAGATTGTCCCTATCGTGGTAAACGTACCCCCAATTCCCAAGATAATCCCAGCAATGATTAAATCTGCTTGGCTTGTTAAGTTTGTTAAGATACTTAACACAATAGAAAACCATGATAATTTAATTATTAATTTGTTGCGATTGTTCAGTAACGCTATTTTTTTATCCTTCTCCATAAAACTGTCCCTTCTGAAGCAAATTTAGGCAAAATAGCCCATTTCATAATATTACTATAATTTTTTAAATTTTTCTTATATTTAGTGTTAAATTTTCATGACGGGGCTTGGGGACAGGTCTCTTGTCCCCAGAGACTAAGGGACAGGTACATTGTCCCCACTCCCTCTTCTCAATGCCTATAAAACAAGCCTCTGTCTAGTTGATCAAACGTTTGATCAACTAGACAGAGGCTTATGAATAATTTAGATTTTTTATATGTTTCTACTAGTTAAACAGCCAAACGGATGATCCCTATAATGACTGCCCAGACTGGTACGCTAAGTGCCAGTGCCCACAAAAATCCTTTAAAGAAATTCCCTTCTTCCTCCATTCAAGCTCCCCCTCCCAGACCCTTTTAAAACCATTATGGTCAACAAAAGAGAAACATAAACGGCCGGGACACTGTACCTGTCCCTCCGGCCCACCAACTGGGACAAGGAACCTGTCCCCTCATCCCGCCCCAGTTTGTGAACAAACGGTGAACTTGTAAGCGCTCTTTTAGTGTCTTTTGTTCCTTTTTGTGAAAAGTTTCACATATGGTATTGATTCCATAAACAAGAAAGTGCACAATAAGATTGTGAAGTAATTCACATGAAACATTTTTCTACGGAGGAATTCAAAATGACAACTAAAAATGTAAACCGCGTGGCACTAATTGGAGCAGGATCCGTAGGGAGCAGCTATGCTTTTGCCATGTTAAACCAAGCCGTAACAGAAGAATTCGTAATCATTGACTTAAACGAGGGCAAAGCGATGGGCGACGCTATGGACCTAAATCATGGAAAAGTATTCGCCCCTAACCCAACAAAAACATGGTATGGACAATACGACGATTGTAAAGATGCCGACATTGTTTGTATCTGTGCAGGAGCCAACCAAAAACCTGGAGAAACTCGATTGGATTTAGTGAAGAAGAATCTATCTATCTTCCACACAATCGTAACGAACGTCATGGCTAGTGGTTTCAATGGAATCTTCCTTGTCGCTACCAATCCAGTCGATATCTTAACTTATGCAACATGGAAATTCAGCGGATTGCCAAAAGAGCGCGTGATCGGCAGTGGGACAATCCTCGACTCTGGCCGCTTCCGCTACATGCTTGGCGAATATTTCGAAGTAGCACCATCTAATATCCACGCAACCATCATCGGTGAACATGGTGACACAGAACTGCCTGTCTGGAGTCATGCAACAGTAGGAGGCGTACCTGTTTTAGAAATGATGAAACAACGCCCTGACTATAAACTTGAAGACTTGGACGAGATTTTCACAAACGTTCGCGATGCCGCTTATCACATCATTGAGAAAAAAGGCGCGACCTACTACGGCATCGCAATGGGACTGACTCGAATTACAAAAGCGATCCTAAACAATGAGAATAGCATCATGACAGTGAGTGCCTATTTGGACGGGGAGTACAACACAGAAGATGTCTATATCGGGGTTCCGGCTGTGATTAACCGTAACGGGATCCGCAATGTGGTTGAAGTGAGCTTAAATGCCGAGGAAACAGAACAGTTCAACTATAGTGCTCGCGTATTGAAAGACATCTTAGAGCAAAATTTTGAAGCAAAATAAGTTAGAAAGAGATGATATCCGATGTGGTTACAACAGTACGATCCATTTGGAAACGAATTAATCAGTGCATTTATAGCCTTTCTCCCAATCTTGTTTTTCTTTCTCGCTTTAACAAAGTTTAGAATGAAAGGCATACTCGCTGCCTTTCTTACTCTTTGTTTGAGTGTGGCCGTGTCTGTCCTATTCTTTGATATGCCGCTTGCCCAAGCCCTATCCGCTTCTGCATTAGGCGTTGCGAAAGGGTTATGGCCAATCGGTTACATCGTTATCATGGCCGTTTGGCTTTACAAAATCGCTGTCCGGACCGGTAAATTCACCGTAATCCGGGCTAGCATCGCCAATATTTCAGAAGACCAACGCTTACAGCTATTATTAATCGGTTTTAGTTTTAACGCATTCCTTGAAGGGGCTGCCGGCTTCGGCGTACCGATTGCGATCAGTGCCGCCTTGCTCGTTGAACTTGGCTTCCGTCCACTGAAAGCTGCCGCCCTATGCTTAATCGCCAATGCCGCATCTGGCGCTTTTGGAGCAATCGGAATCCCCGTGATTGTTGGGGCGCAGATGGGCAACTTGGAAACGATGGAACTATCAAGAATGCTCGCCTTCACGCTTCCTATGATTTCTTTTGCCATTCCATTTTTACTCGTCTTTATTTTGAATGGTGTGAAGGGAATTAAAGAAACACTTCCAGCTCTCCTTGTCGTAAGCGGAATTTATACAGGGACTCAAGCTTTCACTATTTTATTCTTAGGACCTGAACTAGCGAACATACTAGCCGCACTTCTTAGCATGGCAGGCCTTGCTCTTTTCTTAAGAAAATGGAAGCCAAAAACGATTTATCGTGAAGGCGATGCTCCTGAAACAACACAAATGGAAACCTATTCTCTCAAGGAAATTGTGAAAGCTTGGTCACCGTTCTATATCTTAACCGCAACGATTACGATCTGGAGCTTACCTGCTTTTAAAGCGTTATTTAGCGAGAACGGATTATTAGAAAACACGACAAAAATGATCCCGATGCCGTTTCTGCATGAGACCATCATGAAAGCACCACCGATCTCTCCAGAAACGGTCGCACTAGATGCATTATTCAAATTAGACATCATCTCTGCAACAGGGACCGCGATCCTTGTAGCTGTACTGCTAACAGGATTATTCAGCTCTGCGATTACGCTACCGCAAGGAATGAACTCTTAAAAACGAACCGTAAAAGAATTATGGGTACCCGTTCTGACGATCTGCTTTGTCATGGGCTTTGCAAATCTATCAAACTTTGCAGGCCTGAGCTCTACGATTGGATTAGCGCTATCTAAAACAGGCGACCTGTTCCCACTCTTCAGCCCAATTCTCGGCTGGCTCGGTGTTTTCATAACAGGTTCTGTTGTTAGTAACAACGCCCTATTCGGTCACCTACAAGTCGTAACAGCTGAACAAATTACAGCAAATCCAGCCCTACTGCTCGCAGCCAACACAGCGGGAGGAGTTATGGCAAAACTCATTTCTCCTCAATCTATCGCCATCGCCACTGCTGCTGTTAAACAAACAGGTAAAGAATCTACTCTGTTCCAAAAGACGCTCTATTATAGCCTTGGCTTACTAGCTGTTGTTTGTGTATGTACGTTTGTACTCTCTTTGATAGGAATGTGAGCTGGGCCGGGGGGACGGGTACCTCGTCCCTTCGCTTCCACTGAGCTAGCGATGCGGGTTCTCGTCCTTTTGTCCTAAATATGGTAGAATATGAGACATGAAAAAAGGAATAAATAGATTAGCTTTCATAATTCACCCAGGAGGAGATTCCGATTCGGTTCCCATTTGATGTATCAACCCATCCCTACCCAACTATAGAATGTCCACACTGCAGCAGTGAACCAGGAAGAAAAGGAAGAATAAGACGGTACAAACATATCGATGACGGCATTTGCTTTGTTTGCAAAGGAAAAGGAAAAGTTCGTACAGAAAGAGCGATTCTTGAACAGAATCAATGGATTGAACAAGAAATGAAAACAGATCCCGAAGCAAAAGGACATACATTTCACTCCTACAAGAAAAAGTGGTTCCGTGACTTAGAAGAAGAAGCCTCTTTCTTTGTTGATTAGAGGGTAGGGCCAGGGGGACAGGTACCTCGTCCCTTCGTTTCCCTAAATAATAGATTAATAGCCGCAATCATAATTTGATCCATACAAAAAAAGCAGAACATCTAGTTCTGCTTTTTTACTCGTTCGGAGCCAGACGGGACAACGTACCTGTCCCCCGGTCCCGGCGCACGACCGACTACGCTTTTGGAGATGCCGGTTACTCGTGATATTTGTCTACACGAGACCCCTTCGATGGACTTAAGACTTGCTAGAATTCCATTCCGCTTCTTTCGTTCCATTTGCTGGAGCATACTGCTATGCGGGACACCTAGGTTCATCAAGTGTTCTCTTACTTCACAATCTTGCACCCTTGTTTTCAGTATGATATCTAGGCACTGATCTTCATTTACCTCTTCCATAAAGTTCTTATAACACTTCAAAGCTGTGATATCATCAAACGCCAATAAGGCCAGAACTTTTTCCGTATCGACTAAATCAGAACGACGACCGAGATACGCATGAATACTTGTCCATTTACTATCCCACACAGTTCTAACAACCGCGGCCTTTAAAGGATTCTGGTGAATATACCTCACTACCGTTAAGAAATAATCCATATCGTTTACACACTCGCTGTTAAAACGTCCCTGGAACAAGTGTCCACTTCGGTCATACTTAAGATTGTACCAATAAACATAGCTGGAACTGATTCGCTTCAAAGATTGAGAAAAGCTCTCCTCTCCTTCTTCTAATAAAAGATGCACATGATTGTCCATAATACAGTAGCTATAAAGCTTAAAATGACAAAGTTCCTTATATCGCTTTAGGGTTTGGAGAAACTGCCGTTTGTCTGTTTCGTCTTCGAAGATCGTTTGTTGGTTGATGCCTCTCAGCATAATATGGTAGATACCCGTACGGCTCTGTTTTCTCGCTTTTCTGGGCATTTATTTTGGGGGACCTCCTTTCGTGAGGTAGATGGGGTGAGAAATGAGGGGTAGCAGAGGGAGTGGTCTCCTTATATTTCTACCTTCAATTTAAAAATCCTTCAAAAAGACAAAAGGGACTGATCCTCCAACTGTAGATGGGTACCTTCTTCAATCATTTAATTCGAAAATCGACGGGACAATGTACCTGTCCCTCCATCCCGCTCCACACAAAAACGCAGGCTGAAATTCCAGCCTGCGTTCATAAGCATCCATTATTCTACCACTAATTATTTCGTCTCTCGAAGGGACGACGAACGTGTCCCCACGTCCCGCTTAAACAGCTGTTTCAGTCGTTCTGAAACGAGGTAAATGCCGTAACCTTGTAGCATTATGAGAGCTGGCATGGCAAAGAAGCGGTATCTTGTTTGCACTTCAATAATCAAGTGAATCATTGCGTAACCGATCACCAGCAGTACAAAAAGAAGAGATTTCATTGGAATCTCTGAGCGCTTGCTCAACAGCAACTTCACACTGGCTACTACTCCAAACACGAAGAAGAGGGTAAACATGACATTATTAATCTGGTAAAGGAGTGTCTTTAAATTAGGAGCTTCGATGCCTGTTAAGCCCCAGAAGAAAGACGAATCATGTTCCTCTCCCCACATAATTTGGAATTTATCCTTCATCAATACAAGCACTTCACCTGGATCAGACAGCCTCTCCTCAATCAGTTCGCGCTGCTTCTGTTCTCGCTCTTCTCCATCTAACGGAGCAAGAATCTCAACATCAGAACCGGAATACGTTCCGTCCGTTTCATGGTTCAGCCCTAACACGAACTTCCATAAAGGATCACGGTTTCCAAGCGGATAATCCGTAACTCCTGAAGCCATAAAGGCCTGACTGACAGATAACTGGATGATGAAAAATACACCCATAATCCCCGCTAATTTTCCAAAAGCTTTTAGTTTATGGTCTCCTTTTAACAGATATACAACGAAGACATAAATCCCAACGGCTAATAGAACGAAAGGACCAATTGGACGTATGATGTGACCTAGTGCCAACAATACTCCAATCCCGATCCAACTCCACTTACTTATCTCAAACCGTTCCACCAAAAGATATAATCCAGCAAAGATTAAGAATGTTGCTAAGTATTGATTCGTCAAGACAGACGTCATGACGATCGATGGAAGATAAATGGCATAAACAGCCCCTGCAATACGACCCGCCGTTTCGTTAAAGACGGATTTCCCGATTAAGTATACAAGTCCTACCGTCGCGGTACCCAGTACTACATTGATCAACTTAAGGACCATTGTACCCTCGCCAAAGATCGAGATAATCAAGGATTCATACATGACAAACCCAATCTGATAAACCCATCTTGAAAAGTAAGCGTCATCTGAAAAGGCGAAGTTGCCATTTGAAGCACTAACCGCTGCATTATATAGCTTCGCAAAGTCCGACAAGAGCGCTGTGTCCACATTCAACACCCAGACAAGTCGGATGATGAAAGCAGAAACAAGCAAGATGGACACAAAGGCCAGATTAGGAATGGGTAACCTCAAAATGGATACGCCTATAAGTAAAACCACAATCCCTACTACCACTAGAAGAAGCAAGTCCCTCAATGAATACACATCTTCGATCATCGTGAGATTTGACACGAATCCAAAGGAGAAGAACAAGACTCCTACAAGTAAAATCACAATGACAGAGAAACGCTGAAAAAGAGATAAGAATGTATTCATGCCCTCACCTCCTCTTTTTTCTCAGCAAAGATCAGGTACTTGCTTGCAAAGTAGTTGAATAGTACTACAATTACATTCGCCACGATCTTAGACAATAAGCTGTCCTGACTCATAACTTCGATAAGCAGAATCATCGTCCCAAGATCGACTCCTAATGAAAGGATACGGAAGAAAATAAATAAAATAAATTCGCGTGTGCTAGTCCGGGCAGAGGTATCCTTACTCTCGAAGACAAATAGCTTATTCGTGATAAACGCGAACACAACGGCCGCAATCCAGGCCACAGTCGTCGCTAATTTGTAATCTACACCAAGCCCGCTTTCAAGCCCGGCGTATACAATAATATTAATAAGGGTCGTTAACCCACCAAACACTAAATACAGGATCATTTCTTTCTTTTTACCCATAGGACTACCTTTCGCCCCCGTGCTGAGCGGAATGTTGAACCAAATCAGAGCGATTGGTCACTTTCTCTTCATTATATTCATCCACAAAATAGAGAGGCCTGATCTTCGTTTCATTAAACACGCGTCCCAGGTACTCGCCAATAATGCCGAGTACGATGAGCTGAATGCCGCCTAAGAAGAGAATGGCGCTCATGAGTGACGGATATCCCGCTACACTCTCTCCGTACAGAAGCGTCTTGGAAATAATCCATATCATATAAAGGAAAGCAAAAAATGACACACCCATGCCTAAGAAAGAAGAAAGGCGAAGCGGAGCCGTCGTAAATGACGTAATCCCTTCGATTGCCAGGTCTGCCAACTTCTTATAGTTCCATTTCGTTTCACCAGAAACACGAGGGTCACGGTCAAAGAGGATCTCCTTCTTGTTATAGCCTACCCAACTGAACATCCCTTTTGTATAGCGCTGCGATTCTCTTATTTTTTTAAGAGCTTCCACACAACGCCTGTCTAATAAACGAAAGTCGCCAGTATCCTTTTGAATCGGTACATCAGACATCTTCTCAAGCACTTTATAAAAGAGACTAGAGGTCGCTTTCTTCATTAAGCTCTCACCCGCACGGCTTCTACGCTTTGCGAAAACATCGTCGTAGCCCGCTTCCCAGTACTCAATCATTTCAGGGATGAGTTCTGGTGGATCCTGAAGATCAGCATCCATAATGACAACCGCATCTCCCTTTGCATGATCTAGTCCGGCAATCATGGCAATCTCCTTACCAAAGTTACGAGATAAATCCACGAACGACACACGCTTGTCCATCTCTCTTAATTCCTTAATAATCGGGAGCGTTTCATCCTGACTCCCATCGTTTACAAATAATAGTTCAAATGAATAACCCTTCTGGCCATCCACTACACCAAAAAGCCGCTCATATAAATAATGAAGAGATTCTTCTTCATTATATGCAGGGACCATAATCGTTATAGTCTTCACAACGATCTTCCTTTCAAAAATTCATAATCATTCTATTCTCTGTTACGACAAACCCGCCCGTTTCTACCAAACTTCCAATAGCAAGACCCATAACAGAGTCACAAAACCTCAACTAATTGAGGAATATCCTTCAATATTATAGCACCACTTTCAGTCTTTGAACGAAAGTCTGACAACTAATTTTTTTCTACTCTCTATCATTACAAAACTACTGAATCATAACATATTTCCTATAAAATGTATAATAGGGCCAAGGGGACAGGTACCTCGTCCCTTCGCGTCTCTAAATAACACATTAGAACCGTAAAGAACCAAAGGACAGTTTTGAGATGCACGACATCTGACAGATGGACAACTTACAAAAATTTGCTATAATGGGCGCAGTTATGCACTTACATTTATAAATTACAGGAAGGAGATCATGATGAGAACACCATTCAAAGCACCTACACTTATGTTCCTCATTCTATCAATTGTGGTACTGCCCACGTTAAGCTTCGCAAATTCCGTATCAGCTGAGGACTTCGGTCCATCAGACTGGACGCAGTACAGGATGAATCCAGACAATAATCCTGTCTTCCACAACGACTTTGAAGAACAATTGAACATGATCATTGATACAAACGATCAAATTCGCTCCACCCCTGTTATCGTCGGGAATAATGTCTACATAGGGAACCACAATACAGGGGACATTTATTCTTATAATTTGATAGAAGAAAAGATGAACTGGCAAGCGCAGGCACCGAACTGGATTCACTCTGAGACGATCTACGTGGATGATCAATTATTCGTCGGTTATGGAAACCGTTTTGGCGGCCCTGACGGAGTAAGAGGCACAGGGGAAAGCGGCATGTTAAGCCTTGATCCAGAAACGGGCGAAATCTTGTGGAATTTCAAGACAAAAGGTGAAGTCATGCCAACACCTGCTTATCATGACAGAACCGTATATATCACAACCGGCGATGATCACCTCTATGCGGTCGATCCTAAAGATGGGACCGAGAAATGGAAACTAAAATTAGGACATGTCGTCAGTATGTCTTCTCCAAATATTAAGGACGGAATCCTATATGTCGGCGCAGGAAGACCCACACCTTACACCTTCTTTGCCATAGACTTATCAGCTCAAGAAGTCCTTTGGAAAACCGAATTCAACAACGTATATGCAGGACTCGATGACGTACCCCCTGCCATTTACAAAGACGATCTCGTTATCACAACAGCCCTAGAACCATCGGAAAAAGGCCTAGACTACCCAGAACACTTCATGTATGCAATGGATCTTGAAACAGGAGAAGTGGTCTGGAAAGAAAGCTTCGGCTCAGGGGAAATGGTACAAAATAATAAATCAGGCGCACCTATGATTTACAAGGATAAAATCTTTGTCGGCAGCCCGATCACCCGAACCTTCTACGCCTATGACGCCAAGAGCGGAGAGCAGTCATGGTCGTATGAGAGCAACATCAACAAAGCACCTCCAGTAGCCGATCAGGATGTTGTCTACTTCACAGATGCGGAAGGCTTCGTCTACGCCTTTAACACAGAAGACGGCGAATTGTTAGGAAAAAAAGAGCTAGGCGGCACACTAGCCCCGTCCGGCCCGGTACTTATGAACAATCACCTCATCACAGGTAGTCAGGATTCGAATGTGTATGTGATGCCTACGAGTGAGGTTACAGGAATAGACGAAGAGAAAAATGAGAACGGACAAAAAGAGGGAGAACAAGAAACAGAGGAAACCTTCTCAACTACATGGATCATCTCTATCATTGTCGGAGCTATCTTGGCCTTTGCACTAATTATGTATGGGATAAGAAAAGTGAAGAAGTAGCGGGATAGAGGGATAGGTACCTCGTCCCTCTAGTAGCCATAATTCCCCTACTTGATTTATACTTTAGGTAATTAAAATTAAAAAAGGAGTGCTTTGCTGGTATGACAAAAAGAGAACTAGAAAGCCAAATTAACGTTGTAAAATCGGATTACATACGAATCCAGGGAGATCTAGAAAAGATGGAATCCGTTGGTGGGAATACAGAGAAGCTGGAGAAACAGTTAAAACAGTTGGAAGATGAGTTGGCGGAACTGAATAGTCAGTTGGCTAAAGCTTAATGAGTTGGCGTAGTGTAAATTGATCAAACGTTTGATCAACAAAAAAAGCAGAAGGAAATCCCGATATATTTGGGTTTCCTTCTGCTTTTTAGTACTCAATTTATTTCGGCACTAGAAGGGACAATATACCTTGCTCTCTGGCTTCCTCCAATCATGTCCTTTACATTCTAATAAACATGTCGATTATAAGAATATAAATACATATAAAGAGAGGAATACTTATGCAACCAGAGTTAAGCCGTGAAAGAATAGTACGTTGTCCTAAGTGTCGATCTGATCAGATTACAGGCAACAAAAGAGGGTACAGTTTCAAACAGATAGGGAAGATGTTTATAACTATGATTGGTATAGGTTTATTAATCTTAATCATTAGTAATTTACTGAGAGCTACATTAAGTACGCTACTAATTGAGATAGAAGTTCTCTATCTTTTATTCACCACTGCGCTCCCTATTGCGTACTACATGTGCTTTATATCCGCACTGCCAGTTAGTTTGTTATATGGGTTAAAAGGTAGGAACAATTTAATAAACAGTTGTATGCAATGCGGAAGTCAATGGACTCCGAAATAAGCACGAGGACAAAACTGATACTTCCTAAATACATAGGTACATCGTCCATTAGTATTGTTCTTCAAATCAACAAAAAGCAGCAAAGCACTCCACTGAGTACTGTGCTGCTTTTATCTTACTATCTTGAATCTCAACGGGACGATGTACCTGTCCCTCTGCCCCTCAAAGAATGCTCGAATTATGTTTCCTATATAGTTTGTCATCAAGATTATTCAGATCCCTATTAAGATCCTCAAGCTGACGTTCGTTCTTCCTGGCGTCATCTTTTATTTTGTTTTTAATAACACTCATTTCTTCTTCATGTTCCGCCTGCAGGAAGTCCATTTCTTCTTTCATTTTTTGGTGATGCTTTTGTAATTCTTGTTTGTACGCTTGCTGTTTTTGAGCTTCCTTTTCACCATACCAAACTAATTGTGCCGCTTCTTTGAAATCTTCTGCACGATCAGATTCCAAATGATCTTTGATAATCTTGAGTTGGGTGTAGGAGTACTTGTCAGCAGGCAATGAAAAATCCGCATATTGTTCTTGAATAGCAAAAATCTCCGGAACATACTGATCTTTTTTTCGCTTTAATTCTTGTTGGTTCTGCGCTTCTAATGCTTCAAACGCCTTTTGCTTTTCCTTCTTTAGCGTATTCATGATTTTGGCTTTATGCTTGCTTTGGGTTCGCCTAACCTTATCTCGATGCGTCATTTCCCGTTTATGATCAACCTTATCTATAAATATGAAAACAAAAAGTAGCGCTATGGCGAAGGGTACGAAATAAATAACCATTTTACCAGAACTCGACAAACTGGTTAGCAACCACAGGAAAGCGGCAACGCCGAGAATTTTGGCAGGCAGTTTAATGCTTCTGAACTTTTGGGATTCCTGAAGTTCTTCAAACTCCATCCCCATCTTCCTGTATTCTTGTTTTAGCTGTTTGATGTCACTCGGTATGTATAACTTGGGGTTTTGCTTTGGGCGATCTTTCGTCATTTCAATTAGCGATTCTTCTTTTTCCTTTAGGGGTAAAAGGTTTTTAATCTGCTGTATAGTTTCTGCTTTGCTCACGTGAAAACTCCTTCGTTTCATTTTTGATTAATTACAGTATGGGGATGAAATTAATAGAATTGCTCTAGCAACGACACCCTAGAATAATAACCTCTCCCCCTCAACTTACCTATCACTTCGTTGTAGTTCTATATACCTTATTTCGGATAAATGCTATCTATTTCAATACTTTCTTACAAGAAAAATATGAATCAAACGTTTGATCAATAAAAAGTAGCTGGATACCCAAACTCGTAATCTAAGTACTCTTTATTCTTTAACTGCATTTCAAAACTCAACGTATTATTACGAGGACGGATTAATTGGGCCATCACCAAAGTAAGCCCTAGCGGTACCCCATCTTCATGATGAATATTATTTAGGGGGGAAGAACGGACGAGTTACCTGTCACGTTCAGCGAATACAAGACTTTCTCTAATTCCTCATTTACCTTATCAATATATTGGACAAACCATTTACTAATCTCTTCAAACTGATCCTCAGCACTAATAAAATCTGCAAGATACTTCTCATACCAATACCAGGAACTTTCATCTTCATATGTATAATCGAATTTCTCTGCTTCCACATTAGAACGAACCCCCTCAGAAGAAGGGTGCTTATGACTACACATGAAACCGACAAATATAGTAGGAGAGCGTTCTTCAACTTCTTCAAACTCAAACCCTACTATAATCTTGGATTCGTTATGCCTCCCTCCCGGAATAGCGTCCCCCTTCCATATCGAATATCGATTTCTTGGGATCTCTTTCAATCTTGCCTGGTCATATGTATAAGGCTCACCAAAGTAACGCTCGAAAATCGGCGTAACCGAATCCAGGCATTCATCCATTTTCGCCATCGTCGTCATCATTTGCTTCATCGTCATTAAATCTTGAAGATTAAAATCTGCTGAACTTCCCATTCCAAGCCCCCTCAGATATTCTAAAAATTCCTTTATAAGCTCATTAGCTTCATAAGATTTCAAGAAGCGATAGATATCTCTCCAGAGAAACTGATGAAAGTTTATATCTAATACCTCTTTCGGGTCATAATTCTTCGTACAGTAGCGTAAATAAGTATGTTTAGAAGAAAAACTACTTAATACCTTCTTGTATCTCTCTAGCTGCCTATCTCCTTCTGAAGCATTTATCTTATTCTCTAGGAAACAAATCGTATCATTATTCAAAAAGACGACATCCACAATGCAATCTATATCGTCTTCTAGCATATAACGCCTTTGCGATTGAACTGAAAAACCGCCTCCTTCAATTCCTAAGACGTTATTCACAAAATCATCTAATACTCCCTGCTCTTGTGCGAGAATCCCAACTAAAATTTCAGTAGTAAAATCCTCATAAGGCACCTTTTGTCCATCTTTTGGGGAGTATAAAGCTAGCAACTTTTTAAAAACACCACTCACTCGCATCCCCCTTTTCACACTCTTTCATAGATAATTCGTCGCACATTACGGCATCCCCTCTTTTCTGGAAGCAAACCGTTTAGTCTATCTATGAGTCACGGGGACAGGTACCTCGTCCCACACCCAACCACCTCTATATTGAGAACAAACAAGCAACAAGTACTCAACGAATACTTGCTCCTTTTTCCTTTCTATCTTGGACTCAACGGGACAATGTACCTGTCCCTACGTCCCTTAAGGACAATAAACCCACCCCTACATCCTTAGTTTACTAGATAAAAATACCTAAATCGTCATTTATATGTTATGATAGTTTCGTTTTAAATTAAGAAGGGAGAGAGTACATGAATATGCCGAAAATGGTAAGAACATTTGCGTTGTTGCTTCTTTTATCGCTTGTAGCGAATCCTCTTCACACTCACGCAAAAGAGATGGATTCAAAAGAGGTACAACCTAACAAAGATTGGAGAGTCGACTTTAATACTGAAGTTGATTCATCTACGTTATCTGATGAACAAATCTATGTAACAGACCCAACCGGAACAAAAGTAAGCATCACTCTATTAGCTGAATCACCTAAAACGATTCTTATCAAAAGCAAGAAAGGTTACAAAACGGGAGAATCATACACTTTACATATCACACCAAAAGTCGTTTTTGAAAACGGTGGGAAGTTAAAAGAAGAAGTCACCCAGCCCTTCACAATAAGCGGGGATCCTGAACCTACCCCTATAAACTCACCTCTCATTTACACAGATGGAAATTCAATCTTTTATTCAGCTGAATACAACCAGAACGGGGAAATTAAATATCACAAGCCTATTCATACTGTTAGAAATGCTGAGGAAGGACTGGCCTCGTTTGAAGACATGGGCTCTTATCTACTGTTAGACGAAGAAACTAACCGTAATGAAATAGATGGGATACCTAGCTATTTCGAATATCAAGAAAGAATGATCGGAAAAGTACAAGCTCATGAATCTGAAGCGTACTATACTGAATATCAATACGAAGGATTTGCTACTGGCGGAAGTTGCGGCGGTGGCGGCGCTGAATTCTATCAACTATTTAAGCTAGATGGAGATCATGGATCGACTAAAGTATCCGGAGATTACATTTCCTCTATTGTCGAAGAACCCTTCACCATCATTAACAATTCAATCTACTACGCTAGAGTGAATAATGAAGGCATGAGTAACTATGAATTAGTGAAAACTGACTTAGACGGAGAACATGCTGTTACACTCTTAGAAGAAATTGATAATTTCTGGATTCAAGACGATAAAGTCTATTATACAAATGAACAAACATTACATGCTATGGATCTAGATGGATCCAATCAAGAAGAATTACCGACTAAAGGCAAATTATATGAGGATAACGCTTGTGGCGTGAGTAATTACACTGTTGGGACGAATGGCATTACTTACGAAACTTATACCGATGAAGGATCTGTTAAATATTATTATGATTTTGAAACGAAATCCGAAACACTATTAAACAGTATAGGTTTCGAAAAGATCCTTGCAGTAGATACAGATAACAACGAATATATCGGCTTAGATTATGGAAGATGGGATCAACCGAACAACGATGTTATTAGCATCTACAACCTTAGTACGGGCGAAAAGAAAAAAGAACTAATTACCGAACTTGATTACGAAACCTCCCAATTAGAGGTCTTCTCATCAGAGCGCAGAGTACAATATATTAAGAGTTCAAAACTACTACAAATTTCGTATTAAAGCAAAGCCTCCCCCAAACTAGGGGGAGGTTTTCTCTTTACAGAGGCAAGGAGACAAGTACATTGGGCCCTTGCCTCTCTGTATCCCAAACGCGAGCGAACTAAAAAGCATCAAAGCACTCCAACGAGTACTTTGATGCTTTTATTTTTCTACCTTAATACCAAACTCAACGGGACAAAGTACCTGTCCCCTTGTACCAGTAATTCTATTTAACCGTTTTAAACTCCCTAAATACATTCGTCCCTAAAGGCTCCCCTTCAGTAGACTTTAACCCCTTCACATACAACGCATATTCCATGTCTTTGTCATACTCACCCTCAGGTGTTGCCGTAATCATAGTTTGATCAGAGGATAACGATAAATCGATACGTACACCTTTTCCATCATCGGAAACAACGTAGACATTACGCTCATTTACCGTTTCAGGGTCAATCTCAGTATCAATTTCAATATTCCACGTCTTATCCAAAGCTACTTCCTTCATTGGCTCACCTTTTGGTTTGAATTCCTTTTCCATTTGATCCATATCCCTTAAATTTGTAGAAGCTACGTATCCATTGTAATGATCGCTTCTAACTTCATAAGCTACAAAATGTCGATAGATCCACTCTGTTGGGTAATAAGGACCGCTTACAATTTCCAGTTCCGAGTAATATGGAACTCGATCAACCGGACTACTCGTAAATGATTTATTGGTTCTTAGATTTCCATAGTCATAGTTGTCACTCAAATCATAGTTATTCATTACATACACTTGATCTCCAGGTTGGAACATTTGAGTAGTATATGAATTTGCATCAGGCCATTGATAGTCTTTTACAACCGATACAAGGGAACCATCATCATCTATACGGAAAGAAAACTCTTCAGGCGTTTCAGCCACCGAAACTCCACTATACTTTTCTATTTTTTCGTAAACCTTTTGTTGATAGGGTTTTTCTCCATCTTCATATTCTCTTACAGGGTTATTTATATTAGAATACCCATTATAAGCCATAATAGCAAAATACCACTGTTCTAATATATGACGGTTACTAGCCCCATTCACCGTAGGTAACGCCGGTTGCGAAGCAAATCGAGTCCATTTCTCATTTAGAATATCAGCACCTATCCTAATATTGTACTCCGTATCAGTAGCCAAAAGATCTTCATCTACACCTTTAAGATCATGATTGGTTATTTGCATGATTCCGATACCACCATCGTCCACCTTTTGAACGGTGCCATCTTCTTTGAACTGCATCATATTGTTTTCCCCGGCAGCAATCGCCTTTAAAATTTCAGGCGGTATATCTTTCTCAATCGCAATCTCAGTAAGTAACCTGTGTTTCTCCTCGACTGATAATTCTTCATAGGTTTCTTCCTCTGCTGATACAGATGTTGTAAGACCTAGCACCAACATAAATGAAACGACCAACCATTTCATGGCTTTCATTTGCTTTCAACCTCTCCAGTTTTTAATAAGACGCCTGAAATAAATAGATTAATAGATTATGTAGAGACTTTTATCAAAATCTCATGTAACTAGCGCATCTATTAAAAACGCCCTTTTGGATATTATTTCAAAACCTATACGATAATTCAATCATAGGATTTTTGTATCAGAAAAGGCACATACCTATTACAGGTTAATTAATCGTGGTGATATTCAATACCAAAAGTTACAATATATAGTAAATAAACAATCAAGGAGAAGTTCATGCTATTATTCCGAAACTTTTTAAAGAAGAAACCAAAAGAAAAAGAAAGTAAGCCAAAACAAACAATAGAGACGATTTCGAAGACTCGAAAAAGCAATGAACGAGTTGCTACCAGGAAAGGAGAAATAGGAGAGTACAAGATCGATATCCAGCTTGACCAGTTGCCAAAGGAATATCTTCACTTAAGTGATCTCCTTGTAGAAAACCCAAGAGCCAAATCAGGGTACTCCCAAATTGATCATGTGGTGATAACGCCTTACGGGATATTTTCCATAGAAACAAAAAATTATCAGGGGACAATTTACGGTGGAAAAGATCGAAAAACGTGGCTCGTTAATGGGAAGTTTAAAATGATGAACCCTTTCGTTCAAAACTACGGGCATATTCAAGCTTTAACATCGTTTATTGATAAAAAGTACCACGATTTATTTATCTCCATGGTTTCTTTCACGAAACGCTGCACTTTTAAAGTAGATGTCGATTACCGCAAGATAGCCTCCAACGAACTGATCGTCTATGATATTGAGCTGTCAGAATTCATTCATAGGAAGGTCTCCGTATTAAAAATTCATCACAAGGAGCCTCTCTTAACGACAGAGGACATCTCAGCCATTTTTAGTGCTTTTTCAAATGCTAATATTACTGATCCCAAAGTGAGAGAAAAGCATAAACAAGCCCTTCAGAAACATACATCAGAAGAAAAGCCTAATTCAAAATCCACTTGCACAGTATGCAATAAACCGGTTTCCGAGAAGGTGAAATCATATTGTTTATCAAATAACCGGTTTAAGGGACAAATCTATTGTTATGAACATCAAAAAGCCAAATAGCAGGTAAAAGTTAAAAACTATAACAGAGGGGGGCACAGCCCACTGTGCCCCCCTCTTACTATTTCTCTAAAATCGTCTCCTCAATCTTCTCCCCCAAATGACGCCCAGGTTCATCCGGCAGACACAAGATGCGCTGACCCACGGTTAGATCTTGAACCGATAGTTCCCCTTCACCTTCTTCACGTACAAAAACGCTAGAAGAATTCTGAAGTGTGGCTGAGATCGTCTCATGTTGACCTTCACACTCCACTCTTACAAAAGGTCGCTTCTCAATCTTCACTCTACCCACGTACAGATCTCGATCTTCCTTAAGACCAGAAAGCGTCAGGGGCTCTCCCGCTGTTACTTCGTGAAGATAAAGTGTCCGATTACCTTGATGTAAATACTGATGAAATGCACCGCAGTTTATTCGAAAGGGCCTTGCGGGATAATCCCCTGTTTCGCGATTTTCTGAGAGAACTTGTACACAACCGTGGCCAGTGTTGCCTACGAAAAGACCTTCTGAAGGTGCCAGAATATCAGTGAAATCTAAACACACCCTCATGCCTTCTCCTACTTCTATAATCTTTGTTACTTCATAGTACTGAGTTTGTTCCTTCATTTTCGCACTCCTAACACAAAAACACGAGCGTAGTCCTCTGTTTCGCCCTACAGTAAACCTGAAGACATTTACCGTGGATCTGTAATATAACTTCTATCTTGAGCTAATTTCAGTAAGTTTTCAAGAGTGACAGGGGGACAGGTACATCGTCCCGGCGGATATGCATAAAAGAACAAAAAAACAGCAAAGTACTCCAGTTAGTACTTTGCTGTTTTTACTTTTCTACATACTATTAATCCCGGAATGGGACAGTGTACCTGTCCCCTTGCCCCTCGAAGTGTACGGTATGTCCCGCCTAACTATCTTCTCACAACATCATCACTCCACCAAAAGCTGATAGGGTCAATCCTAGTCCAATCCCTAGCAACATAACCCTGCTCTTATTAAGAACTCCTCGCTTCCAACTCTGCAACTCTCCATCTTCTTTCAACATCTGTTCCACCCGTTCAGCCGACCTCGTTCGACGCTTAAGCTGTTTAAATCCACTCGTAAACAACCGAAAAAAGCCCGTTTGAATAATGTGAAGAAAAGTGCCGACTGTCAGACTAATCAAGCCCCAGTAAAAGGCAGTATTCACCATATGTACTAATTCAAAATTCCCCAGCCCATAACATAGGACAAGAATGATTGCCGACAACGCCATTGGAATAACGAAAAACATCTCCTCACTCTCCTTTTACATAGAGAGCTGACCTTATTTTTAAGGTCAGCTCTCTTTTGCATTATTTCTTTTCAGCCCATTGCAGGTACGGCATTGCGTTTACCGGATATACAATCCCTTTGTAATCTTGTGAAGTTAAATAGTTTTGAGAATAGTGGTAGACAGGCATAAATGGAAGTTCTTCCATTAAGATATCTTCTGCTTCATGGAGCTTCTCCATGCGTTTTGCGGGATCTTGAATTCCTTTTGATTCAGCCATTAAAGAGTCGTACTCTTCGCTTACCCAGTTTGTACGGTTGTTTGGGCTATCTCCAAGATAATAATCAAGGATCGGCGTTGGATCAACATAAATGCCAATCCAGCCCATACGAGCCATTTGGTAGTTTCCTTGTTTCGTTGTATCAAGGTAAGTGTTCCACTCTTGGTTGTTCAAGGTTACTTCAACACCAAGATTCTGTTTCAACATTTCTTGGACGCCTTCTGCAATCTTCTTATGGTTCTCAGATGTATTGTACATCAATTCAACTGTTGGGATTTCGTCCCATCCTTCTTCTTGTTTCGCTTCTTCGATTAGTTGCTTCGCCTCATCATAATTTTCTTCAAAATAGGCTTCTTTTTGTTCACGGAAATCTCCGTTTGGTGTGTCTACCCCATAAGGTACGAAGGCATAGGCAGGATCTTCGCCGCCTTGCGAGATGTTTTCGGTAATGGACTCACGATCGATTGCCATTGTAAAGGCTTTTCGAACTTTTGGATTTGTAAATGGCTCTTTTTCTACGTTGAACATGTACATGTACGTTCCGAAGTACGGCGTAATCTTAAAGTCTTCGCTTCCTTTTTCCTGAGCGATGACATCTGTCGGCAATGTATCAATCATGTCGAGCTCCCCTGATTTATACATTTGATAGTACGTATTCGCATCATTCACCATTTCCCACGTAATCTTCTCCATGGACACCTCTTCTTTGTTCCAATACTCTCCGTTCTTCTTCACAACAAGCTGACTATCATGATCCCAGCTATCAAGGGAGTATGGGCCGTTACTGACATAGTTGTCTGCTTCAGCAGCCCAGTCTTCATTTTCTTCTACCACTGATTTATTAACCGGGTAGTACGTCCAGAAAGCAAGCAGCTTCTCAATAAATCCAGTCGGCTTCTCAAGCTCAAACTTAAGCGTCTTCTCATCAACTGCGGTAACACCTACGTCTTCAACCGAACCGTCACCTTTGTTGTACGCTTCAGCCCCTTTTATGTAGTACATATAAAAGGCGAATGAACTTCCTGTTTCAGGCTTCAAGACACGTTTCCAGGAATATTCAAAGTCCTCAGCAGTAATAGGATCACCATTTGACCAATTAGCGTCTTCTTTAATGGTTACCGTATATGTCGTTTTGTCATCAGATACTTCTACTTCTTCAGCAAGCCCTTTAATAATCTCGCCTTCTTTGTTTTCTGTATAAAGACCTTCATATAAGTGGTCCAAAACCCATCCAGACGTTGTATCCGTCGCAAGTGCCGGGTCCAGGGATGGTGGTTCACTCTTCGCATTCACCGTAATCGATTGTTCCGATTCGCCTTCACCTTCCTCTGATGCATCACCACCACAAGCAGCAAGCATGGGTACAAGTACAAGCACAAAAAGCACTCCAAAGAACATTTTCTTCATTTCTCTCATCCTCCTATTCATTATATAGATGACAAGCGACCCAATGACCCGCTTGCTGTTCTTTCCATTCAGGGACTACTTCGCTACAGATATCCATTGCATGCGGACATCTTGTCCGGAAACGGCATCCGGATGGTGGATTAACAGGACTAGGGGGATCCCCCTCTAGCAGAATTCGCTCTCGACTGTTTGTCACCGCCGGATCCGGGACTGGATTAGCGGATAGCAGGGCCTGCGTGTAAGGGTGAAGTGTTTCTTGGAACAATTGATCACTATCAGCAAGCTCCATCATCCCACCGAGATACATCACTCCTATTCGATCGCTGATATGCTGCACCATCCCTAGATCATGAGCAATAAACAAATACGTCAGATCTGAGTCCTGTCTTAGATCTTCCATTAAGTTTACGATTTGTGCTTGAATCGAGACATCTAATGCTGAGATCGGCTCATCCGCTACGATAAATTCAGGCTCTACAGCCAACGCCCTTGCAATTCCAATTCGTTGCCGCTGACCTCCACTAAATTCATGAGGATACCTTTTGGCATGATCCGCCTGAAGCCCGACCCTTTCTAAAAGCTGAAAGACTCTTTCTTTACGCTTCTTTCCTTTCCATAAGCCATGCGCATCAATTCCCTCTGCGATAATGTCCATGACCTTCATTCTCGGATTCAGAGAAGCTTGTGGGTCCTGGAAAATCATCTGCATCGTTCGGTTCGTTTCACGAGCTTCCTTACGCCCAAGAGTCGATACGTCTTTTCCTTTATACGTAATGGATCCTGATGTAGCGCCTTCTAGTCCTACAATCGTGCGACCAAGCGTTGACTTTCCACTTCCACTTTCTCCCACAAGCCCTAACGTTTCTCCCTTTTGAATGGAAAAACTGATATCATCAACGGCTTTAAGCGTTTGGTTCCCTCCAATCGGGAAATGCTTTTTCACCTGCTGTACGTCTACGAGTGAATCTGACATTATCTACTCCTCCCTGCCATTGCGACTTCCTTCGGCTTCTTGGCTCTAGAGTCATTCAACCAACATTTAGAGGCATGATCGGTGGTTAAGTACGTAGAGTCAGGCATTTTCTCTACACATATATCCATCGCATACTCACAACGAGCGGCAAACGGGCACCCTTTTGGAGGGGAGAACAAGTCAGGAGGTGTTCCTTCAATCGGAATTAGACGTTCTCGCGCCCCATCTTGTCGTTGTTTTGGAATCGAACCTAGCAGCCCCCACGTATAAGGATGGTTCGGATTCGCAAAAATTTCTTCAACCGAACCGCTCTCCACGACCACGCCCGCATACATGACGGCTACACGCTGCGCAACTTCAGCGACCACTCCTAAATCATGGGTAATGATTAAGATAGACGTATCCAAGCGTTGCTGGAGGTCTTTAAGCAGATCAAGAATTTGAGCTTGAATGGTTACATCAAGCGCTGTGGTCGGTTCATCTGCAATAATAAGCTGAGGTTCACACGCAAGAGCAACAGCAATGAGAACCCTCTGTCTCATCCCTCCACTTAACTCATGCGGATACTGGCTATAGCGCTCTTCCACATTTGGAATCCCGACTAAGGTCAGGAGCTCCAGCACGCGGCTTTTTCGTTCCATTTTAGATAAATCTGTATGCAACTTTAAAGATTCGTCAATCTGGTGACCGATCTTCATCGTAGGGTTCAGAGATGTCATCGGATCTTGAGATATCAAACTAATTTTAGATCCTTTTACTTTTTGCATCTCCTTTTTGGAGTACGTTAGCAAGTCGTCTTCTTCAAAAGTGACCACTCCTGAACTGATCCGGCTCACTTTCTTCGGTAGCAATCCCATAATCGTCTTCGCTGTCACACTCTTACCAGAACCACTCTCTCCTACAATGGCAAGTACTTCTCCTTTATTAACGTGGAAGTTCACACCGCGTACAGCTTGTACTTCCCCGCCATAGGTCTTAAACGATACGTGCAAATCTTCAACTTCTAACAAACGTTCCATCTCACCCCTCCTTTAATCACTAGATTGTGGATCGAGCGCGTCTTGTAACCCATCTCCAAATACGTTAAATGCAAACATCGTTAACGAGATGAGGAAACCAGGGAAGAATAAACGCCACCACTGTCCGGTTAAAATTACTCCTAATGCATCATTGGCCATGGTTCCCCAGCTTGCGATCGGGGCTTGTACACCTAGACCGATAAAACTTAAAAAGGACTCTGCGAAAATGGCGTTTGGAATCGTAAACGTCAGGTTCACTATAATAATGCCGATCATATTCGGGAACAAATGACGCCAAATAATCTTTCCATGAGACGTACCAAGCTTTTGAGCAGCCGTGACGTACTCTTGCTCTTTTAACTGTAGGATTTGCCCCCTTACAATCCTCGCCATGCCGACCCAACCTGTAATGGATAAAGCTAGAATAATGGTCCATAAACCAGGTTTCATGACAACAAGTAGCAAGATCACCACTAGTAAATACGGAATGCCATATAAGATCTCTACAATCCGCATTAGGAAGCCATCAATTCGGTCACCTAATTTCCCTCGGCCAGCCATATAACCTGATATTCCTCCAACCACAAGGCCCATAACAAGGTCAATTAACGCGGCTGCAATACCGATCGTTAAAGAGATTCGAGCTCCGTACCACGTACGCGCCCACATATCTCGTCCAAGTGCATCGGTACCAAACCAATGCTCGACACTTGGCGCCAGGTTCTTCGCTTCTAAGTTCTGATCCGAATAACTGTAGGGAACCATGTTAGGCCCAAAGATAGCGAAGAAAGTAATGATCACTAAAATAAACATTCCAAGTACGGCAAGCTTATTTCGTAAAATGTTCGTAACGGTTTCCCTGAATTGACCAATACTCGGCCTGACGATCTCATTTTGTTTGAACCGATTGTGGTCTACGGGGTGAAATAAATCTTCTTCATTTCGCTGTTCGATCATCTCTACTCCCCCTTACTCGACAATTTAATTCTTGGATCCACTAATCGATACGAAATATCCACAATAAATAAGGTTACAATGAGAATCGCACTGAAGAAGATGGTTGTGCCAAGGATGACAGGGAAATCACGATTGAAGATGCTATCGACGAAATACTTCCCAATCCCTGGTATTGCAAAAATCTTCTCAATGACGAACGTTCCAGTAAGAAGAAACGCAACCAGAGGGCCGATAAAAGATATAACGGGAATAAGCGCGTTACGAATACCGTGCTTAATCACAATCCCGATTGTACTGACCCCTTTTGCATCTGCGGTTTTTATGTAATCCTGATTCATCACTTCAAGCATGCTCGATCTCATGAAGCGAGCAACGATGGCGAGCGGGGCCGTTGCTAAAGCAACCGATGGTAACACTGTATGCTCCCAAGATCCCCACGAAGCTACAGGAAGAAGCCCCCAATCTACGGCAAAATATTTAATCAAGAGAGGCGCCAGAATAAAACTCGGCACTGAAATCCCTATAATAGCTACCCCCATGGATAGGTAATCCAGCAGGCCGTTGTGATTAAGCGCCGCAACGATTCCTAATATAAGGCCAAAAACAATGGCAATCACAAGAGCTTGTATGCCGAGTAAAGCAGACGCCGGAAAGCCATCCGCAATCAACGTGTTCACATCCCGCGTTTTTGATTCAATGGAAGGCCCTAAATCCAAGGTGGCGAGATTCTTTAAATAAAGAAGATATTGAACAGGAAGTGGCTGATCGAGGTTGTATTTCTCCCTCATATTCTCAACGACTTCTTCCGGGAGTACGTCAGCATCTGAGGCAAAAGGATCGCCCGGTATAGAGTGCATGATAATAAACGTTAACGTTGTAATGACCCAGATTGTCACAATCATCGTTAGGAATCGCTTAAGAATGTACATCTTCTTCCTCCTTTCTTTCTGTTATGCATTCACGTGGCCGAGTACTCCGTTCGTGGCAGACATCGCAATAATGACAAGACCCCACATTTGCTTGTAGGCCGTTATGTAATCCTGACAGGTAAATCGAACGCTTTCTGTTCCTGTCATTTCAACTGTAGGAATAGTTGTTGTCATCAACGCTTGTTGAGACCCTTTAAACGTTAGATCGAATGTAATTGGACCGGGTACCTCATATGACTTAAACGTATCCAGTCGTTGCACCGCAGCCTCGGCCTTCTCTTCTATTTCTTTATGAACTTGCTTAGGTGAACGAAGATCTGCAGCAAAGCGGTCAATTCCGCGCTTTGTCACCACACTCTCGACATCTGGCAACGTTTCCTTCACTTCATCAACGTAAGCATCATCGCCTGAGATGAAAATCGACGGTACGTGATAGAATCCTGCTGCACCAGCATTTAATTCCGTTTCGCCAACTACTTTCCCATTTACTTTCATTTCTTTCACACAAATGCCCGCTAACGTGTGGCTGATGGTGGTTCGCTCAGAACCTGATTCACGCCCGTGATGACCCACGAACATCATGGCATCAACCGTCTCATCAAGGCCTTCTAACTGACACATAACCCGGTTACTCCCTGAAATGAGGCGAGCCCGTTCATCGAACTCTTCAATTAAAATGTTCGACATATTCCCATGCCCATCTGCCACAACCACCTCTGTCGCCCCTCCGTTAAAGGCACCACGCACAGCGGCATTTACTTCTTCGGTCATGAGCTTTCGGAAACGTTGGTACTCATCATTCTTCTTCAGCTGCACGTTAGTAGCTACACCTGAAATTCCTTCAATGTCTGCTGAAATAAAAATTTTCATGTGGATCCTCCTACAATCTTATTTTTCATTCTTTAAATCATCAGAAATTCCATCGCGACTGGAATCGTTCCCATACCTTCTCCTCCGGGACAGATTAATTGTCCCTTTGTCGCCAGCCTCCCTTTTAACTGAATTTTCAAACATGTATGTTTAAAAAAATATATCTATAAATATTCGAATGTGTTTTTATGGACATCCATTTGGACTAGTACGTTAGTCGATTGGATATGTGGAATCTGATAGATCTTCTTAACCGTCTCATTGAGTTCTTCATAGCTTCTGACATTCACCTGACCAAGCAATTGGTATTCCCCCGTTAGTGTCGTGACATAGCGAATCACCGGGATATTCGTTAACGACGTAATGACTTCATCTATGTATTGAGGAACAACTTGAACCTGTACAATAGCACTAACCTTAATCCCTATTGTAATAGGGTTTACGACCCCTACAACCTCTAGGATATTGTTATCAACCATTTGGTTATAGCGTTTGCGAACGGTCTTTTCTGTCACGTCCAGCTCACTTGCGATTTCTGCAAAAGACATACGCCCATTCTTCGACAATTGTTTAATAATGCCTTTATCCAATTCGTCGATCACAGAATCGAATTCCTCTGACGACATACTCCATTCCGCCTTTCGGTATAATTTCTGTGAAAATAGACCTAATCCGAACCTTTATTTCGAATTAGCTTCCTATTTACATCTCTATCCATTTCGTATAGTATCGAAATTGTAAATTTGTTAATAGTATAAATTTTCAGTTAACTTAACGCAAGGGATTTTTTCCAATTTATACATTTTTTATTCAGAGGTGATCATAATGAAGTTAATTAAGAACGGAACGATTATCGTCGGAAATGGTGAGACGCTCACGAATGCGAGTGTACTAATTGAAGGTGGAAAAGTAACTCAAGTTGGACAAGTTACGCATAGTGAGGAGCCTGAACAGGTCATCGATGCAACAGGACTCTATATTACACCTGGGCTTATCGATGTGCACACGCACCTGGGAGTACATGAAGAAGGGATCGGACAGCCTGGGCAAGACTTTAACGAAACAAGCAGCCCTATTACCCCTGAAATTCGAGCGCTAGATGGTATTAACCCTCGTGACAAGGGGTTTGAAGATGCTCGAAAGGCTGGCGTCACAACTGTACAGGTGTTACCAGGAAGCGCGAATGTCATCGGGGGTGAAATGGTGACGCTTAAGACAAGTGGGAACGTTGTAGATGAAATGGTGCTCCGTAGACCTTCTGGCATGAAGGCGGCTTTCGGTGAAAACCCAAAACGCCTTCACGGCTCGAAAGGCCATGCTCCTGTGACTCGTATGGGGATCGCGGCCATGTTCCGCCAACAGTTAAGAAAAGCACAACAATATAAGCAAAAGCTCGAGCGCAGGGAGAATGTTGAGGACAATCTGGGCCTTGAGAACTTGGGCAAAGTACTAGATAAAGAAATTCCACTCCGCGCCCACGCCCACCGTGCAGATGACATTGTGACCCTCCTTCGACTAGCTAAGGAATTTGACCTAGACATCAGTATCGAGCATTGCACTGAAGGCCATCAAATACCTGATTACATTGCCCAATTTAACTTCCCAGCAGCCGTAGGTCCTACAATGTCTACTCGCTCCAAAGTAGAATTAAGTGACAAAGGATGGGAAACAGCTGGCATCCTAAACCAGGCCGGGGTCTCTGTTTCCATTACTACCGATCACCCAGTGGTTGGTATTGAATACTTACGGATGAGTGCTATTCAAGCTGCGAATCATGGCTTAGAAAAAAAAGATGCCTGGAGTTCGATTACGTTAAATGCGGCTAAGCATTTAGGAGTAGATGAGCGCGTGGGGTCTTTGGAAGCAGGAAAAGATGCCGATGTGGTCCTTTGGAACGATGATCCGTTTAATGGAAGCAGTTATGTATTGAAGACATTTGTGAATGGAGAAGAGGTTTATGCATTAGATTAAACCGCCTCGTGTAAAACAGATTACTATTTTCTAAAATAGCCCTATTAAAGAAAAAAGGCATGTAACGAGTACTCATTACATGCCTTTTTTCAATAGCTCATTAATCTTTGACTATTAAACAATGATTTAATCTTTCGTTTCATGATTTGCATTACTATAAAATAAATCAGCCAGCACCGGTACTTACGTACTTACCCCCGCAATTGTTTAAAAAGTATTTTCTTCCTTTAAAGTCAAGTACTCTACCCTTAACTGATTAAACTCTCTCGTATAATGCTCTGTTAATTCATCCCCTAAGCGCCTCTTTCCTCGATCAATGACATTCCATATCGAACGAACAATTTGACCTGATCCCTCATGCACGCCGTATCCAACTTCATCATCGATTAGGAGATAAAATTCTAACAAGCGACAATGCCCCTCGTACTTTAACGCTGTCTCTTTAATATTGCTATCAAGGACAATTTGCAATCAATCCAAATATCATCATTGATGACAATATCAGGACGGAGAAAATGCGTGTTAGAATTATGCCCTTTTACCGGCACTGACACTTGGAAATCAATTGATTTATGCTGGTTAATCATAAGCAGCACTTCTTTCACTTTCGATTCAAAGCGCACACCGAGCTGAGCGAACGCGTGAAGGTTGTGATTAGTCTTCTTTCTGCTTGATGCAGGCTTTTTCACCTTGGCAGAAGCCTTCTTCCTGATGCCCACGTATTTCCGAAAAGCCGCCAATTCTTTTGGATGGTATTTTTGGAACGTTTCCAGGATAAAGTTGTTTGCAGCAGGACTAAACGAACCGAATCTTGTATGATGATCTTGATCTAAGAAATCAATGTAAAGCTCTTTAGCGCGTTGTAGCTTCTCATGTCGTGTGATTCGTTCACGATCAAAGTAATTGATCTTTTCAGGTTTACTCAAATAAATCCTTCCTTTGCGAGAATAATTTCGTCCCTTAAGTATACCAGGCGTCACGCCTTTTATTCACTCTCAAATACCACGGAAGCTCGCGGCGGGGATTAAACCCTTCCTCTTGATCAAACGTTTGATCACGATGGAATGATTACTAAGATACTCCTAGCTTAAGGCTCTCTTCTCTCCCAAACTAAATAAAGCAGGAGGCTCCCCCTGCTTTAATTTGATATAGCTATAGGTATTAAATCGTTCCTAATTTCCTACCCTTTATTCTTCTGCACCTCAGCCCGTTTCCGGTCAAGATAATCAGAAAGAGCTTTCCTTACTTCCGCTTCTGACTTCCCTTCTTGGAATAATCGATCTGCGATTTCCATCATTTCATCCTGAGCTTTCAGCGCTCCTTGCTTTTGTTGATCGTCCATAAACTACTCCTTTTGAACATAGAATACCTTTTTTCTTCATCCTAGCAGTATACATTTCTCATCAGCTAAGATCAATTGGACCGGGAGAATGAAACCTTCCTCACGTCCCTTTTCAAGGATACCCCTACCACCAAAGGAATTTTAGTGATATAATGTCGAATTGTGTAAAAAATTAATTCTAAATGACTATGACAAAAGAAAGGAGAGGAATACATGAAGTTTTGCACACAATGTGGGCATCAGCTCCAAGAAGGACAATCGTTCTGCACGGAATGCGGGACAGCATTCGACGCGAATGACCAACCTGCTTCTAAAGCCTCACAGCCACCGAAGGCTCCTATGTCGAAGAAGAAAAAAATAATGTGGACGATCGGAGTCGCTGTAACCGTAGCCCTTATTAGCACTCATTTGATACTTTCATCTTTATTCGATCCAATGAAATCTGTACAGGCCATGGACCGCGCGATCTCAGATAATCAGGCAGAAGCATTCTTCGAAGAAGTCTCACTAGATGAAGACGCGTTGATTATTCAGGATGAGTACTTGGATTACATCGAAGGCGAAGGATGGTCAGACATCCGCAATCAGATTGTAGAGAGTGTCCATAACGAGGAATCGTTCGACCAAGCCATCCACGGACGTTATGGAGGCGAATTGTTTAAAGTAAAAAAGGAGAAAGTTCTCGGGATTTATGATACATACGATATTGTTGCCATCCCTACAGAGGTTTCGATCCTTTCAAATGTGGAGAACTCCACTCTCACCATTGGAGAAGATCATACGGTAGAAACGACAACACCATATGAATATGTGTTAGCTATGAAAGCCTACCCTGGAAACTATCCAATCGCAGGGAAAGCTGCCAATTCATTTGGCGAGTTCACCATTGAGGGCTCACTTCCTATTGAACAAAACGACGAGCATCACCAAGAATTTGAAGCAGAGTTTGCAGCAGATTACTATAACGTAAAAACGAACGAAGAAAATGCCATCCTCTACATAAATGGAGAAAGTACAGAGAAGAAACTCGGAGAATTTGAAGGAGAAATTGGTCCGATTCCTACTGACGCTAGCTTAGAACTACAGGCTGGATGGACGGGTGAAGACGGAGAAGAAATCTTGTCTGAGAAAGTAACGCCACAAAATGCGTCTTATGGAACCATGCATTTTGACATTCAACACCCAGTTAAGCTTGCTCCTATGACAAAAGAAGGAGCCATCAATCATTATCAGGATTTCCGAAGCGCCTATGAAGACGCTTTGAACAATCGCAACTACACAACGGTTGCCCCTTACCTCCTTCAAGGCAGTAAGGCAGACCTTGAATTAGAAGATTATATTGGGGACCTAGAGGATGAGAATTACACGTATAACTTCAGTGAAAATGATGTCACAAACGTTGTGCTTGTAAATGAGGCAACTATTTCTCTGTCCTCTAATGAGTCGTTCATTTTCACCAATCACAAAGGCGATCAGACCCATTATGAGCGCTCAAAGACTTACACCATCGTCTACAAAGATGGAACGTATACCATTAAAGAAATCAACATTTTCGACACGGATCGAGATAGCTTATAAAAGAAAGGAAGTTTGATTATAATGACATGCCCAAGTTGTCAAAAAGACAATCAAAGCGGTAAATTCTGCGGATCTTGCGGAACACCTTTTTCAGAAGCCGCTACGGAAACCGCTGCTAGCTATACAGCTGGTACATCTACACAACAAACAGAAGTACTTGACCGCGCCAAAGGCGTTTCCAAACAATATGGAAATTACGCGCTACACCTATTAAAGAAACCATCTGAAGCCTTCGCTCAAAGCGATCAACAATTTGTCCAAGGACTATCCACACTAGTGATCTACTTAGTGACATTTGCGCTTAGCTTATTTTTCTTGTTCAATTCTTTTTTCCAGGAAGCTCAAAGTAGTTACGGCGCATTCATGGAAGACGTAGCACCCGAGTCACTTCCATTTTTCAAAGTAACTTGGCCTCTTTTCATTAATACGACGTTCATCGTCTTAGCTGCCATCATCAGTACCCTTGCCGTAGCAAAAATCATCTCCGCTTCTGTTTCTGTAAAAGGGATCATTATACAGTTCGGAAGTCTGCTTGTACCATTTGTGGCCTTAAACGTGCTAGGCATGCTAGCCGGATTAGCAGGATCGATCAAATTCACATTCATTTTCGGTAGCATTTCGCTTCTATTTCCGATCCTTCTTTACCCAGCACTTATCATTTACGAGTACGCACAAAAAAGTTCTACTCCTGTAAACCGCATTTACTGGAGCCTAAGCGCTACACTGTTTACCGTATTCCTCATTTATATAGAAATCGATATGTTTATCAGAGACAAAATGGAAGAATACGAGCGTATGTTAGATATGTTGTAAAAAGGGACGCAGAAACAGTTTACTTCTTCCTAAACAGAGTACGGTTATACCATGTCCACTGGAACAATGAACTTCTACTATCCCCTTATACTTTGGAATAGTTATTTAAAACAATAATACATGAAAGAATGATAGTTACATTAGTAGAATGAATAAAAGATACATATCACCTAAATCAATAAATGTTGATGTTCAGGTGTATAGATACAATAGAGGGGATTGTTTTATTTGAAAAAGATTTGGCTTGCAGTTGTCTTGCTCCTTATGATGACAGCCTGTTCAGAAGCAGAGGCGATGAAAATTGGAAAGAAAACAGAGGGAGGCGAGGTAGATGTGAGCCTCAACAAGACCTTTACCGCTGCGTGGATCAGAAAAGATAAAGTCACAGGACTTGGAGAATTCACTGTTTCAGATTACAAGGTTATGGAAAACCTCGCCGATGATCCAGAGTTAAATAAAGAGTATAACTTTATGAGCATGAATGTAAAACTAGAAAACGTGGGTGACAGCACCCTATCGAAATCGTTCTTTGATCCTGCTTTCTTAGGCTTTTATGATAAGAATGGAAAAGAAGTTAAACTTCCCTTCTTGACCATGGAAAACGACGGTACATATGAGGAAGCCGAACTTCGCCCAGGCGGTGTAAATGAAGGAACAGTCATCATTCCGTTTGAAAAGGGCACGGAATTAGGCGAGATGGTTTACTCGCCAAATGCCCTAACATTGTTTGGAAGTAAATTCTTATATTCCTTCCATCTAGAGTAAAAAAAGAATGAGGGACGCAGGGACGGGTACCTTGGTCCACATTTCTTTAAAATAATGTTTTATAAAAACCCTTCTTGAACGAAAAGACGCTCAAGAAGGGTTTTTTAAACAGAAGGCCTTTTGCGCTGTCTCCTATAAGTATAGAGGTAGCTGTTACTAGGGTACTCACTGGGACAATGAACTAGGTCCATGGGGACAAGTACATTGTCCCGTTTGATTACTTACAAACATTCCTCCACCTTGATCAAACGTTTGATCAAGAGGTTTTTTGCTTTGATCACACCCAGAGTCTTCTTGGCAAGGAGCTTCCCACCTATCCAAACTATAAGTTAGTAAAACGAAAAAAAGATCCCTGCCATGTATAGCAGGGATCAATCAGCTCTTATTTCAATAGATTAATAGTTTACTGCATCCAAGGAATTGATAACACCATGTTCAAAGTACGTTCCAGTACCCGAAATCGGATCAGCCGTCACTTCAATCGCTTGCCTGATCTCAGCATTGCTGCGACCTTGGCTTGCTAACAAGGCAGCCAAACCAGCCACATGAGGCGATGCCATTGACGTTCCTGACATGTAAGCGTAGCCGCTATTTGGAACGGATGAGGCTATACTTACGCCTGGCGCTGTCACATCAACCCACGTTCCGTAATTCGAGAAGGATGCAACACGATTGTATCGATCAACTGCCCCTACAGCAATCACGTTGCTATAAGAAGCGGGTTCAAATGTAGTCGAAACGCCATCGTTCCCAGCCGCCGCAACTAAAACAGAACCACTATTCCACGCATAATTCACCGCATTCTTTAAAGTTGTCGTACTGCAGTCACAGCCAAGGGACAAGTTGATGACTTCCGCTCCTGAATCCGCAGAATACGTAATAGCATCAGCGATGTCCGCTAGAGAACCATTTCCATTTGCATTCAATGCACGAACTGCAAGAATTGAAGTATTCGGAGCCATACCAGCAACCCCAGCTGAATTGTTGGTCTCTGCCGCAGCTGTTCCTGCCACGTGAGTACCGTGGTCATTTAAATCCATTGGATAATAGTCATTATCCACAAAGTCATATCCACGGATGGTTTTGTCATTTAGATCAGGGTGATTGTAATCGACGCCTGAATCAATAATAGCGATTTCTTGTGAGGAACTGCCTTTTGTAATGTTCCAAGCAGCTTCCGTATCCGTATTCTGAGGGCCATATTGGTAACCAGCATAGTAAGTATCATTTGGTGTCCATGTTGCTTCAAAAAGGTAGTTCGGTTCAGCATACTCAACCATTGGATTTTTATTTAAAGCTTTCACAACAGCCTCTACATTTCCTACCTTCAACACTTTGAATTCGGATTTAACAGCATCTGTATCAGGAATCTCAGTTGCCCCCATACCCTTTAAAAGTTGGTCCTTAGCTTTCCCAGGGGTATCCTTCTTAAATTGAACCAAGACTTCTCCCTTCACGAACGCCCCTTTTTCCTTTTGAACATTGATCTCCTTAATTTGCTTTGGCTTCTCGACATCATCTTTCGGCGCAGCCTCCACTAGTGCAGGTGACACCAACATTGTTACGGCTAACGATAATCCGGCAAGCTTTTTCATCTTCATTTTCATTACCTCATTCCTCCCTCGTAGTTTCGGTCTAACTTATGGTTAGAATTAGACACCTAGACCCTATAAACCTCTCTCTCCCCTTTGGGAAACATGGGCCAATAATGAAGGGTTAACAGAAGGAAATCAAGACGCATTTAATAAAAAATAGTTAAATTTATGTAAATAATGAGTATATTTCCGCTGAATCCACCCTATAAAAACGTTTGTATTCCCGAGATGCACTTTATGTGTGTCATTATTACAAAACGCCTTAAATATCCGTATGTTTGCGCAAACTTGTGGTGAAGCATGGGCACGGTTTGGGATCAATGAAAAAGTCGAGAAATGAGAACAAAATGTAAGTTTCATGTCGGGGACGCGGGGACGGGTCCCCTGGCCCTTTCAACTATGGGTCAAGAAATCACCTTCTCGGCACTCCATATAAAAAGAAGCACAGGAACCGTCCGGGACCAGTGAAAAAGTACTTATTTTATTAAAGTGCCGCACACTTACCTCAAAATACAGATATAAAAAGAAGCAAACCACCTATATACAGTAGGTGATTTGCTTCTTCATTATGATTATTTGACTTTTTCACTGGTCTCGAACCGTCCTTGTGCTTCTTCACGATGTGTGACATGTGGCCTGTCCCAAAGTTATACGAAGAACCAAAATAATTTTGTTTATGTCATGATAGAAGTTACTTTTTTCATATAGTCTCGAAGAGGTGAACTTCATGAATAAAACAATTGGTCCCACCCCTTACAAAAAAATTTACCTTCCATTTAATGAAATCGTTGCTCCTACTACAGTAAAAAGAATAGAAAGAAACCCTACTACAGTATTTATGATGTGGTTATCCCAGTTGAAAAGGATAAAGACAAGGACTTCTATCACCTAGTCAGCAGATAGTGGAATATTAAATGAATGATTTCATCAATCTCTCATACCCAAACCAAACTAAAGTAATTCAATACGTCATTTCCTCTCCTGCTCTACTACCTCAATTATGGCAAAACAAAATAGAACAGCTTAAAAGAAGACCTTATTAATAGTAATAAAAATAAGGAAGACAACCTTTCAACTCCTAAAATTCGCTTATAAAAACAATACCCCGCATATTAATTTTCCACTATTTACCACTAGTAAATAACATTATGAATAGTGGAAGCGCGGGGATGGTTCTGGTGCTTCCTTCAAAGAAAATAATGATTCTAAAAGAAGCACGGGAACCGTCCCTGTGCTTCCTCCTTCGTCCTCCAAATTAGAAAGAGAGCTGGCAGCCCAGCTCTCTTTCTAATTATAGATTATAAATATAGTAAGGTGAGTAACTAACATCCTCAATCCATCCGTTAGTAGATGTCACCCTTCTTTCAATTACTTGATACCATTGACATACATAAGTAGAGCTTCTGCTAATGGAGCTACCGTAATCATATACGGCATTTTCACATTTTCTTGCTAGGGTGCCCCAATTAGAATCTTGTAATTCCGCTCCAGAGAAGCTTGTGTAATAAGGACCATAAGTAGTTGGATTTGCATGTGCAGAATCAACGTCTGCTGTAAATACCGCACCGATTGAAAAAGCTGCACCTAATGCTAGGGTTACTAACCCCTTTTTGATTTTCTTCATAAAATCTCCTCCTCTTGGTTTTATTCTGAATATTACGTTTAATATAATAAATGGAATAAATGGAATAGGTCAACCAATAGCTGTAAAATTTTATAAAATAGTTATAAAATAATAGGTAATTTTTAGCATTATTTCTTTTTATACCATAAACCTCTACAAAGGGTGTCGTTATCAAATATTTTTGTGGTAAGATACTACTAACATGAAAGCAATTTCATTTATTCTACTTTAGAACCTAAATATTGAAAGGATGATAAGTAAATGAACTTGGTTATTACGGTATTAGGGATTTTATCATCACTTGTTTTCTTAGTTTACTGGGGTAAATCGGGTATCTCATCCAGTTCTGGGGAAAATAATAATGATTAAAGCTAATAACCACCAAGGGTCTGATCCGTGGTGGTTATTAGTTTTGAAATCTACTTGAAGCGCAGGGACGATTCCAGCGCTTCCTCACTTACATTTCAGGAAAGATATAAACCTAAAATGTCAGTGAACAGGTGGATCAATGACCTTTCTACCCTTATAACTACAAAAAAGGTCACAGATACTGAGATGCTCCCCCTATGGTAGACAGTATAAAAATAAAACTGTTTATCT